>NZ_CP083590.1:4800000-6219464 GCF_020099395.1 Streptomyces mobaraensis | reverse complement strand
CATCGGCCTGAGGGGTCGACCCGACCGGGACGGACGCGCCTCCCGGGACGGGTGCGTCAGCCGTGGCAGGAACGCCGGTCGACGCGGAAGCATCCGCCGGAACGGAGACCTCCGCCTGAGCGGACGAACCAGCCGGGACGGAAGTGGTCCCCGGGGCGGAAGCGGCCGCCGGAACAGCTGCGTTGGCCGAGGCAGGAGCGTCAGCGGACGCGGAAGCGTCCGCCGGAGTGGTGGCATCCGCCTGCGGGGCCGAACCGGCCGGGGCGGATACGTCCCCCGGGACGGATCCGTCGGCCGCGGCAGGAACGCCGGCCGACGCGGAAGCATCCGCCGGAGTGGAGGCGTCCGCCTGCGGGGCCGAACCGGCCGGGGCGGATACGTCCCCCGGGACGGATCCGTCGGCCGCGGCAGGAACGCCGGCCGACGCGGAAGCATCCGCCGGAGTGGAGGCGTCCGCCTGGGCGGGCGCGCCCGCCGGGGCGGACGTATCAGCCGGAGTGGAGGCGTCCGTCGGAGAGGACGGACCGGCCTGGGCGGAAGCATCCCCCGAGGCCGGTGCGTCGGCCGAAGTCGCCGTGTCCGCCGGGGTCGAGGCGTCCGCCTGAGATGAGGGGCCAGCCGGGACGGGTGCGTCGGCTGAGGCAGAGGCATCGGCCGACGCGGAGACGTCCGTCTGAGAGGACGTGGACGTGGCTACCTGGGCCGGTGCGTCAGCCGGGACGGATACGGCCTGCGACGCGGACGCGTCCGCCTGGGCGGAGGCGTCGGCCCCAACAGGAGTGCCTGACACGACGGAAACGGCGTTCTCACCCGGCGCGTCAGCCGGCCCGGTCGCGTCCGCCTCGCCCGGCACGTCGGCCGCCATCGGCCCCCCGGAATGGACGGGTGCACCGGCCGCCGGGGTGGAGGCATCGGTCTGAACAGGTGCGTCAGCCGACACGGAGCCGTCACCCTGAATCGACGCGTCGGTCGGAGCGGAAGCATCAGGCTGAACCGGTGCGTCGGCCGGAGCGGGTACGCCCACCGGCACGGAGGCGTCAGCCTGTGCCAGCGCATCAGCCGGCGCGGAGACGCCCGGCTGAGCAGGGGCGTCAGCCGGTGCGGCTGCGCCCACCGGTACGGAGGCGTCGGTCTGAGCCGACGCATCGGTCGCCGCGGACGCGTCGTCCGGCGCGGGTTCGGCCCCCGGCACGGGCGCCTCAGCCTGCGTCGCAGCGTCGGTCTGCGTCGCAGCGTCGGTCTGCACGGGTGAGCCGGACACGGCGGAAGCGTCGCCCCGAACGAGCATGTCAGCCAGAGCCGGCCCGCCCTCCGACACGGACGCGTCCGCCTGGGCCGCCGCGTCGAACTGAACGGGCGTCTCCGCCGGGGCGCCGGTCGGCGCGGGCGTGGTCTCAAGCGCGGCAGTCTCGACCGCAGCGGCCTGCGGCGCCTCCGCACCCGGCGGGACGGCCGCGGTGTCGGACGGAGCATGCGTTGCGTCGGCCGCCAGTGCCTCGACCACCTCGGCCGCCTCAGCCGCTGCGGGCGTCTCGGCGGCCGCCACCGCGTCCGGTGCGGGCGTTCCGGCCTGTTCTGCGGCGTCCACCACATCCACCGGCGCCGGAACGGTCGCGTCCACCGGATCCACCGCCGCCGTCTCCCCCGGCCCCGGCGTACGGGCCGGCGGGACGGTCTCCTGCGGGAGGGCCGCGGCCTCGACGGCCTCCACCGGTGCGCCCTGGGCGGGCACCGTCGCCGCGGGCGCCGCCTCGCCTGACGGAGCGTCAGCGAACGCCGTGCCGGCGGAAGGACCGGGCGCTCCCTGCGGCGGAACGGTCCCGCCCGTGTTCTGCGGCGGAACGAAGGCCACGGGCGGCTCGGCCGCCGCCTCCGCCGCCTCCGCCGCGTCCGCGGCCTGCTCCTGCCCGTGGTGCTGCGGCTGGGCGTCCCATATGCCCGGCTGGGTCACCGGCTCCGCGTCGGCCTGCGCGGCGTCGAGGTATTCGAGGCCGGGGCCCGGGACCTGGCCCGCGGCCGGGGAGCCCGGGGGGTGCGGGACCGGGGAGCCGACCGGCTGCTGCGGGGCGGCCGGGCCGCGGTCCGCGAGGGAGCGGACGACGCCGCTGGACGACGGGTCGGGCGGGCCCATGTGGAGCGGGCGGCGGGGCGCGGCGGGGGCGGCCGGCGGCGTGCGGACCTCTTCGAAGACGGCGGCGCCGGTGTCCCGGCCGCCCGTCTCATGGGTGCCGCCCTGGGCCGGCTGCTCGCTCCAGGCGCCCTGGGCGCCCGGCATCAGGAGCAGGTCGTCCTCGTCGGCGGCGTCCGGGTCGGCGAGGAACGCGTACGTGGAGGGTCCCGTCGTGGGGCGCCCGCGGGGCGCCTGGGGGACGGCGGGATGTGCCGGGATTCCGGTGTCGGCAGGAGCCGCGGCGTCCGCGGTGAGCGGGTGCCCGGGCGTCGCGCCTGCGTTCTCCGGCTGTCCCTCATCCGGGAACCGGCCGGTGTCGGTCATGCGTACCCCTCGCCCATCGGTAGTGCTCCTTCCAACCGCTCACGCCCATAGCAAGAACGAGCGTCCAACTCTCGCGGCACGTTGCGTGCCGCCCCGGTGCCACCCTGCCCTGCGCACCGCCAAAAAGGAGGGGCGTTCCGGACATTGGTGACTGTGGTCTTTGACACCGAGCCGCCGCACAACGATCCGCCAGCCTACCTTCCGCACGGCGTGTCGGGATCACGGGTGCGGGCGGCCCGGGGTCATGGATGCGGACGGCCCGGAGGTCACGGCTGCGGACGGCGGCCGCTCAGCAGGAAGGTGACGGACCGCTCGGCTTCGGTCCAGTCGGCGGTGTCCAGGCGCACGGCCTGGAGCAGGGTGCATTCGACGGCGTATCCGCCCTCGGTGAGCGCCCGTCCGATGGCCTCGGCCTCGTCGCGGGTGACGGCGTGCGCCACGATGGCCTCGGGGCGGCGGTCGGCGCAGGCGGCGACGACGGGTGCTCCGCCGCCGCCGACGCGGACGACGTCGGGTTCGGGCAGGTCCTCCAGGACGTGCGGCGCGGTGCCGTGCACGGTCTGGAGCTGGACGCCGTAGTGGCGGGCGGCGGCGAGTGTGCGGGCGCAGGCGTCGGCGTCGCGGTCGACGGCGATGACGGCCGCGCCGAACCGGGCGGCCTCGACGGCGGCGGCGCCGCTGCCGGAGCCGATGTCCCAGACGAGGTCGCCGACGCGGGGGGCGAGCCGGGCGAGTTGGGCGGCGCGCAGTTCGGTGCCCTCGCCCTCGCCGAGGACGGTGCCGTAGGCGTCGCCGGGCAGGGCCCAGCCGCGCGGGCCCGGGAGCCGCCCGGGGTCGCGGCCGGCGATCCAGCCGCCGGCGCGCTGGCCAGGGGCGGCGGGGGCGTCGTCGGGGCCCGTTCCGGCGCCGCCGATGACGATGACGACGTTGGGGTCGCGCCAGGCGTGGTCGGCGACCTTGTCGGAGGTCAGGACGGTGACGCGCTCGCGGGCGGTGCCCAGTTGCTCGCAGATGACGAAGGTGCGGTGGACCGGGCCGAGCAGCAGGGCCAGTTCGGCGGGGCCCGCGCCGGGCGAGGTGAGGACGGCGACCTTGGGGTGGGCGCGGCAGACGTTGACGGCCCGTCGCAGGTCGCGGCTGTGGGCGACGACGATCTGGGCGTCGTCCCAGGGCATGCCGGCCCGGGCGAAGGCGGCGGCGACGGAGGAGACGGCGGGCACCACCTCCACCTCCAGGCCGTGCTCGGGGGCGCGCAGGGCGCGGACGACGCCGAAGAAGCCGGGGTCGCCGTCGGCGAGGACGACGGCGGTGCCGCGGTGCCGGGCGATGCGGCGGGCGGCGAGGTCGACGCTGCCGAGCCGGACGCGTTCGGCGGCGGGCGGGATCTCGGGCAGCGCGAGGTGGTGCGCGGCTCCGGCGACGAGGGTGGCGGCGCCCACGGCGGAGCGGGCCGCCTCCGTCAGCGGTGAGCCGTCCCATCCGATCACCGTGACCCGGTCGGCCATCGTCGTCTGTCTCCTGGGGGTGTCTCGGGAGGGGGAAGTCCACAGTGGGGGTGCCCGCTTCCGCGGCGGGCATGGTGAGAGTACCCCGGCAGGTCCGGACCACCGCCCGGAGTGAGGGGCGGATGGTTGCGCGCGGGGGGCGTCAGCGCCAGCCGGGCGACCAGCCGGGGAACGCGGCGGCGTAGCCGGTGCCGTCCCCGGTGTGCCGGTCGCGTACCTCGTCGAGGTCCTCGGGGAGCAGGCTCCAGACGATGAGGTCGGTGCGGATGTCGGTCCAGCCGCCGTCCTCGGTGCGGCTGCGCGCTATCCAGGCGTTGCGGAGGACGCCCTCGCTGATGCAGCCGATCTTCTGGGCGACCTGTTGGGAGGCGGTGTTGTCGGCGGCGGTGCGGAGTTCGAGGCGTTCGAACTTCTGGTCCCGGAAGAGCCACTGGGCGACGGCGAGGACGGATTCACAGGCGTAGCCCTCGCCGCGGGCCCAGGGGGCGGTGACGTAGGCGATCTCGCTGGAGAGGGTGTGCCAGTCGGTGTGGTGGAGGCGCACGGTGCCGACGAGGCGGTGGGTGAGGAACTCGGTGACCGCAAAGACGATTCCGCGTCCCGAGACGCGTTCGGCGGGGGCGGTCCGGAGGACCCATTCGCGGGCGTCGGCGGTGGTGTACGGGTGCGGGGCGGACGTCCACGCGGTGATGAGCTCGTCGTTCATCATCTCGGTGAGCGCGGGGACGTCCGTCGCGTCGAACGGGCGCAGCACCAGCCGGTCCGTACTGATGGAGATGTCCGGAAAGGTGGAAGTCATGCGCTGCTCCAACGCCGGAGGGGGTCCCCCGCGCCGTGCGGGCGCGGGGAGGGTGGCCGGGTTCCGTCCCGGCGGTCGCGCCGGTCTCGGGTGCACCAGCATGCAGTATGGCCACAGTGGTGCGCCAAGCGCGGCGGCCCCGCGCACGCGTGGCGTGTGCGGGGCCTGCGTCCGCCGAGACGGCTGAGAGTACCGGCGGTTCCTGCGCTGCGCAGGGCGGGCGGCGCGATCCGGCGTCCGTTTCGGCCGTGAGCCGCCCGTTCGGACCGTCAGCTCTTGGCGGGGCCGAAGGCCGGGATGACGGCCCCGTTGCTGAACTTCTCCTCGATGAACTTCTTGACCTCGTCGGAGTTGAGCAGCTTGGCGAGCTTGACGATGCGCGGGTCCTGCTCGTTGCCCTTCTTCACGGCGAGGAAGTTGGCGTAGGGGTTGCCCTCGGCCTTCTCCAGGGCCAGGGAGTCCTTGGCCGGGTTGAGCTTGGCGCCGATGGCGAAGTTGCCGTTGATGACCGCGGCGTCCACGTCGGCGAGGCGGGCCGGGATCTGGGCGGCCTCGATCTCGGTGAACTTGATGCCCTTGTCGTCCTTGATGTCCTTGAGGGTGGCGCCGGCGCCCACGCCGTCCTTGAGCTCGATGACCTTGTTGTCGGCGAGCAGCTTGAGGGCGCGGCCCTCGTTGGTGACGTCGTTGGGGACGGCGATGGTGGCGCCGTCGCCGAGCTCGGAGGTCTTCTTGACCTTCTTGGAGTAGAGGCCCAGCGGCTCGATCTCGACGTTGACGACGGGGACGATGTCCGTCTTGTTCTTCTTGTTGAACTCGTCGAGGTACGGCTTGTGCTGGAAGAAGTTGCCGTCGACCTCACCGCTCTGGGTGGCCGTGTTCGGCACGTTGTAGTCGTTGAGCTCCTTCACCTCCAGCTTCAGGCCGGCGTCCTTCGCGAGGTGGTCGCGGACGAAGTTGAGGATGTCGCCGTGCGGCGTGGGGCTGGCCGCGATGACGAGTCTTGCCTCCGGATCGGCGTCCTTGCCCTTCTTGCCGGAGGACGTGGAGGTGTCGGAGGGGGCGCTGCAGGCGCTCAGGCCGAGGGTGAGCGCGGCGGCTGCCGCGAGGGCGGCGGAGAGCTTGACGGTGGTACGCACGAAGAGTGCCTCTTTCTTGTTCTCACGAGGTGATGCCACCCGGCAAAGGGTCCGGGCTCGTGGTGTCCCCGGGGCCGTCGACGGGCCCCGCGGAGGTTCAGGGGGCGTCGACGGCCGCCTTCGGCTCGTCGGCGGTGCGCTGGGCGGGGACGTCCGCGGTGGCCTTGGGGGCCTTGGCGGTCCGCAGGCGCCACAGGCCGCCGGGCGCGGTCTGCCGGCCGGTGCGGCGGGCGAGGCGGCGGACCGCGAGGTCGCCGGCCAGCTGGACGACGGTGACCAGGACGATCAGCAGCACGATGGTGATGTTCATCAGCCCGTGCTCCTGCCGCTGGTAGCCGTAGTTGATGGCGACCTGGCCGAGCCCGCCGCCGCCGACGGCGCCGGCCATGGCGGAGTAGCCGATGAGGGCGATCACGGTGGTGGTCAGGCCGGCCACGAGGGAGGCCAGGGCCTGCGGGAGCAGCACCTTGAAGATGATCGTCCAGGTGCCGCCGCCCATCGCCTGGACGGCCTCGATCAGTCCGCCGTCGACCTCGCGGAGGGAGGTCTCGACCAACCGGGCGAAGAACGGGATGGCGCCGATGGCCAGGGCGACGACCGCGGCGCTCGGGCCGATCGACGTACCGATGACCATGCGGCTGAAGGGGATCAGCCAGACGATCAGGATGATGAACGGCACGGACCGGGCGATGTTGACCACCGCGCCGACGACCTTGTTGACGACCAGGTTGCGGAGGAGTCCGCCGCGGTCGGTGAGGTAGAGCAGGATGCCCAGCGGCAGGCCGCCGACGACGGTCCAGACCGCGGACCACCACACCATGAAGAGGGTGTCGAGACAGGCGTCGCGCAGCAGTGGCTGCATCTCGTTCCAGGTCACTTGGCACCTTCCTTAAGGAGGGCGTCGGCCGCGGCCTCCGCACCGGCGGTCACGGGCGCCACCTCGACCTGGAGGCCCTGCTCGCGCAGGAAGCCGATGGGGACCACGTTCTCCTCGAAGCGGCCGGGCAGCTCGATGCGCATCCGGCCGACCTGGCGGCCGGCGACGGTGTCCATCGCGGCGCCGAGGATCGAGATGTCGATGTTGTACGTGCGCGAGAGCTGCGAGATGACGGGCTGGGTGGCCGCGTCGCCGTGGAAGGTGACGTCCACGACCGTGCGGTCGGGGCCGGACGGCTCGCCGCCCACGGGGAACAGCTCGGCGGCCAGCTCGGAGCCGGGCGTGGCCAGCAGCTCGGCGACGGTGCCGGACTCCAGGACCCGGCCCCCCTTCATCAGGGCCGCGGAGTCGCAGATGGACTTGACGACGTCCATCTCGTGGGTGATCAGCAGCACGGTCAGGCCGAGCTGCCGGTTGAGGTCGCGCAGCAGCTGGAGGATCGAGCGGGTGGTCTCCGGGTCGAGCGCGGAGGTCGACTCGTCGGAGAGCAGCACCTTGGGGTCGCCGGCCAGGGCGCGGGCGATGCCGACGCGCTGCTTCTGGCCGCCGGAGAGCTGGCCCGGGTACGCCTTGGCCTTGTCGGCGAGGCCGACCAGGTCCAGCAGCTCCAGGGCCTTGCGGGAGCGCTCCTTGCCGGACAGGCCGAGGATCTCCAGCGGGAGCTCGACGTTGGCCTGGACGGTCCGCGAGGACAGCAGGTTGAAGTGCTGGAAGACCATGCCGATGCGGCTGCGCGCCTGCCGGAGGGCGGCGCCGGCGCGCGGGCCGCGGCCGGCGAGCGCCGTGAGGTCCTCGCCGGCGACGGTGACCGTGCCGGACGTGGGCCGCTCCAGCAGGTTGACGCAGCGGATGAGCGTGGACTTGCCGGCGCCGCTCTGGCCGATGACGCCGTACACCTCGCCCTCCCGCACGTGCAGGTCGACGCCGTCGAGGGCGGTGACCTCGCGGCCGCGTGAGCGGTAGACCTTTGTCAGGCCCGTAGTGGTGATCACAGGGGTTTCCGTCACTGTCGAGTGCGCGGCTTGTGGGGCGCCGGCGCACGGGAATTCATTGCGGAACGCGGCGTGGGACCCCGTCGGCGGCCGTCGTCGTCGACGGCGGTGGCGGGGATCCGGTGTCGCGGAGGGTGGAGAGCGGGCGGTCCGGGAGCGGACGCGGGCTCTACGGGTCTCGCTTCGGGGCGCGAGGCTCGGAACGGGGGCCCTCAGCGGTCACACATTCGACACATGCGACGAGCAGCACCGGGCGTCGTCATCGCCTCGGTCGCAGAGATGCGGGTGCTCGTCGTGGTCATGCGGGCAAGTAAAACAGACGTACGCGCGAACAGGCCAAGGTTGTCCGAATGGCGGACATCTCCGGTCACCCCGTGGACAGTGCGGGCCGGGCGCGGCGGGCGCGCGGGGGCCGTCTAAAGTCGTCCCCATGCCTGTCACGCCCCATCCGCACGCCGGTGCCGCCCGGGGGTCACGGTGATCGACGCGCTGACGCTCGCGGTCGGTGTGACCGCTCTCGCGCTCGCCGCCTGGTGCGGCCACGCCGCGTACCGCGACCAGCCGACCAAGGACTGGCACTTCATCGGCATGGCCGTCGTCTCCGTCCTCGCCCTCGCCCAGCTGGTCGTCGGCGTGGTGCAGCTCACCCGGGGCGAGCGGCCCGTGAAGGGCACCGCCCTCTTCGTGGCGTACCTCCTGGGCGCCGCCGCGTGCGTGCCGGGCGCCGGATTCATGTCACTCGCCGAACGCACCCGCTGGGGGTCCGCCACCGTGGCCGCCGGCGCCGTCATCCTCGCCGTACTCCAGGTACGGCTCTACGACATCTGGGGAGGCTGACCGTGACCGAACCCGCCACCACCGCCGAGGGCGGCGGCCTGGGCAAGGGCCCGGGCCGACTGCTGGTCTGGCTGTACGGGGTGTTCACCGTGGCGGCGGCGTCGCGGTCCATCGTGCAGATGGCTCTGCACTTCGGGGACGCGCCGTTGGCGTACGTGCTGTCGGCTGTCGCCGCCGTGGTGTACGCGTTCATCACGTACTCGCTGGTGCGGGGTGGGGAGGGGGCTCGGCGGGTGGCGTTGGTGTGCTGCGCGCTGGAGTTGCTCGGGGTACTCACGGTGGGGACGTGGACCCTCGCGGATCCTGGGGCGTTCCCCGACGCGACCGTGTGGTCGGACTACGGGATGGGGTACCTGTTCATTCCGGTGATCCTGCCGGTGACGGCGATGGTGTGGTTGCGGCGGGCGCCGGTTTCCGCTGCGCGGTGAGGTTGCCCCGGTCCCGCCCTTTCTCCGTTTCTCGCGGGGGCCGGTCCCCGCACCCCCGAAGCGCCCCAGGAAACGGCGAATGGGGGTGCCCCCTCTGGGGGAGGGACCGGGGCGACCCTCACCCAGCCGCGGCCAGCTCCCCCACCTCAGCCGACTTCTCGAGCGTCACCACCGTCAGCGCCTTACTGACCACTTCCGTCCCCACCGCCTCATACCCCCGCTTCCTGCACAGCCGCAGCGTCAACTCGCTCCGGCGCCCGACGGCGAGGCGGAAGCGCCGTACAGAGCCGTCCGCGGCGAGGCGTTCTTCGATCGCGGCGAGCAACCGGCCTCCGAGGCCGTGCCGCCGCAGCCGGGGGTGGACGATGAGGCCGCTGAGCACAGCCGTGCCGGACGCGGCGTCGACCGCGGCCCGTACCGAGCCGACGACCTCCTCTCCGAGCCGGGCCACCAGCACGCACCCGGCGGCCAGTTCGGCCCGCAGCTCGTCGAGGGTCTGCGTCAGAGGGTCGAGGGAGTAGTCCCCGTACAGCTCGGCCTCCCCCTGGTAGCAGAGGTACTGGAGCTTCAGGATCCGTTCGGCGTCGTCCTCGGTCGCCGCCGCGATGGTCACGCTCATACCCATGTGCGCATGCCTCCCCTGGTCAGTCCCGTACGTTCCGTCTGACAGGAGCCGCCGCGGTACACGTCGCCTCCGTGGCGCCTGTTGTCTACCGCTCCCTTCCCCAAGGTCCAGGAGCCGCAATCGCCGCCGTCAGCATTCTGCGCAGGCATCCCAGGCAACGGGAACGGATCGGCCCCAAAGATCCTTGTGAGATACCCAACTCTCCTGCGATTTCTCGGTAGGTCGGGTCTCCGGGGGAGAGGAGGGCGCGCATCAGGCCGGGGCAGCGGCCGGGGAGGCGGCGGACCGCGGCGCGGAGTTCGCGGCGGGATTCGGCGGCCAGGACCGCTCGTTCGACACCGGATTCGAGGGCGCCGGCGTGGTCGGCCGGTTCGGCGGCGATCGGGTCGTACGGGACTTCGCGGCGGGCGAGGCGGCTCGCGGCGCGGGCCTCGGCGCGGACGGCGGCGCGTAACCGGAGGGCGGGCGGCTCGGGGCGACGGCGTCCGCGCCGTCCGCCGGGGACGCCGTCGCTCCGGTCGCTCAGCAGTCGGACCCAGACGGCCTGTTCGAGGTCGGCCGCGTCGATGCCAGCCGCCGGCGCCTCGGCGGCGCATTCGGCGGCCAGCAGCGGCCGGAGCGAGGTGACGAGGTCGTTCGGTGTCATGCCCGGCGGGACGTGGGCCCGCGTCCCGCCGGTTGCCGACCCTCACGGGCGTCACTCGTCCGTGTGGAATCCGTCGGGATTCCCGGGGTAACGGAGGCTTCAGCCCTTGCGCCCCTTCAGGAACTCCTCCCGCGCCAGCACCGCCGTGTCGCAGTTGTCCGAGAAGATGCCGTCGATCCCCGTCGCGTAGTAGGTCTTGAAGGCGCCGATGGCGTCGCCGTACGCGTTGGGGTCGGTGCCGCGCCGGAAGTCGGCGGGCAGGAAGCTGTTTTCGTTGCGCATGGTGTAGGGGTGCAGGACGAGGCCGGCCGCGTGCGCGTCACGGACGAGCGTGGTGGGCTTGGTGAGCCGGTCGTTCTTGTCCCGGGGGATGATCAGGTTGAGCCACGGGCCGATGCCCTGGGCGAAGCCGGAGACCCACTTCAGGCCCTTGGGGGTGATGAGGTCCGCGACCGTGCGCGGGTCCTTGGCCTCGACGAAGTCCCAGGGGCGGGTGGGCAGGTCGTCCAGGAGCAGGATCTTCGGGCAGTCGAGGCCGAGCCGGCCCAGCCGCTGGAGGCTGCTCGGCTCGAAGGACTGGAGGAAGGTATACGAGTTCCGGCCCGCGCGGCCGTACCGGCGCAGCAGCTTCGCGAGCCGCTCCTCCAGGCCCAGGCCCAGCTTGCGGAAGTAGGTGGGGTGCTTGGTCTCGACGTGCAGCCAGATCCGCCGGCCGCGCTTGCGCCCCTCCTCGTCGGCCCACTTGAGGACCTCCTCGAAGGTGGGCACGGTCCAGTGGCCGTCGTAGAGGGTGTTGTGCTGCCGGACCTGGGGCAGGCGTTCCTTCGCACGCAGGGTCTTGAGCTCGGCGAGGGTGAAGTCCTCGGTGAACCAGCCGGTGTGGGACTCACCGTCGACCGTCTTGGTGGTCTTGCGGGAGGCGAACTCCGGACGGGAGGAGACGTCGGTGGTGCCCGTGATGTCGTTCTCGTGGCGACAGACGAGATGGCCGTCCTTGGTGGGGACGACGTCCTGCTCGATGACGTCCGCGCCGTTCTCCAGGGCGAACCGGTAGGAGCCGAGGGTGTGCTCGGGCCGGTATCCGCTGCCGCCGCGGTGTCCGACGACCGTGGGCACCGGCAGGTCCCGCAGGCCACCGCCGCCGTGGCCGTGGCCCGGCCGCCGGTCACCGGCCGCCGTCGCCGAAGCCGCCGAGGGGGCCGCCGCCGCCATGCCCGCGCCGCCGCCGAGGGTGACCGCACCCGCGCCGAGGGCCGCCGCGGCCCCCAGCACCGAACGCCGGCCCGGCCGCTGCTCCTGCTGCATGTACATTCGCTCCTTCGTTCCGGAGCCGGTGGTTCCGGCTCCCTTTCGGACGCGCAGATCGTAGGTGCGTCCGTCTTGCGTACAGAAGGCCATGGTCGAAACGGAGTGAAAACTCACGTCAACACTGCGTATCGAGTCGGTTAACCCGGTGTGCGGAAAGGCCGTACCCGCGAGTATCGTCCTCACCTGCCACCAGGCCGCCCGGCCGTCGACCGACCGACCAAACCGAACAAGACCAAGACAAGACCGGAGGATCCGTGTCCCGCATCCTGCTCAAGGCGTTCCTCGGACTTCTCATGCGCGTCCTGTACCGCCCCAAGGTCGAGGGCATGGAGCGCATCCCCGCTTCCGGGCCGGTCATTCTCGCGGGGAACCACGTCACGTTCATCGACTCGCTGTTCCTGGCGCTGGTGGTCAAGCGGCAGGTGTTCTTCATCGGCAAGGACGAGTACGTGACGGGCAAGGGGCTCAAGGGCCGGCTGATGGCCTGGTTCTTCGGCGCCTCCGGCATGATCCCGGTGGACCGCGACGGCGGTCACGGCGGGGTCGCCGCGCTGATGACGGGCCGTCGGGTGCTGGAGGAGGGCAAGATCTTCGCGATCTACCCGGAGGGCACCCGCTCCCCCGACGGCCGCCTGTACCGCGGCCGGACGGGCGTCGCCCGCCTCGCGCTGATGACCGGCGCGCCCGTGGTGCCGTTCGCGATGATCGGCACCGACAAGGTGCAGCCGGGCGGCAAGGGCCGCCCGCACATCAGCCCGGTGACCGTCCGCTTCGGTGAGCCGCTGGACTTCGAGCGCTACGAGGGCATGGACCGCGACCGCTACGTCCTGCGGGCCGTCACCGACGAGGTGATGAGCCACGTCATGCGGCTGTCCGGCCAGGAGTACGTGGACATGTACGCCACCAAGGCCCGGGCGGCGAAGGCGGCCTGAGCCGGGCGCCCTCCGGGCGGCCGGTGGCCGTCAGGCCCCGCCGAGGCACCGCGGCTTGAAGCCCGGGTCGGCGGGGCCTTTCCGTGCCAGGGCGTTGAGCACCCACTGGTGGACGACCGGGTCCTTGGTCGCCTGGTCGTGCATGAACGGGTCGAGCGGGCACATGTCCTGGAGGACGACGTTGGTCAGCCGCTCGGCGGGGCCGGTCAGCAGGGCGCTGGTGTAGGGGATGACGACCTCGTCGTGCCGGGTGGTGATGACGGTGTAGTCGGGCCCGGCGGGCGTCTCCTCGCCGTCGTTGAGCTTCTTCAGCAGGTCGGATCCGACGCGCTGGTCCAGGCAGGACGGGCAGAAGGTGTACCCGGCGGGGATGGCCAGCGGGTTCTTGGTGCCGTGGTTGGAGGGGACGATGCCGATGAGGTCGTCCACCTTGTCGGCGCCGCCGAGGAACTTCACGTAGTAGCGCGGCATCATGCCGCCCTGGCTGTGGCCGACGATGTCGACCTTGGCCGCGCCGGTCGCGCCGCGGACGGCCTCGACGAAGTCGCGGAGTTCGGCCGCCGCCTGCGGGATGGGGTCGGTCTCCATGTGCCCGTAGTTGAAGGCGAAGACGCAGTAGCCGTTCTCCTTCAGCTTCGGGGAGAGCTTGGCCCAGTTCTCCGCCATGAGCTTGAACGTGCCGTTGACCAGGACGACGGGCTCCGGGTGGGCCGAATCCGGCTTGCAGGACCAGTCGTTGGCGCCCTTGGGCGGGATGTCGAGCACCGACGCCGCGGCGGGGGCCGCCGTGGCGGACATTCCGGTGAGGGTCAGGGTCGCGGTGGCCGCCGCGGCGAGCAGGGCTCTCACTTTGGTGCGCAGACGCATGGGGGTTCCTTCCGCACAAGGACGACGTCGACTGAGGGCGCCGGATACTTCTCGCCGAACCGCGTTCGGCAATACCGACCGGTAGTCGCAGATCGTTCCTGCGGGTAAGGAAACCGTCAAGGGACGGAACCGCCGGAAAAAGTCACACGGGCCGGGGCTTGCCGCCCCGGCCCGTGTGCGGTTAGCTCATCCGAGCCCTCTTCCGCTCACAAGCGGTGTCAGTGCTCGACGTCCCCGTCCGCGCTGTCCTCCAGGCGCTGTCCGCGCAGCAGGAACCACGCCGCCACCGCCGTCCCCAGCAGCACCACCGCGCCGACCGCGGACGCCAGCCGCAGCCCGTCGACGAACGCGTGCTGCGCGGAGCTCAGCAGAGCGGACCCGGCGTCGGCCGGCAGCGTCATCGCCGCCTTGACCGCCCCGCCCAGCGACTCGTGCGCGTCCGCCGCGGCAGCCGACGGCACCCCGGCCGGGACGGTGAAGTCCCGGTAGACGCCGGTGACGATCGAGCCCAGCAGCGCGATGCCGAGCGCCGCGCCCAGTTCGTACGCCGTCTCGGAGACGGCCGAGGCGGCGCCGGCCTGCTCCCTGGGAACGCTGGAGAGGATGACGTCGGCGGTGACGGTGAACGAGAAGCCCGCGCCGACGCCGACGACCAGCAGGACCGCCCCGAGCAGCGGGTAGGAGGTGTCGGTCCGCAGGGTGGCGATGACGGCGAGGGCGACGCCGATCGCCGCCAGGCCGCCGCCCACCACCGACCGTACCGACCAGCGGCGGGCCGCCTGCCCGGCGAGCAGGCCGGCCGTCACCGCGCCGACGGCGGCCGGGAGTTCGGCCAGGCCGGCCTCCAGCGGGTCGCGGTCCTGCACCAGCTGGAGGAACTGCGACAGGAAGAAGACCATGCCGGACAGGCCCAGCACCGTCAGCAGGTCGGCCAGGACGGCGGCCGAGAAGCCCCGGTTGCGGAAGAGGCGCATGTCCAGCAGGGGCGCGGGCAGCCGGAGCTGCCGGCGGACGAACCAGGCCAGGGCCCCCACGCCGACGACCGCCGCGACGGCGATCCCGGCGCTGATCCCGTGCGTGGCGCCCTCCTTGATCGCGTAGACGACGCCCACGATGCCGGCCATCGACAGGACGACGCTCAGCAGGTCCCAGGGACCGGGCGACGGGTCGCGCGACTCGGGCAGCAGCTTGACGCCGACGAGCACCAGCACCGCCATGACCGGCAGGTTGATCAGGAAGACCGAGCCCCACCAGTAGTTCTCCAGCAGGAACCCGCCGACCACCGGGCCCACGGCCGCGCCGGCGGAGGCCATCGCGCCCCAGATGCCGATGGCGAGGCTGCGTTCGCGCGGGTCGTGGAAGAGGTTGCGGATCAGCGCCAGGGTGGACGGCATCAGGGTCGCGCCGGCGACGCCCAGCAGCGCACGGGCGGCGATCATCATCTCCGGGCTGGAGGCGTACGCGTTGAGGACCGACACCGCGCCGAACGCGACGGCACCGCTGAGCAGCAGCTTCTTGCGTCCGATGCGGTCGCCCAGGCTGCCCATGGAGACCAGCAGACCGGCGATGACGAAGGAGTAGATGTCGCCGATCCACAGCAGCTGCGTGCCCGTGGGCTTCAGGTCCTCGCTGAGGAACGGGGTCGCCAGGCCGAGGACGGTGGCGTCGACGGCGACCAGCAGCACGGCCAGGACGAGGACGGCGAGGGCCAGCCAGCGGCCCCGGTAGGGGGCCTCCCCGGACCCGGGGGCGTTCGAGGGCTGGGTGATCGTTCGCTGGCCGCTCATCGTTCCATCCTCCGTCGCGCGCCGCCGAGCAGCAGCTCGGAGACCATCCGGGTGCGGTCCTTGGCCGCCACCCGGCCGTCCTGGACCGCCCAGGCGCCGATGCCGATCAGCCCGTAGAGCGCCTCGGTGAGCCAGGCGGCCGAGAGGTCCAGACGGATCGCGCCCTCCTCCTGGCCCCGGGTGAAGAGCCGCTGGACGCGGGTGTCGAGCCGCTTCCAGCCCTCGTTGCCGCCGTTCTCGTAGAGCTGGTTCTCGGTGAAGAGGAACGCGAGGATGCCGGAGACCGGCTCGGACAGGGCGATCAGCCGGGCGACCGCCTCGGCCGCGTCCCCCTCCTCCGGCCGCGCCGCGTCGAGCGCCCGCTCGAACTGCTCGATCCCCAGGTCCTCCAGCGCCCGGACGAGCGCGTCACGCCCGGCGAAGTGCCGGTGCAGCGTGGCCCGGCTGATCCCCGCCGCTCTCGCGATCTCGTCCATGGAGGCCGTCGCCTTGCGGGTGAGCAGGGACGCGGCCGCGTTCAGTACGTGCTGTCGGTCGAGCCTCATGAGACGAGGGTAACCCGAATGAGACGTTCATGTCTCATTCGGGGCTGTGATGTCTCGCGCTGCGCGCGGTGAGGGTGCCCCGGTCCCGCCCCTTCACCGTTTCTTGCGGGGGCAAGCCCCCGCACCCCCGAAACCGCGCTCCGCGCGGTTGTCCTCAAACTCCCCCAGAGGGGGGACCCCCAACGGGCTGAATTCAGCCCGTCCGGCGTTTGAGGACGAGCGGCGCAGCCGCGACAAGGGGGTCTGGGGCGCAGCCCCAGGAAACGGCGAAAGGGCGGGACCGGGGCACACCCCCCGCAGGGGTCACCCCCGCCGCTTCGCGCCCGCCCACTCCCGCTGCACCACCAGCTCCGCCTTCACCTCGGCCAGCTGCGCGGCGACCGCGGAAGGCGCCGTACCGCCCCGCCCGCTACGGGAAGCGAGCGACCCCGGAACGTCCAGAACGGTCCGCACCTCCGGCGTCAAATGCGGCGAGATCGCCGCGAACTCCTCGTCCGTGAGCCCGTCGAGCTCGATCCCCCGCCGCTCACACACCTTCACGCACTCCCCCGCCACCTCATGCGCCACCCGGAACGGCACCCCCTGCCGCACCAGCCACTCCGCGATGTCCGTGGCCAGCGAGAACCCGGCAGGCGCCAGCTCCTCCATGCGCTCCCGGTGCACGGTGAGCGTCGCCATCATCCCGGTGAAGGCGGGCAGCAGGATCTCCAGCTGGTCGCAGGAGTCGAAGACCGGCTCCTTGTCCTCCTGGAGGTCGCGGTTGTAGGCGAGCGGCAGCGCCTTGAGCGTCGCGAGCAGCCCGGTCAGATTGCCGATCAGCCGCCCCGACTTGCCGCGCGCCAGCTCCGCGATGTCCGGGTTCTTCTTCTGCGGCATGATCGACGAGCCGGTCGAGAACGCGTCGTGGAGGGTGACGAAGGAGAACTCCTTCGTGTTCCAGATGATGATCTCCTCGGCGATCCGCGAGAGATCGATCCCGATCATCGCCGTGATGAACGCGAACTCGGCGACGAAGTCCCGGGACGCCGTGCCGTCGATGGAGTTGCCCACCGAGCCGCGCTCGAAGCCGAGGTCGGCGGCGACCGCCTCCGGGTCGAGGCCGAGTGAGGACCCGGCGAGGGCGCCGGCGCCGTACGGGGAGACGGCCGTCCGCTCGTCCCACTGCCGCAGCCGTTCCGCGTCCCGGCCGAGCGCCTGGACGTGGGCGAGGACGTGGTGGGCGAAGAGGACGGGCTGGGCGTGCTGGAGGTGGGTCCGGCCGGGCATCGCCACGTCCTGGTGTGCCTCGGCGAGGCCGACGAGCGCTTCCTGGAGCTCGGTGAGCAGTCCGCCGATGATCCGCGCGTGGTCGCGCAGGTACATCCGGAAGAGGGTGGCGACCTGGTCGTTGCGGGAGCGTCCGGCGCGCAGCTTGCCGCCGAGGTCGGGGCCGAGCCGTTCGAGGAGGCCGCGCTCCAGCGCGGTGTGGACGTCCTCGTCGGCGACGGTGCCGGTGAAGGCGCCGGTGGCCACGTCGGCCTCCAGCCGGTCGAGCCCGTCCAGCATCGCGGCGAGCTCGTCGGCGGTCAGCAGGCCGGCCTGGTGCAGCACGCGGGCGTGGGCGCGGGAACCGGCGATGTCGTAGGGGGCCAGGCGCCAGTCGAAGTGGACGGACGCGGACAGCTTGGCCAGCGCCTCGGCCGGGCCGTCGGCGAAGCGGCCGCCCCAGAGGCGGACATCGTCGTTGGTGCCGGTGCTCACGTGCGTGCTCCTCGTGGGTGGTGATGGAGGGCGGCCGGCCGCCGTCGGGGTGTCGGGCGGAGGGATACGGCGGCCGGCCCGTCGGTCAGACCAGGTCCCGCTTGGCGGCGATCTTCGACGAGAGGCCGAAGATCTCGATGAAGCCCTTGGAGAGCGACTGGTCGAAGGTGTCACCCGTGTCGTAGGTGGCGAGGTTGAAGTCGTAGAGCGACTTGGCGGACTTCCGGCCGGTGACGACGGCCCGGCCGCCGTGCAGGGTCATCCGGATGTCGCCGCTGACGTGCTCGTTGGCCTCGGCGATGAAACCGTCCAGCGCCCGCTTGAGCGGCGAGAACCACAGCCCGTCGTAGACCAGTTCGCTCCACCGCTGCTCGACCTGCCGCTTGTAGCGGGCGAGTTCGCGCTCGACGGTGACGCTCTCCAGCTCCTGGTGGGCGGTGATCAGCGCGATGGCGCCGGGCGCCTCGTAGATCTCCCGGGACTTGATGCCCACGAGCCGGTCCTCGACCATGTCGATCCGGCCGATGCCCTGGGCGCCCGCCCGCTCGTTGAGCTGCTGGATCGCCTGGAGGACGGTGACGGCCTGGCCGTCGATCGCGACCGGGACGCCGGCCTCGAAGGTGATGACGACCTCGTCGGCGTCGCGCGGGGTGGCCGGGTTGGCCGTGTAGTCGTAGACGTCCTCGATGGGCGCGTTCCAGATGTCCTCCAGGAAGCCGGTCTCGACGGCCCGGCCGAAGACGTTCTGGTCGATCGAGTACGGCGACTTCTTGGTGGTGGCGATCGGCAGGCCCTTGGCCTCGCAGAAGGCGATGGCCTTGTCCCGGGTCATGGCGTAGTCCCGGACGGGCGCGATGCACTTCAGGTCCGGCGCGAGCGAGGAGATCCCGGCCTCGAACCGCACCTGGTCGTTGCCCTTGCCGGTGCAGCCGTGGGCGACCGTGGTGGCGCCGTGCTTCCGCGCGGCGGCGACGAGGTGCTTGACGATCGTCGGCCGGGAGAGGGCGGAGACCAGCGGGTACCGGTCCATGTAGAGGGCGTTGGCCTTGATCGCCGGGAGGCAGTACTCCTCGGCGAACTCGTCCTTGGCGTCGGCGACCTCCGCCTCCACCGCACCGCAGGCGAGCGCGCGCTTGCGGATGACGTCCAGGTCCTCGCCGCCCTGGCCGACGTCCACGGCGACGGCGATGACCTCGGCGCCCGTCTCCTCGGCGATCCAGCCGATGGCGACGGAGGTGTCCAGGCCGCCCGAGTAGGCGAGTACGACGCGCTCGGTCACGGGATTCTCCTTACGTGCATCACATGCGGTGGTAGGCATAACTATGCAGTGCGCCGTATGTTTCGTCAAGGGCTCGAAAGGGTGAATCAAGCGGGCACGGGTATCGGCGGGGCGTTCTACGATGCGAGTATCGCGAGGCCCGAGTAGGGGAGGCAGACCATGACTGCGCAGCTTGAGCGCCCGCACAACGCGCGGATGGAGTCCCCGCACGACGCGGGGATCGAATCCATGCGGAACGCCATCGAACGCGTGTCGCCGCTGCTCAAGGGCTTCAAGATCGAGGCAGTGGGGGACCGGGTCATCATGACTCCGCAGAGCAGCGTTCGGAGCTGGACCGTCTTCGACGTCCAGACCGCAATCGTCGCGTCCGGTGTCGACAGGCAACGCGTCCTGAATGATGTGGAGTTCGGCTTCCCCGGGGAGCCCGATCGGTGCCCGGACGTGGCGATCACCGACGACGGATCGACAGACCCGTACTCGCATGAAGATCTCTTGGCCGCGATCGAGATCGTCTCGTCGAAGAACGACAAGAACGACTACGTGGTCAAGACGCGGCAGTACGCCCGCTTCGGCGTGCCCGCGTACCTCATCATCGACCCGTTCCGCGGCGAGTGCGACCTGCTCACCAACCCCAGGGACGACGCTTACGCCTCCCGGCAGACGTACAAGTACGGCGACACCATCCCGCTGCGCCTGCAGGACGGCGCCGAGATCGAGATCCCCACCGCCTCCTTCAAGCGCCGGAGCTGAGCCCGACCCGGCCCGTCCCCCTTTCCCGCCGGATCTACGATCACCTTTGGACGATCGAAACGACCGGAACGGGAGCACTCCCCTCTATGAACCGCGAGTACGGCCTCGCCTACGCGACCCTACGGGCCGCCCGCTCCGGGGACGACGTCCCGTTCGACGCCGCCGATGCGGCGGCATGGATCGACTTCGACTACGGCGTGCGCGAGCGCCTGCTCTGGGAAAACCCGTCCGTCGACTGGCTGCGCACCGGCGAGTCCGCGCCCGGCGGCGCGGCGGTGGCGGTCGCGCTGTGCCATCCCGACGGGCGGGTGCGCGAGGCGGCGCTGTGGCGGCCGGAAGCGGCCCGGTTCCCGGCGCTGGTGGTGCTGCGGTGCGCGGACTGGGCGGGGCCGGTGCGGGAGGAGGCGCGGAGGGTGCTGGCCGGGTCACTGCCCGGCACCCCGCCGAGCGTCGTGGCGCTCGTCGCGGCCACCGCTCTGCGCGCGGCCGTCCGGCAGCGGGGCGACTTCGCCCGTGACCTGGTCATGTCGTTCGTCCGGAGCCCCGAGCGGATCGACGTGCTGCTGGCGTGCCCGGACCGGGAAGCCCGCCGGCTGGGGTACCGGGTGGCCATCGAGGAGGAGCACCTGTCCGCCGCCGAGCTGGCGCGGGCCGCGGCCACGGACCCCGACGTCGTCGTCCAGGACCTGTGCGCGGACGCCGCGCTCGCCCGTACCCGGGACGGTGACCCCGACGGCGTCCTGCGCCCGCTGCTGGCCTCCCGGCAGCCGCGCGTCCGCGCCGCCGCCGTGACCGCGTTGCGGCGGACCGGCGAGACCGAGGAGGCGGCCCGCTTCCTCACCGACCGCTCCGGGCTGGTCCGCGCCTGCGCCCGCTGGGTGCTGCGGCGGCACGGCGTGGACCCGCTGCCGCTGCACCGGGCCGCCTGCGCCGGCCCCGACGTCCTCCCCGGCGCGCCCGCCGGGCTGGGCGAGACCGGGACGCGCGCGGACGCGGCGCTGCTGTGGCCGCTGCTGGGCCACCCGCGCCCGGCCGTACGGGCGAAGGCCGTCGCCGCCCTGCGCGCACTGGACGCGTGCGAGCCCGCGCGGCTGGAACCGCTGCTGGACGACCCGTCGGCCTCCGTCGTCCGCGAGGCGACGACGGCGCTCCTGCCCGCCGCCGCCCGGCTCCCCGAGGACTGGCTGTACGACCGGCTGACGGACGACCGCCCCCGGCACGTCCGCGTCTCCGCCTTCCGGCTGCTGTCCGCGCACCACTCGACCGCCCGGTTGCGCTGCTTCCTCCGGCTGTCGGACGCCGAGGATCCGATGCTGCGCGAGCGGGCCCTGACCGCCCTCGGCGGCTGGGCTCCCGCCGGCGCCCGGGCGGCCTACCGGGCCCTGCCCGGGCCCCGGCGCGCCGAGCTGGACGCGTTGCTGGAGCGGGCCGCGGCCGGGCCGGGCGAGGGGCAGGTCAAACGGGTCCGCTGGTTCCTGACGGCCTCCCGCTGACCTCGGAGGGGCCTCCCTCCCCGGCCCTCCGGGGAGCCCGCCCGCCCCCGGATTTGGATCACGGCGCGGAACAGGATATTTTCTTTCTGCACGCCCCACCGGGACGAAAACCGGAGGGAACGGGCAAACGGGACGTGGCGCAGCTTGGTAGCGCACTTGACTGGGGGTCAAGGGGTCGTGGGTTCAAATCCCGCCGTCCCGACACGGTGAAAGAAGCCTCTGATCAGCGGGAAACCGCAGGTCAGAGGCTTCTTTCGTAAGGGTCGGCAGCCGCTTCGCAGGAACGGGCGCGGGCTTTGGGACCACCTTGGGGCCAGGGGCCTCTTCGGCGGGGCAACAGCTGAGGCGGCGGCGGTCAGGTTGATTGACAAGCGGCCGGGTGCAGGTACCCCGGGTGGCGGTGATCGAACCGTGTCCGGCCATCACGCGGAGCACGGGGACGCCGGCGTCGGCCGTCCACCTCAGACCGGCATGCCGGAGGTCGCGCCGGCGGAGGTGCTCGTGGCCGAGATGGACGACGACTTCGTCCCAGCGGGTGGCGTGGCACAGGATGCCGGTGGTGGCGCGTCGCCACACGCCCGGTGAAGAGTCGGGCCATCGGGTCATGCGACAGCATCGAGGCCCGCCGCGCTTGTGCAGCGGCACGGATTCGAGCGTGCGGCCAAAGCCCACGAAAAAAAGGGGGGTACCTCGTGATCGTAACTTCCTACAGTCAAGCCCTGGCTCTTATGGTCGATGTTGTGCCCGAGACGGCGAGTCTGCTCCAGGAGGAGACCGATATGCCGCTCCACGAGGCGCTTCGTGACGAAGATTTCACGCTCGGCTACTTCAATCTCCTCGGATGGGTACTGTCCTACCAGCTTCTGATGCCTCAGATTCGTGCGGAAGATCCGGATCGCGATCTCGTGGCGCGCTGCTTCGCCTTCGTCGAGAAGCTGCTGGAGAGTCCGGAGGACGGGATTCGATCGGCTGCGTGTTTCCAGTGTTTGGAGCCGCTTCTCGACGCGACGAACATGCTGGTGACAGCGCTTCCGTTCATGGGAGAGCGAACGCGGGAAGAGGCCGCGAAGATGGTGCGGTTCTACGCCGTCGAAGTGGATGACCATACGCGCAGGGAGCTGGGGCTGTAGCTCTTTCGCGTCCCGGTGAAATGAGGGGCGGGAGCCGTCGACGGCTCCCGCCCCTCAGCTCATTCGAGGCCCGCGAGCCCCGCACCTCAGGTCGTCGGCAATGCCGGAAAGTAGTCCAGCTTGCCCCCAGCCGAGACAGGCAGCGCCCCGTCAGTCGAGCAGGGGAACTGAGAAGGCGCGGCGTACGGGGTCGGGGACGAAGGGCAGCAGCAGTACTTGGGAGGCCGGGTTCCTGGTGGCCTGCGGCACCGGCGCGGCCCCGGGGCGGGTCGCGGCCACAAGTCGGGCGTCGCGACGGTTTGGGACCACACCGGGCCGCCCGCGCGCGTCCGAGACACCGAGCCCCCCTCCCCGCCGGCCGTCGATCCGGCTGCCGTGATTCCGCTTCTGGGCCTCCGCGCCATCCACCACGACGTGCCCGGCTACCAGACCGGCGGTAACCCTGACTTTTGGTCAAGTAACACACGTTCTTTACTGCGACCCCTTACCTACGTCCCTTATGCTGCCGTCACATGTGAGACGCGTGTGATCGGGGAGGGCGGCGTCGCAGATGGGATCTCGCGATCGGTTCGGGGGAACGAGCGGGTCGGGAAACGGCGCCGAGGGGGATGGCAGACAGGGGGCCGGCGAGCCGGACGACACCCGACACCGGGAATCGACGGAGTTCCCGGGTCCTCCGACGCCCTGGCTGGCCCGCATGCTCTTCGTCGGCGTCCTGATCTCGTATCCGAGCATGTGCATGCTCAACCTCAGCGAGGTGGTGGGCCTGGGCAGGCTGTTCTGGGCCGGCGGGGTGATCGTCGTCCTCTGCGGCCTCCAGTGCGCCCACTCCTCGTCGACGATCAGGGGCCGCCTGGGCCGCTGCGCCTACCTGACGCTGGCCGCGCAAGGGGTCCTCACCTTTCTGCCGCTCACGGTCTTCGGGTTCTACTGGGTGACGATGGCCGGCCTCTTCGTCGGATCGGTTCTCGTGGTGCTGCCGCCCCGCCTGACCTGGGCGCTGTTCGGCCTGCTGGGTGTCGTGCTGCTGGCCATCACTGTCCACCACGGCTACGGGTGGGTGGAGTGCGTCTACTGGACCCTGGGGATGGAAGGCTGCGGTTTCATCGTCTTCGGCCTCTCTCACCTCTCCAAGCGCATCCGCGATCTCCGCGACGCCCGGACCGAGTTGGCCCAGGCCGCCGTGACCAGGGAACGTCTGGCCTTCGCCCGTGACGTGAACGACCTGCTCGGCAGCAGCCTTTCCGCCATCACCCTCAAGAGCGAGCTCGTCCGCCGCCTCATCCCCACCCGCCCCGACCGGGCCGTCGACGAGGTCGCCGGGGTGCTGACCGTCTCCCGGCAGGCGCTCTCCAACGTCCGTGCCGTCACCAAGGGCTACCGCGACATGTCGCTGGAGCGCGAGATCACCTCCGCGCGCGAGGTGCTCGGCTCCGCCGACGTCGACGTGCGGACCCGCGTCGCGGTGGGGACCGTGGACCGCCGGGCCGAGACCGCCCTCGCGGCGGTCCTGCGGGAGGCCGTCACCAACGTCCTGCGCCACAGCCGGGCCACCACCTGCGACATCACCGCCGCCCGCACGGAGCACGGGGTAATCCGCCTGTCGGTGACCAACGACGGCGCCGCTTCCGCCCCGCTCGCTCCCTCCGAGGGCGACGGCACCGGGCTGGGCAGCCTGGCCGCCCGGCTCCGGGCCCTCGGCGGCGGCCTGACCGCGGACCGTACCGCCGACGGCAGGTTCCGCCTGGTCGCCGAGGTGCCGGCCGAACACGCGGAGGCGCCCACCGCGCACCACCGCCCGAACGACCGCGGAAGCCTCTTCCCCACGCCGGCGTCCCGGACGGCGCTGGGCATCTCCGTCGCCGTGCTGGTGAACTACGTGGTGACCATCGCCATGAACATCCTGCGCCGGGACCTGTCCGCCACCGCCACCCTGGCCTGCCTCACCGGCCTGGTCGTGAGCGCGGCGATCCAGTGCGTCCACTTCTGCCCGCGCGCCCGCCGCCGGCTGGGCCGCCGCGCGTACGTCACCCTGGGCGTCCAAGGGGTGCTGGCCTACCTGCCGGTCGTCGTGCTCGGGCAGTGGTGGGGGTCCATGGCCGGATTCTTCTGCGGCTCGCTGCTGCTGCTCCTGCCCTCCCGGCCGGCCTGGGTGCTGTACTGGGTGGCGGGGCTGAGCCTGCCCGTCTCCGCCTGCTTCGGCGGCCAGGCCGGCTCGTGGTGCTACTACTACGGCCAGTCCACGCTGCTCTGCGGCATCGTCGTCTATGCGATCGCCCATTTCTACGACGTGATCTGGCAGTTGCACCGCACCCGCGACGAACTCGCCCGCGCCGCCGTCGCCCAGGAGCGACTGCGCTTCGCCCGCGACCTGCACGATCTCCTCGGCTACAGCCTCTCCTCCATCACGCTCAAGAGCGAGCTGGTCCGCCGCCTCATCCCGGTCCGGCCCGAGCAGGCGATGGCGGAGGCCGACGAGGTGCTGGCCGTCGCCCGGCAGTCGCTCGCCGACGTACGGACCGTCGTCAGCGGCTACCGCGATCTGTGCCTGGAGGACGAGATCGCCTCCGCGCGCTCGGTGTTGTCCTCCGCAGGGATCGCCCTGTACGTCGAGTGCGCGCCCGGTTCCGTCGGACCGGAGGCGGACACCGTGCTCGCCACCGTGCTGCGCGAGGCCGTCACCAACCTGCTGCGCCACAGCAAGGCGCGGCACTGCACGCTCTCCGTGACCCGGACGTCCGACGGCCGTGTCCGGCTGACGGTTCGCAACGACGGTGCCGCAGCCGCCCACCGCGACCCCTCGCCCGACGGCGGCAGCGGTCTCGGCAACCTCACCGCGCGGCTGGAGGCGATCGGCGGGCGGCTGAGGTACGGGCATGGGGAGAACGGAACGTTCCGGTTGACCGCGGAGGCTCCCGCGCGGTGCCCCACGCTCCCCTCCCACCCCGGGGCCCCCGTAAAGGAGCGTGCGTTGGCGGCGCGTTGATAAGATCACGGACCTTGCGGGACCTCATCGGACGCCGGTCCCGCGGCACGCTACAGACGAGGGCACCCCGTGATACGGATACTTCTGGCCGAGGACATGCACATGGTCCGCGGAGCGCTCGTGGCCCTGCTCGACCTCGAACCGGACATCGAGGTCGTGTGCCAGCTGGAGCGTGGTGACGAGATCGTCGAGGCCGCGCTCCGGCACCGGCCCGACGTGGCGGTCATCGACATCGACCTGCCGGGGACCGACGGGCTCACCGCCGCCGCCGAGTTGCGCGAGCGGCTGCCCGAGTGCCGCACTCTCATCCTCACCAACCTCGGCCGTCCCGGCACCCTGCGCCGCGCCCTCGCCGCCCACGTCTCCGGCTACCTCCTCAAGGACGCGCCGCCGGACGAACTCGCCACCGCCATCCGCCGGGTGGCCGAGGGCCGGCGCTCCATCGACCCCGAACTGGCCCTCGCCGCCTGGGGCGGTGCCGAGAGCCCGCTGACCGCCCGCGAGACCGAGGTGCTGCGCCTGGCGGCGGAGGGCGCCGAGGCCGGGGAGATCGCGTCCCGGCTCCACCTCTCCGCGGGGACCGTCCGCAACTACCTGACGACCGTGGTCACCAAGCTCAACGCCCGCAACCGGGTGGACGCCATCCGGATCGCCCGGGACTCGGGCTGGCTCACGTAGGCGACAGCCGCCCCGGCGACGGCGGAAGCCCTGTGTCCACGACCCGCCCTGAACTCGGGTCGTGGACACAGGGCGGTACAGGGCGGTATGGAGCCCGCGGTCGCTGCCTGGAGCTGCCTGAACAGCTCTACTTGAACAGGCGGTCCGCGCTGGTGGCCATCCGGTGCGTCCCGCCGTGGCGGCCCACCCAGTCGCGGATGAGCTTGATGGCGTTGGCGCACTGCCAGCCGTTGTCGTACTCGTGCTCACCGGTGAAGTGGCCGTAGCCCGCGATGATGCCGTCCACCCGCGCGTCGCCCAGCAGCTTGTCGACGTACCACGGGTCGTTGTACGTGGTCGTCCAGGACAGCGTGGCCGCGAGGCGGCCGGCGGAGCGGTCCGCGGCGCCCTTCTTCAGTTCGGCACAGGTGTTGTAGGAGGGTTCCGTACAGTTGCCGAAGCCGTTGGGGATGTTGGTGTCGCCGTAGTCCATCACCCGGCGGCCGTTCGGGAACCCGGCGCCGGACCGGTTGAAGGCGTCGATCACCTTGTCGCGGGCCCCGGTCGTCGTGATGCCCTCCAGCTTGCCCAGCTTTCCCTCCAGGCTCTTCCAGCCCCGGCCGCCGACGTCCGGGTTGCTGCCGCCGTGGTACTCGTAGAAGCCGTACAGCACCTGGATCCCCGCGGCCGTCAGCCGCTGCGCCTTGTCGCGCAGCCCGGCGACGCTGCAGGTGCGGTTGGGCTGTTCGCCGCAGTAGTTGGGGTCCTTGATGTCCAGCCAGACCAAGGCCAGCCGGCGCCCCGCGTTGGCGTTGGAGAGGATGCGGTCGATCATGCTGTCGAAGCTGGGGCCCCGCCGGTTCTCGCCGGCCGAGGAGCAGTCGTGGTAGGCGCGCCATTCGTTGGGGTTCCACCAGGCGCAGACGTCGATCTCGATGGCGTTGGCACCGTGGTTGAGCGCGGCGTCCACGCCTTCCACGGTGTCGACGCGGTGCGCGATGGCGTAGATCGCGTGCCGCTGGTCGGCCGCCGCCGCCGGCGTCGGTCCGAGCGCGGTGGCGCCGACGATCCCGCACAGTGCCGCCAGCAGCGCGAGCACCGCCCGCGGGCCGGTGGTGCGTCGAAGGTGAGTGGTCAAGGAAGGCGCTCCTTCACGTGTCACGTGGGTCCCGTCCTGAACGTGTGATCACCCGAGCTTGCGGGACAACGCCGTCCGGCCGCCATGCGGACCGGCTACTTCGGGACACGGGAACGTGAACGCGGGCCACAGGCAGGGGAGACGGGGTCCGCCTGGAACGCCGGGGTGGGACGCCGAGGTGGAACGGCCAGCGGAACGCCCGGAGCTTGCGCGCGGGGGGGCGGACGAGTCGCGTGAGACGCGGGTGGCGGGAGAGCTGCGGGTGAGAGGGGACGCGTGCCGCGACGGACAGCCGGGACGGCCGCGGGACGGTCGCGCGGCACACCCTCACCCCACCCGCAGCCTGCCCCGCTCCCCCGCCGGCGCGAGCATCTCCGCCGCGGCCAGATAGGCCAGAATCTCCTGGGTCATCTCCCGCGGCAACGGCAGCCCGGCGGACGCCGCTTCGGGCGTCACCGGCCAGGCGAGCATGCCGAGCACCCACACGGCCTCCGGCCGGTGCAGCACCACGCGGTACCGGGCGTCGGCGCGTTCCAGCGTGAACCCGGACCGCCAGGGCGTCAGTACGGCGTCGGCCGGCAGCCGTACGGGGGTCTCCTCCGGGAGCCGGGCCGGTGCGAACGAGGCGGTCCTGGCCACCGGGGAGACGGAGAGTAAAGGGCCCTTGAGGTCGTCCACGCCGAGCGTCCGCACGATCAGGTGCGACAGCCGGCCCACCACCCGCATCATGATGACCCGGCCCGGGTCCGGCCCGTCGCCCCGCCGCCGCCCGCGACCCTGACCGGGGCCGGAGCCCTGACCGGGGCCGGAGCCCGGCCCGGAGCCCGGAAGCTGCCCGGGTCCGCCGCCGCCCCGCTTCCCCGTCTCTACGTTCGCCAGCAGGACCGGCCCCAGCTCCATCCGCCGCAGCGCCTCCCGCACCGCGGGCACCGGCCGGTCGATCCACTCCGCCCCCCAGCGGCCCCTGATCACCATCGCACCGCCGGCCCGGTGCTCGACCACCACGTCCTCGCTCAGTGACCACAGGTGCAGCACGCGGTGCCCGGTGCCGATCTGCATCGTCCCTCTCCCCCCGGCCCCCCTGTCGCGCTCAGTATGCGATCAGTCGCCCATCAGGTGACAGCCATACGGTCATCCCGGTGGTGTGAAGTTTTCACATGACGCGGTCTCTTTCAGATGACACGTTCTTTTTCACCGGCCGCTTTTCACCGGCCGCGGCGGCCCGCACCACCCGGGCCTGAATCCCTGCCCGGCAGGCACGCACCGTCGTCGCCCGCCGGGTCGGCCGGCGGGGTCAGCAGGGCGACGGCGTGGGCGACGGACGCGAGCGTCGTATGCCGGTGCCAGCCGCCGAACGACCGCCCGGTGAAGTCCCGGATGCCCACCCGGTCGGCGACGCACGTGAAGTCGCGGTCCACCCGGTGCAGCAGTCCGCTCAGCCGGACGAGCGTGGCCGGCGCCACGTTCACCAGGTCCGTCAGCCACAGTTCGGCCGGCCAGCGGTCCGCGTTCTCCCCCATGCCCACCAGCAGCATCTCCCGCAACCGCCCCCGGCCCGCGCCTCCCTGCGCCACCGGCAGCCCCACCCGTACCCCGGCGGTGAGCGACGTGCCCAACGCGTCCGAGCCCGGGTCGTGCCGCCAGATCACCGGCCGGCGCAACTCCCGCGCGCCCGCCATCACCAGCGATGCGGGCACCAACCGCGTCTCGCGCCCCGACAGCGGCGAGTCCGACACCGCCAGCCGCAGCGAACCGCTCACCCGCGCCAGTACGGGCACCCCGCAGGCGCGCAGCCGGTGCAGTGCCGCCAGCGCGTCCGGCTCCCGCGCGTCCAGCACCAGGGGGCGCACCGGCAGGCCCCAGTCGCGCATCATCCCGGCGTACGCCTCCACCGCGCACTCCCCCGGCGTCTCCGTCCGCACCGCGTCCGGGATCGCCGCCTGCCCGCGCCGCACCGGGTCCCCCAGCCACGCCTCCGACAGCAGCAACCGCCAGTTGACCGGCGCGCTGCGGTACGCGGACGCCGCCCAGACACCCACCGCCTGCTGGGCGTTGAGGACCTGCCCCGCCTCCGCGAAGAACCGCCGCTCGACCCCCACCGAGTTCTCCCCGGCCTTCGGTATCACCATCGGCCGCACCACCCACGCCTGCGGCGCGAGTGTCCGTACGAGGTGGTGCGCCAGCGCCTGCCGCATCGGCCGCCAGTCCCACGGCGAACTGGAGACGAAGTGGTGCAGGCTCTGCTCCGGCGCCGCCCCGCCCGCCAGCCCCGCGATGTTGCGGATCGACTTCCGCCCCCGCGCCCGCAGCAGCCCGCGCAGGTACGCCTCGCCGTGCCGCCGCTGGTCACTGCGCGCCAGCGTCGCCAGCGCGACGCCGCACAGTTCGGCCAGCACGTCGTCCTGCGTGCGCGTCCGCGCCTGTGCCCGCGCCCGGAGCCGGGGCCGTGTCCCGTCCCCGGTCGGCATCACGGCGGGCCGCACGCCCCGCTCCGTACCCGGTCTCAGGGCAATGGCAGCACCGCTCATGGGGATCCCTCACATCCGCTGTACGAACACCCGCCCGGGTTCCCCCGGTGACGGTGTCGACGGTCCCAGGTAACAGGTGCGGCCCGGCAGTGAGCCGGGCACGAGTTGAGGGATGAATGCGAGCAGGCCCCGGGTATGTTTTTTTCATACCCGGGGCCTGCTGGGCCGCCTGTTACGCGTGCACCAGGCGGAGATGGACCCCCATGGCCTCGGTCAGCTCCACCGCCGTCTTCAGGTCGTTCGCCGCCAGCGCGAGGCTGCGCCTCCGCTTGATGTCCCGGCACTCCGCGCACCGCGACGGCCGGTACACCCGCCACGCGTCCTGGTCCGTCGCCGGCCGCACATCACACGGCAGCGCCTCCCACGGCTCCCCGCCCGTCGGCGGCCGCAGCCGCACCCTCCCCTCACCGGTCCCGGTGACCTCCCCGACGCGCTCACGCCGCGCGTCGACCACCAACTCGCCCACGGCGGGCGCCCGCTGGTGCTCTGGACTGGGTGGCTTGTCCATCCTGGTGTTCCTCTCGCGGGATCTTGCGATTCGATTCCCAGCATCCCCGCGTGGCGGTACCGTGACCAGGAGTAACTGCTGTAGGAAGGCCGCTCCCGTTGCAGGGATGCCCGGCTTCAACGGAGGGGCGAACAACTGTGCCCGCACCAAAGCGGATCGAACCCACCAATTTGAATGAGTGGTTCGGCGACAAGATCCGCAATCTACGCAAGGCCCGCGGCTGGTCCCAGGTCCAGCTGGGCGAGGTGGTACGGCTCTCGGGGAGCCGCATCGCCCAGTTCGAACGGGCGGAGGACGTTCCGCCTCAGGACATCACGGAGTTGCTCGACCGGGAGCTGAGGGCGGGCGGCCAACTGGTCGAGATGCGGCCGTTTCTGGCGCGCAGCTGGGACAAGAAATGGCCCGAGGAAATCGAGGGGATCGAGGTCCAGGCCACCCGGATCCAGCTCTACACCCATGTGGTTCCTGGGTTTTTCCAGACGAAGGAGTACGCGACGGCCCTGCTCGGAGCCGGCATCCCCTTCTTCGGCGGAGACCTTGACGAGAAGGTCGGTCTCCGTATGGCCCGGCGCAATGTCGTCGACGGGCCGCACTACCCGTGGGTCCGCTGCGTCCTGGACGAATCGGCGCTCTACCGGGCCGTCTGTCCCCCGCACGTCATGCGCGACCAGCTCCTTCACCTGCTGGAGGAATGCGAACAACCGCACGTGGTGGTTCAGGTATTGCCCTTCGCAGCCAACCGGGCCGTCATCCCCGGGCTGGCTTGGGCCACCATCTGGACACTCGCCGACGGGCGCACGGTCGTTTACCAGGAAACGATGAACAACGGGTACTTCGTGACGAAGCCCCGCGAGATCGGTATCTACGTCAACCTCTACGATCAGTTGCACGCGGATTCCCTGTCCGCCGAAGCGTCCAAGGCCCTCATCCGCCGAACGCTTGAGGACAGATACTCATGAACTGGCGTAAGAGCAAGCACAGCGCGACTTCCAATGACTGCCTGGAAATATCCGGTTCCCCCGACGACCTCATACACATACGCGACAGCAAGCGGACCGCCGCCCCCACCCCGATCCTCACCACGCACCCCGCCGCCTGGACGGCGTTCCTCTCCTCCCTCAGGCGGGGCGCCCTCCTCCGCTGACCCGCCGCCGGTGGCTCAGGCACGAGCGGGATCCGAGGACCGGGACGGTCTGCGACGATGGGCGCATGGACGAGGAAGTCATCCCCATTCTCCGCGTCGAGGACGCCGCGGCGGCGGTCGCCTGGTACGAGCGGCTGGGTTTCGCCAAGCAGTGGGAGCACCGCTTCGGACCAGAGTTCCCCGCGTTCGTCGAGATCGCCCGGAACGGGATGCGGTTGTTCCTGTCGGAGCATGAGGGTGACGCGCGCCCTGACACGTTGGTCTATCTCCGCGCTCGCGATGTCGAGGCCATCGCGTCCGAGTTCGGCGTGCGGGTGCGGGACGCTCCGTGGGCGCGCGAGACCGAACTGCGCGATCCCGACGGCAACCGGCTCAGGATCGGCACACCGACGGAATAGTGAGGTGTGCCTGGCAGCGGGCTTTAAAGGGAGTTGGGAAACAGCGCCCCCTTGCTAGGGTGACCGAATGACATCGGTCAAACAGTTCCAGGTCACCTTCGACTGCGCGGAACCCGTGCGCGTCGCCCGCTTCTGGTCCGAGGCGTTGGGGTACACCGTCACGCTGCCGCCGGACGGTCAGGACGCATGGGCCGCATGCGCCGATCCCTCAGGGGCGGGCCCGCGGATGTACTTCCAGCGCGTTCCCGAGGGGAAGGTCGTCAAGAACCGGGTGCACCTGGACGTCCGGGTCGGCACCGGTCTCGTCGGCGAAGAGCGCCTGGCCGTACTGGAGGCCGAATGCGCACGGCTGGTCGCACTCGGCGCGACCCGCGGACAGTTGCTGCTCGCCGATGAGGAGAACGAGTCGTGCCTCGGGATGCAGGACGTCGAGGGCAACGAGTTCTGCCTCGACTGAGTTCGCGTGCGAAGCAGCACAGGGCGGCGGACCGGGCCCCGACGCGGTTGAGCCAGGGGCTGTCGGTCGGCGTGTAGGCGAATGCGACGGTGCCGGCCACGGCCCGGTCGCCGACGCGGGTGTCCTTCTCCGCGATCAGGTGCGGGGAAAGGCCGGCGGCACGATCACATCGGTACGCATCATTGACGCGGCGCCAGTCGAGTCGCGTGTGCGCCTAACTCGGCGGCAAGGGCTTCGGCGATGCGCTCGTACCGCCTGATCCGGTCGGTCCACTCCGCATCGACACCGGACGCCCCTCGCGCGCGCCCCACCCGGCCGACAGCGTCGGCCAAGCCCGGATCGTCCCGGGGCCGGCAGCCGCACCGGCGCGTAGAGCGCCACGGTGTGCGGCGGCACGAAGCACTCGTCCGGCAGCGTACTCGTCCGGCAGCACGGTGCGCGCGTGGACGAGCGCGCCGACGGCGACGACCGGACCGGCCCCCGGCCGCGCGCCCCGCGGGCCCCGCGCGCTCCCGGCGGTCGGTCCGCCGGGCGGGCCGGCCTTCTTCAGGAACCCAGTACCGCGCGTACTTCGGCGAGCGCTTGCCGTGCCAGCGGCCCGAAGTCCTCGCCGCTGCCGGGGGCGATCCACCGGTCGTAGGCGATCTCCCAGACGAGCATGCCCAGTTTCGCGGCCACGCGCGCGGTCGGGCCCGGGACTCCGCGGCGGTCGAGGGCTTCGATCGCCGAGGCGGTGAGGTCGGTTCTCTTCAGGGCATCGCGTTCGCGCAGCTCCGCGTGGGCGTTCAGCACGGCCTGGCGCCGGCGGCTGAACTCGCGGCGGTCGGCGGTGAAGAACGTCCGGCCGAGCGCGTCGAGGGCGTCCGCCACCGCGTCGAGCGGTCCGGACGCCGGCGGCGCCGAGGCGATCCCCTCGGCGAGCAGACCGGTCACCGTGCCCCCGCCGAAGAGCACCTCGCGCTTGTCCGGGAAGTGCCGGAAGAACGTGCTTTTGGTGAGCCCCGCGCGCTCCGCGATCTCGATCACGGTCGTGTTCTCGTAGCCGCGCTCCTCGAAGAGGTCGAGGGCGGCCGCGGCGAGTCGTCCTGGTGCGTCGGGTTGCCAGCGAGCCATGGGAGCAGTGTACGGGACTTCGTCCCATCACTGGTGTACGGTCATTGACGAGACCAAGTCCCATCACTGCCCCTTGAGAGGTCGCTGATGAGCAGAGCTGTCCGATACCGACGATTCGGCGGTCCCGAAGTGCTCGAACTGGAGGCGATACCCGAGCCGCACGCCGCACCGGACGAGGTGCGCGTCCGGGTCACGGCCGCCGGACTCAACCCGATGGACTGGCAGATCACCACACAGCCCGGCATGGCGGCGCGGTTCGGCATCGCCTTGCCGGCCGGCTTCGGCAGCGACTTCGCCGGAGTGGTGGACGAAGTGGGCGCCGACGCCACGGGATTCACGGCCGGTGACCGGGTGTACGGAGCCGCGATCGGCCGGTCCGTCGCCGATTTCGTGCTGGTCAAGACCCCCGCGGCCACGCTGTGGCCCACCCCGGACGGCGTCGGCGACGAGGTGGCGGGCACGCTTCCGGTGTCCGGTCTGACGGCCACCGCCGCGCTCGCCGCGATCGGGCTCCGCGCCGGGGACACCGTCCTGATCGGCGGGGCGGCGGGCGGCGTGGGCATCTTCGCCGTGCAGCTGGCGAGGCTCGCGGGCGTCCGGGTGCTCGGCACCGCCTCGGAGAGCACGTTCGCATTCCTGCGCGGGCTCGGCGCCGAACCCGTGGCGTACGGCCCCGGCCTGGCGGACCGGGTACGGGCCCTGGCGCCCGAGGGGATCACCGCCGCGGCCGACCTGTTCGGAAGGGAGACGGCCGAGACCGCGCTCGAACTCGGCGTGGCACCCGAGCGGATCTGCGTCGTGGCCGACGGCCCCGCGCCGCCGCCCGGTGTGCGCACGGCGGGCGCCCTCGACGCGGCCCCGGGCTCCCTGGAACGCATCACCGAGGCGATCCGGTCCGGCGGGATCACGGTGCCGATCGCGGCGACCTTCCCGGTCGAGCGGATCCGCGAAGCCGTGACGATGCAGGCGGAGCGGCACGTCCACGGAAAAATCGTGATCGCGCTCTGAACCGGCGCGCGAGTGGGCGACCACGGGCCGCCGAACGCCGAACCCCCGGCAAGGCGAAGCAGGTTGCGGTACTAGGTCCTGCCTGAGCCGGGACGGCCGGCCCATCGGCTTCGAGAAGGGCCGCTACGTTCGCGGAAACGAAGCGGAGCGACCCATCGGGAAGTTGAAGACCGACCGGGCGGTAGCCACGAGGTTCGACAAGCGGGCCCATGTCTTCTACGGCACGTAACCGTTGCCGCCATACGCCTGTGGCTTCGTGCATGACACGTCAGACGGAACCTGACCAGCCCATGGTCTGCCCCCCCGGGCGCCCGGAGAGGCAGGTTCCCGCCTATGGGGTGATGATCACCTGGTAGTTCTCACCGATGAGGATGCGGTCGGACTGCACCGCCCGCCCGAGCTCGCCCCCCGCATTGGTGTTGTCTCTGTTGTCGACATGAGCCCGGATGCAGGGCGCGTCGGGCGGGGTGCCCCGGTCGACGGTGACGCCGGCGACGTCCCATACACCGCCGATCTGGCGCGGGGTGATGTCGATGCAGTGTTCACCGTCGTTCCCACCCTGCACGGACCTGGCGAAGGGGTACTCGTCACAGGAATCGTTGGGGACACCGGTGGCGCCGTTGACGAATTTGAACTTCCCCCGGTAACAGGTCGCCGCACGCCTGTCCCTGGCCTCCGGGTCGAGCGGGTCGTAGAACCGGGTCAGCGGGTGGGTGGCGTCGCCGTAATGGCCCAAGAGGTTCTTCTGCGCCCACTCGTAGGCGACGGCCGCCCCGTGGAATTGCGATTTCGAGAAGGTCACGTTGGCCATGTGGCCCGTGACGATGCAGCCGGAGGTGGCGCCTACCGACTGGTCACAGCGCAGGAGGGGCCCGAAGAAGACACCGTCGTTGGTGATGGGGCGCGCGCCGATGGTCTGCCCGTGCACGTGGTAGGACAGCTGAACCTCAAGGCTCAAGTCCTTGGGGGTGTTGGAGGTGTAGGTGAGGCGTCCGGTGGCGTCGGCCCCGGTCTCGCTCCCTGCCGGGCCCAGGACCAGGGCCGCGCCGTTCCAGGCCGGTCCGCCTGTGGAGCAGCCGCCGCTGCAAAAGGAGTCGAGGGACATTTCCACGCCCTCGGTGCCGGGTGTCATCTCTTTGGTTATGGCGGTGATGTGCTCGGTCCAGCGCCCGCCCGACTCGGAGTTGGGCATACCCATGATCAGGAGCGCGACCAGGGTGTATCCGACCTGATGTCCCTCACCGTCGGTGACCGGGAACTCGACCCGCTCCCGTACGCAGTAGGCGAGCCGGGTGGAGACGACCGGATCAGCGGATTTGTCGTAGCAGAGTTCCGCCGGGGTCGGCCTCTCCGGACTGCGCTCTGCGGCAGGACCGCGCACGGTGGCGGGTGCGGGGAGGTCGGGCACGGGGCCCGGGGATACCTTCATGCAGGACCAGGCCGCGCCCTGGCGGTGGAGTGTGGAGCCGGGGGCGACGGGCTGACAGGTGCCTTTCCCCTGAGGGGGCACCCGGCTTGCGGGGGAGGCCGTGGCCGGTGAAGCGCCCACGGCGAGCAGGGTCGCGGTGAGGGCGAACGAGGCTATCGCCGCCAGGCCGCGTCTGACGCGGTTCACAAGGTGATCCCTTCCTTCGGTGGCCCCTGTGCGGGCACATCGAAGGCATGGAACCGGTCAACTCCCTTGCACGCCAAGCGAGAACACGACAGTTCTTGATTTTATTTGGCCAGTTGTGATATCGCCCCACCATCCCTGGCGGCGCTATTTTCACTCACACTCGCCTCACAGATCGCATACAGGGGGAAGCAGCGATGCGCCGCACAAGAACCAGCCTGGGCAGAGGGCTCGGAGCGCTCTTAGCCACCGCGACGGCCGCCGTGGGCCTGGCCACCGCCACACCGGCCGCCGCCACACCGGCCGCCTCCGGGCAGACGGTCCAGCCCGGCCAGACCTGTACCGCAGCCGATCTCGGCACCCGCCACCCGATCATCAAGAGCGCCGAAGTCACCCCGACCATCACACACTTCAAGGGCTGGTACGTCACCGAAGGCTCGACCGGCACCCAGAGCGTCAGCACGAACACCACGGAGACCATCTCCGTCTCCGTCGGTCTCAACGGCACCGTCCAGGGCAGCTTCGCCGTCGAGGCCCTCGGCTCCGTCGGCGCGAGCCTGGGCCTGAACGTCCAGGTCAACTACACCCACACGTCCAGCACCTCCAAGTCGATCTCGTGGAACTTCCGCCAGCCCGGTTACTACGGCCTGTACGAGGGAACGAAGAAAGTCACCGGCACCTACGGCAGCCTCAACTGCAACCGCTCGGACGCGGGCGGCCTGAAGTGGGTCGAGGGCCCCGACACCGGCAGCTACACCACCTACACCACCCTCGAAGAAGGCGCGGTGCGCTGCGAGGACAAGGTCCCCGCCAACAGCATCATGCGCAGGGCGCAGGTCCTCCTCGACTGCGGCTCCGCCACCGCCACCGCGAAGCACCCGGCCGGGCCGGTCCTCTCGGAGAAGGCCGCCAAGGCCGAGAAGGCCGCCAGAGCCGCCAAAGCGGCCAAAGCGGCCAAAGCCGAGAAGAGCGTGAAGGCCACCCAGGCCACCCGGGCCGCCAAGCCCGTCACACCGGCCGCCCTGAACTGCCAGAACGCCGTCTACAAGATCGACGTCCCCGGCAAGCCCCTGAACTGGAGCGCACCGCTCCTGGGCAACGACGGCATTCGCCTGCGCGAATCGAACTGGACCAGCGCCCACCTGGACAACTGGCGGCTGTGCAACGTGACCGAGCGCAACGGCGTCATCGAGGCGTCCCTGTGGAACTGGGGCAACGGCGGATGCGCGACCATCCCGGCGGACATCGCCAACCAGGAGCAGGCCTACCTCACGACCGCCACCTGCGGTGAGGACGACCTCCAGCGGTTCTACATCTACCGCGACGTACCCGGCAGCCCGAAGATCGGTCTGCAGAACAAGTACACCGGCTCCATGCTGGGCCACGACCGGTACGCGGACGGCGAGCTCATCCGCCAGTACTCCAGCGGCAGGCAGGACGGCACGGGTACGTACACCCTGACCGCAGTCTGACGGCCCCTTCTCCCGTGAGCGCGGCCCCGTACGTGAACCCCCGGACTCCCGGTTCCGTGCGGGGCCTTCCGCGTCTCCACCCCCATAGATGAAGGACACCCCGGAGCCGAGCCCGAACAGCATGGGCTCGGACAGTTCGAGCCCCCTCAGACCGCAGCAGCACGCCCAACGCCGTCGTCTCGCAGTGCCGCGCGCCGCGGGCGTCGACGCCTTCGATCATGGCCATGTCGCACATTCCGCTCCCCGGTGACCGGCGGTCCCCTCCCCTCCCCCCCCGGCGCGGGTGGGAGGATCAGCCGGTGACCGAGCAACACTGCTACGAAACGATGACGCGCCGACTCAACTGGCACTGCGACACCCACGCCGACGCCTTCGCCTGCCCGGACGCCCTCGTCGTTTTCAGCGCCAGGTTCCGGGAGTACGGACTCATCGTCCACGACGGCGGAATCTCGCGCATCGGCATCGGCTTCTGCCCCTGGTGCGGACAGCGGCTGCCCGAGTCCCAGCGGGCCCGGGGGTTCGACGAGTTGGAGGCGCGGGGGATCGACCCCTGTAAGGATGACGTCGCCACCGGGTTCCAGGACGACGCCTGGCCACGATCGGCGTCCTGAACCCTCGCCGCCCCGACACCCGAACCACGAACCCGAACCACGAACACCCAACGCCCAACACCGAACAGCCGGGAGAGAACGTGAGCCGTCCCATCCTGTTCCTCGACGTGGACGGGCCGCTCAATCCCTACGCGGCCCAGCCGGAGCGGCGCCCCGACGGCTACACCACGCTCAGGGTGCCACGGGACGACGGAGCTCTCACGAGGGGCGACCAACCGTCGCTCCGCCGTCGCCCCCTACGGGTCTGGCTCAACCCGGAGCACGGCAGGGCCCTGCTGCGGCTCGATTACGAGTTGTGCTGGGCGACCACGTGGATGGCGGATGCCAACCGCTGGATTGCCCCGGTGCTCGGCCTTCCCGGACTCCCGTACGTCGACTTCGGCGAGGCCCTGTTCCGGGAGCGGCCCGACGGCGTCCACTGGAAGACCGCTCCCCTCGTGGCGTACGCCGCCGGCCGCCCCTTCGCGTGGGTGGACGACGAGCAGAGCGCCGCCGACGAGGCGTACGTGACCGCCCACCACCCCGCACGCGCCCTCCTCCACCACGTCAACCCCCGCATCGGCCTCCGGGACAACGACTTCCGCACCCTCACCGACTTCGCTCACTCTGCGGCAATCCCTCTCCTATCCCGCAGGGATGGTCGCGTTAACCCAGTACACAGTTAACTAACCTAGTACTGTACTTAGTTATGGACTTCACTGTTATCGCGAACGCGGTCGAGGTCGACCACGGCATCAAGCGCCTCTCCATGCGTTTCATCAAGAAGTACGCAGCTCCGGAGCGTTTCCGACTCAGTCCTGAGCTCTGCGAGCAGATCTCCAAGGCCCTGGAGGAGCAGGGCTTGATCACACTGCCCAGGAGGCTGCCCACAACGGAGAATGAGTTCGTCTTCGTCATCCAGAAGGACAGCCCTCTCGGCGAGTCCATCCAAATCGCCAGGTACGTCACCATCATGGACACTATGGGAACAAGCCCGATTCCTGGGCTAAAGGAGAGGTTCCCTGGGCTACTGGCGCAACTTGCGTGAGCTGACCGGCAGTTGTGCGCCAACAGACAACTTCCGGCCAGGTTGAGCCACTTGAGGCGTACTGCGACTCAACGAGCGCTATTGTCCTCGGCACTACAGTGATACGCCGTGAGCCCGAGGGTGCACCAGAGGCTCGTCGTCGAGCCGGTGCAGGGGAGTGCGGCGCATGGAAGTTGACAGGCCCACCGAAGGGAGCACTCCGCGCTATACCTATTACATGGATGAATCCGGATTCTCCGGCATGTCCGTCATTGGCTGGCTGGCCATCGCCCCGGGCACCCGGCAGACCGTCCTGGAACACTTGCTGGGGTTCCGGGAGAAGCTGGCAGCCGATCCCGTCCTGCCGATCCCGTTCGAGTGGCCGCTCCATGCCGTGGACCTCGCGGGCGGCCGGGGAGGGCCCCTGCATATGAGGCCCGGGCATGGCCCGGACACCCGCATGAAGGAGGCTTTCCGCGAGGTCATAGCGCGCGTACTCGATGAGCTGGCAGGACTGTCGGGTGTCTCCGCGGGGGCGGTCTACCGCCGACATGCCACCCGGGAGCAGCTGTATCGGGACCTCGTCCCACTGCTCAACGCCCGGCACGCCACGCTCGGCATACCCGCCCGGATCCACTTCGACGGCAACGGCACGGAGCAGGGCCTCAAGGGAGCGCATCACGGGCTGCCCCGCGAGGGACGGTACATCGACACGGAGCTCGTCCTCGAACCGTCGTGGGCGAGCCCACTGCTCCAGGCCGCGGATCTCGTCGCCTACGCGGCCTTCCAGTCCGTGATCAGGCGGGAATCCCGTCGCTTCCTCTGGGACTGGTATCCGCGGCGGCTCCCGGAGGCCGAGGGTCCGTACCCCCTGTGAGCGAGAACCCGGGCCCCGGCAGTACAGCCGGGGCCCGGCAGGCGGACCTGGTCCCCCGGATGCCCGGGCCAGGACCGCACCTCCAGCTTCCCACATCAGACCGCCCAGGACGGAGGCACTGTGCCCAATTCCATCCCGCAGCCCATGACAGTCCCGTGGGGTTCCGAACGGATCCTGATCTCCAACGCCGAGCTCGCCCTCCCGGAGCCGCCCGCCGGACCCGACCTCGACGAGGTCGTCGCGGCGGGTACCGCGAACACCACGACCGCCCTGCCCGAGGCGGCCTGGCGGGCCGTGGCACGGGGGATCACCACACCCGGCACCGCCGCCGTGCAGCTCCGGCCGGCCCCCCGGCAGCCTGCCGGGTTCCTCATGGAGGAGAACGTCGAAGGGGCGACCCTGTGGTCGGTCGTCACCCGGGTCTGGCTGAGCGAACTGCTCCCCGGCATCCAGCCGCGGACCGGGATGGAGGTCATGGACGTCCCGGACCCGCACGTCGTAGGCACCACCGCGCAGGACAGGCCCTGCGCGGTCGTCCGGTACCGGTTCCGGGATCTGGACCACCTCAGGAACCATGTCTGGCAGACGCTCAACAGCACGTTGGCGAAGAACGACTACACGTCGTCCGTCTTGGCCCGCAAGGTGACCCGCAACCTCATCGCTCATCCGGTGGAGTTCACGTTCGAGGACGGCGACGAGCCGTTCCACGCCCTCGTGGTACGGGACGGGATCACTCGGCTGGCCAGCGCCTGGAAGGTCCAGGCGGGGCCGGACGCCGACGCCGCCGAGACAGCGACCCTGGCGGTGGAGGCGTTGTTCGGCAGGTCCGGGACGTCACCGGGCGGTGACGGCGGCACCCTCGGCGAGCGGCTGGCGGCGCGGAGGGCTGCCTGGCGGGCGTCCCTCGCGGAGGAGTTCGCGACGGAGACGGCGGGCCCGGAACCAAGGCTGCGGGCTGTGCAGATCGCGCAGACCCATGTCGTACCGGCGCAGATCGCCGTCGGGGTGAAGGGTCATCGGGGGCATCTCATCGCCCCCGAGGACGTCTTCGACGACGCGATGCGGTCGATCCTGGCCTCCGTCCACGTGGAGTTCAAACCGTGGGACGACGCCGCGCAGAACGTCGAAGTCATCACGCGGGCCCTGAAGCGGGTGATCCAGCAGGGTGACGCCCTGGTGAGAAAGGACAGCCTGCAGGCCGTCTACGGCCTGGCGGTGGGCCGGATCAGCTCGGAGGAGCTGCCCCAGGAGTTCGGTGACGCCAGGATTCCCGGCACCGCGCTGTGGCGCGGCGTCTACCTGGTGCACGCCCTGACCCGGCCGGAGTTGCACGAGCGGCTCAAGGACCAGGCCAAGGCGATCAAGGGCGGCAAGCGGATGGGGCTGAAAGGGTTCGCGGAGCTGCTGGGGCCGATCGTCGACCTGCCCTGGCGCAGTCACAAACGGGCCGTGTCCAGTCAGGCCCGCAACGCCTGGAAGAACGGGGGTGTGCTCACGGCGGACGTCGTCAAGGAGTGGGAACCTGTCCCCACGGACGACTTCACCACCCTGGTCGCGTCCGCTCTGACCGGTGATGCCGATGCCCGCTGCACCCTCGCGGTAGCGGGCGGCATCGCGCTGATCGCCGACAAACAGCTGACGCGCAATGTCGGTTCGGCCCTGATGGCTCCCAAGGAGAAGGGCGGCGTTCCGTTCCGGGCGGATGTCAGCCAGATCGTCGAGGACCTGTCCCACCCGGGCAACGAGCTCGGGCTCTGGACGCTCGCACTCGCCGCCAACCGGTTCCGGGCGGACGAGTTGCCGCAGAACGCGGTGACCCTACGGCAGTTCATCAGGAAGGGAAAGAGCGGAGAGAACGAGGATCCGGCGGCCGGCTACATCCACTTGAGGGTCGACCTCGACCGGCCGGACAGGATCGCACGGAACGACCTGGGCCTGCCGGAGCCCCTGTTCCAATGGGACGTCGTCTGGGCCTCGGACAGCGCGCGCGCCGAGAATGCCTGGCGGGCGCATCTCGCCCGGACGGCTTCTTCTCCGGTGGCGGCGGTGGCGGCCCCTTCTGCCGAAGACAGCGGGAGCGATCCCGGAAGCCCGGACGGAGACGACGACACACGCATCGCAGAGGGCCAGGCGGCCGTCGGGGTGACGGAATCACCGACGCCCGGCAGCGACTTCCGCCCCGCCGCCCAGCGTGCCGTCGAACACCGGCGCACGCTGCGCCAGTCCCTGGCGACGGCACGGGACGCGCTGGACCGACTGCTGGAACTCGACGCCCAAGCGGGATCCTGGCCGCCCCTCATGGACGTCGACGAGCTGGACGGGCTGCGAGAGGGGTTGCTGAACCTCCAGACGGACGTCCAGAACCTGCGCCGGGTCATCCATGACGGCGAGGACGAGAGGCACGAAGACGAGGGGCACGTGGATGAGGCGGATGAAGCAGTAGGATCCGCCGCCGGCGTGTAACCGTCGGATCGGGGAGGCTTCGAGCCGGGAGCACCGGACCGCCGGACGGGCGGTCTCACCGGCCTGGACGGACGCCGGGCCGGGTGCCGACACGAAAAGGCGGCGCCTCGCAAGGCAGCGTGGCGGGAACGCTCGCCGGTCAGCCGCGTCCACTCCCCTGACCAGCGAAGATGGTCGCCATGAACGACACGTCCCTTGCCGCCGCCCTCGCCCGCCTCGCCTCGCACCAGCGGCGGTTCGACGACCGTTTCGCGGCGTACTTCGACGCGCTGGCGGCGGACATCGGCGCGCCGCCGGTGAGCCGGTTCGCCCCGCGCGCGCTCGAACTCCTCCGCGCCCTGTCCCTGCGGGGCGGGAAGCGGCTGCGGGTGGCGCTGTTGCACGAGGGGGCGGGGCTGGTGACGGCGGAGGACGACGTTCCGGGGCTCGCGGAGGCGGCGTTGAGCATCGAGCTGCTGCAGACGCACGGGCTCGTGCACGACGACATCATCGACGACGCGCCGGTCCGCCGGGGTGGACCCTCGACCTACTACGCCTACCGCGGCGAGTTCCCGGAGCACGAGCGGACGGCGCTGGGGCTGGCGTTGCTCGCGGGGGACCTGGCCGCCTTCCTGTCCGTCCGGGTGCTGCTGGACGCGCCGGTTCCGGCCGAGCTGCGGCAGGCGCTGACGGGCGTGCAGACGCGGGCGGCGGCGGACACGGTCGTCGGTCAGGTGATGGATCTGGAACGGGACTTCCTCCCCCGGCCCGACGCCGGTCTGCTGGACACCGTCACCGACTACAAGAGCACGCGCTACTCGGTTCTCGCGCCCCTGCGGATGGGCCTGCTCGTCGCGGGCGGGGACCTGGCGGCGCACGACGAGCGGCTGCGCCGGTACGCGGCGCCGGTCGGCGTCCTCGGGCAGTTGCGGGACGACTACCTGGACCTCTTCGGGGACGAGGAGGTCGTCGGCAAGCCCGTCGGCTCCGATCTGCGCGCGGGGCGCCGCGGTTACGTGCTGAGCGCGACCCTCGCGGCGGCCACCGGCCCGGAGCGGGAGACGGTCGAACGCGCCCTCGGCGACCCGGACTGCCCGGCCGCGGCCGTCGACCGCGTACGGGACATCGCCCGGCGCCACGGCGTCGACGACCGCGTCCGCGCCGAGCTGCGCCGGCTCGCCGGGGCGGCGTCCGCCGAGGCCGCGACCTGGCGGTCGCGGTGGCGTGCCGAAGCGGTGGACTTCTTCGAGCAGCTGCCGTTCTGGGCGGCGGAACGGGCCCTCTGAGCCCCGCGGGACGGCCGGGGCCGCCCCTTATCGTTCCTTCTGCGCCAGCCGCAGCAGGTGGTCGGCCAGCGCCTGGCCGCCCGTCGGGTCGCGGCTGATCAGGAGGACCGTGTCGTCGCCGGCGATGGTGCCGATGATCTCGTGGACGCCCGCCTGGTCGATGGCGGAGGCGAAGAACTGGGCGGCGCCCGGCGGGGTGCGGAGGACGACGAGGTTGGCGGACGCCTCGGCGGAGATGAGGAGCTCGGCGGCGAGGCGGCCCATGCGCGCCTCGGTCGCCGACTCGCCGAGAGGCGCGCGGGGGGTGCGGTCGCCGCCCTCGCCCGGGACGGCGTAGATGAGCTCGCCGCCCGTGTTGCGGATCTTGACGGCGCCCAGTTCGTCGAGGTCACGGGAGAGCGTGGCCTGGGTGACGGACAGGCCGTCGTCGGCGAGCAGCCGGGCGAGCTGGCTCTGGGAGCGGACGGCCTGCCGGCTGAGGATGTCCACGATCCGGCGGTGGCGTGCGGTGCGGGTCTGCGGCACGGCCTGCCCGCCGTGGACCGGCTCGGTCTCCTGCGCCTCGGTCATCGTCTCGTCAGTCTCCGGATCGTGGTTCTCCTGAGCCCCCCGTCAGGGCTGCGGCGGCCGCCCCTGCCTCGGCGGCGACAGCGGCGGTGGCGGCGACGGCGTCGAGGACCCCGGGGAGCACCCGGAGGAACGTCTCCACCTCATCTTCCGTGATGATCAGCGGAGGAGCCAGCCGCACCACGTCGGGCGCGACCGCGTTCACCAGGAGACCGGCTTCCTGAGCCGCCCGCTGCACGTCCGGTGCGAGGGGCTTGGAAAGGACAATACCCAGCAGCAGGCCCGCGCCACGGACGTGGTCGACGAGAGGGTGGCCGAGCGCGGCGATCCCGTCACGGAGCAGGGTCCCGGTGCGGCCGGCGCGCGCGGGGAGGTCCTCGGCGGCGAGGGTGTCGAGGACGGCGAGGGCGGCGGCGCAGGCGACGGGGTTGCCGCCGAACGTCGAACCGTGCTGACCGGGGGTCAGCAGGCCCGCCGCGTCGCCGAAGGCGAGGGTGGCGCCGATGGGGAGGCCGCCGCCGAGGCCCTTGGCGAGGGTGACGACGTCGGGTTCGACGCCCTGGGCGAGGTGCTCGAACCAGTGGCCGGTGCGGCCGATACCTGTCTGGATCTCGTCCAGCACCAGCAGTGCTCCCGCCGCCTGGGTGATCTCGCGGGCGGCGGCGAGGTAGCCGGGCGGCGGGACGACGACGCCGTTCTCGCCCTGCACCGGCTCCAGGAACACGGCGGCGGTCTGTTCCGTGACGGCGGCGCGCAGGGCTTCGGTGTCGCCGTACGGGACGTGGGTGACGTCGCCGGGGAGCGGGAGGAAGGGTTCCTGTTTGGCCGGCTGGCCGGTGAGCGCGAGGGCGCCCATCGTCCGGCCGTGGAACCCGCCCCGCGCGGCGACGATGCGCGGCCGCCCGGTCCGCCGGGCGATCTTGAACGCGGCCTCGACCGCCTCGGCGCCGGAATTGCAGAAGTAGACGCGTCCGTCGCGGCCGGCCAGCTCCAGCAGCCGTTCCGCCAACGCCACGGGGGGCTCGGCCACGTAGAGGTTGGAGACGTGGCCCAGGGTGGCGATCTGGTCGGAGACCGCGCGGACGACGGCCGGGTGGGCGTGGCCGAGCGCGTTGACGGCGATGCCGCCGACGAGGTCGAGGTACGCCGTGCCGTCGGCGTCCCAGACCGTGCTGCCCTCGCCGCGCACGAGCGGGACGCGCGGGGTGCCGTAGTTGTCCATCAGGGCGTTCTGCCAGCGCCGGGTCAGGTCGGCGTTGGTGGCGGTCATGATGCGGTACCCCCGGGCTGTGTCGGGTGATCGGTGTTCTCCGGAACGTCCGGGACGACCATCGTGCCGATCCCCTCGTCCGTGAAGATCTCCAGCAGGATCGAGTGCTGCACCCGGCCGTCGATGACGCGGGCGTTGGCGACCCCGTTGCGGACGGCGTACAGACACCCCTCCATCTTGGGCACCATGCCGCTCGACAGTTCCGGGAGCAGCGCCTCCAGTTCGCTCGCGGTGAGGCGGCTGATGACGTCGTCGCTGTGCGGCCAGTCCGCGTAGAGGCCCTCGACGTCGGTGAGGACCATCAGCGTCTCGGCGCCGAGGGCGGCGGCGAGCGCGGCGGCGGCGGTGTCGGCGTTGACGTTGTAGACGTGCCCGTCCTCGGCGCTGCGGGCGATCGAGGAGACGACCGGGATGCGGCCGTTGTCGAGCAGGGCCTGGACGGCGCCGGTGTCGATGGCGGTGATCTCGCCGACGCGGCCGAGGTCCACGCGTTCGCCGTCGATGCGGGCGTAGTGCCGGGTGGCGGTCATGGTGTGGGCGTCCTCGCCGGTGAGGCCGACGGCGAGGGGGCCGTGCCGGTTGAGCAGGCCGACGAGTTCGCGCTGGACCTGCCCGGCGAGGACCATCCGGACGACGTCCATCGCCTCGGGCGTGGTCACCCGCAGGCCCGCCTTGAACTCGGACGCGATCCCGAACCGGTCGAGCTGCGCGCTGATCTGCGGCCCGCCACCGTGCACGACGACAGGGCGGAGCCCGGCGTGCCGGAGGAAGACGACGTCCTGGGCGAAGGCGGCCTTCAACTCGTCGTCCACCATGGCGTTTCCGCCGAACTTGATGACGACCGTCTTGCCGTGGTGCCGCGTCAGCCAGGGCAGCGCCTCGACGAGGGTGCGGGCCTTCGGGAGGGCGGTGTGTTTGCGGGTGCTGCCGCTTCCGCTGGTGATCGTGGTGCTCATGAGGAGTAGGCGCTGTTCTCGTGGACGTAGTCGGCGGTGAGGTCGTTGGCCCAGATGACGGCGGATTCGCCGCCTTCGGCCAGGTCGGCGGTGATGCGGACCTCGCGGTAACGCATGTCGACGAGGTCGCGGTCATCACCGACGGAGCCGTTGCGGCAGACCCACACGTCGTTGATCGCCACGTTGAGCCGGTCGGGATCGAAGGCGGCGGAGGTGGTACCGATCGCGGACAGCACCCGGCCCCAGTTGGGATCCTCACCGTGCAGCGCGCACTTGAGCAGGTTGTTGCGGGCGATGGACCGGCCCACCTCCACCGCGTCCTCCTCGCTGGCCGCGTTGATCACCTCGATGCGGATGTCCTTGCTCGCCCCTTCCGCGTCCCCGATCAGCTGCCGCGCCAGGTCGTCGCACACCTCGCGCACGGCATCGGTGAAGACGGCGGCATCCGGGACGATCCCGGAGGCGGCGGAGGACAGGAGCAGCACGGTGTCGTTGGTGGACATGCACCCGTCGGAGTCGACCCGGTCGAAGGTCGTGCGGACGGCGGCACGCAGCGCGTCGTCCAGGCCGGGCGCGTCCACGTCCGCGTCGGTGGTCAGGACCACGAGCATCGTGGCCAGCCCCGGGGCGAGCATCCCCGCGCCCTTGGCCATGCCCCCGACCACCCAGCCGTCCCGCTCCACGACCGCCGTCTTGTGCACGGTGTCCGTCGTCTTGATCGCGATGGCGGCCTTCTCGCCGCCGTGCGCCGACAGGCTCGCCGCGGCCTTCTCCACGCCCGGCAGCAGCTTATCCATCGGCAGCCGGACGCCGATGAGCCCGGTGGAGGCCACCGCGACCTCGCCGGCGCCGCAGCCGAGCGCCTCCGCCGCCTTCTCCGCCGTCGCGTGGGTGTCCTGGAAGCCCTCCGGGCCGGTGCAGGCGTTGGCGCCACCGGAGTTGAGGACGACCGCCGCCGCCTCCCCCGACTTCAGCACCTGCTGCGACCACAGCACCGGAGCCGCCTTGACCCGGTTGGAGGTGAACACCCCCGCCGCCGCCCGCGACGGCCCCTGATTCACCACCAGCGCCACATCCGGCGCACCACTGTCCTTCAGCCCGGCCGCCACACCGGCCGCCGTGAAGCCCTTCGCCGCCGTCACACTCACGGAGCCACCCCTGTCGTGGAAAGTCCCAGCTCCTCGGCCAGCCCGAGGGCGATGTTCATGCTCTGCACCGCACCACCGGCAGTGCCCTTCGTCAGGTTGTCGATCGCGCTCACCGCGATCACGCGGCCCGCCGCGTCGTCCAGGACGACCTGGACCTGCGCCACGTTGGACCCGGTCACCGCGCCGGTGGACGGCCAGCGCCCCTCGGGCAGGAGGCGGACGAACGGCTCGTCGCCGTACGCCTTCTCGTACGCCGCGCGGACGGTCTGGGCGGTGGTGCCGGGGTGCGCCTTGGCGCTGCACGTGGCGAGGATGCCGCGGGGCATGGGCGCGAGGGTCGGGGTGAAGGAGACGCTCACCGGCCCCCCGGCGACGGCGGCCAGGTTCTGCGCGATCTCCGGCGTATGCCGGTGCCCGCCCCCGACCCCGTACGGACTCATCGACCCCATCACCTCACTGCCCAGCAGATGCGGCCTCGCCGCCTTCCCCGCACCCGACGTCCCCGACGCCGCCACGACCACCGCCTCCAACTCCACCAGCGCCGCCGCGAACACCGGCCACAACGCCAACGACACCGCCGTCGGATAACACCCCGGCACCGCCACCCGCTTCGTTCCCCGCAACGCCTCCCGCGCCCCCGGCAGCTCCGGCAGCCCGTACGGCCACGTCCCCGCATGCGGCGACCCGTAGAACCGCACCCACTCCCCCGCGTCCCGCAGCCGGAAATCCGCACCGCAGTCGATCACGAGGACGTCGGGTCCGAGCTGCTCGGCGATCGCGGCGGACTGTCCGTGCGGCAGGGCGAGGAAGACGACGTCATGCCCGGCGAGGGCGTCGGCGGAGGTCTCCTGGAGGACCCGCTCGGCCAGCGCCGGCAGATGGGGCTGCACCTCGCCGAGCGTCCGCCCGGCACTGCTGTTGCCGGTCAGCGCCCCGATCTCGACACGGGGGTGCCCGAGCAGCAGACGCAGCACTTCGCCGCCCGCGTATCCGCTCGCTCCGGCCACTGCCGCTCGTATTGCCATCGGGGTGCCTCCTCGTCGATGGCATGACTATACGAAGGAGAGAAGATTTATTCAATGGGGGGCGGTCGCGTGCGGCCGCCTACGCTGCCCGTCATGCACACCACGCTGACCGAGCACGCCCGCTGCCTCTACGGGGACGAACACCGGCCCACGCCGGAGTGCGCCGCGCGGCACGCGGAGCACTACTTCGTCGAGGAGCTGACCTTCGCCGGCGCGGACGAGATCCTCGCCATGCTGCGCGAGCTGAGCCCGTACCTGGTCGACGGCTACCTGCCGGTGTGGATACGGAACCTGGCGTACCGGCTGGTGCTGCTGCAACGGCCGGACGATCCGGTGCTGCTGCGGGAGGCGGCGGAGAGCCTGTGGCTGCACGGCCCGGACTGGGACGGCATCGCCACGGAGCTGAAGGAGCGGGCCGCCGCGCTGGAGGAGGCGGGCGGGGCTTGAGCGGGCCGCTCCGGGGGCGGCGCGGGGGCCGTCAGCCCGTGGTCCGTTCGGCCCGCCGCAGGCGGTCGGCCTGGGCACGGGCCAGGGTGAGCAGGACCTGGGCGCTGTCCTTGTTCCTGTCCGCGTCCTGGTATGTCAGCTGGGCGATGACCCCTGCGAAGATCGCCGCCATGAACGAGACGCGCTTCCGACGTGCCACCGACAGCGACGCCGACCTCACGGCCCTCGTCCGCCTGCGGGACGAGGCCGCCCGCTGGATGCTCGCCCGGGGCGTCGACGGGCAGTGGCGGCCCGGCGAGCTGGGAACGGACCACTTCCGGCGGGCCGTCGAATGCGGCGAAGCCTGGTTCGCGGAGGCCGGCGGGCGGGTGGTCGGCGCCTGGGAGCTGTGGTGGGAGGACGAGGACGCGTGGGGGCCGCGGGCGCCCGTGGCCGGGTACGTCCACCGGCTGATGGTGGACCGGGAGGCCGCCGCCCCCGGGACGGGCCGGCAGCTGCTGCGGGCGGCCGAGCGGCGCGTGGCCGCGGCCGGCCGGAACGTCGTCCGGCTGGACTGCCTGGCCGGCAACGCGCGCCTCACCGCGTACTACCTGGACGCCGGATACCGCGTCGTCGGGCACAAGGCCGGCAAGCCGCAACCGGGCGGAGCGCCCAAGTCGTTCACGCTGCTGGAGAAGGAGCTGCGGGGCTGAGCCCGGCCGTCGCCGTGCCCGGCCCGCGGTCAGGCGGACGGCCGCGCGGGAGGTCACGCCTCCGTCGCCACCCCCGCGTTGCGCAGGATCTCGCGGGCCGGCAGCGCCACGCTTTCGGCGGCGGTCAGGCCGGTGGCGGCCATGTGCGCCTCGACGATGCGCAGGCCGACGCCGTAGCCCGCGAAGTCCGGGAGCCCGACGGGCTCCTGGCCCACCAGGCGGGCGGTGGCGTCGCCGAGGACGTAGGCGAGCGCGTTGCCCATGCCGGCCACGTCGATGTCGGCGGTGATCCGCTCGTAGGCGCGGTCCAGGCGGTCGCCGGTCAGCGCCCTGGTCCAGGGGCCCAGCCCCTGCTCGCCGGCCAGCTCCCGGGCGAACGCCTCGGCGAGCCCTTCCGCGACGACGTGTTCGCCGACCGTCACGGCCACCGGATCCCAGGTCACGTTGGCGTAGCGCACGTTGTGGTGCAGCTCGTGGGCGGCGGCGTGGCCGATGTTCCGGAGGCTGGTCTCCGTGGGCCACATGACGAGCTGGATGGCGCCCGGGAAGCCGCCGAGGCCGAAGTAGCCGGAGCTGCGGACGGTGAGGTGCTCGTCGTCCGGGTTGCCGAGGACGATGACGACGTGGACGGTGTCGGCGTGCGCGACGCCGGGCACCGCCGCGTCGATCCGCTCCCACGCGGCGGTGAGCGACTCCGCGACCCGCTCCCACACCCTCGCGTCCCGCATCCGGTGCAGGGCGGCGGGGAGCCGGGGGTCGTCGCCGTCGTGGCCTTGATCTCCGCCGCCGAGTGGGAAACCGCTGCCCATGCGGTGGGTCTGGACGGGGTCGAAGTGCCCGGTGACGGACATCGGGCCTTCGAGAGGCGCGTAGATGTCCCGCAGGGCGTCGGGGCGCTCCGCCGGCGGGCGGCGGAGGAGGTCGAGGGTCGCGGAGGCGGTGTCGTGCACGATGATCTGCATGGGACGGGACCGTAGAAGTTGTCGTTGCGTCAAGGTCAAGCGCGGGGGATGCGACCGGCGGGGTGGCCGTGGGGCGGGGTCGGGGTCCCGCGGTGATGTCCACCGTTCCCGGCGGCCATTCCCGGTATGGACGTTTGCGCAGGTCAGAGCGGTAGGAAGCATTCCGGCATCCCGGATCGGGCGGTGGGTATGGCGGACGGGCGGGACGCGGCGGCAGGGTGATCGCCGTCACCACCTCACCACCGCACAGCCAGACCACGGGGGATCCCATGTCCGCAGACACGTCCATGCCCGCAAACACGTCTACGCCCGCGCGCCGTCGGCTCGCCGCCACCCTCCTGGGTGGTGCCGCCCTCGTCGCCGCCGCCGGCGTCGCGGCCCCGCCGGCCGCCGCCGTGCGCGGCGGGGCGCCGGCCACGGTCGGCGAGGCGCCGTTCGCCGTACTGATCAAGAACCCGGACGCCGCCGAGGGCCCGGACAGCACCTGGTGCGGCGGCACGCTGGTCGCACCGGACAAGGTCCTGACGGCCGCCCACTGCGTGTCCAACGCCCCTCGCCCCACCGCGCTGACCGTCGTCGGCGGCCGCACCGACCGCCTCTCGACGGCCGGGCAGGAGCGGCGCGTCACCCGCGCCACACTGGACCCGAAGTACACCCACGACCTCGTCCACGACGCGGCCGTGCTCACCCTGGACCGCCCGCTCCCCTACAAGCCCCTGCGCGTCGCGAAGGACAAGGACGCCGCGCTGTACGCGAACGGGCGCACCGCCACCGTCTACGGCTGGGGGCACACCAGCGGGGACACCCAGGGCCGGAAGCTGCGGAAGGCCACGCTGACCCTCTCCCCGCTCGCGGCCTGCGAGCCGTTCTCCGACACCACGGACACCACCCTCAAGGTCTGCGGCGCCTCGGCGAAGGGCCGGTCGGACAGCATCTGCTCGGGCGACTCGGGCGGGCCGCTGGTGGCGGACGGCGTGCTCATCGGGATCGTCTCGACGGGCAACAAGTACTGCGACGCGACGTACCCGGTGTCCGTCTTCACCAAAGTGAGCACGGTCGCTCCGGAACTGGGGCTGTGACCGGAGCCGCACCCGGCCCCGCGCGGCGACCACCGCGGAGGCAAGCCCTCCCCCAAGGCGACCGGAGGGCAGAAATCCGCGGTTATCGCACGCCGCAAGCCCGTTGGATACGCCCAGAGGATGATCCACTCGCGACCGCAGGGCGACGCGCGGCACCACCCCACGCGAGCAGCATGAACACATGCCGAAGACGAAGTCCCTTCCGAACGTCCCCCGTTGGGCCCGCCACGCCGCGACGGCCGTCGCCTGGACCAACGCCCCCTCCGGGCTGTGGCGCCTCGCCATCGCGGCGGGCATACCCGTCGGGCTGGCGCGGTCGGAGTACGAGCAGATGCACGCGCCCGGCTGGGGGTCGCTCTACCTCGTCGCGCTGAGCCTGGTCTCCGAGGCTCTCGCGCTGCTCGCGCTGGGGCTGGTGCGGGAGTGGGGCGAGGTCTGGCCGCGCTGGGTCCCAGTGCTGCGCGGCCGGCCCGTCCCGGTCGTCCTGGCCACCGCCCTGGCGGGGTTCGGCGCGCTGGGCACGACGGTCTACGGCGTACTGTTCGTGGTGACGGCGGCCAACGCGGACCTGGAGGCCACGGTCTGGGGCTGGTGGCTGCTCAACGTCGTCTACGCGCCGCTCCTCCTCTGGGGCCCGCTGCTGGCCGCGGTCACCGTGCACTACTACCGGCGCCGGACGGCCGGCCCGGCCCCCGTACCGGCGTGACGGCCGCTCCCGGCGGGGCTGTCGGAGGCACTGCGTAGGATCGCCGGGAAGCCGCCGTCCCACCGCACGGGGAACCGCGACACGACGGACCGACGGACGGGCGGACGGACAGGCGGGCGCACAGCCGACGAGACACGACGGGGGAACGGACGATGTGGACGCAGACGGCGACGGCCGCCGGGGTGCTGGCCCTGCTGACCGTGGTGCCGGGACCCGATATGGCCGTCGTCACCAAACGGGCCGTCGCCGCCGGCCGGGCGGAGGGCCTGCGCACCGCCGCCGGCATAACCGTCGGCCTGCTCGCCTGGGGCGTGTTCACGGTGGTGGGGCTGGCGGCGGTGCTCGCCGCGTCGGCGGAGGCGTACCTCGCCGTCAAGCTGCTCGGCGCCGGCTACCTGGCCTTCCTCGGCTTCCAGGCGCTCTGGCAGAGCCGGCGCGGAGCGCCCGCCCCCACGGCGGAGGCGGCACCGAGGAAGTCCCGGGGCGCGTTCGTCAGCGGCCTGATATCGAACCTGCTCAACCCGAAGATCGCCGTCTTCTACACCGGCGTCCTGCCCACCCTGGCCCCGGACGGCCTCTCCCCGACGGCCGGCATGAGCCTGCTGGTCCTGCTGCACGCGGTGCTGACCCTGTCCTGGCTGGGCACCTACGTGTATGTCGTCTCCCGCGCCCGGTCGGTCTTCGAACGGCCCCGGGTGCGGCGCGCGTTGGACCGCGTGACGGGCGTCGTCCTGCTCGGCTTCGGCCTCCGCATCGCGGCCGAGACCGGCTGACCGGGGCGGGGCGAGGCGGGGAGAAGGCGGCCTCATCCCCGACCGACGATCTCTCGGCGGAGAGCCTGGCCGATGCGCGCCTGGAGCCGGTGGGCTTCGGACTGCCGCGTGGGGTCCGTCCGTGGCCCGACGGGCGGTCGAGCTCCACTCCTGTCGTGGCGCCGTTGGGGTTGGGTGGACGGCTTTCGGGCGTGGATTCGGCCATCCTCGGCGAGAGGCAGGCGCGGGGCGGCTACCGGCCGATACGTTCACAACGCGTGTGCACTCGCGGGTGCGGCGCCCACCGAGAGGGTCCGCGTTGACCGAGCCGGCCATCACCGCCGAAGAACGGCTGTCCCGGCTGCGCGCGCGGATGCCGGGTGAGCGTGCCGATACCCGTGCCGGGCGTCGGATGCGCCTCAGCCGCGCGGGCAACACCCTCGTCGGCGCCGGACCGCACGCCGCGGCGCGGCAGGACGCCGGGCACGAACTCACGGACCTGGAGCGGGCGCTGCTTGAGATCAGGGCCGCTTGAGGTGACTGGGCGCGCGCAACGGGTGTCGCGTTGGAGTTGTCGGACGGCCGACGAAGCAGAAGGGCGCGGGCAACCCGGCGGCGGACCCGGTGTGAGGGGTCGGGGCCGTGTCAAGACTGGGCCGGGGTCCCGTCCCCTGCCTCAGGCATCGCCGCGCCGGCTCCGAGGGCGGCCGGGCCCCAAGGGCGTTCGAGGGTCTGGCGCAGGGTGGTGAGTGAGGGCGGGCCGAGGCGTCTGCCGAGTTCGTCCTCGAGCCGGGCGATCAGGGTGCGGGCGAGGTGGTGCACGCGCCGGCCTTCGGCGGTCATGACGATGATGCGGCGGCGGGCGGACGCGGGGTCGGGGGTTTGTTCGAGCAGGCCCATGCCGATGAGGGCGTGGACGGCCTGGTGGGCGCTTTGGCGTGCGACGTTCATCCAGCGGGCCAAGTCGGAGACGGTGGCGCCGTCGGGTGGCAGGTGAGAGAAGACGTTTTGCTGGCCGAGGGTGATGGGCCGCTCTCCGGCGTCCGCCATGGCGTCGGCGAGCGCGGTGTCGAACCAGTTCCTTGCGTCGGCGAGGAGCTGGGGGAGGTTGCGGTCGGAGCTCATGAGGAATCCTTGGGGGAGTCGCCGGCTGCGGGCTGAGAGCCGCCGAGGTGCCGGGTGGCGAGGGTGGTGCCGGCGGCCCAGGCCCGGAAGGCGGTGGGCTGGGTGCCGGTGCGGCGGCGGAAGAAAACGCTGAAGGCGGTGGCGCGGTGGAAGCCGACGCGTTCGCTGATGACGGCGGGGGACAGGTGCGTGTGGGCCGGGAGGCGTTCGGCCTCCAGCGGGACACGGTCGTCGTTGAAGCGTTTGGCTCCGCGGCCGGCGGCTGTCCGGGTCCGCGAACTGCCGACCGTCGCCACCGGGGCCCTGCGCTGTTCCGTCGACTTCAGCACCTTCGACCTCACTCCCGGCTGCCGGCTGTGGGTGCGTCCGGGGCGCACGCGAGAAGAAGCCGTATGCCTGAGCAGACTATGTGTCCCCGCTGCGCCCACCCCATGATCGCGCAGGTGTCCGCCCCTCCCGTCCCCGGGGCGTGAGGCGTCTCGCAGTGCGAGCAGTGCCTGTACTGCCGGCGCACCAGCGAACCGGTACGCCGCACGACGGGTGGCGCCTGTCCCGACACATCTCACGCAACCGGAGACTGCCCACCCCTTGTGTCAGGTAGCCTGACATCAAGCTCGTGAAGGAGACACAGCCATGACCGCCGAGTTCGCGACTCGCTACCGCACCCGCTCACACATTCCCGCTGAGCCGGGTGTCCCCTACTTCATCGAGAAGGGCATGGGCGACCGCGCCCACCTCTTCGGTGACCTGGTCACCATCTACGCGGGCGGTGAGCAGACGGAGAACACGTTCAACTTTTTCACCGTCGAGGGCCCCAAGGGCGACATCATCCCGGCCCACACCCACCCCGACACCCATGAGGTCTTCTACATCACCGACGGAGCCGTGCGGCTGTTCGTCGAGGACCTCAAGGGCAACCAGTACGAGAAGCTGCTGACGCCGGGCGACTTCGGCTTCGTCCCCAAGAACTGCCCGCACGCCTACCGCATCGAGCGTCACCACAGTCGCGTCGTCGGCGTCGCGGCCGGGCCGGGCGGGACGTTCGAGCGGTTCTTCGAGAACTTCGGCGCCCCCACCGACGACCTCACCCTGCCCCAGGCGCCCGTCGTGCCGGGCCGGGAGAAGTTCGCCACGGTGCCGCAGGAGTACGACGTGCGCTTCATGCCCGACCACCAGTGGCGCACCGGAAGGTGAAACGGGGCCACGGCCCCTTACCTTGCGTACAAGCCCTGCCCGCAAGGGATTTGGCAGTGGTGGTGCGGGGGGGGAGTCCCCCCGCACCAACGCCGGTCGCCGGGCAGGCCGGGGTCGCGATCGCGGCCGGACCACTCATGAAAGCCCTCGACCGGGCCCCGGGCATCGCCACACCGCCCCGCCACACCGGGCTGCGCGCCGACCTCGCCCCTCCCCGCTTCGGCGGTGCTCAGCCGGTCGGGGTCGGATGACCGCCCGTCCCGGTCGGCCTCTCAGCCCCGCCGTGCTCCGCTGCCGCCCTGGCGGCGGCAAGGCCGCGCTCCATGGCCTCGGCCAGACGCTCCAGCGCCTGGAGCACCTCCTCGCGGTGCTCGCCAAGCGCCTCCAACAGCCGCGCCTCGACCTCCAGTTGGCGGGGGAACAACGCGTCCATCGCGGCCTTGCCCGCTTCCGTGACGCTCACCAGAGTGGCGCGCCGGTCGGCGGGGTGGGACGTGCGCTCGACGAAGCCGCGCTTCTCCAGCTTCGCCAGCGCCTTGCTGACGCCCGCCCGGGACATCCCCCGGTGCTCGGCGATGCGGCGTGCGATGACCGGCTCGTCCAAGTGCCGCAGCGGCACCAGCAGGTCGACCTCGGGCGCGGTCAGTGGCGCCCCTTCGTACAGCGGCTCCACGACGCCGTCACGCAGCGCCATGATCCGCTTCAGGAGACCGACGACCTCCATGGGCGAGGTGTCGAGCCCCGAGCCGTGAGCGGCCCACCGGGCGCGGGCGGAGGATTCGGAAGGGAGCACAGGAACCACCTTTGTAAACCGGTGAACCACTAGTTATCGTTGTTCTCATGATATCGAGCTCCACCTCCACGACGGACAACCGGAAGCCGGTCGGCGCCGCCGGTCCGCCCGCCCCGTCCGCGCGCACCGGCGGGCTGCTGGTCGTGCTCGGCGCGCTGACGGCGGTCGCCCCGCTGGCCACCGACATGTACGTACCGGGCTTCCCGACGATGGGTTCCGCCCTGCACACCGGCAGTTCCGCGATTCAGCTGACCATGACGGCCTTCCTGGTGGGCCTCGTCGTCGGCCAGCTCCTCCTGGGCCCGCTCAGCGACAGCCTGGGACGACGCAGGCCGCTGCTGGCCGGCGCCACCGCGTTCGTCGTGTTCTCCCTGCTCTGCGCGGTCGCACCGAACGTGTACCTGCTGGTCGCCGCGCGCTTCCTGCAGGGCGTGGCAGGTGCGGTCGGCATGGTGCTCGCCCGGGCCGTGATCACCGACCGCTTCGCCGGGCCGGACATCCCCCGTTACTTCGCGGTGCTCTCCCAGATCCTCGGCGTGGCCCCGGTCGCCGCCCCCGTCCTCGGCGGAGCGATCCTGGCCGTCTCCACCTGGCGGGCTGTCTTCGGGGTGCTGGCCTTGATCGGTGTCCTGCTGCTGCTCGGAGTGCTCATCAAGGTCCCCGAGTCGCTGCCGCCGGAGCGCCGCCACAGCGGCGGGCTCTCCGGCACGTTCCGGGCCATGGGGCGCCTGATGGGCAACCGCCCCTTCATGGGCTACGTCCTCGTCCTGGGCACGGCCTCGGCGGCCCTGTTCGCCTACATCAGCGGATCCAGCTTCGTCTTCGAGCACGTCCACGGCGTCTCCGCCGGCACCTACTCGCTCATCTTCGCCCTCAACGCCGTCGGCATGCTGCTCGCCGGCACCGTCTTCGCCCGGCTCGCCCGGCGGGTCCGGCTGAACACGCTGCTCGCCGCCGGCGTCGCCACGGCGGCCGCCGGAGCGCTGGCCCAGGTGATCACCACACTCGCCATCGGCGAGTCCTTCGCCGGGACCTGGATCACCCTCTGCGTCGTCCTGTGCGGCATCGGCATGATCTTCCCGGCGGCCATGAGCCTCGGCCAGAACCTGGGCCGCGCCACCCCCGGGGCAGCCTCTGCCCTCCTCGGCGGCCTGCAATTCCTCTGCGGCGCCATCGCCTCCCCGCTCGTCGGCGTCTTCGGCGAGGACAGCTCCCTGCCGATGGCCGCCATCATGCTCGCCTCCCTCGCACTGGCCGTCCTGGCGCTGCTCCTCCTGGTCCGCCCCCGGCAGGCCCATGGCGAAGTGGCCGCACAAGCCCGCTGACGCGGCCGCAGACCCGACGGGAGTCCGGCCGCGCGGCCAAGGCGTGATACGCCGCTCACTCCGGGACGCCGGGCCCGGAGTGGGGTGACGCCCCGCGGCGAGGGGTGTGAGGTATCGCGTTGCCTGGAAGCCTGAGCGGCCTTTACCCTGTTTGAGTTCCGCTTGGTGCCCACTCCGGGGCCCGGCGCTGTGTTTCGAGGTGACGACTTATCTCCCAGGCCAAGTAGCCGTCCGCGGATCCCCCACGTTCTGATCATTCGAACGTGTCCGGGGGCGGACGTCGCGCTGGCCTGAGTTGCGTCACCCACCCCCGTATTTCCCTGTCATTTTCCGGGTGCAGCTCTGCCGTCTGCCCCGGGTTTCGTCTTTTCCGGCCCCGGTGCGGCTGACGGCATGGCTCCCCGACTCCGTGAATCAGGAGCCCCCACAGTGCCTTCCCCCGCGCTCGACAACGAGCCGCAGCACACCACCGAGCCTCCACGCCACCCCACACCCGGACTGTCGAGGATGGGCCTGGCCGCCTGGATCGCCCTCCTGGTGCTGCTGGGCGCGGAGCTGATGGACATGATCGACCAGTCGGTCGTCCTGACCGCCCTGCCCGCCATCCAGGAGTCGACCGGCGCCGGACCGGACGCGGTGCAGTGGCTGACCACCGGCTACTCCCTGCCCGTCGCCGTCGGGCTGATCACCGGCGGACGCCTCGGCGACCTCTACGGCCGGCGAAAGATCCTCCTCATCGGCACCGTCGTGTTCACCACGGCCTCGCTGCTGTGCGGCCTCGCTGCCGGGCCGGGCGTGCTGATCGGCGCCCGCGCCCTCCAGGGCGTGGGCGTGGCCATCATGATCCCGCAGATCCTGGCCACCCTCCACGTCACCTTCGACGGGCAGGACCGCGGCAAGGTGTTCGGCCTGTACGGGGCCGTCATGTCGCTCGCCAACGTCCTGGGCCCCGTGATGGGCGGCCTCCTCACCGAGGCCGACCTGTTCGGACTGTCCTGGCGGCCGATCTTCCTGGTCAACGTGCCCGTCGGCCTCGCCGTGCTCCTCCTGGGACGCCGGTTTATCCCCGAGTCGACCGTGAAGAAGGCCGCGCGGCCGGACCTGACCGGCATGCTGCTGTCCGCCCTGGCCATCGTCCTGATCGTCTTCCCGCTCACCGAGGGGCACCTCCATCACTGGCCGCTGTGGTGCTTCGCCCTGCTCGCCGCCGGCCTCCTCGCCCTCGGCGCCTTCCTGCGCCAGCAGCGGCGCAAGCAGAACAACGCACCCCTGGTAGCACTGCCCCTCTTCCGGGGCAGGCAGTTCTCCGGCGGCATGGCCGCGCAACTGATGCACGGCCTGCTGTGCGGGCTGTTCTTCATGACCTGGACCCTCTACCTCCAGCGCGGGCTGGGCATGAGCCCCTTCCACGCGGCCCTGGCGTTCGTGCTGCTCTCCGTGGGCGAGCTGGCCGGTGCGACCGTCACGGCGAAGAGCGGCGGGCGCTTCGCCCGCCGGTTGCCGCAGGCCGGTGTCCTCATCACGCTCGCCGCGATGGCTGCCTACGGGCTCCAGATCGACGCGGGCCAAGGGAGCCTGGCCCTGCCGGCGATGACCGCTCCGGTGGTACTGATCGGGTTCGGTCTCGGCATGGTCAGCGGCCCGCTCGCCGACATGTCGCTGGCCAGGGTGCCGCACGAGGACGCCGGGTCCGCTTCGGGCCTGTTCAACACCGTCATGCATCTGGGCATCGCCCTCGGTACCGCGCTGACCGCGCTGGTGTTCTTCGCCACCACCGGCGGCTCGCCCGACGCCGCACTCAACCGCGACGCGTTCGTCACCGTGCTGTGGTGGGTCGGCGGCCTCCTCACGCTGATGTGGGCCCTGATGTTCTTCCTGCCCAAGCCCAAGCGCACGAGCGACCGGGCCGGCTGAGCCGGTCCCGAGGCGGCGGCACCTCCCGGTGCCGCCGCCTCGCCCCGTACCCACGAGGGCGCGGAGGGGAACGGGTGTGCCGTGTTCGCCAGGTGTGGGCTGACTGAGGCATACCCGCAGGTCACGGCGGTGTGGTTGCAGGGGCGCGACAGCGGTCCCGGCAGGTGGAGTCGCACGGCTGCCGACCGGGGCGGCAAGGACGGCGGCCCTCTTGGGGCCGTCGAGACCGGGGCGCGGGTGATCGCGTGAAACCCGTCCTGGGGCGCTGGGTGTTCAGTTCAACAGCCTCAGGCTGGGTCTTGCGGTGTGTCGGCGGCGGTGATGTGGACCTTGGTCGCACCGAGGATGCGTCCGTTGGCCTGGACCTCGATGCGGTGCGGGCCGGGGTGGATCGTGCGCACCGACAGGCTCGCGAACCGGTGCCGGCGTGAGAAGTGGACCGCTTCGCCCGCGGGGAGGTCCCGGACGGTCAGCTTGAACACCTTGCCCGCCTTGGGGCCGCGGACGCCTTGGTAGTGGACCAGGTAATCGATCGCCGCTTTCGCCGCCTCGGTGGCGTGCAGCGTGAAGGTGACGGTGGTCGCCTCCCCGATGGAGATGGTGGACGGTGAGCAGGCGAGGTCCGTGATGCCGATCGGGGCCTGGTGATCGAACCCGAGAACCGCGAGGGCTTCCGGGTGTCCTCGTTTGACGAGCGTCCGCAGACCGTGGCGCACGACGAAATCGCCCTGCGTACTGTTGCGGGCCCATCGCCGTGCGGTGTCGAGGGCGAGGTCGGGGTGGTCCTTGCTGATGTCGTTGAGGTGGTTCGCCACGGAACGGCGCACGTAGAGGGACTCGTCATCGAAGAGAGCCTCCAGGAGCGCCAGCGCGGGAGCGGGATCGGTGACGAACCGCGAGAGTTGCCGCGCCCAGGGCAGGCGCGGGCGCGTGCCCTCCGAGACGAGCCGCCGAACATGTTCGTCCGGGTCGGTGGTCCATGCCCTGAGCTGGTCCATCGTCACCTCGTAGTGGGCGTCGACGAACGGGCGGATCGCGAACTCGGCGGTGTGGCGGGGAGTGAGTGCGGCCAGCAGCGGCAGCGCGACATCGGGCCGGTCCAGCAGCGCCGAGGCGACGTAGGCGTTGACGGGCATGGAAGCCCACCCCGAGAGGCCCCCGCCGTCGAGGGCACCACGGATCACCTGGTCGGCCTCTTCGGGGGACGCCGGCATCGTCGCCGCGAGGGCACGGGCGATCTGGTCGATACGGGCCTTCAACTCCAGTTCACCGATACCGGTGCCCGCGAGCCGCTCGAACGCCGTCCGGTCGAACGAGGCCGACGCACCCGCGAAGTCACCCGCGAGACGCCCGATGAGCTCCGGCGACAGTTCATCCTTGAAATCCGCCATCTCAACGCCCGCCAACGGTCACGTCGAGACCCCCGGCCGCCCGCCCTGCACGGCCCTTGGCCGACGGAGGAACGGGCTCGGTGCTCTCCCTCTGTTCGTTCGGGAGTGGCGGGAATTCCGGCCTGGACGTCATGCCTTGAGTCTGCCACGGACCACTGACACACGGCCCGGGCCTCAACACTCTGAGCTGCGACGACACCCCGCCTCGAGCAGCTTCGGGGCATGGACGGCCCTGCATCGGACCTGGAAGACGAGGTCGTCGCCGTCGAGCCGCAGCAGGCGGTGGTGCGGCGCCCGAACCGGGCGAGCGGACGTTGTGTCTCCCCTCACCCCGACCCCTGTCTATACGGCTCCGTATATCCCGGCTAATCTGCTCGCTATACGGCACCGTATGGACCGAGGGGGCCACCCATGCGTCTTCCGAACACCGCCCACACCGCACACCCCTGGCGGATCCACGAGATCGCCGGCGACTTCCGGATCGACGACGTCTGGGCCCTGCCGACGCCCGGCGGACCCGACGACCTCGACCGCCTGGTCCGCCAACTCACGGAGGACGCGCGGCCGTACGAGTCCTCGCCCGTCGCCCGGGCCCTCTTCGCGGTGCGGTGGAAGCTCGGGGCGCTGCTGGGCTGGGACCGCTCCGGCGCCGGGACGGGCACCCGGGTGCCGACCCTGCTCGGCCGGCTGCCCGCCGGCCTCCGCGACGGCCCGAGGGGACCGGAAGCGCCCGGCGGCCCGTTCCGCTCCCTCTACCTGACCCACGACGAGTGGGCCTCCGAAATCGCCAACCGGACCGTGCACGCCGTGCGGCACATCGGCTGGGTGCCGGACGGCAAGGGAGGCTACCGCGGCCAACTGGCCGTCCTCGTGAAGCCGAACGGCCTGCTCGGCAGGGCCTACATGGCGGCGATCAAGCCGTTCCGGTACCTCGGCGTCTACCCGGCGATGCTCCGGGGCATCGGCCGCGCGTGGCGGGCGGAGACGGCCCGCGCGGGGTGCGCTCACGCGGACTGACGGGGAGGCGACGGGCACGGACGGCCGGTACGGGGGTCCGGCCGACCCACGGTCCCGCCCCCTCCCCCGCTCCCACCGAGCTTTGGCCACCAGGTCCGTATTGCGGATAATGGGCCGAACGTGGGGGGCGCACTCCGTTCGGTGTCGCGCGCGACGCCGCGCGCCGCCGCCCGGCCCGGCACCGTCCGGTGCGGGGGTGCCGGCGACGAAAGGCGACGAAAGCAGCACCGTGACGACGACCTCGCCCCAACCCGCCCTGCCCCGCGCCATCCCGTCCGACGCGCCCGACGCGTCCTGCACGCCCGACGCGTCCTGCACGTCCGCCGGCCGCTCCCGCTGGGCGCGCGTGGCCGGCTGGGCGACACCCGTCGTCGCGTTCGTCCTCGGCGTGTGGGGGAACACGCGGCCCTCCGCCTGGACCGACGAGATCGTCACCATCGACGTGGCGCGGCGGTCCTGGCCGGAACTGATCGACCTCCTCGGGCGGGTCGACGCGGTACACGGCCTGCACTACATCCTGATGTACCTGGTAGGGCAGGCGAACGGCAGCCTCAACGAGTTCACGGCGCGGGTGCCCTCCGCGCTGGCGGTGGCCGTGGCGGTGGCCGGTCTCGTGTGGCTGGGGCGGCTGCTGGGCGGTCCGCGGCTCGGGCTGGGCGCGGGACTGCTGCTCGCCGTCCTGCCGACCGCGTCGCGGTACGCGCAGGAGGCCCGCTCGTTCGCCTTCGTCATGGCGGTGGCGGTCCTGGCCACGGGCGCCCTGGTGAAAGCGCTGGCCGGACGGGACGGACCGGCCGGACGCCCCCGGAAGCGGTGGCTCGCCGGTTACGCCGTACTGGTCGCCCTGCTGGGCTGGTTCAACGTGCTGGGGCTGCTGCTGGTGCCCGCCCACGCGGTCACCGTGCTCCTCCTGCGCCCCGGCCGTCCCGCCGTCGTACGCCTGCTCGCGGCCCAGGCCGCGGGCGTCGCCGCCGTCGTCCCGCTGCTGGTCCTCGGCTCGGCACAGAGCTCCGCCGTGGGCGAGGCCGCGCCGGTCACGGCCGGGACCCCGGTCAACTACTTCACCTGGCTCCTCACCCCCGGCCAGGACACCCTGCCGACCGTGCTGCGGCTCCTGCTGACCCTCACCGCCCTCGCCGCGCTGGCCGTCCTCGTGGCGCGCCGGCGCACGGCCCCGTCGTCGGCCCTCGCCGTCGGCGTGCCCTGGCTGGCCGTCCCCCCGCTGCTGTTGATGGCCGTCTCCCTCGGCCACCCCCTCTTCGCCTACCGTTACCTGCTGTTCTGCCTGCCGGCCCTGGCCCTGTTGCTCGCGACGGCCGTCACCGTCGTCCCCCCGCGCCGGCGGCTGGTGCTGCCGCTCCTGGCGGCCGTGCCCCTCGCCGCGTCCCACGTCGCCATCCGCCAGGAGGACAGCCGCCAGTGGGACACCCGCGCCGTGATCAGGACCCTGCGCATCCACGACGCGCCCGGTGACGCCGTCCTCTTCAGCGGCGCCCGGTGCGGCCTGATCGCCACCGCGTTCAAAGAGGCGTTCACGAACCGCCCGGACCTGGGCCGGGCACGGACCGCCGCCGGGCTCGGCGCCCTGGACAACCTGCCCGCCGACCCGGCCCTGCTCCGCGACCGCCTGGACCGGACGTCCCGCGTCTGGCACGTCACCTGCACCCACCTCTCGCCGGGCGCCCGTGAGGCCGCCGCCCGTACCACCGAGGCCCAGGAACGGGTCCTCACCCACGCCGGCTTCTCCCCCGCCTTCCACCACAGCGCCCGCGGGGTGGACATCACCCTCGAACAGCGGGCCGGCGCGGGACCGTCGGTCCGGGCCGCCGGGGAGCGGCGGGATCCGGCGCGGGACGACGGCTGAGTCCCGCCCGGACCAGGGCCGGATCAGGGCCGGATCAGGGCCGGATCAGGACCGGATCAGCCTCGCGAAGCGGTCCACCGCGCGGTCGGCGCGGTCGCGGTCGCCGGTGACGGCGAGGTCGAGCAGGAGACCTCGGACGAACGCCATGACCACGGTGGGCGTGACCGTGTCGTCAGCGCCCTCGGTGACGTCGCGGAAAGTGGCGCCCAGGGTGCCGAACCAGTCGGTGACCACGGTGGCGAGGTCCGGATAGTTCTCCGGATGGGCCACCGCGTCGGCATGGACCTCGAAGAACAGCCGGACGAAAGGCACCCGTTCGGGAGCGCTGATCCAGGCCCAGAGCGCGCGCAGCCGCTCCTCCGGGGTGCCCGTCTCCGGCACCAGCTCCCCGGCGACGCGCGCCGCACCGCGACGGCGGGCCTCGGCGAGGATCGCGGAGACGAGCCGCTGCTTGCTGCCGAAGTCGTAGAGCAGCATGCGAGGGCTGGTGTCCAGGGCCGCCGCCAGCGGGCGCAGGCTCAGACCGGCCAGGCCGTGCTCCAGGACGTGGTCGGCCGCCCGGGCGAGGACGCGGTCCCGCCGGGCGGGGTCCGTGGGTCGTGCCACGCGGTATCACCGTGTTCCTTGGTCGTCGGGTGCGCACCAGTTTATGGTACGACTGTTTCACTAACCGGCGGGGGTGGAGGCCCTACGGAGATCCTTGTAGGGATCCCACAGGGGAACGACATCGGAATGCTTTGATCACGGCATCCACGGCAGTCCACCTCCCTTGACAGGGTGGGCGTATGAGCCGAATCCCGCACCGCTTCCGCGATGCGGGATCTTGCTTGCCTGTTCTCCTACCACAAAACTCGCGACTACAGAGGGGGTCAGCCAGTGAGCGCTGGTAATACCGACGCCGTACTGGTCACCGGACTGGGAGCCACGACGCCGCTGGGCGGGGACGCCGCGTCCACCTGGGCGGCGATGCTGGCCGGGGAGTCGGGGATCGGGCCGATCGAGGAGGAGTGGGCGGCCGCGCTGCCCGTCCGGATAGCGGGCCGGCTGAAGGTGGAGCCCACCGAGGTGCTGGACCGGGTGAAGGCCCGCCGGATGGACCGCTGCGAGCAGATCGCCTTGATCGCCGCCCGTGAGGCCTGGGCCGACGCGGGCCGGCCCGAGGTCGACCCCGAGCGGCTCGCCGTCGTCATCGGTACGGGAACGGGAGGCGCCCTGACCCTGCTGGGCCAGGACGACATCCTGGAGACCTCCGGTGTCCGGAAGGTCTCCCCGCACACCGTTCCCATGCTGATGGCCAACGGCCCCGCCGCCTGGGTCAGCATCGAACTGGGCGCCCGGGGCGGCGCCCACACCCCCGTCAGCGCCTGCGCCTCGGGGGCCGAGGCCATCGCCCAGGGCCTGGACCTGATCCGGCTGGGCCGCGCCGACGTGGTCGTGGCGGGCGGCACCGAGGCGTGCGTCTGCGCCCTGCCGATGGCCGGGTTCGCCCAGGCCAAGGCGCACTCGACGCGCAACGACGAGCCCGGGCGGGCGTCCCGGCCGTTCGACGTCGACCGCGACGGCTTCGTCATCGGCGAGGGGGCCGCCGTGGTCGTCCTGGAGCGCGCCGGCTTCGCGACGGCGCGGGCGGCCCGCGCCCACGCGGCGCTGGCCGGGGCCGCCGTCACCTCCGACGCGCACCACATCACCGCCGCCCACCAGGACGGACAGGTACGCGCCATGCGCCGGGCCCTCACCGACGCCGGGCTGTCCCCGCGCGACATCGCCCTCGTCCACGCCCACGCGACGTCCACCCAGCTCGGCGACCTCACCGAGGCCCGCTCGGTCACCGAGGCCCTCGGCACCCACCCCGCCGTGACGGCCACCAAGTCCATGACCGGTCACCTCTTCGGCGCGGCGGGCGCGCTCGGCGCGATCGCCACGATCCTCGCCCTCCGCGACGGCGTCGTCCCGCCCACCCGGAACCTTGAGGTCCAGGACCCGGAGATCCCCCTCGACGTCGTCGCCGACAAGCCGCGCCACGGCGCCCTGACGGCGGGCCTGGCGAACGCGTTCGGCTTCGGCGGGCACAACGCGTCGCTGGTCTTCACGCCGGCGCCGTGAGGCACACAGCCGGCTCGGGCCGGCCCGACTCCCGGCGGGGAGGCGGGCGTTCGCCTTCCGGGCCGTGCCGGGCCGGGCCCGGGCCGGTGCGGCCCGGCCCCCCCACCGGGACGTGGACTTCGCGCCGCGCTTGATGCGCCGGGCGCCCGCCCCCGCGCGGCGAGCGCGGTCCGTCACCGGTGGCGTGGACGTCCGGCCGGCGCCCCCGCTCAGGCGTCGGCCGTTTCCGCCCGCACCTCCTCGCCCGTCGTGTCCCGCAGGCCGCCGTCGAGCCGGAGCCAGCGGGTGACGCCGATGGACTCCAGGAAGCGGAGGTCGTGGGAGGCCACGATCAGCGCGCCCTCGTAGGACTCCAGGGCCGTCGTCAGCTGCCGGACGCTCGCCATGTCGAGGTTGTTCGTCGGTTCGTCGAGGAGGAGGAGCTGCGGGGCCGGCTCGGCGAGCATGAGGGCCGCCAGGGCGGCGCGGAAGCGTTCGCCGCCGGAGAGGGTGGCGGTCCGCTGCGCGGCCCGGGCGCCCCGGAACAGGAAGCGGGCCAGGCGGGCCCGGATCTCGTTCGGGGTCGCCTCGGGGGCGAACCGCGCCACGTTCTCGACGACGGTCAGCCCGTCGTCGAGGACGTCGAGCCGCTGGGGCAGGAACCGCAGCGGGACGTGGGCGGTCGCCTCGCCGGAGACGGCGTCGAGCTCGCCGGCGATCGTCCGCAGGAGCGTCGTCTTGCCGGAGCCGTTGCGGCCGACGAGCGCGATCCGCTCGGGCCCGCGCAGCTCCAACTCGCCGTCCACGCGCGCCCCATGGGGCAGCCGGAGTTCGCGCAGCGTCAGCACCGAGCGGCCCGGCGGTACGGCCGTATGCGGGAGGTCGACGCGGATCTCGTCGTCGTCGCGCACGGCCTCCGCCGCCTTGTCGAGCCGTTCCCGCGCCTCGGCGACCCGCTCCTCGTGCAGGATGCGGTGCTTGCCGGCGGAGACCTCGGCCTGCCGCTTGCGCGCCCCCATGACGATCTTCGGCTCGCGTTTGCTGTCCCACATCTTCTGGCCGTACCGCTTGCGGCGTGCCAGCACCACGTGTGCGTCGGCCAGTTCGCGCCGCTGCTTGCGCAGGTCGGACTCGGCCGCCCGGACCATGCGCTCGGCGGCCTCCTGTTCGGCGGCCACCGCCTCCTCGTACGCGGAGTAGCCGCCTCCGTACCAGGCGACCCCGCCCGCGCGGAGATCGGCGATCCGGTCGACGCGTTCGAGGAGTTCGCGGTCGTGGCTGACGACGATCAGGACGCCGGACCACGCCTCGACGGCCGCGTAGAGGCGGCGGCGCGCGTAGAGGTCGAGGTTGTTGGTGGGTTCGTCGAGGAGGAGGACGTCCGGCCGGCGCAGCAGCAGCGCGGCCAGGCGTAGCAGGACCGACTCGCCGCCCGACAGCTCGCCGGTGGTGCGGTCCAGGCCGACGTGGCCCAGCCCGAGGCCGGCGAGCGTCGCCGTGGCGCGCTCCTCGACGTCCCAGTCGTCGCCGACCGCGGCGAAGTGCTCCTCGCGGGCGTCGCCCGCCTCGATGGCGTGCAGGGCGGCGCGGGTGGCGGCGATACCGAGGACGTCCTCGACGCGGAGCGCGGTGTCCAGCGTGACGTTCTGCGGAAGGTGGCCGACCTCGCCGGTCACCCGGACGCTGCCGCCGGACGGCCGGATCTCCCCGGCGATCATCTTCAACAGGGTCGACTTTCCCGATCCGTTGACGCCGATGAGGCCGGTCCGGCCGGGCCCGAAGGAGACGTCGAGACCGTCGAAGACTGTGGTGCCGTCCGGCCATTCATGGGCGAGGGCCGAGCAGGCGACGGAGACGGACGACGAAGAAGAAGAGGAAGAAGAGGGATGTGACATACGGGCCTCGCAAGGTCGTGTGAGGTGGGCACGTGGGCGGCAGCGCACGAGAACACCGCGGGGCGACCTTGCGAAGCGGGAGAACCACGAAAGCACGACGAGGATCCCCGCACCGGCGGGAGGACGGCTGAAGCGTCGAGGTCGCACACGGAACGCGGGCAGCGGACGCGGGAACGGCGTGGCTGCGCGGCGCGCGGTGTCTCAGGACCTCAGACGAGCAACGTCCTTCTCCGATCGACGGCAACAGGGGCGGGATACACGGTAGGAAGCGCGGCGGAGGCGCGTCAACGCATTTTTCCCGCGGCCGCGTACCGCCGGAGACGTACGCCCCCGATCCCCCGCCCCGCCCCCGCCAGAGGCTCAGCCGCCGGTGGCCCGCGTCCGCTTCGCCGTCGAGGTCGTCACGGCGGCGGCGACCAGGGGTACACCGACTACCCCGCCCTGCCCGCCTGAACGGCTCCCCCATGCCCGTCGTCCCGGCTCCCGCCCCCACGCCCGTCGTCCCGGCAGAACCGGCGGTCCCGCCCGGACAGCCGCTCGCGGGGGCCCGCCGCGCGGAGGACGACGTCCAGGGCCCGGTCCGGGTCGGCCGCGTAACAGTTGCTGAACCAGGCCATGTTGGCCTCTACCACCGCCCACTCCGCGTCCGGCGCCCGCTCGGTGCGCAGCAGCCCGACGTCGACGACGACCGCGCTGGGCAGTGTGTCGCCGCAGGCGTCCAGGAGGCGGCGGGCGAAGGAGAGGACGGCGGCGCGGTGCCGGTGCCCGTCGAGCGGGGCGGACTCCAGGCGCCCGTGGACGGCGTACTGGCTGCCGGTGCGCACCTCGCCGTCCAGGACGAACAGCCGGAACTCGACGGCCCACTCCACCACGTCGGCGATCTGCACCGGCGTCCCGTCCGGCAGGTCCGCCGCGGCCGGCAGCCCGCCGCCGTCGGCGTGGACGGCGGCCCGGAAGCTCTTGTCGGACGGCGGTTTCACGAAGGCGGGCCGGTCCAGCCGGCGGGCGGCGCCCAGGGTGGTGAGGACCGTGTTCCGGCGGCGGAAGGCGAACGGCAGCCGGGGCAGCCAGTCGTCGGCCGGTTCCAGGAGGGCCACCCCGAGGCCGGCGCCGAACCGGGCGGCGTAGTGGGGGCCGCCGTAGTAGTGGCCGCCGGGGCCCGTGCCGTCGCCCGTCGGCCGGGCGGGCAGCGTCACGACGTCCATGCCCCGGCTCCGGGCGGCGCGCGCCAGCAGCTCGCGGGTCGACGTGTACTGCGGGGCGAGGCAGAGGGGCCCGTCGGTGCCTGACGGCATGTCAGAGCTCCCCGGCGTCGTTCGCCAGGAGCGCGATCTGCACCCGGTTGTTCAGGCCGAGCTTGGTGAGGATGCGGGAGACGTGCGTCTTGACCGTGGGGACGCTCAGGTAGAGGTGCGCGGCGATCTCCGCGTTGGACTGCCCGCGGCCGACCGCGACGGCCACCTCCCGCTCGCGCTCGCCGAGCAGCGCGAGCCGCCGCCGGGCCAGGGCCGCCCGGTCGCCGGGCCCGGTGCCGTCCGCCACCTGGGCGATGAGCTGCCGGACGACGGCCGGGGAGAGCACCGGCTCCCCCGCGGCCACCTTCCGTACGGCCTCCACGATCTGCGGCGGCGGGGTGTGCTTGAGGACGAAACCGGCGGCGCCGGCCCGCAGGGCGCGCAGGACGTGGTCGTCGGTGTTGAACGTGGTCAGGATGACGACCTCGGGCGGACGCGGGCGGCGGCGCAGCGCCTCGGTGGCCGCGAGCCCGTCGACCGTCGGCATCCGGATGTCCATCAGGACGACGTCCGGGGCGTGCGCGTCGACCAGCGGCTCCACCTCGGCGCCGTCCGCCGCCTCCGCCACGATCTCCAGGCCGGAGTCGCCGCCCAGCATCAGCCGCAGCCCCGACCGGACCAGCGGGTCGTCGTCGACCAGGAGGACGCGGACGGTCGCGGACTCGGTCGCGGAGTCAGACGCGGGCTCGGTCACCGGGGTTCCTCGGGCTTCTCGGGCTCCCTCGGGGGGTGGAGGGCGGCTGCGGGTGGGCGGGTGTCGGCTCGCTCACCTTATCCGCCGGCCGGGGCCGGCGCCGGGGGAGAACCGGGCCGCGGCGAGAGCCCTGGGCCGGGCCGCCGGCCCCCTCGGTCCGAGGCCCCTGCGGTCCCAGGCCGCAGCGGCGGGCGGGCTCACGGCACCCGCGCGCCGGCGCCCCCGCCACCCCCACGGCCCCCGACCGCCTCGCGCGGCGGGGACGACGGCGTGCGCCGCCCGTCCCAGGGCAGCCACGCGCGCAGCCGGAACTCCCCGTCCGTAGAGCCGTGTTCCAGTCGGCCGTCCGCCAGCCGGGCGCGTTCGGCGAGGCCGGTGAGGCCCTGCCCGGCGCCCGGGACACCGCCGCCCGGGACACCGCCGCGCGAGGCTCCGTCGCCCGGGTCACCGCCGTGCGAAGCACCCCCGCCCGGGAGGCCGGCGCGGAGGGTGCCGCCGCCCCGACGGACGCCTCCGGGGAGCACGCCCTCCGGCAGGGCGGCGGCCGGCACCGGCGCGGGCACCGCGTTGCGCACCTCCACCACCAGCCCGGTGCCGGGGCCGCCCTCGACGGTGACGGTGACGTCCGCGCCGGGCGCGTGCTTACGGGCGTTGGTGAGCCCCTCCTGGACGATCCGGTACGCGGTACGCCCGGTGACGTCGGCCGGCGGACCACCCACGGGCGCACCGGCGGCGGCCCGCATGGCGACCTCCACCCGCATCCCCGCCTCCCGCGACTCCTCCACGAGCCGCGGGATGTCGTCGAGCGTCGGCTGCGGCCGGTCCGGGGCGTCCCCGGCGGGCAGCCGCAGGATGCCGATGATCTCGCGCAGGTCCTCCAGGGCCTGGTACGCCGCGTCACGGATGATCCCGGAGGCCCGCCGGACGTCCTCGGCGGGCGCGTCCGGCCGGAACTCCAGCGCACCCGCGTGCACGCTGAGCAGCGAGAGGCGGTGCGCGAGCACGTCGTGCATCTCGCGCGCGATCTCCTCGCGCACCTGCCGCCGCGCCTCCTCCGCCGCCCGGTCGGCGCGCTCCCGCAGCCCGGCGACGAGCCGGCCGCGGGAGCGGACGTACAGGCCCCAGCCGAAGGCGCCCGCGACCAGGGCGAAGTAGGTGAACGCGGAGGCGGTCCCGGGCTCGTCGAGCGCCGGCCGGCCGAGCAGGAAGACGGGCAGCGGCAGCGCCGTGAACGCGGCCACCCACCCGGTGACGCGCGGCGGCCGGCGGGCCGCGACGGTGAACAGGGCGACCATGATCGGCCCGGCGGCGAAGTGCGAGAACGACCCGGTCACCACGAGCGCCACCGCGACCTGGACGGGCCACCGCCGCCGCAGGAACAGCGCCGCGCACGCGAGCCCGCCCGCCAACTGGTCGGCGAACAGTACCGCTTCGGACAGCCGGCGGCCGTCCAGCGCGTCCTCGGCGGTGGCCACCGAGAAGGCGGCGGCGAGCAGGAAGCACCCGAGGTCGGCGAGCCGGTCGCGGGTGGTGGGACGGAGGCGGGTCATGACCGGACGGTACGCGCCCGGGCGGCGGGCGTACCGTCCCGCCGACCGGCCCGATACCTTCGCCCGACAGCTTCGGCGCGTCCCGATACCTTCGGACGACACCGCACCCTCCGGACGCCTCCTCCGGTCGGCGCACCGCCTCCCGACGGCCGACGCCGCGCCCGCACGCCGCCTCCTACCTTCGCCGCATGAAGAGTGCGCTGAGTTTTCTGAGTTTCGTCCTGACGGCCGGCGGGATCACCGGTCTGCTGCACGAATGGCTGGGCTGGTTCCGGCTCTTCGGCTTCCTCCGGTATCTCGCCCCCGACGGTTACGCGGTCTACGCGAACACCGTCTTCGTGGTGCTGGGCATCGCCCTGGGTCTCCTCGGCGGTTCCCTGGGCCGCCGCGGCACCCCCTCCTGACCTCGGCCTCGCGGCACCCCCTCCCGACCGGCGGGGACGCGTACCCGCCGGTCAGGAGGGACGCCGCCGAAAAGTTATGGCGCTCCACCCCTCCCCCGTGGAGGATCTCGGCCATGCAGATCCGAGAGGCCACCGGGCACGACTGGCCCGCCATCTGGCCGTTCCTCCGCGAGATCACCGCCGCCGGCGAGACGTTCGTCTACCCGCTCGACCTCGACGAGGAGGCGGCCCGCGCCCTGTGGCTGCTCCCGGCCCCGAACCGTACGGTCGTCGCCGTCGACGGCGCCGGTACGGTCCTGGGCACCGCCGCCATGACGGTCAACCGGCCGGGCAACGGCGACCACATCGCCAGTGCCAGTTACATGGTGGACCCGGTGCACGCCGGCCGGGGCGTGGGCCGGGCCCTGTGCGAGTACACGCTGGAGTGGGCGCGGGCGGCGGGCTTCCGGGGGATGCAGTTCAACGCGGTCGTGGAGTGCAACGAGCCGGCCGTGCGGCTGTACCGGTCACTGGGCTTCGAGGTGGTGGGCACCGTGCCGGGCGCGTTCCGGCATCCGCGGGAGGGCTACGTCGGGCTGCATGTGATGTACCGGGAGCTGTGAGCGGGCGGCCCGGCGACGGCCGTCGCCGGGCGCCCCGCGCCCGTCACCCGCGCGCCGCGCACAACTCCTTCTCCACTTCCCTCACTTCTTGCTTCACGGCAGCCCCACCGCTCCCCCGCCGCCGCAGATCGGGGACGAGGGTGAGCAGGCCCAGGACGGCCAGACCGGCGCCGAGCCACACCGGCCCGCGCAGGCCGTAGCCGGACACGGTCAGTCCGCCGACCGAGGACCCGATGATGATGCCGAGGGTGATGAAGGAGGAGTGGATGGTGTTGACCAGGGGACGGGCGTTGGCGGTGCGGTGGACGCGGGTGATCATCGCCGGGTTCATGGTCACGCCGACCAGTCCGATGCCCATCATGCAGATCACCGCGGGTACGGCGAGGTGGGCGAGCAGGGCGAGGCCGGTGAGGAAGAGGGCGTTCAGCGTCAGACCGGTAAGCAGCACCGGGAGGGTGTGACGGTCGGCGAGCCGGGCGACGACGGAGTTGCCGAGCACGGTGGCGGCGCCGTAGGCGATCAGCAGCAGCGGCACGGTGCCGGTGCCGAAGCCCGTGACCTCGGTGAGCAGCGGGTTGAAATAGCTGAACGCGGCGAAGGTGGCCCCGATGATCAGGGTGCTGGTGGACAGGACCAGCCACAGCCGGGGGTTGCGGAAGGTCTCCAGCTCCTGCCGGAAGCTCTCGCCGCCCTGCGGCCGGCCGGGACGGGGGACGCCGACGGCGGTGCACAGCGCGGCGAGGGCGGTGAGCAGGCTGATCGCCCAGAACGCGGCCCGCCAGCCGAGGTGTTCGCCGACGAGGGTGGCGAGCGGCAGGCCCAGCAGCGTCCCGAGCATCAGCCCGTTCATGGCCGTGCCGAGCGCCCGGCCGCGCGCCTCGGGGCTCGCGAGCTGGGCCGCGAGGGAGACGCCGATGCCGAAGAACGCCTGGGAGGCGACGCCGGTGACGATCCGGGCGATCAGCATCACCGGGTAGTCGGTGGCGGTGGCGGCCAGCACGTTCCCGGCCAGGAAGACGGCGAACAGGACGTACAGGGCGCTTTTCTGGCACATCCTCATCAGCGCGACGGTGAGGAAGGGGCCGCCGAGGGCCATGGCGGCGGCGTAGGCCGTGATCAGGTACCCGACCTCGGGCACGGTGGCGTCCAGCCCCTCCGCGAGCTGCGGCATCAGCCCGGCGACCACGAACTCGCTGGTGACCATGGCGAAGATGCCCAGCGCGAGCACATAGACGGGCCGGGGAACGGTGGTGGCTCGGCTCATGCGGCAACACCTTTCCTAACCGATCGTTCCAATAACAGGGCGAAGGAAAACCCCCTGGGACACAGGGGGTTCCGGACGCCGGGGGCAGCGGGGCAGGTCCGGCGGAGGACGCTCAGCGGAGCACGCTCAGCGCCCCGTCGACCGCGTCCTCCAGCCGCCGGCGCCCGTCGGCGGTCTTGCCGACGACGCGCAGGCCCTGGAGGAAGGTGACGAAGAACCGGGCGAGGGCGCGCGGGTCGGCGCCCTCCGCCAGCTCGCCCTGGTGCCGGGCCCGGACGAGGGCGCCGGCGACGGCCGTCTCCAGTTCGTCCAGGGCCGACGCGACCCGCCGCTCGGCCTGCTCGTCGCCGGGCAGCACCTCGACGGCGGTGTTGGTGACCAGGCAGCCCTTGCGGTCCGGGTCGTCCATGCTCTCGGCGGCGTAGCGCAGCAGCAGTTCACGGACGGCGGGCAGAGCGGGACCCGGCCGGCCGAGCAGCTCCAGGGTGGCCTCGCCCTTGAGTTCGCAGTACCGGTCGAGGGCGCGCAGATAGAGGGCGTGCTTGCTGCCGAAGGTCGCGTAGAGGCTCCCCCGGTTGACGCCGAGGTGGTCCACCAGGTCCTGCATCGAGGTGGCTTCGTACCCCTTGCGCCAGAACAGGTCCAGCGCTGACCGCAGCGCGGCGTCGGGGTCGAACTCCTTGTTCCTGCCCATGGACGGGACGCTATACGAATTGAACCGAACGTTCAAGAATTGACGGCGACGGATCGCGGCTCCCCGAACCACCGGCGGAGCGCGGAGTCCAACCCCTCCGTGCCGCCCTCCGCGTCGGCCGCCCAGGCGACGACGCCGTCCGGCCGGACGAGCAGGCCGGCGAGCCCCGGCCGGTCCGGGCACGCGGCGGTGATCACCTCGACCCGGCCCCCGTATCCGCCGGCGGACGCCCGGAGTTCCGGGTCGTCGCGGAGGTCGACGAGCAGGGCGCGGCCGTGGTGCAGGTGGTCACCCAGCCTGCCGCCGTCCGCGAAGGCGAGGTCGGGGGCGCTGCGGCCGGTCAGCGGGTGACCGCCGGGGAGGTCGTACCGCTGCCACACGCCGGAGATCCGCTTGACGAGGTGGGTGGTGCCCCCGACGGTCCCGGCCAGGTCGCGGACGACCGCCCGCAGCGCGCGGGCGTGCGGATCGGGCCGCATCATGGCCACTTGGGCCCGCGTCCAGTCCAGCACCCAGGCGCCGATGGGGTGCCGTTCGGCGGTGTAGGTGTCGAGCAGGCCGTCGGGCGCCCATCCCCGGACGGTGGCGGCGAGCTTCCAGCCGAGGTTCACGGCGTCGCCGATGCCGAGGTTGAGGCCCTGGCCGCCGAACGGCGAGTGCACGTGGGCGGCGTCGCCGGCGAGCAGGACGCGGCCCTTGCGGTAGGTGGACGCCTGGCGGGCGTTGTCGGTGAACCGGGTGGCGGTGTGCACGGCGGTGACGGTCACGTCGACGCCGGTGACCCGGCGCAGGCTGTCCTCGATCTCTCGTGCGGTGACCGGGGATTCGCGGTCGGCGGGCGGTCCGTCGAACTCCACGGTGAGGACGCGGCCGGGCATCGGCCCGTGGGCGTAGTGCCCGGTGGGGGTGGTCTGCCAGCCGGAACCGAGCCCTTCCGCGCCGGTCATCTCGACGAGCGCCTGCCGGCCGGTGATCTCGGGGTCGGTGCCGGGGAAGGCGAAGCCGGCGAGCTTGCGGACGGTGCTCCGGCCGCCGTCGCAGCCGACGAGCCAGCCGGTACGGACCGGGCCCGCGTCGGTGTGGACGGTCACGCCGGTGTCGTCGGCGTCGAAGCCGGTGAGGGTCACGCCGCGGCGGATGCCGACGCCGAGCCCGGCCGCCCGCTCGGCGAGCAGCCGCTCCAGCGGCTCCTGGGGGACGAGGCCGACGTCCGCCGCCGGTCCGGCGTTCCCGAAGTTGGGGTCGGACGCGTCGAAGAGGTCGGCCCGGAGCGGTATCGCCGCGAAGTGCCCGGCGAACCGGGGCGGCGGCGTGGGGGTGGACGCCCCGGCGGCCCGGCGGCCGGCGAGGAAGGAGCTGAAGCGGCCCATCGCCTCCCGCTGGATCCCGGCGAGGGCCGGCAGCATGCCCCGGCGGTAGAACGCCTCCGCGCTGGGGGTGTTGATGGCGCCGGCCTTGATGGTCCGGTCCACCTCGGTGCGGCGTTCGAGGACCAGGACGCGGGTGTCGGCCAGGGCGAGTTCGCAGGCGAGGGTGAGGCCGACGGGGCCGCCGCCCGCCACGATGACGTCGTGTTCCGTGGAATCCAGAGGCTTCATGGACTTCACTGTAGCCACTAAAACATTTGATTGGATATAGCCTTCTGTTCATGAGTGGACCAGAGGCAGCGGAACCGGCGGGAATGTCGCTCCGGGAGCGCAAGAAGATGCGGACGCGGCAGCGGATCTCGGACGTGGCCACGCGGCTGTTCTTCGAGCGCGGCTTCGAGGAGGTCACGGTGGCGGAGGTGGCCGAGGCGGCCGAGGTCTCCGCCATGACCGTCTTCAACCACTTCCCGCGCAAGGAGGACCTGTTCCTCGACCGCATCCCCCAGGGCATCGAACTCGCCGTCACGGCCGTCCGGGACCGCGCCCCCGGGGAGAGCCCGGTCGCCGCGCTCCGCGACCTCGCGCTGCGGCTCGTCGACGAGGGCCATCCCCTGTCGGCCGTCGGGCACCCGCCGTTCTGGCGGGTCGTGTACGGGTCGCCCGCGCTGCGGGCTCGCTTGCGCGAGGGGGTGGACGAGCTGGAGGCCGCCCTGACGGCAGAGATCGCGGCCCGCCCCGGGCCCGGCGATCCGCAGCCCCGGATGACCGCGGCTCTGGCGGTCGCCGCTTATCGGGGGGCTTGCGCGACGTCGTTGCGGCGGATGTTCGCGGGGGATGCGGCGGGGGAGGTTCTGTCTGCGCATCGGGCCTTGTTGGTGCGGGTGTTCGGGGAGTTGGAGCGGGTGTTGCCGCTCGGGGGGTGAGGTGCCCCGGTCCCGCCCTTTCACCGTTTCTTGCGGGGCCAAGCCCCCGCACCCCCAAAACCGCGCTCCGCGCGCTTGTCCTCAAACGCCGGACAGGCTGAAAAATCAGCCTGTCCGGCGTTTGAGGACAAGCGCGCGGAGCCGCGGCAAGCGGGGTCTGGGGCGTCAGCCCCAGGAAACTGGGGGCACCTCCCAGCGGTAGCTGGGGGAGAAAGGGCGGGCCAGGGGCACCCCCAACCGCCGCACCCCCTCCACCAGCTCCGCCTCCCCCGCAACCGCCGCCACACACACCCGCACATGAGCCGCCGGCGGCTCCGCCGCGTAGTACAGCCGGCCGGGCGCGACGGCGACCCCCGCGCGCAGCGCCGCCGAGACGAAAGCGGCCTCCTCCGTGCCGTCGGGCAGGCGCAGCCACAGGTGGAAGCCGCCCGGCGGCACATGATCGACCACCACGGAGGGCAATTCCCTCCGCACCGCGGCGAGGAACACCCGCTGCCGAGCCCGGAGTTCGGCCGCGACCGTCCGCGCGTGCCGCGCCCAGGCAGGCGAACCCACCAGTTCCAGGGCCGCCTCCTGAAGGGGCCGTGGCACGAAGAAACTGTCGATCAACTGGACCGCGCGCAGCCGCTCGACCACCGGTCCCCGGGCCGCGAGCGCGCCGACCCGCAGGCTGGGCGAGACGAACTTCGTCAGGGACGTCACGTGCACCACGACGCCGTCCGGGTCCTCGGACGCCAGGGTGGGCGGCTGCGCGGGAGCGTCCGCGTGGACCAGGCTGCGGGCGAAGTCGTCCTCGACGACGAACGCCCCGGCGGCCCGGGCGATGCGCAGGACCTCGCGGCGGCGCTCGGCGGAGAGGACGGCGCCGGTCGGGTTCTGGAAGAGGGGCTGGCAGAAGAAGACCCGCGCGCCGGTGGCCCGGAACGCGTCGGCCAGCAGGTCGGTGCGGACCCCGTCGGCGTCCACCGGGACGGGCACGGGGCGCAGCCCGGAGGCGTGCGCGGCGGCGAGTACGCCGGGGTATGTGGGCGACTCGACGAGCACGGGAGCGCCCGGGGGCGCCAGGGCGCGCAGCGCGGTGGTGAGGGCGCTCTGGCCGCCGGCGGTGATCAGGACGTCGGAGGCGGCGACCGTGCCGTCCGGTCCGCCGATCGCCCTCGCGAACCAGGCGCGGAGCGCGTCGACGCCCTCGACCGGCGGCCGGTCCCAGGCGCCGGGGCGGCGGCCCGCCCGGCCGAGGGCCGCGGCGAGGGCGCGTTCCGGTTGCAGCGAGGTGTGGAGGTAGCCGCCGGCGAGGTCGATGGTCCCGGACGGTGTCGGGGTGAACGTCGCACAGATCCGGGCCGCCTCGACGGAACGCGGCACCGTGCGGTCGCCCGGTTCGGCGCTCAGCGCCACCTGCTGCCAGGAGGTGTCCCCCAGCGGCGCGCGGCCGGCGGCCGTCCGCGCCTCGGCGCGGTACGCGCCCGCCCCCGGCCGGGTGACCACCAGCCCCTCCGCCGCGAGGACGGCGAGGGCCCGGGAGACGGTGACGGGGCTGACCCGGAAGCGGTCGATCAGGGCCCGGCTGGACGGCAGCTTCTCACCCGGTGAGTAGCGGTTGACCTCCTGCCGCAGGAGACCGGCCAGTTCGGAGACGCTGCTACGCTCGTGCATGACAGCACAAGATAGCGCTACTCGCCCGATGTCGATAGCGGTCAACGGCGGCTTGGCGAACGGCGGCACGCTCCTCGCCCTACTCGCCGTGGGCATGTTCTCGCTGACCTTCCCGGCGACCGTCTGGGCCCTGGACGGGCTCGGCCCCTGGTCGGTGGTCGCCTGCCGCGCCGTCCTCGCCGCCCTGCTCGCGGCGGGCTTCCTGCTCGCCGGCCGGGTGCCGCCACCGGACCGCCGGCACTGGGGCGGGCTGTTCGCGGTGGCGGCCGGCTGCGTCGTCGGCTTCCCCCTGCTGACCACGCTGGCCCTGGAGTCGTCGACGACCTCGCACGCGGCCGTGGTCGTGGGCCTGCTGCCGGTGACCACCGCCGTCTACGCCACGCTGCGCACCGGCACCCGGCACTCCCGCGCCTTCTGGGCCGCCGCCGTGGCCGGAGCGGTGGTCGTCATCGCGTTCGCCCTCTACCAGAGCGGCGGCCGGCCGGGCACCGGCGACCTGTACCTGTTCGCCGCGCTGCTGGTGTGCGCCTCCGGCTACGCCGAGGGGGGCCGGCTGGCCCGGGAACTGCCCGGCTGGCAGGTCATCGCCTGGGCCCTCGTCCTCTGCCTGCCGGCGGGTGCCGCCGGGGCAGCGGCCGCGCTCGCCCTGGAGCCCGTCCACGTCACGGCCAAGGCGACCGCCGGTCTCGGCTGGCTGGCGTTCTCCCAGTTCGTGAGCATGTGGCTCTGGTACCGCGCGATGGCGGCGACCGGGGTGGCCCGTGCGGGCCAGTTGCAGCTCGCGCAGCCGCTGCTGACTCTGGTGTGGTCTGTGGCGCTGCTCGGCGAGCGGCTTTCGCCTGCGGCGCCGCTGGCCGCCGGCGCGGTGCTGGTGTGTATCGCGGTGACGCAGCGGACGTGAGGGGGCGCGTTGGGGGTGCCCCGGCCCCGCCCCTTCGCCGCTTCCTGGGGCTGCGCCCCAGACCCCGCTTTTCGCGGCTTCGCCGCTCGTCCTCAAACGCCGGACGGGCTTGATTGCGCGCCCGGGCGCAACCACTCAGCCCGTCCGGCGTTTGAGGACCTCGCGGCGAAGCCGCGATGCCGGGGCACCCCCCAATCGGGCCGCACCCCGGGCCGAACCGCCCCCGCGCCCCTAAACTTGGCCGCGGAAGCCACGACCGACCCCGATGGAAGGAGCCGCGTCGATGCATGCGAGCAAGGGCGACCGTCTGGTCGTGCACGGCAGGATCGTCGGCCAGCAGGACCACGTCGTGGAGATCGTCGAGGTCCTGGGGCACAACGGCGCACCCCCGTACCGCGTCCGCTCCGAGAACGGCCACGAGACCATCATGTCGCCGGGTCCGGACTCGGTGGTGGATCACCGGAAGGCGACCGGCGAGCAGTAGCGCCGCCGGTCAGCGCGGCGGGCGCGCGCGGCGAGGGTAGTGGTCCCGGACCACGCGCGCCATCGCCCCGATCGGATCCTCCCGCACCTGCCGGGCGGAGAAGTAGACGTTCCCGCCCACCTCGCGGTGGCGCCGGCAGAGCGTGAGGTGGCGGGAGAGTTCGGCCGGGTCCTGCCAGGGTGCCGGCTGCGAGGGGTCGCCCTGCCGGTAGAGCGCCTCGCCGATGTACAGGCCGACGTGTGTGCCGTGCACGGTCCGGGCCCACCACGGCACGAGGGTCGCGTAGTCGGCGGCGGTGTTGCCGATGTGCCAGTACACCTGGGGGACGATGTAGTCGATCCACCCTTCGCGCACCCACTTACGCGTGTCCGCGTACAGGTCGTCGTACGTCTGCACCCCGGCCCGGGTGTCCGAACCCCGGGAATCCGTCGTCTTGTTGCGCCACACGGCGAACGGGCTCACCCCGAACCGCACATGTTTCTTGCGCCGCTTGATGCGCTCGCCCGTCTCGCGCACCAGCCGGTCGATGTTGTCGCGCCGCCAGGCGGCCCGGTCCGGGAACTTCCCGCCGTACCGCCGGTAGGCCGCCGCGTCGTCGAACTCCTGGCCCGCCACCGGGTACGGGTAGAAGTAGTCGTCGAAGTGCACCCCGTCGAGGTCGTAGCGGAACACCGCGTCGAGCATGGCGTCCTGGACGAACCGGCGGACGTCCGGCAGACCGGGGTTGTAGTAGAGCTTCCCGCCGTAGGGCACCGCCCACCCCGGGTGTTTTCGCGCCGGATGGGACGGGACGAGCCGCCCGGGGTCGGTGTGGTTGGCGATGCGGTACGGGTTGAACCAGCCGTGCAGGTGCAGGCTCCGCCGGTGCGCCTCACGGACGGCGAAGGCCAGCGGGTCCCAGCCCGGGTCCTTGCCCTGGGTGCCGGTCAGGAACTCGGACCACGGTTCGTACCGCGACGGCCAGAACGCGTCGGCGGTCGGCCGGATCTGGAGGAGGACGACGTTGAGCCGCCGGGTCACGGCGGAGTCGAGGAGGGCGAGGAGTTCCTCGCGCTGCCGGTCCGGGGTGAGCCCCGGGCGGGACGGCCAGTCGATGTTGGCGACGGTCGCGGCCCATACGCCCCGGAACTCCGTCGGGGTCCCCCCTGCCTCGGCGGCCACCGCTCGTCCCGCCTCCAGACCCAGGGCCGTCACCGCCCCCACCCCGACCGCCGTGAACCGTCTTCGCGTCATACGCACCATATGTTGCTCACTCCTTGTCGGATGTGTCACACCGTGCGCGCTGAGCATGCCCTCCCCGGGCCCCCCGCTACCGGACCGCGCGGAGTAACGTCTGACCGAGGCGGGAGCGACCCCGGCACCCGCCGGTCGACGAAGAGCACCGAAAGGCAACGTCTTGAGCGACATCGAACGCGTGGGAGTGGTCGGCTGCGGCCAGATGGGCGCGGGCATCGCGGAGGTGTGTGCCCGGGCGGGCCTGGACGTCAAGGTCGCCGAGACCACGGGCGAGGCCCTGGAGATCGGCCGCACCCGGCTGACCAACTCCCTCGGCAAGGCCGCCGAACGCGGCAAGATCACCGAGGAGGAGCGGGACGCGGCCCTGGGCCGGCTGAGCTTCACCACCGACCTCGGCGAATTCGCCGACCGCGACCTGGTCATCGAGGCCGTCGTGGAGAACGAGCAGGTCAAGACCGAGATCTTCCAGGTGCTCGACCAGGTCGTCACCCGCCCGGACGCCATCCTCGCGTCCAACACCTCGTCGATCCCGCTGGTCAAGCTCGCGGTCGCCACCTCGCGCCCGGACCAGGTCATCGGCATCCACTTCTTCAACCCCGCCCCGGTGCAGAAGCTGGTCGAGATCATCCCGGCGCTCACCACCTCCGACGAGACGGTCAAGCGCGCCGAGGCGCTGGTGGCCGGCGTCCTGGACAAGCACCCCATCCGCGCCCAGGACCGCTCCGGCTTCATCGTCAACGCCCTGCTGATCCCGTACCTGCTCTCGGCCATCCGGATGTTCGAGTCCGGCATCGCCAGCCGCGAGGACATCGACAACGGCATGGAGATGGGCTGCGCCCACCCCATGGGCCCCCTCAAGCTCTCCGACCTCATCGGCCTCGACACCGTCGCCTCGGTCGCGGACAGCATGTACGCCGAGTACAAGGAGCCGCTCTACGCGGCGCCCCCGCTGCTCCAGCGCATGGTGGACGCGGGCCGGCTCGGCCGGAAGTCGGGCGCGGGCTTCTACACCTACGGCTGATCCGGCCACCCCACCACGCCAGGGCCCATCGAGGCGGCCGGTACGGGCGGCCGGTGCGTCCGCCCGACTCGCCCTCCCCGGGCCGTCGTTCGGCACGGAAAACCGCTGTCCGGGGGCGCGGCCCCGGTGCTTCAATGCACCGTGACCTCCACCGGTTCCGCCGCGCCCGCCGACCGCTCGCTCCTCGCCCGGCTGGAGCGCTCTTACGACGCGGTCCCGCGTGGCAGCGCCCGCGGCGAGCGGTTCGGCCCGCTGACCCTGTTCGTCCGGGAGGGCGCGGGCTGGCCGTTCTACGCCCGTCCGTCCCTCGCCGGCCGCGACGGCGTCACCGCCGCCGATGTGCGGCGCGTCCGGGCCCGGCAGCGGGAGCTCGGCGTACCCGAGGCGTTCGAGTGGGTCGCCGAGACCTCCCCCGCCCTGCGGCCGGCCGTCGAGGCGGCGGGGCTCGTGGTGCGCGAGCACCCCTTGATGGTCCTCGATCCCACCGGCCCCGCCATCCCCGACGGTTCTGTTGTCCCCACCACGACCACCACGCCCGCCGCACCCGACGGGGTCACCGTCCGGATCGTCGCCCCCGACGATCCGGCGCTGCCCGGGCGCGGTGGCCGTCCCGTACCTGTCGTTCGCCGAGCCCGGGACCCGCAGGGGCCGGGCCGGTCTCGCCGACCTGGACGCGATGGTGCGGAAGCTGACCGCCGACGGGGCCGTGGAGCGCCTCGCCGGCCGGATCCGGGCCGGGCTGACCTCGGTCGCCGCCGCGCTGGAGGGCGGCACGGTCCTGAGTGCCGGACAGCACCAGCCGGTCGGCCCGGTCAGCGAGGTCGTGGGCGTCGGTACGCTGCCGGTGGCCCGCCGGCGCGGTCTGGGGCTCGCCGTCACCGCCGCGCTGGTGGCCGACGCCCGGGCGCGGGGCGTGGAGACCGTCTTCCTGTCGGCCGGTGACGACGACGTGGCCCGGCTGTACGGCCGGGTCGGCTTCCGCCGCGTCGGCACGGCGCTCATCGCCGGACCGGCCGCTCCGTAGCCCCCGCGCCCGCGAGCACCCACCCGGCGGCCGGGTGCCCCGCCCGCCCCGAAGCTCCCCCCACCACCACTGCGCACCCACCACCACAGCGCACCCGCCGCGACGCGCCCCGTCGCCCGCCCGGCCGCCGGGAGCCGGACGGCCGCCCCCGGGACCGCCGGGCGCTCCCGGGGCTTCAGCGCGCCCCGCCACAGCGCTCCGACGCGCCGGGCACCCCGGCCGATATCCGGGAAAACGCCCGGCCCACGTCCGGCCCACGTCCGGCCCGCGAATCGCGAGGAGCGCCCCATGCTGACGCGCCGTCCCGTCACCATCTCATCGGTCGAACCCTCCGAAGGCCGCGAGGGAACCCTCGTGACCATCCGGGGCACGGGCTTCGCCCCGCACGTGCGGAACAACTGCGTCGTGATCGGGGGCATGGGCGCCTGCGCCCGGCCCGAACCCGGGTCGACGGACACCGAGTTGAAGGTCAGGATCGGCCCGGTGGCCCGGGCGACCGAGGGTGACCTGCTCATGTGGCCGGGCACCGGCACGGACGTCCACACCGAGCGCATCGCCCACGGGGACACGACGCTGACGTTCTCGGAGGTGTCGGTGTTCCGCAACGGCGCCCCGGTCGCCTCGGCGGGCATCGGCTTCCGGCTGACGGAGCCCTCGCCGCACACCTACGCCGGGTTCGTCGGACGGTCCCCGGCCCGGGTGGACCTCGGCGGCCTGGAGGGCGGCCCGGCGCTGTGCGTCCGTTTCCCCCACGACCCCGGTGCCCCGTCCGATGCCGGGTGGACCTCGGTGGACATCTGTCTGGTGCTGAAGGAACCGACGCTCGCCATCGACTTCTCCGCCGAGTTCTCCGGCGACCGGAGCCCGGCGCACTGCCTGGGTGCCGTGGCCAAGGCCGTCACCGCCAACGCCGCGCTGCTCGGGGAGCGGGTGTACGCGGACGTCGTCGACGGCGGGGACACCGGGGAGTGCGAGCTGTACGTCACCAAGCCGTACCTGACGAACGGGATGTTCGTGCTCCGCTTCGGCGCCGCCGCCCGCTAGCGCCGCGTCCGGCGGCGTCCGCCCTGTCGGCGACGGCGGGTGGGCCCGGGCCGTCGGCCGGGCGGTTCCATGAGCCGGGCCCGTCAACCGAGTTCGTCAGCCGGACTCGTCGATCCCGTGCCGCCGGACCGAGCGGGCCGCGGCCGCCGCCAAAACGAGCGCGCCCGTTCCGAAGACGGCGTTGCCGGTCAGGGCGACGGCGGTCGGGGTGCCGGAGTCCGCCGCCTGAGGGAAGCCCGCCCAGACGTACGTCAGCAGAGCGCCGACGGCGACGGCGACGCGATGGCCGTCGCCCCAGCCGCGGCCGCGGGACCAGCGCAGGCCCACGACCAGTGCCGTCGCGGCGAGCAGCAGCCAGAAGAAGACCACGATCCAGTCCGGTACGTGGTCCCGCAGCAGCAGTTGACCGGCCCAGTAGGCGCTGGTGAGGGCGAGGGCGGCGCACCCGGCGCGCCATGGGGCGGGCGCGGCGGCCAGGCTCCGCGGGCCCGTGCTCCGGCCGGCGAGGAAGGCCGCGACGACCAGGCCGGCGATCAGGACGGCACCGACGGTCCACTGCCACGCCGAGGCCATGAACCGGTCGTTGTAGGCGTACTGCAGGGCGGCCAGCCCCAGCGAGCCCGCCGCGAACACCACGCCCGTGACGCTCAGGCCGAGCCGTCCCAGCCAGGGCCGCTGCGGTGCGCGGCCGAACGCCTCGACCAGGGCGATGGGTACGCAGATGCTCCAGATCATGTGCATCGACACGACGTCCTGGAGCAGGGCCACGCTGGTGCCGAGCAGCGGTACGTGGGTTCCCGCGTAGACGAGGCCGAAGGGGACGCCGCCGTAGTGGGGGTTCCAGAGCATCTGGTCGACCGGCCCCTCCTCGAACAGCCCGTAGGCCGCCCCGAGCAGCAGCATCGTCGGCCGGCCCCGCCCGGTGCGCCGCGCGGTCTCCCGGATGAGCAGGGCCCCGCACCCGTAGAGGGGGATGAAGAGGATCAGCGCCCCCAGGTCGCTGATCGGGGTGTTGCCCAGCAGGAACTCACCCACCAGGGGAGCCAGCAGGATCAGGCCGAAGACCGACCGCCATCGGTGAGGAGTGCCGCGGGCATCGTTCATTCATCCGAGCTTAGTGCCGCATTGGTGGGCGTTTGCCCGCCCTCATCAGCGAATCCCATGATCCGCGGCATTCCTGCCCCACCCCGTGGCCGGGCGGCCGGCTCCGCGCCCGCAGGCCCTCCGTCAGGCCGCCGCCAGCCGCTCCACCAGCAGGAACGCGCCGATGCCCACCATCGCGACGCCCGACAGCCGGCTGACCCCGCGTGCTACGGACGGCCGGGCCCGGAGCACCCGGCGGGCCAGCGTTCCGACGCCGAAGTAGACCACGCCGCAGGCCGCCACGTGCAGCACGCCGAGCGTTCCGGTCTGCACCGCCACCGGCCAGGTGCCGTGCCGGTCGACGAACTGCGGCAGCAGCGAGACGTACAGCAGCAGTCCCTTGGGGTTCAGGCCGCTGGTGCCCGCGCCCTGGAGCAGGACGCGGGCCGGCGGCAGCCCGGCCCGGGTCTCCGCCGCCGCGCCGGGGACGGAGGGCCGGCGCAGCGTCGCCACCCCGAGCCAGAGGAGGTATGCCGCGCCGAGCACGGTGAGGGCGGTCAGCAGGCTCGGCGTCCCGGCGACGATCGCGGCGACCCCGGCCACCACGACCACCGTGAGCCCGGCGTAGCCGAGCATCAGCCCGCCGACCGCCGGTATGACGGAGCGGTCGCGCAGCCCGGCGGCTATCGCGTAGGCCCAGTCGGCGCCGGGGACGAGGAGGAGCAGGACGGAGACGGTGAGAAACGCGGTCATGGAGCCGACGGCCATGCGCTGGGCACCCCTTCCGGACGGTGTCCGATTCCGATGAATTGCCGTTGCGGTGAGGAAGGTTATGCGCGATCCGGCGGGAAGTGTTGTCGGCTTTTGTCCTGTACCAGCTAGTCGGAGGGAGAATATGTCCCATGGACAGCCTCGACCGGAAAATCCTTGCCGAGCTCCAGCAGGACGGCCGCCTCACCGTCACAGAGCTGGCCGCCCGGGTGCGGCTCAGCGTCTCCCCCTGCCACCGCCGGCTGCGCGAGCTGGAGCGCTCGGGGGCGATACGCGGCTACCGGGCCGTGGTGGATCCCCGCGCCCTCGGGCTGGCCTTCGAGGCCCTGGTGTTCATCACCATGCACCAGGAGGACCGCGAGACGGTCAGCGACTTCGAGCGGGCCGTCGCCGCCGTCCCGCAGGTGGTGCGGGCCGAGCGGCTGTTCGGCGACCCGGACTACATGCTGCGCGTGGTCACCGCCGACCTCGACGCCTACCAGCGGCTCTACGACGAGCACCTGGCCACGCTCCCCGGGGTGCTGCGGCTGGACTCCACCCTGGTGATGAAACGCGTGGTCGAGGAACGCCCGCTCCCCGAACGCTGAGGCGCCGCACGCCCGTTCACACGGGGTGTGCACATCTGACCCGTACTCACCCTCCGCACACGCTCCCGCCCCGCCGCGCCCCGCGCTTTCCTTGTCGTACAGCGCATTCGCCACGGAAAGAGCCGTGGGGCCTTCCGGAAGGAGTACGGACCGTGACCATGCATCCCGAGCACGCCGCGAAGACGGCAGAGCTCGCGGAGCTCCGGCGCAGACTCGACGTGGGCGTCGTCCGCATCGACGGGCGTCTCGCCCTGCTCACCCAGCGCAGCGACCAGGCGCAACGCGAGATCACCGAAGTGGAGGAGCGCGTCAAGGCGCTGGAGAGCGGCCGTTGGCCGGTGTCCTCCCTTGCCGCGCTCACCGGCCTGGCCGGGCTCGGCCTCGCCGTCTGGCAGGTGGTCGGCCGGTGAGCACGGGGGTCCCCCGCCGCCCGCGGCGATCAAGCGATCATATGATCAGGTGATCAGCCGAGGCGCGTGTGGTGCAGCAGGAGCAGGGCGGCGGCCATGTTGGCGGCCGGCACCTCACCCCGGGCGATCAGGTCCGGCACCAGCTTGAGCGGGACCCATTCGCGGCGGTCCGACTCGAAGCCGTCCTCCGGTTCGCCGGTGTACTCGGCCTCGTCCGTCCAGTAGACGTGGTGCCGGGCGTCGGTGAGGCCGTTGGACGGCTCGACGGTCATCAGGTGCCGCAGCGGACCGGGCCGCCAGCCGGTCTCCTCCTCCATCTCCCGGGCCGCGGCCCGGGCGACGTCCTCGCCGTCCTCGACGACCCCGGCGGCCAGCTCCCAGCCCCAGGTGTCGGTGATGAACCGGTGCCGCCAGAGCAGCAGGACCTCGTTGGCCTCGTTGACCACCGTGGCGACGGCCACGGGCCGCATCCGGATGAGGAAGTGGTCGAGGTGCCGGCCGTCGGGGAGTTCGACGTCCGCGAGATTGACCCGGAACCAGCGGTTCTCATAGACGTTCCGCTCCGCGAGATTCTTCCAACGCACGTGTTGCCACCTTCCGCCGAGGTGGCCACCTACCCGGGCGTCGCCCGCACAAGGGTCGTCACAAGGGCACGCGCAGCGCCCCTTCGATCATTTCGGCGGCCTCGGCGGTGGCCGCGCACCCGCTTTCGACCAGGTGCTCGCGCACCGCCCGGAGCCGGTCCCGTAAGCGCCGCGATTCCATGCCCCTCGCCTGCTCGGTCATCTCCTGAGCGGTGGCCACCGCCTTGTCCGCGTCTCCCTGACGCAGCTCGATGTGCGTGAGCATGGCGAGCCGGTGGACACGGCCCCGGTCGTGGGCGGGGGTGTCGACGGCCCGGTCGGCGTGCTCACGGGCGGGTCGGAGATCACCGAGGCTGAGCAGGGCCTCGGCCACCTGGACGTTGACCAGTCCCGGCTGGACGTAGCCGGTCTCGGCGGGCTCCTGGCCGCGGTGGATGCGCTCGGCGGCCGACTCGGCGCGGCGGATGCAGCCCAGCGCCCCGGCGCCGTCGCCCAGCCGCGCGTACGCCTTGGCCTGCATGGCGTAGAGGTCGGCGGCGAGCGCGGGCGTCAGGTGCGGGCCGCCGGAGCGCAGCGCGGACTCGGCGAAGGCGACGGCCTGCCGGTACTCCCCCAGGAACAGCGACTGGTTGACGAGCAGGGCGATGACGTAGGCGCCCAGCCCCCGGTCCCCGCTGGCCTTCGCCAGCCGCAGCGCCTGGTGGAAGTAGCGCTGGGCGAGGCCGTGCGCGTCGGAGTCGTAGGCGCAGATGCCGGCGACGGCGACGAGTCCGCCGGTGGCGCGGTGGAGGTGGCGGCCGGTGGCGTCGGAGTAACTGCCGCGCAGCAGCGGGGCGGTCTCGGCGTTGAGGAAGCCGACGATCCGGGCGCGGGTCGCGACCCCTCCGGCCTTGCGGTACATCTGCTCGTAGTGCGTCCGGGCGGCGCGCAGCATGGCGATGTCGTCCATCGAGACGCGGGTGAGTCCGCGCCGGGAGACGTCGGCGTCGTCGGGCGGGTTCTCCCACTCCCAGACGGGCATGACGGCGTGGGTGCCGGTGACGGCGGGGGCGGTGACGACGTGCTCGCGCTGCTGTTCGTCGGAGCGCCACAGGGCGGTGGCCCGCTCGACGAAGCCGGAGAGCGGGGTGCCGGGGACCCGGGGCGCGCCGGGGGTGCCCAGGCCGATGTCGTCGAGGGTCAGCGGCCGGTGCAGCCGCTCGCCCAGCACCTCGCAGATGAGGTCGGGCACCTGTCCGCGCGGCCGCTGGCCCTTCAACCAGCGGGCCACTGCGGTGTGTTCGTAACGCAACGCCAGACCCCGTGCCCGGCCCGCCGCGTTGACGTGGGCGGCCAGGCCGGCGTGGGACATCCCCGCCTCGTCGAGTATGGCGTCGAGCAGAGTGTTGGGCTCCATGCCGCCCCTCCGTGAGCGCTCGGTCGACCCAGCGTAACGGAAACGGATTCGCACGGGGTGTGAACGGGCCTGCACTGCAAGGGAGTTCAGCCGTGCGGGCAGCTTCGGGCCAGCGGTCCGTGCGGAGTGCGGTCCGGAACGCGGTGCCGGTCGTTGCGCAGGGCGAGCAGGGCGAAGTCGTCGGTGAGGACGCCGCCGGTGTGCCGGAGGACGGCGGCGCGGACGCGGTCGACGACGGCGGCGGGGACGACGGGCGCGTGCGCGGCGGCCTCGGTGAGGGCGCGGGTGAGCGGGAAGAAGCGGCCGGCCGCGTCCCGGGCGTCCTCGACGCCGTCGGTGTGCAGCACCAGGGCTTCGCCGGGCAGCAGCCGGGTGAGCCGGCGGACGGGCGGTTCGGCGGGGAGCGGGAACATGCCCAGCGGGGGCAGCGGGTCGCCGGACGAGAGGACCTCGGCCCGGACGCCGTGGGGCGGGCCGGCGTCGCCGCCGGCCAGCCGGTGCGGCCAGGGGTGGCCGCAGTTGAGAGCCGTGACCTCGCCCTCCGCGCCGATCTCCAGCATCAGGACGGTCGCGAAGTCTTCACCGGCAGGCAGCGACTCGCCGGAGGGCGGCGACTGGCCGGACGCGCGGTCGCCGAGGTGCCGGTGGAAGGCGCGCTCCATGCGGCGCAGTACGCCGGGGAGACCGTCCTCGTCGTGGGCGGCCTCGCGGAAGCTGCCGAGCAGCGCGGCGACGGTCCCCAGGGCGGGCAGGCCGTGGCCCCGCACGTCCCCGATGACCAGCCGGACGCCGTGCCGCGTGGCCAGCGCCTCGTAGAGGTCGCCGCCGAGGAGGGCGCCCTCGCTGGCGGAGCGGTGGCCGCCGGCCAGGGTGAGCCCGGCCAGGCGCGGCGGCAGCGGGCGCAGGACCGCGTGCTGGGCGGTGGCGGCGATCTCCCGGAGCCGTTCGAGCTCGCGGGTCAGCCTCAGGCGGCGGTGGCTGGTGAGCCAGGCCGCGGCGACGACGGCGACGACGGCGCAGCAGGTGCCCAGCCGCATGGCCGGATCGGCGCGGCCGGCGGAGCCCAGCGGGACGAGCGCGAACAGCGCGCAGGCGCCGCCGAGCAGGACGCACTGGCGGCGGCCGCTGCCGGCGCAGGCGATGGCGGGGGCGGCGGCGAGGAGTTGGACGAAGTGGACGCCGAGCGGGCTGAGCAGCTCCCAGACCACCACTCCGGCGACCCAGAGGCCGGGCAGCGCGAGCACCGCACCCTGTCGGCAGCGCGCCGCCGCCCTGGTACGGATCATGCCGTCGGCCCCCCTTGCGCAATGACGCGCTCGATTCTCGCGAGCACGGGCGCGGAAGTAACGACCTGAACCCCGTTTTCCACCCCATCGGGTGAAGCCCGGTGGGTGCGAGGCTGACGGTGCGCGACGTACGCAAGGGGCGCCCCGGCAAACCGGAGCGCCCCTCACAGCCGAGATCGCCTTACGCGCCGCGCAGCACCGCGCCGGTGCGCTCGACGGCCACCTGGACGGCCGCGTCACGGGCCGCGGACGCCTCGTCGGCGGTCAGCGTGCGGTCCGTGGCGCGGAACCGCAGTGCGTACGCCAGCGACTTCCGGCCCTCGCCCAGCTGCTCGCCGGTGAAGACGTCGAACAGCCGCAGCGACTCCAGCAGTTCACCGGCACCGGACCGCAGCGCGGCCTCGACCTCGCCGGCCGGCACGCCCGCGTCCACGACGAGCGCGACGTCCTGCGTGGCCACCGGGAACGAGGAGACGCGCGGCGCCTCCAGCGCGCCCGCGCCGGCCTGCTCCAGGCGGTCCAGCTCGATCTCCATCGCGCAGGTGCGCTCCGGCAGGCCGAACGCCTTGATGACGCGCGGGTGGAGCTCACCGGCGTTGCCGACCAGCACCTCCTGCCCGTCGACCACGGCGAGCAGCGCGGCGCAGCGGCCCGGGTGGAACGGCGCCACCTGGTCCTGCCGGACGATCAGCTCGACGCCGGCCTCGCGGGCCACCGTGCGGCCCGCCTCGACGGCGTCCGCCCAGGTCGACGGACGGGCCTGGCCCCACCAGCCGGCGCGCTCGCGAGCGCCGGCGAGGACCACGGCCGCCCGGCGCGGCTGCCGGGGCAGCGCGGCGTCGAGCGAGGCGATCTCCTCGTCGGTGGGCCGGCGGTCCACCGGCAGCCGGCCGGCCGGGAGCTCCTCGCCGGTGGGGCGGAAGACCAGGCCGGTCTCGAAGAGGGCCAGATCGTGCTCGCCCCGGCTGTCGTTGCGGCGCAGCGCGGCGAACAGCCCCGGCAGCAGGGTGGTGCGCAGCGCGGGCTCCGCCTCGGAGAGCGGGTTGACCAGGCGCACGGTCAGCCGGCGGGCGTCGTCCGCGTCCAGGCCGAGGTGGTCCAGGGCCCAGTCGCCGACGAACGGGTAGGTGGGCGCCTCGACGTACCCGGCACCGGCCAGGGCGCGGCCGACCCGGCGGTGCAGCCGCTGCCGCGCGGTCAGGCCGCGGCCGGCGGGCGGCTTGGGCAGCGTGGAGGGCAGGTTCTCGTAGCCCTCCAGCCGGATGACCTCCTCGGCGAGGTCGTTGGGGTCGGTGAGGTCGGGCCGCCAGCTCGGGACGGTGACGATCAGCTCGTCCTGCCCGTAGACGTCGCAGCCGACCTCCTGGAGGCGGCGGACGACGGTCTCCCGGCCGTACTCCACGCCCGCCACCCGGTCCGGGTGGTTCGCGTGCAGCGCGATGGTGCGCGGGGCGCTGGGGGTGATGAACTCGGTGACCCCGGCCTCCGGGGTGCCGCCGGCGAGCAGCACCAGCAGGTCGACGGTCCGCTGCGCGGCGGCCGAGGCCGCCTGCGGGTCGACGCCGCGCTCGAAGCGCTTGGCCGCCTCGGAGGACAGCTTGTGCCGGCGCGCGGTGCGGGCGATGGAGACGGCGTCGAAGTGCGCGGCCTCGATGACGACCTCGGTCGTGCCGCCCTCGGCCGCCCCGGCGATCTCGGTGCCGGCGCCGCCCATGACACCGGCGAGCCCGATCGGGCCGTTGTCGTCGGTGATGACCAGGTCCTCGGCGTCCAGGACGCGCTTGGTGCCGTCGAGGGTGGTCAGCTTCTCGCCCGGCTCGGCGCGGCGGACGCCGATCGTCCCGGCGATCCGGGAGCGGTCGTAGGCGTGCAGCGGCTGCCCGAGCTCCAGCATCACGTAGTTGGTGATGTCGACGGTCAGCGAGACCGGGCGCATGCCGGCCTTCTGCAGCCGGCGCTGGAGCCAGATCGGCGACCGGGCCTCGGGGTCGAGACCGGTGACCGTACGGGCGGTGAAGCGGTCGCAGCCGGCCGGGTCGGCGACGCGCACCGGGTGGCCGTACGAGTTGGGCGCGGGCACGTCCAGCAGCGCCGGGTCGCGCAGCGGCAGGCCGTACGCGGTGGCGGTCTCGCGGGCGATGCCGCGCAGGGACAGGCAGTAGCCGCGGTCCGGGGTGACGGCGATGTCCAGGACGTCGTCGCGCAGCTCCAGCAGCTCGATCGCGTCGGTGCCGACCTCGTGCTCCGGCGGCAGCACGATGATGCCGTGCGTGCCGTCGTCGCCCATGCCGAGCTCGTCGCCCGAGCAGATCATGCCGCGCGACACCCGGCCGTACGTCTTGCGCTCGGCGATGGCGAAGTCACCGGGCAGGACGGCGCCGGGGAGCGCCACGACGACCTTGTCGCCGACGGTGAAGTTGCGGGCGCCGCAGACGATCTCCTGCGGTTCACCGGTGCCGTTGGCCATGCCGACGTCGACGGTGCAGAAGCGGATCGGCTTGCGGAAGCCCTCCAGCTCCTCGATGGTCGCGACCCTGCCGACGACCAGCGGGCCGGTGAGGTCGGAGCCGAGGTGCTCGACCCGCTCGACCTCCAGGCCGGCGGCGATGAGCTTGGCCTGCACGTCGCGGCCGGTGGTGCCGGCCGGCAGGTCGACGTATTCCCGCAGCCAGGAAAGCGGGGCGCGCATCAGATCTCCATCCCGAACGGCCGGGTGAAGCGCACGTCACCCTCGACCATGTCTCGCATGTCCTCGACGTTGTGGCGGAACATCAGCATCCGCTCGATGCCGAACCCGAAGGCGAATCCGCTGTACTTCTCCGGGTCGATGCCCGCGGCGACGAGCACCCGGGGGTTGACCATGCCGCAGCCGCCCAGCTCGATCCAGCCCTCGCTGGAGCAGGTGCGGCAGGGGCGCTCGGGGTTGCCCACCGACGCGCCGCGGCAGACGTAGCACTGCATGTCCAGCTCGGCGGACGGCTCGGTGAACGGGAAGTACGCCGGCCGCAGCCGCGTCTCCAGCCCCTCGCCGAACAGCGCCCGGGCCATGTGCTCGATGGTGCCCTTGAGGTCCGTCATGGTGAGGCCCTCGTCGATGGCGAGGAGCTCGATCTGGTGGAACACCGGGGTGTGCGTGGCGTCCAGCTCGTCCGTGCGGTACACGCGGCCGGGGCAGACGACGTACAGCGGGGGCTGGCGGTCGAGCATCGAGCGGACCTGCACCGGGGAGGTGTGGGTGCGCAGCACGACGCCGGTCTCGGCGTTCTTGGGACCGGCCACGAAGAAGGTGTCCTGCATGGCGCGGGCCGGGTGGTCCGGCGTGAAGTTGAGCGCGTCGAAGTTGAACCACTCCGCCTCGACCTCGGGGCCCTCGGCCACCTCGTAGCCCATGGACACGAAGATGTCCTCGACGCGCTCCATGAACGTGGTCAGCGGGTGGCGGGCACCGGCCGGCACGCGGTCGTACGGCAGCGTGACGTCCACCGCCTCCTCGACCAGCACACGGGCGTCGCGCTCCGCCTCCAGCTCGGCCTGGCGGGCGGCCAGGGCCTTGTTCACGGCACCGCGGGCCATGCCGACGCGCTTGCCCGCCTCGGCCTTGGCCTGCGGCGGCAGGGCGCCGATCTCGCGGTTGGCGAGGGCGAGCGGCGAGCGGTCGCCCATGTGGGCGGTCTTCGCCTCCCGCAGGGCGTCGAGGTCGGCGGCGGCGGCGAAGGCGGCGAGCGCCTCGTCCCGCATGCGCTCGATCTCTTCCGGTTTCAGTGCCTCGACCTCGACAGGGTCGTACGACTTATTGGGTGCCGACATCTCTTCCCGTACTTCCGAAGTGGCTGGCTCCGCTGGCTGCGCGGCTTCGCCCGACTGTATTGGCCAAAGTGGCCCCAGAAACGTGCCAAAGGTCGAGTCTAAGGGGCGCGGGGGTCCGGAGAGCCCGCGGGCCCGCCGCCTCGGTCCCGGGACTGTGCCGTCTTCGGGAAAACGCGAGGCTCAGCCCTGGGACAGGAACGCGGGCGCGCCCACGGGCAGGGTAAATCGGAACCGGGCGCCGCCGTGGGCCGAGCGCCCGACGGTGATCGTCCCGCCGTGCGCCTCGACGATGCCCTTGACGATGTAGAGGCCCAGGCCCGTGCCGCCGCGCTTGCTGCCCCGCCAGAAGCGGGTGAAGACGCGCGTCATGGCGTCCTCGGGGATGCCGGGTCCCTCATCGCTCACGGTGACCGCCGTTCCCTCCGTACGCGCGCTCGTCAAGGCGGGTGCCACCTCTATGGTGACGGTTCCGCCGCCGTGGCGCACCGCGTTTTCCAAGAGGTTGCCGAGCACCTGGTCGATCTTGTCGGGGTCGGCCCAGAGCGGCGGCAGCGGCTCGACGACCCGGACCACGAAGCGGTCGGCGTGCTGGCCGCGGGCGGTGTGCGCGGCGACGTGCCGGCGGACGGCGGCGGCCATGTCCACGGGCTGGCGGCGCACCTCCAGCCGCCCCGAGTCGATCCGCGAGATGTCCAGCAGCTCGGCGATCAGCCGGGTGACGCGATCGGCGTCCGCGTCCACGGTCTCCAGCATCAGCCGCTTCTGGTCGTCGGTGAACCGCTCCCACTTGGCGAGCAGCGTCGCCGTGAACCCCTTGACGGAGGTCAGCGGGGAGCGCAGCTCGTGGGCGACGGTGGCGATCAGCTCCGCGTGGCTGCGCTCGGTGCGCCGCCGGGCCTCCGTACCGCGCAGCTGGACGACGAGCCGCACCAGCGGGCCGAGCGGGCGCTCGCGCACGTAGCGGGCGGAGACCAGCACCTCGCGGCCGCCGGGCAGCAGCAGGTTGCGCTCCGGCTGGCCGGTGCGGGTGGCGAGGCCGCCGTACGGGTCGCAGAGCGGCCACCAGCGGCGGCCGTCCAGGTCCTCCAGCGGCAGGGCGCGGTCCAGCGGCCGGCCGAGCGCGTCGGCCGGGCGCAGCGCGGTGATCCGGGCCGCCGCGGCGTTGAACGCGACGACGCGGCCCGCGGCGTCGGCGACGACGAGGCCGTCCGGCAGGTCGTCCGGGTGCAGCACGCATCCGGCCCCGGCGACGCCGTCATCGATGACGGCGGTCCCGCCCACGGCAGCTTCCCCACTCACACCCGACGCCCCCTCCCGAGCCCCAGGTGCGTCACCCTACTAGCTGGAGGTAACAGAGCGGCACCCTCCGGACGCGCGCTGCGCACGGGCGGAGGCGTAGAGGCACACGGCGGCGGCCGTGGCGAGGTTGAGACTCTCGGCCTTGCCGTGGATCGGAACGCGCACCACGGAGTCGGCCAGCGCGCGGGTCTCCTCCGGCAGGCCCCACGCCTCGTTGCCGAAGACCCAGGCGGTGGGACCGCCCATGGTGCCCCCGTCCAGCTCGGCGTCGAGGTCGCGGTCGCCCGCGCCGTCGGCGGCGAGGATCCGCACGCCCGCGCCCCGCAGGCCGCGCACGGCGTCCTCGACGGGGACGCCCACGGCGACCGGCAGGTGGAAGATGCTGCCCACGGAGGCCCGGACGGACTTGGGGTTGTACAGGTCGACGGAGGCGTCGGTGAGCACCACGGCGTCGGCGCCGGCGGCGTCCGCGCAGCGCAGGACCGTACCGGCGTTGCCGGGGTCGCGGACGTGGGCGAGGACGGCGACCAGCCGCGGCCTGGCGGCGAGGATCTCCTCGAAGGGCGTGTCCAGGAAGCGGCACAGCCCGACGAGGCCCTGCGGGGTCACGGTCTCGGACATCTCCGCGATCACTTCGTCCGTCGCGGTGAGGACCGGCACTCCGGCGGCGCGCACGGAGGCGACGATGTCGGCGTGGCGCTCGGCGGCGTCCGGGGTCACGTACAGCTCGACGAGGTGGTCGACGGCCTCGCGGACGGACTGCGGGCCCTCGGCGAGGAAGCGGCGCTCCTTGCCGCGGAAGCTGCGCTTGGCGAGGCGGCGGGCCGCGACGACGCGGGGCGATCGCAGGGAGGTCAGCTCGGGGGCCGCCATGGGCTCACTTTCGTCGCTTCGGTTACTTCGGTATGCGGGGGCCGGAACGCGACCGGACCCGCAGACCGGGGAGGGCCTGCGGGTCCGGACCGTGCCAGAGGATGCCTTACGGCACCGGTCAGGCGGCAGCCTTCGGCGCGTTGACGTCGGCCGGCAGCGCCTTCTGGGCGACCTCGACGAGCGCGGCGAACGCGTTCATGTCGTTGACCGCGAGCTCGGCCAGGATCTTGCGGTCCACCTCGATGTTGGCGGCCTTCAGGCCCTGGATGAGGCGGTTGTAGGTCATGCCGTTCTGGCGGGCGGCGGCGTTGATGCGCTGGATCCACAGCTGACGGAAGTCGCCCTTGCGCTTCTTCCGGTCGTTGTAGTTGTAGACCAGGGAGTGGGTGACCTGCTCCTTGGCCTTGCGGTACAGGCGCGAGCGCTGACCGCGGTAGCCGCTGGCCTGCTCCAGGATCGCCCGGCGCTTCTTGTGCGCGTTGACTGCGCGCTTGACGCGTGCCACTTGTTAACTCCTTGTAGCGGGGCCGCGGTTGACTCTCACGCGGCCCGGAAACGATTGGGTCCCGGTCCTTCGACGCGCGCCCTGCCGGGGAGGCGGGGCGCAGGGCGTCACTTGCCGAGAAGCTTCTTGATCTTCTTGGCGTCGCCCGGGGCCATCTCGGCGTTGCCGGTGAGGCGACGCGTCAGACGGGACGACTTGTGCTCGAGCAGGTGGCGCTTGCCGGCACGCTCGCGCAGGACCTTGCCGGAGCCAGTGACCTTGAAGCGCTTGCTGGCACCGCTGTGCGTCTTGTTCTTCGGCATCGCGCCGTATCTCCTCGTCGGTGGCGCTCCCCGCCCGTGGTGCGGGCGTGTGGGAGCGTCAGCTCTGTTCGTTTGCTGTCCGGGGCCTGGCGGCACCGGCGGTGAACCGGGGCTGACGGGCATCAGCCCCCGGTGTTCACGCCTCTGCGGGCTCCTCGGCGGCGTCCGCACCCGAACCGCCCTGGCGCTCGGCCTTGCGGGCGGCCTGGGCCTCGCGGGCTTCGGCCATCGCCTCGGTCTTCTTCTTGTGCGGACCGAGAACCATGATCATGTTCCGGCCGTCCTGCTTGGGGTTCGACTCGACGAAGCCCAGGTCCTGGACGTCCTCCGCGAGCCGCTGCAGCAGCCGGAAGCCCAGCTCGGGCCGGGACTGCTCGCGACCACGGAACATGATCGTGATCTTGACCTTGTCGCCCTGCTTGAGGAACCGTACGACGTGACCCTTTTTGGTGTCGTAGTCGTGCGGGTCGATCTTCGGCCGGAGCTTCATCTCCTTGATGACCGTGTGCGCCTGGTTCTTGCGCGCCTCACGGGCCTTCATGGCCGACTCGTACTTGAACTTCCCGTAGTCCATGAGCTTGCAGACCGGCGGGCGGGCGTTGGCCGCCACCTCGACCAGGTCGAGGTCGTACTCCTGCGCAAGCTCCAGGGCCTTGGCAAGCGGCACGATGCCGACCTGCTCGCCGCTGGGACCGACAAGTCGCACCTCGGGAACGCGAATCCGGTCGTTGATGCGGGGCTCGGCGCTGATGGATCCTCCTCGGTAGCACCACACGGCCGCCTGGCGGGCTGCCGCGTAACGTCTTTTCCTAAGACCAACCGCGCCGGTACATCAAAAAATGCCCCGGACGGGACACAGGCGGGGCTCCATGCAACCGGAACACCGCCACGGTGTACCCGTGGGGCTATCGGACGGCTCCATCGTCCGTACGGAACGATGGGGACCGTCTGACCGGAGACCTGCCGGCCAGGAGCCGGCGAGGTGGGAGTGCGGAGCCTCCACTTGTGGGTCGGGCACGCAGATGTCCGACCGGTCGATCCCCCACTCTACCAGCAGGGGTGCGGGGGTGCTAACCCCGGACAAAACCCGCGGCGAACCCGTGTTCCCCCGGGACGTATCGTGTCCGCCATGAGCGACGCAACCCCCTCCCCCGCTTCGTCCGAGGCCGGCCCCGACTTCGACAGCATGACCCGCGACATCGCCGACGTCCCGGCGGTCGAGGTGATCACCACCGTGGCGGTGCACCTGATGTCCTCGGCGGCCGTCAACCTCGGCCTGGCCGAGGAGGGCGACCAGCACAAGGACCTGGACGAGGCCCGGAAGCTGATCACCGCCCTGGCCGGCCTGGTGACCGCCAGCGCCACGGAGATCAGCAACTTCCACGCGGGACCGCTGCGCGACGGCCTGAAGTCGCTCCAGCTGGCGTTCCGCGAGGCGTCGGTGGTGCCGGACGAGCCGGGGCAGGGGCCGGGCGAGAAGTACACGGGCCCGGTCTTCGGCTGAGCCGCGTCGGTCCTCCAGAGCCCGGCTAGAGCCCGACCGGCGGGTTGGGCCCGTCCGTGGATCCGCCCCGGGGACCGCTCCCCGGGCCGCCGGTCCCCGGGCCGGCGGTCCCCGGGCCGGCGGTGCCCTCCCGGCCCGCCGGGGGCTCGGGCGGCCGCCGCCGCGTGGCCCCCGCCTGCCGCTCCGCCTCGACCTCCGCGGTGTCGGGCGGCAGCTCGTACGCCCGGTGGCCGCCGATGGCCCGCTCGTCCGCGATCAGCACGGGCGCGCCGCGCGGCTGGATGACCTGGTGGACGAAGGCGGCCAGGGCGGCGCCGATCAGCGGCGCCACGAAGAACAGCCAGTAGTTCGCCATCGCTTCGCCACCGGCGAAGAGGGCCGGGCCGAGGCTGCGCGCCGGGTTCACGGAGGCACCGGTCAGCGGGACGCCGACCAGGTGGATCAGCCCCAGGGTGAAGCCCAGGGCCAGCGGCCCGAAGCCGACCACCGCGACCTTGTGGGTCACCGCGAGCCAGACGAAGACCAGCAGGAAGGTCAGCAGGACCTCGGCGAGGAACGCGCCGCCGGTGTCGATGTGGACCGCCGACCGGGCGCCGTACCCGTTGCTCCCGAACGTCCCGTCGGTGCTGAGCCCGGGAACCTGCTTGGCCAGCAGGAGCAGCAGCGCCGCGCCGACGATGGCCCCGACGAACTGCGCGATCCAGTACTCGATGGCGGTGCGCAGCGCGATGCGCCCCTGCAGCAGCATGGCGAGGGTGACCGCGGGGTTGAGGTGGGAGCCGGAGACGGGCCCCAGCGCGTAGGCCAGGGCCATCAGGGTGAACCCGAACGCCAGCGCGATGCCGAGGGCGCCGATGTAGTCCGCCGCGAGGACGGCGGACCCCACGGCGAAGAAGACCAGCAGCAGAGTGCCGATGAACTCGGCCGCGACCGTCCGTGTCTCCACGGGGTCCAGCTTCATGGGGTCCAGCTTCGCGTCCATGGCGTCCTCCCGGGGATCTCGTGGACTGTCCTCGCATTGTCGGACGGTCCACTCCGGGGCGCCTGTCGAAAGATCGCCGCTCAGCGGCTGAACAGCGGCTCCCCGGGCACCTGGGCCCCCACCGGCAGCAGCGCCAGGTCCAGACCGCGGACCAGCCGGGCGCGCAGCACCTCGTCGCCGGCCAGGGCCCCGGCGATGCGCCGGGCCACGTCGGCGGGCGCGGCCCCGTCGGCCAGCGCCAGCGCGAGCGTCCCGTCCGCGTCGCCGGAGGGGACGAGGTGCGCCTTGAGGACGCCGTCCTCGGCGGCCAGCAGCCCGCGCAGGGCGTCGGCGACGGCGGGGTCGGCGAGCGGGTCGGTACTGGTCCGCCCCTCGGCGAGAGCGAGCAGCGCCCGCCCGGTGAGGGGATAGGTGACGGGGCCCGCCATGTCCACGACGATCGTGTCGGCCTTCTCGTGCGCCGCCGCCTGGAGCGCCTGGTGCAGGGGGACGGCCACGGGCCGCGCGTCGGCGCGCCAGCGGTGGAGCGTCTCCATCGACGTGAACGCGGGCAGCGCCCGCCGCCCGTCCGGCGCCTGGAGGGTGGGCACGGCCATGTCGCTGGTCTTCTCCCGCTTCAGCCCGTCCGGTCCCGTCTCCACCTCCCCCAGCACGGCCACCACCGGCACCAGCAGCCGCGCGTCCTTGAGCGCGGCCAGCACCCGCCCCTCCGCCGCCCGATCGGCGGCCCAGGCGGCGAGCGCCTCGGCGAGTACGGGGTCGGCGGAGCCGTCGTCGTCGGAGAAACCGGGGTCCGGGATGTTCTTGAGGGCCACGGGGTGAGGGTATCGGGAGGGGGGGTGGGGCGCCTGCGGCGGGCTGTGCCCCGGTCCCGCCCCTTCGCCGATTCCTGGGGGCGAGCCCCCAGACCCCCGAAACCGCGCTGCGCGCGGTTGTCCTCAAACGCCGGACGGGCTATATCAGCCCGTCCGGCGTTTGAGGACGAGCGGCGAAGCCGCGACAAGCGGGGTCTGGGGCGCAGCCCCAGGAAACGGTGAAATGGGGGTGCCCCCTCTGGGGGAGGGTCAGGGGCACCCCACGCGCCCCCGGCGCCACCAAAGCACCCCCGCGACCGCCAGCAGAACCGACCCCACCGCCCCGACGCCCAGAACGGAAGCCCCCGGCCCGGAATCGGGCGCCCCCCGCCCGCCGAGCCCCCGGCCCCGCTCCGAAATACCGCGGGGCCACCCCGACCGGCCCCGGAGGCCCCGGCAAAGGCCGAGCCGCGAGGGCAAGGGCCGCCGCCGGATCCACCACCCCGGCCCCGAGCTCGTCACTGCGCCCACCCGGCGGCACGTCCCGCGCGGACGACACCAGAAGCCGCCGCACCTCAGCCGGCGACAGCCCAGGATGAGCGGAGCGCAGAAGCGCCGCGGCCCCGGAGACGAAAGCGGCCGCGGCGCTCGTCCCCCACCCCTCGTAGTACCGCCGGTCGGGATCGGCGATGACGACCCCGACACCGGGCGCACTGAGCGTCGCGTACCACCGCCGAGTGGAGAAGGCGGCCCGGCCGCCGTTCCGGTCGACGGCGGTCACGGCGATGACGCCCGGGTACGCGGCCGGGTAGGAGGCGTGGTCGCCGTCCCGGCCGCCGTTTCCGGCGGAGGCGACGACGACGGCGCCCTTGGCGAGGGCGTAGCGGACGGCGGCGTCCTCGCCGGCGTCGGGGTGGGCGGTGGCGCTGTCGTCGCCGAGGGAGAGGTTGATGACGTCGGCGCCGTGGTCGGCGGCCCAGCGGACGCCGTCGGCGAGGGCGCCGCCGCGCGCGCCGCGCGCTTGGGCGCGGGCCGGGTCGCCCTCTTCGAGGATCACGCGCACGGGCAGGATCCGGGCCTCGGGGGCGACGCCCAGCACCCCGTCCCCGTCGCCGTCGCCGTGTCCGCGGCCGGCGACGATGCCGGCCATGGCGGTGCCGTGCCGCGCCCAGGTCCGGTCCCCCTGCCGGGCGCCGAAGCCGACGAGGTCCTTGCCGGGCAGCACCCGGCCGCGCAGGTCGGGGTGGCCGGCGTCGACGCCGGTGTCGAGGACGGCGACGGTCACGCCGGCCCCGCGCGTGGTCCGCCACGCCTCCTGGAGGTGCAGCGCGTCGAGCGCCCACTCCTGCACCCGGATGGCGTCGGCCCGCGCGGGGGCGGCACCGGCGAGCACGGCCGAGAGGACGGTGGCCAGGACGACGGCGACGACGGCCGGCGCGCGGCGGATGCCGTCCCCCGCGACGCCGCGGGGGCGCGGGCCCGTCTCTGTCCCGCGCGGGACCGCGCGGAAGGACGGCGCGGCGGGAACCGGTCCCGGCCGCGCGGCCGTGCGGCGGAGCTTCCGGCCCGCCCGCGCCCCGCTCACCGCGCGCCTCCCGCCGGCCATGTCGTGGACACCGTGCCGTTCCCGGGCGCCGCTTCCGGAGTTCGCCGCCTCCGCTCGCCCGGACCCACCGCCGTCGCCTTCGTGCTCGCGCTTCCGCCGAGCCTCGTACCGGAGGCCGTCCGGTCCGTACCGCCCGGACGTCCCGGCCGCGCATCCGCCCGGCCCCGTCCCACTCCGACCGCGCCCACCGCGCCCACGGCGTTCACGGCGCTCACCGCGCGCCTCCCGCCGCCGACCCCCCGCGCGCCGCCACCCGATAGGCGCGTTCGACGTGCGCGGCCAGGGCCGTCGCGTCGTGGCCGAGGCCCGCCTCGGCCGGGGCCGTGGTCGCCGTGGGGGCGACGGCGCGGGCGGCCGGCTCGGGGCGCGGGGTGGGGCGGCCGTCGGCGAAGGCGGTGACCGACCAGACGACGACCGGCAGGTCGGTGAGCACGCCGACGCGCCAACTGGCGCGCTGCGCCGCGCCGAACCGCTCGGCGGGGGTGCCGGGCGGGGCGTACGGGCGGGGCAGCATGTCCGGCCGCTCGTCGAGCCGTTCGGCGGCGAACCGGTCGCGGAGCGCCCGCATCCCGTCCGCGTCGGCCTCGGTGACGAGCAGTCCGACGGTGGTGATGCTCGACGACGTGGCGTCGGCGTACGTCGCGCGCAGCAGCCGCTTGCAGCCGGCCGGGCGCAGGGCGAGCGCGAGGGCGGGGTCGAAGGCGTCGGCGCAGCCGGTGTCGGGGGCCACGCCCAGCCGGACCCAGTCGCGGGACGCGCCGCCGGGGCCGGCGGTCGCGTCGTGCACGGCGGGCGGGAAGAGGCGGTCGACCGGCTCGGTCTCCCAGACCGTTCCGGCGCGGGCGTACACCGCCTCGGCGGCGGTCCGTTCCGGCGGCCGGGCGGTGAGCCAGCCGCCCGCCGCCGCGCCGCCGACGAGCCCCGCGCCGAGGATCGCGCAGACGGCCGCGGCGGCCCCGCGCCCGGCGCGCCCGGGGGCGGTACGGGGTGCGGGGGCCGCCGGCGGATGAGCGGGGCGCGGCGGCCAGGCCACGGGGACAGGGGCAGGGACGGGCTGAGGCGCGGGCATCCAGAGCCGTTCCGCTTCGGTGCCCACCCTGCGCTCCCCCGCCCGACGGCTGCCGCCGGCCTCTCGACTGCCCTGCGGGGCGGGCCGGTTGCCGCCGGGTCCGGCCTCCCCGCGCTGTACACGGCCGTGGTGATCCACGGCGCGCGTCACTCTACGGGGCATGCCGCACCGGAGGCCATCCGCGGGCGTTCCCACTCCGCCGCGCACACCCCTACCCAGCGGTAATCCGCTCTGGCAAGCTGCCCGCCATGACGCCCGCCTTCGCCCACGCCACCGGCTCCTTCGCCGACCGGGCCCGCTACGACTGGGCCACCGCGCACCTCGACGCGCCGCTCGCCGTCGTCGACCTGCGGGCGTTCGACGCCAACGCGGCGGATCTGGCGCGCCGGGCGCGGGGCAAGCCGATCCGGGTGGCCACCAAGTCGGTGCGCTGCCGGGCCCTGTTGGAGCGGGTGCTGGAGCGCGACGGCTTCGCGGGGGTGATGAGCCATACGCTCGCCGAGTCGCTGTGGCTGGCCCGTTCGGGCGTGGACGACGTGCTGCTCGCCTACCCGTCCGCGGACCGGGCCGGGTTCGCGGAGCTGACGTCCGACGCCCGGCTGGCCCGCGCGGTCACGGTCACGGTGGACGACCCGGCGCAGCTGGCGCTGATCGACGCGGCGCGGGCGGGCCGCGAGGAGATACGGGTGTGCCTCGAACTGGACACCTCCCTCCGCCTGTTGGCCGGCCGGGTCCGGGTGGGTGCCCTGCGCTCGCCGCTGCACGACCCGGCCCGGCTGGCCGCGCTGGCCCGTGCCGTCGTCCGCCGCCCCGGCTTCCGGCTGGTGGGCCTGATGGCGTACGAGGCGCAGGTGGCGGGGGTGGGGGACGCGGTGGCGGGCCGGCCGCTGCGCTCCCGGGCGGTCCGGCTGCTCCAGGCGGTCTCCCGGCGGGAGCTGGCGGTACGCCGGGCGGAGGCCGTGCGGGCGGTCCGGGCCGTCGCGGACCTGGAGTTCGTCAACGGCGGCGGGACGGGCAGTGTCCACCACACGGCGGCCGAGGCGGCGGTGACGGAGGTGGCGGCGGGTTCGGGGCTGTACCAGCCGCGGCTGTTCGACCACTACACCGGTTTCACGGGCCGCCCGGCGGCTCTGTTCGCCCTGCCGGTGGTCCGCCGGCCGGGCCCCGGCGCCGTCACCGTCCTGGGCGGCGGCCTCCCGGCCTCCGGCCCGGCCGGCCGCGACCGGCTGCCCGTCCCCCACCTCCCGGCGGGCCTGCGCCTGACCCGCCAGGAGGGCGCCGGCGAGGTGCAGACCCCGTTGCTCGGCGCCCCCGCGGACGACCTGCCCGTCGGCGGCAAGGTGTGGTTCCGCCACGCCAAGGCCGGCGAACTCTGCGAACGCTTCGCCGGCCTGCACCTGATCGACGGGGACCGGGTGGTGGGCACGGTGCCGACGTACCGGGGCGAGGGCAAGACGTTCCTGTAAGGCCTTTCCGTAAGACGTTCCCGTAAAGGGGTGTTCGCCTCCGGTCAGAGGGCCGCGGTGTCCGTCTGGTCCGGGATCACCGTGCCGTCCGTGCGGCGGACGGGGGCGAGGGTGCCGTCGGGGCGGGTGTAGCCGGCCGTGGCGCAGGGGTAGGTGCCGGTCTTGCGCGGCATCGGGTCGATGAACATCGGGTTGGCGACCCAGCGGCCGTCCTCGTTGTCGTACGCCCGGCACATCAGCTCGGCCTTGTTGCGGTTGATGGCCAGGTGGGCGCCGGTGGCGTCGCCGACGAAGGTGACGTCCGTGTCGGCGTCGCCGGCGCCGAGGGCGATGCGGTGCCGGAAGTCCTGCTGCTTCCAGGCCTTGGCACCCTTGATGCCGAAGATGTGCTCGTTGATCATGCAGCGCTTGCCGTCCATGTACGGCAGGGCCTCGCCCATGCCGTCCTTGACGTCGCCGCAGCCCTTGATGCCCGCGGTGAGACGGCCGTTCTTGACGATGCTGCGGATGCCGATGGTGTGGGCGCGGTCCAGGCCGACGCCGCCGGACCAGGCCTCGGCGATGGGCTCGGAGGAGGCGGAGACGATGTAGACGTCGAAGCCGGCCGCCTTGAGCGTGCGGATCAGGTCCTTCTGCTGGTCGTAGTAGCGGACGTAGCCGGCGATGGTGTGGGTGCCGACCGTCTGCTTGCTGCCCACGGGCGCGGCGAGCTGTTCGGCGCGGGCCTTGCGGGCGAAGGAGGAGAGCGCGGCCGGGGTGTGGCCGGAGAAGAGCTGCGGGATCCAGGCGTACGCGGGGACGGTACGGCGGTGGTTCCAGTCGCCCGCGAACGCCGGCTCGCCGGCCATCGTCTTCGACTTCTCGCGGATCTCGAATATCTCGTCCGCGCAACGGACGTTCTTCGAGGTCGGCAGCGGCTTGCCGGCCGGCACGGAGGTGCCGCAGGCGGCGGTGAGGGCCCGGTCGGCGGCCGGGGTCAGCCACTTGCTGGTGTCCTTCCAGCTCTTCGGCCGGAGGATCTTGTCGTGCTGCAGCGACCAGGCGAGGGTGGCGTCGGTGATGTCGTTCTTGACGACGGTGTTGTCCCAGTCGAACGCGGCGACGGGACGGGCGCCGGTCCGGCCCGAGCAGGTGCCGCGCTCGTCGATCATGCGCTGGAGCTTGGCGCGGTTGGTGCCGAACCAGGTGATGTTCTTGTCCAGCTGGGGACAGTGGGCCGCGGTCCGGGCGCCGTGCGCCGCCGGGGCCGCGCCCGCTGTCGGTGCCGAGGTGGCGAGGGTTGCGGTGACCAGGAAGCCGGCGGCGATGGCGTACTTCGTGCGCATGCGTTCTCTTCGGTGCTCGGTGCTGAAAGGGCAGGACACACGCCCGAGCCGAACGGGAACGTCCGACTCCGGCGTCTGGTCATGGACCTTACAGGCGGAGCATCCGCTGTTACAGGGGGGTCACATACGCCCCGGAAATACCCCCGTCCACCAGGAATTCCGCCGCGTTCACAAACGACGCGTCGTCACTCGCCAGGAACGCCACGGCCGCCGCGATCTCCTCCGCCTCCGCGAACCGGCCCACCGGCACATGCACCAGGCGCCGCGCGGCCCGCTCCGGATCCTTGGCGAACAGCTCCTTGAGGAGCGGTGTGTTGACGGGCCCGGGGCACAGCGCGTTCACCCGGATCCCGTCCCGCGCGAACTGCACCCCCAGCTCCCGGGACATGGCGAGGACGCCGCCCTTGGACGCCGTGTAGCTGATCTGCGACGTCGCCGAGCCCAGCACCGCCACGAACGACGCGGTGTTGATGATCGACCCCTTGCCCTGGGCCCGCATGTACGGCAGCGCCGCCTTGCAGCAGAGGTAGACGGAGGTGAGGTTCACCTCCTGGACGCGCTTCCAGGCGTCGAGGCCGGTGGTCAGGATCGAGTCGTCGTCGGGCGGGGAGATGCCGGCGTTGTTGAACGCGATGTCGACCGAGCCGTAGGTGTCGTGGGCGGCCTTGAAGAGGGCTTCCACCTGGGCGGGGTCGGTGACGTCCGTGCGGACGAAGAGGCCGCCGACTTCGTCGGCCGCCGCCTGGCCCGCCTTCTCGTCGATGTCGGCGCAGACGATGTGCGCGCCTTCGGACGCGAGGCGGCGGGCGGTGGCGAGGCCGATGCCGCCGGCTGCGCCGGTGATGACCGCTGTGCGGCCGGGGAGGCGGCGGCAGGTGGGGGTTTCGGTCACGAGGTTCCCTTTCCGTGGGTGGTGGGTGGTGGGTGGCGCCTGCGGCGGGCGGTGCCCCGGTCCCGCCCCTTCGCCGATTCCTGGGGCAAGCCCCAGACCCCTGAAACCGCGCTCCGCGCGGTTGTCCTCAATCGCCGGACGGGCTGAGTGGTGCGCCCGGGCGCGCTATCAAGCCCGTCCGGCGATTGAGGACGAGCGGCGAAGCCGCGACAAGGGGGTCTGGGGGCTCGCCCCCAGGAAACGGCGAAAGGGCGGGTCCGGGGCACCTCACTCCACAGCAACAAACACGTTCTTCACCTCCGCGAACGCGGCAACCGCCTCCGGCCCCAGCTCCCGCCCCAGCCCCGACTGCTTGAACCCCCCGAAAGGCGTCCAATACCGCACGGAACTGTGCGAGTTCACGGACAGATTCCCGGCCGCGACGGCCCGCGACATCCGCAGTGCCCGCGAGACGTCCCGCGTCCAGATCGACCCGGACAGCCCGTAGTCCGTCGCGTTCGCGATCCGTACCGCCTCCGCCTCGTCCTCGAAGGGGATGACGACGGCGACGGGCCCGAACACCTCCTCGCGGGCGACCCGGTCGTCGGCGGAACCCTCCAGCACGGTGGCCGGATACCAGAACCCCTTCCCGACCGGGGCCTCGCCCCGGATCGCCGCGGGCGCGGACTCCGGGACGTACGAGCGCACCCGCTCCCGGTGAGCCGCCGAGATGAGCGGCCCCATCCCCGTCGCCGGATCGGCCGGGTCGCCGACGACGACGGACCGGACGGCCGGTTCCAGCAGCTCCATGAAGCGGTCGTACACACCCCGCTGAACGAGGATCCGGCTCCGCGCGCAGCAGTCCTGACCCGTGTTGTCGAGAAACGAGCCGGGAGCGGCCGCGGCGGCGCGTTCGACGTCCGCGTCCGCGAAGACGATGTTGGCGGACTTGCCGCCGAGTTCCAGCGTCACCCGCTTCACGCGATCGGCGCACTTCGCCATGATCCGCTTGCCGACGCCGGTCGACCCGGTGAAGACGATCTTGGCGACGCCGGGGTGCTCGACGAGCGCGTTCCCGGCGACCGGGCCGGTCCCGGGCAGCGCCTGGAGCAAGCCCTCCGGAAGCCCGGCTTCCACTGCCAGTTCCGCCAGGCGCAGCGCGGTGAGCGGCGTCGTCTCGGCCGGTTTGAGGAGGACGGCGTTGCCGGCGGCGAGGGCCGGGGCGAAGCCCCAGGCGGCGACGGGCATGGGGAAGTTCCACGGGACGATGACGCCGACGACGCCGAGCGGTTCGTGGAAGGTGACGTCCAGGCCGCCGGCCACCGGGATCTGCCGGCCGGTGAGCCGTTCGACGCCGCCGGCCGAGTAGTCGAGGAGGTCGCGGACGTTGCCCGCCTCCCAGCGGGCGCTGCCCACCGGGTGTCCGGCCTCGCGGACCTCCAGCAGGGCGAGCTCCTCCAGGTGCGCGTCGACGACGCCGGCGAAGCGGCGGAGCAGCCGGGCGCGGTCGCCGGGGGCGAGGGCGGCCCAGCCGCGCTGGGCGTCGGCGGCCCGCCGGACGGCGGCGTCCACGTCCTCGGCCGTGGCGGCGGGGACGGTGGCGACGACCTCCTCGGTCGCGGGGTTGAGAACTTCCAGCAGCACGGTTCCGTCCCTCACATGCGCTCGAAGGAGCGGTAGCGCTCCCAGTCCGTCACGGCGGTGTCGTACGCCTCCTGCTCGACCCGGGCCATGGTCAGGTAGTGCTCGACCACCTCGTCCCCGAACGCGGCCCGGGCCAGTGCGCTGCCCTCCCACAGCTCCGCCGCCTCGCGGAGTGTCGCGGGGACGTGCCGGGCGTCACCGGCGTAGGCGTTGCCGGTGCACACCTCGGGGAGCTCCAGCTCGTTCTCCACCCCGTGCAGGCCGGCCGCGACCAGGCCGGCGACGGCGAGGTAGGGGTTGACGTCGCCGCCGGGGAGGCGGTTCTCGAAGCGGTGCGAGCGGCCGTGGCCGACGACGCGCAGGGCGCAGGTGCGGTTGTCCGGGCCCCAGGCGACGGCGGTCGGTGCGAAGGAGCCGGGGCGGAACCGCTTGTACGAGTTGATGTTGGGCGCGTAGAGGAGGGTGAACTCCCGCAGCGCGGCGAGCTGTCCGGCGAGGAAGTGCCGCATGGTGTCCGACATGCCGTACGGGCCGTCGTCGTCGGCGAGCACCGGCCGCCCGGCCGCGTCCCGCAACGAGAGGTGGATGTGGCAGGAGTTGCCCTCGCGCTCGTCGTACTTGGCCATGAAGGTGAGCGCCATGCCCTCCTGGGCGGCTATCTCCTTGGCGCCGGTTTTATAGACGGCGTGCTGGTCGCAGGTGACGAGGGCCTCGTCGTAGCGGAACGCGATCTCGTGCTGGCCGAGGTTGCACTCGCCCTTGGCGGACTCGACGGTGAGTCCGGCGGCGCCCATCTCGTTGCGGATGCGACGCAGCAGGGGTTCGACGCGGCCGGTGCCGAGGACGGAGTAGTCGACGTTGTACTGGTTGACCGGGGTGAGGCCCCGGTAACCGCCGTTCCACGCCTCCTCGTAGGAGTCCTTGAAGACCATGAACTCCAGCTCCGTGCCCACCTGGGCGGTCCAGCCGCGCTCGGCGAGCCGGCCGAGCTGGCGGCGGAGTATCTGCCGGGGCGAGGCGAGCACCGGGGAGCCGTCGTGCCAGGCGAGGTCGGCCGTGACCAGGGCGGTGCCCGGGTTCCAGGGGGTGCGGCGCAGGGTGGACAGGTCCGGGCGCATCGCGAAGTCGCCGTAGCCGCGCTCCCAGGAGGCCATGGCGTAGCCGTCGACGGTGTTCATGTCCGCGTCCACGGCCAGCAGGTAGTTGCAGCCCTCGGTGCCGTTCTCCAGCACGTCGTCGAGGAAGAAGCGGGCGGCGAACCGTTTCCCCTGGAGCCGCCCCTGCATGTCGGTGAAGGCGAGGACGACGGTGTCGATCTCCCCGGCCTCGACGAGCCTGCGGAGCTCGTCGACGCTGAGCGGGGGCGTGCGGTCTGCCACGGGTGAGCCTCCCTGTCGGTGCGGGCCGTGCGGTGGTCCGTGCGGTGCGACCGGAAGTCTTAAGGTATGCCGGTAGACCATTGATTGGGAAGGGGTCCGATGAACGGGAGCGCGGCCGACCGGCTGTCGTCGGTGCTGCGGCCGGTCCACGCGGGCAACGGCTTCGAGGAGGCCCTGGAGCGGATACTGCGGATCATACGGCTCGGCCTGGTGGCCGACGGCGAACGCCTGCCGTCCGAGCGGGAGTTGGCCGAGCGGCTGCGGATCAGCAGGGTGACGCTCCGCGAGGTGCTGCGGGTGCTGCACGAGCAGGGGCTGGTGGAGAGCCGGCGCGGCCGGTACGGCGGTACGTTCGTCCACGCGCTCCCGGCGCCGGCCCCGACAGCGGACGCGGCCGAACTGCGCGCCCGGGTCGCGGGCGTGGACGTCGAGGACACCCTGCGGTTCCGCGAGGTCCTGGAGCTCGGCGCGGCCGAACTGTGCGCCGCCCGGCCGCTCCCGCCGGAGGCGGCGGACCGGCTGCGCGCGGCCCTGACCGCCACCCGCGACGCCGCCCCGGACGACTACCGCCGCCACGACACGCTCTTCCACCTCACCCTGGCCGAGCTGTCGGGCTCGCCGTCGCTGGCCGCGCACTACTCGGCGGTGCGGGCGACCGTCAACCAACTCCTGGACTGCATCCCGCTGCTGGTCCGGAACCTGGAGCACTCGCAGCGCCAGCACGCGGCCCTCGCCGAGGCCGTGCTCCGGGGCGACCGGGACGCGGCGCGCGCGGCCATGCGCGAACACTGCGCGGGGACGGCGGCGCTGCTGCGGGGCTTCCTCACCTGAGGCGGGCGCGGCGCGGGCAGGGGTGGACCCGAGGCGGGCGCGGGCAGGGGTGGCGGACGGCGCGTTCAAGGGGCGCGAGGCGCGCGGGGGTTGCGCGGCGCACCGTTCACGGGCAAAGGTACGGGGGGCGACCTTTACCGGCTCCCCTCCGACGGGCACGCCGCCCGGCGGGACGAGGTACGAGACGACGCACGACCGGGCCCCCGGCCGGTCCCCACCCCACCGGAAAGGACGCGAGGGTACGTGACACGCCAGCAGAGCCGGACCGGCCCCCCGGCCTCCCCGACCCCCCGGACGCACCAGCCGCTGATCGGGGTCACCACCTACTCCACCCGCGCCCGCTGGGGCGTCGCCTGGGACCAGCACGCGGCGCTGCTGCCGAGCACGTACCCGGAGTACGTCCGGCGGGCGGGCGGCCTGGCCGTCATGCTGCCGCCCGACGCCCCGGACGTCGCCCCCGCGCTCGTCGCACGCCTCGACGGCCTGGTCCTCGCGGGCGGCGAGGACGTGGACCCCGCCCTCTACGGCGAGGAGCCGCACCCGCGCACCGGCCGCCCGGTCCCGGAGCGCGACCTGTGGGAACTGGCCCTGCTGGACGCGGCGTTGCGGAGCGGCACCCCGGTGCTGGGCATCTGCCGGGGCATGCAGCTGATGAACGTCCACGCCGGGGGCACCCTCAATCAGCACCTCCCGGAGACCGTGGGCCACAAGGGCCACAACCCTCGCGTCGGCACCTTCTCCGACCACCTCGTGGAGACGGTCCCCGGCACCCTGACGGCCCGTCTGATGCCCGTCCCGTTCGACGTCGCCACCCACCACCACCAGGGCGTCGCCCGGCTCGGCCACGGCCTCGTCGCCTCGGCCCACGCGGAGGACGGCACCATCGAGGCCCTGGAACTCCCGTCCCCCGAGGGCCGTTTCGCCGTCGGCGTGCAGTGGCACCCGGAGGTCCGCGACGACCTGCGCCTGGTCCGCGGGCTGGTCGCGGCGGCCGCGGAGCCGCCACCGGGCGCCGCCGGGCGCGCGTCCGGCCGCCACCGGGCCCCGTAGCGCCCGCCGCCTTCCGGACAAGGACGGGCGGCCTCACCCAGGCCCTCACCCAGGCCCTCACCCGGGCCCTCACCCAGGCCCTCACCCGGGCCCACCGGGGACGCCGCCTACCCCCGCGTCAGCCCCAGCAGGTCCCACGCCGGCCCCACCGGCCGCTGCCCCAGCGGCCAGACCGCGCGGAGGTCGCGCCGCAAGCCGAGTCCGGTGACGGGAACCTCGACGAGACGTCGACTGGCCAGCTCGTCGACGACGGCCAGTTCGCTGAGGACGGACGGGCCGGCGCCGCTCACGACCGCCGCCTTGACGGCCGTGGTGGAGGCGAGTTCCAGCAGCGGCGGGGCCGGGCCGTCCTCGGCGGCGAGGGCCGCGTCGAGGACCTGCCGGGTGCCGGAGCCGCTCTCGCGCAGGATCAGCGGGGTGGCGGCGAGCTCGGCGCGGCCGAGGGGCGTCCGGCGGCGGGCCCAGGGGTGGGTGGGCGCGGTGACCAGCACGAGCCGGTCGTGGCCGATGACGGCGCCGTCGAGGCCGGGCGGCAGCTCCAGGCCCTCGACGAAGCCGAGGTCCGCCCGGCCCGCGAGCAGACGGGCCGCCACGGCCGCCGAGTTGCCGGCGAACAGCGAGACGGCCGTCCCCGGCCGCTCCGTGCGCAGCGTGATCAGCCAGCCGGGCAGCAGGTACTCGGCGATGGTCATACTCGCCGCGACCCGCAGCCGCGAGTCGCGGCGGGTGCGCAGCGCCTGCGCCCCGGCGTCGAGGGCCTCGGCCGCCTCGACGATCCGGCGCGCCCAGTCCGTCACCAGGACGCCCGCCGGGGTGAGCCGGGAGCCGCGCGGCGAGCGCTCCACCAGGGCGACGCCCAGCATCCGCTCCATGCCGCGGAGGCGGCCGCTCGCGGCGGGCTGGGTGATGCCCAGCTCGCGGGCCGCGCGGCCGAGGCTGCCCAGCCGGGCCACGGCGAGCAGCAGCTCCAGGGCGGCCAGGTCGGGGACGCGCTCCGCGATCGGCCGGGGCGGGCCGAACGAGTCCGACGGGTGAGTCATAAGTCCAGGTTATGTGGTCATAGGGATGTGGTCCCTGGTGAGGGAGGGCCGGAAGGCCGACCGTGGAGGCATGAGCACGGTCGGTTCCCTCACCCCAGCCCCCACCCCGGCGGCCCCTCGCCTCCCCGCCCCCTCCCCCGGCGTCCGCCGGCTGCGACACCTCGGCCCGAACTGGTACGCCACGGTCATGGGCACCGCCATCGTGGCGAGCGCCGGCGCGGCGCTCCCCGGGCGGGCCCTGCCGCGTCCGCTCCTGGAGGCCGTCTGGGTCCTGGCGACCGCCGCGCTCGCCGTCCTCCTCGCCGCCCGGGCCGCACACTGGGCGCGCCACCGGGACCAGGCGGTCCGGCACCTCGCCGACCCGGCGGTGGCGCCGTTCTACGGCTGTCTGGCGATGGCCCTGCTGGCGGTCGGCGGCGCGACGCTCTCCGTGGGGGCGGGCGTGATCGGCGCACCGGCGGCGGTGGCGGTGGACGCGGTGCTGTGGTCGGCGGGCACGGTCACCGGCCTGGCGGCCGCCGCCGGCATCCCGTTCCTGATGGTGACCCGGCACCGCGTCGAGCCCGGCACGGCCTCGCCCGTGTGGCTGCTGCCGGTCGTGGCGCCCATGGTGTCGGCGGCGCTCGGCCCGGCGCTCGTCGCGCACCTTCCGGCCGGGCAGCCGCGGGAGGCCATGCTGCTCGGCTGCTACGCCCTGTTCGGGCTGAGCCTGCTGATGACGCTGGTGATCCTGCCGCTGCTGTTCTCCCGGCTGGTCCACCAGGGCCCGCTGCCGCTCGCCCTCACCCCGACGCTGTTCCTCGTCCTGGGCCCGCTGGGGCAGTCCACCACGGCGGTGAACAACCTCGCCGACGCGGCCCCGGGCGCGGTCGGCGGCCCGTACCCGGCGGCCCAGGAGGCGGCGTCGGCCTTCGCGGTGCTGTACGGCGTGCCGGTGACGGGCTTCGCCCTGCTGTGGCTGGCCTTCGCCACGGCCATGGTGGTCCGGGCGGCCCGCTCCGGCATGGGCTTCGCGATGACCTGGTGGGCGTTCACCTTCCCGGTCGGCACCTGCGTCACGGGCGCCGCGGGGCTGGCACGCCACACCGGGCTGCACGCCCTCACCTGGCTCGCGGCCGGCCTGTACGCGGTGCTGGTGGCGGCCTGGGCGGTCGCGGCCGTACGGACCGCGGGCGGGCTGGTCAGCGGACGGCTGTTCGCAGCGCCCGTCCCAGCACCTCGGGCGCCCGCGTCAACGACGGCCCGTACCAGGTGAGATGGCGGCCGCTGACCAGCGCGGCGGGGAGCCCGGGGAACGCCTCGGGCCCGTCGTCGCGCGTGAAGCGGTACGGCTCGTCGGGCAGCACGACCAGGTCCGCCCCGCTCGCCCGCAGCTCCTCCAGCGGGACGCGCGGATAGCGCTCGGCGTGGCCGGCGTACACATGGCGGACACCGAGCCGGGCGAGGACGTCACCGGCGAAGGTGTCCCGCCCGAGCACCATCCACGGCCGGCGCCACACCGGAACCACCGCCTCCAGCACGGGGGTTGCCCCCACATCCCGCCACGTGTCCCGCGCGTCCGCCAGCCACCCCGGCGCGGCCAGCCCGCAGCCGTCGACGAGGACCCGTTCCAGCTCCCCGAACGCCTGCTCCAGCGTGCGCACTTCGGTCACCAGCACCTCGAGCCCGGCCGCGCGCAGGGCGGCGAGGTCGGGGGCGCGGTTCTCCTCTTCATTGGCGACGACCAGATCGGGGCCCAGCGCGGCGATCCGCACGACGTCCGGGTTCTTGGTGCCCCCGACCCGGACGACGTCGAGCCCGGCCGGGTGCTCGCACCAGTCCGTGGCCCCGACGAGCAGCTCGGGCGCGGTGGCGGCGACGGCCTCGGTGAGGGACGGGACGAGGGAGACGACGCGGCGTACGGTCATCGTCCCACCGTACGCCGGGGGGAGGGTGCCCCGGTCCCGCCCCTTCGCCGATTCCTGGGGGCAAGCCCCCAGACCCCCTTTTCGCGGCTCCGCCGCTCGTCCTCAAACGCCGGACGGGCTGATCATTCAGCCCGTCCGGCGTTTGAGGACAGCGCGCGCAGCGCGCTTCGGGGTGCGGGGGCTCGCCCCCGCAAGAAACGGTGAAGGGGCGGGACCGGGGCACAGCCCGCCGCAGGCCCTACCTCAGCCCGTCTGCACCGGCGCCAACCGATCCAGCAACCCCGGATGAGCATCCAGCCAGCGCCCGGCAGACGCCTTCTCCTTCCCCTTGCCACCCTTCTGAATCTCGGCCTCCAGAGAAGCGAGATCCTTCTCGGTCATCGAGAACCCCTTCACCCACTCCGCGATCCGCGGGAAATCGGCGGCGAAGTCCTTCTTGCCCACGACGTGCAGCTTCTCGCCCTTGCCCCAGGCCCCCTTGGGGTCCTTGAGCTTCTTGAGGTCGTAGGTGCCGTACGCCCAGTGCGGCGACCACAGGGTGGTGACGACGGGCTCCTTGTTCTTGATGGCCCGGTCGAGCTCGGCGAGCATCGTGGAGGTGGAGGAGGAGACGACCTTGTACTCGCCGTCCAGGCCGTAGTCCTTAAGGACGTTGCCGTTGAGCTTGCCCATCATGCCGGCGCTGGCCTCGATGCCGACGATCTTCCCGCCGAACTTCCCGGCCTTGCCCTTGAGGTCCTCCAGCGAGTTCACGTCCTTGACGTAGGACGGGACGGTCAGTTCCAGGGAGGTGGGCCCGTACCACGTACCCAGGTCGCTGAGCTTGTCGCCGTACCGGTCCATGTACTGCTGGTGCGTGGTGGGCAGCCAGGAGTCGAACTGGACGTCCATCTGGCCCTGGGCCAGCGCGGTGTACAGCGGGCCGGGGTCGAGCTGCTTGACCTCGGGCTTGTAGCCGCGGGCCTCCAGGACGTTCTGCCAGAGGTAGGTGGTGGCGACGGCTTCGTCCCACGGGAAGTAGCCGATCTTCACCTTCTGGCCGCGGCCGATGTCGGATCCGGCGGCCACGCTCTCCCGGTCCCCGCCGCCGGCCAGGTGCATGCCGCCCGCGACGAGCGCGAGGACGACGACGCCGACGGTGGCGACGGCGGTGCCGGGCCGGTAGTTGAGCACGGCGGAGGGCCGTGCGGACGCGGCCGCCTTCGCGGACGCCCGGCGGCCGAGCGGGGAGACCCGCTTGCCGAGCGCGCCGGTCATCCGGTCCAGGTACATGGCGAGGACGACGACCGCGAGGCCGCTCTCCACGCCGCCGCCGATGTCGACCTGGGTGACGGCCGCGTAGACGGTCTCGCCGAGGCCGCCCGCGCCGGCCATGCCCGCGATGACGACCATGGACAGCGCGAGCATGATGACCTGGTTGACGCCCGCCATGATGGTGGGCAGCGCCAGCGGGAGCTGGACGCGGGTGAGGGTGTGGCGCGGGGTGGTGCCGAACGCCCGGGCCGCCTCGACGAGTTCGCCGTCCACCTGGCGGATCCCCAGCTCGGTCATCCGGACGCCGGGCGGCATCGAGAAGATGATCGTCGCGAACAGGCCGGGGATCGGGCCGATCGAGAAGAACATGACGCCGGGGATCAGGTAGACGAACGCCGGCATGGTCTGCATCAGGTCCAGCACCGGCCGCAGCGCCCGGCTGACGCGCTGGTCGCGCGCGGCCCAGATGCCCAGCGGCACCGCGAGCAGCAGGGTGATGAAGCTGGCGACGAGGACGAGCGACAGGGTGGCGGTGGCCTCGTCCCACAGTTCGAAGGAGTCGATCAGGGCGAGGCCCGCGAAGGCGAACACGCCGGCGAGCAGCCCGCGCAGCCACCAGGCGACGACGGCCAGGATGCCGGCCATCAGCAGCGCGTCGGGCGCGTCGAGCACCGCGTGCACACCGTCGTAGAGGCCGGTCAGGACGGTGCTGATGGCGTCGAAGAGCCAGGAGAGGTGGTTCTGGAGCCAGTCCACGGCGGACTGCGCCCAGGAGCCGAGCTTGATCCTAGGCACCGGCGGTCACCCCCGCCGGCTGCTCGCCGAGCACGGCCAGCAGCCGGTCCCGGGTGACCACTCCCGCCGGGGCGCCGTCGGCGCCGGTGACGGCGACCGGTCCGGTGCCGAGGGCGAGCGGGGCGAACAGATCGGCCAGCGGTGTGTCGGCGGCCACGGTGGCGACGGCGTCCGCGGCGTCGCCCTGCTCCGCGATGGAACCGGCGGTGAGCACCCGCGAGCGGTCGACGTCCTGGATGAAGGAGGCGACGTAGTCGTTGGCGGGCCGGACGAGGATGTCCTCGGCGGTGCCGTTCTGGACGATGCGGCCGTCGCGCATGACGGCGACGCGGTCGCCGAGGCGCATGGCCTCGTTGAGGTCGTGGGTGATGAACACGATCGTCTTCTTCAGCCGCTTCTGCAGGTCCAGCAGCTGGTCCTGCATGTCGCGGCGGATCAGGGGGTCGAGGGCGCTGAAGGACTCGTCCATCAGCAGCAGGTCGGCGTCGGTGGCGAGGGCGCGGGCGAGGCCCACGCGCTGCTGCATGCCGCCGGAGAGCTCGTCGGGCCAGGAGCGCTCCCAGCCGGCCAGGCCGGCGAGCTCCAGGGCCTCGGCGGCCCGCCGCTCGCGCTCGGCGCGCGGGACGCCGCGCACCTCCAGGCCGTAGCCCGCGTTCTCCAGCACGCTGCGGTGCGGGAAGAGGGCGAAGTGCTGGAAGACCATGCTGATGTTGCGCGAGCGGACCTCGCGCAGCTCGGCGGGGGTGAGGGCGGTCAGGTCGCGCCCGTCGTAGGAGACCCGGCCGGAGGTGGGGTCCAGGAGGCCGTTGAGCATCCGGAGCAGGGTGGACTTGCCGGAGCCCGAGAGACCCATCACGACGAAGATCTCGCCGGCCTCGACCTCGAACGAGGCGTCGATCACGGCTGCCGTGGTGCCGTCCGCACGCAGCTCGTCGCGGCTCGCGCCGCCTTCGAGCCGCTTGACGGCGGCTTCGGGTCGTTTGCCGAACACCTTGTACAAGTGCTCGGCCTTCAGCCTGGACACATACACCTCACGGGTCGAACCTGGTGACGCCCGCCTCCCCCCGGCGGGCGGCCGTGGAGCGGGACGGGCATCGGGCCCGCGTCCCGTGCGCCGTTCCGGCACAGACGGGTCCGCTCCGCGGCCGCGCCTGCCCCGGTTTCCCGGGAGCAAACGGAAGAGTGATCCACTTCACATCCGCTTCACATCCACTTCATCGGAGGCCGGGGGTGTGTCGGTGACGTACGGCATGATCGGGGTGTGACGCGACGCCTGATGCTCCTCGACACCGCCTCGCTCTACTTCCGCGCGTACTTCGGCGTGCCGGAGTCGGTGCGGGCCCCCGACGGCACACCCGTGAACGCGGTGCGCGGCCTGCTGGACTTCATCGCCCGCCTCGTCCAGGACCACCACCCGGACGACCTGGTGGCCTGCATGGACGAGGACTGGCGCCCGCAGTGGCGCGTGGACCTGATCTCCTCCTACAAGGCGCACCGGGTGGCGGAGGAAGTGGCGGAGGGCACGGACGAGGAGGAGGTCCCGGACACCCTCTCCCCCCAGGTGCCGGTGATCGAGCAGGTGCTGGACGCGGTGGGCATCGCCCGCGTCGGCGCGCCGGGGTACGAGGCCGACGACGTGATCGGCACACTCACCGCGCGGGCCGCCGGCCCGGTGGACGTCGTCACCGGCGACCGGGACCTCTACCAGCTGGTCGACGACGCCCGCGGGGTGCGCGTGCTGTACCCGGTGAAGGGCGTCGGCACGCTCCAGATGGTGGACGAGGCGGTACTGCGGGAGAAGTACGGGGTGGACGGCCCCGGCTACGCCGACCTGGCGCTGCTGCGCGGCGACCCCAGCGACGGACTGCCCGGGGTGCCGGGGGTCGGCGAGAAGACGGCGGCGAAGCTGCTGGCCACGTACGGCGACCTGGCGGGCATCCTGGCGGCCGTGGCCGACCCGGCGTCCAGGCTGACCCCGGCGCAGCGCCGGCGGCTGGACGAGGCACGGCCGTATCTGGCGGTGGCGCCGAAGGTGGTGCGGGTGGCGTCCGACGTGGCGCTGCCGCCGTTCGACGCGGCCCTGCCGGCCGGCCCGCGCGACGCGCGCGCCCTGGGGGTGCTGGCCGAGCGATGGGGGCTGGGCGGATCCTTGCAGCGGCTGCTGTCCGCCCTTCCCGGGGAGGAGTAGTGTTAGGTTAGGCATTCCTAACTAAGATCTCGTAACCCGCGCGTGCTCAGGGAGACCGTCCAATGGCAGACCGCCCCGCCCCCAGGAAACGTCCGGTCCACCGGGCGCACGTGCTGCGCACCGAGCGCCTGACACCGCACATGACACGGGTGGTCCTGGGCGGCGAGGCCCTGGACGCGCTCCCGGCCGGGGAGTTCACGGACCACTACATCAAGATCCTCTTCCCCCACGAGGACGTCGCTTACCCGGAGCCCTTCGACATGGAGGTCATCCGCCGGGACCTGCCGCGCGACCAGTGGCCGCGCACCCGGACGTACACCGTGCGCTCCTTCGACCGCCTCGCCCGCGAACTCGCCGTCGACTTCGTGGTCCACGGCGACGAGGGCCTGGCCGGCCCCTGGGCGGCCCGCGTCGAGCCGGGCACCGAGGTGCTGTTCATGGGCCCGGGCGGCGCCTACGCGCCCGACCCGGAGGCCGACTGGCACCTCCTCGCGGGCGACGAGAGCGCCCTCCCCGCCATCGCCGCCGCCCTGGAACGGCTGTCGGCGACCCACCCCGACGCCACCGTCCGGGCGTTCGTCGAGATCGCCCACGAGGACGAGGAGCAGAAGCTCGACCTCGCCCCCGGCATCGAGGTGACCTGGCTGCACCGCGGCACCGCCCCCGTCGGCGAGGCCCTCGTGACCGCCGTCCGCTCCCTCGACTTCCCGCCCGGCGACGTCCACGCCTTCGTCCACGGCGAGGCCGGCTTCGTCAAGGAACTCCGCCGCCACCTCCGCCTGGAACGCGAGATCCCCCGCGAACGCCTCTCGATCTCCGGCTACTGGCGCCGGGGCCACGACGAGGACGGCTGGCAGGCGTCCAAGCGCGAGTGGAACCAGCAGGTGGAGGCGGAACAGGAGAAGGCGACCAGCCCGTCCGGCGTCTGAGCACAGCGCACGAACGCTTCCCCCCACCCTTCTGCCCCAGCGCCACCCCTCCAGCCCGTCCGGCGTTTGAGGACACGCGCCGCAGGCGCGCTGGGGGGGGTGCGGGGGCTCACCCCCGCAAGAAACGGTGAATGGGGGTGCCCCCTCTGGGGGAGGGACCGGGGCACCCCACAAAACCCACGGCCCGTAGCCACCCGCCCCCGCCCCGGGAGCCACCCCGCCCCGCGGGGATAGGCTCAGCGCCATGCGCCCCGCACGGATACCCCTGGCGAGCACGGCCGCGGCAGCCCTCGCCCTGGCGGCGGCCGCCCCGGCCCTCGCCGCCCCCGCCACGCCGGCACCAGCCGCCCCGCACACGGAGGTCACCACCGCGGCCCCGACCCCACGCGGCGGCGACGCCGAATTCGTCGTGACCCTGGAGGGCCCCGCGCCCGAGGGAGTCGACTCCATAGCGGTGGAGTCACCCGCCTTCGACTCGAAGATCACTGTCCCCAAGAAGGACTTCGGCCACAACAAGGCCGACGACACCACCATGCCGGTCCACGGCCGCGTCCGCTGCGACGCCCGGCCCGGCGAGCACCCGGTCCGGGTGCTGCTGAACGGCGCGGGGAAGCCCGCGGCGGCCACGCGGCTGACGGTGACCGGCGGGCACACCGGCGCCTGCGACGCCGGCTCGCCCCGCCCCACCGCGTCCACCGGCCCGGCCGGCGCGTCCACGCTGCGCCTCCGCCCAGGCGGCCGCGAGCCGCAGCGCGGCGGCGAGGCCGTGTTCACCATCACCACCGACCGGGCCACCCTCGACGCGCACGACGCCCTCACCCTCCGCTCCCCCGCCTTCGTCACCCCCGTCAAGCGCCTGTCCGAGAACTTCAAGGAGGGCAAGGCCGACGGCTGGTGGACCGACCTCGCCGGCATGGTGCGCTGCGACGTCCAGCCCGGCACCTACGCCGTGGACCTCGTGGCCGGCGGCGGCGACGAGGAGGAGGACTCCCCCCTGGAGTCGGTGAAGTTCACCGTGCCGAAGGCCATGGACCCGGCCAACCGCGACTTCTGCGCCGGCCCCCACGCGTACAAGGAGATCGTCGACCGGACCAGCGAGACCGCCCCCGACGAGGACGGTTCCGCGGGCGGCGACCACACGGCCGGGGGCGGCGACGGCGGCCCGGGCACCGGCACGATCGTCGGCATCGCGTCCGCCGCGGCCCTGGTGGCGGCCTCGACCACGTACTTCCTCGTCGGCCGCCGCCGCAGGCGGGCACGGAAGCGGCCTCACGAGTCCTGGTAGCCCGGGCACCGCCCAGCCCCGTTGGGGGCGCCCCTTCCCGGGGAGTTCGAGAACGAGCGGCGAAGCCGCGAAAGGGGGGCTGGGGCGCAGCCCCAGGAATCGGCGAAGGGGAGGGACCGGGGCACCAGCCCGCCGCAGGCGCCCCCACCGGCCCCCACCGGCCCCCACGGATCTACCCGGACTACACGGACCGCTGATAAGCCCGGAACGTCCGCCCCGAAACCCACACCGCGACCACCCCCGCCACCAGCAGCAACCCGCCCCGCCCGAGCACCAGGCCCCAGTCCGGCTCACCCCCCAGAGCGGACCGGCTCATGACCAGCGCCCAGTCGACGGGATTGAAGTCGACGGCGTGCCGCATCCACCCGGGCATCAGCCCCGGCTTCATAAAGGCGGAGGAGACGAACGTCAGCGGCAGCAGCAGAAACGTGTTGAGCGCGATGATCGACTCACGCTGCCGGGCCAGCACACCGATCGTGTTGGACACCGCCCCCGTCACCACGGCCAGCAACACGGAGGCGAGCACCAGCAGAGCCAGCCCGCCGGCCCCACCGGGGTACTCCGCGCCCCCGGCCAGCCCGAGCAGCACGATGACGACCGACTGGACGGACGTGCTCACGGCCTGCTGCACGACGTTGGCGTTGAGCAGCGCGCCCCGGCTCACCGGCGTGGTGAGGAACCGGTTGAGCGTGCCGCGCTCTATCTCGTCCAGCGTGCTCATCCCCGCCCACATGGCGCTGGAGAGGGCGCTCATGACGACGACCCCCGGCACCAGGTAGTCGAGGTAGCTGCCGCCGAAGCCGGGCAGCTCGACCACCCGGCGGAACAGGGCGCCGAAGAGAAACAGCCAGATCACCGGCTGGATCAGGGTGATGACCAGAAAGGCGGGCTGCCTTATCGCGGCCACCAGTTGACGCTGCGTCATATACCAGGTGTGGCGAAGGGCGACACTCATCGCACACCCCCCGCCGATACGGCGTCCGCGTTCGCGTCCGCGTCCGCGAAGCGCCGCCCCGCGTGCCGCAGGTAGACATCGTCGAGCGAGGGCCGGGCGACGGTGACGGACGCGACCGGGACGCCGGCCCCGGCGAGCGCGGCCAGGACGGCGGGGACGGCGGCGGCGCCGTCGTCCGCCCGGGCGCTCAGCCGTCGCCCGTCGAGGACGGTCTCCCGGACGCCGGCGGACGCGCCGAGCGCCGCCGCGAGGGACGGTCCGGCCGCCGGGTCCACCGGATCGCGCAGCTCCACGTGCACGGCGTCACCGCGCAGTTCGCCCTTGAGCCCGTCGGGTGTGCCCGTGGTGACGACGCGTCCGCGGTCGACGATGGCGATCCGCTCGGCGAGCCGGTCGGCCTCGTCCAGGTAGTGGGTGGTGAGCAGGATGCTCAGCCCCTCGTCCCCGGCGAGCCGGCCGATCTCGTCCCACATGGCCGTCCGCGCCTCGGGGTCGAGCCCGGTCGTCGGCTCGTCGAGGAACAGCACCTCGGGCCGGTGGACCAGGCCGATCGCGACGTCGAGCCGGCGCAGCATGCCGCCGGAGTACGTCCGGGCGGGCCGGCCGGCCGCGTCGGTGAGGGCGAAGCGGGCCAGCAGCTCGTCGGCGCGGGCGGCGAGGGCGGCCCCCCTGAGCCCGTACAGCCGGCCCTGGAGCAGCAGGTTCTCGCGGCCGGTGGCCGTGGGGTCGGCTCCGGAGCGCTGGGCGACGACGCCGATGGCGCGGCGGACGCGCTCGGGCCGGCGGAGGACGTCGTGGCCGGCGACGGACGCGGTGCCGGCGTCGGGCCGGGCCAGGGTGGTGAGGATCTTGACGGTGGTGGACTTGCCGGCGCCGTTGGGGCCGAGGAGCCCGAAGACGGTGCCGGCCCGGACGGTCAGGTCGAGCCCGTCCAGGGCGGTCACCCCGCCGGGGTAGGTCTTGGTCAGCCCGTGCGCCTCGATGGCGGGCGCGGCGGTGCCGACGGGCATGGCTGTGCTCATGGCTGAGCGGCCTCCGTGTGTCGGTGGGTTCGGTGCACGCCGAATCCGGTGCCGCCGGATTCGGGTGTATGACGAACCGGTCCACGGGGGTGCCGGGCTATCCTGGGTGTGCCGCACCTCGACAGCCGGCCTGCCCCGCAGGCCCGTTCGGGGTTCGGGGTCCCGGCGGGGGCTGTTGCAGCAGCGCCCGCCGGGACCCTTTCTCATGTCTCAGTCCGCGTCGTCGTTCGCGGCCTCCTCCAGTTTCCGCAGGGTCTCCGGCAGCCGGCCGGTCTCGCTCAGCTCGCGCCATTCGGCGGTGCCGCCGACCGCGCCCCGGTCGAGGTCGGCGCGGAAGCCGTGGAGCCAGTCCAGTTCGGCCTCCAGCATGTGCAGCCGGAACTCCGTCTCGACGAGCAGCAGCCGGGGCAGGGTGCCGTCGAGGTCCCGGAGCGCCTTCCGGTGCCCGGCGGCCTCGCCCTCGCGGGCGGCTATCCGGTCGTCGAACAGGGTGCGGGCCTCGTCGTACGGCAGCGCCATGAGCAGCGACAGGGCCGTCTCGAACAGCGGGTACTCCCGCACCGGGACGGCCACCAGGTCGGCGAGCCAGTCGCGCGCCTCCCGCCGCCCGGCGGGGGTGAGCCCGTAGAGCGTGCGCTCCGGGCGGTTGCCCCGGCGGTCGGTGCCCTCCTCCTCGACGAAGCCGTGCTTCTCCAGGTTGCGCACCACGGTGTAGAGCGAACCGTAGTTGATCTTGATGCTCTGGTCCTTGCCGCGCAGCCGCAGCACCCTGGCGATCTCATACGGGTGCATCGGCCGTTCGAACAGCGTGACCATGACGGCCAGCGCCAGGGGGTTGCTCAGCTTGCGACGGACTGCCCTCGACACGTCGACTCCTCGTCGTCGTATATCCGTTCACAAGCATATCGCGATATCCGCGAAGAGCAACCCCGCGATGTATCGCGTCTCGACGGGCCAAGAGCACGCGAAAGAGCCCGCCCCCGGAGACCTCCGGGAACGGGCTCTCGAACGCCGGCCGGCGCGGCTCACCCCACCGAGGAGTACGCCACCACCCCGCGCAGCAGACCGTCGACCGCCTTGCGCGCGTTCCGCGCGACAGGGCTGCCGTGCGGCGCGGCGGCCGCGATCTGGCCGAGCACGTCGATCAGCTGCTTGGTCCAGCGGACGAAGTCGCCGGCCGGCATCTCGATCTCGCGCAGCACCTCGTCCAGGCCGTGCCCGGAGGCCCAGCGGTAGGCGGCCCAGGCGAAACCTAGGTCGGGCTCGCGCTGGCCCACGCCCTCCGCCTGGTTGATCCGGTGCGCCTCCTCCAGGGCGTCCAGCCGCCCCCAGATGCGGACCATCTCGCCCAGCGCCGCCTTGGCCCCGCCGGAGGGCAGCTTGGGCGCCACCGCGTCGTCGCTCATCCGCGCCTCGTAGACCAGCGCGGACGCGCAGGCCGCCAGCTCGGCCGGGGCCAGCCCGTCCCAGACGCCCTCGCGCAGGCACTCGGAGGCGAGCAGGTCCAGCTCGCCGTAGAGCCGGGCGAGACGCCGGCCGTGCTCGGTCACCTCGTCGTTCCGCAGATAGTCGAGGTCGGTCAGGAGCGCGCAGATCCGGTCGAAGGTACGGGCGATGGTGTTCGTCCGGCCCTCGATCCGCCGCTCCAGCTGCCGGGTGTCCCGCTGCAGCCGGTGGTAGCGCTCGGCCCACCGGGCGTGGTCCTCGCGCTCGTCGCAGCCGTGGCAGGGGTGCGCCCGGATCGCCGTCCGCAGCCGGGAGATCTCGGCGTCGTCGACCGCCGCCGACCGGCCCTTGCGGTGCCGCTCGGGCACGATGTGGCCGGCCTTGGTGCGCAGCGCCGACGCGAGGTCGCGCCGGGACTGCGGGCTGCGCGGGTTGAACGTACGCGGGATGCGCATCCGCTCCAGCGGCTCCACGGGCACCGGGAAGTCGAGCGCCGCGAGCCGCTTGACCTGCCGCTCGGCGGTGAGGACGAGGGGGCGCGGCCCCTCGTAGTCGTAGCCGCGGGAACGGTCGGCACGGCCGGGCAGCCCGGGGTCCAGCACCAGCGCGAGCCCCGCGAACTTGCCGGTCGGCACGTGGATCACGTCGCCCGGCTTGAGCTTCTCCAGGGCGGCGGCCGCGGCGGCCCGGCGCTGGGCCGCGCCCTGCTTGGCCAGCTCGGTCTCCCGCTCCTTCAGCTCCCGGCGCAGCCGCGCGTACTCGTCGAAGTCGCCGAGGTGACAGGTGATCGCCTCGCGGTAACCCGCCAGGCCCTCCTCGTTCTTCTGCACCTGCCGCGAGATGCCGACGACCGAACGGTCCGCCTGGAACTGGGCGAACGAGGTCTCCAGCAGCTCCCGCGACCGGTGCCGGCCGAACTGGGAGACCAGGTTGACCGCCATGTTGTACGACGGCTTGAAGCTCGACCGGAGCGGATACGTCCGGGTGCCGGCCAGGCCCGCGAGGGCACCCGGGTCCATGCCCCGCTGCCAGAGCACGACCGCGTGCCCCTCGACGTCGATGCCCCGCCGCCCGGCCCGGCCGGTCAACTGGGTGTACTCGCCCGGGGTGATGTCCGCGTGCTGCTCGCCGTTCCACTTGACGAGCTTCTCCAACACCACCGACCGGGCGGGCATGTTGATGCCCAGGGCCAGCGTCTCGGTGGCGAAGACCGCCTTCACCAGGCCCTTGACGAAGAGCTCCTCGACGACCTCCTTGAAGGTCGGCAGCATCCCGGCGTGGTGCGCGGCGATGCCCCGCTCCAGACCCTCCAGCCACTCGAAGTAACCCAGGACGTGCAGGTCCTCGTCGGGGAGGGCGGCCGTGCGCTCCTCGACGATCGACCGCACCCGGGCCCGGGCCTCGTCGTCGTTGAGCCGCAGCCCGGCGTAGAGGCACTGCTGGACGGCGGACTCGCAGCCCGCGCGGCTGAAGATGAAGGTGATGGCGGGCAACAGGCCCTCGGCGTCGAGCCGTTCGATGACCTCGACCCGGCTGGGGGTCCAGATCCGGCTGCGCTGCCGCCGCTCCCGCTCGCGATCGGCCTCCCGGCCCCGGCGGCGGTCCCGGCCGCCCATCGGTCGGCTGTTCTCCATCCGGGCCAGCCGTACGAGATCCGGGTTGACCTCCCGGCGCCCGGTGACGGGCGTACCGTCCGGACCCGTCTTCTCCTCGAACAGGTCGTACATCCGCCGCCCGGCCAGCACGTGCTGCCACAGCGGCACGGGCCGGTGCTCCGAGACGATCACCTCGGTGTCGCCGCGCACGGTGTCCAGCCAGTCGCCGAACTCCTCGGCGTTGGAGACCGTCGCCGACAGGGACACCAGCGTCACCGACTCGGGCAGGTGGATGATCACCTCTTCCCAGACGGCGCCGCGGAAGCGGTCGGAGAGGTAGTGCACCTCGTCCATGACCACGTGGCCCAGCCCGTTCAGGGCCTGGGACCCGGCGTACAGCATGTTCCGCAGCACCTCGGTGGTCATCACGAGCACCGGGGCGTCGGAGTTGACGCTGTTGTCGCCGGTCAGCAGCCCGACCTTGGCCGCGCCGTAGCGCTTGACCAGGTCGTTGTACTTCTGGTTGGACAGCGCCTTGATGGGGGTGGTGTAGAAGCACTTGCGGCCCTCGCGGAGGGCCAGGTGGACGGCGAACTCGCCCACGATGGTCTTGCCGGAGCCGGTCGGCGCCGCGACCAGCACCCCCTTTCCGGCCTCCAGGGCCTTGCAGGCGTCGATCTGGAACGGATCCAGCTCGAAGTCGTACATCTCACGGAAGGAGGCCAGCGCGGTGGCCTGCTCCGCGGCGCGTCGCTTCGCCAGGGCATAGCGCTCAGCAGGGGACATGTCGTCGGTCATCTTGTCTACGAGCCTACCGGGCGGGTCGGACAGGTACGCGATCTTTACCAAGGGGGCCCTGCGGGCGGCTGTGCCCCGGTCCCTCCCCCAGAGGGGGCACCCCCACCTTCGCCGATTCCCGGGGCTGCGCCCCAGACCCCGCTTGTCGCGGCTTCGCCGCTCGTCCTCAAACGCCGGACGGGCTGGATATCGCGCCCGAGCGCACTACTCAGCCCGTCCGGCGATTGAGGACAACCGCGCGGAGCGCGGTTTCAGGGGGGTGGGGCCCGCCCCGCAAGAAACGGTGAAAGGGAGGGACCGGGGCTCACTCCCTCCGGGCCCCCAGCACCCGCACCGCACCCCGAGCCACCTCTGTCACAACCGGCAAAGCCCCCACCCGCTCCCCATCCGCGTACGCCGTCACATCCGCCGCGACCAACGAAACCCGCGCCGCCCGAAACACCCGCACCTTCGGATGTGAAAGATGCGTCCCCCGATACACCCGGGGAAACACCCGCAACAGCTCCCCCCGCCCGCAAGCCCCCACCACCGTCACGTCGAACAGCCCGTCGTCCATCCGCGCGCCTCCGCAGATCCGCATGCCACCCCCGTACGACCCGCCGTTCCCGACGGCGACGAGCGTCGCCTCCACCCCCAACTCCGGCCCGTCGTCGAACCGCAGCCGATAGGGAATCGGCCGCAGCGCGGCGAGCTCCGCGAGCAGCGCGAGGTCGTACCGGAGCCGCCCGGAGGGGAACCGCATCCGGTTGCCGCGGTCGTTGACGCGCGAGTCGAAGCCGGAGGCGAGCACGGTCCCGAAGTACGGGCCGCCGACCACTCTCCCCAGGTCACGGGGCACACCCCCGTCCCCTTTCAGCGATCCGGCGATCAGACGCGCCGCCGCCTCCGGATCGCGGACGGGCAGCCCGTTGGCGCGGGCGAAGTCGTCGCCGGTCCCGACGGCGACGACGCCGAGCGGGGTCGGCGTGCCGGCGACGGCCTGGAGGGCGAGCGAGACCATCCCGTCCCCGCCGACGGCGATCAGCGCGCCGGTGCCGCCGGCGACCGCCTCCCGGGCCCGCCGGAGAGCGTCGGCTTCGTCGGCGCCCACGACGGTACGGACGGAGTGCCCGGCCGCGCGCAGCACCCGGGCGGCGGGCTGCGCGGCACGGGCACCGCGGCCCCGGCCGGCCGCCGGATTGACGAAGAGGGTGATGTCGCTGGTCACGCGCGGACCTTACGCGAAGGGGCGGCAGTCGTATACCGACTGCCGCCCCGAAGAACGCGGATCAGGATCAGGATCGGATCAGGTGAAGTCGTCGTACCCGTTCCGCCGCACCGGCTGCCCGTTGTGCCCGTCACGGCCGGACTCACGCCCCGACCGGTCCAGAGCGGGCAGCGGCTCCACGTCGCCGACCGACTCCGGCGTCAGGTCCAGGGGCGCCGCCTCGTCGTCGTCGAGGAGACGGTCCGGGTTGGCCCGGCCCCGGCGCTTGTCGTTGAGCAGGGCGATGCCGACGGCGATGAAGTACAGCCCGACGATGGGCCCGGCCAGCATGAACATCGAGTACGGGTCGACGGTCGGCGTGGCCACGGCCGAGAAGATCGTGACGCCCATGATCATGCCGCGCCACCAGCCCAGCATCCGGCGACCGGTGAGAATCCCGCCGAAGTTGAGCAGCATGAGCAGCAGCGGCAGCTCGAAGGAGAGGCCGAAGACGACGACCAACCGCATGATCAGGTCGAGCAGTTCGTCGAGGGGCAGAAGGTTCTGCACGCCCGTGGGCGTGAAGTCGATCAGGACCTCGGCGGCCGTGGGAAGGATCGTGTACGCGAACCAGGCGCCCGCCGCGAACAGCGGGACACCGGCCGCGACGAAGCTCAGCGCGTACTTCTTCTCGTGCCGGTGCAGACCCGGCGCGAGGAAGGCCCACAGCTGGTAGAGCCACACCGGGCTCGACAGCACCAGACCGGAGACCAGGGACACCTTCATCATCAGGGCGAAGGGCCCGGTCAGCCCCGACATGGTGAGATTGGCGCACCGGGTGGTGTCCCCGGGCTTCTTGTCGAGCAGCTCCTGGAGGGACACCTTGCAGCCGATGGCGTCCTGGATCGGATGCTGGAAGACCTCGATGATCTCGCGGTAGTAAATCGCCGAGACGATCGAGACGATCACGATCGCGATGACCGACTTCGCCAACCGGTTGCGCAGCTCACGAAGGTGCTCCGCGAGGGGCATCCGCCCCTCGGGATCCTTCTCCTTCTTGCGGGCAGGCTTGAGCAACCCACGTCCCTATCTCGTGCGGCGGACGGTCGCCGACAGGCGGCCGCCCCAGTCGTCCTCGGTCGTCAGCGCTGCGTCGTACGGTCGGCCGGCTCCTGCACCGGGCGCGAGGTCACGTCGCCGGGGGCCGCCTTGATCGTACGCGGGGCCGCCGCCTGCTGGTCCGCGGGCTCGGCGGGCGCCGCGGCGTCCTTGCCCTCGGACTTCATCGCCTTGGCCTCGCTCTTGAGGATGCGGGCGGACTTGCCGAGAGCACGCGCCATGTCGGGGAGCTTCTTGGCGCCGAACAGGAGCACGACAACGACGAGAATGAGGATGATCTCGGGGGCCCCGATCCGTCCGAACAACATAAGCGTTTACCTTCTCACCGAAGCGGTTTAGGGGTGTGGAGCTGTGGACCGATAAGACGTTTTGTCCAGCAGTCGTACGGCAGCGATCGTAACGCGCAAGGATGAACGCCGGGCAATCCCCGCGCGTACTTCCCCGCCGTTCCCCCGCTGTTCCCGCGGGCGACCCTCCGCTTCGTCGGCAGGGCCACCCGCACCAGCGTACCGCCAGCGGTTCCGGCGCAGGAGACGGCCGTCGGCCGCTTCCGGGGCGCCCGTCCGCGCCGGGTGTCACTCCGGGCGTACGCCGTGCGCCACCCGCGCGGCCTCGGCCGCGAGCGGCGTCGCGGCCCGCTCCAGGTCCTCGGTCGCCCGGGCGATCCGCCGGGAGCTCTCCTCCACCTGCCGGGCCAGCCGGCGCACCTGCGCCAGGACGAGCGCGGCGAGGACGCCGAGCACGGCGATGCCGCAGAAGGAGAGGGCGACGGCCAGCATGGGGAAGAGCATGGGGACGAACCTACCGAAGGCGGAACGGTAGATGGGCAGGGGCCCGGGCGGAGGCACCCCCGGGGCGCCCCCTCAGACCCGAGAGTGCAGCCGCAGCGTCCGCACGCCCCCGCCGGTCAGCAGCTGCACGATCCGCTCCCCCGCCGGCTTGCGGACCGACGCGCCGCAGTCGGGGCAGGTGAAGGAGTAGAAGGTGGTGCGCCGGCTGCCGCCGATCGCCAGCCGGAAGGCGCCGGCCGCCAGCTCGAAGCTCCCCCGGCAGTCGGGGCAGGCGGCCTTGAAGACCGCGTCCGACAGCTCCCGCGCGTACCCGTTCACCTCTCCCACCTCACCCGCCGTACGCCGCGAGGGCCTCGCGCGCCGCGTCCCGGGCGCTCGCCGCCAGCTCCGGGGGCGAGACGATCCGGCCGTCCCGGCCCAGCCGCAGCGCCAGCCGGCGCAGCGAGGCGGGGTCGGGGGTGCGCAGGGTGATCCGCAGGCCGCCGCCGGGCAGTTCCTCGGCGCTGTCGTGCGGGTAGTACTCGGCCACCCAGCGTCCGCCAGGGCCCACCTCGACGACGACCTCGGGGTCCTCGGCCGCGGGCTGCACCAGCCCGGCCGACAGGTCACGGGGCTCGACGGGCGGCGGGTCGGAGACCTCGTCCAGCAGCCGGATCTCGGCCACCCGGTCCAGCCGGAAGGTGCGCCGGGCCTCGGAGAGCCGGCACCACGCCTCCATATAGGTGTGGCCGACGGCGAACAGCCGGATCGGGTCGACCTCGCGCTCGGTCAGCTCGTCGCGGGCCGGCGAGTAGTAGCGGACCCAGAGCCGGCGGCGCTCGGCGATGGCCCGGTCGACGTCGGCGAAGACGCCGCCCTCGGACTCGAAGGTGACCGACAGCCGGGAGCTGGCGCCCGCCGTCTCCCCGGCCGCGGCCTCGATCTTGGCGGTGGCGCGGACCAGCGCCTGCCGGTCGCTCTCCCGCAGACCGGGGAGGGTGGCCACCGCGCGGGCGGCCACCAGCAGGGCGGTGGCCTCGTCGGCGGCGAGCCGCAGCGGCTCGCCGGTACTGGTACCGGACGCGTCCGGGTTGTGCCACCAGATGCGGTCGCCGTCGGTGTCGATGTCCAGCAGGTCGCCGCCGCGGAAGCTGGTGCCGCACATCGGCAGGACGTCGAGGTCGCCGATCAGCTCGTCCTCGGTGATGCCGAAGGCCCGGGCGACGTCGGCGACGCGGGCGCCGGGGCGCTCGCGCAGGTAGGTGACCAGTGACAGCATCCGCCGGGTCTGGTCGATGGCGTTTCCGGCCATGAGGGGTCGGTCCGTACCTTTCCGTTCAAAGTCCGCTCGAACCTGCTCGAAGTCCGCTGGTGTCCGAAGGCGTCCGCTCGCCGGGGCAACGCGCCGGCGGCCGCGGCCCTCAGCCCTCGGCCACGGCCCGCAGCCGGTCGAGGACGTCGGCCCGCAGGTCGTCCGGTTCCAGCACCACCACGTCCGGGCCGAACTCGACGAGCCAGGCGTCCAGCCCGTGCCCGTACGGGATCTCCAGTTCGTCCCAGCCGTCGCCCAGGTCGCGGCGGGCCAGGGCCTTGGCGCGCAGCGGGTAGCCGTGCCCCGCGCGAACCTTGATGAGCGCGGTGCCGGTGGCCGTCTCGCCCGCCCAGCTCTCCACCGTCTCCCGGACGGTGACGTGGTCCGGGACCGGCGCGGTGAAGGGCAGGGCGCGCGAGCGGACGCGGCCGGTGATGCGGGAGAGGCGGAAGACGCGCTCCGCCTCGCGGTCGCGGTCCCAGCCCGCCAGGTACCAGTGCCCGCGCCAGCACTCCAGCGTCCACGGCTCGACGTGCCGCTGCTCGGGGCGGGCCGCGTTGGCCTTGCGGTAGTCGAAGAGGACGGTCCTGCGGTCGCGCGCCGCCAGCATCAGCGGCTCGAACGCCGCCTCGTGCACGGGGATCCGCGTCTCAAGGGCGCCGCCCTCGTACGCGTCCTCCGCCACCGGCATGCCGGCCGCGCGCAGCTTCTGCAGCGCGCCGCTGGCGGCCGAGGCCAGCCGCGCCTGCTGCCAGACCTTCGCGGCGAGGCCCAGCGCCGCGGACTCCTCGACGTCGAGGGTGATCGGGGGGAGGCAGTTGCTGTCCCGGCGGGCGAGGTAGCCGGTCTCGCCGTCGACGCCCTCGACCGTCTCGATGATCAGGCCGAGCTCGCGGAGGTCCTCCTTGTCCCGCTCGAACATGCGGTTGAAGGCGTCGTCGCTGCCGGTGCCGGCGGTACGGGAGGTGTTAGCAGTACGGGTGGTGCCGGCCGCACGGGAGAACGGGGCGGCGTCCGGGTCACCGTCCGGCGCGACGTCCGCACCGGAGGCCACGTCACCCCCCGGCCCGAAAGCCTCCAGGTAAGCCTCGATCGACCCCCGCAGCTCCCGCTTGCTGAGCGGACGCCGCGTCCCCAGCAGGCACAGCGCCAGATTCATCAGCCGCTCGGCCTTGGCAATCGCCATCGACGCCCTCTCGCCCTCTTCTCATGTTCTTTCAACCGATGACCGTACCGCTCACGCGTCACCCGGCAAAAGCCGAGGGCCCGCGCACATGGCGCGGGCCCTCGGTCGGAACCGTTCGGCGTACGGTCAGACGGCGATCAGGTCGCAGACGAAGATCAGCGTCTCGCCCGGGGCGATCCGGCCGCCGCCCGCGCCGCGGTCGCCGTAGGCGAGGTGGGCGGGGATGGTCAGCCGGCGGCGGCCGCCGACCTTCATGCCCTGGATGCCCTGGTCCCAGCCGGGGATGACCTGGCCGGCACCGAGCTGGAACTCCAGCGGGTTGCCCCGGTTCCAGCTCGCGTCGAACTCCTCACCGGTGGAGTAGGCGACGCCCACGTAGTGGACCTTGACGAAGTCGCCGGCCTTGGCCACCGCGCCGTCGCCCTCCCAGATCTCGACGATCTCCAGGTCGGACGGGGCCGGGCCCTCGGGGAAGTCGATCTCCGGCTTCTCGATGTTCACGTAAGTGCTCCTACGAACGGAATCTTCGGACAACCGTGCAAGTTTCGCAGACGATCGGTCCGGACTCGTCCCCGATGGCCGGTCAGACCTTGCCCACGATGTCCACGACGAAGACCAGCGGCGCGTCGGCGGGGATGCCGCTGCCCGGCGGCGGGCTGCTGCCGTACGCCTGCTCGGCCGGGAGCACCAGCAGCACCCTGTCCCCCACGTGCTTGCCGACCAGGCCCTTGTCCCAGCCCGAGACGACCGAACCGGTGCCGATCTGGAAGGCGGTGGCGCCACCGTGGTCCCAGGACGAGTCGAACTTCTTCCCGCCGTCCCACAGCACACCGGTGTACTGGGCGACCAGACCGTCGCCGGCCTTGACCTCCGGGCCGTCGCCCTTGATCAGCACCTGCTCCTTGAGCTCCTTGGGCGCCTTCTCCCCCTTGGGCATGGTGATCTCGGCCGCCTTCCCGGACTCGGCCTTCACCTCCGGCATCCCCGCGTCGGGCTTCGCCTGCTCGCCCTTGGCCTCCGCCTTGGCGTCCACCTTTCCGGTGCCCACCACGTCGAGGACCCAGACGAGCGTCTGGTCCGCGTTCTGCTGGACCTTGTCGCCGTACATCGACTTCAGCGTGCCCTCGGCCCACACCCGGGTGCCGACCTTGCGGCCCACCAGGGCGTCGGCGACCGCGTCCGGCACCTGGCCGCCGCCCTCGCCGCCGCCCACCCGCTGCACCAGCTCGCGGCGCGGCCCCTTGGTGTCCTGACCCGGCTCGGGATTCCAGGTGCCCTTGGCGGTGGTGCCCTCCTGGGTCGACTGCACCGCGAAGGCGAGCCGGGCGAACGCGCCCTTCTCCACCGTGGCGCCCTTGCCCTCGGTGATCGTGGTGATCCGCACCTTGTCCGGGCCCTTGGCGTCCTTCGGGGCGGAGATCTTCGGCTGCTCGCCGAAGGCGCCCGTCACCGTGATCTTCGAGCCGCCCTGCGCGGAGCCGGAGCTCGCCGACGCCTTGGAGCTGCTCTCGGAGGACTTCTTGGAACCGTCGTCGTCCGAGCCGCAGCCGGCGGCGGTCAGCAGCAGGACGGGCACGGCCAGGGCGGCGGCCAGACGGCGGGACGGGCGGGTGCCGCTCGCGGTCCTCGCGAGGCGACGGGATTGCGGGGTTCGTCCCGCGGTGAATCGCAGCATCGGTCCAACTCGGGCTAGGGGGTGGTGGCTGAACAGTGCCCGCCACTCTACGGCCTGAGTCCCGCCCGTCACCCCCGTCCGACACGGCGGTGCGCCGGACCGAGAGGCCCGGCGCACCGACGCCGTATTCACTTCCCCGCATTCGGAATGTCAGACCGTGCGTCCGCTCACATTCCGGCAATCAGCTTTTCCACCCGGTCGTCCACCGACCGGAAAGGGTCCTTGCACAACACCGTGCGCTGCGCCTGGTCGTTGAGCTTGAGATGGACCCAGTCGACGGTGAAGTCCCGCCGCTGTTCCTGCGCGCGGCGGATGAAATCGCCGCGCAGCCGGGCCCGGGTGGTCTGCGGCGGCACCGACTTGCCTTCGAAGATCTTGAGGTCGTTGCACACCCGCGCGGCCTGCCCGCGCCGCTCCAGCAGGTAGTACAGGCCCCGGCGGCGGTGGATGTCGTGGTAGGCGAGATCTATCTGCGCGACCCTCGGATGGGACATGCTGATGGCGTTCTTCGCCCGGTAGCGCTCGATGAGCTGGTACTTCATCACCCAGTCGATCTCGGTGGAGATGCGGTCCAGGTCCTCGTCCCGGATCGCCTCCAGGGAGCGGCCCCACAGCTCCAGCACCCGCTCGACGATGCCCGTGCGGATGCCGCGCCGTTCGCAGAAGTCGACGGCCTTCTCGTAGTACTCCTGCTGGATCTCCAGGGCGGACGCCTCCCGCCCGCTGGCCAGCCGCACCTTGCGGCGGCCGGTGATGTCGTGGCTGACCTCGCGGATGGCCCGGATGGGGTTCTCCAGGGTGAGGTCGCGCATCACCGTGCCCGCCTCGATCATGCGGAGCACCAGGTCGGTGGCGCCGACCTTGAGCAGCATCGTGGTCTCCGACATGTTCGAGTCGCCCACGATGACGTGCAGCCTGCGGTACCGCTCGGCGTCGGCGTGCGGCTCGTCCCGGGTGTTGATGATCGGACGCGAGCGGGTGGTGGCGGAACTGACGCCCTCCCAGATGTGCTCCGCGCGCTGGCTGACGCAGTAGACCGCGCCGCGCGGGGTCTGCAGGACCTTCCCCGCCCCGCAGATCAGCTGACGGGTCACCAAGAAGGGGATGAGGATGTCCGCGAGACGGGAGAACTCCCCGTGTCTGGCCACGAGGTAGTTCTCGTGGCAGCCGTAGGAGTTCCCCGCGGAGTCGGTGTTGTTCTTGAAGAGGTAGACGTCGCCCGCGATCCCCTCCTCGTGCAGGCGGCGTTCGGCGTCGACGAGCAGTCCCTCGAGAATGCGCTCGCCCGCCTTGTCGTGGGTGACCAGTTCGATCACGTTGTCGCACTCTGGTGTCGCGTATTCCGGGTGCGAGCCCACATCGAGGTAGAGACGGGCGCCGTTGCGCAGGAAGACATTGCTGCTGCGGCCCCAGGAAACGACACGGCGGAAGAGGTACCGCGCCACTTCGTCAGGCGACAGTCGGCGCTGTCCCCTGAACGTGCACGTGACGCCGTACTCGTTCTCCAGCCCGAAAATGCGGCGGTCCATGCCTGAACACTACGCCTGATGCCCTGCGCTGAAACCGGGTTCGACCGCACCGTTCCGATCGGATTCCGAACGCGCGACGACGGGCGACGCCTTCTCCGGGGCGGTCAGCGCCTTGCGCGCCGCCAGCAGGACGAGCGCCGCGGCGATCCCGCCGCCCGCCGCGACCGCGAACCCGGCCCGGGCACCGCCCGACTGCACCGCCGGACCGACGATCGCCGTACCGATGGACGCGCCCACACCGAACGAGGTGACCAGCCAGGAGAACGCCTCCGTGGCCGTGCCCGCCGGCGCGTGCCGGTCGACGACGACGAAGGCACAGGCGAGCGCGGGCGCCAGGAACACACCGGCGACCCCCGCCAGGACGGTCATCGGAACGACACCGGGGACCAGCAGCAACGGCACGTAGCAGACCGCCAGCGCCGCGATGATCACCCGCAGCCGGCCCTCCGGCGCACCGGCCCACTGCCGGCCGCCGTAGACGACACCGCCCACCAGGGCGCCGGCGCTGAGCGCCGACAGCAGATAGCTGGAGATCATCTGATTGCCGTGCGCGTCGGCGTAGGCCACGGAGGCCACGGCTATGGAACCCAGCGCCGAGCCGACGAAGAAGAAGGTGCCCAGGACGACCAGCAGCCCCCGCGAACGCAAAGCGCCCAGCCAGTGCGCCTCGCGCGGCTCGCTGCGCCACTTCCGCGAGGGCGGCGAGCTGACGACGGCGAGCGCGCCGAGCACGCCCAGGGCGTTGATGACCAGCAGCGCGGCGGCCTCGGACCACTCGCGGACGAACAGCATCACGATCAGCGGGCCGACCGCGTACATGACCTCCTGGGCCACGGCGTCCAGGGCGTAGGCCGCGTGGATGCGGTCCTCGCGCTCCAGGACGGACGGCCACAGCGCCCGCAGGCCGCCCTCCAGCGGCGGAGTGAAGAAACCGGCGACGACCATGGCCGCGTAGGCGACGGGCAGCGGCTCCAGGCCGACGACGGCGAAGAGGACCATGCCCAGCGCGGACAGCACGGCCGAGGGCAGCATCACGCGCGGCTGGCCGTACAGGTCGACGGCCCGGCCGAGCAGCGGCTGGCCGAACGCGTTGGCCACGCCGTACGCGGCGGAGAGGGCGCCGGCGAGGGTGTAGCTGCCGCCCTCGGCGCGGGCGAAGAGGACGACCGCCAGCGCGGCGGTCGCGGTCGGCAGCCGGCCCACCAGGGTGCCCACCAGCAACCGCGCGGCGTACCGCGTCCTGAGCATCTCGCCGTAGCCCGCCGCCATCATCTGCCTCTCTCGACCGACCCTGGGTCGGTTTTACGTATAACGTTGACGCGTTATACGTACCATGTCGGCAGCTCACGGGTCCAGCCGTGGGCGAGGCGGCGGAGAGGGGCGTCACCGATGGTGACGGACGACGGCGAACAGACCACAGGCGGCGTACGCGGCGGGGGCCGCTGGCCGACGGTCCGCGGGACGCACGCGGCACCCGCCCGGGCGACCAGCCGGGACGTGGCCCGCGCGGCCGGCGTCTCCCAGGCGACCGTCTCCCTCGTCATGGGCGACAAATGGCGCGGCCGGGTCTCCGAGGCCCGCGCCGAGGCGGTCCGCACCGCCGCCCGCGAACTCGGCTACCGCCGCAACCTCGCCGCCCGCGACCTGCGGCTGGGTCGCACCCGGACCGTGCTCCTCGTCGTCCCCGCCCTCACCAACGAGTTCTTCGCCCGCGTCTACGCCGGGGCCGCGCGGGTGGCCGGCGAACAGGGCGTCGGCGTCCTCCTCTACCCCTCACCCGAGGGCATCGGCCCCGCCCGCGACCCCTTCACCTCTGCCCGCGCGGCCCTCGACGGCGTGATCGCCTCCTCCATGGCCGTCGACTCCCTCGCCGCCCTGCGGGCCGGCGGACTGCCGGTCGTCATGCTCGACAGCGACCCCCACAGCGCGGAGGCCGCCGCCACCGTCAACCCGGACATCGCCGACGGCATGCGGCAGATCGCCGCCCACCTGCTGGCCCTCGGCCACCGGCGCTTCGCCCACCTGTCCGCCGACGTCGACTCCTGGACCTTCCGCGTCCGGGCCCGGGCCCTGGCCGACGCGCTGCGCGGCGTGCCCGACGCACGCGTGGTGCGCACGGAACCCGCCGCGCTGCACGTCGACGCCGGGCGGGCGGCCGTCGAACGCGTCCTCTCCGGGCCCGGACCGCGGCCGACCGCCCTCGTCTGCGACGACGACATGCTCGCCGCGGGCGCCTGCAAGGCCGCTCGGCGGCTGGGGTTGCGCGTTCCCGACGACGTCTCGGTCACCGGCTTCGCCGACCTGTCGCTGGCGACGGCCGTCGATCCGGAGCTGACGACGGTCCGGCTGCCGGCCGAGGCGGTCGGGGAGGCGGGGATGCGGGCGCTCGCCGCCGTGCTCGACGGGCGGCCCGACGGCGCGGCGGAGTTGCCGGTGGATCTGGTGATCCGGGACTCCAGCGGGCCGGCCGCGCGTGGCGCCTGACGGCGGTGGGGTGCCCCGGTCCCTCCCCCAGAGGGGGGACCCCCATTTCACCGTTTCCTGGGGCTGCGCCCCAGACCCCCTTGTCCTCAAACTCCCCCAGAGGGGGTACCCCCAACGGGCTGAAATCAGCCCGTCCGGCGTTTGAGGACGCGCGCCGCAGGCGCGCTCGGGGGTGCGGGGCTCGCCCCGCAAGAAACGGTGAATGGGGGTGCCCCCTCTGGGGGAGGGTCAGGGGCACCCCACCCGTCAGGACTCGCCCGCACCCTCCTCCTCACCCGAGGCGGGGGCCGCGTCCCCGTCCAGCAACCGCGTCAGCTGACTGCCAAGCAACCGCTTGAACTTCCGCTGCTGAGGCCGCGTCCGATCCAGCACCGCCACCTCAAGCTGCTCCGCCGTCAACGTGCGCTCCGCGCCATTCGTGTCCCGGGCAAGCGACTCGACAGCAAGCTTGAGCGCCTCCGCGAGGCTCATCCCGTCCCGGTGCCGCTGCCCGAGATAGCTGCTGATCTGGTCGGCGTTGCCGCCGACGGCGACCGAGCCGTGCTCGTCGACGATCGAGCCGTCGTGCGGCAGCCGGTAGATCTGGTCGTCCTCGGGGCCGGCCCCGACCTCGGCGACGATCAGCTCGACCTCGTACGGCTTCTCGCCCGCGCTGGAGAAGATGGTGCCGAGGGTCTGGGCGTAGACGTTGGCGAGGCCGCGGGCGGTGACGTCCCCGCGGTCGTAGGTGTAACCGCGCAGGTCGGCGTAGCGGACTCCGCCGATGCGCAGGGTCTCGAACTCGTTGTACTTCCCGACGGCCGCGAACGCGATGCGGTCGTAGATCTCGCTGACCTTGTGCAGCGCGCGGGACGGGTTCTCGGCAACGAAGATCACGCCATCGTTGTACTGGAGGACCACGACGCTGCGGCCGCGCGCGATGCCCTTGCGGGCGTACTCGGCACGGTCGGCCATGGCCTGCTGGGGAGAGACGTAGAACGGCGTCGACACCGGTTATCCGTCCCTTTCTGGTCTGTGGGGAGTGCGTACGGAGGACTCGGGACCGGGGGGCCTCAGAGCAGCGCGGCCCGGGGACCGTCGGGCTCCTGGAGCCGCCGCTCGTGGATGGCCCGGACGGTCTCGGCCAGGTCGGCGTCGGTGAGCCTCCGGTACCCCTCGTCGGAGATGACGGTGACGATCGGGTAGATGCGGCGGGCGAGGTCGGGGCCGCCGGTCGCCGAGTCGTCGTCGGCCGCGTCGTACAGGGCCTGTACCACCAGTGTGGCGGCCTGCTCGGCGGAGAGGTCGTCCCGGTACAGCTTCTTCAGCGCGCCCCGGGCGAAGAGCGAGCCGGAGCCGGTGGCCGCGTAGCCGTACTCCTCGGAGCGGCCACCGGTCACGTCGTAGGAGAAGATCCGGCCCTTGCCGCGGTCCACGTCCCAGCCGGCGAAGAGCGGCACCACGGCGAGGCCCTGCATGGCCATACCGAGGTTGCCGCGGATCATGGTGGAGAGCCGGTTGGCCTTGCCCTCCAGGGAGAGCTGGGCGCCCTCGACCTTCTCGAAGTGCTCCAGCTCCAGCTGGAAGAGCTTGACCATCTCCACGGCGAGGCCGGCGGTGCCCGCGATGCCGACGGCCGAGTACTCGTCCGCCGGGAAGACCTTCTCGATGTCGCGCTGCGCGATGACATTGCCCATGGTGGCCCGACGGTCACCGGCCAGCACCACCCCGCCGGGGAAGGTCGCCGCGACGATGGTCGTGCCGTGCGGCGCCTCGACGGCACCCTTCACGGGCGGCAGCTGCCGGTTGCCGGGCAGCAGCTCGGGGGCGTGGTTCCCGAGGAAGTCCACGAACGAGGACGAGCCCGGCGTCAGGAAGGCAGCTGGTAGACGCCCGGTGCTACGAGGGTTGGCTTCCACACGTTTCCTTCCACATATTCGGCGGCACGCCTCATGACGTCCGGCCGATCCTTGAATTGCCCCAGTGCCGCGTTGCAACTGAAGCACAGCACGCCACGGACCTTATCGGTCACGTGACAATGATCCACATGCACGGGCCGGGCCGACAGGCAGATGCAGCAGACCCCGCCCTGCTCCTTGATCATCTCCTCCCGCTCGGCCTCCGAGATGCCGTACGTGCGTTTGAGGTGACCGGCACGGCCCTCGGCGACCCGACAGGACTTGCAGGCTGTCGCCAACCCGTCCGAAGCCGAGCTGTTGCGGGACCACTGAGAGTGAGGCTTGGTCTCACCGCAGCGGCGGCAGTACTTGTGCCCCGACGGCACGACGACCCGCGGGCGGACGTTCTTGCCCTTCGCCTTCTGCCGCTCCTGGTGGTACTCGGCGGCACACACCCTGCAGTAGGACTGCAGCCCGTCACGCAGCGACCGGTTCGCAGCGAACGCCGCGCGCGGCTTGTCCTCGCGGCACCGCGCGCAACGCTTCACCTCCCCCGCCCCCAACACGATCCCCCCTTGGATTCGAAGGCAAAAGCCCCCTACTCCCCACCCTTCTGAACGAAGCTTCGCACGAAATCCTCTGCGTTCTCCTCTAGGACGTCGTCAATCTCGTCCAGGACGGAGTCCACGTCATCCGACAGCTTCTCGTGCCGCTCCTTGAGGTCCTCGGACGCCTGCGCCTCCTGCGCCTGCTCCTCGGTCTCCTCGGTCGAGCGCGTCGCCTTCTGCTGCCCGCCGCCGGTGTCCTTGGTCGCCATACCCCTCACCCCGCTCGGTTTCGACGTACACGTACTCAAGTCCTACAGATCAGACCCTACAAGCACGGTCCGACATCGGCCCCGTACTCCTGGGAACGTCCGGGAACCACCGTGATGATTCCCGTTCCGCCTCCTCCCCAGACCCCGCTCAGCCCCCGGACAGCACCCGTACCAGCTCCTCCGCCGTGCGGCAGCGGTCCAGCAGTTCCTTGACGTGGTTGCGGGTGCCGCGCAGGGGTTCCAGGGTGGGGACCCGCTGGAGCGAGTCCCGGCCGGGGAGGTCGAAGATGACCGAGTCCCAGGAGGCGGCCGCCACGTCGTCCGCGTACTGGTCGAGGCAGCGGCCCCGGAAGTACGCCCGGGTGTCCTCGGGCGGTGCCGTGCGGGCCCGCTCGACCTCGGTCTCGTCCAGCAGCCGCTTGATCCTGCCGCGCGCCGCCAGCCGGTTGTACAGGCCCTTGTCGGGCCGGACGTCGGCGTACTGGAGGTCGACCAGGTGCAGCCGGGCCGCGTCCCAGTCGAGGCCGTCCCGCCGGCGGTAGCCCTCCAGGAGCTCCCGTTTGGCCACCCAGTCCAGCTCGCCGGCCAGGCTCATGGGGTCGCTCTCCAGCCGGCCCAGCACGTCCTCCCAGCGGGCCAGGACGTCCTTGGTCTGCTCGTCCGCGTCCGACCCGTACCGGTCCTCGACGTGTTTCCTGGCCAGCTCGCAGTACTCCATCTGGAGCTGGACGGCGGTGAGCGTCCGGCCGCTGCGCAGCGTGATCAGGCGGCGCAGCGAGGGGTCGTGGCTGACCCGGTGGAGGGTGCGGACGGGCTGGTCGACGGCGAAGTCGCCGGAGATGAAGCCGTCCTCGATCATGGACAGCACCAGGGAGGTGGTGCCCAGTTTGAGGTAGGTGGAGATCTCCGAGAGGTTGGCGTCGCCGATGATCACGTGGAGCCGGCGGTATTTCTCGGCGTCGGCGTGCGGTTCGTCGCGGGTGTTGATGATGGGCCGTTTGAGGGTGGTCTCCAGTCCGACCTCGACCTCGAAGTAGTCGGCGCGCTGGCTGATCTGGAAGCCGTGTTCGCGGCCGTCCTGGCCGATGCCGACCCGGCCGGCGCCGGTGACGACCTGGCGGGAGACGAAGAAGGGGGTCAGGTGGCGCACGATGTCCGAGAAGGGGGTCTCCCGCTTCATCAGGTAGTTCTCGTGGGTGCCGTAGGACGCGCCCTTGTTGTCGGTGTTGTTCTTGTAGAGGTGGATGGGCTGGGCGCCGGGCAGCCGGCCGGCCCGTTCGGCGGCCTCGGCCATGATCCGTTCGCCGGCCTTGTCCCAGAGGACGGCGTCCCGCGGGTTGGTGATCTCCGGGGAGCTGTACTCGGGGTGGGCGTGGTCCACGTACAGCCGGGCGCCGTTGGTGAGGATGACGTTGGCGAGGCCGATGTCCTCGTCGGTGAGCTGGCTGGCGTCGGCGGCTTCCCGGGCGAGGTCGAAGCCCCGGGCGTCCCGCAGCGGATTCTCCTCCTCGAAGTCCCAGCGGGCACGGCGTGCCCGGTGCATCGCCGCCGCGTACGCGTTGACGACCTGGGACGAGGTGAGCATGGCATTGGCGTTCGGGTGACCGGGGACGGAGATCCCGTACTCCGTCTCGATGCCCATTACTCGCCGTACGGTCATGCGGCCCTCCTTGCCCGGCGGCGCCCCCTGGTGGGGTCGCCGCTCAAGTACCGCTGCGCATCCGGTCCGTGTGCGTCCCCCACGCGCGTCGCGGTGGTACCGCAGAGCCTAGAACGGCTTTGCGGCCCTGGGGAGATCATTCCAGTCATTGCTCGGGTTCGTGCCGTACCGGGCCCGTCGCTCGTGCCGTACGGACCTGTCCCTCGTGCCGTACCGGACCCGTCGCCCGTGCCGTGCGGACCCGCCGTGCCCGCTGCCGTCCGCGTCCCCGGGGTCCGTGAACGCGTCCGGCCGCGGACGGACCGTTCCGGCCCGGTCCCGCGCCGTGGGGGCGGGACCGGGGGGATCCGGGGGACGGCCGGCCGCGGCCGGACGGCGGTGTTACAGGTACTGACCGGTGTTGGCCACCGTGTCGATGGAGCGGCCGGTGTCCGCGCCCTGCTTGCCGGTGACGAGGGTGCGGATGAAGACGATCCGCTCGCCCTTCTTGCCGGAGATGCGGGCCCAGTCGTCCGGGTTGGTGGTGTTGGGCAGGTCCTCGTTCTCCTTGAACTCGTCGACGCAGGCGGCGAGCAGGTGGGAGACGCGGAGGCCCTTCTGGTTGTGGTCGAGGAACGCCTTGATCGCCATCTTCTTGGCGCGGTCCACGATGTTCTGGATCATCGCTCCGGAGTTGAAGTCCTTGAAGTAGAGGACTTCCTTGTCACCGTTGGCGTAGGTGACCTCCAGGAAGCGGTTCTCCTCGGACTCGGCGTACATCTGCTCCACGACCGACTGGATCATGCCGTCGACCGTCGCCCCGGCGTCCCCGCCGTGCTCGGCGAGGTCGTCCGCGTGCAGCGGCAGCGTGCGGGTCAGGTACTTGGAGAAGATGTCCTTGGCCGCCTCGGCGTCCGGCCGCTCGATCTTGATCTTCACATCGAGCCGGCCCGGGCGGAGGATCGCCGGGTCGATCATGTCCTCGCGGTTGGAGGCGCCGATGACGATGACGTTCTCCAGGCCCTCCACGCCGTCGATCTCGGAGAGCAGCTGCGGGACGATGGTGTTCTCCACGTCCGAGCTGACGCCGGAGCCGCGGGTGCGGAACAGCGAGTCCATCTCGTCGAAGAAGACGATCACCGGCGTGCCCTCGCTGGCCTTCTCGCGGGCGCGCTGGAAGATCAGGCGGATGTGCCGCTCGGTCTCGCCGACGTACTTGTTGAGCAGCTCGGGGCCCTTGATGTTGAGGAAGAAGCTCTTCCCCGCGGGCTTCCCGGTGACCTCCGCGACCTTCTTGGCAAGGGAGTTGGCCACCGCCTTGGCGATCAGCGTCTTGCCGCAGCCGGGCGGGCCGTAGAGCAGGACGCCCTTGGGGGGCCGGAGTTCGTGCTCCTTGAAGAGGTCGGGGTAGAGATAGGGGAGCTCGACCGCGTCGCGGATCAGCTCGATCTGGTTCCCCAGGCCGCCGATCTTCGTGTAGTCGATGTCGGGGACCTCTTCGAGGACGAGCTCCTCGACCTCGCTCTTGGGGATGACCTCGTAGACGTAGCCGGAGCGGGATTCGAGCAACAGGGCGTCGCCGGGGCGGATGGTGACGTCCAGCAGCGGCTCGGCGAGCCTCACCACCCGCTCCTCGTCGGTGTGCCCGATGACCAGGGCCCGTTCGCCGTCCTCCAGGATTTCCTTGAGGGTGACGATGTCCCCGGCCCGCTCGAACGCCATGGCCTCGACCACGTTGAGCGCCTCGTTGAGCATGACCTCCTGGCCGGGCCGGAGCTCCTCGGGGTCGACGCCCGGGCTGACGTTGACCCGGAGCTTGCGGCCGCCGGTGAAGATGTCCACCGTGCCGTCGTCGTTGGCCTGCAGGAAGACGCCGAAGCCGGCCGGCGGCTGGGCGAGCCGGTCGACCTCCTCCTTGAGGGCCACGATCTGGTCGCGGGCCTCGCGGAGGGTGTTGGCGAGCCGCTCGTTCTGGGCGGACACCCCGGCCAGGTTGGTCTGGAGCTCGACGATCCGCTCTTCGAGAATCCTCGTGTGCCGCGGAGAGTCGGCGAGCTTGCGGCGCAGGACGGCGATCTCCTGCTCAAGGTAGGCAACCTGGCCGGCGGGGTCGTCTGAGCCCCGTCCCGGCCGGATGCCGCGGTTCATGTCGTCGTCGTGGGCTGCCACGGTCCTCACCTCCTCCAAGGGGAGCTGGACGCTTCCAGACCCTACCTGGGCCGGTGCAGGTTGAAACCCCTAGATCACAAACCCGGCTGGAGTGTGTCCGATCTTCACCCTTGCGCACGTCCTCACGACTGGGGAATACCCACCCATCAACATCGGAAAGCGAGCGGTTGTATCGTCGAGTCGGTCAACACCCGTCAGTGCTGGCTCCAATTGATTCACGTAAGCAGGAAACGGCAGGCGAGATGACCGTCCGGAACGAAGACCACGCGACCGTCACCGAGGACCCGGCGGCCGAGGGCCCCGACGGCGCCCTTGAGGTCTGGATCGACCAGGAGCTGTGTACGGGGGACGGCATCTGCGTGCAGTATGCCCCCGAGGTCTTCGAGCTCGACATCGACGGCCTGGCGTACGTGAAGAGCGCCGACGACGAGCTGCTGCAGGAGCCGGGCGCCACCACGCCCGTTCCGCTGCCGCTGCTGGCCGACGTCCGGGACTCGGCCAAGGAGTGCCCGGGCGACTGCATCCATGTGCGGCGCGTCTCGGACAAGGTCGAGGTCTACGGGCCGGACGCCGGGTGACGGATCAGGCGCGGCCCGTCACGGGCCGTGCCGTCGGCTCGAACTGGCCGTCGCGCCACCGCCATTCGACCGCCCGGCGCAGGTCGGGGCAGCAGCGCGGCACGTTCCGCGCGGAGTAGCCGAGCAGAGTGGCCGAAATCGTGTCCCCCGCCACCCTGAACCGGTCGACGTTCATCCGCCGGGCGGGGTCGACGAGGGTGGCGGCCACGCGCGGCGGCGCGCCCGTGCCCTTGCCGGCCGTCACGACGTAGACGCCGTCGGGCGGGGTGCCCGCGCCGGCCTGGCAGTGGACCACGGCGACCGTCTCGGGGCGCCCGTCCCCGTCCAGGTCGGCGACGGCCCTGTGCCCCACCTCGACGCCCACCGGGCCGCAGTCGAGCGGGTAGCGGGCGGCGGCCGGATCGGGCGCGGCGGCGGCCGGCGGGGCGGGGGCGTCCCCGGCGGTGGCGTCGGCCGGGCCGAAGAGCGTCGCGCCGGCCAGCACGGCGGCCAGGGCCAGGGCGGTCAGCAGCCAGTGGACGGGCCTCGGGTGGGTGTGCGGAAGTCCGGCCGGGGGCTGCACGCGCGCCGCTCCTTCGATGAGACTGCGATGAGACGGTGACGAGAGCCGCATCGTCGCACACCGGTCCGGCGGGCGGAACAGCGCCCCGGCCCAACGCGCGGAAGCCGCCCCCGAGTTCGTCGGTGGCGGCTTCCGCGCTGGTGAAACAGGCTCAGGCTTCGGCGGTCTGGCCGCCGGGGCCGGTGTAGTCCTCGCCGTAGGCGCCCTTCGCCGGGCGGCGGCGGCGCATCGGCGGCTCCACGCCGTCCGCGAGGCGGCGGGCGGTGAGCAGGAAGCCGGTGTGCCCGATCATGCGGTGGTCGGGGCGGACGGCCAGGCCCTCGACGTGCCAGGTGCGGACCATGGTCTCCCAGGCCGACGGCTCGGCGAAGCAGCCGATCTCGCGGATGGACTCGACGGTCCGCGCGAGCTGGGTGGTGGTCGCCACGTAGCAGCAGAGGATGCCGCCGGGGACGAGCGCCTTGCGGACGGCCTCCAGGCACTCCCACGGGGCGAGCATGTCCAGGATGACGCGGTCGACGTCGGTGTCGGACAGGTTGTCCTGGAGGTCGCCGACGGTGAGCTGCCAGGCCGGGTGCGGACCGCCGAAGTAGCGCTCCACGTTCTTCGTGGCGATCTCGGCGAAGTCGGCACGGCGCTCGTAGGAGTGCAGCATGCCCTGGTCGCCGATGGCGCGCAGCAGGAAACTGCTCAGCGAGCCGGAGCCGACGCCGGCCTCCACGACGCGGGCGCCGGGGAAGATGTCGGCCATCGCCAGGATCTGCCCCGCGTCCTTGGGGTAGACCACGGCGGCTCCGCGCGGCATGGACAGGACGTAGTCGGGGAGCAGGGGGCGCAGCGCGAGGTAGGCGACGTTTCCCGTGGTACGGACAACACTGCCCTCGGGAGCACCGATCAGCTCGTCGTGCGGGAAGGCACCCTTGTGGGTGTGGAACTGCTTCCCGGCTTCGAGCGTGAAGGTGTAGTGGCGTCCCTTGGGGTCGGTGAGCTGGACCTGGTCCCCGACCTGGAAGGGCCCGCGACGGCGGGCGGCACCGGTCGGTTCGGACATGTGACCAGCCTACCGGGCGCCGGACGGGACCGGGACCACGGGCCCGGGGCGGGCCCCGGGCGGGGCTCCGGGAGGCCGGGGACTCAGGGGGCCGGGGTGCGGGCCATGGCGGCGACGAAGGCCCGTTCGACGTCCGTGGTGGAGAGGACGCCGTAGACCTCGCCGGTCTCCTCGACGACCAGGTATTCGGTGGCGGGGGTCTGCCGGAGGGCCTCCAGGAGGTCCTCGCCGGAGAGCTCGGCGGAGATCCGCATGCCGTCGTGGAGGTCCTGGGCGAGGGTGTCCACGGTGACCCAGGGCCGGCGGTGGACGGGGATGCCGACGATGGCGGACTCGCGGACCAGGGCGGTGGGGGCGCCGGCCGCGTCGACGACGACCAGGGCGCGGGCGCCCTCCTCGTTGGCCCTCCGCAGTGCCTCGGAGAGCGGGGTGGTGGGGGCGACGGGCACGGCGCGGCGGGTGAGGGTGCGGGCGCGGAGGCCGGGGAGGCGCTCGCGGAGGCGGGCCATGCGGAGGCTGTTCCCGGCGCCGGTCCAGATGATCGCGGCGAGGATGGCGGCGAGCAGGGCGTCGGTGAGGGAGTCGACGCTGCCGAAGCTGTCGGCGCGGTACGCCTGGGTGAGCAGCGGGAGGCCGACGAGGACGCTGACGGCGAGCGCGCGGCCGACCCAGGCGGCGGCGACGGTGCCGGCCATGGGCCGGCCGGTGATCTTCCAGACGACGGCGCGGAGCATCCGTCCGCCGTCCAGGGGCAGGCCGGGCAGCAGGTTGAAGACGGCCACCAGGAGGTTGGAGACCATGAGGCCGGCGAGGAGGACGCCGGGGACGGTGTCGGGTTCGACGGCCTGCATGCCGGTCCAGAAGACGCCGGCCAGCACCAGGGAGAGCAGGGGGCCGACGAAGGCGAGGACGAACTCCCGGCCGGGGGTCTCGCTCTCCTTCTCGATCTCGGAGACGCCGCCGAAGAACTGGAGCTGGATGCGGCGGACCGGGAGGCGGAAGCGGAGGGCGGCGACCGTGTGGGCCAGTTCGTGGACCAGGACGGAGGCGTAGAAGGCGACGGCGAAGAAGAGGGAGACCAGGTAGCGGGCCCGGCCGAGTTCGGGCAGGACGCGGTCGAGCTGGCCGCCGAAGACCCAGGTGATCAGGGCGGCGACCAGGAACCAGCTGGGGGCGACGTAGACGGGGACGCCGAACGGGCGGCCCATGAGGATGCCGCCGCCGCTCTCGCGCGGGCGCCGTGGCCCGCGGCCGTGCTCTCCGTGTTCGCCGGGGTCTCCGGGTTCCCTGGGGCCCCCGGGCTGTCCGGCCTGGTGGTCGGCGCCCCCGCTGCCGGAGCCGCCCTGCCCGCTGTTCTCCACGGTTTCCCCTCGTCGGTGCCGCTCCCGCACCCGCCCGGTGCGCGCGCCCTGCCACGATCATGCACGTGCGGGCGCTCTGCCGTCGATGGTATGCCGCGGAATGTCCGTGGGGGGCCGTAGGGTCTCTGCCATGGACACCGCTCTCGACGACACCGCCCGGGGCCCGGCCGGAGGGGCCGCCGGCCCGGCGGTCCCGCTCCCCGAGCCCGTACGGCAGCAGGCCCCCGAGGCTTCCGGGGCGGCCCCCGGGGCCACGGGGACGGCCGCCCGGCCGGCCTCGCTGTCGCCCTCGCGCGCGGCCGATTTCATGCGGTGCCCGCTGCTGTACCGGTTCCGGGTGATCGACCGGCTGCCGGAGAAGCCCAGCCCGGCGGCGACCCGCGGCACGGTGGTGCACGCCGTGCTGGAGCGCCTCTTCGACGCCCCCGCGGCGGAGCGTACGCCGGACCGGGCGCGGGCGCTGCTGCCCGGCGAGTGGGAGAAGCTGCTGGCGGCGCGGCCGGAGCTGGCGGAGCTGTTCGCCGGCGAGGACGGTGCGCACGAGCCGGAGCGGCTGGCCCGCTGGCTGGCGGAGGCGGAGGGGCTGGTCGAGCGGTGGTTCTCGCTGGAGGACCCGACGCGGCTGGAGCCGGCCGAGCGCGAGCTGTTCGTGGAGACGACGCTGGACTCGGGGCTGGTGCTGCGCGGCATCGTCGACCGGGTGGACGTGGCGCCGACGGGCGAGGTGCGGATCGTCGACTACAAGACGGGAAAGGCGCCGGCTCCGCGGTACCGGGACGAGGCCCTGTTCCAGATGACGTTCTACGCGCTGGTGATCCGGCGGCTGCGCGGGGTGATGCCGCGCCGGCTCCAGCTGGTCTACCTGGGCAGCGGGGACGTGCTGACGTACGACCCGACGGAGGCGGAGCTGCTGGCGGTGGAGCGGAAGCTGCGCGCGCTGTGGGAGGCGATCGCGCTGGCCACCGAGACGGGCGACTGGCGGCCCCGGCCGACGAAGCTCTGCGGCTGGTGTGACCACCAGGCGCTGTGCCCGGAGTTCGGGGGCACTCCCCCGCCGTATCCGCTGCCGGTGCTGCCCGTGCCGCGGGTCCCGGAGGCGGGGGCCGGGCCTGCCGGGATCTGACGGTCGCCCTCAGGGCAGAATGGACCCGGTCTAGCGAAGGAGTTCCCTGTGGCGATCCGTGTCCTGCTCGTCGACGACCAGCCCCTGCTGCGCACGGGCTTCCGCATGATCCTCGAGGCCGAGCAGGACATCGCGGTGGTCGGGGAGGCCGGTGACGGCCTGCAGGCGCTGGACCAGGTCCGGGCGCTCCAGCCGGACGTGGTGCTGATGGACATCCGGATGCCCCGGATGGACGGCGTCGAGGCGACGCGGCAGATCACCGGCCCGGACCGGAAGGGCCCGGCGAAGGTGCTGGTGCTCACCACGTTCGATCTGGACGAGTACGTGGTGGAGGCGCTGCGGGCGGGCGCGAGCGGGTTCCTGCTGAAGGACGCCCCGGCCCATGAGCTGGTGCAGGCGATCCGGGTGGTGGCGGGCGGCGAGGCGATGCTGGCACCGAGCATCACGCGCCGGCTGCTGGACAAGTACGCCGGGCACCTGCCGTCGGGCGAGGAGCCGCTGCCGGACACGCTGAGCACGCTGACCGACCGTGAGGTGGAGGTGCTCAAGCTGGTGGCCCGCGGGCTGTCGAACGCGGAGATCGCGGCGGATCTGTTCGTCAGCGAGACGACGGTCAAGACGCATGTCGGCCATGTGCTCACCAAGCTGGGGCTGCGCGACCGGGTGCAGGCGGCGGTCTACGCGTACGAGAGCGGGCTGGTGCGGCCGGGCGCACAGTAGTCGCCAGGGCACATGCCGAAGGGGCCCGCCGGATCGTTCCGGCGGGCCCCTTCGGTGTCTCGACTTCCCGTCAGCCCTTGTCGGCCTTGGCGATCTCCCAGAAGCGGAAGACGGTGGAGGCGTCCAGGGTCCACTGGAGGCCGGTGATCCGCTCGTTGGCGACGGCGTACTGCTTGCCCTGCCAGAGCGGCAGCACCGGGACGTCCTGGGCGACGGTCGACTGGAGCTTGGCGAAGTCGCCGACGGTCGCGGTCCGGCTGCCCTGGGCGGCGGTGGCCGGGAGGATCCGGTCGGCTATCTCCTTGGACTCGTAGTGGTTGGCGAGTTCGTTGTCCTCGCCGAAGAAGGGCGCGGTGAAGTTGTCCGGGTCCGGGTAGTCGGGCACCCAGCCCTTCACGTAGACCGCGTACTTGCCGGCCTCGATGCCCTTCTCGTACTCGGGGAAGGGGGCGGTGCGCACGTCCGCCTCGAACAGGCCGCTGGCGTTGAGCTGCTTGGCGATGGCGTTGAGCTCCGGGACGGTGCCGGGGCCGTAGCGGATCGGCGTGCCCCAGAGGGTCAGCTTGACCTTGCCCTTGATGCCGGCGGAGGTCAGCGCCTCCTTGGCCTTCTCGGGCTGCGGGCGGTCGCCGTAGAGGTCGAAGAACGGCGTCCGGTGGCCGGTGATGCCGCTCGGGACGACGGAGTACAGCGGCTCGGCGGTGCGCTTGTAGACGTCGCGGACGAGCGCGCTGCGGTCGACGAGGTAGGCGACGGCGCGGCGGACGGCGAGCTTGCCGGTGACCGCGTCCTTGGTGTTGAACACCAGGTGCTGGACCTCGGCGCTGGTGCCCGGGACGACCTTGAGGCCCTTGCCGGGGGTGGCGGCGGCCTCCAGGGAGGAGATGTCCTCGGTGGCCAGGCCACGGTAGGCGAGGTCGACGTCGCCCTTCTGCAGGGCGGTCTTCAGGGCGTCCTGCTCGCCGTGGAAGAACTTGAGGGTCATGCCCTTGTTCTGGACGGTCGCGGGGCCCTTGTAGCCGCCGTTGACCTTGAAGACGGCCTTGTCCTTGTCGTACGAGTCCAGCGTGTAGACGCCCGAGCCGACGGCCTTGCCGTCGGTCCGGAGCTTGTCCATCGCGTACTCCTGGTGGTCCACGATAGAGCCGGCGCCGGAGGAGATCTTCAGCGGGAAGGTGGCGTCGGGGCGCTTCAGCTTGAAGACGACGGTCTTCTTGTCCGGCGTCTTGATGTCCTTGATCGTGGACAGCATGGCCGACGCGGGACCGGACTTGTCGTTGATCTTCAGGGTGCGCCGGAAGGAGAAGGCGACGTCCTCGGAGGTGAGGTCGTGCCCGTTGCTGAACTTCAGGCCGCTGTTGAGCGTGCACTCGTAGACGGTGCTCGCCTGGTCCTTGAAGCCGCACTTGCGGGCGGCGTCGGGCTGCGGCACGTTGCTGCCCTTGGGGAAGCTCAGCAGCGACTGGAAGACGTTGTTGAACAGGATCCAGGAACCGGGGTCGTAACCCGCGGCCGGGTCCACGGCGACGACCTCGTCGGACATCCCCATGACCACCGACTCACCGGTGCCCGCCGCCTTGCCGTCCTCCGAACCGCACCCGCTCAGCAGGGCGGCGGCGAGCCCCGCACCGAGCGGGGCGGCAAGCCACTGGTCACGTTTCCTCACGTGCACGTTCCTCACAGTTCCAAGTGGAGGGGGCGGGCACGGGCCCGCCCCTCAAGGCCGTTCTGTGGAGCTTGTTGTACAGGTGGAGCGTTGTGTTGCAAAAGGGGTGTTCTCATCACGGCCGGGTGTCGTCGCCGTGTTGTGCGTCACTTGCCGCGGACGAGCTCCCAGGGCTGCAGCTCGGAGGCGGCGTTGAGCGCCCACTCCGCGCCGGTGAGGCTGCCCCGGACCGCCACGTACTGCTTGCCCTGCCACAGCGGCAGCACCGGCACCTCGTCCGCGACGATGTCCTGGGCCTGCTGGAAGAGCTTGGCCGCCGAGTCGCGCTGGGCGGTCTGCCGGGTCCGCGGGATCAGGTCGTTGATCTTGGCGTTCTGGTAGCGGGACCGGAGGAAGTTGTCCTTGCCGAAGAACGGGGCGATGAAGTTGTCCGGGTCCGGGAAGTCGGGGAACCAGCCCATGCCGTAGACCGCGTACTGGCCCTTGGCCGCGTTGGGACGGAACTCGGCCCACTTCACGTCCTGGAGCTTGACGTCGAACAGGCCGCTGCCGTTGAGCTGCTTCTGGAACGTCTTGAACGCCCGCGCGGTGGCCTCGCCATAGTGGTCGGAGGAGTAGGCGAGGGTGAACCGCACCGGGGTGCTGATGTTGGCGCTCTTCAGCAGGGCGCGGGCCTTGTCGGCGCTGGGGTTGCCGTACTGGTTGGAGAACGAGTTCTGGTGGCCCGGGATGCCGCTGGGCACCAGCGAGTACAGGGCGTCGCTGGTCCGGTCGTAGCCCTCGCGGGCCAGCGCCTGACGGTCCACCAGCTGCGCCATGGCCTGCCGGACGGCCTTGGGCTTCACGGCCGGGTCGTCGGTGTTGAAGGCCAGGTAGCCGATCTCCGAGCCGGCCGACTCCAGCAGCCGGACCTGCTGGCCGGTGGCGTTGCGCATCCGGTCGATCTGCTCGGGCGACAGGGTGCGGTTCGCCATGTCGATGTCGCCGCCCTTGAGGGCGTTCTCCATCGTCTTGGCGTCGTCGTAGAAGCGCATCTCGACCTTGTCGTTCTGCACCTTGACCGAACCCTGGTAGTCCGGGTTCTTGGTGAGCACGACCTTGACCGCGCGGCCGTCCTGCTCCTCGGTCTCCAGGGTGTACGGACCCGAGCCGACGACCTTGAAGCCGTCGCCCATCAGCTTGTTCTTGGGGTACGACTGGCTGTCGACGATGGCCGCGGCCGGGGTGGCGAGCTTCTGCGGGAACGTCGCGTCGGGCGTCTTCAGCTGGAAGACGATCTCGCGGTCGTTCGGGGTCTCGACCCGGTCGATGTTGCTCAGCAGCGAGACCGGACCGTTCTCGAAGTTGATCTCACGGGCGCGCTCGACGGAGAACTTGACGTCCTTGACGGTCATCTCGTGACCGTTGCTGAACTTCAGCCCGCTGCGCAGGGTGCAGCGGTACTGCTCGTTGCGGCGGTCGCTGAACGCGCACTTGGAGGCGGCGTCCGGCACCGGCTCCGAGCCGGAGCGGGGCAGCCGGAGCAGCGTCTGGAAGGCGCTGTGCAGCACGTTCCAGGCGCCGATGTCATACGCGGCGGCGGGGTCGAAGGGGGCCGGAGCGTCGGTCGTCTGCTCGAACCGGTCGGTGGTGCCGACGACGATGGCGCCCTTGCCCTTGCCCGCTCCGTCGCCCCCGCCGCAGGCGACGAGCACGGGGGCCAGCAGGCCCACCACGGTCGGCAGCACCAACGTCTTGCGGTTCATTGTCCGGTGTTCTCCCTGTGGTGCGAACGGCGCCCGGGACTCCGTACGGATGCGTTGCGGCACGGGCCCCACGGGGTGCCGTGAAGTACTCGCCAAGAGATTAGTGGCGGCGCCGAGGGGACCGGAACGCGGTCTCTCTGATGCGATATCACGCCGCGATAACGGCGGCGGGTTGGCGGATATCCGGGCGGGGGAACGATTCGCGCACCAGTGAACCAATCGGGACACAAGGGTGCGTCCGCATCGTCGACAAAGCGTCAGAACGGCGCGGAGTCGACGCCGCGATAGCCTCGGGCCGGTGACGAAGGTCACTCAGGAAATGATCTCGTACCCCTTGGCTTTTACCGTCGCTTTGATCACGGAAAACGACGGGACCGGCGCTCAGAGTTTCTTGAGCATTCCACCGTCAACGCTCGGTGTACGCACCAAACACCTGTGGTGACCGGCCTTCCTTCATGATCCGATCAGGCTCCGCAGAAAACGGAGATCGACTTCTTCGAGGGACCGGACGACCGTCCGCCCGGCCGCGGGCGGGATCGCCCCCACCGAGGGCACCGCCACCACCCGGCAGCCCGCCGCCTCGGCCGCCGTCACCCCCGTCATGGTGTCCTCGACCACGGCACAGCGCTCCGGGGCGACCCCGAGTCTCGCGGCGGCCAGCAGGTACGGGTCGGGGTGCGGCTTGGTGCGCTCCATCTCGTCGCCCGCCACGGTCAGCGTGAAGTGCTCCGGACCGAGGGTGCGCAGCACCCGGTCGATGATGTGCCGGTGCGACGCGGAGACCAGCGCGGTCGGCACGCCGTGCGCCGCCAGCTCGGTGAGCAGGCGCTTCGCGCCCGGCATCAGGGGGACGCCCGAGCCGATCATCTCGGCGAAGCGGGAGTTGAGGAGGGCGGTCAGCTCGGCGAGGGCGATCTTCGCGCCCGTCGCCTTGATCAGGAACGCGGCGCTGCGGGTCATGGGGCCGCCGACGACGATCTCCCGGTACTCCTCCAGGAGCTGGTGGCCCAGCTCGGCGAAGACCGCGACTTCCACCTCCCACCAGAAGCCCTCGGTGTCGACCAGGGTGCCGTCCATGTCGAGGAGGACGGCTTCGAGGGCGCCGCCGCCTCGGGCGGGCCTGGTCGTGACCGTGGGAATGCCGCTGGTCATTCGCGCACCTCCTGGGGGACGAGAAGGCCGGTCCGCTTCGCCCCTTGCGGGGCGGCGGACCGGCCTTCTTCACCGGACGAACAAGTCTACGGCTGGGCGCGCCGGAGCGCTCCTTCGTTTTCGGTGCCCCTGTCCCGCCCTTTCTCCGTTTCTTGCGGGGGCGAGCCCCCGCACCCCCCGAAGCGCCCTCCGGGCGCTGTCCTCAATCGCCGGACGGGCTGATTTCAGCCCGTTGGGGGTACCCCCTCTGGGGGAGTTTGAGGACAAGGGGGTCTGGGGCGCAACCCCAGGAAACGGCGAATGGGGGTGCCCCCTCTGGGGGAGGGACTGAGGCCCCCCCGAACCCCCGCGCTACCGCGCGTTGAAGTACTTCGCCTCCGGATGGTGAATCACGATCGCGTCCGTCGACTGCTCGGGATGCAGCTGGAACTCCTCCGACAGCCGCACCCCGATCCGCTCCGGCTCCAGCAATTCCGCGATCTTCGCCCGGTCTTCGAGATCGGGGCAGGCCCCGTACCCCAGCGAGAACCGCGCGCCGCGGTACTTCAGCGCGAACATGTCCTCGACGTCGGAGGGGTCTTCCCCACCGAAGCCCAGTTCCGAGCGCACCCGCGCGTGCCAGTACTCGGCGAGGGCCTCGGCGAGCTGCACGGACAGTCCGTGCAGCTCCAGGTAGTCGCGGTACGCGTCGGAGGCGAAGAGTTCAGCCGTCGCCTCGCCGATCCGGGAGCCGACGGTCACGACCTGGAGGCCCACCACGTCCCGTTCCCCCGACTCCTCCGGGCGGAAGAAGTCGGCCAGGCAGAGGCGGCGGCCGCGGCGCTGGCGGGGGAAGGTGAAGCGGGTGCGTTCGGTGCCGTCCTCGTGGAGGAGGATGAGGTCGTCGCCCTTGGAGTAGCAGGGGAAGTAGCCGTAGACGACGGCCGCTTCCAGCAGGTTCTCGGTGTGGAGCTTGTCGAGCCAGCCGCGCAGCCGCGGCCGGCCCTCGGTCTCGACGAGTTCCTCGTAGGTGGGGCCGCCGGCGCGGGCCTGCTTGAGGCCCCACTGGCCCTTGAAGAGGGCGCCTTCGTCGAGCCAGGACGCGTAGTCCTTCAAGGGGATGCCCTTGACGACGCGGGTGCCCCAGAAGGGCGGTGTGGGCACGGGGTTGTCGGTGGCGACGTCGGAGCGGACGGAGCCCTTGGGCTCCTCGTCGACGACCACCGGGGTGTCGCGCTTCGGCACCCGCCGCTGCTTCAGCTCGGGGAGCGTCGCGCCCGGGACGCCGCGCTTGACGGCGATGAGGGCGTCCATCAGCCGGAGTCCCTCGAAGGCGTCGCGGGCGTAGCGGACCTCGCCCTCGTAGATCTCGTGCAGGTCCTGTTCGACGTAGGCGCGGGTGAGGGCGGCGCCGCCGAGGATGACCGGGTAGGTGGCGGCCAGTTTGCGCTGGTTCAGCTCCTCCAGGTTCTCCTTCATGATCACGGTGGACTTCACCAGGAGGCCGGACATGCCGATGACGTCGGCCCGGTGTTCCTCGGCCGCCTCCAGGATCGCGGAGACCGGCTGCTTGATGCCCAGGTTGACGACGTTGTAGCCGTTGTTGGAGAGGATGATGTCGACGAGGTTCTTGCCGATGTCGTGGACGTCGCCGCGGACAGTGGCGAGGACGATGGTGCCCTTGCCCTCCGCGTCGCTCTTCTCCATGTGCGGTTCGAGGTGGGCGACGGCGGTCTTCATGACCTCGGCGGACTGGAGGACGAACGGCAGCTGCATCTGGCCGGAGCCGAACAGCTCGCCGACGACCTTCATGCCCTCCAGCAGGGTGTCGTTGACGATGTCGAGGGCCGGGCGCTCGGTCAGCGCCTCGTCGAGGTCGGCCTCCAGGCCGTTCTTCTCGCCGTCGATGATGCGGCGCCGCAGCCGCTCCTCCAGCGGGAGGGCGAGCAGTTCCTCGGCCTTGCCCGCCTTCAGCGACTTCGCCGTCGCGCCCTCGAAGAGCTGCATGAGCTTCTGCAGCGGGTCGTAGCCCTCGGCGCGGCGGTCGTAGATGAGGTCGAGGGCGGTGGTGACCTCCTCCTCGTCGAAGCGCGCGATGGGGAGGATCTTGGAGGCGTGCACGATGGCCGAGTCCAGGCCCGCCTTGACGCACTCGTCGAGGAAGACGGAGTTGAGCAGGATCCGGGCGGCCGGGTTGAGGCCGAAGGAGATGTTGGACAGGCCGAGGGTGGTCTGGACGTCCGGGTGGCGGCGCTTGAGCTCGCGGATCGCCTCGATGGTGGCGATGCCGTCCTTGCGGGACTCCTCCTGGCCGGTGCAGATGGTGAAGGTCAGGGTGTCGACGAGGATGTCCTCCTCGCGGATGCCCCAGTTGCCGGTGAGGTCGGCGATCAGCCGCTCGGCGATCTCCACCTTCTTCTCCGGCGTGCGGGCCTGGCCCTCCTCGTCGATGGTCAGCGCGATCAGGGCCGCGCCGTGCTCCCGTGCGAGGCGGGTGACCTGGGCGAACCGCGACTCGGGGCCGTCGCCGTCCTCGTAGTTGACGGAGTTGATGACGGCCCGGCCGCCGAGCTTCTCCAGGCCGGCCCGGATGACGTCCACCTCGGTGGAGTCGAGGACGATCGGCAGGGTGGAGGCGGTGGCGAAGCGGCCGGCGAGTTCCTCCATGTCGGCGACGCCGTCCCGGCCGACGTAGTCGACGCAGAGGTCGAGCATGTGGGCGCCCTCGCGGATCTGCTCGCGGGCCATCTCCACGCAGTCGTCCCAGCGGCCGTCCAGCATGGCCGTGCGGAACTTCTTCGAGCCGTTGGCGTTCGTCCGCTCGCCGATGGCCAGGTACGAGGTGTCCTGGCGGAAGGGGACGGTCTGGTAGAGGGAGGCGGCGCCCGGCTCGGGGCGCGGCGAGCGCTCGGTGGGGGTCAGGCCGCGGACGCGCTCCACGACCTGCCGCAGGTGCTCGGGGGTGGTGCCGCAGCAGCCGCCGACCAGCGACAGGCCGTACTCGCGGACGAACGTCTCCTGCGCGTCCGCCAGTTCGGCCGGGGACAGCGGGTAGTGGGCGCCGTCCTTGCCCAGCACCGGCAGGCCGGCGTTGGGCATGCAGGAGAGGGCGACGCGGGAGTGCCGGGCGAGGTAGCGGAGGTGCTCGCTCATCTCGGCGGGGCCGGTGGCGCAGTTGAGGCCGATCATGTCGATGCCGAGCGGCTCCAGCGCGGTGAGGGCCGCGCCGATCTCCGAGCCGAGGAGCATGGTGCCGGTGGTCTCCACGGTCACCGAGACGATCACCGGCAGGTCGGCGCCGGTGGCCTCCAGGGCGCGGCGGGCGCCGAGGACGGACGCCTTGGTCTGGAGGAGGTCCTGGGTGGTCTCGACGAGCAGCGCGTCGGCGCCGCCGGAGATCAGCCCCTCGGCGTTGGCCTGGTAGGCGTCGCGGAGGACGGTGTAGGGGGCGTGGCCCAGGGTGGGGAGCTTGGTGCCGGGGCCGATGGAGCCCAGGACCCAGCGGGGGCGGCCGTCGGCGGCGAAGGCGTCGGCGGTCTCGCGGGCGACGCGGGCGCCGGCCTCGGAGAGTTCGAAGACGCGGTCGGGGATGTCGTACTCGCCGAGGGCGGCGTGGTTGGCGCCGAAGGTGTTGGTCTCGACGCAGTCGACGCCGGCGGCGAAGTACGCCTCGTGGACCGAGCGGACGATGTCGGGCCGGGTGACGTTGAGGATCTCGTTGCAGCCTTCGAGCTGCTGGAAGTCGTCGAGACTGGGGTCCTGTGCCTGGAGCATGGTTCCCATGGCCCCGTCGGCGACCACGACCCGGGTGGCGAGTGCCTCCCGGAGCTGGCCGGATCGGGATGAACGGACGGTCGATGGCTGCAGGGCCATGGAGGTGCTCCCGTGGTTGCGACGGCTGTCGGCTTTGCGCCCTCCCGGAGAGGGCGCACGCCGCAAGCGTAGCCGCAGTGCCCGCGGAAAGCAGGGGGTGTCCCATGGCGCGGACATGCGGTATCGGGCGGGGTACGGCGTCCGGTGGGCCGTGCGGTACGCGCCCGGGCGGAGCCTCAGCGATCATGATCACGCCAGCGTCGGCTACCCCGTGGTCGGCATCGGCCGATAGTGTTCAGCAATGCCGAACGGCATTTTGGAGGAGGTTGCTCGATGGCACGGACCATCCAGTCGCTCGAACGGGCGGCGGCGATGCTGCGGCTGCTCGCGGGCGGCGAGCGGCGGCTGGGACTGTCCGACGTGGCCTCCGCGCTGGGGCTCGCCAAGGGCACCGCGCACGGCATCCTGCGCACGCTCCAGCAGGAGGGCTTCGTGGAGCAGGACCCGGCCTCGGGGCGCTACCAGCTGGGCGCCGAGCTCCTCCGGCTGGGCAACAGCTACCTGGACGTCCACGAGCTGCGCGCCCGCGCTCTGGTCTGGGCGGACGACCTGGCCCGCGCCAGCGGCGAGAGCGTCTACCTCGGCGTCCTCCACCAGCAGGGCGTCCTGATCATCCACCACGTCTTCCGGCCGGACGACAGCCGCCAGGTGCTGGAGGTCGGCGCGATGCACCCGCTGCACAGCACCGCCCTGGGCAAGGTGCTGTGCGCCTACGACCCGGTGGCCCACAGTCAGCTGACCGAGACCGGCCCCGAGGCGTTCACCGACCGCACCGTGACCGACCTCGCCGGCCTGGAGGGGATGCTGGACCTCACCCGCGCCCGGGGCTGGGCCGCGGACGTCGAGGAGACCTGGGCGGGCGTCGCCTCCGTCGCCGCCCCGATCCACGACCGACGCCGGATGCCGGTCGGCGCGGTGGGCGTCACGGGCGCCGTCGAGCGCGTCTGCGAGGGCGGCGAGCTGCGCCCGCAGCTGATCGCGGCGGTACGGGACTGCGCCCGCGCGGTCTCCCGCGACCTGGGCGCCGGCCGGTTCTGACCCCCCTCCGGGCCCGACCGTGCTCTCCCCCGGGCCCCCGACGCCCCGGATCCACCCCTCCGACGGACCCGTGAAGATCCACTTCTCCACCCGTTCGGGGCCTCGCGAGACCCCTTCGTTACCGGCCGGTATCCAAACGTACATTTCAGGCCAGTTGGCCTGGAGTTTCCGGTCACAGAACCCTTGACGGGCCCCTTACGGTGCAGAAAACTGCCGTGCATCGGTCGGCATTGTCGAACACCTGACGACAATATTCGCTATGGTGTGCAGTGCGTGCAGTGCTGCAGGGCCATGGGACGACCGGTCACCGCCCTCACGGAGGGCGCGGACCTCCGGAGGTACCCGGGGTTCGCCTTCCCCTGGACGAAGGACAAAGGAGTCGCGGGTGTCCAGCTCCGACATCTTCATCGGCGAGACCATCGGTACCGCCGTCTTGATTCTGCTCGGCGGTGGCGTGTGCGCCGCCGTCACCCTGAAGCGCTCGAAGGCGCTGAACGCGGGCTGGCTCGCCATCACCTTCGGGTGGGGCTTCGCCGTGCTGACGGGCGCGTACATCGCGAAGCCCTCCGGTGCCCACCTCAACCCGGCCGTCACCCTCGGCCTGGCCATAGACGGCGCCACCAAGTGGAGTGACGTTCCGCTCTACATCGGCTCCCAGATGCTCGGCGCGATGATCGGCGCCACACTGGTCTGGATCACCTACTACGGGCAGTTCCAGGCCCACCTGACCGACCCCGAGCTGGTGGCCACGCTGAACCCCAAGGAGGGGATGGTCGACCAGACCGCCACTCCGCAGGCCGGCCCGGTGCTCGGCATCTTCTCCACCGGTCCGGAGATCCGGAACGTCGTGCAGAACCTCGCGACCGAGATCATCGGCACCGCCGTGCTCGTGCTCGCCATCCTCACCCAGGGCCTGACGGAGGGTCTGGCCGTCAGCGGCACCGGCGTCCTGATGACCGCGTTCGTGGTCGTCGGCATCGGCCTCTCGCTGGGCGGCCCCACCGGTTACGCGATCAACCCCGCGCGTGACCTCGGCCCGCGTATCGTGCATGCGCTGCTTCCGCTGCCCAACAAGGGCGGATCCGACTGGTCCTACGCCTGGATCCCGGTGGTCGGCCCGCTGGCCGGCGCCGCCCTGGCGGCGGGCATCCACAAGCTCGCGTTCTGACGCACGACAGCCGAGACCCTCAGACTTCAGGAGCAAGAGACCACATGACCAGCACCCACGGCACCCACGGTCACGGCCCGTTCATCGCGGCCATCGACCAGGGCACGACGTCCTCCCGCTGCATCGTCTTCGACCGCGACGGCCGCATCGTCTCCGTCGACCAGAAGGAGCACGAGCAGATCTTCCCCAAGCCGGGCTGGGTCGAGCACGACGCCAAGGAGATCTGGACCAACGTCCAGGAAGTCGTCGCGAGCGCCGTCGAGAAGGCGGGCATCACCGCCGACGACGTCAAGGCCATCGGCATCACCAACCAGCGTGAGACCACGCTGCTGTGGGACAAGAACACCGGCGAGCCGGTCTACAACGCCATCGTCTGGCAGGACACCCGCACCGACGCCCTCTGCCGCGAGCTCGGCCGCAACGTCGGCCAGGACCGCTTCCGCCGCGAGACCGGCCTTCCGCTGGCCTCCTACTTCTCCGGCCCGAAGGTCCGCTGGCTGCTGGACAACGTCGAGGGCCTGCGCGAGCGCGCCGAGCGCGGTGACATCCTCTTCGGCACCATGGACTCCTGGGTCATCTGGAACCTCACCGGTGGTGTGGACGGCGGTGTGCACGTCACGGACGTCACCAACGCCTCGCGCACCATGCTGATGAACCTCCGCAAGCTGGAGTGGGACGAGCGCATCCTCTCGTCCATGGAGATCCCGGCCGCCGTGCTGCCGGAGATCCGCTCCTCCGCCGAGGTCTACGGCAACGCCAAGGGCGGCGCCCTGGACGGCGTCCCGGTCGCCTCCGCCCTCGGCGACCAGCAGGCGGCCCTCTTCGGCCAGACCTGCTTCGACAAGGGCGAGGCCAAGTCCACCTACGGCACCGGAACGTTCATGCTGATGAACACCGGCGACGAGCCCGTCCAGTCGTACAACGGCTTGCTGACGACGGTCGGTTACCGCATCGGCGACCAGAAGCCGGTCTACGCGCTGGAAGGCTCCATCGCCGTCACCGGTTCGCTGGTGCAGTGGATGCGCGACCAGATGGGCCTCATCAAGTCCGCCGCCGAGATCGAGACCCTCGCCTCCAGCGTCGAGGACAACGGCGGCGCCTACTTCGTCCCGGCCTTCTCCGGCCTGTTCGCCCCCTACTGGCGCTCCGACGCGCGCGGTGTCATCGCGGGCCTGACCCGCTACGTCACCAAGGCGCACATCGCCCGCGCCGTGCTTGAGGCCACCGCCTGGCAGACCCGCGAGATCACCGACGCCATGACCAAGGACTCCGGCGTCGAGCTGACCGCGCTCAAGGTCGACGGCGGCATGACCTCCAACAACTTGCTGATGCAGACCCTCTCGGACTTCCTGGACGCACCCGTGGTGCGCCCGATGGTCGCCGAGACGACCTGCCTCGGCGCCGCCTACGCCGCCGGCCTGGCCGTCGGCTTCTGGCCCGACACCGACGCCCTCCGCGCCAACTGGCGCCGGGCCGCCGAGTGGACCCCCCGCATGGACGCTGACAAGCGTGACAGCGAGTACAAGAACTGGCTCAAGGCCGTCGAGCGGACCATGGGCTGGATCGACGACGAGAGCTGACTGAGGAGCAACTCATGACTACCCCGCAGAGCGTGCCCACCCTGGGAACGCACCCGGCCGCCGGTGCCAACCCGGGCCGTGCCGAGACCCGGGAGCGCCTGTCCAACGCGACGTACGACCTCCTGGTCATCGGCGGCGGCATCCTGGGCACCTCGGTCGCCTGGCACGCCGCGCAGTCGGGCCTGCGGGTCGCGATGGTGGACGCCGGCGACTTCGCCGGCGCCACCTCCTCCGCGTCCTCCAAGCTCGTCCACGGCGGTCTGCGCTACCTGCAGACCGGCGCGGTCAAGCTGGTCGCGGAGAACCACCACGAGCGCCGGGTGCTGGCCAAGGACGTGGCCCCGCACCTGGTCAACCCGCTCACCTTCTACCTGCCCGTCTACAAGGGCGGGCCGGTCGGCGCCGCCAAGCTCGGCGCCGGTGTCTTCGCCTACTCGGCGCTGTCCGCCTTCGGCGACGGCGTCGGCAAGGTGATCTCCCCGTCCCGCGCCAAGGCCGACAACCCCGGTCTGCGCACGGACAACCTCAAGGCCGTCGCGGTCTACTACGACCACCAGATGAACGACTCCCGCGTGGCGGTCATGACCGTCCGCGCGGCCGTCGAGTCCGGTGCGGTCGTCCTCAACCACGCCGAGGTCACCGGGCTGCGCTTCACGCACGGCAAGGTCTCCGGCGCGGAGCTCAAGGACCGCGTCGACGGCACCGAGTTCGGCATCGACGCCCGCGTGGTGCTCAACGCCACCGGCCCGTGGGTCGACCACCTGCGCAAGATGGAGGACAAGGGCGCGGCCCCCTCCATCCGCCTCTCCAAGGGCGCGCACATCGTGATGAAGCGCAAGTCGCCGTGGAAGGCCGCCATGGCCACCCCGATCGACAAGTACCGCATCACCTTCGCCCTCCCCTGGGAGGACCAGCTCCTCCTCGGCACCACCGACACCCAGTACGAGGGCGACCCGGCCGACGTGCGCGCCACGGAGGAGGACATCCAGCAGATCCTGGACGAGGCCGCCTTCTCCATCGTCGACGCGGACCTCGACCGCTCGCTGATGACCTACGCGTTCGCCGGTCTGCGGGTGCTGCCCGGCGGCCCCGGCGACGTGGCCCAGGCCAAGCGCGAGACCGTGGTCACCGAGGGCAAGGGCGGCATGCTGTCCGTCGCCGGCGGCAAGTGGACCACGTACCGCCACATCGGCCGTACGGTCATGACCAAGCTGGCCAAGGTGCCCGGCAGCCCACTGACCGAGGAGATGGAGCCCGTCTCCAGCCTGGTCCGCCGCACCCCGCTGCCCGGTGTCGCCAACCCCAACGCGGTCGCCCACCGCCTGCTCGTGGACCGCGAGCCCGGCACCCGGATGGACCCGCTGACGGCCCGTCACCTCGCCACGCACTACGGCTCGCTGTCCTTCGACATCGCGCGCCTGGCCAACGAGAACCCGGAGCTCGCCGAGCGCATCCACCCCGACGGCCCGGAGATCTGGGCCCAGGTCGCCTACGCCCGCGACTACGAGTGGGCCGAGACGGTCGACGACGTGCTGCGCCGCCGCACCACGCTGACCATCCGCGGCCTGGACGACGAGAACGTCCGCACCCGGGTCAAGGACATGCTGGAGCGCAAGGGCTGATCCCCGCCGCACCCCGGTAGGCAGGCGAAGGGGGAGGGACGTGTGACGTCCCTCCCCCTTTTCCGTCTTCCTCTTGTAAGAGGCAACCGGTGGCGCCCCTCCCCCGTCCCTGGAGGAGAAAGGGGGGCCATCATGACCTGGCCGCGGATCCGGGCCCGGCTGCGCCGGCTCCGGCGCCTGCCGCGCGGGCGGACCGTCAAGCGCGTCGCACTCGTCCTGTTCCTCGTCGTCGCGGTCCCGGTGGTGGCCGCCGCCGGGGCGCTGCGCGCCTCGTACGCGGGCGCGCCCGCCGACGACGCCGTCACCCGCGGGCGGGACGCCGTCTGGCTCGGCCACGCCTGGGTCGACGGCCGCCGTACGGACAAGGACCTGGCCGGCCTCAAGCGGCGCATCGGCGGCAGCGGCGTCCGGGACCTGTACGTCCACGCGGGCCCGCTGGAGCACGACGGCACCCTGCCCGCCTCCGCCTACCGGGGCGCGCGCCGGCTGATCGACGCCGTCCACCGGGAGCTGCCCGGCGTCCGGGTGCAGGCATGGCTCGGCGACGTGGTCGCGCACGGCGGGACGGGCGGGCTGCGGCTGGGGTCCGCCGCGACCCGGGACGCGGTGGTGGCGAGCGCCCGGCAGGTGCTGACGGCCGGCTTCGAGGGCGTCCACCTCGACGTCGAGCCGGTGGCCGACGGCGACGCCGGCTTCCTGACGCTGCTGGACTCCCTTCGTCCGGCGGTCCGTTCGGGCGGCGGGGTGCTGTCGGTGGCCGCGCAGCAGATCGACCCGCTGCCGTCGATGCACGCGGCGTCGCGCGCGTTCGGCGGGCGGAAGTGGTGGTCGCAGGGGTACTTCGCGAAGGTGGCCCGGCGCACCGACCAGATCGCCGTCATGTCGTACGACACGGCGCTGCCCTGGGAGAGCCTGTACGGCGGCTACGTCGCCCAGCAGACACGGCTGGCGCTGGAGGCCACCCCGGCCGGCACGGACCTGCTGATGGGCCTGCCGTTCTTCCACACCGACGACATGGGCCACCACGGTTCGGCGGAGACCGCCGCCGCGGCGCTGCGCGGCGCCCGGCTCGGACTGACACGCGAGGACCGGCACCGCGAGCGGTTCGGCGTCGCCCTGTACGTGGACTTCGCCGCGACGGAAGGCGACTGGCGTGCGTACCGCGAGGCATGGGGCAAGCGAGGGTGACGGGCGCTCCCGGTGACGCGAGGGTGATGAGCATCCCTTGCGCGGACTGCGGACAGCGGTCCCGGAAGTCGTAGGCTTGGGGGCGCACGCACGAGACCTGCGAACAACTGCACTGACAACTGCACTGAACGGCAACCGGCGATGGAAGGGACCCCTCCGCGCCGGTCGGAAGGAGGCGCTGGGTGATCGAGCTTGAGGGAGTTCCCGAGCTGATCGACCCGGTCATGATCTGTGCCTTCGAGGGCTGGAACGACGCCGGAGACGCCGCCTCCAGTGCGGTCGCGCACCTGGACCGGGAGTGGAAGGGCGAGGTCTTCGCCGCGCTGGACGCGGAGGACTACTACGACTTCCAGGTCAACCGGCCCACCGTCTGGCTGGACGGCGGGGTCCGCAAGATCACCTGGCCGACGACCCGGCTGTCCGTGGTGCGCACCGGCGGCGGTTCGGGCGGTCCGGCGGGCACGGGTGAGGCCGGGGACACCGGGGGCACGGCGGGCATCGGGGGCATGGCGGGCATCGGCGGCCCGGGAGGCATCGGCGGCTCGAAGGGGCCGCGTGACCTGGTGCTCGTCCGGGGCATCGAGCCGAGCATGCGCTGGCGTTCGTTCTGCAACGAGATCCTGGGCTTCGCCCACGAGCTGGGCGTGGAGATGGTGGTGATCCTGGGCTCGCTGCTCGGCGACACCCCGCACACCCGGCCGGTGCCGGTCAGCGGGGTCACCTCCGACCCCGACCTGGCGCGCACCATGGATCTGGAAGAGTCCCGCTACGAGGGCCCGACCGGCATCGTCGGCATCCTCCAGGAAGCGTGCACGCACGCGGGCGTGCCCACCGTGAGCCTGTGGGCGGCGGTGCCGCACTACGTGTCGCAGCCGCCGAACCCCAAGGCCACGCTGGCCCTCCTCAACCGCCTTGAGGACCTGATCGACCTGCGCATCCCGCAGGGCGACCTGCCCGAGGACGCGCGCGCCTGGCAGCTCGGCGTCGACCAGCTGGCGGCGGAGGACAGCGAGGTGGCCGAGTACGTCCAGTCGCTGGAGCAGGCGCGGGACACGGCGGACCTGCCGGAGGCGTCGGGCGAGGCCATCGCCCGCGAGTTCGAGCGCTATCTGCGGCGGCGGGACGGGCAGTCGGGGCCGGGGGCCGGTCCGGGCCCGGTCGGCGGACCGGGCGGGGCCGGGGGCCCCGGAGGTCCGGGCGGTCCTGGCGGCGCGGTCTCGGGGCCGGGGCAGCCGGGCGGCCTGGCGGCCGAGCCGGGCTTCGGCGAGGCGGGCGGCCGGGACGCCTCGTACCTGCGCGACACGACGAGCGGGCGGACGCGTCCGCCGCGGCGGGCGCCGAAGGAGCAGGCGGAGGGGGCGGAGGGCGGCGACGGTGCCTCGGGCTCCGGTCCTGCCGGCTCCGGTCCTGCCGGCTCCGGCTCTGCCGGCTCCGGTCCTGCCGGCTCCGGCTCTGCCGGCTCCGGCTCCGGCTCTGGCTCGGGCTCCGGTCCTGCCGGCTCCGGCGGGGAAGGCCGTACCGGCGGCGAGCGCGGCGGTGGTGAGGACGAGAACGGCCCGCCGCCGCAGGGCGAGTAGTTCGAGGTTCCGGCCGAAGGGGCGCCCACCGCTGGGGGGCGCCCCTTCGGCTGTGTGCTTCCGCCGTCCGCGCGGACCCGGTCGCCGGCCGGCCGCGGGCGGCGCGTACGCTTCCTTTTCACCCCTATACGTCATATTGCTTGTCATATCGCTCGACAAAAGGACAGAACGGCCGTGAAGGCGCTCAAGAAATACGTCATGGCGGCCACCGGGACCGCCCTCGCGCTCTCGCTCACCGCGTGCGGCGGCGGGGAGAAGGAGGACGACCGCGACCCGCAGGCCGTACTGAAGGCCGCGGCGGAGAAGACGGCGGGGGCCAACTCCTACCGGACGAAGCGGCAGGTCACCGAGGTCGACGGGACCGAACGCGGCGAGTACTCCTTCTCGCGCAAGCCCGACCTGGCCGAGCGCAAGACGTGGCGGACGCGGACGAAGGACGGCAAGAAGGAGCCGGAGCGCTTCGCCCACGCGATGAGCAAGGACCAGACGCTCTACACGCGCGACGCGAAGATCGCCGACGGCCGGTGGGTGAGCAGCAGCCTCCTGGCCGCGGGCGAGGAGCCGCCGAAGCCGGAGGACGTCCAGAAGACCGCCGAGGGCTCGCTGCCCAAGCTGCTCGGCGTCCTGCGCACGTCGAAGGACGTACGGAAGGTGGGCAGGGAGAAGGTGAACGGCCACAAGACCACGCACTTCGCCGGCACGGTCGTCCTCGCCGACCTGGCGGCGTACAAGGGCGACGTGATGCGGGACTGGCTCCGCGAGCTCTACGTCGAGAAGCACCGGAAGGACGGCCTGGAGAAGGTCGACATCGACCTGTGGATCGGCGAGGACGACCTCCCGGTCAAGGGCGCGGAGCACGGCAAGGGCTCCAAGGGCAGCACGGGCGTGACCGAGGAGTACGCGGAGTTCGGCGCCGACCCGGGGATCCGCATCCCGAAGGGCAAGGACGTCGTCACGGAGGACGCCTGGCTCCAGGAGGTCCGGGACAAGGCGTACCGGGGCATCGACCCCGTGAGCTGACGCTCCCCTCTCAGCCGCGCAGTTCGTCGAGCCGGGCGAGGTCGTCGCGGACCGACTCCCGCTCCTCGGCGGTGAGTTCGACCGCGGCGGCCCCGGCCAGCGCCTCCTCCCGGCCCGCCTCGTCCCCCAGCCGCCCCGCGACGTCCGCCCGCAGCACCAGTAGCCGCAACAGCTGGACGGGCGTGGGGCGTTCACCCTCCGTACGCAGCGCCCGGTCGATGACCCGGGCGGCCCCGACCGCGTCGGCCTTGGAATCCGCGAACAGCGACGCGTAGTGCAGCGCCCGCGCGAACGTCTCCTTCGGCGCGGGCCGGTGGCGCTGGTCGGCGCTGGTCACGGTCCCGATCCGGACGCAGTTGCCGCCCGGGTCCGTCATCAGGAACTGCCGCACACCGTGCGAGGTGTCCTTCACCGCCCCGAACCGCGGCAGCCCACGCGTCGGCACCTTCCCGTACGCCGCCTTCAGCCCCTTGCGGAACGCCTCGTGGAGCCCGTCGACGTCGTCCGTGCGGACGTAGCAGGTGCTGTACGAGGCGGCGGGGTCATGCTGCTTCACCCCGAAGAAGTGCAGCTCGATCCCGCCGTACTGAACGACGGCGTACGGATTGGGGCTCATCTGATGATGCGTCACCTCGAAACCGAGGGCGGTGTAGAAGTCGAGCACCGGGCGGAGGTCGGGGCAGGGAAGGATGGGAATCGTCGTCTCGGTCATGCGCGGCACTGTAGTCAAACTTGACTACCGCGCGCACCGGTTTTTCGAACATCCGTTTCCGCGAGGTCGCCGGGCCGACGCGGACGGTCGGCGGGGCCGCTCAGAGCTCGTCGTGCTCCCACTTGCCGTTGGCCATGCTGGTGCTGCCCAGCGCCAGGCGGAGGTACCGCCGCACCTGGTCGAGGCCGTTCACCGTGCCGATCGACGGGATGAAGGGCGCCGTGGCGTTCTGGCCCGCCGAGACGCGGTGGTAGTACTCGGAGAGGGAGTCCCAGGAGTTCTCCAGTTCCTGCTGCTGGTGCGGCAGGCCGTACTGGAACTCCCACGTCCCCATGGCGGTGCGGAAGGTGCCCTCGACGTCGTTGAAGCGGGCCGCCTCGGAGAGCATCTGGATCACCAGGCTGAGCGAACGTGCCGTGTTCTGACGCTCGTTGCCGGAGTTCGGGTTGTTGACGGTCGCCAGCTGGACGAGGGAAGCCCGGATGTCGTTGTAGCTGATCGTCATGGCCTCCCGGCCACGGCCGGCGGTGCCCGTCAGGGAGTTGTAGTTGGAACCGAAGTTGAGGGTCTGGACGTTCGTGTCGACGTCCGGGCGGGGGTCGGTGGTCTCCCGCAGCCGGCCGGCCAGCGCGCCGTTGATGTCGTTGAATTGGTAGGTCGTGCCGCGCTCGGTGGAGAAGCCCCAGACGTAGAGGTTGGAGGGGTTGATCCAGATGCGCACCTGGTGCCGGGCGCCGCGGTCGTCCGGCGCGGTCAGCGACGCCTGGATGAGCCCGACGTTCTCCAGCTGCGTCTCCTGGGTGTTGTACCCGGCCGCCGCGTTGCGCAGGCTCTGGACGAACGTCGAGTAGTCGTCACGCTGGTGATCACTGGCGCCGTCGTCCGCCAGGTTGATGTACACGTGCGACATGTGCCGCCACTCGGTACGGGCCTGGGCGGTGCCGGCGGTCGTGAGCGTGCCGGTGACGGCCAGCGCCAGACCGGCGCCGGACAGGATCAGGGAGCGGGCGAGGCGGGACTTGCGCATGGGGTGTGTTCTTTCTGCGGGGGCTGATTCTGACCGATCGGCACCGTCGCTCCCGCCCCGCGCCCGGGGGTGGTGTGCGGGATGGAAGCGGACGGCCGAATTCACCGTAGGGTCCCCTCGCCCGCGCGAACTGTCCGCTGCGCGCACACTCCTGCTCCGAGAGCGCACGGTGGCCGCCGACGGCCTTCGGCCGCACCTCGCCGTCCGGACCTCAGCCCGGACACACGACGGCGTCCAGCACCCGCTCCCACGGATAGCCATCCACGTGCCGCCCACCACTCCCGGGCCCATGCGGCACCCACTCTCCCGGGCCGTACACCACCCGCACCCCGGTGCTCCGCAGCACCTCCAGCGAACGCCTGGTGGCCGGGTGCGCATCGAGCGCGGTCGACCAGAACGGCAGCGCGGCCACCGGCAGCCCGAGCCCGACGGCTTCGGCGAGCAGCCCGAGAGCGTAGGTGTCGGCGATGCCCGCCGCCCACTTGTTGGCCGTGTTCATCGTCATCGGCGCCACGACCACCGCGTCAGCGGGCGGGTTCCGCTTCCCCTCCCCCTCCCGGCGCCAGGTGCTGCGCACGGCCCGCCCCGACGCGGCTTCGAGCGCGGGGGTGTCGAGGAAGCCGCCCTCGGCGGCAGCGCGCGTCGCGATAACGCACACGTCCCAGCCTCGCCGTTTCGCGGCGACGACCAGCCGCTCCGCGTCCCTTGCGGGACCGGCGGCGCAGACGATCGCGTACAGGACGCCGCGTGCAGTTCCCTCCGGGGCGCCCGTTCGCCTTTCCAGGTGCCCGTTCAACGACCCCTCCTCAGGCGTACCGCATCGCGGGCCCGCCGCCCAGAGCCTCGAACCGGCCCGTCCGGGCCTCGCTGGACAGCGCCGCACTGATTCGGCTCACTGACGGCCCGACTTCGATCGGTCACTCTTCCGGATGCTCCACCGAGATCTCATAGGCGATCTCCCACCGCGCGTCCGGAATGACGATGTCGGCCGTCTCCACGGGGCGACCGTCCCTGTCGTAGTAGGTCCGCTCGATACAGGTGACCAGGTCGCCCAGGCTGATGCCGAGGAGGTTCGCCTGAGCCTGAGTCGCTCGCGACGGCCTCGGCACCTCGACCGCCGTCGCGACGATGACGCCGAGGGAACGCATGCGTTCGACGACGCCCTTGCCCGCGAACGGGCCGAGTTCGGGAAGCACGACCGGGGTACCGCCGGTGATCGCCATGGGCTCCCAGCTCTCGGAGAGCTGTACCGGCCGGCCGTCGGCGAGAAACTCGTAGACCGTGCGGACGCACGGCTCGCCCGGTGCGATCGCCAGCCGTTCGGCGATGTGCTCGGGCGCGGCGATCCTGGCTTCGGAGTGGGACTCCCAACTCGCCGGTCTGCCCTGTTCCTCCATGTCCGAACGGAACGGCGAGTGGCGCCTCCGCTCCCGGTGGGACGACCGGATCATGCGCAGCCGTTGCCGCGGCTCCCGGACGTACGTTCCGGAGCCGGCCCGGCCCTCCAACAACCCTTCGACGATGAGGCGTTCCTGGGCCTTCTGCAGCACGTTGGGGCCGACCCCGTAGTGGAGGGCGAGCTGCGCCCGGGACGGCAGCCGCTGCCCCACGGACCACTCCCCTTGGGCGATCCGCCGGCGGAGATCATCGGCAACGCGCATGTAGGGCGGTTGTTCTGCGGCCATGGGTTCTTTCCCGTGCTGCCCCAGCGGGGCGTGGAGTTCGGCGGCATTGACAACCTAGTGCATTAGCCGGATTCTAATGCATTAGAAATACGGGGTGTAGCCGGTCGCTCACGGGGAGATCTGTGCGTACAGCGAAAGCCCAGGCCGTAGCGCTCGCCGCGCGTTTCGCCGCAGCCACCGGCCAGACGCCGCACACCGACGAGACGCCCATGCGTATCCGTGTGGAGGTGAACCTCCCACGGGAGTTGAGCGACACCGCCCGCCGGATCGTCGTCGCCGCTCTCGCCGGAGCGGACCGCTATGGGCACGACCACACCTCCGCGGGAGCGGTGGTGTGGGCCGAAGTGGATCAGGGGAGAGAGAAATGAGCCTCATCGCATCGTCCCGGCAGGCATCCGCGTGGGCGCGATGGCTGTGCCGCGCCGCGAAGGAGCCGCGGACGGCTTTGGCGCAGTGGTCGGCCGGATGCACCACCCCGCTGACCATCGGTACCGCCTGGGACCTGGTCCAGCTCGACTTCACCTTGGCGACCGCGGCCGTCACACTGCTGAAAGAGCGCAACCGCCCCGTCGGCCCGTACCTGATGGGCGGCATGGAGCACGCGATGTGGTGGCTGCTGCCGCTTGGCGCGGGCAACGGGTTCCGGAACGTGCCCCGTGTGGCACCGCGCCCCAAGGGGGCCGAGCTGTTCGCCCCGCCTCCGGGCACGTACACGGGCGACCGGGCCTGGGTGCTCCCCGAATGGACCGGCGAGGGCCATCGGATCCCGACCGCCCCCGACGACCTCCGCGGCGCCGTCGACCACGCGGCCCGGCTCATGGCCCGGTAGGCCACGCGTGGCCGGCGGCCCTGGTCCGGCCCCCTACCGCCCCGTCTCCTCCCGCAGGTCCGCCACCAGGCGGAACCGCTGCAGGACCGCCAAGGTCGAGTCGTCCACCGTGAAATCCGGCTCGCCCAGAGCCGCCCGCATCTCGGCGCTGTGCCAGAACGACTCGTGGTTCGCCCGCCATTCGGCGACGGAAGCGTCGCCCTCGCCCTCGTCGACGACGTGCGCGAAGTCCACTTCGTCCAGCCGCACGACGCGGACGTCCGTCACCTCGATGACCGCCACCGGGCGGTCGTCGGAGTCGACGACGACGCTGCGTTCGCCCACCCGGGGCAGGGACTCGCCCTCGTGCTCGTAGTCGACGACCAGTCCGGTGGTGGAGGTCTTCGAGCCGTCGAGGATGGCGGCGACGAGGCGGTCGCGGAGGGGGCCGGGGAAGGCGAACTCGGCGCGGGGGAGGCCGGTGGTGGGTTCCATGGTCGTAACCTAGTGCGAATGATCACGTGGGGACAGGTGTGCCGTCCCCGCGTCGAGGTCGATGCCGGTCCGGCGCGGGGCGCCGTCCTGTTCGTCGTCGCGCAGGACCAGTTCGACGCGGCGCTGCTCCAACTGCGCGCGCTTCCCGGGATACATGAGACCGTGCAGCTCCTCCGTCGCGGTCGCCCCCGCACCGCGCGGGCCGCCGGCGGTGCCTCCGCGGAGGAGGTGAACGCCCTTGCGCGCGGCGGCCGTCAGGAAGAGCGGGACGACGATCAGGAGGGCCAGGCCCGGGCCCGTCAGGAGGCTCATCACATCCGGGGGAACGTGGCGGGCCCGGGGACGGTTCCGCTCGCGTCAGCCGACCGCGCTCGCGCCGGGCAGTTTCAGGGTGAACGGGTGGTCCGTGGAGCGGCTGGGGGTGGTGAGGTGGATGGTGCCGCCGCGGTCGGTGGGGTCGTACCACCAGCCGGGGGTGGACGAGCCGACGGTGACGCGGGGCAGGGGGCGGCCGTCCAGGAGGACCGTCCGTGGGGTCGTGCGGGAGTGGACGGTGACGGTGTACGGGCGAGAGGGCTGCTTGCCCGCGTAGGAGCCGTGGGAGGCGCCCACCCGGACCGTGACGTCGCCCTGGCCGGTGCGCGGCGCGTGGACCGTCACCGTCTGCCGGGCCGAGGCGCCGGTGCGGTGGGCCCGGGTGACGCCGTCGTCCTCGTAGAGGGTGAACGAGGACGTGCCCTTCGGGTAGAGGTCCCAGGCCAGCGGGGAGTCGGGGGTGCGGTCGCGGTGGGAGCGGATGCCGGGCCACATGGGGATGTTCGCCCCGGCCTTCACGAAGAGGGGCAGGGTGTCGAGTGGGGCGCGGTAGCCGTTGACGGTCGTCGGCCCGTGGTACGTACGCCCGGTCCAGTAGTCGGTCCAGGTGCCGCGCGGCAGGTAGATGCCGTCCCGCGTCTCCTTGTCCTCGTACACCGGGGCGACGAGGAAGTGCTCACCGCTCAGGAACTCGTACTTCGCCGCGTCCGTCGCCGCCTTGGGGTCGTCCGGGTACTCCAGGGCCAGCGGGCGGACCGGGCCGACGCCGGTGCGGGCCGCCTCCGCCGCGTACGTGTACATGTACGGGAGGAGGGATTCCTTGAGCTTGAGGTACTTGCGGTTGATCGAGGTGTACGGCTCGCCGTACCGCCAGGGCTGCTTGTCGCTCGGCGCCCAGCCGTCCATGGTCATGACGGCGGGCAGGAACGCCTTCCACTGGAGGTCGCGGACGTACGTCTTCGCACTGCCGCCGAAGATGCCGTCGATGTCGCCGGTGGTGTAGGCGAGGCCGGACATCGTCGCGCCCGCGTAGGTGGGGATCTGCCAGCGGATGTAGTCCCAGGAGCCCTTCTGGTCGCCGGACCACTGGACGCCGCAGCGCTGGGCACCCGACCAGCTCTCGGGGGCCCAGGTGAAGCCGCGGGCGTCGCTGTTGTCCTCGATGCCCTGGTACGCGTCCTTGCAGCCGTCGAGGGCGAACTTGTAGCCGTCGCCGACCCAGGCGACGTCCAGCTTGGCGACGCGCTGGCCGGCCCGCACCTGGTCGGCGAGTTTGCCGAGGCCGTCCTCGGTCCACAGGCCCATGGTCATCTTGCGGTCGGCGAGGCCCTTGTTCACCTCGGGCAGGTTCTCGTAGCCGCAGCCGTAGCCGTCGTTGACGAGCATCCAGCCGAGGGGGAGGTCGTGTTCGACGTAGCCGTCCGCGACCTTCAGCGCGTCCGAGGTGCGGCGCTCGCCGCGGTTCTTGTTGTGCAGGTAGCAGTCGGAGTCGCCGACTTCCAGGCCGTACAGCGGCGGCAGGAAGGGGCGGCCGGTCAGCCGGGTGTAGCCGCCGATGACGTCCTTGGGGGTCCGGCCGGCGACGTAGTACGCGTCGAAGCGCTGCTCACGGGCGGTGGCCGTCACCGGGTCGGCGAAGTCGTAGGTGTTGGGCGCGTACGTGTTGCGGTAGACGCCGTAGCCGGCCGAGGAGAGGTAGAACGGGACGGAGTTGGGGTGACCGCCGTCGTTCCAGTCGTAGTCGACGCCCACGTCGACCTTCTTGCCGCGGTGCGAGGTGTTGCCGCGGCCGTTCTGCATGCCGGCGCCGTAGAACCGCTCGTCGGCGCCGCGCGCGAGGGACTGCGTCGTGCCGTCCTTGTCCCAGGTCAGGCCCTTGGTCTCGGACCAGAGGCGGGTGCCGTCGGCGCGGTACAGGGCGAAGCGGAGCGGTGCCTTGTAGGCGCGCAGGGTGAGGGCCGAGGTGCTCAGTTCGTAGCGGTCGCCGCGGTCGCGCCAGCGGGTGGGCGGGGGCGCGCCCTGCGGCAGGACGATGTCCTTGCCCGTGGGGTCGGTGAACGTGCCGTCCGGGGCGAGCTGGAGGCGGAGGGTGTCCGGAGTGACGAAGCGGATGCGGGCCTCGGACCGGCCCGCTGTTAAGCGGTACTCGGGGCCTTGGGCGGTGAAGGAGGTGACGGCGCCGACGGTGTGCGGCTCCGCGCCGGGGCCGTCGGCGGCTCGGGCCCCCGCTGGGGGGCCGACGAGGGCCGCGAGGAGGCCGAGCAGGGCGAGGAGGCCGGTGGTCGCGGGGGTTCTGTGCCGGGTGCGGGTGGTCATGCGGCCATGCTTAGCGCACTGTCGTGCGCATGACTATGGGGCGTTCCCCTGGCCGTCCTTTCTCGCCCGGCCCCCGCACTCCCTGAAACCGCGCTCCGCGCGGTTGTCCTCAAACGCCGGACGGGCTGTCTTCTCCCCGTACCGCCCCCAGGTCGAAGTAGTCTCGCCACGCAGCGATCAGCCCGTCCCGGATCTCGAACACCCCCGCCACCCGCACCCGGACCACCGCCCCCGACCGGAGCCGCATCACGTCCGTCCGTTCGTTGAACACCACTCCCCCGCCCTCGACTTCGGACGAAGACGAAGCCTGGTGGTGGACGGTGAAGTGGGCGGCGGTGAAGCGGGCGAGGAAGTCGGTGAAGTAGGCGCGGATGCGGTCCCGGCCGACGACGGGCGGCAAGGGCATGCTGTGGTAAGTCCCGTCCTCCGCGAAGAAAGACGCGAGCCGGGCGGCGTCCAGCCCATCCCACGCCGCGAAGAAGCGCGCGACGACCTCCTCCGGGCCGGTCCCCGGCTCCGACCCCGTCTTCGTCTCCGTCATGGATTCGTCTCCGTCTCCGTCATGGAAAGGCACCTCTTTCCCGTCTCGGCTCGACGTGTGCGAAGCCTACGAGGGCCCGGGACGGCGGCTCGACCGGGGTACCGGGGTCCTGCCCGGGCTCCTGAGGCGCCGAACGCGGCAGGAGGCGCCCCCCACCAGTGGCGGGGAGCGCCTCCTGTCCTCGGGGCGGGCTAGAGCGCGACGCCCAGCAGCGCGTCCACGGTCCGCGACACCAGGCCGGGCGCGCCCTCGTCCGTACCGCCGTCGGCGGCCTGGGCGGCGGCCCAGCGGTCGACCGCGGCCAGGGCGGCCGGGGCGTCGAGGTCGTCGGCGAGGGCCTCGCGGACCTCGTCGAGCAGGGCGTCGGCGGACGGGCCGTCCGGGCGGGAGACGGCGGCGCGCCAGCGGGCGAGGCGCTCGACGGCCTCGGCGAGGACGTCGTCGGTCCACTCCCAGTCGGCCCGGTAGTGGTGGGACAGCAGCGCGAGGCGGATCGCGGCCGGGTCCACGCCCTCGCGGCGCAGGGCGGAGACGAAGACGAGGTTGCCCTTGGACTTGGACATCTTCTCGCCGTGCAGGGCGACCATGCCCGCGTGGACGTACGACTTGGCGAACGGGTGCTCGCCGGTGAGGGCCTGCGCGTGCGAGGCGCCCATCTCGTGGTGCGGGAAGATCAGGTCGGAGCCGCCGCCCTGGACGTCGAAGCCCATGCCGAAGTACTCCAGGGCGATGGCGACGCACTCGATGTGCCAGCCGGGGCGCCCGGGGCCGAGGGAGGCGCCGTCCCAGCTGGGCTCGCCCGGGCGGGCGGCCATCCACAGCATCGGGTCGACGGGGTTCTTCTTGCCCGGCCGGTCCGGGTCGCCGCCGCGCTCGGCGGACAGCAGCCGCATGGCCTCGGCGTCCAGGCCGGAGACCTCGCCGAAGTGGGCGTCGGAGGCGACGGAGAAGTAGACGTCGCCGTCGAGCTCGTAGGCGGCACCCGCGTCGCGCAGGCGCTCCACCAGCGGGACGATCTTCGGTATCGACTCCACGGCGCCCACGTAGTGGCGCGGCGGCAGCAGCCGCAGGGCGGTCATGTCCTCGCGGAACAGGGCGGTCTCGCGTTCGGCGAGGGCCTCCCAGTCGTCTCCGTTGGCGGCGGCCCGCTCCAGCAGCGGGTCGTCGATGTCCGTCACGTTCTGGACGTAGTGGACCTGCCGCTTGGTGTCGAGCCACACGCGCTGCACGAGGTCGAACGCGTTGTAGGTCGCCGCGTGCCCCATGTGGGTGGCGTCGTAGGGCGTGATGCCGCAGACGTAGAGGCGGGCGACGGGGCCGGGGACGAGGGTCACCCGTCCACCGGTCGCGGTGTCGTGGATCCGGAGGTCGCGGCCCTTGCCGGGCAGGGCGGGAACCTCAGAAGCGGGCCAGGCATGCATGTCCTGAGCGTAACCGGATGCGGGTTCCGGATACGAACCGGAGGGGGCGGTTGGCTGAGAAGGGGGTCTTGCGCGGGGGGCGGGGGTGTGCCCCGGTCCCTCCCCCAGAGGGGGCACGCCCATTCACCGTTTCTGCGAGGGCTGCGCCCCCGCGCCCCCGAAACCGCGCTCCGCGCGGTTGTCCTCAATCGCCGGACGGGCTGAAAACCAGCCCGCCGCAGGCGCCTACACCGGCGGCCACGGGATGGCCGGCCACTCCCCGCTGGGCGACCGGTGCCGCCCGGTACGCAACAACTCGGCCACCCGCCCCCGCAACGCGTCGATCTCCGCCGGAGTGATCAACTCCGCCAGCCGTCCCGCCAGGGGGCGTCCCTCGGCCAGATCGGCCGAAAGTCGCCGTAGCGCCTCCACCGCCTCCTCCGTCAGCGGCTCCCCCGCCCACCCCCACAGCAACGTCCGCAGCTTGTCCTCGGCGTTGAAGGTGACGCCGTGGTCGATGGCGTAGAGCCGGCCGTCGGCGGCGGGCAGCAGGTGGCCGCCCTTGCGGTCGCCGTTGTTGATCACCGCGTCGAGGACGGCCAGCCGGCGCAGCCGCTCGTCGTCGGCGTGCACGAGCAGGGCGGTGTGGTCGTCGCCGACGTCCGCGTAACCGACGGCCTTCCAGCCGGGCCCGGGTTCGTCCCCCTCGACCAGCGCGAGGAGGCGCCGCGTCTCCTCGGCGGCGCCGTCGTCGGCCGGGCCGTCGATCCAGAGCTGGCACATGCCCGGCCCGTAGGGGCCGTCGCGGAGGACGGTCGGCGGGACCAGGCCCCAGCCCATCGCCTCGGAGAGCTCGTAGGCGGCCACCTCGCGCTGGGCGAGGGTGCCGTCCGGGAAGTCCCAGAGCGGGCGCTCCCCGGCGACCGGCTTGTAGACGCAGGCCGCGGTCACGCCCTCGTGGGCGACCGTGCAGTACAGGACGGCGTTGGACGCCTCGCGGATCCGCCCGCGGACGGTGAGCTCACCGCGGGCCAGCAGCTCCCGCGGGGTCACGCGGGACCCGGCGGGCTCACGCGGCCCGGCGGACTCGCTCAGCCCGGCGGAGTCGCCCGGCCCCCCGGTCTCGTCCGGCCCCGGCGGCACCCCACCGCGCTCCCGCGCGGTCACGCCCCGCGGCGGTATCCGTTCTGGCGCGGACATACGTGTCCCTCCGGGTCGAGCGGCAGGCTGCACAGCGGGCAGGGCGGCCGGCCGGCGTTGACGATGTCCAGGGCGCGCTTGGCGAAGGCGCGGGCCATGGTGCCGGTGATGCGTACGCGCAGCATGGGCGGCCCGTTGGTCTCGTCCTGGAGGAGGCGCTCCTCGGCGGCGGCCAGGTCCTCGTCGGTGTCGGCCTCCAGCTCGACCAGGGCCTGTGCCTCGACGACCATCCGCTGCCCCTCGGCGTCCCAGGCCAGGGCCATGGTGCCGACGCGGAACTCCTCCTCGACGGGGGTGTCCAGCGGGGCGGTGTCGGCGTACTCGACGGGGGCCACGGCCGGGACCGGGGCGTTGCCGCCGGTGCGCCGGACGACCTCGTCCAGCAGTTCGTCGATGCGCTCGGCGAGCGCTTCCACCTGCGCCTTCTCCAGGGCGACGCTGGTGGTCCGGCCGGCCGCGCTGGCCTGGAGGAAGAAAGTGCGGCGGCCCGGCAGCCCGACCGTACCGGCGACGAAGCGGTCCGGCGGGTCATAGAGGAACACCTGACGGGACAACGTCCTGCTCCATTGTGTCGGTGGTCGGAGGGGGGATCGGGGAACCACGGGAAGCTCGGCGGGCTCAGGCGCCGCGGCGGCGCCCCCGCGCACCCACCCTACTGCGCATGTGGATCACGGTGCTCCCGCACCGCCTCCCACCACGGCCTCCCCGGGGTCCCCCGCCGCCCCGCCCGGCGGCGTCGGGCGCGGGGCGAGCGACGCGGTCTCGCCGGTGTCCCCCAGCCGCAGCAGGTACGGCCGCAGGGGGGTGTAGCGGATCACCGTGAGGGAGCAGGGGTCGACGGCGATCCGCTGGAACTGGTCGAGGTGCAGCCCGAGCGCGTCGGCGACGACCGCCTTGATCGGGTCGCCGTGCGAGCACATGACGTAGACGGCGTCGGCGCCGTGTTCGCGCTCGATCCGGTCGTTCCAGTCGCGGACCGCGTCCACGGCGCGGGCCTGCATCGCGCGTAGGGACTCGCCGCCGGGGAAGGAGGCGGCGGAGGGGTGCCGCTGCACGACGGTCATCAGCGGCTCGTCGTGGAGTTCGGCGAGCTTGCGGCCCGACCAGTCGCCGTAGTGGCACTCGCCGATCCGCTCGTCCGTATGCGACGGCAGCTCCGGACGGGCGGCGAGCAGGGGGGCCACGGTCTCCTGACAGCGCTGGAGGGGACTGGTGACGAGAGCGGCGAGCGGGATCTCCCGCAGGCGGTCCGGGAGGGCCGCGGCCTGGGCGGCGCCCCGCTCGTCCAGGGCGACACCGGGAGTCCATCCCGCGAGCACGCCGCCGGTGTTGGCGGTGGACCGGCCGTGCCGGACCAGGATCAGGGTGGGCATGCCCGCCAGCCTACGACGGCCCCGGGCGCACACCGCCGGCGGTGCGACGAAGGTCTCCGGCGGTGCGCACGGCGAACGGCCCCGGAAGGGGAGCCGGGAAGGGAGAATGCCCGCGTGATCGTGGACTTCGCCATCTACCGGAACGGACACCGCACGGACGGTCCGGCCGACTTCTCCGACGCGCTCGACCAGGCGCGCGCCGACGGGGACGCCTTCCTCTGGGTCGGCCTGCACGAACCGACGGAGAGCGAGTTCGCCCTGGTCACCAGCGAGTTCGGGCTCCATCCGCTGGCCGTCGAGGACGCCCTCAAGGCCCATCAGCGGCCCAAGCTGGAGGTGTACGCCGACTCGCTGTTCGTCGTCCTCAAGCCCGTCGTCTACGACGACGACGCGGACACCGTGAGCACCGGCGAGCTGATGCTGTTCCTCGGCGACTCCTTCGTGGTGACGGTCCGGCACGGCACCGGCAACCCGCTGTCCGAGCTGCGGGCCCGCCTGGAGGACCAGCCCGACCTGCTGCGCTGCGGGCCCACGTCCGTGCTGTACGCGGTGAGCGACGCGGTCGTCGACCACTACACGGAGGTGTCCGGGCTGCTCCAGGCCGATCTGGACGAGCTGGAGACCGAGGTGTTCGCCCCACTCGGCATCGACAACAAGAACATCGCCTCCCGGATCTACGCGTTCAAACGGCAGGTGGTGGAGTTCCGGCGGGCCACCGTGCCGCTCGCCGAACCGGTGGCCCGGCTGGCCGGCGCCGGCCTGCCGTTCGTCAACGAGGAGGCGCGGCCGTTCTTCCGCGACGTGGGCGACCATCTGGCGCGGGCGAACGAGGCGGTGGAGCAGCTGGACCGGCTGCTTTCGGACATCCTCTCCGCCCATCTGGCCCAGATGGGCGTGCAGCAGAACGACGACATGCGGAAGATCTCCGCCTGGGCGGCGATGGCGGCGGCCCCGACGATGATCGCCGGGGTGTTCGGAATGAACTTCGTCCATATGCCGGAGTTGCAGCAGGTGTGGGGGTATCCGGCGGCGCTGCTGTTGATGGTGGGCGTGGTGGTGCTGCTGTACCGGCTGTTCAAGCGGCGGGGGTGGCTGTAGGGCGGGTCCGGCTACAGCCACGGCCACGGCTGGTACCGGACGTGATCGGTCCGAATGGTCCGGCTGGTACCGGATCGGACTGGTCCGGACCGGACGGATCGGTCCGCGGTCGCGGGGGCCGGTCCGCGGCGGTCCCGGAGACCGGCCTCCGCGACCGCGGGAGCCTGAGGTCTCGTCCTCAGGCGAACTCCGGCGCCACCGCCACCGCCCCGCCGCCCAGCGCGTCCCGCCGCTCCGGCATCCGCAGGGAGACCATCCGCCGCCGTCCGCCGAGCCGTTCGGCCGCGTACAGGGCGTGGACGCCCGCGGCGAGGGCGGCCGACTTGGCGCGGGGCCAGTTCAACAGGCGTCCCATACGCCCCATGACGGCGAGGCCGACGTCCCGGTACACGACGGCCTCGGCGAGGGCGCACTCGCGCAGCAGGGTGTGGATCGTCCGGCCGTGCCCGGCGGCGGCGAGCCGCAGCAGTTCCTCGTGGCAGTACGCGAGGTGGTTGGCCTCGTCGTGGCAGATCATCCGGAGGGCGCGGCCGACCTCGGGGTGGTCGCCGAAGTGGTGGGTGAGCATCCGCATCTGGTCGGCGGCCCGCTGCTCGGTGACCCGGCTGTGCGCCAGATAGGCGATGACGTCCCGGACGGACAGCGGCTCGTCCGCCCGCAGTTGGGCGTGCGGCAGGCCGATGCCGCGGCGTTCGAGGAGCATCGTGTAGTCGGTCTCCGGGGGCACCTCGGCCGGTTCCAGACCGCGTCGGCGCAGCAGGGCCAGGAAGATGCGGCCGTGTTTGTCCTCGTCCGCGCCATGCCGGGCGATCTTGGGGGCGAGGGCGCGGAGGCTCTCGGGCACCAGGGCGGAGATCCGGCCGTTCTCCCAGCCGCCCTGCGCCTCGCCGCTCGCGGCGATGGAGCAGAACAGGCGGAACGCCTCGTCGTCGTCGAGGATCTCCTGGAACAGACTTCTGGCCGTGAGCATGGCCCTCACCTCCGTGGGAACCAGTCAAGGTCCCCACCGAGGGGGGCGCCAGCCAGGAGGCGGCGGGCGCTCGGCCGAACGGACGACGACGGGCGCGCGCCCCGGGCGCCCCCGGCTGCGTAACCCGGCGGGCGCGGGGGCGTTGAGCCCGGTGCCGGCCGTGGCGGGGAAGACCCCCGAGCCCCCACCACGGCCGCAGGGCCTTCCGTGGGCGTCAGGCGAGTCCGGCCCGCTCCAGCGCCTCGACGCCGGCGCGCAGCCCGGCGATCCGCTCCTCCAGCGTGAAGCCCGAGGGGTTGAGGGACAGCGTGGTGACACCGGCGTCGGCGTAGGCGCGCATCCGGTCGGAGATCCGCTCCACGGAGCCGAGCAGCGACGTCGAGTCGATGAGCTGCTGCGGAACGGCCGCGGCGGCCCCCTTCTTGTCGCCGGAGAGGTACTTCTCCTGGATCTCGGCGGCCTCCTTCTCGTAGCCCATGCGCACCGCGAGCCGGTTGTAGAAGTTCTGCTTGGCGCTGCCCATGCCACCGACGTAGAGCGCGGTGTAGGGGCGGAAGGTGTCGGCGAGGGCGGCGACGTCGTCGCCGAGGGCGAGCGGGACGGTCGGGACGAGGTCGAAGCCTTCCATGTCCTTGCCGGCCTTGGCGCGGCCCGCGCGGATCGACCCGAGCGTGGTCTCCTCGGCGAGCTCGGGGGCGAAGAAGAGGACGAGGGCGCCGTCGGCGATCTCGCCGGTCTGCTCCAGGTTCTTGGGGCCGATGGCCGCGATGTACAGCGGGATGTGCTCGCGCACCGGGTGCACGGTCAGCTTGATCGGCTTGCCGGGGCCGCCGGGCAGCGGCAGCGTCCAGTGCTCGCCCTCGTGCGTCAGGCGCTCACGGGCCATGGCCTTGCGGACGATCTCGACGTACTCGCGGGTGCGGGCGAGCGGCTTGTCGAACTTCACGCCGTACCAGCCCTCGGATACCTGCGGGCCGGAGACGCCGAGGCCGAGCCGGAACCGGCCGCCGGAGAGCGAGTCGAGGGTGGCGGCGGTCATGGCCGTCATGGCGGGGGTACGGGCGGGGATCTGGAAGATGGCCGAGCCGACGTCGATGCGCTCGGTCTGCGCGGCGACCCAGGAGAGGACGGTGGGCGCGTCGGAGCCGTACGCCTCCGCGGCCCAGCAGACCGCGTAGCCGAGCCGGTCGGCCTCCTTGGCGACCGCGAGATTGTCCGCGTCCATCCCGGCGCCCCAGTAGCCGAGGTTGATTCCGAGCCGCATCCCGCTCTCCCTACCCATCAGTAACGTCGTCGTTCCGGGGACTGTAGCGCGCGGACCCGTGGTACGTCACCGGGTGCTTCGGCGCCGGGGGCGCGGGCCGGAGGGTTGGGGCCGGAGCGCTGGGGCCGGAGCCGGGGGCCGGCCGGGCATGGGCTGGTAAGGAACCGGCTGCCGAGGACGCCGCCGGAGGCCGGACGCCGAGCCGGACGCGTGACCGGGAGCCCGAGCCGGGTCCCGAGCCCGAGCCGGACGCGTGACCGGGAGCCCGAGCCGGGTCCCGAGCCCGAGCCGGACACCAGACACCGGACCCCGGACCGGACACCCTGATCGTCCGCCGTCGGCCGGCCCGCCCCCACCCGGCCGATACGCTCACCCGTCATGGAGCAAAGGCATGTCGGCCGCACGGGCCTGCGCGTCTCCCGGCTCGGACTCGGCACGCTCACCTGGGGACGGGACACCGACGAGCAGGAGGCCGGCGAGCAGCTCAGGGTCTTCCACGAGGCGGGCGGGACGCTCGTGGACACGGCGGACGTGTACGCGGGCGGCGCCGCCGAGTACCTCCTCGGCCGGCTCCTCGACACCGTCGTCCCGCGCCGCGACCTCGTCCTGGCGACGAAGGCCGGCAGCGTCCTGGACCCCGGCCACCGCGCCGACACCTCGCGCGGCCACCTGCTGGCCGCCCTCGACGCCTCCCTCGCCCGCCTCGGCACGGACCACGTCGACCTGTGGCAACTGCACGCCTTCGACCCCGGTACGCCGCTGGAGGAGACCCTCCAGGCCGTCGACACCGCCGTCGCCAGCGGCCGCGTCCGGTACGCCGGCGTCTCGAACTTCTGCGGCTGGCAGCTCGCCAAGGCCGCGACCTGGCAGCTGGCCGCGCCGGGAACGCGCACCCGGCTGGCGAGTACGCAGATGGAGTACTCCCTGCTCCAGCGCGGCATCGAACGCGAAGTGCTGCCCGCCGCCCTGGACCTGGGCGTCGGCGTGCTGCCCTCGTCCCCGCTGGGCCGGGGCGTGCTCACCGGCAAGTACCGCCGCACGACGCCCGCCGACTCCCGGGGCGCCTCCGAACACCTCGCCCCCTTCGTCGCCCCGTACCTGGAGGAGCCGGCGCGCCGCGTCGTCGACGCCGTCGCCACCGCCGCCGACGGCCTCGCCACCACGCCCCTCCAGATCGCCCTCGCCTGGGTCCGCGACCGCCCCGGCGTCACCGCCCCGATCGTCGGCGCTCGCACGGCGCGTCAGCTCAGGGCGGCGTTGTCAGTGGAAGCCCTTACGCTTCCGGACGAGATCTGCCAAGCGCTCGACGACGTGTCGGCGCCGGTGCACCGCTACCCCGATCAGGACTGGAGCGAGCTGTGAACACGGACCGCCTCGACGGCGAGGCCGCCCCCGCGGCCACGAACGGGACGACGTCCGCGACACCGGACCCGACCGGGGCCCGGACCGACGGACCCGACGCCTCGGCGGCCGGGGGCGGGAGCGGAGACGAGGACGGGAACGGGGGGACCGTCGCGGCCGCGGCGGGGTCCGCGGGAGACGGCACGCTGACGACCGAGGGCGCGGAGCCGGGCGCGGGCGCCGAGACGGGCGCGGGCGCGCCGGAATCCCCGGAGGGCAGCGCTTCGACGGCCGAGGGCACCGAGCCCGTCGCGAGCTCGCCGGAGAGCGGGGACGGGGACGGAGACGATCCGCAGAAGGCTGCCGGCAATGCGGGCCCCGGCAGCGCGGACACCGCTGGTACGGCCCCTGCGGGTATGGAGAAGGCCGCCGCGGCCGCCTCGGGCGCTCCGGCCGAGGCACCGGTTCCGGCCCCGGGCAGGGAGGACGCCGCTCTCGTGGACGGCCTCGCCCGCCCGGTCGAGGACGAGGGCGAGGGCAGGGCCCCGGAAGCACCGGTCGCCGCCCCTCGGACGACCCCGGACGACGCGTCGGCGCCGAGCCCCGAAGACACCGTGCCGGCAGCGCGGGCCACGGCCCAGGGCGCGGCAGGGCCCGGCGCGACGCCGGGCCACGCGCCCGGCGCACGGGACGACCTACCGGCTGACGTACCGACCGGTCGGCACGCGGCCGGCACGGCGACGGACGGCGAGCCGGGCGGGGCCGGGGGGACGCAGGGCGACCGCCCGGGCTCCGGCGCGGGCCCGGACGGCGCGGCGAGCGGCGCGGCCGGCCATGACGGCAACGCCGTCGGCGACCCGGCCGCCCCCGACAGCGGCGGCGGCACCGACGGCCGGACAGCCGCCGCCCCCGCGCGCGACGCGGCGTCGTACGACCCGGCCGCCCCCGCGCGCGACGCGACGCCGGACGACCCGGCCGCCCCCGACGGCCGACGAGGCCGAGCCCCCGCCGAGGCTGCGGACCCGGCCGCCCCCGCGAACGCCACCCCCGACAGCGGCGGCGGCACGCCGCCCAAGCGGTCCGCCGTCGCGGAGGCGCTGGCCGCGGCCGTGCGGGCCGTGGAGAGCGGGGAGCGGTCCGCCGCGTCGTTCTTCACCGAGCCGGCTCGGCCGGCGGCGCGAGCGCCGCGGCGGGTGAGCCGGGCCGCCGCGCCCGCCGTCGAAGGACCGCTCGCGGAGGCGCCGTTGGACGAGGAGGTGCTCGCGGAGGTGCGGCGGGTGCTGGTCGCGGGCGGGGCGCCCGAGAGCCTGGCCGGGGCGGTCGTGACCGCGCTCGGCGAGCAGGCCGCCGAGGCGCTGCGCGAGGACCCGTGGCTGCTGCTGGGCGTCGCGGGCGTACGCCCCGAGCAGGCGGACGGCTTCGCCCGCGCGCTGCTCGGCGACGCGTGCGGACCGGGCGACGCACGGCGGGCCAGAGCCCTCGTCGGCCGGCTGCTGGAGCGTGCCGCGCTCGCCGGGCACACCGTGCTGGAGGCGTCCGCCCTGCGCGAGGAGCTCGCCCGCCGGGCCGTCCCGGATCCGGACGAGGCGCTGGGCGAGGTGATCGCGGACGGTTCGGTGCTGGTCTTCCAGGAGCCGCTGCGGGCCCCGGAGACCCCCGAGGAGGAGGCCGGCGAGGCGGAGGTGCCGGTCCGGACCCTGTTGGGCCTGGACCGGTACGCCATGGCCGAGGAGAGCCTGGCCGACGGGCTCGCCCGGCTGCTCGGCACGCTCACCGCCCGGGACCTGGACTGGGAGGGCGCCGCCGCCGCGGCCCCCTCGCCGTCGGCCGCCGAGCTGATCCGCGCCGTGGCCGCCTCCGGCCTGGTGGCGCACAGCGGCGGTGAGGCGGCGCGCGCCGAGCCCGCGGCGGTCGTCGCGGCGGCCCGCGCGCTCGGCCTCCGCGCGGTGGCGGCGGCGTTCACCGAGGACGGCCGGCGGCGCCTGGCCGCCGCCGGGGACGCCGAGGCGGTCACGGTCGCCGGCCTGCTCGCCGGCCGGGAGGGGCCGGAGCGGGACGCCGAGGGGGCGCTCGCCGTCGACCTGCTGGCGGTGCTCGACGCGCCCCGGCTGGACGTCGAGACGGCCGCCGCGCTGGTGGAGTCGCTGCCCGACGGCGCCCGGCTGGTCCTCTCCGGCGACCCCGCCGAGCTGGGGCCGGCCGGGCCCGGGCGGGTGTTCGGCGACGTCCTGGCGGCCCGCGCCTGCCCGGTCGTCGTCTCCCGCACCCCCGACCCCGGCCCCCTCGGGGAACTGCTCTCCGGCATCGGGGCGGGCGAGCTGCTGCGGGTCGACGCGCCCGGCAAGGAGGTCGTCATCGTCCCGGTGCGGGACGCGGGCGAGGCCGTGCACCGCACGGTGCAGCTCGTCGCCGACTCGGTCCCCCGCGCGATCGGCGTCCCGCCCGAGGCCACCCAGGTCGTCACGGTCGGCCACGGCGGCGCCGTCGGCACCCGTGCGCTCAACGCCGCGCTGAAGGAGCGGCTCAACCCCGGACCGGGCCGCTTCGGCGGCTTCGACCCCGGCGACCGGATCGCGTACGTCCCCGCCCCCGGCCGGATGGTCCCGGGGACCGTGGTCTCCGGCGACGCGGACGGGCTGCGGCTCGACTGCTCGGGCACCCAGGTCGTCGTCCCGCCCGGCCGGGTGGCCGACGCGGTGCGGCACGGCTGGGCCGTCACCGCCCACCAGGCGGCCGGTACCCGCTGGCCGGCCGCGGTGGTCGTCCTGCCCGGCGACGCGGGCCCCGGACTGACCCGGTCCTGGGTCTACACGGCGTTCGGCCGCGGCGAGCGCCACCTGTCCGTCGTCCACGGCGTGGGCCAGGACCTGCCGCGTGCCGTGGCGGAGGTCCCGGCAAAGGAACGGAGCACCCGGCTCCGCACGCTGCTGAAACCGCAGACGGCGCCCGCCGGGTGACCCCACGGCGGCCGGCCGCCTCGCCGGCCGCCGTCACGCGAGGGCTGACGAAGCGGCGTTCCGGTGCTTCCGGTGCGGGGTACGGGGTCCGGACCGCCCGGGCCCGGGGGCCCGAGGCGCCGGCCCGCACCCGTACGCGACCCTCGACCTGAGGCCCACCGGGAGCGGCAGGACCGCCCGAGACCCGAAACCCCGTCGCGGACCGGGAGGCGAGATACCGCCCCGGGGCCCGAGCAACCCGGCGCGGGCCCTTCCTCCCCGAAACGGCCCCGCCGCGAGCAGGCCCCACAGGCAAGGGGCCCGGCCCCAGAGGTACCAACCGGGGCCCGAGCAACCCGGCGCGGGCCCTTCCTCCCCGAAACGGTCCCGCCGCGAGCAGGCCCCACAGGCAAGGGGCCCGGCCCCAGAGGTACCGACCAGGGCCCGAGCAACCCGGTGCGCGCCCTTCCTCCCCGAAACGGCCCCGCCGCGAGCAGGCCCCACAGGCAAGGGGCCCGGCCCCAGAGGTACCAACCAGGGCCCGAGCAACCCGGTGCGCGCCCTTCCTCCCCGAAACGGCCCCGCCGCGAGCAGGGCTCACGGGCAAGGGGCCCCGACCCCACGGGAGTTACCGGACCGGCCCGGACCGGCGCGCTCCCGGCAGGCCCGCTCCGCGGCCGGGAGGGGCCGGCCGACCCCAGGGCCGACCCGGGAACCCCCGGGTCGGCCGGCCCCCGGTCCGGCGAGCCCTGCGGCCGGGCCGGTCAGCGGGGAGCGCCCGGGCCCTTCCGGCCGCCCGGCGCCCCCGCGCCGCCAGCGCCGCCCGCGCCGTCGGTCTCCGCCTCGTCGTCGAGGTCGTCGACCACTTCGATGTCGTCGTCATCGGACACGACGCCGAGCATCCCGTCGTCCTCCGCGACGCCCAGCACCACGTCGTCCAGCCCGTCGTCGTCGAGATCGTCCAGTTCCTCGTCGAACACGGCGCTGACGTCGAACCGGCAGACCACCCGCTGCGGGTCGGCCTGGTCGAAGGGGGCCGACAGCCACTCCCCCGGTTCGGCCAGGTCGTCGAGTGCGGCCACCCAGAGCGTGGAGTCGCCCTCCTCCAGGCCGAACTCCTTGTGCCGGGAGGCGATTTCGTCCGGTTCGTACTCGCCGAAGAGCACGCCGAGGGCCGCGTGCACGCTGCCGCCCACGATCCCCGCGCCGCCTCCGGGCCGGTGGGAGCCGGGCGCCAGGTCGGGGACGTCGGGGTCCAGGTCCGCGACCCGCTGGGCCTGGGCGAGCAGCCGTTGCGGCTCGGCCACCGCGTAGTCCCGGCGGATCAGCACGCTCAGCGCGCTGGGCTCGTCGGGGCCTGCGTAGGCGGGCAGCGAGTCGTCGCCCGGGATCTCGAAGGGGGTGACCTCGTCGTAGGCGTCGTACAGCAGCTCGTCGTACGCCTCGGCTGCCGCGGCCAGCTCGTTGAACGCGGCGTAGACGGCCGGGTCGTCCTCCCCCGACCGGCGTTCGACGGCGTCGAGGTGGCGGTCCAGAGCGGCTTTGACCGCCTCGGCGGCGGCCCGTACCTCGGCGGCGGTTGGCTGCGCAGCATCAGACATAGTGCAGACGCTATCCGTACCGGGGCTGTTCCCGCACAATAGATGCGATGCCGGAATACGAATTCTGTGATGTGTATGTGCCGCGAGGGGTCTCCCGAGGTGCTGCCACGCGACTGCTGACCGACCACGCCGAGTACGGACACTGGGAGTTGGACCGACTGCGCCTCTTCCCCGACGGCAGCCGAAGAGTGCGGCTGCGCCGCAGGATCATCCGCCAGGTGCGCGCCACCTGGTAGGGCCGCGCCCGGGCCGCGGAGCGGGCGCCGAAGGCGTCGTCCGGGGCCGGTGACGGGCGTCTTCCGAGCCGGGCGGCGGCGGCAGCGGCGTCGGGGCCGAACGGCGGTCCGCCGCACGGCCGGACGGCAAGAAGCCGGACGGCGACGGGCCCGGCGGAGACGACGGAGGCGCCGGACCTCAGGGGGAACGACGGAGGCGCCGGGCCCGGCGGAAACGACGGAAGCGGGCCCCGGTGTCCGGAACCCGCTCCCGCGCTTCGGTGCGTGCGCCCGCTCGGCGAAGCACCGACCGGCTCCGCCGGTTCAGGCGCGTCCGATCAGCGCCGCCTCCGGGCCGGCCTCACCGCTCAGCCCACCGGGCCACCAGGCCACCGGGTCGGCAGGGTCAGCCCTGCTGACCGGCGCGCGCCCGGCGGTAGAGGACGGCGCCGCCGAGCAGCAGGGCCGCGCTCGCGGCGCCGGCCATGCCCAGCTCACCCGCGCCGGTGTGCGCGAGCTGGTCGTCCTTCTCCTCGACCGCCGCGGCGGCCTGCTGGGCCGGACGGTGCGCGTCCTTCACCACGGCCACCGGGACGATCGGGCCCGAGGTGACCGGACCGGGGGTGACGTGGCCGGGCTTGTGCACCGAGTGCTCGGCGGGCGGGTTGTGGTGCCCGGCCGGCGGGTGCTCGTCGCACGGCTTGCCCTTGTCGTGGTCCCCGTGGTGGTTCCCGTGGTGGTCCCCGTCGTCCCCGTGCGGCTTGTCGGCCGGCGGGTGGTGGTGCGAGGGCTCGCCCGGGTGGTGCGGCCGGGTGTGGTCCGGGCCCCTCCCGTGGTCGTGGCCCCCGTTGATGCAGGCGTTGCCGAAGGTGGGGTTGGCGACACCGACCACGTCCACGGAGTTGCCGCAGGCGTTGACCGGCACGTCCACCGGCGCCTGGACGACGTTCCCGGAGGCGATGCCGGGCGAGCCGACGGCCGCGCCCTCCGCCCCGGAGCCGCCGCCGTGGTGCCCGCCGCCGTGCCCGTGACCCTGGTCGTGACCGCCGCCGTGGCCGTGGCCCTGCCCGTGGGAAGCGTGACCCCCGTGGCCCCCGTGACCCCCGTTGACACAGGTGTTTCCGGAGGCGGGGTTGAGCGCCCCGACGACGTTCACGGTGTTGCCACAGACGTTGACCGGCACGTGGACCGGCACCTGGACGGTGTTCCCGGACGCGACGCCCGGGGAGTGCGCGGCGGCGCCCTGGGCACCCGAGTCCGCGTACGCGTAGCCACCGGTCACGGCGAGCACGCTGCCCGCTGCCGCGACGGTGAGCAGGCCCTTTTTGGCGACCTGTCGCATTGCTTTGCCCCTCTGCTACTACTGCTTGCCATGCGGAACGTGCGCGGGCGTGCTGCCCGCGCACGGTGTCCGGGTCGAAAGCCCGGCGGCCCCGGGGCGCATGGCGCGCGCTCCGGAGCCGCCCGGTTCTCCATCCCTCACCCGGTGAGGGGCGACGTCACTTGTTGACGCAGACGTTGCCGTGCGTGGGGTTGAGCAGCCCGACGACGTTGACCGTGTTGCCGCACAGGTTGACCGGAACCGAGACCGGAACCTGGACCACGTTGCCCGAGACGACGCCGGGGCTGTTCACCGCGGCGCCCTGCGCCCCGCCGGCCGCCGCTGCCAGACCCGCGCCCGTGAGCACGAGACCACCGGTGGCAGCCGCGGTGGCGACGACCTTCTTGAGCATTGGATTCCTCCTTGTTGGAATGCGATCCCAGCCGCGGACCGCACACCCTGTAACGACACGGGGGGAATCGGGCTACGTAACCTTGAGCGCGTTCACTCTTTCCGGCTAAAAAAGCGCCAACTCCGCACAACCTGACGCTCTTTCAGAAAGCGTGTCAGCACTCATCCAGGAACCGGTCGAGCACGCGCGCACCGAATGTCAGACCATCGACGGGGACGCGCTCGTCCACCCCGTGGAACATCCCGGCGAAGTCCAGCTCGGGCGGCAGCTTCAGCGGGGCGAACCCGAAGCCGCGGATCCCGAGGTCGTCGAAGGACTTGGCGTCGGTGCCGCCGGAGAGCATGTACGGCACGGCGCGGGCGATCGGGTCCTCGGCCCGCAGCGCCGTCTGCATCGCCTGGACGAGGTCCCCGTCGAACCCGGTCTCCAGCGCCTTGTCCGCGTGCACGTCCTCGCGCTTGACCCGCGGCCCGAGGATCCGGTCGAGGTCGGCGAGGAACTCCTCCTCGTACCCGGGCAGGAACCGGCCGTCGACGTGCGCCGTGGCCTGTCCGGGGATGACGTTCACCTTGTAGCCGGCGCCGAGCATCGTCGGCGCGGCCGTGTTCCGCAGCGTCGCCCCGATGATCTTGGCGATGCCGCCCAGCTTGGCGAGGGTGGCCTCCATGTCCTCGGGGTCCAGGGGGGTGCCCAGCGCGTCCGACAGCTCGTCGAGGAAGGACCGCACGGTCTTGGTCACCCGTACCGGGAACTGGTGCCGCCCCAGCCGGCCGACCGCCTCGCAGAGCTCGGTGATCGCGTTGTCGGTGTTGGTCATGGAACCGTGGCCGGCGGTGCCCTCCACGGTCAGCCGCATCCAGTGCATGCCCTTCTGGGCCGTCTCGACCAGGTAGAGCCGCAGGTTCTCGTTGACGGTGAACGAGAAGCCGCCGACCTCGCTGATCGCCTCGGTGACCCCCTCGAACAGCCCGGGGTGCCTGTCCACCAGATAGCGGGCGCCGTACGTGCCGCCCGCCTCCTCGTCCGCGAGGAAGGCGAGCACCACGTCGCGCGGGGGCTTGCGCCCGGTCCGCATCCGGTCGCGGACGACCGCGAGGGTCATCGCGTCCATGTCCTTCATGTCCACCGCGCCGCGCCCCCACAGGCACCCGTCGGCGATCTCGCCCGCGAACGGATGGTGGGTCCAGTCCGCGGCGTCGGCCGGGACGACGTCCGTGTGCCCGTGGATCAGCAGCGCCGGCCGCGACGGGTCCTCCCCCTCGATCCGCGCCACGGTCGATGCCCGCCCGGGGTGCGACTCGAAGATCTGCGGCTCCAGCCCCACCTCGGCGAGCTTCTCGGCCACGTACTCGGCGGCGGCGCGCTCGCCGGGCCCGGAGTGGTCGCCGTAGTTGCTGGTGTCGATCCGGATCAGGTCGCGGCAGATGTCCACGACCTCGTTCTCGGCGCCCGTTGTCTGTTCCGCGCTCACACTGCCTCCTCGTGGTTCGCCCCCGGGAGCCCTCTCGCGCGGACCCCCGGCGTGGGCCCACCGCCATCCTCCACCCGCCGCCGCCCCAGCCCAAGGCCGCAATCCTGCCGACACACTCCCGCAAGAACCCGCTGGTCGCAGCCCCGGAACGGCCCTCCGCCCAGGTGATCGAGCACCGCTCCAAACCTGGTATTGTTTTCCATGTCGCCGCGGGGAACACCCCGAGGAAACGACACCTGGTCCGGGTGGCGGAATGGCAGACGCGCTAGCTTGAGGTGCTAGTGCCCTTTATCGGGCGTGGGGGTTCAAGTCCCCCCTCGGACACAACGAAGAACCCCAGCTCAGCTGGGGTTCTTCTGTTTTCCGGCTCTTGCGTGACCCACCGCGTGACCAGCGCCCGGCCGTCTCGCGCGACGGCCGCGGCCGTTCCCCCGCGCTCAGGCCGCGGGACGCCACCACGGTGCGGGGCACGGCCGCGGGACGGGACGCGCGGGGCGGCTCCGGGCGGTGTTACCCCGCCGCCGGGCCGGCGGCGCGCTGCCCCGCCTTGCAGGAGCGCCGCAGCAGGTAGGGCACGGCGATCTGGTGCACCGGCCGGGCCAGCCCCCACAGCAGGCCGGCTCCGCGCCCCTTGAAGTGCTGGGCGGTGGCCCACACCAGCGTCGAGTTCTCGGTGAGCACCACGTTGTAGGAGGAGAACAGGCCCGAATGCCCGTCCATGGTCAGCGCGTTCGGGGTGGAGTCCGTGATGCGCCACCCGAGGACGTGCTCGGCGGACCCGGACTTGGGCCCCATGCGCAGCCCCAGCACCTTCGTCCACCCGAAGCGCAGGAAGAACCGCAGCGCGGCCGGTGCCTCCTCGATCGCGGCCCGGGCCCACTCCTCCGGCGTCCGGGAGCGGGCGTCGCCGACCGCTATGGCGTAGGCCGAGGCGTAGTGGGGGTCGGTGAATTCCCCGGCTTTCCGGAGGGATTGCGGAACGTCGACGCGACGCGCACGGGGGACGGTCATGACGCGGACTCCTTCGGCTGACGGGCGCGGACGGCACAGCAGCGTATCGGACGGCACAGCAGAGCGAACAGAGTAACGGATCGCTCACAAACCCCCGAGGAGGAAAGGAAGTTGAAACCTCTCGGTTCCCCTGAAAGGGTCCGCTCGGGTGAGCGGAAACCGGTTATCGACAATGTCTCGGATACCGCGCGCTGGGTCGCCGAGTACCGGGCCAGGGAATCCGCCCGCCGGGACCGGCTGTTCAGCGATCCGTACGCGGCCGCGCTGGCCGGCGAGCGCGGCCGGGTGATCGCCGGGGAGGCCCGGCGGGGTTTCGGCAACGGCTGGTTCTTCATCGCCCGGATTAAGCTCATCGATCTGCTGGTCGAGGAGTGCGTGGCCGAGGGCTGCACCCGGGTGATCAACCTGGCGGCGGGCTTCGACACCCGGCCGTACCGCCTTGACCTGCCCTCTTCCCTGGAGTGGGTGGAGGCCGACCTGCCGGGGATCATCGAGGAGAAGGAGCGGGCGCTGGCCGCCGAGAAGCCGCGCTGCGTCCTCTCGCGCACCGCCGTGGACCTCACCGGCGCCGCCGCCCGCCGCGCCTTCCTGGCCTCGGCGACGGCCGGCGGCGGCCGGACGCTCGTCATCACGGAAGGGCTTCTGTTATATCTGGACGCGTCCGAGGTCCACGCCCTCTCGGCGGATCTGAAATCCTGCCGGGTGACGTGGTGGACGGCCGACGTCATCGGCCCGCTCATCCGCCGGCTTTCGGCCCGGGCGAGCCGCGAGAACAACGCGCCCGTCGTATTCGCGCCGGACGACGGAGTCGCTTTCTTGGGAACGCGCCGGCTGGACCGTGGAACGCGTCGGCACCCAGTTGTCCGCGGCGGCGAAATGGCGCCGCCTTTCCCCGCTGATGCGGCTCGTCTCCCGGCTCCCGCAGGCCGATCCGCGGCAACCGGGGAACGCCCTCTGGTCCGCCGTCGTCCGGCTGCGCGACCCGGATTCCGCGGCGCTTTCCGAACGGCGTCCGGCCTGACCTTCCGAGCGACCTCCGGCCTGAGCCGGCGTCCCGCCTGACCTTCCGGCCGGCGTCCGAGTGGCGTCCGGCCGACGTTCCGCCCGACCGACCGCCGCGGGTGGTGACCGCCGACCTCGCCTGCGCGATCGTCGACTCCGTGCAGCTGCACTCCAACCGGCGGCTGCGGCCGGCCCGGAAGACCAGCACCATGGCCGACGCCCTCTCCGACTTCCTGACCGCCGAGGCGGGTTCGGCCTGGGGCCTGCACTACTACACCGGCTCCGGCGTCGCCACGTTCATCGACGACATCGAGCGGCGGGCCGTCGGCAACGGCAACCCGATCGTGCGCGGTCCGAGCGAGCACAGCCTGGCCTGTTCGGCGCTGGCCCGCTGGACGCTGGTCGGCGCGCCGTTCGCGATCGTGGCGACGAGCGGCATGCACGAGGAGTTCCGCGGCACGCTCGCCAACCACATCTCCGTCGGCACCCGCGGCTTCATCGTCTGCTGCGACTCCAAGCTGGACGCCTGGCACCCCTTCCAGGGCACCATGCACCTCACCGAGGACAGCCGTCCCTCGCTGCTCGCCCGTGGTTTCCCGGTGGTGCACATTCCGCGCTCCGCGGGCATCGCCCGCGGCCTCGCGGAGGCGTTCGAGGCGTACGCGGCCGGCAAGGGCCCGGTCGTGATCATCGCGCCGCGCGACGTCCTCCAGACGACGCTCCCCGACGACCAGCGGCCCGAGATCCCCCGGACCGCGCCGCGCCCGGCCGTCGAGGCGGTCCGCTCCCCGAGGTCGACCGGCTGGTCACCCTGCTCAACACCGAGCGCCGCCGACTGCTGTGCCAGGTCGGCCCGTTGAGCGGCCCGGCCCTGGAGCTGATGTACGAGCTGGCGCGGGAGGCGGGCATCGGCCTCGCCGACTCGGTGGCGCGGCCCGGCACCGTCAACCGCTACCGGGACGGCCGGACCGTCGACGAGTACATCGGCACGCTGAGCAGGTACGGCTACTCGCCGCGCGTCTTCGAGTACCTGTACAAGGACGGCGCGCTGCGGCCGGGCGGCGAGCAGGCGGTGACGTTCGTCAGCACCCCCATACCGCAGATCGACACCCCGTTCTCGGAGATCTCGCTGCGGCAGCTCGCCCCCGTCCAGATCGTCGAACGGGAGGTGGACCGGACGCCGTTCACCGGCCTGGGCGTGGTCGCCGACATCGAGGGCGTGCTGCGCACCCTGCGCGAGCGGCTGGACGTCGACCCGGAGGTGCTGGAGTTCCGCCGCGCGGCCATCGCCTCGTCCCGCGACTCCGACGGCGACGTCATCGGCCTGCTCCCGGTGCTGCCCATGACCACCAACCACTTCTTCCGTCGGCTGCGCGGCGTCCTCGACGGGCTGATCCGCGAGCAGGACTACCGCTGTCGGCGTCTACGACATCGGCCGGGCCGGCCTGTCGGCGGTCAACAGCCTGCCGCGCACCAGCAAGTCGTTCTCCGGCTGGTACGGGCGCGGGCTGACGGGCGACGGGCTGATGGCGCTGCCGGGCATCGCGACCCGCCGGGACGAGAACGTCATCTCGTTCACCGGCGACGGCACGGCCGCGATGGTGCCGGACATCGTGCCGACGCTGGTCCAGCAGATCGCCGTGGACCACTCGGCGTTCCGGCGCAACCTGACGATCTTCCGGTTCGTCAACGGCAGCCACTCCGTGATCCGCACCTGCCGGGAGAGCGTCGACCCGGGCGCGGTCGACGGCCAGTGCGGCGTGCTGACGTTCACGCCGGAGGACTACGACCGCCGGTACGGCTCGCTGCTGGTGCGGCACCGCCGGGTGACCCGGTTCGAGGACGTGCCGTTCGCGGAGCAGCTCCAGGAGCCGGAGACGGTGAACCTGTACTCGGTGCTGCTGGGCCACAACAACGAGGGCGACGGCCTGAGCCGGTTCTCGTCGCTCGGCTGGCAGCGCGACGAGCTGTCGCCGAAGGCCCTGGCGGTGGCCGGGGTGCCGCTGCCCGAGCGCCCGGCGAAGCCGTGACCGACACCCGTACCCCTACCCGTACCCGTACAGACGAGGAGGCGGCCATGGACCGGGCCGAGATCGAGGAGCGGGTGATCAACCTGCTCGCGGAAGCCGTGGTGGTGCCGAGGGAGGACGTCGAGGACCTCCGCACCGATCTGCGCGAGGACCTCGGGGTCGACTCGATGGACTACGTCGAGCTGATCACCGTCCTGGAGCGGGACCTCGGGCAGCAGGTGGAGCGCGAGGAACTGGCGTACGTCCGCACGGTGGGCGACGTGGTGGACCTGGTGGAGCGGCTGGTCTCCCGGCGGGACGCGGCGGCCGCGGGCTGAACCGGCCGGGGGTGGCGCGGGCTCGGACACCCGCGCCCCCCACGGGCCCAGGCCCGCGCCGCCCCCACGGGCTCAGGCCCGCCCCGCCGCCTCGCTCGCGGCGGCCTTCTCCAGCTGGAACGCCTCGTTCCCGAGTCCGATGCGCGCGTGCACCTCCGGCCGTACGGACTTCAGCACCGCCCCCAGCACCAGCCCGGCGACCAGCGCCACCAGCACGATGCCCGGAAGCAGCCAGCGCAGCGGCGAGTCGGGCCCGGAGCCCACCAGCGCGTCGAAGTCCCGGACGGTGATCACGGCGATCACGGTCAGGGCCAGGCCGGCGACGCCCGAGGCGACGAGCCGCCACGCCTGGGCGCGGGCGGCGCCGCGCCGTACGAAGAAGACGATCACGCCGGCGGACGCGGCGATCATCAGCACGGTGACGCCGAGCGCGCAGACGTTGCCCAGCCAGTTGGACAGCCGCAGGACGGGTGCCGTCGGGTCGCCGGTCGGCTTGTCGTCGGTGGCGGCGAAGACGATGACGACGAGCAGCGCCACGGTGCTCTGCAGCAGCGAGCCGTGGGCGGGCGCGCCGCTGGTGCGGGAGGTGCGGCCGACGGCGGCGGGCAGCAGCCCCTCGCGGCCCATGGCGAAGGCGTACCGGGCGACGACGTTGTGGAAGCTGAGCATCGCGGCGAACATGCCGGTCACGTAGAAGAGGTGCATGACGTCGGTGAACCCGGAGCCGAGCCGGTCCTCGGTGAGCCCGAAGAGGAGGTTGGGGCCCTCGGCGAGGGAGAGTTCGTGGATCTTCGACGGCCCGGCGGCGACGGTCAGCGCCCAGGCGCTGATCGCGAAGAAGACGGCGATGAACCCGACGGCGAGGTAGGTGACCCGGGCGACGACGACCTGGGGACGGCTGGTCTCCTCCGAGTAGACGGCGGCCTGTTCGAAGCCGACGAAGGAGGCGATGGTGCCGCAGAAGGCGGTGCCGAGCCCGGCGCCGGAGAGCGTGTCGGGGTGGAAGGCGCGCAGCGAGACGCCCTCGGGGCCGGGCGAGCCGAGGCCGGCGACGTCGAAGACGAGGACCATCACGACCTCGATCAGCAGCAGGACGCCGAGCACCTTCACGTTCAGGTCGATCTTCAGCCAGCCGAGGACGCCGACGACCACGACGGCGATCAGGGCGGGTATCCACCAGGCGACGGTCATGTCCAGGTGCCGCTGGAGCAGGTTGGACAGTTCGAAGCCGAAGAGGCCGTAGATGCAGCACTGCATGGCGCTGTACGAGACCAGGGCCACGATGGACGACCCGGCGCCGGCCGTGCCGCCGAGGCCGCGGGCGATGTACGCGGTGAAGGCGCCCGCGTTGTGCACATGGCGGCTCATCTCGGCGTAGCCGAAGCTGAAGAGCAGCAGGATCAGCCCGAGGATGACGTACAGCAGGGGCGAGCCGACGACGCCCAGCACGCCGAAGGTGACGGGCATGCCGCCGGTGGTCACCATCAGCGGCGCGCTGGCGGCGACGACGGACATCAGGAGGCCGGCCAGGCCGATGCGGTCGGCGCGGAGGCTCCTCTCCTGTCCCTTGAAGGTGCTGATCTCGCCGGGTGTCGCCTTGCCGGGTGTCGTCCTGCCGGTTGGCATGCGGGGGCCGTCCTCACTGGGGTGGGTGTGCGGGGGATGTGCGGGGGATGTCCTGCGTTGTTCACCGGGAGCCGAGGGCAGCGCGCCGGGCGGCGCGGTAGGCGGCCTTGGGGTCCCGGTCGGGGTAGGCCCAGGGCTCCCGGGTGACGTGCGGGCCGATCCGGATGAGCAGCGCCGCGGCCTCGGCCAGCCGGCCCTCGTGGAGCTTGGCGTGGGCGAGGAAGTTCAGGTCGACCTTGTGCCGGGGGTGCGGTGGGGCGGCGGGTGTCCATGGGGCTCGCGGGCTCCCGCCCGTCCCGCCGGCCTCGGGCGCGTCGTCCGTGTCGTTGACGTCCCACTCCAGCCACCAGTCGAAGGCCGTCTTGAGCACCTGGCGGGCCCGGCGGCCGGCCCAGTGCCCGGAGGCGCCCGGGTCGCGCGGCAGGGTGCCGGCGCGGGCCAGGGCGCGGAAGCGCTCGGCGTGGGCGACGACGGGGAGCAGGGCCAGCGGCGAGTCGGCGGGGGCCTGTTCGGCGGCCCAGGCGGCGAAGTCGTAGACCTCGTGCAGCGGGTCGTCGTGGTCGGCCTTGTGCCCGGCCAGGCAGGCGGCCATCAGGTGGTGGGCGTGGTGGTGCTCGGGGTGCCGGGCGCGTACCTGGCCGAAGCAGCGGGCGGGCTCGTCGTCGGTGACCCCGGCCTGTGCCAGGAGAAGCAGGCCCAGCCAGGGGGTGGGGTCGTGGGGCGCCATCCGGGCGGCGGCCCGGCACAGGCTGCGGGCGCTCTCGGCGTCGCTCTTACGGCGTACGGCGCGGTGGACGGCGGCGCAGGCGAGCAGGGCGGCGGCGTCGGCGCTGTCGGGCTCGGCGAGCAGCCACTCGCGTCCCCAGGCGGTGCTGGTGGGCACGGCGGCGAGGGTGGTGAGGCGGTGGCCGCGCAGGTCCCAGTCATCGCCGGTCTCCGCGAGGAGCCGGCGGGCCTCGCCCCACCGCCCCCGGGCCAGCTCGTCACGGACGGTGACCAGCTCGGTGTCGTCGAGTGCGGAGTCGAAGGTCGGCCCGCCCCCCAGCCGAGAGCGGCCCAAGGGGGGTGGAGGGGTCATCGTCGGGCGTCCTCCGCGGCGTGCGTCCCTGCGGGGGCCCGGACCCGGGTGCCCGCTGACCGGCATTCTTGATCACGCACAGCAAAGCGTTAGTCACAGCTTCCCGTCAAGGGCGATACGGTCCCGTCCGCTCCGGTCTGGATGAACGTCCGAAAGCGGGGTACTCGGACGGCGTACCGTCCGTGCGGCGACTATCGTCTACCGGGTCAATTCGCTGATGACCGGCAGGTCTTGAGGTGCGCGACGTATGGTCTTCGCCTTCGCCCTGAGCGCGGCTTTCTGCCTCGGTGTCGGGTTCGTCCTCCAGCAGAACGCGGCACAGCGGGCCCCCATGAGCGATTTCCTCTCCTTCCGGCTGCTGCTGGACCTGGTCCGGATGCCGCGCTGGCTGGCGGGGATCGGCCTGATGGTGTGCGGCATGGCGCTCGGCGCGGTGGCGCTGGGCGGCGGCGAGGTGTCGCTGGTCGAACCGCTGCTCGCGACGAACCTGCTGTTCGCCATGGCCCTCTCCCGCTGGCAGACCAAGCAGCCGCTCGGCTGGACGGGCTGGGGCGGCCTGTGGCTGCTGGCCGGCGGCGTCACCGCCTTCATCGTCGCGGGCCGCCCGCACGGCGGCGAGTCGGTGTCCGACCCGCTCCGGCACTGGCTGATCGTCGGCCTGGTGGTCGGCGGCGCCCTGGTCCTGGCGGCCGTCTCCAAGCGCCTCCGGATGAGCGCCGAGGCCGCGACCCTCGCCATCGCCGCCGGCCTGCTGTACGGCCTCCAGGACGCCCTCACCCGGGTCAGCGGCCAGCGCTTCCGCGACGGCGGCTGGGCGTCCCTGGTGATCAGCTGGCAGCCGTACGTGGTGCTGGCCCTGGGCGTCACCGGCCTGGTCCTGGTCCAGAGCGCCTTCGAGACCGCTCCCCTGCGGATGTCCCTGCCGGCCCTGACGGCGGCCCAGCCCCTGGCGGGCATCGCCTGCGGCGTCGGCTTCCTGGGCGACCAGCTGCGCACCACGCCGGCGGCGCTCGCCTGGCAGGCGGCCGGCATGGCCGCGATCGTCGTCGGCATCGTCCTGATCGGCCGCCACCCGGCGATGCCACCGGGGACGACGGCACCGGAGCTCCGGGACCTCCAGTCGCACTGAGGCCGCTTGAATGTCTCCATGACCGACCGAACCGATCACCCTCAGCCCCTGTCGGCGGACGAGATCCTGGACGTGGTGGACGAACAGGACCGGGTCGTGGGCCAGGCCCCGCGGGCGGATATCTACGCCCGCCGCCTCCTCCACCGCTGCACGTTCATCCAGGTGCGCGACGCGGCCGGCCGCCTCTTCGTCCACCGCCGCACCGCGCAGAAGCTGATCTTCCCCTCGCACTACGACCTGTTAGTCGGCGGCGTCGTGGGCACGGGCGAGACGTACGACGCGGCGGCCCTGAGGGAAGCGGAAGAGGAACTGGGCGTACACGGCCTCCCCGCCCCCACCCCCCTCTTCCGCTTCCTGTACCGGTCGGAGGAGTACGGGGGCTGGTGGTCGGCCGTCTACGAGGTCCGCTGCGACCTGCCGGTCCGCCCCCAGGCGGAGGAGGTGGCCTGGCACGGCTTCCTGCCGGAGGACGAGGTCGCGCGCCGCCTGCCGGAGTGGCGGTGGGTCCCGGACGGCCTGGAGGCGTGGCGGAGGCTGCGGGAGTGGCGGGGGCGGTGAGGGTGCGAGGTCGGCGGCCCGGCCGAGCCGTGGATGCGGGCAGGGTTCCGACCACCGCGCATCATTGAAACTCGACGTGATGGGGGTGCGTCGGATCGGCCGGGCAGGTGAACACGTACATCCACCCACTACCGACGGCAACCTGCGTCGGGGCGTTCGCTTCCGCGGCTTCGATCATGTCCTGGTCCTCCAGCGGGACCCATGTCGGTGCCCCGCCGTCCCACTCGTGCTCGGCCACCGTGAGCAACGGGCGCATAGGGGTGCCGCACGAGCAGACGACCGGCACTGGACCGGTGAGATGCCAGGAAGCGAAGCCGCCGACCTTCCAACCCGGCGCGACGGAAAGGTCGTGTTGGTAGGTGAGCGGGAAATCCTGCCCGCGCTCCTCGGCCTCCGCTTCCTGCCGCTCGTTCCAGGCGACAACACGTTCCATCAGGCCCGGAGGCAAGAGCTCCACATACTCATGCTCGAGCACCTGTTCAGGGTCGAGAACGCAGGGCGCCGGAACGCAATCATCCAAGCCAACGACCGCCGGCTCCGGCATTACCGTGAGGGGATTCCTCACTTCGCCCGACCGTCGCCACTTCAGCGTCACGTCAATGGCTTGCTCAGGCCCATGCGCCTCAAATGGACACCAGAAGACCTGAAGCAAATCACACCCATCAGGGCCGGTCAGATCCGGTACATCACGAACGAATAGTTGAGCCAGGGCGAGCAGCGGGATCGGGTCGTCATCTGCCAACTCCGCCAGGCACACGGGAGTTTCGAGCCGGTCGAGCAGCGTCAGCTCCTCTTCGGACGGGCCCCGCTGAGGATCACGCCGCCACGCGTCATCGAGTACCTGCCGCCACCGCCGCACATCGACCGGCCGACGCCCTCGGTTCTTCTCATGGCCGACAGCGCACACGGGCCAGGGTTCGTCGGCGGGCCACAGGAAGGGGCCACCCACCGAGCTTTCGCTCGGCCCTGGCAACCCTGGACGCGGGTGCAGCCGCGTGCTCGTGCGACGGTGCTCGGAGAGCTCAGGAAAGAGGGCTTCGACATCGATCGGCCGCTCGGGAGTGGTGCGTGTCATGGCTACTTCCTGTGTCCGGTTCGAATCGATGTTATCGAACTGATCTGGCAGCTAGGCGCGCGGGGTTCGCACTCCGGCGGCCGGATTGTCCAAGCTGTGCACGAAATTGAAGCCTCGATTCCCAAATGCTACGTATTCGATTTTGATAGGGATCGGATTATTCCCCTCGTAGCGCGGCCTGATCGAGTACTGCACGATTTCACCCTTGCGCACCGCCTCATAGATCTTCTTCTCGACTTCAAGCCGTTGCCGGGGGGTGTTGGTCGGGTTCTGGGTCTGCGTGATGAGGTTGTGATATGCGAGAGGCCCTTTTCCATGGCCGCCCAAGAGATTGGCGAGGAGGTGTCCACGGGCCTCGTTGAACAGTTTGCCGTTACCGCGCCAACCGGGCGGCCAGAGGTCGCCGGCCGGGGATCCCTTGCGCAACATCTCACGGCGCAGACACCCATGCACGCCGGTAGGACGGCCCAGGTGATCCAGGCGCTCGTACCGGATACTGCCCTCCCAGTCGTACTGGTCCTGTCGGCAGGAACTCGGGGCGAGACCGAGAGGATCGGCCCACACCCATGGATTGACCACATACGTCGAAGGGTTCGGCGCCGGGGCCAGCCCCAGTGGGTCGGGGGTCGTGTAACGGGCCGTGTCAGGGTCGTAGTGGCGGAAGAAGTTGTAGTGCAGGCCGGTTTCGGGGTCGGCGTACTGGCCGGGGAAGCGCAGCGGGGTATAGGCGACGGCGTCGGTGTTCCAGGCGGTCACGCCCCAACAGGTGGAACGGGCTTGCCACGCCTTCTCGCCCGTCTCGGAGACGAGTTCGGTGGGTGTGCCGACGAGGTCGGTGACGATGGCGAAGAAGCGGGAGTCGACCTCGTCGGCACCCAGCGGCTTGCGCTCGTACTGGGAGACCGGGTGATAACCGTCGTACTCCCAGGTGAGGATCGTTCCGGTAACGGAATCCGACTGCTCCGCCAACCGGGTCTCGTCCCAGGTGAAACGGACGGTTTCCAAGACCGCGTGGCCATCCGCCGCAAGACGGTGCTTGGCCGTGCGCCGGCCCAACGGGTCGTAGGAGTAACGCCATTGTGTGCCGTCGGGCGTGGTGCAGGATACGAGGCGGTCCTCGGCGTCGTATGTGTACCGCCAGATCTCCGGTTTGCGCGACAACCTGATACGGCGACGCTGGACGACGCGACCGGCGTCGTCGTACTCGTAGCGGATGGAACCGGCCGAGAGGAGACGCGTGCCGTCATATGTGCGGGCGCCTCGGGCGTCGGCACGGCCGCCTGCCACCGGCCAGTCCGCCGAGACCTGGTTGCCTGTGGCGTCGTAGGCATACGTCTCGGCCCAGTCAGCGGCTGTGATGGTGAGCGGCCGGCCGACCGGGTCGAGGGAGATGCGTTTCTCTTGGCGTCCGCCGCCTGGCGTTCGACGGATGAGGGAAATTGGGTGATCGTCGGGCCGGTAGGCGTATTCCTCTGTACGAAGAATCGTTCCCACGGCCGTGAGATTGTGCGTGACGGGCCGGTTCAGGGCGTCCCAGGCCGTGGTCAGGGTGGTCGCTGCCTTTGGTGCGCCCCAGGACCGGGAGACCTCACGGCCGAGGTCGTCGAACGCGAAGGAAAGGGCGTGCCCGTCGGTCGTGAGCGACACACGATCGCCCGCCGCGTCGTACCTCGCGTGACTGACCGCTCCGGTCGGGGTGGTACGGACGGTGCGGCGGCCAAGTCGGTCGTAGGCGTAGCGACTGGTACGGCCGTCCACGGTCTCCGCCACGAGTCTGCCGAAAGCGTCCCACTCCATGGTGAGCGTGGACGTCGGTGAGACGGCGCCGACCAGTTGCCCGTGGGAACCGTAGGTGTAGCGCGTGACATCCCCGTCGGCGTCACGGGTCAGCATGCGGCCCATGGCGTCCCAGGTGTAGGTGGTCGTCTGCCCCAGCGGGTTGGTGCGGGAGGCGAGGCGGCCCGCGGGGTCGTAGGTGTAATGGGTCCGGCGGTTGTCGAAGTCGGTCTCGGCTGTCAGGCGACCCGCTCGGTCATAGGTGTAGTCCCAGCTCTGCCCACAAGGGTTGATCACCTGAACCAGTCGGAGCTCCGTATCGTACTTGAGCTCGTACCGGGCACCGTCCGGCGTGACGCGCGCGGTCGGCTTGTCGAAGGGGCCGTACTCGGTGCTCGTAGTGCCGCCGTGGGGGTGCGTCTGAGCGCGGCAGTTGCCTTCCCCGTCCCAGTCCCAGGTTTCCCTGCTGCCATCCGGTGCAACGCGGACCAGGAGCTGGTCCCCGACCCCCCACTCGAAGCGCTCGATGTTGCCGGCGGCATCCTGGATACGGACGGGGCGCCCTTGGTGATCGCGCTCCACACGGGTGACCGCGGAGCGGGCATCGGTGATTTCGATGGGTAGTCCCACGCCATCGGAGCGGATCCGCGTGACGGCGCCAAGGGCATCCGTGAGGGTGGACACCGCCCCGGTACGGTCGTGGGTAAAGCGTGTGACGGCCCCGTCGGGAGACTCGACACCGGTGCAGTTGCCCAGTTCGTCATAGGTCTGCCGCCACGTGGAGCCACTTGCGTCCGTGATCTCCACGGGCAGGTTGAGCTCGTTGTACCGGGCGGTCGCCCCGGTTCCGTCGGGCAAACGGACGGCGGTGAGGTTGCCCGCCTCGTCCCAGGTGAGCTCAGTGGAGTGACCCAGGGGATCGGTGTGGGTCAGCAGACGGTCGTAGCGGTCCCACGTCTGGAGCGTCGTGTGTCCCAGCGGATCCGTTTCGGCGACGACCTGGAGCCGGTTGTTCAGCCTGAGGGTGGTGACAGCTCCGGTGGAGTCGGTGTAGCGGGTTATTCGATGCCCGGTCTCCTCGTCCATGGCGTACTCGAAGGTGGAGGAGAGGAACCCGTCGGGCCCGACCGTGCGCACGATCCGACCCAGCGCGTCGTAAACGTAGCGGAAGGTGTGGTTGTTGCGGTCGGTCCAGGACGTGATTCGGCCCTCGGCGTCGTAAGTGAACCGCATCGACGAACCGGACGAGTTGGTGACGGCGCTCAGATCGCCTCGCTCGTCATAAGCGTAGGTAAGGAGCGCGGCATGTCCTTGAGCAGTGGGCAGGGAAAGGGTGGTGACGCGTGAGTTCTCGGCAGTGAGCCGTACGGAATAGCCGCCGGTGTGTGAGACGGAGGTGGGAGTGCCGTCAGGGCACCGGGCGAAAGTGACAGTGTTGCCGTTGCGGTCACCGATCTCGTCCAGCCAGAGGGAAGTAGACGCGTGGTAGGGGCTGCCCGTGAAGGTGCGGGTGATACCGGTGGACGGGTCCGTGATCAGATAGGTGGTCCACCCGTTGTGTTCTCCGCCGTGAGCCAGCGGGAGGCGAGGACCTTCAAGCGGGAGCACGGGCTCGTCATCGGGGCGCGGCAGCCGGGGGTAGACCAGCAGCGATCCGTCGTCACGGGCCCAGACGGCGCCACCGCCGACCGGGTCGGGCTCGATGCGCTCGTCCAGGGTGGAGGCCCAGCTCCGGCCGAACCACTGGCCGTAGCGGTATTCCGACAGGTGCGTACGTCGCAGGACGAGCGGGAGTACACCGGGGAGGGACAGGTCCGTTTCGGGGAGCAGCATCTCGCCCGTGGCGACGTCGACAGGATCGTTTTTGCACACCGTCTTCTCGAGCGGGATTCCGTTGCGTCGCGGGTCCTCCTTAGCATTCCGCAGCGAGGCCGGCTTGACGTGCGGCGAGGAACCGCCCGGTTTGTCCGCGCCGGAGTTCCCGGTGACACCCTTGTTCTTGACCTGCCGGAACTTGTCGCGCTCGTGATGGTCCTGCCGCTGGTGGGCGCGTCCGGCCTGGGTGAGGCTCTTGCCGACGTCGTCCAAATGCTTGTGCAGCTTGCCGTGAGCATCACCGAGTGACTTCACCGCCTTGTCGACGACCTGCTCGATGGCTCTGGCAAGGGAGCCTCGCCCTCTTGTCTTGTTGAAGTGGTGGCGGCCCGCGCGGAGGTGGCTACCGCCCTTTTCGTTCAGGTGGCGGGAATGGTCGTGCACGGCCCCCGTGAAGGTCGCGTGCTCGTGCTCGTCAAAGACGAGGTCCCCGGATCCTCCTCCGGTGCTGTCGAGGACCAGGCCTCCGCCACCGGCACTCGCGAGGGTCAGGCCCTGTTTGCCCGCCTGGACGGTCTGCTTGAGATCGACGCCGTCCTGGGCCCCCAGGCCGTCGGAGACGACCTGGACGACCAAATCCGTAGCCATGGCATCGAGAGAATTGAAGACCGGGCCGGTGGCTATGGAAAGGACTTCCTGAGCCGCCGCTCGGGCGGCCTCCTTGAACAGTCGCTTGACGACGGTGCGCGTAACGGCGACGCCGCTCAAGGCACCCAGTTCCGAGAACCCCAAGGTGATAGGGGCAGCCGCCTGAGCTGCCGCCACCTCGGACGCCAGGATGCCCAGTTGCACGATGGCCGCGCTCTTGGCGCCCGCCACGACCACGGCCGCGCCATCCAGGCCACCGGCCAGCAGCCTGCCTGCCTCGGCGAGATTGTGCAGGTGCTTGCCGTTGAGCTTGTTGACATGCGCCTCGACGGCGTCCGTCATCTGGCCGCGGTTGGTGGAGAGGAGGCGATTGAGGGCGACGTTCGAATCGCCGCGGCCGCTGTCCACCTCCTCGGCGAAGGAACGCAATGACTTCGCCATCTCGCGGTAGTCGTCCTCGTCCACGTTCGGCCAACTCACGCCGATCAGGTCCAAGACCTTGGCAAGTTTGCCCGGAAGGACGACTCCCATTGTGATGTACCCCTTGGTGACGAACGGTGCCCGGTGACGAACGGTCAGTCGTACTCTAGTGCGGCACGGAGTGGCGCCCGTCCTGGTCACGATCCCTCGACAGCATTCGTCGGCAGCATGCTCCGTCCGCCGGGTGCCGGGTCGGCGCGTCGTGCCGCACTGCTGATTGGCACACGCCGGCGCGACGAGGCTCGAACCGCAGGTCTCGCGTGATCGGCGATGAGCAGGCCATGCGCCGATCGATTCCACGAGCCGAACATCGACCTACAGGGCTCCGTGACCATGCGGCCAGAGCCGAACGGCCGCCGAGGCGCATAGCACCCGCGGGGCACTACGGGTGGCGCGTTTGTCACCGGTCGCTCAGCCGTCGCGGCTCTCGACGACCTCTATGATCACTTGCTTCTGCTCGCCCTGAATCAAGAGGCCACAAGACTGTTCTTCACCGATGCAGTTGAGGAGCTGCCCCCATGCCGACCCAAGATTCCTGACCTACTCGACGGAATAGCCCATGGCCTTCGCGGTAGCGCCCGGCTTGGACCACAGGCCGCAGGGGGTGCTGGTGCTCAATCGCAGATGAACAGTCTCCTTTATATGGCTCCGCAGACCGGCCCGGCCTCGCGGTTGAAATCCTGCCGCCGCGCCGGTCCGTCCGCGTCCCGTTCACACCCGGCCGAGGACTTCGGCGTTGAGGACGGTGCCGCCCAGGCTCCAGCCGCCGTCGGCGATCTCTTCGAGGATCACGAGCGTGGTGGCGCGGGCGCGTTCGCCGTACGCGTCGGTGAACGCGTCGGTGACGACGTCCCGCAGTTTCTTCTTGGACTCGTCCGTGAGTGTGCCGGCGGGAATCTTGAGGTTGGCGAAGGGCATGTCGGGGTGTTCCTTTCAGGTGGGGGTGGTCGCCGTCGTCAGGCCAGGCCGCCGTTGGCCCGCAGGATCTGGCCGTTGACCCAGTGGCCCTCGGGGCTGGTGAGGAAGGCGACCACGTGGGCGATGTCGGCCGGCGTTCCCAGGCGTTCCAGCGCGGGGGCCTTCGCCAGCGTCTCGATCTGCTCGTCCGTCTTGCCGTCCAGGAACATGTCGGTCGCCGTGGCACCGGGAGCGACGGTGTTGACGGTGACGTCCCGGCCGCGCAGCTCGCGCGCGAGGATCAGGGTCATCGCCTCGACGGCGCCCTTGCTCGCGGCGTAGGCGCCGTAGGAGGGGGACTGGGTGGCGACGACGGAGGTCGAGAAGGCGACGAAGGAACCGCCCGCGCGCAGTCGGCGGGCGGCCTGCTGGGCGACGACGAACGTGCCGCGGATGTTGGTGCGGTGCATGGCGTCGAGCGCGCTCAGGTCGAGGTCGGCGATCGGCGACAGGGCCAGCCGCGCGGCGCAGTGCACGACGACGTCCACGCCGCCGAACTCGTCCCGCACCCGGTCGAAGACGGTGGTGACGGCGTGTTCGTCGGCGACGTCGGCCCGGAGCGCGATCGCCCGGCCGCCGGCCTCGGTGATCGCCCGCACCGTTTCCCGTGCGGAGGCGGAGTCGCTCGCGTAGTTGACGGCCACGGTCAGGCCCTCGCGGGCCAGGCGCTCGGCGACGGCGCGTCCGATGCCGCGCGAGCCGCCGGTGACGACGGCGACCCGGCGGGGTGTGTCGGTGGCAGTGTCGGTGGGGTTCATGTCTTCTACGGTGCGATGTGCGCGGTGGCCGTGCCAGGGGATGTCATCCCCTGTCTCGGCGGCCCGCCGGCCGGTCGTCATCGCGCAGACTGGACGGGTGGTTTCCCCGAAGTACACCGAACTCGGCGCTTTCCTCCGCTCGCGGCGCGAGCGCATCCGCCCGGAGGACGTCGGCCTCGTCGCGGGCCCGCGGCGTCGCGTGTCGGGGCTGCGCCGCGACGAGGTCGCGCAGCTCGCGGGCGCCTCGGTCGACTACTACAACGAGATCGAACGGGGCGCGGGTTCGCAGCCCTCGGAACAGATGCTCGCCGCTCTGGCCCGGGCGCTGCGGCTGACGTCGGACGAGCGCGACTACCTGTACCGCCTCGCCGGCCGTCCGCTGCCCGCGCCGGGCGGACCCCGGTCGCATGTGCACCCCGGGATGACGGATCTGCTCACCCGGCTGACGTCGACTCCGGCGCAGGTCATCACCGATCTGCACGTCACGCTCGTACAGAATCCGCTTGCCGTCGCCCTGCTCGGCGATCAGTCCGGGTTCCGGGGCAGGGAGGCGAGTTTCGTGTACCGGTGGTTCACGGACCCCGGGGCGCGGCGGCTCTATCCCGAGGCTGATCATGATGCGCAGTCACGGTCGTTCGTCGCCGACCTGCGGGCCGCGGCGGCCCGCCGTGACGCGAAGGATCCCGAGGCTCGCACCCTGATCGCCGAACTGAACACCAGATCACCTGAGTTCGCCGCGCTGTGGGCCCGGCATGAGGTCGGGGTCCGCCGGGCGGACCGGAAGCGTATTCATCACCCCGCGCTCGGGGTGGTGGAGGTCAACTGTCTCAACCTGTGCAGTGAGGACGGGCGGCAGCGGTTGCTGTGGTTCACGCCGGCGGTGGGGACGGACAGTGCGGGGAAGTTGGAGCTGCTCGGGGTGGTAGGGGGTGTGCCCCGGTCCCGCCCTTTCACCGTTTCCCGGGGAGGGCACCGGACCCCCTGAAACCGCGCTCCGCGCGGTTGTCCTCAAGGCCGGACGAGCTGGTTAGTGCATCCGGGCGCACCATTCAGCCCGTCCGGCGTTTGAGGACGAGCGGTGATAGGGCTTTTGAATTTCCCCACCCCCTGCTCGGGGTATGGGACAGACCTGCTCGCTGTGGTTCCCCACCCGCGTCGGCCGACCTGCAGCCGGACGCCACAGTGGAGGGGCCGCCCGATAGCCAGCCAGCACCAGGGCCGAGCCGAACTGTCCAGGGTGAGCGCAGCTCATCGCGTAGCGACGCCGTAGGCGCCCTTGACCGGTCGGCACGGCCCGCACACTCATCGACCGGGCGGCCCCGGTAGCCAGTTGACCGCTGAAGCAAGTGGGGAACCCGAGTAGCCCCGGGGAAATTCGCTGATCCCCATCAGCGGCGAAGCCGCGACAAGCGGGGGCTGGGGCGGCAGCCCCAGGAAGCGGCGAAGGGGGCGGGACCGGGGCACCGGCCCGCCGCAGGCGCCCCTACGGCACGATCACCAGCTTCCCCCGCGTATGCCCCTCCGCACTCCTCCGCTGCGCCTCGGCGGCCCGCTCCAGCGGGAACACCTCGGCCACCTCCACGCACAGCCGCCCCCGCTCCGCCAGATGCCCCAGCGCCGCCAGGTCGGCCGCGTCGGGGCGGACCCAGAGGAGCCGGCCGCCCATCTCCGTCACGGCGGGGTCGGCGATCGAGACGAGGCGGGCGCCGGGGACGGTGATGCGGGAGGACGTCTTGATGACGCCGCCCCCGACGAAGTCGAGGACGACGGAGGCGCCCTCCGGGGCGAGTGCGCGGAAGCGGTCGACGAGGCCGTCGCCGTAGGTGACGGGCTCGGCGCCGAGCGAGCTCAGGTAGGCGTGGTTGCGCTCGCTCGCCGTGCCGATCACGCGGGCGCCGGTGTTCCGGGCGAGCTGGACGGCGAGGGAGCCGACGCCGCCCGCCGCCGCGTGGATGAGGACGGTGTCGTCGGGGCCGACGCGGGCGGCCCGCAGCGCCTGGTAGGCGGTGAGGCCGGCCAGCGGCAGCCCCGCCGCCTGCTCGAACGAGATGCCGGCCGGTTTGCGGGCCAGGGTGCGCACCGGCGCGGCGACGAACTCGGCGTAGGTGCCGCGGGAGAGGAAGTCCTCCCGGACGTAGCCCATGACCTCGTCGCCGACCTGGAACTCGGGGGTGTCCGCGCCGAGCCGGACGACGATCCCGGACACGTCCCAGCCGGGGACGACCGGGAAGACCGCGTCGAGCTGCCCGTCGAGGTAGCCGGCCTGGGCCTTCCAGTCGACCGGGTTGACGGCCGCCGCCCTGACCCCGATGAGCACGGAGTCCGGGCCGACCTTGGGTTCGGGGACCTCGCCGTACTCCAGGACCTCGGGTCCGCCGTAGGCGCGGTAGCTGACAGCCTTCATGGTGATGCTCCTCGGGTCCTCTGGGTCCTCAGGGTCCTCAGGTCGGCGGGCGGGTCTCAGCGCGTGGCGTCTGCCGTTCCAGCGCCTGCCGTTTCAGCGTCCGCCGCCGGGGCGGAGCCCGCCACCGCAGTGGACCGCAGGGTGTGAATCGTCCGCAGTCCGAGCGCGGCGACCAGGGAGACCAGCACGAACGCGGCGGCGGCGAGCACGAAGGTCAGGGTGAACTGGCTCTCGGCCGGCAGCTTGGGCAGGCCGGGCGGCAGGTGCTCGACGCTCTTGGAGGCGAGCACGGTGGTGACCATGGCGCTGCCGATGGCGCTGCCGGTGGAGCGGGAGATGGAGTTGATGCCGTTGGCGATGCCGGTCTGGTGGGGCGGCACGCTGCCGACGATCACGGCGGGCATGGCCGCGTAGCCGAAGCTGATGCCGGCGCCGACCAGCATCCCGCCGGCGATCACGGAGAACGCGTGGTCGTGGTCGACGGCGAGCCAGGCGAAGCCCAGGGCGCCGGCGAGCGAGGCCAGGTAGAGCACCGGCCGGGGGCCGTGCTGCCGGACCAGCTTGCCGCCGACGGGCGCGGCGAGCAGCGAGACGAGGGTGCCGGGGAGCAGGAACTCGACGGAGGCCCGCAGGATGCTGGCGTCGAAGCCGTAGCCGGTGAGCCCGGACGGCATCTGGACGAGGTACGAGACGCCGATGAACAGGGCGAACGAGCCAAAGCCGACGAGCAGCCCGGCGAGGTTGGCGAAGAGCACCGGCCGGTGGGCGAACATCCGCATGTCGACCAGCGGCTCCTTGACCTTCCGCTCGACGAGCGTCCACACCGCGGCCATGATCACCGCGCCGGCGAAGCAGCCGAGGGTGCGGGCCGAGGACCAGCCCCACTCGTGGCCCTGCGAGACGGGCAGCAGGAGCAGGACGAGGGTGGCGGCCAGGGTGAGGGCGCCGAGGACGTCCGTCCGGCCGCCGGTGGTCTCACGGGTGGCGGGGACGAGGGCGGCGACGGCGATCAGGGCCAGCGCGGCGAGGCCGGTGGCCAGCCAGAAGGCGCTGCGGTAGTCGGGGTGGTCACCGGAGGTGAGCAGGCCGACGGCGACCAGGGCGAGGCCGCTGCCGAACGCCAGGGTGCCGCTGACCAGGGCCATCGCACCGGGCAGCCGGGCCGGGCGGATCTCCTCGCGGAGGACGGACAGGGCCAGCGGGAAGATCGCGGTGGCGGCGCCCTGGAGCACCCGGCCGACGATCAGCCAGAGCAGCGAGTGGGTGGTGGCGGCCAGCACGGAACCGGCCACCATGACGACGAGGACGCCGACGAGCGTCTGCTTCTTGCCGTGCTGGTCGCCGAAGCGGCCGAGCAGCGGGGTGAAGACCGCGGCGGAGAGCAGGGTCGCGGTGGTGACCCAGCTGACGTTGGCCGGGGTCGTCTCCAGATCGCTCTGGATCAGGCCGAGGATCGGCACCACCAGGGTCTGCATCATCGAGACCACCATGGCGGCCAGGCTCAGGGCGAAGACGACGACGGTCTCGCTCCGCTGCCGGGCCGGGGTGGCGGGCACTGGTGTGGTCATGGCCGGTTCGTTCCTCCGTCTGCTGCGGGACTTCGATGCTTCACGACGTTCATGCTTCATGACATTGATGCTTGAGGTCGTCAAGCAACTGGGTAACGGTAGGCCCGATGCTTGAGGTCGTCAAGTTAATGGTTTAGGCCATCAAGCTCTTCAGTAGACTGGCCGCCATGACCGCCCCGACCTCCCCCAGCAAGTCCGAGCTCCTGGAACTCGTGGCGGCCCTCGGCACCGCCCAGTGGCAGGACTTCACGGCCTCCGCCGCCCGGCAGGGCCTCACCGGCGTCCAGGCCAAGCTGCTCGCCCAGCTCAAGGGCCCGGTGCCGATGCGCGGCCTGGCCGCGCTGCTGGTCTGCGACGCGTCGAACGTCACCGGCATCGTCGACCGGCTGGAGGCACGCGGCCTGGTCCGCCGCGAGCCCGACCCCTCCGACCGCCGGGTGAAGAACGTGGTGGCCACGGAGGAGGGCCAGGAGACCATCCGCCGGGTCCGGGAGGAGATGATGCGGGCCACCGGCGACGCCCTCGACTCCTTCGACGACGAGGAGCGGGCCGTCCTGCACGGACTGCTGGAGCGGCTGCGCACCGGCCTGGGGCGCCGGGGCTGAGCCCCTCCCCGGAGCGCCGGGCCTGAACGGGCGCCGGGGCTGAGCGGGTACCCGGGGGAGCGGACGCCCGCCCCGAGCAGGCGCCCACCCTGAGCGGAGCCCGCCCTCCCATATCGCCGCCGCCGTCCGTATTCTGACGGCCGGTCCGGTTCCGCGCACCCGGCGCGGGCCGGGCGCACCCCGAGGAGAGGCGCGCACGATGTCGAGCACCAGCACCCCCCTGTCCGGCTCCCAGGGGGCCGAGCCGTCCGCCGGACCGGCGGACGCCGCCCCCACCGGCCCGGACGCCGTCCCCGCCCCCTACACCGTGCCGCTGGCGCCCGGCGTGAGCGCCTACGTCCAGCCCGACGGCGGCTGGTGCCTGAACAACGCGGGCTTCGTCACCGACGGCGGCCGCACCCTGCTGATCGACACCGCCCCGACCGTCCGCCGCGCGGAGCTGCTGCGTGACGCCGTCGCCGCGAGCGGCGCCCCCGCGCCCTCCCTCGTCGTCAACACCCACCACCACGGCGACCACACCTACGGCAACTGCGTCTTCGCCCCCGAGGCGACGATCGTCGGGCACGCCGGCTGCCGCGAGCAGACCCTGGCCGTCGGGCCGCAGCTGCACGCCATCTGGCCCTGGGTCGAGTACGGCGACGTGCGGATCACTCCGGCCACCCTCACGTACACCGACGAACTCACCATGCACATCGGCGACACCGAGGTGCGGCTGATCCACCCCGGCCCGGCACACACGGTCGGCGACACCATCGTCTGGCTGCCGGAGCGGCGGATCGTGTTCACCGGCGACCTGGTCTTCAACGGCGGGACGCCGTTCATCCCGTTCGGCTCGCTCAGCGGTTCGCTCGCCGCGCTGGACGTGCTGCGCGGCCTGGACGCCGAGACCGTCGTCCCCGGCCACGGGCCGGTGACCGACCCCGGCGTGTACGACACGGTGGAGCGCTACTTCCGGTACGTCGGGGAGCTGGCGCGCGCCGGGCACGCGGCGGGGCGCACCCCGCTGGAGGTGGCGCGCGAGGCCGACCTCGGCGAGTTCGCGGCGCTCCAGGAGAGCGAGCGGCTGGTCGGCAACCTGCACCGGGCCTACGCGGAGCTCGACGGGCTGCCGCTGGGCGTGCCGCTCGATCTGCCGAAGGTGCTGGGGGACATGGCCGAGATGAACGGCGGCCGGCCGCTGGCCTGCCACGCGTGACACCCCGGCCGCGTCCCCCCTCGTACGGTCCTACGGCCGGAGCGCCCGCAGCAGGAGGTCGGCCAGGTGGTCGCCGACCTCCCGCGGCGTCAGCGGCCCGTCCGGGCGGTACCAGCTGCCGAGGTGGTGCAGCGAGCCGAAGTGGTAGTCCACCACCAGGTCGGCGGGGGTCGCCCGGTTGAAGACCCCCGTCCGCTGCCCCTCCTCGATGAGCGCCCGGAACCGCTCGTGGTAGCGCCGGCGTTCGGCCCTGACCCGCCGGTACTGCTCGGGGCCGAGCTGGTGCATGGACCGGAAGAAGATCTTCGTGTCGTCCAGGTTCTCGATGGTGGTCACCGCCACGTCCGCCGCCGCGTCGCGCAGCCGCTGCTCGACCGGCGCGTCCCGGTCCGCCACGGCGTCCAGCCGTTCCTGCTGCTGGCGCAGGACACGGGCGTAGATCTCATGCAGCAGGTCGTCCTTGGACCCGAAGTAGTGGTACAGAGCGCCTTTGGTGACCCCGGCCGCCTCGACGATCTCCTGGACGGAGGTCCGGTCGTAGCCCTGGTCCGCGAACAGCCGGGTGGCGGCGGCCAGCAGCCGCTGCGGCACCGGCCTCCCGGCGCACACCGACGTTCCGTACGGTCCCGTTCTCCCGTTTCGCTCCGCTCTCTCCGGCCTCTTCATCGTTCCCACCCCTTTGTGCCTGGTGTCGCTGATGTGCCGCGCCGGGCGGCGTGGCTCCCCCGGGGGGATCTTGCCACTCACGCGTTCGAGCGTTCCGGGCAGGACCCCCGCCCGGTCCGGGAGTTGACGGCGACAAAGCGTCGGACGAACGCAGGAGCGGGCGCAAGAAGGCTGGACAGCCCCCCTTGACAGCAGGACCATGCGCGCACACCGGACCGGCACAGGGGGCTCCATGGCGGACATGAGTGTGCAGCCGTACTGGGAACTGACCTTCGGCAAGGACGGAAGCGTCGACACCGGCGAGCGGGACGCCCTCCTCCAGGGCGTCACCGATCAAAACCTCACCGACTTGGTCATCTTCGCGCACGGCTGGAACAACACCCGCGCCACGGCCACCGCCCTCTACACCCGCTTCTTCACCCCCTTCCCCAGCCTCCTCGCCGCTGCCACCACCCTCGCGGGCCCGCCGCGCGTCGGCTACCTCGGCGTCATCTGGCCCTCCCTCCGCTTCACCGATGAGGCGCCGCCCTTCCTGGCCGGCCTGTTCACCGTGGCCGGCGACGGGCCCGGCCTGCCGCCCGGCACCCGGGAGGCGCTGGCCCTGGCCTTCCCCGGCCGGGAGGCGGTGATCGGCAGGCTGGCGGAGCTGGCCGAGCGGCAGCCCGAGGACCGGGCCCGGCTGGAGGAGTTCACCGGTCTCGTCCGCACCCTGGTCAGCCCCCGGCCCCGGGAGGGCGGGCGCGCCGGGAGCGCCGACGACGCGTGGGCGCGGGACACCGCGTCCGAACCGACGGTCCCGGCCATGTTCACCGAGAGCGCGGTGGAGGTCTGCGGCCGGTTCGCGGACGCGCTGGAGACCACCGGCGCCGCCCCGGCCCCCGGCCTCTTCGGCGGCGCCCTCGGCCGGGTCTGGCGCGGCGCGCTCGAACTGCTGCGGCAGGGCACCTACTGGGAGATGAAGCGGCGGGCCGGTCTCGTCGGACGGCAGGGGCTCGGCCCGGTGGCGGGCGAGCTGGCCGGGCGCGGGCCGCGCGTGCACCTGGTCGGGCACAGCTTCGGCGCCCGGCTGGTCGCGTTCGCGCTCGGCGGTCTGCCCGACGGCGTCCGCGTCCGGTCGCTGACCCTGCTCCAGGGCGCGTTCTCGCATTACGCCTTCTCGCCCCGGCTGCCGTTCGCGCCCCGCCGGGGCGGCGTCCTGGAGGGGATGGCCGACCGGGTCGACGGCCCGCTCGTCTGCTGCCACTCCTCGCACGACAGCGCCCTGGGGACCCTCTACCCCCTCGCGTCCCGGCTGGCCGGCGACGCCGACTCGCTGCTGGGCATCGACCTGACCCGCTGGGGCGCCCTCGGCTACGACGGCCTCCGGGACATGCCGGGCTGCCCGGCGACCACCCTGGCCGAGGCGCTGGGGGACGGGATGCCGGCGGACGGCTGTGTGAACGTCGACGCCTCGGCGGTCGTCCGGACCGGCGGTCCGCCCGCCGGCGCCCACAGCGACATCTGCCACGAAGAGCTCGCACGTGTCGTCCTTCGCGCCGGACTGGGCATGCGCTAGCGGACGGGACCGACCCGCGCCGCGCCGGAGGGATCCGAATCGCGCCGCGATACGTCCCTACCGTGTCGGCCCTCAACGGCCGGCGGCGCCATCAGAGGACGTCCGAGTCCGCTCGCCGGAGGTGGGAAGCAGTGGCAGGTTTCAGAGCTCTCGCACGAGAGGTGCGCAACCCGGGGAACACCATCGCTCTGCGACGGACGTCGCTCCGCAAGTGCCTCGAACGCTTCGCCCCGTACGGACACCGGGCCACCTGGCACCACCTGTGCGCCCGGGCCGGCCTGGCCCCCGACGACCGCGCGCCCGACCCCGTGCGGCTGATCCGGGCCCTGGAGGAACTGGAGGAGGCGCGGGAGGTGTGGCTGGCCTACGAGGTGGAGTTCGCCGGCCGCCGCCGGCGCGAGAAGCACGACGGCATCCGCCAGCCCTCCGCCCTCGACGACTGGCACCGCAACACGTGGGGCGGGTGTGACATCGTCCCCTGCGCCTCCCCCGACCTCCAGCCGCGTGCCCGGCTGGCGGACGTGCTGCGGCGGGTGATCGACGCCATGGAATCGGCCCCCGGGGACTGCTGCCCGGTCTGCGCACAGGAGCGCATCGAGTGGCGGACGGGGCTGGAACGGCACCCATGGGAGGGGCCGGTGTGCACGGACTGCGGAATCGTGGTGCCGGTCGCCGTCCTCACCCCGCCGGCACTGGCCGCGGCCCGGCGGTACGCGTTCGTCCCCCGGTACGCGGACGCGGTGGCGTAGGACGTGAGGAGGCGACGGCGGGTGCGCGGGCGTCCCCGGTGGCGACGCCCGCGGCACCGGACCGCCGCTCGGACCGGGCCGCCGCTCGGACCGGGTCGGCTCGGCAGGGAACCGCGTCGGCTCGGTTTAGGGAACCGGGTCAGCTCAGCAGGGAACCGCAGCGGCCGCTCCCGCCGAACCGGTCGTCCGGATTGGACAGCGCGCACGTGTCCAGCGAGAGGCACCCGCAGCCGATGCACCCGTCGAGCCGGTCCCGCAGCCGCTCCAGCCGCTTGATCCGCTCGTCGAGCTCGCCGCGCCACGCCTCGGACAGCTCCGCCCAGTCCTCGGCCGTGGGCGTGCGCTCCTCCGGCAGCCGGGCCAGCGCCTCACGGATCGTCGCCAGGGGGATGCCCACCCGCTGCGCGGCCCGGATGAAGGCCACCCGGCGCAGCGTGTCGCGGTCGAACCGGCGCTGGTTGCCGGCCGTGCGGCGGCTGCTGATCAGCCCCTTCGACTCGTAGAAGTGCAGGGCCGAGACGGCGGCGCCGCTGCGGGCCGCCAATTGCCCGACGGTCAGTTCGTGCAGGGTGGTGGGTATCTGTGGCACGGTCCCCGACCTTATGTCAGAGGGGCCGGCCGGCGTCCGGCGCGGGCCGGTGGCCGACCATGCGCAGGGCCAGCCCCGCGTAGAGCGCGCCGACCTCCTCCGGCGTGCGCTCGCCGTCGTCGCGGAACCAGCGGGCGACGTCGACGCAGAGGGAGAGCAGCGCCAGGCTGGTCCCGCGCACATCGGGAACGTCGAACTCCCCCGCACGCACGCCGTCCTCGACGATGGAGCGGAGTACGGCGTCGGTCTCCCGGCGCAGCGCGGTGATCTCGGCCCGGTGGTCCCCGGCGAGCGCCCCCAGTTCGTACTGCACCACCCGGGCGGTGGTGTGGTGCTCGGCGTGCCAGCGCACGAACGTCCGTACCGCGTCGGCCAGTCGCTCCGCCGCCCCGCCGGACCCGTCGCGGGCGCGGGTGAGGAGGGAGAGCGCGAGCCGGTGGCCCACTCCGCTGATGCGGTGGAGGAGGTCCTCCTTGGTGCGGAAGTGGATGTAGAGCGCGGCGGGGCTCATGCCGGCCCGGCCGGCGATGTCCCGGGTGGTGGTGGCGTGGTAGCCGCGCTCGGCGAACGCCTGGACGGCCGCGGTCAGCAGCCGCCGTGCGGCGTCGGGTGTGACATCGGCCCACTCCTCGGCCCGTCCGCCCCCGGCGTCCATACGGCCCCCTTCTGCTCGGCTCTCCCCGGCCCCTCCCCCTCCGGAGGGCCTCCGCAGGGCCTCCGGAAAGAACGACACCTTATCCCGCCCCTGAGCAGCCGCTCGGCCCGCGTACGCGCCCACGGACCCGGGCATGCTGCCCTCAGGCGGCGGACGGTTCGAGCCCGGTACCGGGCCTGGACGAGGGGGATCGGCATGGCGGGAGGACGGTTCGGAGCGGCGGTACGGGGCCGGGCGGCCGGGGTACGGCGGGACGGGCTGCCCCTGGCGGCGGCCGTGCTGACCGGCACGGTGGCGCTCCTCATGCTGCTCGTGGTCTTCGGCAACGTCACGGACTTCGACACCAACCGGCAGTTCGTCCGCCACGTCCTGGCGATGGACACGACGTCCGGCGACGACCACCTGACCTGGCGGGCCGTCACCTGGCGCCCCCTCCAGGACGCCGCCTACCTGCTGATCATCGCCTGGGAGGCGCTGACGGCGGCGGTCCTGACGGTGGCGACGGCCCGGTGGCTGCGCGGCACACGGCACGGCACGCTCGGCCGCTCCGGCCCGGCCCGGCGCGCGACGACGCTGGGGCTGGTGCTGTACCTGCTGCTGTTCGGGGTGGGGTTCCTGGCGGTCGGCGGCGAGTGGTTCGCGATGTGGCAGTCATCGCGGTGGAACGGGGTGCCCGCGGCGGAGCGCCATGTGGTGCTGGGCGGGCTGGTGCTGCTGGTGGTCCATCTGCCGGGGCTGCGGGACGACGGGGTGGTGGGCTGAGGCGGGGGCCGACGCGGGGGCTGAAGCGAGGCCCGGCGCGCGGGCCGACGCGCGGGCCGACGCGCGGGCCGACGCGCGGGCCGACGCGCGGGCCGACGCGCGGCGCGGGGCTCCCGCGCCGGCCCGGGTTCCCGTGTCCGCACGCACTGCTGCGCCCGCACAGGCTCCCGCGTCCGCCTGGGTCCGGCTCCGGGCCTGGGCTCCGACGCCGGCCCTCTTCGCCGGCTCGGGTGCCCCCGACGGCCCCGACTCCCCCGCCGGCCCCGGCGCACTCACCACCCGGCCGCCCCGCCGGGCCACCGCTCAGAAGACCACCAAGGACCGTCCGCCACGCCCGGCGAGCATCGACGCGAACGCGTCGGGGATGTCCTCCAGCCCGATCCGCCGCGTGATCAGCGCCGACAGGTCGAACCGTCCCTCGCGGACGTGCTCGGCGAGGAGGGGCAGGTCGCGGGCCGGGTCGGTGTTGCCGTAGACGCAGCCGGACAGGGTGCGGCCGGAGTGGAAGAGCTCCAGGGCGGAGAAGGCGACGTGCTGGTCCCGGCCGCCGACGCCGACGACGGTGGTGCGGCCGCCGCGCCGGGTGACCGTCCAGGCCGCCCGGATGGTCTCCGGCCGGCCCACGCACTCGATCGCCACGTCGGCGCCGTGCCCGCCGGTGAGCTCGCGGACGCGCCGGACCGCGTCGTCGCCGGCGGGTACGAAGTCGGTGGCGCCGCAGGCGCGGGCCAGTTCCTCCTTCTCCGGGGAGACGTCCACGGCGATCACCCGCTCCGCCCCCGCGAGGCGCGCGGAGCGCACGGTCGCGAGCCCGACCCCGCCGACGCCCACGACCACCACCGACTCCCCCGCCCGCACCCGGGCGCTATGGTGCACCGCGCCGTAGCCGGTGAGCACGGCGCAGCCCAGCAGCGCCGCGTCGGCCAGCGGTACGCCCGCGGGCAGCGGCAGCACGGCCGCCGCCCGGACGACGGTCTCCTCGGCGAACACGGCGGTCCCCAGGGCCGGGTGGAGCGGCGTGCCGTCGCCGCCGAGCGTGGCGTAGGGCGCGGCGGGGGCGAGGGACTCGGCGCACAGCCACGGCTCGTCGATCCCGCAGAAGTGGCAAGCCCGGCAGGCGGGCGCCCAGTTGAGCACCACCTCGTCCCCCGGCGCCACATGCGTCACGCCCTCCCCGACGGCGGTGACCGTTCCCGACCCCTCGTGCCCGAGCACGGCCGGAACGGGCTGCCGCAGCGTCCCGTTGGCCAGCGACAGGTCCGAGTGGCACACCCCCGCCGCGGCGATCCGCACCCTCACCTGCCCCGGTCCCGGGTCCGGCAGCTCGATCTCGGTCACGCGGAGCGGGGCACCTACGGCGGTCAGGACGGCGGCGCGGGTCACGGGCGGTCACCTCTCGGTCGGGGGCCCGTCCGGCGCGACGGGCGCACCGGGGACGGGCCGGCGGGACGTACGCGGACGGAGCGTGCCCCGGACCGTACGCACCGGCCCCGGGACACCCCCTGGAACCGTGGCTCAGCCTAGGCCCCTCGCCCTCCGCCGTCACGGGGGATGCCCGGCGGCCGACCGGGTACTCGTGGGGGCATGAGGACACGTGTGGCGCGTGAGCGCCTGTCCACCGGAGCCGCCGGGCGGCCGCACCCGGACCCGCGCGCCGCCGTCGCCCGCGAAGCCCGGCCGTGACGAGGGCGCGGGCGCGGTTCGACGGCTGGATCGCGGGGACCGGGACGGCCTCCGGGACCCGTCTCGTGCTGGGGCACTGGCCCTGGTCGCCGTTCGGCCCCTTCAGCGACGTCATGGTCGAACACGCGGACGGGACGCGCCGGTTGCTGGCCCCCACCGAGCGGGTGGCGGGCTTCGTGGCCGCCACTTACGCCTTCGACCGCGTGGACGTCCGGCCGGTGGCGGTCGTCCGGACCGCCGCCTCCTGGACGGTGACCGCCGGCCCGTTGAGCTGGCGCTTCACCGTCGGCCCGCGGAGCGCCACGGGCCGGCTCCTGCACGCCGTGCCCACCGCCGCCGCCACCCGCCCGCTGTGGATCCGCTCGGCCGGCCTGCCCGCCCGGCTGCTGGGCCTGCGCACGGTCGGCCGGTCCCCGTCCGGCCGCCGGTCGTTCTACGGTGCCCGCGATCTCCACCCCATCACGGACGGGGAGGCCACATGGGACGGCACCGGGCTGGGACCCCTCGCACGGGTGGTGCCGCCCGTGCGCTTCGGGCCCGTCTCCGTCCCCCGCCGGCCCGCGCTCGTCCGCGTCACCACGCTGGTGGAACTGCCGCAGGGCCAGGTGTTCGTCCGGTGACCGGCCCCGGGGGCCCCTTCCCGGGGCTGCGCCCCCGCACCGCCGAAACCGCGCTCCGCGCGGTTGAGGACCTTGCGGCGAAGCCGCGACGCCGGGGCCCGGGGCGCAGCCCTGGAAGAAACGGTGAAAGGGAGGGACCGGGGCACTCAGCCCCCCGGCTCCACCACATCCCGCTCCCCCACGTTCTCCACTTGATCCCGCTGAGCGATATCCGGGTGGTGCAGGTCAAAAGCGGGCGACTCCGACCGCACCCGCGGCAACGTACAGAAATTGTGCCGCGGCGGCGGACAGGCAGTCGCCCACTCCAACGACCGCCCATACCCCCAAGGATCGTCCACGACGACCCGCTTCCCGTACCGCGCGGTCTTCCAGACGTTGTACAGGAACGGCAGTGTCGACAGCCCCAACAGGAACGAACCGATCGACGACACCGTGTTCAACGCCGTGAACCCGTCCGCGTCGAGATAGTCCGCGTACCGCCGCGGCATCCCCGAGGCCCCCAGCCAGTGCTGCACCAGGAACGTCATGTGGAACCCGGTGAACAACGTCCAGAAATGCACCTTCCCCAGCCGCTCGTCCAGCATCTTGCCGGTGAACTTCGGCCACCAGAAGTGGAATCCGGCGAACATCGCGAACACCACCGTCCCGAACACCACGTAATGGAAGTGCGCCACCACGAAGTACGAGTCCGTGACGTGGAAGTCCATCGGCGGCGAGGCCAGGATGACGCCGGTCAGCCCGCCGAAGAGGAAGGTCACCAGGAAGCCGGTCACCCAGAGCATCGGTGTCTCGAAGGACAGCGAGCCCTTCCACATGGTGCCGATCCAGTTGAAGAACTTCACCCCGGTGGGAATGGCGATCAGGAACGACATGAAGGAGAAGAAGGGGAGCAGCACCGCGCCCGTGGGGAACATGTGGTGGGCCCACACCGTCACGGACAGCCCGGTGATGGAGATCGTCGCGCCGATCAGCCCGGCGTATCCGAAGATCGGTTTGCGGGCGAAGACCGGGATGATCTCGGTGACGATGCCGAAGAAGGGCAGGGCGATGATGTAGACCTCGGGATGTCCGAAGAACCAGAACAGGTGCTGCCAGAGCAGCGCCCCGCCGTTGGCCGGATTGTAGATCTGCGCGCCGAATTTGCGGTCGGCCTCCAGGGCCAGCAGGGCCGCGGCCAGGACCGGGAAGGCGAGGAGCACCAGGACGCCGGTGAGCAGCACGTTCCAGGTGAAGATCGGCAGGCGGAACATGGTCATGCCGGGTGCGCGCATGCAGATGATGGTGGTGATGAAGTTGACCGAGCCGAGGATCGTGCCGAAGCCGGAGAAGACCAGGCCCATGATCCACAGGTCGGCGCCGACGTTCGGCGAGTGCGCCCCGTCCGACAGCGGCGTGTAGGCGAACCACCCGAAGTCGGGAGCGCCGTTCGGGGTGAGGAACGAGGCGACGGCGATCAGCGAACCGAGCAGGTACAGCCAGTAGGCGAACATGTTCAGGCGGGGGAACGCCACGTCGGGCGCGCCGATCTGGAGCGGCATGATCCAGTTGGCGAACCCGGCGAACAGCGGGGTGGCGAACATCAGCAGCATGATGGCGCCGTGCATGGTGAACGCCTGGTTGAACTGCTCGTTGGAGACGATCTGCAGCCCGGGGCGGGCCAGTTCGGCGCGCATCACCAGGGCGAGGATGCCGCCGATGCCGAAGAAGACGAACGACGTGGCCAGGTAGAGGGTGCCGATCTTCTTGTGGTCCGTCGTGCCGAGCCAGTCGATCGCCGCCGCGCCCACGCCCCGCGCGGGGTCGCGCTCGGCGGGTGCCTCGTGCCGCGTCGTCGTACTCGCCATGCGCGTCCTTCCGCCTGTCTCCGAAGGCGGAAGGGCCCGCTTGCCCCCACCACCCGGCGGGCCGCCCACGTCGGTGGTGCCCGTCACCGTGATAGGGCACGGCCGCGCCCGCGGACGCCCATTGCGCCGGCCGTGGGCGTGGCCGTGCGGGGCCGGTGACCGCCGGCGCCGATGACCGCCGGGGCCGATGGAGCCGCGCGCACGCGCGCACACTCCCCGGCCCGGGCGCTCAGAGCCGGAGCGGCTCTGAAACGGAGCGGCTCCGAAACGGAGCGTCTAAGAGACAGAACGGCTCAGAGCTGGAGCGACTTCGTCTTCAGGTACTCCACGAGCCCGTGGACGCCCAGCTCGCGGCCCACGCCGGACTGCTTCCAGCCGCCGAAGGGCGCCAGGATGTTGAAGTCGCCGCCGTTGACGTCGACGCGGCCGCACTCCATCCGGCGGGCGAAGGCCACGGCCTCGTCGCGGTCGGCCGCCCAGACGGCGCCGGAGAGGCCGTACTCGCTGTCGTTGGCGAGGCGCAGCGCCTCCTCGGTGTCGCTGTAGCGGAGGAAGGACAGGACCGGGCCGAAGATCTCCTCGCGGGCGACGGTCATGTCGGGGGGTGACGTCGGCGAGGACGGTGGGGCGCACGTAGTAGCCCTTGTCCAGGCCCTCGGGCGGTTCGGCGCCGCCGACGGCGACGCGGGCGCCCTCCTCGGTGCCCTTGCGGAGCAGTTCCCGTACCCGGTCCCGCTGCCGGGCGCTGACGACCGGGCCCAGGCGGACGTCGGGGTCGGTGGGGTCGCCGGGTTCGTACGCGGCGACGGCCTCGACGGCGAGGGCCACGGCCTCGTCGTAGTGGTCGGTGTGCACCAGGGTGCGGGTGAGGGCGTTGCAGGACTGGCCGGCGTTGCGCACGACGTCGGCGACGTTGGCGCGGACGGCTGTGGCGAGGTCGGCGCCGGGGAGGATGACGTTGGCCGATTTGCCGCCGAGTTCGAGGGCGACGCGCTTGACGGCGCCGCCGGCGAGGGCGCCGATGCGGCGGCCGACGGCGGTGGAGCCGGTGAAGGAGACGAGGTCGACGTCCGGGTGCTCGGCCAGCGGCTGCCCGGCCTCCGAGCCGTACCCGGTGACCAGGTTGAACACCCCGGCGGGCAGCCCCGCGGCCGCGACGCACTCGGCGAAGAGGCGGGCGGTGAGCGGGGTGTACTCGGCGGGCTTGAGGACGACCGTGCAGCCGGCGGCGAGGGCGGGCGCGACTTTGGCGACGATCTGGTGGAGCGGGTAGTTCCAGGGGGTGATCGCGCCGACGACGCCGGCCGGCTCGTGGAGGACGGTCGAGGTGCCGATCCGCTCCTCGAAGGCGAAGGCCGCGGCGAGCTCGGCGTAGGAGCGGGCGACGGCGACCGGGAGTCCGGCGTGGACGCGCCGGGCGAAGCCGATGGGCGAGCCGAGCTCGGTGGTGACGGTGGCGGCGATCTCCTCCTGGCGGGCGGCGAGCGCGTCGGCCAGGGCGGTGAGGTACGCGCCGCGCCGGGCGGGCGCGGTGGCGGCCCAGCCGGGCAGGGCGGCGCGGGCGGCCCGGACGGCGTCGTCGACGTCCTCGGCCGTGCCGGCCGGAACGCTCGCGACGACCTCTTCGGTCGCGGGGTTCTCCACCTCGATCCGGCCGGTCCCCCGGGCGGGCCGCCAGGCTCCGTCGACGAACATCCCGTCATACGCGGTCACAGGGCGTCTCCTCGCGTTCGCGGTGGGCGTGGGCCCATGGGCGGGGACTGCCGGGCCCACGGCAGGGACTGCCAACCTAACCGGCCCCCCGTTCCGCACCAAGAGGCGGTCCCCGCCCGGCCGCCCCTGCCCCGGAACACGGCGCTCAAGGTCCATTGACGCACCGGGCCCCGCAATCCTACGGTCATGCAGAGGATTCCTCCGGCAGTGGGAGCACACGATGACCGGCACGGACAGAGAGCGGGCGCGCAAGACGGCCGAAGGGCTGGTCTACGCCTCGGGGTTCGGCAACGAGCACAGCAGTGAGGCCGTTCCCGGCGCGCTGCCGCACGGGCGCAACTCGCCCCAGCGGGCGCCCCTCGGGCTCTACGCGGAGCAGTTGAGCGGCAGCGCCTTCACCGAGCCGCGGCGGCACAACCGCCGGTCCTGGCTCTACCGGATCCGCCCGTCGGCCGCCCACCCCCCGTTCACCCGGACCGACAACGGCGGCCTGCGCGGCGCCCCCTTCACCGAGACCGTCCCCGACCCCAACCGGCTGCGCTGGAACCCGCTGCCGGAGCCCGCCGAGGGCACCGACTTCCTCGCCGGGCTGTGGACGCTGGGCGGCAACGGCGACGCCACCCAGCGCGCCGGCATGGCCATCCACCTCTACTCGGCCAACGCCTCGATGACGGACCGCGTCTTCAGTGACGCCGACGGCGAGCTGCTGATCGTCCCCGAGCGCGGCGGGCTGCTGCTGCGCACCGAGTTCGGCCTGCTGCGCGCCGAGCCGGGCCATGTGGCGCTGATCCCGCGCGGGGTGCGCTTCCGGGTGGAGCTGCTCGACGCGACCGCGCGCGGCTACGTCTGCGAGAACTACGGCCAGCCGTTCACCCTGCCCGACCTGGGCCCGATCGGCGCCAACGGCCTTGCGAACGCACGGGACTTCCTCGCCCCGGTGGCCGCGTACGAGGACACCGAGGGGCCGGTGCGGGTGGTGAACAAGTACTGCGGCAACCTCTGGGAGGCGGTGTACGACCACTCGCCGCTCGACGTCGTCGCCTGGCACGGCAACCTCGTCCCGTACGTCTACGACCTCCGCCGGTTCAACGTCATCGGGACGGTCAGCTACGACCACCCCGACCCGTCGATCTTCACCGTGCTCACCTCGCCGTCGGACACCCCGGGCCTGGCGGGTGTGGACTTCGTGGTGTTCGCGCCGCGCTGGCTGGTGGGCGAGGACACCTTCCGGCCGCCGTACTTCCACCGCAATGTGATGAGCGAGTACATGGGGCTGATCGAGGGCGCCTACGACGCGAAAGCGGAGGGCTTCGTGCCGGGCGGCGGCTCGCTGCACAACATGATGTCGGCGCACGGGCCGGACCGGGAGACCTTCGACAAGGCCAGCGCCGCCGAGCTCAAGCCGCACAAGGTGGACGACGGGCTGGCCTTCATGTTCGAGACCCGGTGGCCGGTCACGCTCACCGCCCAGGCGGCGGACGCCGGACACCTCCAGTCGGGGTACGACGACGTGTGGCAGGGTCTGGAGCGGCACTACCGCCCCTGAGACCCCCTGGGCCGCCTATGAACCGCCCATGGGCCACCCTGAACCACCGCAGAGCCGGAGCCCCCGTGACCACCTTCGCCCCCGACTCCCTGGCCCTCAACCGCAAACTGCCGCTCTGGTACCAGGTGTCGCAGTCGTTGCGCGCGTCCATACTCGGGCGCCGCCCGGACGATCCGCTGCGCCTGCCCACCGAGGACGCGCTCGCCGCGCACTACGGCGTGAGCGTGCTGACCATGCGGCAGGCGCTCAAGGAGCTGGAGGAGGAGGGGCTGATCAGCCGGCACCGGCGGCGCGGCACCTTCATCGAGCCGAGCGCCCGGCGGGGCTCCCCGGTGCGGCTGCTCGGCTCGGTGGACACCATCGTGGCCCAGCAGTCGGGCGAGCGGACCACCGTGCTCGGCCACGGCCCGGCGCCGCTCCCCGGCGAGCTGGCCGAGCACTTCCCGGGGCTGACCGAGGCGGTGGCGTTCCGGCGGCTGCGCCGGGACGGCGAGACGGGCGAGCCCGTCAACTGGGCGGAGAACTGGGTGCACCCCGACCTGGCCGGCCGGATCGACCTGGCGGACCTGGCCCGCTGGCCCATGACGAAGGTGCTGCGCGACGCCCTGGGGGTGCGCATCAGCCGGATCACGGACACCGTGGAGGCGCGGCTGGCCGACCCGGAGACCGCGCGCCTGCTCGACGTGCCGCTGCTCAGCCCGATCCTGCACTACACGGGGATCACCTACGACGGGAGCGGCCGGGTGGTGGACGTGGCCCGGATCCACTACCGCGGCGACCGCTTCTCGTTCACGGTGACGGTCGAGGCGCACTGAGCCCCCGCACGGGCACGGCAGGGGCCTGAGCCCTCGCACGGGCACGGCAGGCACGTGGGCGTGCGGGCACGGGGTGCGTGGGCACGGGGAACGCCGGGGAGCGTAACGGAACGCCTGGACCTCTGGGACCGCCGAGCGCCGGGTGGGACGGTCAGGGGCGGCTGCCGAACAGCGACCGGCGGAGCCGGCGCAGGGGCGCGAAGAGGGAGACCCGCGCCGTGCGGCCGGAAGCGTCCGCCCGCGCGTGGTCGCGCGAGGTCAGCTCGCGCATCAGCAGAGTCGCGCCCTCGGTGTCGCGCTGCGGCACGGCGGGGCCGGCGAGCACCGCGAGATGGCGTTCGAGGCGGGCGCCGGTGGCACCGCTCCCGCACTCGATGGCAGGCACACGCGGCCTGCTGCGCATTGTTATCTGGTCCATGAGACTCCCCACCCGTACGAGGCACCCGGCCAAGGCAGGGTAACCCTATCGCCCCATCGCGTCACCCGCGCATCCGCGAACGGATTCACCACCCCGTCAAGGGGGTTGACGACACTGGCCTGAACCTGTCGGACGGTGGTGGCCTGACGGGGCGTCGGCAGGGGGGCACGGCGGGCGGAAGTCACCCTCCGTCGCCGCGCGTTCACACGGGCCGGAGGAGGCCGGCCGTCCCGGCCCCCGCGACGGCGGTCGCGGGGGCCGGGACGGTCAGAGATGGTCCGGGGCGGCCCGGAAGGGGCTCAGGCCGCCGACGAGAACACCGGCAGGTATCCGCCGGACTGTCCGGCGGCGGTCGGGTGGTAGGACTCGTCGACCGGCAGCGTCACACTGCGCAGCCACGGGCTGCCCGAGCACAGCTCGTGGCCGGCGAAGGTGGTGTTGACGTCGCCGAAGCCGAAGCCGTGGTCGGCGGCCCGTTTGGCGATGACGGAGTCGAGCAGGTCGGCGGCGTTGTTGATGGCCTTCCGTTTGGCTTCGCTCAGGCCGACGCAGACCGCGTCGAGCTTGTAGAAGCGGGGGTAACCGAGGACCACGACGCGGGCCTTGGGCGAGCGGGCGCTGATCGCGGAGTAGACGGCGTCGAGCTTGGCGGGGAGTTCGTCGCGGATGAAGGTGCTCGCGGTGGCGATGCGGTCGAGGCAGACGCTGTCGCCGTTGAGGACGCAGGTGCTCATGGCGTCCCCGAAGCCGGCGTCGTTGCCGCCGATGCTGATGCTGACGAGGCCCGTCGTGGGGGTGAGGGGGGCCAGCTGCTTGGCGAGGACGTCCCCGGTGCGGGCGCCCGAACAGGCGGTGAAGGCGAACGACGCGGGTCTGTGCGCCGCCGACCACAGCGCCGGGTACGCCTTGTCGCTGCGTTTGCAGTCACCGCTGGACGACTGGTAGGAGCCGGCGCCGACGCCGGAGGAGTAGGAGTCGCCGAGGGCGACATAAGAGGGGGTCGCGCCGGCGCCCTCGGTGGCGGCCCGGGCGGCGCCGGTGCCACCGAGGGCGAGGGTCAGGGCGAGGGCCACGGCCGATGCGGCACCCGTGATGCGGTGCGATTTCATGGATCCTCCCTAGCAGGGGTCTCTGCCACCCCTGTGGTAGCAGCGACACGGAGCTGCCGGAAGTGTCCATGACAAATCTTGCGGCACATCCCCACCCCGGTGGCCATTCCGTGAAGGATGAAGGACGTGGTGGCCGCCCCGGACCGCGCGTCACCCCCCGCCGGGCGTCAACGAAGGAACCGGATGATCACTCGAACAGCGGTCACTCAGACGTGAGTTGACGATGAAGGGGGCGCGCCGGACGTTCACCGGGAGGCAAGGCTCCGTTTGTGGCCGGGACCCGCGCCCAGAAGCCTGTTCGCCCTTCCTTCACGTCTTGACGGCCTTCGCCCGTTGCGCGACATTGAAGCCCGGCATCCGGCGCTTCGGGGGGCTAAGTCGCCAATGCAGAGCTTCAGCGATCCCATCGGTCTCGATGACAGCGATCTCCGTACCGCGGGCCAGGAACCGCCCGGCGGGCCGTCCGGCGGACCACCGGGAGGACCGTACGGCGCGAAACCGCCCGACGGCCCGTCCGGTTCCGGCCCGCCCGGCGGGCCGCCCGGGCACCCGGGGAGAGGCGGCGGTCCCCTCTCCCGTCCGGCCGCGGACTCCCTGCCCGTCGTCGCCGGGGCCGCCGCCGCGATGGCCGGGGCGGGCGCGGCGCTGGCGCTGCTGGACATCGGCTCGCCGCTCCGGGCGCCCTTCACCCTCTTCTTCCTGATCGTGGCGCCCGCCTGCGGCGTGGCCGCCGCGCTGCGCGGGCTCGACCCGCTCAGCCGCGCCGTGGTGGCCGCCGGCGGGGCCGTCGCGGTCGACCTGCTGACCGCCCAGACCATGCTCGCGCTGCACAGCTGGACGGTGCGCGGCGGGGTGGCCGCGGTCGCGGCGGTCAGCCTGCTCCTCTTCCTGCTGGCGCACGCCTGGCGCCACCGGGGGCGCGGCACGAGCGACCGGACGACCTGAGGTGGAGGTCAGTGTCCACCGCCCGGGTGAACTCACCGCGGCCGACCGGGCGGCGTGGTCGGCCATGCAGGCGCGGGCGGTGGAGGACGGTGCGCCGCAGCTCGGAAACCCTTTTCTGGCACCGGAGTTCGCGCTGGCGGTGGGCCGCTGCCGGCGCGGCGTCCGGATCGCCGTCGTCCGCGAGGAGGGTGCTCCGGCCGCCTTCTTCCCTTTTCAGCGTTCGGCGTTCGGGATCGGGCGGGCGATCGGGCTCGGTGTCTCGGACGCCCAGGGGCTGGTGCACCGGCCCGGATTCCAGTGGGACGCCAAGGAGTTGCTGACGGCCTGCGGGCTGTCGCTGTGGGAGTTCGACCACCTGGTGGAGGGGCAGAAGCCCTTCGAGGAGGGGGCGGTCGCCGCCTTCCCCTCGCCCGTGATCGACGTCGAGCAGGGCTTCGACTCCTATCTGGCGGCGCTGCGCAAGCAGTCGCCCAAGTTCACCCGCACCACGCTGGCGAAGGAGCGCCGGCTCGGCCGGGACGCGGGCGGGGTGCGGTACGTGCACGACGAGCGGGACCCGGCCGTACTGCGCACGCTGATCGGCTGGAAGTCCGCGCAGTACCGAAGAACGGGGCGCAGCGACCGCTTCGCGCGCCCCTGGATCTCCCGGCTGGTCGAGCAGCTCTTCCACACCCGCTCGGAGGCGTTCGGCGGCCTGCTGTCCGTGCTCTACGCGGGTGGCCGGCCGGTCGCGGCGCACTTCGGGCTGCGGTCGCGGACGGTGCTGGCGTGCTGGTTCCCGGCGTACGACCCGGGGTTCGCGAAGTACTCGCCCGGCCTGGTGCTGCATGTGCGGATGGCGGAGGGGGCCGCCGCCGCGGGGCTGACCCATCTGGACCTCGGGCGGGGCGGCAAGGCGTACAAGGACTCCCTGAAGACGCGCGAACTCGCCGTGTCCGAAGGGTGGGTGATGCGGCGTCATCCGGTCGCGCTGGGGCACAAGGCCCGGCGTGCGCCGGTGCGTGCGCTGCGCAACACCGTCGTCGCACGCCCCCAACTCTTCGAACCCGCCGACCGGCTGCTCAAGCAGGTGGGACGGTTGCGGCGGAGCGTCTGAGCCGCGGCGGACACCATGCGCCGGTGCGCTCCGGGTGTGCGTTCGCACACCGGACGGTGCGTCAGGAACAAAGGACACCAAAGGAGGAGGCTCCGACTCACCTCTTGCCATACAGTCTCAAGCTTCAATACCGTCGTACATCTACCCGCATCGGTCCATCAGTTCTCGCGGCTCCGGGGAGGGGCTCCAGTCGCCGCGATGGATCCGGGGCGGGGCGCGGCAGGGGGTGCCGCGCTCGGCCGGGGAGATCCGTGCCGAGTCGCGTGCCGCGCGGCCTGTGCTATTCGCCAACTCACCCTGTGCGCGCGGTGGTTGCCCGCCGCACCGGACAGGGCGAGACCCCCTTTTCGAACCGGACACACCATGGGACCGCTCGGGGGCGGGCGGTCCTCCGGACGAGAGGGAAACAGAGACTCATGAGTTCGTTCCTGCGCCCGGCGGCCGGTCAGGACCACGACCGGGCCCCCGGGACCGACGCCGGCGGCGAGACCGCCCGGCCCCTCGAACCACCCGCCCAGTACCGCCCGGTGTCGCCGCAGTTCGCGATAGCACCGCCGGTCAGCGTGGTGATCCCCGCGATGAACGAGGCGGAGAACCTGCCGTACGTCTTCAAGACCCTGCCGTCCTGGATCCACGAGGTGGTCCTCGTCGACGGCAACTCCACCGACGACACCGTCAAGGTGGCCCGGGAGCTCTGGCCCGGCGTCAAGGTCGTCGAACAGCAGGGCAAGGGCAAGGGCGACGCCCTGATCACCGGGTTCGCCGCCTGCTCGGGTGAGATCATCGTGATGGTGGACGCCGACGGCTCGGCCGACGGCAACGAGATCGTCAGCTACGTCTCGGCCCTGGTGGGCGGCGCGGACTTCGCCAAGGGGTCCCGGTTCGCCAACGGGGGCGGCACGGACGACATGACGCCCATCCGCAAGCTGGGCAACCGCGTCCTGTGCTCGATCGTCAACCACAAGTTCGGCGCCCGCTACACGGACCTGTGCTACGGGTACAACGCCTTCTGGAAGCGCGTCCTGGACGACATCGCCCTGGACTGCGCCGGCTTCGAGGTGGAGACGCTGATGAACATCAGAGTCGTCAAGGCCGGCCTGCGGGTCCAGGAGATCCCCAGCCACGAGTTCGTCCGCATCCACGGCGCCAGCAACCTGCGGGCGGTGCGCGACGGGCTGCGGGTCCTCAAGGTCATCCTGCACGAGCGCGGCTCCCGGCGGCGCAAGCACCCGGCCCGCCGGCCGCTGGCCATCGCGCCGGCCGCGAGCCGCGGGGAGGTGTCTTGAGCACAGCGCCGGCGGAGCGGACCACGGCGCCGGACGTCTCGGTGGTCGTCTGCGTCTACACCGAGGACCGCTGGGGCGACATCCTCGCCGCGGTGGCCTCGGTGGCCGCGCAGTCCTACCCGGCGCGCGAGACCCTGCTCGTCGTGGACCACAACCCGGCGCTGCTGCGCCGGCTGGCCAAGGTGTACGGCGACGACGGGCTCGGCGCGCCGGACGGCACCGCGGGCCGCGTCCGGGTGCTGGCCAACGCCGGCCCGCGCGGCCTGTCCGCCGGCCGCAACACCGGCGTCGCGGCCTCGTCCGGGGAGGTGGTCGCCTTCCTGGACGACGACGCGGTGGCCGAGCGCGACTGGCTGCTGCACTTCGCCCGGGCGTATGCCGATCCGCGCGTGATGGCGGTCGGCGGGCGCACCCAGCCGGTGTGGGCCTCGCGGGCCCGGCCCGCGTGGTTCCCCGAGGAGATGGACTGGGCGGTGGGCTGCACGTACCGCGGCCTGCCGCCCGGCCGGGTGCGGGTGCGCAACGTCCTCGGCGGCAACGCCTCGTTCCGCAGATCGGCGCTGACGGCCGTCGGCGGGTTCGCCTCCGGCATCGGCCGGGACGGCCACCGGCTGCCGCTGGGCTGCGAGGAGACGGAGCTGTGCATCCGGCTGGCCCGGGCGGTGCCCGGGGCGGTGCTGCTGATCGACGACCGGGCGGTGATCCACCACCGGGTCCCGGCCGAGCGGGAACGGTTCGGCTATCTGCGCACCCGGGCGTACGCCGAGGGCCTGTCCAAGGCGCTGGTGGCGCACAGCGTCGGCGCGCGCGACGGGCTCGCGACCGAGCGCCGCTACACGACCCGGGTGCTCCCGGCGGGCGTGGCGCGCGGGCTGCGCGACGCCCTGCTCGGCCGGCCCGGCGGCGCCGGGCGGGCCGCGGCGATCCTCACCGGGGTGGCCGCCGCCACGGCCGGCTACGCGGTCGGCAGCGTCCGGGCGCGCCGGGGCGGCGGGCGGTTCGCGGTGGCGGGGGGCCACGGTGGCGGGAGTCATGGCGCCGGAGGTCACGGCGGTGGGCGTCACGGCGCCGGAAGTCACGGCGCCGGGCGTCACGACGTCGGGAGTCGCGGCGCCGGAAGCCACGGCGTCGGGCGTCACGGCGCCGGAGGTCACGGCGCCGGAGGTCACGGCGCCGGAGGTCACGGCGCCGGAAGTCACGGCGTCAGAGGTCACGGCGGCCCGGCCGCCCGGCGGCGGGGAAGGGGGCGCCGCATGACGACACCCACCGAAGTGCCGATCCTCATGTACCACTCCGTGGCGCACTCCCCCTCCCGGGCGGCGCACGCGCTGTCCGTCGCGCCGGAGGCGTTCGCCGAGCAAATGCGGCTGCTGGACGCGGCCGGCTTCGTCCCGCTGACGGCCGGGGAACTGGCCGGAGCCTGGCGGGACGGCCGTCCGCTGCCGCCGAAACCGGTGCTGATCACCTTCGACGACGGCTACGAGGGCGTGCACCGGCACGCCCTCCCCGTCCTCGCCGAACTCGGTTTCCGCTCCACAGTGTTCGTCTCCACGGGCTGGCTGCGCGGGCCGTACGACACCGGGGGCGCGCTCGACCTCATGCTCACCTGGGACCAGGTGCGCGAGCTGGCCGAGGCCGGCGCCGAGATCGGCGGGCACAGCCACACCCACCCGCAGCTCGATCAACTGCCCGACGCGGGCCTGGTGTTCGAACTCGACCGGTGCCGGGAGATCCTCACCGGCGAACTGGGCCGGCCGCCGGTTTCGTTCGCCTACCCCTACGGGTACTCCAGCCGCCGGGTGCGGCAGGCGGTGCGCTCGGCCGGCTTCGGGATCTCCCTGGCGGTGGGCAACGGCCTGGCCGCCCGCCGGCAGGGGCCGTACGCGGTGCGCCGGGTTACCGTGCGCCGGACGACGGGGATCCCCGACTTCGAACGCATGGTGCACGGCCGGGCGCTCGGCCGGCTGTTCGCCGCCGACCGGGCCCTGACCAAGGGGTACGCCGTCGTCCGCAGGGGCCGGCAGGCGATGAGAAAGGCAAGAGGGGCGCGTGGCTGACACGTCCACCCAGGACCCGTCCGCACGGGACGTGTCCGCACGGACCGAGGAGCGGGCGGTGGCACCGGCGGGCCGCGGATTCCGGCTGCCGGGACGGGGCGGGGGCGGCGGACGGAGCGGGCCCGGCGGGCACGACGGCGGGGGCCGCAGCGGTGGCGGGCAGGGGGGCCGCGGCGGGAACCCGCTGTTCCGCAACGCGTTCGCCCTGATGCTCAACACCGGCATCAGCGCCGTGCTCGGGGTCGGCTTCTGGCTGGTCGCCGCCCGCTACTACAGCGAGGACGCGGTCGGCCGCGGCTCGGCGGCCATCGCCGCCATGAAGCTGCTCGCCGGCCTCACCGCGGTCACCCTGACCGGCGCGCTGGCCCGCTTCATACCGGTCGCGGGCCGGACGACGGGACGGCTGGTGGTCCGTACGTACGCGGCGAGTTCGCTCGTCGTCGCCGTCGCCGCGGGCGTCTTCCTGTGCACCCTCGACCTCTGGGGCCCGTCCTACGAGGCGCTGCGCGGGCCGTCGCACGGCCTGGTGTTCGTCGCCGCCGTCGTCGCCTGGTCGCTGCTGACCCTCCAGGACGGCGTGCTGACCGGGCTGCGCCAGGCGGTGTGGGTGCCGGTGGGGAACACCGCGTTCTCCGCGGCCAAGCTCGCCCTGCTGATCGCCCTGGCGGCGGCGCTGCCGGGGACCGGGGTGTTCGCCTCCTGGGTGGTGTCGATCTCCGTCTCCGTACTGCCGCTGGGCTGGCTGGTGTTCCGCCGGCTGGTCCCCGAGCACGTCCGGACGACGGAGGCGTCCGCGCGTCCGGCCTCCGCCCGCGAGATCGGCCGGTTCCTGGCCGGGGACTACACCGGGTCGCTGTTCTCGCTGGCCGTCGTCTACCTGGTGCCGGTGCTCGTCGCCTCGCAGATCAGCTCGGCCGAGAACGCGTACTTCTACATCGCGTCCACCATAGGCGGGACGGTCAACCTGCTCGCCATCAACATGGGCGCCTCGCTGACCGTCGAGGGCTCGCACGACCCGGAGCGGCTGGCGGAGAACTGCCGGGCCGCCCTGCGCCGGATGGCCAAGCTCATGCTGCCGGTGTGCGGGCTGCTGTTCGTCCTGGCGCCCTGGATCCTGGGGGTCTTCGGCCCCGCCTACACGGAGGCGACGCCGCTGCTGCGCTGGTTCGCGGTGGGCGCGGTGCTGCGGGTGGTCATGGAGACGTACTTCGCCGTGCTGCGGGCCCAGAGCCGGACGGCGGGACTGGCGTGGCTCCAGGGGCTATTGTGCGTCCTGGTCCTGGGCCTGACGCTCCTGCTCCTCCCCCGCATGGGGCTGACGGGGGCGGGGGTCGCGGAGATCTCCAGCCTGACGGTGATCGCCTCGGTGGCGGCGGTGAAGCTGTGGGGCGTGCTCCGGGCCCCCTCCCGGCCCCGGGCGGTCGCGCCGGAGCGCGCCGCCGAGGCCGCACCCGACGGCGACCTGGCCGACCTCGCGTCCCGCCGCCGCGCCCGGGCCGCGGAGACCGGCTACGGCACCCGCTGGGCCCTGCGCGCCGCCCTGGACGCGGACACCCTCCCCCTCGGCGTCCGGCTGGACTTCGACCACCTCGAACGCCGCCCGGACGTCCGCCTCTGCCCCGAGCCGCTCGCCCTCCGCGCGGAGGGCACGGGCCGGGGCGCGCCGCCGTTCCGGGGGGACGGCACCGCACGCACGGCACCGGGCGGCACGCCGAGGCCCGGCGGCGACGACACGGGGGCCGCGCCTCAGAACGCCGGGGACCACCCGGCGACCACGCCTCAGCCCGCCGGGGACCGCCCGGCGGACACGGACGACGACCGGACGACGGCACGGGGGCACGGGGGCCGAGGAAGCATGGAAACACCGGAGAACACCGACGGCCACCGCCCGGACACCGCCCCCGCGCGCGGAGGCGTACGCCTCCGCAAGGAGCGAACGGGTGCGGCGGGGGGCGGGGACCCGGCTCCGCGGACGCACCTGCGGGTACGGACGGACGGAGGTCCGGGCAGGAGCGCGAGTCCGGGCGCGGGAGCGGGTTTGAGCGCGAGCTCGGGTCTGGAAGCGGGCGCGGGTCAAGCCGCAGGCGCAGGGGCGGGATTGGGCGCGGCCCCGGACGGCCGGGTGCGCCCGGCGGCGGACCCGACGGGTCCGGCGACGGCGGGAGACACGGTGGGCCCGGCCCGGGAGCCGTCCGCCCCGGGCCGCCGCCCCGCCGAGGCCGCGCCTCCCGGCGTGTCCGCACGGGAGGACGCGGACGTGGACACGGACGGGACCGTGACGCTCTCCGGCACGCCGTGGCGTCGCGCGCGAACGGAAGCCTCCCAGCCGCCCGGCACGGTCAAGAAGCGGACTTCTCCCACCCGTTGGGCCGGCCTGCGGTGGCGGCCGGAAGCGGTCGCGTGGCTCCTGCTCGCCGCCGCGCTCACCCTCTACTGGCTCCCCCTGCGCGCCCTCGGCGAGGTCAACCTCGAAGGGATGGGCGGCCTCGGGCTGGTCTCGGTGCTGCCGGTGGCGACCCTCGTCGGGGCGGCGCTGCTGGTCGTGTGCTTCGCCGCCGCGCTGGTGCCCGCCCGGCCGCGCACCTGGCTGCTGGCCGCCGTCCTGCTGGCGACGGTGGTGTCCCTGCACGCCGTACCGGCGGTCCTGGAGGACCGCCCCCGCTTCGCGACGGCCTGGCAGCACCTCGGCTTCCTCGACTACATCGACAGGACGGGCACCGCCGCGCCCGACCTGGACGCACGCTGGAGCTGGCCGGGCTTCTTCGCGCTCGCCGCGTTCGCCGCGCGGGCGTGCGGCGTGGACGACCTCACCGAGGTGCTGCGCTGGTGGCCGCTCGCCGTCCAGCTCCTCTCCCTCGCGCCGCTGGCACTGCTCCTGCGGGCCGTGCGGGCGCACTGGCGGGCCAAGTGGACGGCGCTGTGGCTGTTCGCGCTCTGCGGCTGGGTCGGCCAGGACTACTTCTCGCCGCAGTCCCTCAACTACGTCTTCTACCTCCTCTTCGTGGCCGTGCTGCTGGTCTGGTTCCGCTGGCCGGGCGAGCTCCCGGGCAGGCGGCTGCCCGGCGAGCGCCGGGTGGAGGAGACGGACCGCCGGACGCGGACCCTCCTGCTGGGCGTGCTGATCGCCCTGTTCGCGGCGTCGGTCGCCAGCCACCAGCTCACGCCGTTCGTCATGCTGGGGGTGCTGACGGCGTTGGTGCTGGTGCGCCGCTGCACGCTGCGCGGCCTGCCGCTCCTCTGCGGTGTGCTGCTGGCGGTGTGGGTGGGGTTCCTGGCGGAGCCGTACTGGTCGGGGCATTTCGACGAACTGTTCGGCGGGCTGGGCTCGTTGGGCGGCAACGTCTCGTCGTCCGTCTCGGGCCGCATCGAGGGCGGCAACCCGGTGCACAAGCTGATGCTGTACACCCGGGTGGCGCTCGCGGGCGGGGTCTTCGCGCTCGCCGCCCTCGGCTGGTGGCGCCGCCGCCGGGCGGGCGTGGGCGACACGGCCCTGGCCGTCCTGACGTGCGTGCCCTTCCTGGCGTTCGGGATGCAGTCGTACGGCGGCGAAGTGGCCCTGCGCGTCTTCCTGTTCGCGGTGCCGGGCGCCTGTGTCCTGGGCGCCCTGGCCCTCTTCCCGGCGGCCGGGCGGAAACCCCGCCCCCTGGCCGCCCCCCTGTGCGCGCTGACGGCCGGCCTGGTCCTGCTGTTCGGCTTCCTGGTGGCCCGCTGGGGCAACGAGGACTTCGAACGCGTCCGCCCGGGCGAGGTGGCGGCCATGGACTACGTCTACGCGCACGACAGGCCGACCGTAAAACTGCTCTGGATGAGCAGCGACACGCTCAACAACGTCACTCCGGCCATGCCCTGGGGCACGCGGGACATGGAACGCGTCCTGTACGAGCCGACGCTCGCGCCCCGCGACCCGTCCGGCGGCGCGCCGGACCTGGTCACGGCCCTCCGGGCGGCGGGCCCGAACGCGTACCTGGCCCTCAACCACGGCCAGTCCACCTATCTGGAACTCAGCGCCGGCTACCCCGCGGACTGGGACCACCGCATGCGCCGATCCCTGGACCGCCGCCCGGAACTCCGCCGCGTCCTGACCAACACCGACGCGGCCCTCTACGAACTCCGCGACAAGCCCCCCGGCCCCGCGGACCCACCCCGCCCCGGCCCCACCGGCCCCCACATCACCTGGACCCCCGTCTCCGTCACCGGCGGCGTCATGGCCCTCGCCCTGCTGCTCCTGCTGACGGCCCGGGAACTGACCCGGGTGGGGATGCGGCCGGGGGTGCGGCAGGTGCGCTGGATGCAGGGCTCGTTCTGGTTCGCGATGCCGCTGCTGGCGGTCCTGGTGGCGGCCCTGGTCCAGCGCCTGGCGACGATGTCATAAGGGCCATGAGGCCGCCCGGCCCCGGCCTCAGCCCTCCGTCAGCAGGCGGGGGATCTCACCCTGCGCCCACCGGGAGACGCCGGCGAGGCAGCCGACGGCCGCGTCGACATCCCCCTCGGCCGTCGGACGCCCGGTCTGGCAGTCGAACCCCGTCAGCCCGGTGACCTCCTCGACGATGCGCGCCATCCGGTACGCCTCCGCGACGATCCGCCGCGCCGCCTCGCCGTCATGACGGTACGCGAGCGCGATCTCGGCCGACTCCCCGTCGTAGTCGAGCTGTACGCGCCCCACGTCACCGTTGCGCTCCAGCGTCAGACCGTAGAGAAACTCCTCCGTGACCACAGGCCCGACCTCCACGCCCACCCGCCGCACGACCTCCTCCCACGCGGCGCGCTGCCCCGGCGTCAGACTCATGGGCTCCGGCTCGGCCGCGGCATCGAAAGCGGCGTTCCTGAGGTCGAGCGACTCGACGACCGTACGGCCCGGGAGCCGCCGGACGAAGGTGATGTCGTAGGGCATCCCGGAAGCGTACCCACGACGGTCGTCGGGCGACCGCCGGGCCCGCTCCGCCCGTTGGGAGCGGCATCTCATGCTGCGCAAGCGGGCGGTCCGACGCATCGGTCGTCTGCCGGGGTCTGTCGACTGACCGGCGGAGTCCTCAGAGCTCATGGGGGTGCGGGGGCGGAGCCACCGCGGAAACGGCGAAAGGGTGGGGCCGGGGCGGCACGCCCTCACCCCAGCCACCGCACCTCGTACCCCTTCAACTCCACCGCCCGCCCGTCCACCCGCACCTGTACGTCCGCGTCCCGCGTGTTGACGACCACCGTCGCGTCCCGCGACGCGAGCGCCTGGACGTCGGTGCCGGCGCCCGTGACGTCCGGCCGGCGGACCTCCTTCCCCGGGGGGGAACTCCCGGGCGAAGCGGGAGAGGAGGTCCATCATGGGCAGCCGCCCCCCGCCTCCGCCGAGCGCGGTGGGGTTCCAGAGGCAGCCGGGGCAGTTGCCGGTGTCGGTCTCGGGGTTCCAGTAGAAGGCGGCGGAGACGCCGGATCCGGCCATGTTCATCATGGCCGTCGCCTGGACGGCGACGCGGTGCTCCTCGGTCCAGCCGGCCCGGTTGTCCTGGGCGTCGGGGGGTTCGACGTACCACTCGGCCCACCAGACGGGCAGGCCGGTGGTCTTCCGCAGCCAGGTGGTGACGTCGGCGAACTTGCGGGTGGCGCGGAACTCGTCGGGGAGGAGCCGGTTGCCGTCCCGGGTGTAGCTGGAGCCGTCGACGACGACGAAGTCGGCGCCCGCCTTGTGGCGGTTCCAGTACTCGAGGGCGTCGACGGCGCGCTGGTCGACGATCCCCCACGGCCCTTGCAGGGAGGAGATATTGGAGGCCGTGTCGGGCGGGTTGCTGTCCATGACGACGTACGGGCCGCCGATGAGGACGTCGTCCCGCTGTTTTCTGATCTCCTCGTAGACGAGGTTGTAGAGCTCGGTGTACCCCTCGTAGTCCCAGCGCTTACGGGATTCGTCGTAGAAGCCCTTGAGTTCGTTCCAGACGATGAAGTGGTGGACGTCCGGGTAGCGCTTGGCGACGACTCCGGCCAGCCGGGCGAAGTCCCGGTAGTGGCCGCGGTCGGGAGCCTTCTCCAGGGACTTCTGGGACCAGTCGGTCCGTGACCCGCCGCCCTTCATCCAGTCGGGTGCGCAGCAGAGGGTGAGCACGGGCGTCCCGCCGGAGCGGCGCATCAGGGCGACGCGGCGGTCGAGGTCGGTGAAGTTGTAACGGCCGGGCCTGGGCTCGGGGTTGTCCGCTCCCCAGCCCATGATGTGCTGGTTCTGCGGCAGGGACTCGGCGGCGAGCAGCTTGGCGGCGGTGCGCCGGGCGGTGTCCTCGCCGCGGTCGGCGCTGTACTGGGTGTGGGTGAAGCCCCACCCGACCGCGGCCCGCTCGTCGTACGGCGTGCCGTCCCGGGAGCGCCAGTCGGCGAGGATCGCGGCGAGCAGCAGGGCCAGGGCGCAGGCCACGACCGCGAGCAGGGCGGTCAGCCGCCACCGCCCCCGTTTCGGCAACGCCGGTCCCCCGGCAGCCGGTCCCCCGGCATGACGTCCCATCACCGGCCAGGGTATCGGCCGGAGGGGCCGGTCCGGGGGCTTCCGGCCGATCGCCGACGGTGAGCGGTCCTGGGTGGTGGACGCTCCCGCCTCCTGGGTATCCGTACTCAGTTCCGGTCCGGCAAGTTGAGTAAGCCGTCCCTGCCGGCGGGCGGGGCCCGTGGCGTGAAATCGCCTCATGGAGAAACACCCGCCCCAGGAGCCGGCCGTCGCCACCGTGGACACCCCGACCGCGGAGGTGAGCCGCAGGACAGTGGTGCGGCGGTGGCTCGTCCTCGCGGCCGCGGCCGCGCTGCTCTTCTGGGCGTGCACCGCGGTGTCCGGCTTTTTCGAGAACCTCAACGGCGGTCCCGTACGCACCGCGGCGGACTACCGTACGCAGGACATCAGGACCCGTGAGGCGGGGAAGGCGGCCGTCGCCGGCCTCCGCCCCGGCGACGCCGACGCGCCCGGCCGGATGAGCAAGGAGAGCAGCACCTCGTGCGTCGACGACCTGGGCGCCGACGGCGACGGGGTCACCAGGGACCAGCCCCGCTACGCATGGAGCCTGGACTACACGCGCAAGGCGGACTACCTGGCCGGCCTCGACAGGCTCCGCACGTCATGGCGGCGGCACGGCTGGAAGGTCGAGGAGGTGCCGGATCCCGGGGACGCCGATCGCCCCACGCCGCGCTGGCCGGAGATCCGCACCGTCGCCGACCACGGCATCACCCTCTCCATGGGCACCAACTGGTACACGAACAAGCCCGTGCTGTCGGCCGACGGCGGCTGCGTCCGCTACCGGACCGACCAGGGAGTCACCGCCCGTAAGACGTCGGGCGCGGCCGACGGCCGGACCCCCGCCCGGGAGGGCACCGTCACCTACGACGACGGCGTCCGCGTCTCCATCGGTCCCGTCCGGCCCTTCACCCCGCCCCCGGGCGGGACGGGCGACGACGCGCCGGCCGCGCACACGTACCTCGTGCCCGTCACCGTGACGAACGGCAGCGGCGCTCCGGTGGAACTGCGCGGTCACGACATCGGGAGCTTCGAGCACGCGAACCCCGGCGTCAGGAGGCTCACCGGCTTCCCCGCGGAGCTCGGTTCGGGGCAGCCGGAGCAGGTGACGGAAGGCGAGTCGAAGCGCCTGGAGTTCGTGTACACCGCGGAGAAGGAGCCCTCGCACCTGGAGATCCAGTACGGCCCCGGCGCGTTCCACCGGCCCTGCCCATGGACGCTGTCCATTCCCTGATCCGGCCCCGCCCGTCAGTCCCCGTACACCGCCCGCAGCGCCTCCTCCGCCGCCGCCAGCGCCGCCGCCCGGTCCAGGCCGAGCCGGTGGGCCCGTTCGGCGTAGGCGCGGGCGGCGGTCGCGGCCTCGCGGTCGGCGGTGTCGCCGGGGGCGGCGACGAAGGTGCCGTTGCGGCCGTGGGTCTCGATCACGCCGTCCGCCTCCAGGGCCCGGTAGGCCTTGGCGACGGTGTTGGCGGCGACGCCCAGTTCCTCGGCGAGGCCGCGGACCGTCGGCAGCCGGTGGCCGACGGGCAGGGCGCCGGAGCGGGCCCGGTCGGCGATGTGGGCGCGGATCTGCTCGTAGGGCGGTTGGGGCGCTTCCGGGTCGACGGTCAGGTGCAAGGCCACGTGGTCTCCTGGCTGGCTGGGCGGTGTTGCGTCACCCATTGTGCGCCGTCCGTCGCCGGTGTCCGGCGCCGTGCGCCCCGCGCCCTGCCACCCCGGCGCCCCCACGCCCGTTCACACCCGCCGCTCCCGCACCCGCCACCTCACGCCCGCCGTCTCACACCCGCCTCACACCCGCAGGTCGATCCCGCCCGTCCGCAGCCACCCGTCCAGCCCGAGGACGAGTTCGACGGCCCCCCGGTACTGGTCGCCGGACTCCTCCGAGAGGGCGTCGCGGAGCGCGTCCTCGCGGAGCAGCGGCCGGACGGGGGCGTCCCGGTCGGCGGCGAGTTCGCGGAGTTCGGCGCGGAGGGCGGCGCCGTAGCGCGGGTCCTGGGTGGCGGGGTACGGGCTCTTGACGCGGTCGGCGACGACGTCGGGCAGGACGTCGCGGACGGCGGCGCGCAGCAGGGACTTCTCGCGCCCGTCGAACGTCTTCATCGACCAGGGGGTGTTGAACACGTACTCGACCAGCCGGTGGTCGCAGAACGGCACCCGCACCTCCAGTCCGGTGGCCATGCTGGCCCGGTCCTTGCGGTCGAGGAGGATCTGGACGAACCGGGTGAGGTGGAGGTAGCAGACCTCGCGCATGCGCCGTTCGAGGCCGGTCTCGCCGGGCAGCCGGGGCACCTCGTCGAGGGCTTCGCGATAGCGGATCTCGGTGTACCCGGGCAGGTCGACGGCGTCGAGGACGTCCTTGGCGAGGAGCGAGCCGAGGGCGCTGTCGCCGCCGGCGAAGGTGTGGGCGACACCGGCCGCGATCCAGGGGAAGGTGCCGGCGTGCACGGCCGCCGGGTCGTGGAACCACTTGTAGCCGCCGAACACCTCGTCGGCGGACTCCCCGGAGAGGGCGACCGTCGACTGCTCGCGTATCGCCTTGAACAGCAGGTAGAGCGAGGTGTCGCCGTCGCCGAAGCCGGTGGGCAGGTCGCGGGCGGTGAGCACGGCCCGCCGGTGGCCGCGGTCCATCAGGGCGGCGGTGTCGAGGACGATGTCCCGGTGGTCGGAGTGGACGTGCTCGGCGAGGGCGTGGGCGTACGGGCCGTCGGGGGTGCCGCGCAGGCTGTCGGGGACGAAGTGGTCGGTCTGGCCGGCGAAGTCGACGGAGAAGGAGCGGACCGGTCCGCGGCCCGCCTCCGCGAGGCCCTTGGCGGCGAGGGCGGTGACGGCGGAGGAGTCGAGTCCGCCGGAGAGCAGGGTGCAGAGCGGGACGTCGGCGATGAGCTGGCGGGCGACGATGTCGTCGAGGAGCTCGCGGACGTGCGCGACGGTGGTGGGGATGTCGTCGGGGTGCTCGCGCGCCTCCAGCGCCCAGTAGCGCCGGACGGTGGTCCGCGCGGTGGTCCCGTCCCGGCGGATCCGGACGGTGTGGCCGGGCCGCACCTCGTGCAGCCCGTCGTAGACGCCGTGGCCCGGCGTCTTGACGAAGGCCAGCACCTCCGCCAGCCCCTCCGCGCCGACGGTCGCGCGGACGGCGGGGTGGGCGAGGACGGCCTTCTGCTCGGAGCCGAAGAGGACGCCGCCGGGCGTGGGGTGGTAGTAGAGCGGCTTGATGCCCATCCGGTCGCGGACGAGGAGGAGTTCCTCCGTGCGCGGGTCCCAGAGGGCGAACGCGAACATGCCGTTGAGGCGCTCGGTGAACGCCTCGCCCCATTCGAGGTAGGCGTGGAGCACGACCTCGGTGTCGCTGCTGGTGCGGAACGTGTGCCCACGGCCGGCGAGTTCGGCGCGCAGCTCGCGGTAGTTGTAGACCTCGCCGCTGTAGGTGAGGGCGAGCCGGGTGCGGCCGTCGTGCTCGACGAGCATCGGCTGCCGGCCGCCCTCGATGTCGATGACGGCCAGCCTGCGGTGGCCGAACGCGGCGTGGGTGTCCTGCCAGATCCCCGAGGCGTCCGGCCCCCGGCACTCCATCGTCCGCGTCATCGCCTCCAGCGCGGCGCGCGCCCCGGCGGTGGTGAGGTCCTGGTCGTAAGCGATCCATCCGGTGATTCCGCACATGGTCGCGGTGTCCCCTTTCGGCAGTCGCCCGGGGCTCCGCGGAGCGCTCCGGGGCATGGCTCGACCCCCGTCCGACGCGGACCGCCGCCTTCCGCGCGGGGTCCGCGGCGGTTCGCGGGGGCGACGCTACGCCCTATAGATGCATGTACCAACCATGCGTACGGAAAACCTTTCGCAAACCGATCGTTCTTCGCCATACGGTTCGCCGCATGCCCATCACCCTCCGGGAGTTCGCTCCCGCCGACGCCGAAGGCGTCGCCCAAGCCCGCCGCGCGGCCGTCCCGTTCATGGTCGTCACCGCCGAAACGCTGCTCTGGGAGCTGCGGACCGCGCCACCGGAGCAGCGCTACCGGCTGCTCGTCGCCGAGACGGCGGACGGCCGGATCGCCGGCAGCGTCCGCATGGGGCTGTACCTGGACGACGATTCCCGGCCGGACGGGCGGGCGTTCGCCTCGCCGTACGCCGACCCCCGGCTGGACGGGCCGACCGCCGAGGCCGCCGGGTCGGCGCTGCTCGGGGCGGCCGAGGAGTACCTGGCGGCGGCCGGCGCCGGCTCCGTCTACATCTGGGCGAACGACGACGGCCACTCCCCCGCCCGGGCCGAGGCCCACGGCTACCGCCGGCTGCGCCGCGCCGGCTTCCTCCGCCTCGACCTCGCGGCCACCGCACTGCCGCCCGCGCCGGAACCGCCCCGGGGCGTGGAGCTGCGCCCCCTGGCCGACTTCGCCGACGACCCGCGCCCGATCCACGCGCTGGACACCGCGTGCGCGGCGGACGAACCGGCGGACGTCCCCGTCGTCGTCCCGCCGTACGAGGAGTGGCTCGCCCGCGACTGGCAGCGGCCCGGCCTCGACCTCGACCTCTCGACGGTCGCCGTCGCGGACGGCGTCCCCGCCGCGTTCACCCTCGTCCAGAGCGACGGCCACGGCCGCCTGATGTCCGCCATGACGGGCACGCTCCGCGCCCACCGCGGCCGCGGCCTCGCCAAACTCATCAAGAGCCACGCGCTGCGGCGGGCGAAGGCGGCGGGCTGCACGGAGGCGTTCACGGGCAACGACGCGGGGAACGAGCCGATGCTGGCGGTCAACGAGTGGCTCGGGTACGCGTGGTCGGCGGCGGAGTGGCGGTACGTGCGGGAGCTCTGAGCGCGGGGTCGAGCGCCGGCGGAGGCGGTTCGGGCGTGGGTGCCGTGCGCGTGCCTGTGCGCGTACGGCGACGGGCCGCACCGGGGGACGAGCCGTCGGCGCGCGGCTCGGGGGTCCGGCTCGTACGGGTGCGGCGGCGGCACACCCCGGTGGCCGGAACCCGACGGCACCACCGGCCGGTCCGGAACGCGCCGACGGCCGCGCGCCGGAGCCGGCCGGGGTGGCGCCGCGGCACGCGACGACCGACGTCAACACATCGGACCCCACAGATAGTTGGGAACGTTCACATACTCCGACGCGCCCGGCCGCAGCAGCGGGGTGAGCACGGCGCGGACCGGCAGCCGGCCGGCGTCCAGCAGGCGGGTGCGGAGGACGGCCGCGGCGCCGGGCGGGAGGCGGTGCAGGGCGTCGTCGAGGCGGTCGCGCAGCAGCCGGAGGCCGTCGGCACGGTCCGTTCCGGTGAGCGCGGAAAGGGGTTCCACCGCGCACCGCCGCAGGGCGCCGGCGGCGAGGAGGTCGGCGACGGGGCCGTCGTGCCCGGCGAGGATCCCCCGGTCGGCGAAGCCGAGGAGGTCCGCGGCCTCGCCGCCGAGGCGGGAGGCGAGCCGCACGCCGTTCACGCGGGGGCGGGCGTGGTCCCGGTAGAGCAGCCGCAGCCGGGTGCGGCCGCGGTGTTCGTCGAGGACCAGCGCCAGGTCCCGGGGGTGGGTCTCCAGCGCGACGCCGTAGGAGAAGAGGGTGGTGCACCAGTCCAGCAGCAGCGTCAGGTAGGCGTCGGCGAAGGACCGCGCCGAACCCCCGTAGTAGCGCCGGGCGAGCGCGCGGGCGACCGGTTCCCCGTCGGGCGTCCGGGCGGCCAGCGCGGCGACGGGTACGACATGGGCGTCGGCCGGTGTGCACGGGTCGTGGCGCACGCGGACGGTGAGCAGCGGGTGTCCGGCGTACAGGCAGGTGTCCGCGGCGGCCGGGAGGACGGAGCCGACGAAGCCCGGCTCGCACAACAGAACCTCCTCCACGAGCCGTTGCGTCACCACACCGTCGGCGAGCGTCGCGGGGCCGGCCGACGCGCTTGCGGGAAGCGGCAGTTCGAGCCGGTACTCCGGTGCGTCGACGAGGGCGAGGACGCCCGCCGAGCGGGCCGGCACCACATCCGCCCAGGGCTTCTCGGCGAACCGGGCGGCGCCGTCCAGGCCGGTGGCGCGCAGCGCCCGGGCGAGCGGCGGGCCGGCGGTCAGCGGGTGGACGGGCAGCATGGTGTGGGTGGCGGTGAGTTCGGGGAGTCCGAGGGCGTCGGGGGCCGGCCACCACGGCGGCGGCTCCCCCGGACCCCGGTGGACGGCCGTACGCGGCAGGGCGACCCAGCGGAGCCCGAAGCAGGGGTGGAACTCCGGCTCATAGACGGTGAGTTCGCCGGTTCTAGACCGGACCGTCGGGGGGTCGGGGTCGGGCCGGCGGGCGGCGAGGGCGTCGTACGCGAGGGCGCCGCGCGGTCCGGTCCACGCGGCGGCGCTCCGCCCGTACACGGCGGCCAGCCGCTCGGTGACGTCCTCGTCGGTGCGCTCGCGGAGCCGCAGCGCGGCGAGTTCGGTGGCGCACGCGGCGGTGAGGGCGTCGAATCCGGCGCGCTCGCGGGGGTCCGTCGCGGGGCGCAGCCGCGCCAGTATCGCGTGCAGGCCGGTGACCGGCCCGCCCGCGGTCTCCAGCAGCGGCGCGCGGACCCGCGCCGCGCCTCCCGGACCGTCGGGGGCGACCGGCAGCAGGATCGTTTCCCCGTCGACGGTGAGCGCCAGCCACTCCCCGTCCGGCCGGCTCACGGCCCGGGCCGTGCCGCGCAGCCGGCAGACGTCCTCGCGCAGCAGGGCGTCGAGGACGCGGACGACGAGCCGGCTCTCCACGTCACCGCCCCGGGGCCGCCCGCTCATGCGACCCCCTCCCGCGCGCGGTGCGGCGGGGTGGGTGCACGGAAGGGGAAGCGATTGGTCAGCCGCACGGGAACGCCTTTCGGGCCGAGGCGCGAGGTGCCGCGGCGGGGGTGCCGCGGGTACGCCGAGGGGACCCTCGGTGGTCCGGGGTCGGTCGGGAAGCTCTGCGGAGGCGCCGGGTGCGCTAGACGGGGATCGCGACGCCGACGGCGATCGCGTGCGGCGGCGCGGGGCGCGCGCGGAAACGGTTCTCACTCACGGAACCGACCTTAGGTTAGGCAACCCTAACCCTGTCAACGAGGTTAAGCGATATACCACTTACACCCGCATATATCCCGACGGAGCGAAAAGCCGCTTGCCCCCACCGCCCCACCCTGGAACGGTCGTCCCCATGCCGCAGACCACCGTCCGCCCCCTGCACACCAGCGAATGGCGCCTCTACCGCTCCGTCCGCCTGGCGGCACTCGCCGACGCGCCCGAGGCGTTCGGCTCCACCTGGGCCGCCGAACAAGCCTTCCCGGAGGAGAAGTGGCGGGAGCGCCTCGCCCGGCGCAACACCTTCCTCGCGGAACGCGACGGCGCCCCCCGCGGCCTGACGTCCGTACTCCTCACCGACCCCACGACGGCCGAACTCGTCTCCTTCTGGGTCACCCCCGCCGCCCGCGGCTCGGGCACCGCCGACCTGCTCCTCGACACGGCCCTCACCCACGCGGCCGCCCACGCCCGCACCGAACTCCGCCTCTGGGTCACCGCAGGCAACACCCGCGCCGAACGCTTCTACCTGCGCAGAGGCTTCACCCGCACAGGAGAATCCCAGCCCGTCCGCCCGGACGAGCCCCGCCTGGAGCACGCGATGACCCGCACGACGACCGACGGCTGACGCACGCCGCAGCGCACTCAGGCGAGGGTGCGGCAGAGGTCCTCGTACCGCCCGCTCAGCGCGAGCAGCCGCTTGGTGTTCCGCCCGTTCTCACCGAAAAGCACGCTCATATGATCCCGCGCGACGATCCACCGGTGCGCGGGGCGGTCCCCTCCGTGGAAGCCCGTGGCCCAGCCGTACCCCGACATGACGAACGTCCCGGGGCGCCCGGGCGCGTAGCGCATCACCGCCGTACCGGAGACGTCCCGGTCGACGGACTTGCCCGTCCGCAGATTGGTGGCCCGCAACACCAAGGCACCCGACTCGACCGCGTAACGCGGATTGCCCTCGGCGTCGCTCCACGTCTTCACCGTCAGATCACTGACCGGGAACTCGGCGCGAGCGGGAAAAGAACAGACGTCCCCGGCCGCGTACTCGAACGGCACCGACCCCGGATGCGTCACCACCGGCCCCCGCCGCCCGGCAGCATCGGCCTGCCCCACACCTCCGAAGCCGGCCAGCACCCCCAGCACGACGACCCCAACGGCCGCCGCACGGCCGCCTTTTCGTCTCGTTCCTCGCACGGATCCCTCCCCGAAACGGTGACACCGGCAGGTTAAGACGGTCACCCTCACTCCCGCACGGGAACCCCTCGCCCCCACAACTCCTCGGCGTGCTCCGCGAACCGGTCGAACAGTCCGCCGTCCCCCTGCCTCCGCAGGTGAAGCAGGGGCGAGTCGTGCCCGACCAGGCTGGCCAGGTGCGGAGTCACGAGTGCGCTGTCGTCGAACCGGAAGACCGACAGACTCACGTGGTTGACCGCGTCGGCGGGCGCGCTGAACCGGGCCTCCACGGCCGGCGTCAGTGCACGCAGGTGCCGCAACGTCGTCCGGACACGCGCCGAGACCGTCAGCGCCGCGTCTTCGACGGCCTCGCGGTTGCGCGTCACCTCCCCCTCGGGATCGCCGACCAGGAACCGCACCCGGCACCCGGCAGCGGCCTTGCGCCGCAGCACGTCGGAGAGAACGGGCACGTGGGTCCACAGGAAATAGCCGGTGTAACCGGCGAAGAACAGCTCCTGCCGCGCACCGGCGATCAACTCGCCCCACAGGGTGGACGGGCAGGCCGAGCGGTAGGGATAGCTGCGCACCAGCTCGCGGTCGTGGCCGGACTTGATGCGGTCCTTGACGAGGTGTGGCCAGATCATCTCTTCGTCCACTCCCAACGCCCGGCAGGCGTCCTCTCGGTTACGTGCATGGGGTGTCAGTGCGACATCCGCCAACCACCGCTCGACGGTCTTGCTCGTCACGCCTACCCGGGCGGCCAGCTGTCTTGGCGAAAGACGCGCATCCGCCATAGCCGAACGTAGCGCGGAGTTCAAGATGTCTCCTGGGGACGTTTGGGCCTTTCCTGGACCGTACCGGCCCAGCGCCCGGCTGTCCGCCGTATGGCGGCGATACGTCCCGGAGGGGGCCGCACGATGCGGTCATGACGGAACGACAGCCCCTTCCCGCCGCGACAGAACCACCCCGGCGCTGCGCCGAGTGCTCAAGGATCAAGGAGGAGTACGCGGAGGCGACGAGGGTCCGTGACCTGAGCCGGGCCACGGATCTGACCGTCCTCATGGGCCGACACCTACGACGGTCGCATCCCTGAGCCGCATACCACAGGGGCGTCCCGTACCGGCCACCGGCCAGTAGGGAACGCCCCGGGAGGCTGGGCAAACGTTTCCCCAGTAGCGGAGCGCAGCGCCTCAGCTCACCATGTCCGCGCACGTCGCCGGGGTGGCGTGCGCCGGATCGAGGGCGTTGGCGACCTCCTTGAAGGCGACGCGGTCGATCATGCCGGTCGCGACGTGTTCGGAGAGGTCGAGGGAGCACCGCTCCTGGAGGAGGATGTTGCGGACGTTCAGGCCGGAGAGGTACGAGGTCTGGTACGGGGTGACGACCTCGTCGTACTTGGTGGCGACGACCGTGTAGCGGACGCCGGGGACCGTGTCCGGGCGGGAGTTGAGCCGCTTGAGGAATTCGGAGCCGACGGCCTGGTCGGTGAGGCCGGGGGTGAGGCCGTGGATGGCCTGGCGGGCGCCCGGGATCTTGTCCATGAGCTTGGTGAGGCCCGAGAGGGTTGTGCCGTGGTTGGACGGGGCGAGCGCGGTCAGGGAGTTCACCTTGCCCCCGCCGTCCAGGAAGTTGAGGTAGTAGCGCGGCATCACGCCGCCGCCCTGGGAGTGGCCGACGAGGTCCACCTTCGCGGTGCCGGTGGCCGTGCGGACCTTGTCCACGTAGGCGGAGAGCTGGGCCGACGACTTCTCGACCGGGCCGAGGCCGTTGAAGAGCGGGACGCCGGGGAGCTGGCCGTAGTCCAGCGAGAAGACGCAGTAGCCCCGGTTCACCAGGTAGGGCGCGAGGAAGAGCCAGTTGTCCACCGAGTTGCCGAGGGTGCCGTGGATCAGAACGACGGGCCGGGGGTGGGCGGACGACGGTTTGCAGGAGAAGTCGTTCCAGCCGCGGCTGACCGCCCGCTCGCCGCCGGCGGTGGCGGCCGGCGCCGCGGCGCCCGCGGCCAGGACCAGGGCCAGGGCGGGCAGCAGGGTGGCGAGGACCTGAAGGAGACGACGGAGACGGCGGCCACGGGGAAGTCTTCGGATTCCGGTCATGGGGGGAACCTCGCAGGTGGGAGAGGGCGCACGGAGGCGACACGACGGCCGACGGGGGGACCTCGCGCTGAAAGGGCATCAACTTACGTGCGAGTAGGTTGCGGGAAGGTCATGACTTCGTCAATAAGTTCGTCATCTCTTCGTTCGCACGAATTCGGCCAGTTACACGGCGGTAACAGTGGGGTGGTATCGGCGGTACGCCGTACGCGGCGGCACTCAGGCGACGTGCAGCGCCGCCGCCGGGCCCACCGCCGTCGGGCCGAAGCGGGCCCGCGCCCGGTCCACGGCCGCCTCCACCCGGCGCGCCTTGTCGTCGGCCGCGTCGAACGTCAGCTGCGACGGCGCCCCTTCGGCGTCGGCGAGCCCCTCGGCGCGCAGCGCCACCGCCCGGACCCGGGCCCGCTGCAGGCCGAGCGCGCCGTGCAGCTCGTACGCCACGGCCGTCAACGCCGGGGTGTGGGCGGTCGGTTCGGGGAAGGTACGGGTACGGGTGGTGGCGGAGCCGTCGGCGTACCGGACGGTGAGGGTGAGCCCGCGGGCGACCTGGCCGTCGCCGCGCAGCCGGGCCCCGAGCCCGTCGGCGAGCGCGAGCAGGGCGCGGCGGCGGCGCTCCGGGTCCAGTTCGTCGGCGCCGAACCGGTGTTCCGCGCCCATCGAGCGGACCCGCGCCTCCGGGGTCACCGGCGTGGGGTCGATGCCGCGCGCCCGCTCGTACAGCGTCCGCCCGGCCGCGGCGCCCAGGATGCGCTGAAGCGCGGGCAGCGGCGCGGCGGCGATCCGGCCGACGCTGTCGAGCCCGTACGCGCAGAGGGTACGGGCGGTGGCGGGGCCGACGCCGTGCAGCGCCGCGGCCGGCCTGCGGGCCAGGAAGGCGGCCACCTTGGCGTCGTCCGCCGGCAGCACGCGGACCGCGCCGGGCGGCGCGTCCTGGGCGGCCATCCGCGCCAGCATCGGGTTGGCGGCGACGCCGACCGCGCAGTCGACGCCGTACCGGGCGAGGCTCCGGACCCGCAGCAGGGCGGCGAGCCCGGCGGGGTCGCGGCCGAAGTACCGGGTCGCGCCCCGGACGTCGGCGAGCGCGGCGGCGGGCGGCAGCGCCTGCACGACGGGGGTGACCTCCGCGAGGAGGGCGAGGAGGCCGTCGTAGTCCTCCTCGCCGAGGGGGGTGTCCGCGGCCGCCGGGTGGAAGCGGACGTAAAGGACGGGGGTGACGGGGGTGACGGGGGTGGCCGGACGGACCGCCCCGCCCGCCGGCCGGGCCACGCGACGCGCCGCCCGGAGCCGGCGGCCCGGCGCGATCTCCCGGGCACGGCGGTCCCCCACCGCCGCCACGGCACGGCGGCCGGCCGCCGTCTCCGGCGCGCGGCGGTCCGGCGGCGCGGCCGGGGAACGGCGCTCCGCCGCCCACTCCGGCACGCGACGCTCCGCCGCGCCCGGCCCGACGGGCCCAGCGGAGCCACGGCGCGACCCGGCGGAGCCCGAAGAACCACGGCGCGACCCGGCAGCCCCCACGGAGCCACGGCCCAGCCCGGCGGACCCCGGAAAACCACGCCCCGCCCCGGTGGTCCGAAGAGCGCGGCGGTCCGCCCCGGCGGCCCCCGCCTCCTCTCGGCCCACGCCCGGCACGGGCGTAAGTCTCCTCGGCCGAATCTCGCTCATCGCCCCGCACTCCCCTGACTCGCGTGCCACAACTTCCGCCCGGTGGCGGCCCCTTCGCCCGCCGGCCGGAGGTCGGCCCACGGGTGCATCGCGTAGCCGGTGGGCATCTCGACGCGCCGCCGGGGGGTGGCCTCGGCGGGCTCCTCCGCCGGCCGGGCCAGCACGTCGGCCACCGCCTCCAGGCCGCCCTCCGCCCGGAGCTCGGCCAGTTCCGCCAGGTTCCAGGCCCGGACGCCGACGACGCTCAGGCTGCGCGGGCCGCGCCGCTGGACCGTGCCGCGGACCAGCAGCAGCCAGGAGTGGAAGACCGTGTGGGCGCAGGCCGCGTGGGAGTCGTCGAAGAAGGCGCAGTCGACCAGGCCGGTGCCGTCGTCCAGGGTCGCGAAGACCACCCGCCGGCCGGACCGGATCGGCGGGGTCTGGGTGGCCGCCTTGGCGCCCGCGACCAGGACGGTCTCGCCGTGCCGCGCGTCGCGCAGCCGGCTCGCCGGGAGCGCGCCCAACTCCCGCAGAAATGCACGGTGATCGGTCATCAGGTGGCGCGAGGTGTCCATCCCGAGCACGTTCAGCTCGGCGCCCAGCCGCTCCTTCGCGTCGAGGTCGGGCAGGCCGATCGGCTCGGTGCGCGCGTCGTCGACCAGGGTCGGCTGGGTGGCGGCGGGCCCCCGCCGCCGGGACCCCCGGGACCCCCCGGCCCCCCGCTGGTGCCGGTGGAGCTCCGCGAGGTGCAGGAGGAGGTCGCGGCGGTTGGTGCCGAACGCGTCCAACGCGCCGACGCGCGCCAGCCGTTCGGCGACGGGCAGGCCGGGCCGGGCCCGCTGCCACAGGTCGGGGAGGGAGGTGTACGGGCGGCCGACGACGATCCGTTCGGTCTCGGCCTCGCTGATGCCGTGCACCTCGGAGAGGGCGAGCCGGATCCCGAACCGTCTTTCAGGCACCAGTTCGATCCGATAGGCGGAGTCCGAACGGTTCACGTCCAGCGGCAGCACCGGCACCCCGTGCCGCCGCGCGTCCGCCAGCAGCAGCCGCTTCGGGTACATCCCCGGGTCGTGGGTGAGCAGCCCGGCGTAGAAGGCGGCCGGGTGGTGCGCCTTGAGCCAGGCCGACTGGTAGGTGGGCACGGCGAAGGCGACCGCGTGCGCCTTGCAGAAGCCGTACGAGCCGAACGCCTCGACGATCTCCCAGGTGCGGCGGACGACGTCGGCGGAGTAGCCGCGCTCCGCCGCCCGGTCCGCGAACCAGGCGCGCACCCGGCCGAGCAGCTCGGGCTTGGAGAGCGCGCGCCGGGTCTCGTCCGCGTACCCCCGGTCGCAACCGGTCATGATCCGAAGGATCTCGATCACCTGCTCATGGAAGACGACCACGCCATGGGTCTCGCGCAGCACCTCCGCCAGGTCCGGATGCGGGTAGCGGGCGGGCGCGCGGCCGTGCCGGGCCTCGATGAAGGGGCGCACCATGTCGGCGGCGACCGGCCCGGGCCGGAACAGCGAGATGTCGACGACGAGGTCGTGGAAGGTCTCCGGCTGGAGCCGCCCGATCAGATCACGCTGCCCCGGCGACTCGATCTGGAAGCAGCCGAGCGTCTCGGCGGAGCGGATCAGCGCGTACGTGCGCGGGTCCCCGGGCCGCACCTGCGCCGGGTCGTCGAGGTCGACACGGCGGCCGGTGGCCCGTTCGACCTCGTCCACCGCGTGCGCCATCGCGGACTGCATCCGCACGCCCAGCACGTCGAGTTTGAGCAGGCCCAGCTCCTCCACGTCGTCCTTGTCGAACTGGGACATCGGGAAGCCCTCGCCGCTCGTCGGCACGACGGGGGTGCGGCCGCGCAGGGTCGCGTCGGACAGCAGGACGCCGCACGGGTGCATGGCGACGCCGCGCGGCAGCGCGTCCAGCGCCTCGGTCAGCTCCCACAGCCGCCCGTACCGCTCCGGCCGGATACCGCGCAGCTCGGGCAGCTCGGCGAGGGCGGCCCGCGCGTCGCGCGCCCGGATGTGCGGGAACGCCTTGGCGAGCCGGTCCACCTCGGCGGGGTCCATGCCGAGGGCCGCGCCCACGTCGCGGAGGGCGTGCCGGACGCGGTAGGTCTCGGGCATGGCGACGGTCGCGACCCGCTCCGGGCCGAACCGGTCGAAGATCGCGCGGTAGACGTCCAGCCGGCGCGCGGACTCGACGTCGATGTCGATGTCGGGCAGCGCGGCCCGGCGGACGGACAGGAACCGCTCCATCAGCAGGCCGTGTTCGACCGGGTCGGCGCCGGCGATCCCCAGCAGGTGGTTGACCAGCGAGCCGGCGCCGGAGCCGCGGGCGGCGACGCGGACGCCGAGCTCGCGGGCGTCGTCGACGACGCGGGCGACGGTGAGGAAGTACGAGGCGAAGCCGCGCCGCGCGATGACGTCCAGCTCGTCGTCCATCCGGTCCCGGTAGACGCGGCCGCGGGGGCCCCGGTCGTAACCGCGCAGCACCAGGCCGGCCGTGCAGCGGGAGCGCAGCACGCGGTCGGCGGTGCGCCGGTCCGCGCCGACCAGGCGCGGCTCGGGGAAGTGGACGGAGCCCAGGCCGATGTCGTCCTCGGGGTCGACGCGGCAGGCGGCGGCGGTCTCGGCGGTGGCGGCGAGCAGCCGGTGGGCGGCGGCGCGCCGCAGTCCGGCGGCCTCCGCGATCCGCTCGGCGGCGGCGGCCATGGCGCCGGGGTCCTTGAGCCAGCGCTCGCCGCCGTCCAGCGCCTCGGGCCGGCGGAAGTCGACGGGCACCAGCCGGCGGGCCGCGTCGAGGACGTCGGCGACGGGCCCCTGGCCGGGGTCGGCGTAGCGCGCGGCGTTGGTGAGGACGGCCGGGACGCCCTGCTCGGCGGCGAGGCCGAGGGTACGGGCGGCGAGCCGCAGCGAGCCGGGTCCCGTGCCGGTGCGGCCGTGCCAGACGACCTCCAGGCGGAGCGCGCGACCGAACGTTTCACGCCATGGCGCGAGCAGCCGGGCGGCCCGGTCGGGGCGGCCGGCGGCGAGCGCGCGGCCGACCTCGGAGTCCGGGCCGAGCAGCACGAACACCGGCGGGCGCGGCCCGGCCGCGGCGGCCGCGGCCTCCGCCCAGGGCAGTTCGGGCCGCTCGGCGGGGCCGGGGTGCCTGACGGGCCCAGCGGGCTCAGTGTGCCCTGCGTGCCCCGCGTGCCCGCCGTGAGCGGCGTGCCCGGCATGGGCGGCGGTGACCAGGCCGCACAGCGCGGCCCAGCCGAGCACGCCGTCGCGGGCCAGGAAGACGGCGCGGGGCGCGGACTCGTCGACGAACGCCCCGCCGCGTACGGGGGTACGGCGCCGGACGGTCTCGCCGGGCGCGGGCTCCGGGCCGCGGACGGCCAGGTCCACGCCGAACAGCGGGCGCACCCCGGCGGCGGCGGTGGCCCGGGCGAACCGGACGGCACCGGCGAGGGTGTCGCGGTCGGTGAGGGCGAGCGCGTCCATGCCCCGCTCGGCGGCCCGCTCGGCCAGCCGCTCGGGGTGCGAAGCGCCGTACCGCGCCGAGAAGCCGGAGGCGGTGTGCAGGTGGGTGAAGGAGGGAGCCGTCCGGGCACGCGGAGCCCCGCCCCGGGCGGCCGGACGGCGGGCCGGGGAGGAAGCGGGAGCCGTGGAGACCGGGGAAGCCGGGGAAGAAGCGGAAGCCGCAGAGGCCGGGGAAGAAGGGGAAGAAGCGGAAGCCGCGGAGGACCCCGGGAACACCGGGAACGCCTGCGACGACCCCGGACGCGTCGGTTCCGACGGGAACGCCGATTGAGCACCCATCGCACCTCCCGCCGTTCAAAGCCCGTCATGACCCCCTGGCCGATTTCCGCCCCTCTTCTTCCACCATAAACCACGTCATCGAACATCCGTACGAACACGCGAGCGAACACCCCGCGTGCCTCCCGCCCTCGAGTCCCCCGATCGGCCCGCCCCCGCCTGCGCCGCCCTTCCCCGCCCCCCACCCTCGGGACATGAGCTCTTTCGTCCGGGAGGTGCGCGACGCGGTCACCGGCCGGGCCGCCCTTCTGGTGACCGGCGTCCTCGTCCTCCAGCTCGCGTTCATCGCCTCCTACGTGGGGGCCTTCCACCACCCGGAGCCGCGGGACATCCGGCTGGGCGTGGTGGCGCCCCGGCAGGTGGCCGGTTCGCTGGCCGACCGGCTGGGGCGGCTGCCGGGCGATCCGCTGGACCCGGAGGTCAAGGCCGGCCGGGCGGCGGCCGAACGGGGGCTGCGGGAGCGCGACCTGGACGCGGCGCTGGTGGTCGACCCGCGCGGCACCAAGGACACCCTGCTCGTGGCGAGCGGTGCGGGCGCCTCGCTCGCGCAGGCCGCCGAGGCGGTCGTCACCCGGGCCGAGGCGGCCGAGCACCGGACGGTGAAGACCGTCGACGCCGCCCCCGCCGCGGCCGGCGACTCCCGTGGGCTGACCTCGTTCTACCTCGTCGTGGGCTGGTGCGTGGGCGGGTACCTGTGCGCCGCGATCCTCGCGATCAGCGCGGGCGCCCGGCCCGCCAACCGCCACCGCGCCGTCATCCGGCTGGCCGCGCTCGCGGTCTACGCGGCCGTCTCCGGACTGCTCGGCGCGGTCGTCACCGGGCCGGTCCTGGACGCGCTGCCGGCCGGGGTCGCCCCGCTGTGGGGGCTGGGGACGCTGGTGGTGTTCGCCGTGGGCGCCCTCACCCTGGCCCTGCAGAGCCTGGCGGGCGTCGTCGGCATCGGGCTGGCGATCGCGATCGTCGTCGTCCTCGGCAACCCGAGCGCGGGCGGCGCCTACCCCTATCCCCTGCTGCCGCCCTTCTGGCGGGCGATCGGCCCGGCGCTGCCGCCCGGCGCCGGCACCTGGTCGGCCCGCTCCCTCGCCTACTTCGACGGCAACGCCCTCACCTGCCCCCTTCTGGTGCTCTCCGCCTGGGCGGTGGCCGGTGCCTCGGTCACCTGGGTGGGCGCGATCATCCGTGAACGGAAGAAGACCACCGCCGAACAGAACGGGGGCTTCGGCGAACAGGAATCGACCGCCAGGTGACCTGAACAGCCATACCAGACGGTCGGGATGGCCCCTCTTCGGTCATTAGCGAGCCATCCGCGAGGCGTCCGGAATCCCTCCCCCGCCCCGGGCGGCCCTCTTTTCGGCCGGACCCTCCCCGGAGCCGAACCTTCCGCCCTGAACTCCAGAATCAGCGAATCGACGCCCTGTCAATCCTTAGTTTCCAAGGGGGAGTTAAAGTCCGATCAACGATGGCAAGGGATTACCGCAGGTCAATACTCCTGAAACATTAAATCCCCCCATTCTCGGCAGACCGGACACTCCGCGATACCCCGATCGCATGCGACGCCCCTCCCACCCCTCGGCGAACAGCGGAAACGCGCCACTACACAACGCTTTCAACCAGCGACTGAAAGCGATCGATCCATGTGCGTTCACTCTGCGCTTGGGCCAAACTTCCGAGCGTTATCGGAACCCACGAACAAGGGAGTGTTCGGAATGCGGTACATCACTGGGGGGATCGCCCTGGGATCAGCGTTGATCCTGGGCAGCCTGGTGGGGGCCGGGGCCACCGCTAGCGCGACGCCCGCGCCCGCACCCGCCGCCCAGCAGAGCCTGTACGCACCCTCGGCACTGGTACTCACCGTCGGCCAGGGCGACAAGGCAGCCTCCGCCGGCATCCAGCGCGCGGTGACCCTCACCTGCATGCCCAAGCCGAGCGGTACCCACCCGGACGCCCGTGGGGCCTGCGACCAACTGCGCGCCGCGAACGGCAACTTCGAGGAGATCACCAAGGTCAAGTCCGGCACGGCCTGCACCAAGGAGTGGAACCCGTTCGTCGTGACGGCGGAGGGCGTCTGGGAAGGCCAGCGCGTCAAGTACGAGCACACCTTCGCCAACCCGTGCGAGATGAAGGCGGGCAAGGGCACCGTCTTCGAGTTCTGACGCCGGCCGGGCCGTGAGCCCGTAGGCCCCGCGCGTGAGGCGGCCCCCGGACACCGTGGAGGTGTGTCCGGGGGCCGCCGCCCATGGCCGGCCGGAGCGGGTGACACCCGCGTCCGTCCCGGGAGTTCGGCCGTCGCGGGCGCCCGGCGCCCGCGACATCGGGGGCATCGGGGACATCCGGGGTGTCCGGAGGCAGCGGCCGGTAGTAGGTCCTCCCGCCCGGAGGGGCGGGGGTCGCGTCCATGCCAAGTTCGTGCGTCCGAGTGTCCCCACCCGGAGTGGGGGAGCACAAGGGCGACTTCCGGTCGCGTGCATGCCCATGCGCCGCGTGCCCGCAGCGGCGGCCGAGGACGGGGTGGCCCGGGGCCCGAGGAACCTGTGCACTCCGAGTGAACCCGTGAGCCCTGAGGAGCCCGGGAGCCCTGAGGAAGCCTTGGGAACCTGGGCGGCACGCGGGACCTGGGGGACTTGGAGGGCTTGGGGGACCTGGAGGGCCTGGGGGCTCAGCCGTCGCCGGGCCCGCCGGCCTCCCGCCTCGTCGCGGGCCCGCCGTCGCCCAACTCCGTTGCATCCGAGCCCGGTTCACCGGTGGCCGATTCACCGATGGCTGATTCACCGGTGTTCTCCGGGGGCCGTTCCCGGGCGACCCGTTCCCCGGCCGGCCGCCCCTTCGGGTCCCAGTCCTCGACCGTCCACCTCTCCGACGCCCGTCCCTCGACGGCCCGCCCTCCGAGAGCCTGCTCCACAGCGCTCCGCCCCTCCACCGCCCGTTCCGCCGAGGCCCGTTCCTCCACCGCCCGCTCCCCTGCGTCGGCGTCGGCGTCCGGTCCGTCCACCCGCCGCGCCTCGCCCGACCCCCGCGCCCCGGGTCCCCGTTCACCCGTCGGCGCCCCCGCCCCCGCCCGTTCCAGGAACCGCAGCAGCTCCACGGGGAACGGCAGCACCAGCGTCGAGTTCTTCTCCGCCGCCACCGCCACGATCGTCTGGAGCAGGCGCAGTTGGAGGGCCGACGGCTGTTCGGACATCGTCGCGGCGGCCTCCGCCAGCTTCTTCGACGCCAGCAGCTCCGCGTCGGCGTTGATCACCCGCGCCCGGCGCTCCCGTTCCGCCTCCGCCTGCCGCGACATCGAGCGCTTCATCGTCTCGGGCAGCGAGACGTCCTTGATCTCCACCCGGTCGATCTGCACGCCCCACCCGATGGCCGGGCTGTCGAGCATCAGCTCCAGGCCCTGGTTGAGCTTCTCCCGGTTGGACAGCAGATCGTCCAGGTCGCTCTTGCCGATGATCGAACGCAGCGAGGTCTGGGCCATCTGCGAGACGGCGAAACGGTAGTCCTCGACCTGGATGACGGCCTCGGCCGCGTTGACGACCTTGAAGTAGACGACCGCGTCGACCCGGACGGTGACGTTGTCGCGGGTGATGCCCTCCTGGGCGGGCACGGGCATGGTGACGATCTGCATGTTCACCTTGCGGAGCCGGTCCACGCCCGGAATGATCAAGGTGAAGCCCGGTGGCCGGACTTCGCTGCGCAGCCGGCCCAGGCGCAGCACCACACCGCGTTCGTACTGCTTGACCACTCGGGCCGCCGCCATCAGGTACACCGCTCCGGCGGACGCCGCGGCCACGACCGCCACCACGAGGTCTTCGACCATCACGGCCCCCTGTGTCCCACGACAGGTGATATGTCCACGGTAGGCCCCGCCGGACCCTGGGTCGAGCCCTGGGAGGGCACGTGTGGGGAGCGGGCGCCCGGGCCCGGAACCGGGCTCAGAAGAGGCGGACGCCGTAGGCGTCGAGCGCCGCGACGACGGGCTGGTAGAAGGTCGTCCCGCCCTTGTGGCAGTCGCCGCTGCCGCCGGAGGCCAGGCCCAGCGCGGTGGAGCCGGAGAAGAGGGCGCCCCCGCTGTCGCCGGGCTCCGCGCAGACGTCCGTCTTGATCAGGCCCCGGACGACCTGCCCGTTGCCGTAGTTGACCGTGGCGTTCAGCCCGGTGACCCGCCCGCCGCGCACCCCGGTGGTGGAGCCGCTGCGGCGGACGCTCTGTCCGACGCGGGGCGTGGCGGCGGAGGTGATCCGCTGGGAGCGGCCGTCGTAGAGGTCGACGGCGGAGGGGTGGGGCAGCGAGCCGTTGGCGTAGCGCACAAGGCCGTGGTCGGCTCCGGGGTACGTACTGGCGGCGGTGGGACCGACGGACATGCGGTGCCCGGGGTCGGCGTAGTACGCGGGCTTGCCCTGGGTGCAGTGGCCGGCGGTGAGGAAGTAGTACGTGCTGCCCTTGCGGACGTTGAAGCCGGCCGAGCAGCGCCAGTCGCCGGCGTGCACCGCGTCGCCGCCGGCGATCAGCGGCCGGAAGGCCCCGGGGGCGCGTTCGACGCGTATCGCGTCGGCGTCGGGCCCGGCCGCCCGTCTGATCCGGTCGACGCCCTCGTCCGGGACGGTCGCGTCGGCGGTGACGACGACCTCGTGGGTCCGCTCGTCGACCGCCCAGGCGGTGCCCGGCACGTCGGCCTCCCCGACCGCGGTGCTCACCGCGGTGAGCCGGGCGGCGGAGGGCACTTCGGGGGCGCCGGGGGCCGCCCCGGCGGGGGCGGCGGCGAAGGCGGAGACGGCGAGCAGCGCGGCGACGAGGGCGGCGGCTCTTCTGGCGGACGGGGTGACGAGGGCGGCGGGGACGGTGGTGCGGGCGGTGCGCTTGTTCCTCACGCTGCTGTCCTCACGCTGGTGGCTGCACACCGGTGACTACACGCCGGTGACTACACGCCGGTGACCGCATGCTCAGCTCTGCACGCTCGGACGGAGTATTCGGCCGGGCGGCCCCGGGCGCAAGGGTCGAACCGGTCGTTCCGGGCACTTCCCCGCCGGATGGACACCCATCCGTCCCCCTCACCCCGTACACCCCTCGCCCAACAGGCAACGCCCGGCACGGCCGAAGGCACCACGCTCCGGGCGAAGCCCAAGTCCCCACAGAGGCGCCGCCGTCACACCCGCGGCCGTCACACCTACCGCCGTCACACCCGCCGCCGGCCGTCAGCCCTCAGCAGTCGCACCCGCAGCCGTCACACCCACAACCGTCCCCACAAGAACAACAGTTGCCGCAGCAGTCGCAGCAATCACCGCAATCGCTACAGTCATCGCAGTCGCACTTGTGGCACCACCCCTCGCGCGGCTCCCCGTTCCACGGGTCGTGGTACGGATCACGGCAGCACACCTGGCAGGTGCAGAAGAGCCCGGCCCACACCGCGCATCCGGCCAGCAGTCCGCGCCGCCGGCCGCGGCGCGGGGGCTCCGGCGGCGCGGGCGGCGGCGGCATGACGGGCGGCGGCCCGAACGCGGCCCGCACTCCTGCCTCGTCACCCCCGCTCCCATCCGCCACCCGTCCCTGCCCGTGCCCGTGATGCCCGCACCCCTCCGTGGCGAACGCCCGGTCGACGGCGCGCGGGAGTTCGTGGACGAGCAGCAGGTGCGCGAGCCGCCCCTGGGCCTTGCTCGCGAACGTGACGTCGGCGAGCGCGAGCCGCACGCCGTGCACCGCGTCGTCGCACAGCCGCCGGACGTCGGCGAGGCCGGTGCCGGTCGCGGCGATCGGGTTCCAGGCGCCCGACTCCGCGTCGGCCTCCAGGTCCTCGACCGCGTCCAGCAGGTGCGCGAGCCGTCCGAAGAGGCGGCCCGCCTCCTCCAGCGGCTCCCGGTTCTCCGGCCGTCCGGCCAGGACGGCGGTGTGCCCGAAGGCGGCGGCGGTGGCGGTCTCGGTCGGTTCGGTGAGCGAGACCAGCGGGGTGCCGGGCCCGGCCAGAGCCTCCAGGCCGGTCTGCCGCTCGACCGCGTCGACCAGCAGCGCGGTGTCGAAGCCCAGGTCGGAGCCGGTGCGGGCGCCCGCGCGGTCCCAGGAGGCGGCGACCCGGCGGGCCGCCGCGGCCACCGGGCGGCGGGCCATCGCCCCGTCCCCGTCGGCGGCGTGGTCGCGCAGCTTCGCGGAGGCGAGGACGAGGGAGACGGAGGCGGCCAGCCGCGCGCCCTCGCCGGTGGCGACCGACGCACCGCGCATCCCGCGCAACGGGCAGGGCCCGGCCTTCCGTCGCCACCCCGCCGTCTCCCCGGCCCGGCACGGGGATTGCGCCTCGACCAGGACGGATATCACCAATCCGTCATAGTTCGTAGCTATTCGGGCGAACTGCCCGTGATCTCCCCTCAAAGCCAGGCAGAGACCGCACAGATGAGCCATCCACTCCGTCCGCATGGCCTCCGAGAGCCGATGCCGACACGGCCTGATGATTCCGAACAATGACGCCCCCGTGTTGGTGCCGAGCAACTGGCGCATCCTAGCCATAGGCTCGGTGCAGGCCGGTCACGGCCGAGCGGGGGGCTCGCTTCGGGGGCTTCGGGGTTTCTGACGCATCGCCACCTGCTTTGCACCAGATGCGTCACGAAATCCTCGCTTGGCCCCTATCCACTTGGCACACCATCCGCATCATGGACGACCATAGAGGGGCGGGCGGAACACACCGCGTGTGAGAGGAGGCGTCCATGGGTTCGGTGCGTAAGGCGAGTGCCTGGCTTGGCCTCGTCGACGACAGCGATGACGAGCGCTACTACGACGACGAGTACGCCGAGGGGCCCGAGCCCGGTGACTCCTGGGTGACCAGCCCGAGAGTCCGCGTCGCCGACGAGGCGGCCCAGGAACAGGGCACCCGGATCGCCACGGTGACCCCCGACGGCTTCCGCGACGCCCGCGGCATCGGCGAGCTGTTCCGCGAGGGCGTCCCGGTGATCGTCAACCTCACCGCGATGGAACCGAGCGACGCCAAGCGGGTCGTGGACTTCGCGGCCGGTCTGACCTTCGGCCTCCGCGGCTCCATCGAGCGGGTCGCCAACCGGGTCTTCCTGCTCACCCCCGCCGACTACAAGGTGGTCAACGGGGAGCCGGTGGGCCGGGTGAACGGGGGCTTCTTCAACCAGAGCTGACCCCTCCGGCCGGCCCGCGCACAGCGACAGGCCCGGCCGACGCGGCACCACAGGCCGCGTGTCCTCACGCGTCGGGCGAGCACCCCTCCGGCGCCTGAGGACGAGCCCGGGGCCCCGGCGGAACCCGGCCCCGCGCCCTCACCGGAACGCGTCGATCCCCGTCAACGCCTTCCCCAGCACCAGCTGGTGCATCTCCACCGTCCCCTCGTAGGTGAGCACCGACTCCAGGTTCGTCGCGTGCCGCATCACCGGGTACTCCAACGAGATCCCGTTGGCCCCCAGGATCGTCCGGGCGGTACGGCAGATCTCGATCGCCTCCCGCACATTGTTCAGCTTCCCGAAGCTCACCTGCTCCGGCCGCAGCCGTCCCGCGTCCATCCGCAGCCCCAGGTGGTGGGCGAGCAGGATCCCCTTGTGCAGCTCCACCGCCATGTCGGCCAGCTTGGCCTGGGTGAGCTGGAAGCCGCCGATCGGCCGGCCGAACTGCTCCCGGGTCCGCGCGTAGTCCAGCGCCGCCTCGAAGCTCGCCCGGGCCGCGCCCATCGCGCCCCAGACGATGCCGTACCGGGCGTGGCTCAGACAGCTCAGCGGCCCGCGCAGACCGGTGACCTCCGGGAGGACGGCGTCGGCGGGCAGCCGCACCCCGTCCAGGACGAGCTCGCTGGTGACCGAGGCGCGCAGCGACCACTTGTGCTTGATCTCGGGGGCCGAGAAACCGGGGCGGTCGGTGGGGACGACGAAGCCGCGGACGCCCTCGTCGGTCCGCGCCCAGACGACGGCGACGCCGGCCACCGAGCCGTTGGTGATCCACATCTTGCGGCCGGTGAGCACCCAGTCGCCGCCGGCCTCGCGCTTGGCGTAGGTGCGCATACCGGCGGGATCGGAGCCGTGGTCGGGCTCGGTGAGCGCGAAGCAGCCGATCGTCTCGCCCGCGGCCATCGACGGCAGCCACCGCTGTTTCTGCTCCTCGGAGCCGAAGCGGTGGATGGCGTACATCGCCAGCGAGCCCTGCACGGAGACCAGGGAGCGCACACCGGAGTCGGCCGCCTCCAGTTCCAGGCAGGCCAGCCCGTACTGCACGGCGCTCGCGCCGGCGCAGCCGTAGCCGGTGAGCGACATCCCGAGCGCCCCCAGGGAGCCCAGCTCACGGGCGAGCTCGCGGATCCCGGGCAGTTCGCCGCGTTCGTACCACTCGGCGATGTGCGGCAGGACGCGGTCGGCCGCCCACTGCCGCATGGTGGCGCGGACGGCGCGGTCCTCGTCGGTCAGCAGGTCGTCGAGGCCGAGCGGGTCGTACGGGTCGAACGCGGCGGGCTTCGCCGGCCTGACGGGCCGGTCGGGCGCGATGGGCCGGTCGGGCCCGGCGGGCGTCACGGGCTGGTCGGCCTCGACGGGCTGGTCGGGCATGGCGGGCATGGCCCCCTCCACCTGGGTGCGGTCCTGCGGCTCGCTCAGACGCTACGGGCCGGTAACCGCCCCGTCCAGAGCGAACCCCTGTGACCTCCGCGGACGACCGGCCGGGCGCGCCACCCGGCGTCCGGGGCCGACCTTTGACCTCCGGCAAACCGCGACCGGCAACGGGCAACTGGCAACCGGCGACCGACAAACGGCGACGACCGCCGCCCTCCACCCGCCGTCGCCTACTCCGCGCCGGTTCCGCGTACTCCGCGCCGGTTCCGCGCCCTACTGCTCCGCGCCCTGCTCCCCCTCCGCGGACCGCGGCAGCCGCAGCGCCGCCACCGCCCCCGCCAGCAGGATCACCGCGCTGACCGCCAGCGTGATGTGCAGCCCGTGCACGAACGCGTCCCGCGCCGCCGTCCGCAGCGCGGCGCCCGGCGGGCCGCCGAGCCGGTCGGCCACGTGGTACGCCTCGCCGAGCGAGTGCCCCGCCGCGGCGCCCGCCGCGCTGGGGACGCCGGGGACGCCGGTCACTCCGGGCGCGTAGACCGCGTTCATCACGCTGCCGAGCAGGGCGATGCCCATGCCCGCGCCGAGCTGGTACGAGGTCTCGCCGATCGCCGCGGCGCCGCCGGCCGCACCGGCCGGGGCCTCGCCGAGCATCGACTCGTACGCCCCGAACAGCGTGGTCTCCAGGCCCAGGCCGAGGGCGACGAAGCAGCAGACGAGGAAGGCGGGCCGGTCCTCGCGGCCCATCGCGGTGAGGGCCAGGACCGCGACCGCCGTGAGCACGAAGCCGCCGGCGACCATGGTGCGCGGCCCGAACCGGTGCAGCACGCGGGAGCCGGCCAGGCCGGCGGCCATCGCGGCGAGGGTCAGCGGCAGCAGCCGCAGCCCGGTCTCCAGCGGGGTGAGGCCGAGGACGAGCTGGAGGTACTGGGCGGCGACCAGCTCCAGGCCGACCAGCGCCAGCATGGCCAGCACGATGCAGCCCACGGACGTCCCGAAGGCGGGCCGGGCGAACAGGTCCAGGTCCACCAGGGGATGTTCGCGCCGCCGCTGCCGGCGGACGAAGAGGACCAGCAGCGCCGCGCCGAGAGCGGCGGGCACCAGGGTGAGCAGGGACAGCGGCTCGGCGCCGCCGATCCGCTTCATCCCGAGGACCACGCCGAACAGTCCGAACGCGGCCATCAGCGCGCCGAGCACGTCCCACGGCCCGTTCCCGTCGCCCGTCGACTCGGGCAGCAGCCGGCGGCCGACCGGGAGGCTGACGGCCATCAGCGGCAGGTTGATGAGGAAGACCGAGCCCCACCAGAAGTGTTCGAGCAGGAATCCGCCCAGCAGCGGGCCGGTGGCCGCGCCGACGGCGGCCACCCCGGTCCAGACGCCGATGGCCAGCGCCCGCTCCCGCCGGTCGGGGAAGACCTGCCGCAGGATGGACAGCGTCGCCGGCATGATCATCGCGCCACCGGCACCGAGCAGCGCCCGGGCGGCGATCAGCACCTCCGGCCGGCTCGCGCAGGCGGCGAGCAGCGAGGCGCAGCCGAACAGCCCGTAGCCGAGCAGCAGCACCCGCCGCCGGCCGACCCGGTCGCCGAGCGTGCCGAAGAGGATCAGCAGCGAGGCGCAGACCAGCGGGTAGACGTCGACGATCCAGAGCAGCTGGATCGGGCCGGGGCGCAGGTCCTCCGAGACGGCCGGGACGGCGACGTGCAGCACGGTGGCGTCCACGGCGACCAGGAGCAGGCTGGCGCAGAGGACGACGAGCACGGCCCAGCGGTTGGCACCGGCCCCGGGGCCGGGCCCTCCGGTGCGCTGCCGCTGCCGGGGAACACCGGCGGTCCACCGGGGGCGGGCCGTCGCCGTTCCGGACATTCACCCACCTCCGTATCGGGTCCCGGCGGTCGTGCGCGGGCCCGAAGGGGGGACGGTGGGCCGCGGTGCCGGGGGACGAGTGAGACGACAGCGTACGCGAGTCCCGGCAGGTCAGCGGCGGCAGCACCGGCCTCGCGGCGCGGACGGCCACCGTCCCGGATGCTGGACAATTGGCCGGTGACCGAACCCGCTCCCCCTTCCGCCCCCTGCGGCATACGCACCGCCTCCGGCGTACGTCCCGAACCGGCGGCCGTCCCCGGCCCGGCCGTCCCCGGCGCGCTCCGGCGTGCCGCGCCGGCGCTGCTGGCGTACGCGGCGGTCCGGGTGCTGGGGGTGGCGGTCCTCGCGCTGTGGGGGACGGTGACGGGCAAGGACGCGCACCATCTGCTCTCGGGGCGCTGGGACGCGGTCTGGTACTCCCGGATAGCGGAGGAGGGCTACGGGTACACGCTGACCCTGACCGGCGGGAAGGTCCACTCCGACCTGGCGTTCTTCCCGCTGCTGCCGTGGCTGGAGCGGGCGCTGTCGGCGGTGCTGCCGCTGTCGGCGGCGGACGCGGGGCTGCTGGTGAGCGCGGTCGCCTCACTGGCCGCCGCCGCGGGGATCTTCGCGGTCGGCGAGCGGCTGCACGGCCGCCGGGCGGGCGTCGCGCTGGTGGTGCTGTGGGCGGTGCTGCCGGTGGGGGTGGTGCAGTCGATGGCCTACTCGGAGTCCCTTTTCACGGCGCTGGCCGCCTGGAGCCTGTACGCGGTGCTGACCGGCCGCTGGCCGGCGGCCGGGGTGTGCGCGGCGCTGGCCGGGCTGACCCGGCCGGTGGGAGCGGCGGTGGTCGCGGCCGTGTGGGTGACGGCGGCGGTCGCCCTGCTCCGGCGGGACGGGCGTCCGGAGCCGTCGGACCGTCCTGAGCCGCGGCGGATGCTGCTCGGGGTGGCGCTCGCCCCGCTGGGCTGGCTCGCGTACGTCGTCTGGGTCGGCGTGCGGACCGGCGGCCCGGCCGGCTATCTGGACGTCCAGGGTGGCTGGGGCAACGGCTTCGACGGCGGTGTGGCGTTCGGTTCGTTCATCGCCGGCCGGTTCACCGGCGCGGCCTGGCCGGCCGGGGTCGGGCTGCTGGTGGGTGTGGTGCTGGTGGTGTGGCTGTACGCGGCCGGGGCACGGCGGGGGCAGCCGCTGCCGCTGCTGGTCTACTCGGGGACGGTGCTGCTGCTGGCGCTGACCGCGAAGGGCTACTTCGGCTCCAAGCCGCGGCTGATGCTGCCGGCCTTCCCGCTGCTGCTGCCGCTCGCGACGGCCCTGGCCCGGCTGCGGACGGCGCGGGCGGCGGCGACGGCGGGAGCGCTGGCGCTGGCGGCGGCCTGTTACGGAGCGTTCTGGCTGAACGGCTCGGGACCGCCCTGATCATTTTCATGATCGTTTACCTGGTCCCGCCGCCACGTCCGGCCCGGTCACCGGACCGGAAGGACGGGCGCTCCGGAAATGCACGCGAGGAACTCCCGCCGCCCACCGATAAACATCCGCACACACTTAATTAAAGGATGTCCCGTCCTCCCGGCGGCCCGCCCGGCGGACCTTCTTTAGGTGTTTCTTATTTCCCCGCACGTGGTTCCGGATCCGCCGTATCAAACGTGCCGAAAGTCGTGTTTGAGACGCATTCCACATCACATCGTCATCACAAAGCGGCGGGATCGGCCGGACCCTCCCATCACGCAATGTAACGTCGATTGAGTGCGTACCAACGACGAGCTCGTCCCCGCGGAGGAGCGCCCGACCGAGCCCCCGCGCCCGCGGATGACCAGAACCCGCCTGGGCATCTTCGTGGCGACCTCCGTGGTCTACGCGGCGATCGTGGTCGGTGTGCTCACCACGTCCTGGCCGGTGCGTTTCGACTGGCAGGTCATGCTCTTCCGGCCGTACAAGCAGTGGCCCGAGATCCACACCTTCCTCGACTACTTCGTGGTCCTGGGCCAGCGCGGCCCGACCGCCGTGGCTGTGGCCGCCTGGCTCGGCTGGTGCTGCCACCGCCGCGGGACGCTGCGCCCGCTGCTGGTGCTGGGCACCTCACTGCTGCTGCTCAACGTGACCGTCGGCGCCGCGAAGATAGGGATGGGGCGGCTCGGGCCGCACTACGCCACCGCCATCGGCTCGAACGAGATGTTCGCCGGCGGCGACATATTCCCCTCGGGCCACACCGCCAACGCGGTGGTCACCTGGGGCGTCCTCGCCTACCTGGCCACCACGCCCCGGGCCCGCAGGATCGCCTCCGTCTCCGCCGCCCTGCTGGCGCTCGGCGTCGGCATGACCACCGTCTACCTCGGTACGCACTGGATGAGCGACGTGACGCTCGGCTGGACCGCGGGGCTGCTGGTGCTGCTGGCCCTGCCCTGGTTCGAGCCGCTGATGGACCGCGCCGAGACCTGGCTGCTGGCCGCCTGGGCGCGGCTGCGCGAGCACGGCGCGGCCCTCGCCCCGGCCGCCGCGGCGACGCCGGTCGGACTGTGGGCGCCCCGCCCGCCCGTCGACGACGCCCTCCCCGTCCGCGAACCGGCGGGCGCCGGGCGGGCCGGACGCGCGGCGGAGGCCCGGCCGCGCGCCGCGGCCCGGCCGCACACCGCCCGCTCGGAGCGGACGCCGGTCACCCCGGCGGGCAGCCGCCGTCCCCCGCACGCCGACCGCACGCCGCGCACCCCGCCGCTGCCGGCCACCGGCCGCGGCCGGACCGTCGGCTGAACGGAACGCGCGTACGCACACGAAGGGCCGCCCCGGGAACTCCGGGGCGGCCCTTCGGCATGTACGGGCCCGCTCAGCCCTTCCAGCAGCGCAGGACGGTCCCGCCCGCCACTTCGAGGTTCAGCCGGCCCACCACGTACTCCAGGGTGATCACCGCGCCGGGCGGCAGGGTGCGGACGGTCGTCCAGCCCCGCTCCCGGGCCCGGGCCGCGGCCCGTCCGGCGTCGAGGCCGGCGTAGGCGTCGAGGTCGTCGTCGGGGTCCTGGGGGAAGTTCGGCAGCGGCACCATGCGGCCACCGTAGCCCGCCCGCGGCTGGCCGTGGACCGCCCCACCCGCTCCCGCCGGGGCCGGCCGGGCCGGCACCGGCCGTCGCCCGGGCCCCACGGGTCACACTTCTGTCACAGAAATCCGGGGCCGCGTTTAGCGCGCCCCGCATCACTCCTGCGGGTTCTTTCCCGGCCCCCGGGACACCACCGGAGGACGCCCACGGGAAACGCTCCCGGAATTCACCACTCCCACCCCGCGACTTCCGCATTCCTCCGGGAAACCCACACCCCTACCCCCGGTAAGGGAATTCCCGCCGCCTTGCGGACGCAACGCCACCGGCGCCGCCGCGTTCCGCCGAATTCTGCGGAATATTAAATTCCGGTCAACCCCGCCCGCGGCCGCCCGCAGCCTCCGTCCCGGCCGTCGAGGCCCCCTCGCGCGGCCCCCGCCCCCGCGAGCATCATGGCGGGTGCCCCGGGGCAGGGGACGGGGGACGAGCCGTACGAGCCGGAGCGGACGCGCGGGGCAGGCGAGCGCGCGCCGGGAGCGAGGGGGCACGGATGGAGAGCGACACCGCGGAGGAAAGCGCCGTCCCGGAACAGGACCGGCGGCCCGGAGCGTCCGTGGTCGACTGGCTGACCACCACCGACCACAAAAAGATCGGCAGTCTCTACCTCATCACCTCGTTCGGCTTCTTCCTCGCCGCCGGCCTGCTGGCCCTGGTGATGCGCGCCGAACTGGCCCGCCCCGGCCTCCAGATCCTCAGCAACGAGCAGTACAACGAGGCGTTCACCGCCCACGGCACCATCATGCTGCTGCTGTTCGCCACCCCGGCCTTCGCCGGCTTCGCCAACGCGATCATGCCGCTCCAGATCGGCTCGCCGGACGTGGCCTTCCCCCGGCTCAACATGCTCGCCTACTGGCTCTACCTCTTCGGCGGCCTGATCGTGGTCAGCAGCCTGCTGACGCCCGAGGGCGGCGCCTCCTTCGGCTGGACCGCCTACGCGCCGCTGAGCGGCGGCGAGCACTCCCCCGGCGTCGGCGCCGACCTCTGGATCATGGGACTCGCGCTCTCCGGCTTCGGCACGATCCTCGGCGCGGTGAACTTCCTGACGACGATCATCTGCATGCGCGCCCCCGGGATGACCATGTTCCGGATGCCGGTCTTCACCTGGAACGTGCTGTTCACCTCGATCCTGATCCTGCTGGCCTTCCCGGTGCTGGCCGCCGCGCTGCTCTGCCTGGAGGCCGACCGGCGGTTCGGCGCCGTCGTCTTCGACGCGGCCAACGGCGGCTCGCTGCTGTGGCAGCACCTCTTCTGGTTCTTCGGCCACCCCGAGGTCTACATCATCGCGCTGCCGTTCTTCGGCATCATCACCGAGATCATCCCGGTCTTCTCCCGCAAGCCGATCTTCGGCTACACCATGCTGATCGGCGCCACCATGGCGATCACGGCTCTGTCGGTGGTCGTCTGGGCACACCACATGTTCGCCACCGGCGCGGTGCTGCTGCCCTTCTTCTCCCTGCTGTCGTTCCTGATCGCGGTGCCGACGGGGGTGAAGTTCTTCAACTGGATCGGCACGATGTGGCAGGGCTCGCTGTCCTTCGAGTCACCGATGCTGTGGTCGGTGGGCTTCCTGGTCAGCTTCCTCTTCGGCGGCCTCACCGGCGTCATCCTCGCCTCGCCGCCCCTGGACTTCCACGTGACCGACACCTACTTCGTGGTCGCGCACTTCCACTACGTGGTCTTCGGCACGGTGGTGTTCGCGATGTTCGCCGGCTTCTACTTCTGGTGGCCGAAGTTCACCGGCAAGATGCTCGACGAGCGGCTGGCGAAGGCCCACTTCTGGACGCTGTTCGCCGGGTTCCACGGCACCTTCCTCGTCCAGCACTGGCTGGGCGCCGAGGGCATGCCCCGCCGCTACTCCGACTACCTGGCGGCGGACGGCTGGACCGCGCTCAACACCGTCTCCACCATCGGCTCGTTCCTGCTCGGCCTGTCGACGCTGCCGTTCCTCTACAACCTCTGGAAGACGGCGCGGTACGGCCGGCGGGTCGAGACGGAGGACCCCTGGGGCTACGGCCGGTCGCTGGAGTGGGCGACCTCCTGCCCGCCGCCCCGCCACAACTTCGTCACCCTGCCCCGGATCCGCTCCGAGTCGCCCGCCTTCGACCTCCACCACCCGGAGACCGCGGCCCGGAAGCAGCCGCAGGTGGCGCGGGACCCGGCCGGCTGACGGAGCCGGCCGGGGGCGCGGGGTCAGGAGACCGGCGGCCGCTCGTCGACGCGGATCGCGAGGTCGTTGTCGGCCGTGTAGTACGGCCCGGCCTGGGCAGGCGCGTAGGGGGCGTCGACCGGCTGCGCCGGGTAGACGAAGATCTGCTTCTTCTCCGCGACGTCGTCCAGCAGCCGCGCGACCCGGGCCTCCCCGGTCCCGTCGGTACGCCGCAGCCACAGGTCCCAGGCGTCCGGCCCGCCCTCCCAGCGCTCGCACAGCTCCTGGTGGGCGAGGGTGAACGAGAAGGCCTGGCCCGCCGTCTCCAGCGGCACGGCGCACACCAGCTCCGGGTCCCGGCGGCAGCGGGCCTCGGCCACCGCCCCGGCCAGCCACTCCGCGGGGTCCTCGACGCGGTGCAGGGTGCCGTGGACCGTGACGCCCTTGGCGTCCAGCCCGAGGTCGCCCGCCTCCGCGTGCGGGGCGCGCTGCCAGCTGCGCAGCGAGAGGTTGCCGTGCTTCGTGGTGTAGGGGATGCGCACGGCCAGCGGCGAGGTGCTCGGGCCCGGCCGGCGGTCGACCAGCGAGCGCAGGTCGGCGAGGCCGGGCAGCAGCAGCCGGGGGTCCGTCTCGCCGGCGTCCACGTACGCGTCCCAGCGGCCCTCGGGCAGCGGCACGGTGCTCGGCAGCACGGCGCGCAGCCGGCCGTCGCCGTTGGGGGTGAGCGGCAGGCGGACCTCATCGTCGGCGTTCTCGACGGCGTCGCCGCCCCGGCGGAGCAGCACCAGCGCCGCCGACCAGTGGCCGGAGGCGTCGGCCCCCTCGGGGGCGTCGAGGTCGAAGGTGAGTCCGCCCGCGGAATCCGCGATGCAGTCGGCGCGCGGCGCGGCAGACACGATGGTGAACTCCTCGGGGACGGGCGAGCCCGCGTTCGCGGGCCCGGCGGGGGTCGGGACGGGTGTCATGCGGCACGCACCCGGCGCAGCGCGGGGCGGACGGCGTCCTTGGTCCGCAGGGCGCCGCTGAGCAGGGCACCGCGGGTGCGGTGCAGGGAGCCGCGCAGCGCGCCGCGGCCGGTGAGCTCGGCGAAGAGCCGCTCGTAGCGGCCGGCGATCTCGGCGGGGTCGAAGCGGGCCGAGTTCTCCAGGGCGGCCCGGCCCATCCGGCGGCGCAGTTCGTCGTCGTTGATGAGCTTCAGCAGACCGGCGGCGATGGCGTCCGTCTTGCCGACCGGCACCAGCAGGCCGTCGACACCGTTGTCGATGATCTCGCCGGGGCCGTGCGGACAGTCCGTGGAGACCACGGGCAGGCCGCAGCGCATCGCCTCGACGATGGTCATCCCGAAGGACTCCAGGCTGGAGGTGACGGCGCCGATGGAGCCCTTGACCCACTCCGGGTCCAGGGGGTTAGCGGGACCCATGAGGAAGACGTGGTTGTAGAGGCCGAGCTTGTCGATGAGGGCGCGCAGCTTGGCCTTCTCGGCGCCGCCGCCGTAGATCCGCAGCCGCCAGTCGGGACGCTCGGCGACGACCTTGCCGAAGGCCTTGATCAGCACGTCGTACCGCTTGGCGGGGGCCAGCCGGCCGGCCGCGACGACCCACTTGCCGGTGGAGTCGGCGGGGGTGACGACCGGGGCGGGGATGCTGTTGGGCACGGCCTCGACCCGTACACCGGGGAGCCGCATCAGCTTGCGGTACGTCGCCGCGTCCGCCTCGGTGACCGTGGTCACCGCGTCCAGCCGCGGGTAGTGGGTGCGCAGCGTCAGCTTCAGCGGCGCCGAGTGGGTGCTCAGCGTCAGGTGCTCCTGGCCGACCCGGGCGATGCCGCGCCGGGCCTGCTGGGCGATGTGCACGTTCAGGCCCGGGCGGGTGCCCACCACCACGTCGCAGTCCAGGGCGCGCAGGTGGTCGGCGATGCGCCGGTCGGTGAGGGCGCTGTACTGCTTGTAGCGGCCCTCGGTGGACGGGAAGACGGTCGCCGGACGCTCGTACTCCGGGTCGTTCCCCTCGTACCCGGGGCTGTCCTTCCGCAGATCCACGAGGTGGCGCAGCCGCACGCTGCCGGACGGCGCGAAGACGGGCTCGTCGCGGTGGCGGAACACCGAGACGATCTCCACGTCGTGGTGCTCGGCGAGCGTCCCCGCCAGGTTGAACGTGGTGCGGATGGTGCCGCCGATGCCGTAGGCATTGTGAATCAGGAATGAGATGTGCATTCGTCCCCGCAGCCGGTGTGCGCGCCTCATGGCCCGCCTCCTGAAGATTAGACCGTACTGACGATCAGGAGGTTGGCCCCGATCATCAACTCGATCTCGGAAAGATGAGCATTCCATGACGGGACCGGGTGTTTTCGGCCACCGTCCCCGATACCGCGAAGCGCCCCGGCGCAGGGCGTGACCCCGGCCGCGCGTCGTCCGTTGTCTTCGTGACGCGCCGGGAACCGCCCGGCGTGCGCGCAACCGCACCGGAAGTACGAGGAGCCCCCCGTGCCTCGCATGCTCGACGTCAGCGACGAAGTACGCGCCGAGATCGGCGACGAAGAAGCGGACCGACTGCTCGGGGGCGACAACGCCCCGGGCACGTACGACTGCACCTCCTGCCGCACGCCCGGCGACAGCGAGCGGGAGCGCACCAGCACGGTGCTCTTCGTCGGGGAGGAGACGGCCGTCCTGGCCTTCGCGCACGCCTCCTGCATCCCCTCGCAGGTGGTGCCGGTCTCAGAGGAGCAGCTCCAGGGCGCCGTCCGCTCCATCACCGGCGGCGACGCCGGGCAGCAGGGCGGGCAGGGCGGCGAGCAGACCGTGGACGGGCTGCCGCTCCAGGCCGAGCTGGGCGTCACCAGCGGGCTGCTGCTGATCAACGGGGAGGTGCAGCCGGCGCTCGTCGTGGAACCGCTGGTGCCGATCGCCCGGCCGGGCACCACCGGCCCGGTCGACGTCTTCCTGGAGCTCCTCAACGAACAGGGCTTCGCCCCGGTGACCGCCATCGACCAGCTGCCCGACCCCATCTCCGGCTGGTCGGTGCTGCTGGTGATGGGCAAGCTGCACGCGGTCCTCCAGCCGAACGCCAACGGAGGGCAGCCGGTCGCCTGGTGGCAGGCGCACCAGCCGATGCAGGTGGCCGAGGAGTGGCGGTCGGCGGTCAACAAGACCGGCCGGGTCCTGGTGTACGCGGCCCCCGTCGGCACGATCGGCCAGCAGCCGCGCGAGGACCTGCTCCGCGAGGCGATGGACCGCGCGGCGGCCTCGGGCCGGCTGGTCGGCGCGGCGATGCCGCTGGCAGGCACGTGAGCGCTGGGCGCTCGATCACCGGGCGTCCGGCCGGCGGGCGCCTGACCGGCGGCCACGCCGTCGTCCGTACCGTCGGCGGCGGTGATATCACCGGCGCTCATATCACCGGCGGTCGCACGAACGGCGGGCACATGACCGACGGCGTGCGCCCCGCCGTGCACCCGGCGCACCCCGATTCCCCCGGTTTCCGCGTAACCCGGCGCTGCCCGCCCCGCATCCGAAGCGGCCCGGGGTCGTTGGCAGGGATGTGTACTCTTACGAACCCGCTTCCCGGACCTCGTACCAGAACTACATCCCCGGCATGCGCCCACCCCGCGAAGCCGATCGCGGCCGTACGGAGTCGGTGACCCCGATCTACGACGCCCTCTGCTCCGAGTACCGCCGGGCCTTCCGGACGCTCCCCGGCGACCGGGCGGGCGAGGAGGAACTGGCGTTCAAGGGCTTCGGGCCCCAGCCGCAGCCCTACGGCGGCGGCACCGGCCAAGGCGGCTACTACGGCCGGCTCACCGGCCACTCCCCCTACCCCGGCCAGTCCGGCTGGACGGACGGCTGGGACGGCTACCCCGCCCAGGGCCGGGGCCGCGGCGGCCTCCAGGCCCTCCCACCGGGCAACCCGGACGGCCGCCGGCGGGGGTACTGAACACCCGCCCGCCGGGCAGCGGGCCCCGTCCCCCAGGAGCCGGGCGGGACGACGGCCCGTCCGAGCTCCACGAGACGCGCGCGGCCGCGCTCACTTCTTGCGGCTGCGCTTCTCCCGCACCCGCACCGGCTGCGACCTCCCGGGGGCAAGCCCCGAACCCCCGGCCGACTCCACTACCCGGGGGCAACCCCTGGACCCCCGGCCGACTCCACTACCCGGGGGCAACCCCCGAACCCCCGGCCGACTCCACTACCCAGGGGCAACCCCCGAACCCCCGGCCGGAAGCCCCCTCGCCCGACCGCCGCCTACTTCTTGCGGCTGCGCTTCTCCCGCACCCGCACCGAGATGTGGATCGGCGTCCCCTCGAAGCCGAACTCCTCCCGCAGCCGCCGCTCGACGAAGCGCCGGTAGCCCGCCTCCAGGAAGCCGGAGGCGAAGAGGACGAACCGCGGCGGGCGGGTGCCCGCCTGGGTGCCGAAGAGGATGCGGGGCTGCTTGCCGCCGCGGATCGGGTGCGGGTGGCCCGCGACGAGCTCGCCGAGGAAGGCGTTGAGGCGCCCGGTGGGCACCCGGGTCTCCCAGCCGGCGAGGGCGGTCTCCATGGCCGGGACCAGCTTCTCCATGTGCCGGCCGGTCTTCGCGGAGACGTTCACCCGCGGCGCCCAGGCGATCTGGCCGAGCTCGGTCTCGATCTCCCGCTCCAGGTAGAAGCGGCGCTCCTCGTCGAGGGTGTCCCACTTGTTGATCGCGAGCACCAGCGCACGCCCGGCCTCGACGGCCATGGTGACGATCCGCTGGTCCTGGACGCTGATGGACTCGCTCGCGTCGATGAGGACGACGGCCAGCTCGGCCTTCTCCACGGCGGCGGCGGTGCGCAGCGAGGCGTAGTAGTCGGCGCCCTCCTGGAGGTGGACGCGGCGCCGGATGCCGGCGGTGTCCACGAACTTCCAGGTCTTGCCACCGAGCTCGATCAGCTCGTCGACCGGGTCACGGGTGGTGCCGGCCAGCTCGTTGACGACGACGCGCTCCTCGCCGGCCACCTTGTTGAGCATCGAGGACTTACCGACGTTCGGGCGGCCGATCAGCGCGATCCGGCGGGGGCCGCCGACGGCGGTGCCGAAGGTCTGCGCCGGGGCCTCGGGCAGCGCCTCCAGGACGGCGTCCAGCATGTCGCCGGTGCCGCGGCCGTGCAGCGCCGAGACGGGGTGCGGCTCGCCGAGGCCCAGCGACCAGAGCGCGGTGGCGTCGGCCTCGCCGGACTGGCCGTCGACCTTGTTGGCGCAGAGCACGACGGGCTTGCCGGCCCGGCGGAGCAGCTTGACGACGGCCTCGTCGGTGTCGGTGGCGCCGACCGCGGAGTCGACGACGAAGACGACGGCGTCGGCGGCCTCGATGGCGAACTCGGCCTGGGCGGCGACGGACGCGTCGATGCCGAGGACGTCCTGCTCCCAGCCGCCGGTGTCGACGACCTTGAAGCGGCGGCCGGCCCACTCGGCCTCGTAGGTGACGCGGTCGCGGGTGACGCCCGGGCGGTCCTCGACGACGGCCTCGCGGCGGCCGATGATGCGGTTCACCAGGGTCGACTTGCCGACGTTCGGGCGGCCGACGACGGCGAGGACGGGCAGCGGGCCGTGGCCGGCGGCGGCGAGCTCGCTCTCGATCTCGTCGGCCTCGAAGCCCTCCAGAGCGGCGAGCTCCATGAACTCCGCGTACTCGGCGTCGCCAAGCTCACCGTGCTCGTCGCCGGTGTGGATCTGGTCGTTCATGGAGTCCGTTCCTCGTTCTTCTTCGTCGTCGGCGGCCCTGACGGGTCCGCTACTCAAGTTTCGTTCAGCGGCCGGTGAAGCGCTTGGCGTCCGCCAGGTGCGCGCTCAGCCGCCGCTGGATGCGTACGGTCGCCTCGTCCAGCGCCGTGCGCGTGCGCCGCCCGCTGCCGTCGCCGGCCTCGAAGGCGTCGCCGAAGACGACGTCGACGCGGCCGCGCAGCGGCGGCAGGCCCGGGACGAGCCGGCTCCTGCGCTCGGCGCTGCCGAGGACCGCGACCGGGACGACGGGCGCCCCGGAGCGCAGGGCGAAGTACGCCAGTCCGCCGCGCAGCGAGGCGAAGTCGCCCTCGCCCCGGGTGCCCTCGGGGAAGATCCCCAGCACCCCGCCGGCCGCCAGGACGTCCAGCGCGTCGGTGACGGCGGTCCGGTCGGCGCCGGAGCGGTCGACCTTCAGCTGGCCGATGCCGCGCAGGAAGGGGTCCAGCGGGCCGACGAACGCTTCCTTCTTGATCAGGAAGTGCACCGGCCGGGGCGCGGTCCCCATCAGCATCGGGCCGTCGAGGTTGTGGGAGTGGTTGACGGCCATGATGACCGGCCCCGCCGCGGGCACCCGCCAGGCGCCCAGCACGCGGGGCTTCCACAGCCCGTTCATCAGGCCGATGCCGATCCGTCTCCCGACGGCCGCACCGGCGGCGGAGGCGGTCACGCGGAACGCGCCTCCGTGGACCGCTTCTCCGCGTCCTCGGTCGCGCTCCGCCTCGACTCCGCTCCGGCGGAGTGCTCCGCCCTCGTTCCTCGGTCGGAGCCCTCAACCTGCGCTGCGTCTCGGCTACGCCGCTCCTCGACCAGCGTGACCACGCACTCGATCACCTGGTCGAGGGTGAGCTCGGTGGTGTCGACCTCGACCGCGTCCCCTGCCTTGGCCAGCGGGGAGGTCTTGCGGCCGGAGTCGGCGGCGTCCCGCTTGATCAGGGCGGCCTGGGTGCTGGCGAGGTCGGCGGCCTCCTTGCCCTTGAGCTCGCCGGCGCGGCGGGCGGCGCGGGCCTCCGGCGAGGCGGTGAGGAAGATCTTCAGGTCGGCGTCGGGGAGGACGGTGGTGCCGATGTCCCGGCCCTCGACGACGATGCCGTGCGGCGCCTCGGCGGCCATGGACCGCTGGAGCTCGGTGAGCCGCGTCCGCACCTCGGGCACCGCGCTGACGGCGCTGACCGCCGCGGTGACCTCCTGGGTGCGGATCGGCTGGGCGGCGTCCAGGCCGTCGACCGTGATGGTGGGCGTGGACGGGTCGGTGCCGGAGACGAGGTCGGGCTTGCCCGCGGCGGCGGCCACGGCTGCGGCGTCGTTCACGTCGACGCCGTTGCTCAGCATCCACCAGGTGATCGCCCGGTACTGGGCGCCGGTGTCCAGATAGCGGAGGCCGAGCTTGGCGGCGACGGCCTTCGAGGTGCTGGACTTGCCCGTGCCGGAGGGGCCGTCGATGGCGACGATGACTGCTGCCGGTGCGGTCCGGGCGGCGGTTTCCACGGTGTCTGACACCTTCCTCGTGCACGGCGGCGGGTCGTCGCTGCCTGGCGGGGCCCGTTGGGGGCTCACCCAAGGTTACTGGCTCGCCGGACCGGCCCGTACAGCCGCGCTCCCCGCCCGGCCCGATGGGACGCCCGCCGGCTACTGGCGCAGCGACCAGCCGCGCTCCCGGAGGGTGTCCGCGAGACCGTCGGCGGCCTTCGGCTCGACCATCAGCTGGATCAGACCGCTCTGCCGCCCGGTGGCGTGCTCGATGCGCACGTCCTCGATGTTGACGCCGGCCCGGCCCGCGTCGGCGAAGATCCGGGCCAGCTCGCCCGGCTGGTCGCCGATGAGGACGGTCACCGTCTCGTACGCGGCCGGGGCCGAGCCGTGCTTGCCGGGGACGCGGGCCCGGCCGGTGTTGCCGCGGCGCAGCACGTCCTCCAGGCCCGCCGCCGCCTCCTCGTCGGCGGAGTCGCCCGCGCTGTCGAGGGCGCGCAGGGCCCGTACCGTCCCCTCCAGGTCGGCGGCGACGGCGGCGAGGACGTCCGCGACCGGGCCCGGATTCGCGGCGAGGATCTCCAGCCACATGCGGGGGTCGGAGGCGGCGATCCGGGTCACGTCCCGGATGCCCTGGCCGCACAGCCGGACGGCCGTCTCGTCGGCCTCCGCCAGCCGGGCGGCGACCATGCTGGAGACGAGCTGCGGGGTGTGCGAGACGAGGGCGACGGCCCGGTCGTGGGCGTCGGCGTCCATGACGACGGGGACGGCCCGGCAGTGGGCGATCAGTTCGAGGGCGATGTTGAGGACCTCGGTGTCGGTCTCCCGGGTGGGGGTCAGCACCCAGGGGCGGCCCTCGAACAGGTCGGCGGAGGCGGCCATCGGGCCGGAGCGCTCGCGGCCGGCCATGGGGTGGGTGCCCAGGTAGCCGGAGAGGTCGCAGCCCAGCGCCTCCAGCTCCCGGCGCGGGCCGCCCTTGACGCTGGCGACGTCGAGGTAGGCGCGGCCCCGGCCGGCCCCGATCGCGTCCGCGAGGGTGGCGGCGACGTGCGCGGGCGGCACGGCGACGACGACGAGGTCGCAGCGGCCCTCCGGCTCCGCCTCCGTGCCGGCGCCCCGGGCGGCGGCCATCCGGGCCCGGTCGGGGTCGTGGTCGCTGAGGTGGACCTGGACCCCCCGGCCCGCCAGGGCGAGCGCGGCGGAGGTGCCGATCAGTCCGGTGCCGATGACGAGAGCGGTTCTCACGGGCGGGTCCTTGCGCAGGGCCGCGGCGGAGCCCGGCGCACTCGGGCGGGTCCGGTCGCGGGACGGGCGGTCACGACGGGCGCGGGGAGCCCGGCGGCCCGGTGGCTCCGGGGCGCGCCCCGGCGGCGTCCGGACGGCCCCCGCGGGCCCAGCCTAGGGCGTCCCGGGCCGGGCCGGGCGCGGGGCCGCCGGACGGACCCGGCGCGGAGCGGGCCGCCGGGACTGCGGCGGCCCCTTCGGGTAGAAGGGGGGCATGATCTTTCACGTGGTTCCCCTGGACGACTGGCTCGCCGTCCCCGACCGCCCCTTCGCCCCCGCCTCCCTCGACGAGGAGGGCTTCGTGCACTGCTCCCCCGACGAGGAGACGACGCTCGCCGTGGCCTCCGCGTTCTACCGGGACGTCAAGGGACCGCTGATGGCGCTGCTGATCGACGAGCACAAGCTGGGCGTCCTGGTCCGCTGGGAGGCGGCCGACCCGGCCCCGCCGCCCGGCACCGCGCCGGGAACGCTGTTCCCGCACGTCTACGGGCGGATCAACCGGGACGCGGTCGAGGGGATGATGGAGATCCGGCGGGACGAGGACGGGCGGGCGGAGAGCCTGGCGGTATGGTCCTGACCCGCTTGGTGCGGTCCTGACCCGCGCCGTGCGGCCGGCGGGCCGGTGGCCTGCCGGCAGGCCATGACCGGGCGGCGCGGCGGCCGCCGGGAAACGGTGTGACGCGCCCTCCTCCCGGCAGCCACAATGCGGACCATGCACGCCCTGGTGACCGACCACACGATCTACTCCTGCGTCATGGGCTCGCGCGCCTTCGGGCTGGACACCGAGGCGAGCGACACCGACCGGCGCGGGGTGTACGCGGCCCCCGCCGCGCTGTTCTGGGGCTTCGACAAGCCGCCGACGCACGTCGAGGGGCCCGCCCCGGAGCAGTTCTCCTGGGAGCTGGAACGCTTCTGCGAACTGGCCCTGCGGGCCAACCCCACCGTCCTCGAATGCCTGCACTCCCCGCTCGTCGAGTACGCCGACGAGCGGGGCCGGGAGCTGCTCGCGCTGCGCGGGGCGTTCCTCTCCCGGCTGGCGCACCGGACGTTCACCGGTTACGCGGACGCACAGCGGGCGAAGTCCGACGCCTCCATGCTGCGGACCGGCGCCCCGAACTGGAAGCAGGTCATGCACCTGATGCGGATCCTGGAGAGCGCCCGCGACCTGCTGCGCACCGGCGCCCTCACCCTCGCCGTCGGCGACCGGCGCGAGGAGCTGCTGGCCGTCCGGCGGGGCGAACTGCCCTGGCCGGAGGCGGAGCGCCGGCTGGACCGGCTGCGCGGCGAACTGGAGGCGGCCGCGGCCCGCACCCCGCTGCCGGCCGGGCCGGACCGGGCGCGGGTGGAGGACTTCCTGGTCCGGGTGCGGCGGAAGTCCGCGGCGGCGGGCTGAGGGCCCGTACACCGGCCCGACGCGACGCTCGACGGGTTACCCGGCCCGGACCCGGCCGGCCCCGCCACGGCCCGGAACACCGCCGGGGACAGCCTCCGGGCCACCCTCGTCGCCCGTACACGCCCGGGGCGGCTCCGCCGACGGGCCCGACCGCCCCGCTCGGGAACGCCGCCGGCACGACAGCCGCTGCCCGTGCCGGCACGGACGTGGGCTCGGCCGGCTCTCGCCGGCCCCTCGCGGGCCCGGATGTCCGCCCTGGAAGCGCCCTGGCACCCCGTCAGCGTCACCCGTGGCCGTCGGATGCGCGTGCCCGGGTCCGGGCCGGATCGTCCAGGCCCGGCCCCGGGCACCCGGCCCCACCGGCCCGGGATCGCCCCGCTCCGGGGGCGCGGGGCTAGCCGGCGGCCCCGCCCCGGGCCCGTACGACGAGGTCGTGCAGCGCGTCGTACGCCGTCGGCGCCACGGTCTCCGGCAGCCGGGACGCGGCCTGCGCGGCGTCCAGCGCGGCGTGCAGCGCCTCGACGTCCGCCGTGAGCCGCGCGGCGTCCACCAGGTCGCCGGCCGCGCCGTGCTCGGCCTCCGCCTTCGCCGCGACGAGGTCGGGCAGATAGCCGGGGGCGTCCGGCACCAGGTCGAGGAGGGTCGGCAGGTGGGCGACGACCTCGCCGGCGCGCATCAGGTGGATGCCGGTGAGCAGCACCCGGAAGGTGTAGAGCAGCGGCTTCAGCTCGCCCGTCCGGTCGAAGAACCGCCACTGCGTGCCGGCGAAGCCCCGGTAGTGGTGGGCGTGGTGGCTGGTGAGCACGGCGGGCGCGAGGGCCGTCAGCTCGGTGTGGACGGCGGACGTGCGGACGACCAGGGGCGACAGCAGCTGCTCCAGCACATAGCCGTTGCGGCGCAGCAGCAGCCGGGCGAACTTGCGCAGGTCGTGGGTGACGAGATCCATCTCCACGCCGTCGCGCACGCCCATGCGCGTGACGGTCTCCTCGCCCTCGCGCAGCCCTATGAGGTCGGCGACGGGCAGCAGGTGGACACCGCGCAGGTCGACGTCGGAGTCGCGGGACGGGAAGCCGTAGAGGTGGGCGCCGGAGACGGTGGCGAAGACCAGCGGGTGGCCCGGCTCGGCCAGGACGGGCGAGAGGTCGGCGGTCGGCAGGCCGGCGGCGCGCAGCACGGCCGCCGTGTCGGTGTCGGACATCGGCCCAGGATCTCAGGCGCCCCGGTGCGGCGGCGGGCCGGGTCGGGCCGCCGCCGCACCGGAGGGCCACGGCCCTTAGAGCTCGACCTCGCGCATCAGCATGCCCACCTCGGTGTTGGTGAGCCGTCGCAGCCAGCCGGACTTCTGGTCGCCCAGGGCGATCGGCCCGAACGAGGTGCGGACGAGCTTCTCGACCGGGAAGCCGGCCTCGGCCAGCATCCGGCGCACGATGTGCTTGCGGCCCTCGTGCAGGGTGACCTCGACCAGGTAGTTCTTGCCGGTCTGCTGGATGACCCGGAAGTCGTCGGCACGCGCCCAGCCGTCCTCCAGCTCGATGCCGCTCTTGAGCCGCTTGCCGATGTCGCGCGGCAGCGGACCGGTGATGGCGGCCAGGTAGGTCTTCTGGACGCCGTAGCGGGGGTGGGTGAGGCGGTGGGCCAGCTCGCCGTGGTTGGTGAGCAGGATGATGCCCTCGGTCTCCGTGTCGAGGCGGCCGACGTGGAACAGCCGGGTCTCGCGGTTGGTGACGTAGTCGCCGAGGCACTGGCGGCCGTCCGGGTCCTCCATGGTGGAGACGACGCCGGCCGGCTTGTTGAGCGCGAAGAACAGGTACGACTGGGTGGCGACGGTCAGGCCGTCCACCTTGATCTCGTCCTTCTCGGGGTCGACGCGCAGCCCCTGCTCGGTGACGATCTGCCCGTTGACCTCGACGCGGGCCTGCTCGATCAGCTCCTCGCAGGCGCGGCGGGAGCCCATGCCGGCCCGGGCCAGCACCTTCTGCAGCCGCTCGCCCTCCTGCTCGCCGAAGGTCTTGGGCAGCTTGACCTGAGGCTTGTTGTGCCGCTCCCGGTTGCGCTCCTCGATCTTGGCGTCGAGCTCGCGCGGGCGCGCCGGGGCCGTCCGCCGGTCGCTGCCGGCCGACGGGCTGCGGCGCGGGCCGCCCTTGGCGCCGCCGCGGGCCGAGGCGCCCCGGCCGGAGGACGGGCCGCGTCCTCCGCTGCGCTCGCCCTCGGTACCGACGTCGTAACGGCGCTCCTCCGGGCGCGGACGGCGCGGGCGCTGCTCCGGCCGCCGCTCGTCGCGCCGGCCGTCCTGCCGGTCGTCGCGACGCTCGTAGCGCCCGCCCTCGGAGCGGCCGGCGTCGTAGCGCCCGCCGCCGGAGCGGCCGCCGCCCGCACGCCCGCCGCCGGAGGACGGGCGGGGGGACCCGCCGCTCCGGCCGCCGCCGCTTCGGCCGCCGCCGCCCCGGTTGTCCCGGTTGCCGCTTCCGCTGTTCCTGCCGCTGCTTCGCATCAAAGTTCCGTCTTGTCGTCCGCTTCGGTGTCCGGGGCGTCCGGATCGAACGACGGGACCCCCTCCTGGGAGTCGCCCTCGACCGCGTCCGCCTCCGGGAGGAACGGTGCGAGCTCGGGAAGCTCGTCCAGACCGCGCAGGCCCATCCGCTCCAGGAAATAGTTCGTCGTCCTGTACAGGATCGCACCTGTTTCGGGTTCCGTCCCCGTCTCCTCCACGAGGCCCCGCTGGAGGAGGGTGCGCATGACGCCGTCGCAGTTCACCCCGCGCACCGCGGAGACCCGCGAACGGCTGACCGGCTGACGGTACGCGACGACGGCCAGGGTCTCCAACGCGGCCTGTGTCAGCCGGGCCTGCTGCCCGTCCAGGACGAACGCCTCGACCGCGTCCGCGTAGGCGGGCCGGCTGAAGAACCGCCACCCGCCGCCGACCTCCCGCAGCTCGAAGCCGCGGCCCTGCGCGGTGTACTCGTCGGCCAGCGCGCGCAGCGCGGCGGCGATGTCGCGGCGGGGGCGTTCGAGGATCCGGGCCAGGTGTTCCTCGGTGACGGGCTCGTCGACGACCATGAGGACGGCTTCGAGGGCGGGCGCGAGGGGAAGCTCGCCCACGACGCCGGTCTCGTCCTCCGTACTGCTGCCAGCGCTCACTCCGCCGCCTCCCCTTCTTCGGGTTCTTCGGGTTCTCGGTCGAACTCGTCGGTCACCACAGGTGCGTCGCCGCCCGCCCCCGTCCAGCGGACGGTCAGCGTCCCCAGCGCCTCTTCCTGGTCGAGGGCGACGGCCCGCTCCCGGTAGAGCTCCAGGAGGGCGAGGAAGCGGGCGACGACGGTGAGGCCGTCCGCGGCGTCGGCGGTCAGCTCCTCGAACGTCGCCTCACCCGCCTCCCGCAGCCTGGCGACCACCACCCCCGCCTGCTCCCGGACGCTCACCAGCGGCGCGTGGATGTGGTCCACGTACACCTGCGGCGCGGGCCTGGGCTGCATCGCCTTCACCGCGAGCTCGGCGAATCGTTCCGGCCCGATCCCGAGCACGACCTCCGGCAGCAGCTCCGCGAACCGCGGCTCCAGACCGACGGTACGCGGCCGCCGACGGCCCTCGGTGGCCATCCGCTCCCCGAGGATCGCCGCGATCCTCTTGTACGCGCGGTACTGCAGCAGCCGGGCGAAGAGCAGGTCCCGCGCCTCAAGCAGGGCGAGATCGGCCTCGTCCTCCACCTCGGCGGCGGGCAGCAGCCGGGCGGCCTTGAGGTCCAGCAGCGTGGACGCGACGACGAGGAACTCGGTCGTCTGATCGAGGTCGAAGTCGGGACCCATGGCGCGGAGGTGCGCCATGAACTCGTCGGTGACCTGGGAAAGGGCTACTTCGGTGACGTCGAGCTTGTGCTTGGCGATGAGCTGGAGGAGGAGGTCGAAGGGGCCTTCGAAGTTGTCGAGGTGCAGCGTGAAGCGGCTGCTGTCAGGGGGGTTCTCCTCCCCGTCCCCACCCCTTCCCGAAACCGTGGGCTCCGCCCCCGGCCCCCCGCCACCACCAGGGCCGGCGTGGCCGCCACCCTCGCCACCCGAAACGGAGGCCGCGGCAGCACCCGCGCCAGCGGCAGCACCCGCGCCAGCGGCAGCACCCGCGCCAGCGGCAGCACCCGCGCCAGCGGCAGCACCCGCGCCAGCGGCAGCACCCGCGCCAGCGGCAGCACCCGCGCCAGCGGCAGCACCCGCGCCAGCGGCAGCACCCGCGCCAGCGGCAGCGCCCGCGCCAGCGGCAGCGCCCGCGCCAGCGGCAGCGCCCGCGCCAGCGGCAGCGCCCGCGTCAGCGGCAGCGCCCGCGTCAGCGGCAGCGCCCGCGTCAGCGGCAGCGCCCGCGTCAGCGGCAGCGCCCGCGTCAGCGGCAGCGCCCGCGTCAGCGGCAGCGCCCGCGTCAGCGGCAGCGCCCGCGTCAGCGGCAGCGCCCGCGTCAGCGGCAGCGCCCGCGTCAGCGGCAGCGCCCGCGTCAGCGGCAGCGCCCGCGTCAGCGGCAGCGCCCGCGTCAGCGGCAGCGCCCGCGTCAGCGGCAGCGCCCGCGTCAGCGGCAGCGCCCCCCTCGCGGCGGAGCCGCTCGGGGGGCCGGGGTGCTTGCCCCCGGGAAACGGGAAGGGGCGGGGTTGGGGACTGCTCCCCCGGCGGCGCCGTAGGCGCCGCCGCGCCCGGGGCGAAACCTTCCCCCTCCGCCGGAGCGGGCCGCGCGCCCGGCCCCCGGCCGAGGGAGCGGCGGGCAGGAGGCGGCGGCGGGGAGGCAGCGGTGGGCATGCGGGAGTGGTCCAGGGGGAGCGAGATGATCCGGCGGCCTGGAAGGGCCGGGGCGGCGCGGGCGGGGGCCCGCCCGTGGCAGGTTAGCGGCGAAGTCGCTCAGCGGCCGCGCAGGCGCCGCACGAGGATGCTCGCGTCGCCGCGCGCCTCGAGGTCGGCGAGGACGACGGCGACCGCCTCCCGCACGATCCGGCCGCGGTCCACCGCGAGCCCGTGCTCGCCGCGCAGCACCAGCCGCGCGTGCTCGAGGTCCATCAGTTCCTCGGCGGAGACGTAGACGGTGATCTTCTCGTCGTGGCGCTCCCGCCCGCTGGGGCGGCGGTTGGCGGCGCGCCCGCGGCGCCGGGGGGCGACCGGCTCGGCGGTCCGGGAGCCGGCGGCAGCGGCGGCGGCACCGCGCGGCGCCGGGCGCTCGCGCCCGTCCGCGGCCGGCCGGCGCTCGGCGGCGTCCTGGTCGGCGGCCCCTTCCGGGGCGGGCGAGGGAGCGGGCGCCGCGTCGGGCTCCGCGGCCGCCGGCCCGGGCACCCGCGCGGAAGCGGGGGCGGGGGCGGGGGCGCCGTCGGCGGGCGTCTTGGCCTGTCTGCGGGGGGCCGAGGACTGGAGCCCCACCCCTCCGGTGGTGCGGAACAGCTCGTCGGCGCCGGGCAGACTCACTCGGCGTGACACCGGGCGAGCACCTCCCTGGCGAGCTGGCGGTAGGCGGCGGCGCCCACCGAGTTGGAGGCGTACGTGGTGATGGGCTCGCCGGCGACGGTGGTCTCCGGGAAGCGGACGGTCCGGCCGATGACCGTGTGGTAGACGTGGTCGTCGAACGCCTCGACCACCCGCGCGAGCACCTCGCGGCTGTGCACGGTCCGCGAGTCGTACATGGTCGCGAGGATGCCGTCGAGCTCCAGCTCGGGGTTGAGCCGCTCCTGGACCTTCTCGATGGTCTCGGTGAGCAGGGCGACCCCGCGCAGGGCGAAGAACTCGCACTCCAGCGGGACGATGACCTTGTGAGCCGCCGTCAGGGCGTTCACCGTCAGCAGGCCCAGCGAGGGCTGACAGTCGATCACGATGTAGTCGTAGTCGGCCATCAGCGGCTTGAGGGCGCGCTGGAGCGTGGACTCCCGGGCGACCTCGCTGACGAGCTGGACCTCGGCGGCGGACAGATCGATGTTGCTGGGGAGCAGGTCCATGTTGGGCACCGCGGTCTTCAGCAGCACCTCGTCGGCCGACATCCCGCGCTCCATGAGCAGGTTGTAGACCGTCAGATCGAGCTCCATCGGGTTGACGCCCAGTCCGACGGAGAGCGCGCCCTGCGGGTCGAAGTCGACGAGCAGCACCCGGCGGCCGTACTCGGCCAGCGCGGCGCCCAGGTTGATGGTCGAGGTGGTCTTGCCGACCCCGCCCTTCTGGTTGCACATCGCGATGATCTTCGCCGGGCCGTGGTCGGTCAGCGGGCCCGGGATGGGGAAGTACGGCAGCGGGCGCCCGGTGGGGCCGATGCGCTCGCGGCGCTGGCGGGCGGCGTCGGGGGCCAGGGTGGCCGCGTACTCCGGGTCGGGCTCGTACTCCGCGTCGGGGTCGTAGAAGTGCCCGTCGGGCACTTCCTCGTAGTCGGCGAGACGGGCGGGATCACCGCCGCGGTCGCCGGCCATGGCGTTCACGTGTAGACCGTCCATGCTCGGGTGGGCTGTCGTCATGCTCTGGATGTCCTGCTGTGCTGCGAAGGTCTGGACAGCGACGGAGCCGACGGCGTGGAGCCCCACGGGGCTCCGGCCCTGGGCAGGAATTCCTGGGTGACCACCCCCGGGAGCAAATGTCGACTCATTCACAAGTCGTCCTACCTCCTTGGTGACCAGGAAACATCTAGATAGGTCAGCGTGGCACCATGCCGACGGTCTGCGACTCTATGGCGTGTCGGCGGTCCGCAGCAACACAATCCGCCGGAGACGGCACGATGTGTCGGCAATCGAACACCCTTCTGTCAAGGGTGTTCGGGGTATCACCCGCAAGTTTTCCGAACGGCGGTCACCTCGGGAAAACCGGTCCGAATCCGGCACCAAACACGGCCGGCAGGGCCTTGTGGACAAGGCCCTGCCGGTGGTGATTCCCCTCAGGGGCGGTTTGACGCCTCAGCCGAGCAGCGCGCTCAGTTCGACGTGCGCAAGACCGTGCGCCTCGGCGACGGGGCCGTAAACGACCTGTCCCTCATGGACGTTGAGGCCCTTGGCGAGCGCGGCGTCCCGGCTCAGCGCCTCCTGCCAGCCGCGGTTGGCCAGCTCCACGATGTAGGGCAGCGTGGCGTTGGTCAGCGCGTAGGTGGAGGTGTTCGGCACCGCGCCCGGCATGTTGGCGACACAGTAGAAGACGGAGTCGTGGACGGTGAAGGTCGGCTCCGCGTGGGTGGTCGGCTTCGAGTCCTCGAAGCAGCCGCCCTGGTCGATCGCAATGTCGACAAGTACACTTCCGGGCTTCATCTTGGCGACGAGCTCGTTGGTGACCAGCTTGGGGGCCTTGGCGCCCGGGATCAGGACCGCGCCGATGACGAGGTCGGCCTCGACGACGGCCTTCTCCAGCTCGTAGGCGTTGGAGACGATCGTCTGCACCTTGGTGCCGAAGACCTTGTCCGCCTCGCGCAGCTTGTTGATGTCCTTGTCGAGCAGGGTCACGTGGAAGCCCATGCCGACGGCGATCTGCGCGGCGTTCCAGCCGGAGACGCCACCGCCGATGACGACGGCCTTGCCGGCCGCCGTGCCCGGGACGCCGCCCGGCAGCACGCCGCGGCCGCCGGCCGAGCGCATCAGGTGGTAGGCGCCGACCTGCGGGGCCAGCCGGCCCGCGACCTCGGACATCGGGGCGAGCAGCGGCAGCGCGCGGTTGGCGAGCTCGACGGTCTCGTAGGCGATCGCCGTGGTGCCCGACTCCAGCAGCGCGTCCGTGCACTCACGGGAGGCGGCCAGGTGCAGGTAGGTGAAGAGGGTCTGGCCCTTGCGGAGGCGGTGGTACTCCTCGGCGATCGGCTCCTTGACCTTCAGGAGCAGGTCGGCGGTCGCCCAGACCTCGTCGGCGCTGTCCAGGATGGAGGCACCGGCGCCGGTGTACTCGGCGTCCGTGATGGAGGAGCCCAGACCGGCGCCCTTCTCCACGAAGACCTGGTGGCCGTTGCGCACCAGCTCGTGCACACCGGCCGGGGTGATGGCCACGCGGAACTCGTTGTTCTTGACCTCGCGGGGGATACCGACCTTCACGTCGATCACGGTCCTTGAATCAGGGGTTTTCAGGCTAATCCGGAAATGCCACGGCATACCAGAGCAGACCGCGTCGATCGCGGCGCAACCAGTCTAATGAAGGATGTCGAGCTGTCTAGCCTTGCAAAGCAACAAACTTTTCCGGAACTGCCATCGCTTTCGCAGGTTACCCGGCGTGTACCCGTCAGGCGTTCGGCTCAAGCCCTCCCGAGGGCCCGGCCACACCGGAACCGGTCCCCGCGGTCCCCCCGGTCACCCCGGCCTCCTCCGCAGCGGCCCCACCGGCCCCATCAGCCCCATCGGCCTCCGCCAGCTCCCGGAGCAGCCCCTCCGCCGTCCGGCGCTGCGCCTCCGCGCCGGCCGGGTCGGCCAGCCGGTCCAGGGTGTCCGCCAGCCGCAGCCGGACGGCGGCCTCCAGCCGCCCGTCGCCGGCCCGCCGGGCGCCCTCCGCCGCCTCCAGACCGGCTCGCACCGCGTCCTGCGGCCGGCCGAGGTGCTCCAGCGCCACGGCGGCCTCGCTCAGCGCCCGGGCGTGCCCCGGCAGGTCGCGCAGCCGGCGGCAGGCGGCGGACGCGGCCCGCCAGGTGCGCAGCGCCTCGCCCCACTCCCCCGCCAGCGCGTGCACCGCGCCGAGCCGCCCGTACAGCCGCGCCTCGTCGGCGAGTTCACCGCGGGTGAGCCGCAGCTCCAGCGCCCGCCGGTACCAGTCGGTGGCCCGGGCCCAGTCCTCCAGCTCCTGGTAGGAGGCGGCGACGGACTCCATGGAGCGGCTCGTCGCGTACGGGTCGCCGCACGCGCGCGCGGCGGCCAGCGCTTCCCGGTAACGGTCGAGCGCCATCCGGACGCGGCCGGCTCCCGTGTCCAGGTCGCCCAGATTGAGCAGGGCGGCGGACTTCTCCAGGGCCATCTCGCGGCGGTCGGCCACGTCCAGGACGAGCCGGTGCAGCCCGTACTGCTCGGGCCCGGCCTCCTCGGGGGGCAGGTGGGCGGAGAGCGCCCTGGTCAGCGCGGAGACCAGGCGACGGGCGAGGGTGTCCAGGCCGCCGTCCTCGACGGCCAGCCGGGCGGCGGCCAGCAGCGCGGGCAGCCGGGAGCGCAGCCACTCCTCCGCGACCCGCGCCGAGGGGAAGCGCAGCGGCCGGGGCAGCTCGGCCACCCGGCGGCGGACGGAGGGGTCGGTCAGCTCGGCGGCGGCACGGCAGGAGTGCAGCTGGCGGACGACCCGTTCGAGCATCCGGGCCCGGGCCAGCTCCACCTCGGCGGGCCGGTCCTGGGTCTCCAGCAGCGCCCGCAGCAGCGGGGCCAGGCAGCCGGGCACCTGGTACTGCGGCGGCAGCGCGGCGGGCTCCCCCGGTACGCCGTCGACGGGCACCGGCCGCAGCAGGCCGCGGGCGACGAAGTCGTCCAGCGCGGCCTGGGCGGCGGAGACCGAGCAGCCGGCCAGCGCGGAGGCGGTGTGCGCGTCGGCGGGACCGGCGGGGGCCAGCGCGAGCAGGCGCAGTATGCGGGCGTTCAGCGCGGGCAGCGCCTCGTAGGCGAGCCACAGGGCGCGGGCGAGCGGGCGGCCCGTGGTGCCGTCGTGCCCTTCGGGGACGGGGAGTTCGCGCAGCCGCCGGGCCGCGTCGGCGACGGACATCTTGGGGTGGGCGGCCAGCCAGCCGCCGACCAGCACCAGCGCGGCGGGCTGTCCGGCGCACTCCTCGACGACGGCGCTGGCGGCCATCGGGTCACAGGTGATGCGGGTGGGGCCGGCGAACCGCTCCAGGAGGTCGACGGCGGCAGGGGTCTCCAGGCCGCCGATGGTGCACGGCCGGACGTCGGTGACGCCGGTCAGCGGCCCCCGGGCGACGGCGACGACCAGGCAGCCCGGTTCGTCCGGCAGCAGCGGCTCGACGGAGGCGGCGCCCGACGCGTCGTCCAGGAGCAGCAGCACCCGGCGGCCGGCCAGGGCGGCGCGGAGCGCGGCGGTGAGCTCGTCCTCCTCGGCCCCGGCGGGCGCGGTGGCGGTGGCGCCGAGGTCGGCGAGGAGGGCGCGGGCGGTGCGGTCGGTGGGGACGGGGGTGCCGTCGGCGTCGGTGAGGCGCGCGCGGAGTACTCCGTCCGGGTAGTCCCGCTCCAGCCGCCGGGCCAGTTCCTCGGCGAGCGCGGTGCGCCCGGAACCGGGGCGTCCGGCGACGAGCAGGACCCGGCTGCGGGGTGGTTTGCGGCCGGAGAGGGTGTCCAGGCCGGTACGGGCGATGTCCGCCCGAAGCTCTTTCAGTTCCCGGTCCCGGCCGGTGAACAGGCCCGCGCCGGTGAGCGCGACGCCCGTCACGGGCGCACCCGGCCGGCGCGGGCGCACGCCGGGGCCCACCCGCTCCGGGCGGACGGCCGCGAGGTTGTCGGTCTCCACGGGCCGAGCGTAGTTGAAACGCCCGCGCCCCCGCGGAAGCCGGGCCCCGACTCGTACGACGATCGCCTTTTCGGCCCGGCCCAGTTTGTCCGGCGTTTGAGGACAACCGCGCGGAGCGCGGTTTCGGGGTCTGGGGCGTCAGCCCCAGGAATCGGCGAAGGGGCGGGACCGGGGCAAACTCCCCCTACGCCTCGAACGGCCGCGCAGGCCAAGGTGCATCGGCCGGCCGCAACGCCTCAATCCCGTCCCCGGCCCGAGCGGCGGAAAGCGCCAGCACGCCCACGGCAAGACACGTGTTGTGCAGCTCCCCGGAGAGCACCCCGCGGACCACGTCCGCGAGCGGCACCCGCGCCACCTCCATGTCCGCCTCCTCCTCGGCCACCTCGAACCGCTCCCCCTCCACGTCGGAGAGGTCCCGGGCGAGGTAGATCCGCAGGGCCTCGTCGCAGCCGCCGGGCGAGGTGAAGACGTCGGTGAGCACCCGCCAGTCCTCGGCCTTGACGTGGGCCTCCTCGTAGAGCTCCCGGTGGGCGGCGGTCAGCGGGTTCTCCCCGGGGACGTCCAGCAGCCCGGCCGGGAGCTCCCAGAGCCGGTGCCGCACCGGGTGCCGGTACTGGTTGATGACCAGGACGCGGTCCTGCTCGTCGAGGGCGAGGATGGCGACCGAACCGGGGTGCACCTGGTAGTCGCGGTTGACGCTGGTGCCGTCCGGCATCACGACGACGTCCGTGCGCGCGCTCGTCTTGGCGCCGACGAACGGCGTCTCCGTGGCGGTGATCCGCCACTCCTCGGCGGTGTCCTTGATGCGCATCTGCGTCCTCCAGCTCCAGAAAAACGAAAACCGGGGTGAGACCCTCCGGAACGGAGGGGCTCACCCCGGTCAACCGTACAGATCAGCCCTGCTGACGCCGAACGGCGGCCTTCACCAGGCCGGCGAACAGCGGGTGCGGCCGGGTCGGCCGGGAGCGCAGCTCGGGGTGGGCCTGGGTCGCGACGAGGTACGGGTGCGCCTCGCGCGGGTACTCGACGTACTCGACCAGCTTGTTGTCCGGGGAGGTGCCGGAGAAGACGATGCCCGCCTTCTTCTCCAGCTCGCCGCGGTACGCGTTGTTGACCTCGTACCGGTGGCGGTGGCGCTCCTCGACGTACGGCTGGTCGTCGTAGACCTCGCGGACGATGGAGCCCTCGGCCAGCTTGGCCGGGTACATGCCCAGGCGCATCGTTCCGCCCAGGTCGCCCTCGCCGGCGACGATGTCCATCTGCTCGGCCATGGTGGAGATCACCGGGTGGGCGGTGCCGGGCTCGAACTCGGTGGAGTTGGCGTCCGTGATGCCGGCCAGGTTGCGCGCGGCCTCGATGACCACGCACTGCAGACCGAGGCAGAGGCCCAGCAGCGGGACCTTGTTCTCACGGGCGTAGGTGATGGCGCCGACCTTGCCGTTGACGCCGCGCTCGCCGAAGCCGCCCGGGATGCAGATCGCGTCCACGTCGGAGAGCTGCTTCTTGGCGCCGGCGGGGGTGACGCAGTCGTCCGACGTCACCCATTTGATCTTCACCCGCGCACGGTTGGCGAAGCCACCCGCTCGGATGGCTTCCGTGACCGAGAGGTAGGCGTCCGGCAGGTCGATGTACTTGCCGACGAGCGCGACGGTGACCTCGTGGTCCGGCTGGTGGACACGGTCCAGCAGGTCGTCCCACTGGGCCCAGTCCACGTCGCGGAACGGCAGGTCGAGCTTGCGGACGACGTAGGCGTCCAGGCCCTCGGCGTGCAGCACCTTCGGGATGTCGTAGATCGACTTGGCGTCGATGGCGGCGACCACCGCGTCCTCGTCGACGTCGCACATCAGCGAGATCTTGCGCTTGATGGCGGTGGGCACCTCGCGGTCGGCGCGCAGCACGATCGCGTCGGGCTGGATGCCGATGTTGCGCAGCGCGGCCACCGAGTGCTGGGTGGGCTTGGTCTTCAGCTCGCCGGAGGGGCCGATGTAGGGCAGCAGCGAGATGTGCACGACGAAGACGTTGTCGCGGCCGACCTCGTGCCGGACCTGGCGGACGGTCTCCAGGAACGGCAGCGACTCGATGTCGCCGACCGTGCCGCCGACCTCGGTGATGACGACGTCGACGTCCTCGGTCGCCATCCGCCGGATGCGGTGCTTGATCTCGTTGGTGATGTGCGGGATGACCTGCACGGTGTCGCCCAGGTACTCGCCGCGCCGCTCCTTGGCGATCACGGAGGAGTACACCTGGCCGGTGGTGACGTTGGCCGAGCCGTCGAGGTCGACGTCGAGGAAGCGCTCGTAGTGGCCGATGTCCAGGTCGGTCTCGGCGCCGTCGTTGGTGACGAACACCTCGCCGTGCTGGAACGGGTTCATCGTGCCCGGGTCGACGTTCAGGTACGGGTCGAGCTTCTGCATCGTCACGCGCAGACCCCGGGCCTTGAGCAGCGCACCCAGGCTGGAGGCGGTCAGCCCCTTGCCGAGCGAGGAGGCGACACCCCCGGTGACGAAGAGGTGCTTGGTCGTCGTGGGCTTAGCGGCAATGGCCAAAGGGGGTCTCCCGTGGTCGCGAGGTGGAGGTGCGTACCGGCGCTCACCCGGCGTCTTTGCGGGGGTGCCGTCGCTGCGGTCGAGGGGTCTTGCGCCCACCGGTCCACGGGGTACCAGGGTATCAGCGCCCCGGGGCGGGCGCCGCCGGTGACGCGGCGCGACGGGCTCGCGGACCGTGCGTCACGGGCGCGCGGCCCCTGTGTCCCGGGCCACCCATTCGGCACAGATTCCCCGGCCAACCGTCGCGCGTCGCCCAACTCGGCGTCGTATTCTGCACGGACACATGAAGCGAGCCGGCCGGCACGGCACCCCTGGGCCCCAGCCACCGCTGGGAGGTGTGCACCCACCCCTTCCGGAACATGAGCTCGTCGAAGATCGCTTGACCGCCAGAGGCCCCCTTGGGGTCACGATGCCGTTCGACTGGAGATGACGTGGCCGGGCGTATCGAGGATTACGCACTCATCGGCGACATGCAGACCGCCGCCCTGGTCTGCAGGGACGGCACGGCCGACTGGCTGTGCCTCCCACGGTTCGATTCCCACGCGGCGTTCGCCGGGCTGCTGGGTACAGAGGAACACGGCTACTGGCGGATCGGCCCGGCGCACCCCTCGGGTGCCGCGCCGCCGCGCGCCGACCGCCGCCGCTACCGGGGCGACTCCCTGGTGCTGGAGTCCGAGTGGGACACCGCCCGCGGGACCGTCCGGATCATCGACTTCATGCCCCCGCGTGACGGGGCGCCGCAGCTGATCCGGATCGTCGAGGGCGTCAGCGGCCGGGTGCCGATGCGCTCCGCGCTGCGGATGCGGTTCTCCTACGGGCGGGTGGTGCCCTGGGTGCACAAGGTGGGCGACCGCACGGTGGCCGTCGCCGGGCCGGACTCCGTCTGGCTGGACACCACCGCCGACACCTTCGGCAAGGACCTCACCACCTACTCCGACTTCACCGTCTCCCCCGGTGAACGGGTGGCCTTCACCATCAGCTGGCAGCCCTCGCACAGCGGCCCGCCGGCCCTGCCCGACCCGGACGGCTCGCTGGAGGCCACCGAGGAGTTCTGGCGCGAGTGGGTCGAGCACTGTACGTACCACGGCCCCTACCGGGACGCCGTCGTCCGCTCGCTGATCACCCTCAAGGCGCTGACCTACGCGCCCACCGGCGGCATCGTCGCCGCCCCCACCACGTCCCTGCCGGAGGAGATCGGCGGCGTCCGCAACTGGGACTACCGCTTCACCTGGCTGCGGGACGCCGCGATCACCCTGTCGTCGCTGCTGCGCACCGGCTACCGCGAGGAGGCCCGCGCCTGGCGCGAGTGGCTGCTGCGGGCCGTCGCCGGCGACCCCGAGAACCTCCAGATCATGTACGGCATCGCGGGCGAGCGGGAGCTGAGCGAGGCGGAGCTGTCCTGGCTGCCGGGGTACGAGAACTCGCGGCCGGTCCGGGTGGGCAACGGCGCGGCCGGCCAGCTCCAGCTGGACGTCTACGGCGAGGTCACCGAGGCGCTGCACCTGGCGCACATGACGGGCCTGGCCCGCAACGACTACGCCTCCCTCCTCCAGTTGCGGCTGATCGGCTACCTGGAGGACCACTGGAACGAGCCCGACGAGGGCATCTGGGAGGTCCGCGGCCCGCGCCGGCACTTCGTCCACTCCAAGGTGATGGCCTGGGTGGCGGTGGACCGCACGATCAAGCTCATCGAGTCCGGCGACGTGGACGGCCCGCTGGAGCGCTGGCGCGAGCTGCGCGACGACATCCACCGGGACGTCTGCGAGAAGGGCTACGACAAGGAACGCAACACGTTCACGCAGTCCTACGGCTCCAAGGAGCTGGACGCCTCGCTGCTGCTCATCCCGCAGATGGGCTTCCTGCCGCCGGACGACAAGCGCGTCATCGGCACCATCGAGGCGATCCAGCGCGAGCTGTCCACCCCCGACGGCTTCGTGCTGCGCTACCCGACGGCCGGCGAGGACGCGGGCGTGGACGGCCTCGAGGGCGACGAAGGGGCCTTCCTGGCCTGCTCGTTCTGGCTCGCCGACGACCTCGCGATGATCGGCCGGGTGGACGAGGCACGGCAGCTCTTCGAGAAGCTGCTGGCCCTCCGCAACGACCTGGGCCTGCTCGCGGAGGAGTGGGACCCGCACCTGAAGCGGCAGGTCGGCAACTTCCCGCAGGCGTTCAGCCACGTTCCGCTGATCGACACCGCGCTGCGGCTGACGGCGTCGAGCGCCTTCGGCGGCTGACGCCGGACGGACGGGCGGGCCGGAGGGCCCGCCCGGACCCATGTGACGGAGTCAGTACTTCTTCACGCCCACGTGGTCCACGATCAGCCGCCGCTTGTCGTGGTCGAACGCGAAGTGGATCCGGCCGACCTCGTTGTGGGACGTGGCGTCGCGCACCTTGACGTGCGGCAGGCCGTCGCGCCGGTCGTCGCCGTCGAAGGAGAAGTAGCGCAGCTTCCGGTCCTTCTTGATGGTCAGGTCGCTCGTCGCCACCGTCAGCCCGTGCTGCTCCTTGAACCACTGGGTGATCCGGGGTTTCTTGTCGCTCGGCTGGTCGTAGAGGTCGACCGCGGCCTTGGCGAGGGTGACCAGCTGCGCGGTCATCTCGTCCGGGTGCGGATAGCCGGACGCCCGCCAGGACCGTTCCGCCCCGGCCGTGAACGCGATCCGGTGGTCGGCCGCCTCCTCCAGGGCCCGGTAGGTGGCCTCGGGGGCGGCGGGATCCAGTTCGGGCACCTCCTCCCAGGGATCCGCGGGCTCCCCGGCCTTGGGGTCGTCGCGTTTCACCTCCCGCACGTAGAGGTCCCTCCAGTACTCGGCCTCCCGGCGGGCGGCGTCGGCGTCCCCGGCGGCCTCCAGCCGGGTGGTGAGCGTCTGGGCCTCGCCCTCCCAGAAGGCGACGTCGGCCTCAAGACGGGCCACCCGCTCCTCGTAGACGTCCAGTTGGCGGGCGACGTCGCCCGTCGCCCGGGCCGCCGCGAGGCGTTCGGCGGCGCGCCGGGCGGCGCTGCCCCGGGCGGCCCGGCGCGCGGCCTCCCAGCCGCGGTCCGATCCCCGGGCCACGACGGCGAGTTCGCCGAGGGTGCGCATCCAGCGGAAGCGGGTGGCGGGGTCGGCGACCTCGGCGCGCGCGTACGCGGGGTGGGCGAGCGCCGGCAGCGGCCAGACCAGCCGGGCGCCGCCGTCCGGGACGGCGGCCTCCGGCAGCAGCCGGCGCAGCTCCCGGGCCGTGCCGTAGTTGAGGGTGACGACCTGGGCAAGACCGATCAGCTCGCCGGCCGCCTGCCGGGCGGCCGTCCAGGCGGCGTCCTCCCGGGGGTGCACCAGCAGGATGGGCAGCCGGGTGCGGCCGGCCAGCGACTCGGTGAGCACGGCGGTCTGCGCCGTCTCCCGGATCCGCTCGTACCGCCCGGTCACCCGCTGGCCGAGGACGTGCAGCCGGAGCCCCTCGTCGGCGGCGACCGTCCGCAGCAGCCCGGGCCGGCGCAGCAGCGGATCCTGCACCGGCGCGATCCATCCCCCGTCGACCTCCCGGCCCATCACCACCCGCAGCCCCACCCGTCCCGCGACGGACGACACGGTGATCCGGGTGACGAACCGGCCGACGTCCCCGTCGAGCGGCTGCGTGACGGTGACCCGCACGGCCGTCGCGTCCGGTGGCCCCTCGACGGCCCACTCGACCGTCCGCCCGCCGTGCAACGGCCGCGGCCCGCCGGCGGCCGCCAGCTCCCCCGCCCCGGGCCCGTCCCCCGCGGGCCCGCACAGCCAGGCGCCCACGTGCTCGCGCACCAGCGGGAAGGGGTCCGCGCCGGGCAGGGCGCTGACTTCGGCGTCGAAAACGTAGAGCGGCTGCATCGTCATCCCCCGAGGTCCAGGCTCGACCGGCCGTCGCCGGATCCGGGTCACACTGCCTATCACGCCCCTGCCGCGGGGACGCCGACTATGCGGCAACTTCCGTGGGGGCCGGGCCTCTTCTGCTACGCGCACGCGCGCAGAGCGGAGTGCGGGGACGCCGCTCGGGGCGCCGTCTTCCGGGACACTCGGCCGGGCTGAGACGGGAGGGGACGGGAGGGGCAGCGTCGGGGGGGCGCAGAGGAGCGTGCCGGGGCGCGGACGCCGGCGAAGGAACCCTCACCCGGCTCCACCGCGCCGCCCGCGCACGCCACGGCCGGCCGGGCGCGGGCCCGCTGCGTCCCACGGCGCCCACGCGTCGCCCCGGCGGGCTCCCGGCCACCTCCCGGACACCGGCATCCGTCCCGTAAGTTCACGTCATGCACGCCCAGCCGCCGATACCCGGGATCCCCCGGAGCACCGTGACCGTCGCCCGCGCCCTGGAGCTGCCGGCCCTGCGCCGGGGGCTGCCCGAGGTGCTGGCCGGCGCCGACCGCCTCGACCGTCCGGTGCGCTGGGTGCACGCCGGCGAGGCGCCGCACATCGCGGCGCTCCTCAAGGGCGGCGAGCTGCTGCTGACCACCGGCCTGGGCCTGGGCGCCCGCCCGGCCGAGCAGCGCGCCTTCGTCCGCACCCTGGTGGAACGGGAGATCGCGGCCCTGGTCGTGGAGCTCGGCGCACGCCTGCCCGCGCTGCCCGCCGCCGTCGTGGACGCGGCCCGCGCGGCCGGGCTCCCGCTCGTCCAGCTGCACCGGGAGGTCCCGTTCGTCGCGGTCACCGAGGAGCTCCACACCGAGCTGGTCAACGCGCACTACGCGCTGCTCCGGCGCGCGGACGGCGTCCACCGGCGGTGCACGGAGGCGCTGCTGGACGGCGGCGGGGCGCCCGAAGTGCTGCGGCTGCTGGCCGAGTTCACCGCCAACCCGGTCTTCCTGGAGGCCGCCGACGGGCGGCTCCTCTACGCGGCCGGCCCCGACCCCGCGCCGCCCGGCGCCGCCGACCCGCTCCAGGTGTGGGACGGGCTGCGCCGCGCCGACCTGGCCGGGCGGATGGCCGTGGACGTCCCCGGGCAGGCCCCGGGCGGCCCGCGGGCCCGGCTGACCGTCCTGCCCGTGCACGCGCCGCTGGCCCCGGTGCACCGCGTCGCCGCCGACCGGACGGCCGGCCTGCTGGCGGTCGTCCTCCTCCAGGCCCGCCAGGAGGAGGAGCTGGCGGCCCGGGGGCGCGGCGACTTCCTCACCGACCTCGCCGAGGGCCGGCTCGACCCGGCCGACGCCCCCGCCCTGGCCCGCGTCCTCGGCTTCCGCCCCGGCCCCGGGCCGCTGCTGCCGGTCGTCCTCGACGCCCCGGCGGGCCCCGGCCGGGACACCGGCCCGGCGGCACTGACCTGCGCGGTCCAGGAAGAACTAGCCGCGGCAGGAGTGCCCGTACTGCTGGGCGTCCGGCTGCCCGAGGGCCGGATCCCGCTGCTCGCCGGCCTCCGGGCCGCGGCCGACCGCCCGGCCGTCGCCGACCGGCTCGCCGCCGCCCTGCGCACCGGGGCGCGGCGGGTCCGCTCCCGGCCGCCGGTGGTCGTGGTGGGCGCACCGGCCGACTGGACCACCGCGGGCGCCGCCCTGCGGCACGCCGCCGAGGCGGCGACCGCCGCGACCGGCCTGCCCGACCGCCCCTGGTACGACGCCCGCGCCCTCGACGTCGACCTCCTCCTGTCCCGCCTGCGCGGCCACGACGACCTCGCGGCCTTCGTCGACCGCGTCCTCGGCCCCCTCCTCACCCACGACACCACCGCCCGGACCCCGCTCCTCCCCACCCTGGACACCTACCTCCGCCACGCGGGCCGCAAGGCGGAGACGGCACGGGAGCTGCACGTCAACCGGCAGACGCTGTACGACCGCCTGGCGCGCATCGCCGGCTTGCTGGGAACGGATCCCGACGATCCGGACAGCCGGCTGGCGCTGGGGGTGGCGTTGCGGGGGCGGCGGCTGGTGGGGTGAGGGTGCCCCGGGCCCGCCCTTTCACCGTTTCTTGCGGGGGCAAGCCCCCGCACCCCCGAAACCGCGCTCCGCGCGGTTGTCCTCAAGCGCCGGACGGGCCGATTTCAGCCCGTCCGGCGCTTGAGGACGAGCGGCGAAGCCGCGAAAGGGGGGTCTGGGGCGCAGCCCCAGGGATCGGCGAAGGGGCGGGACCGGGGCACCCCTACCCCCACAACTCGTCGTACACGCTCAGCACATGAGCAACCGCATCGTCCTCCGAAGGCCACCCCGCCCCCAACCGCCGCCCCGCGGCGACAAGCTCGGCCCGCCGCCGCGCGTCGACAAGCACCCGCGACACCGCGCAGGCCAACGCCGAAGCGTCCCCATACGGCACAAGCTCCGCCGCATCGCCGACAAGATCGGGAACACCCCCCACCGCCGTGGCCACCAACGGCACCCCCGCCCGGAAAGCCTCCTGCGCCAGCAGTGCCCGCCCCTCCCACCGACTCGGCAGAATCGCCAGGTCCGCCGCCGCCAGCAACTGCGGCACATCCTCCCGCCGCCCGACGAGCCGCACGGGCAGCCCCTCGTCCTCGATGCGCCGCTGGAGCAACGGCCGCTCAGGCCCCTCCCCGGCGACGACGAGCAGCGGCTCGGGGTCGAGCCGCCGCCAGGAGCGGGCGGCGTCGAGCAGCGGCCCGTACCCCTGGTCGGGTTCGAGCCGCCCGACGGCGAGGAGCAACGGCCGCCCGAGCACGCCCAGTTCGGCGAGCACCTTGTCCCGGGGCACGTCACCTTCCGTCTCCGCTGCGACAACGGCGGCAGCGGCGACAGGGGCGGCGGCCCGCGGCCCGGGGAACCCCACCGGCGTCAGCCGGGCGTCCCGCGCCCCGCGTGACCGCGCCTGGTCCACCAGGTCCGGCGTGGCGCCGAGGACGACCGCGGCGGTCCGCACGGCCCGCCGTTCCATCAGCCGTACGACGTGGGCCCGGGCGCCCGCCGCGCGGACGCGCCGGTGCCAGGTGACCACCAGCGGCGTCGGGCGCCCGTGCAGGGCGAGCGCGGCGAGGAGGCCCCAGCGCAGGCCGTGCGCGTGGACGACGTCCGCGTCGGCGGTCGCCGCCCGGATCCCGGCGACGAGGAGCGCGTCCGTCCCGGCCGGCAGCGGCGTGAACGAGGCGCCGGCCCCGGTGAATCCGTACCGTTCCTCCGTCCACCCGGCCGCGCACACCGTCACCCGCAGCCCCCGCGCGACGAGGCCGGCGGCCAGCGACCGCACATGGGCGCCGCTGCCCGCGCCACCGCCGCCCAGCACCTGGACGGCGTGCGGGGGCGGCCGGCCGTGGGACGTGCCGGATGAACTGCTCACGCGGGAGTGACTCCTGGATCGGCGGGACCGGCGAACCGGCGGATCGGCGGATCGGCGTCGGACGGAAGGAGGCGGGGGTGGCGGCAGGACCGGCGACGGCGCGGTGCCGTTGCCCAGGATGCCAGCCGCCACCGCCGTCCGGGCACCACCGCTCCGCGCCCGGCCCGCCCTGTCTCGCCCGGGCGACTCCGGATTCACCCGGTTTGGGGATTACGAGCCGTTGGCCCGGAGGTCGCCCGACACCACCGAAAGCACCGCCCTGTTACGCGGTGACCGTTTTACTCCCTCACCGCCCGGCCCGCGCCGCCTCCAGCAACTCCTCGGCGTGCGCGCGGGCGAGCCGCGAGTCCTCCTGCCCGGCGAGCATCCGGGAGAGCTCGCGGATCCGGTCCTCGCCCTCCATGGCCTGCACACCGCTGCGGGTCACGGATCCGTCGTGGGTCTTCTCGACCACCAGGTGCCGGTCGGCGAAGGCGGCCACCTGCGGGAGGTGGGTGACGACGACGACCTGCGCGGTCCGCGCGAGCCGGGCCAGGCGGCGGCCGACCTCGACGGCGGCCCGGCCGCCGATGCCCGCGTCGACCTCGTCGAAGAGGTAGGTGGGCACCGGGTCGGAGCCCGCGAACACGACCTCCACCGCGAGCATCACGCGGGACAGCTCACCGCCCGAGGCGCCCTTGGCGATGGGCCGGGGATGGGCGCCGGGGTGCGGGGCGAGCAGCAGCTCGACGTCGTCGGCGCCGTGCGGGCCGTAGGCGACGGCGCGCCCGCCGACCTCGATGCCGGACGCCGGGTCGGCGACCTCGTTCTGCCGGACGGCGAACGAGACGCGCGCGTGCGGCATCGCGAGCTGCGCCAGTTCCTCCGTCACGGCGTCCGCGAATCGTTCCGCCGCCTCGGTGCGCGCGTCGGTCAGCTGCCGGGCGAGGGCGCCCAGTTCATCCCGCAGGGCGTCCCGTTCGGCGGTGAGCTCGGCGATCCGGTCGTCGTCACCCTCCAGTTCACCGAGCCGCGCGGCGCTCCGCTCGGCCCAGGCGAGGACGGCGGCGGCGTCCTCGCCGTACTTGCGCGTCAGGTGCGCGAGGGCGGCCCGCCGCTCCTCGACGGCGGCCAGCCGCCGGGGGTCGGCGTCGAGGTCGGAGGCGTACCCGGCGAGCTCGCCGGCCACGTCGCGGAGCAGGATGCCGAGCTCGCCCGCCCGGTCGGCGAGCGCGGCCAGCGCCGGATCGTGGGAGCGGACGGCCTCCAGCGCCCGGTGGGCGCCGGCGACGAGCGAGGCGGCGTCCACGCCCTCCGGGTCCTCGGGGTCCCCGGCCAGGGCGGCGTGCGCGGCGGTGGCGGCGGAGGCGAGGGACTCGGCGTGGCCCAGCCGCTCGGCCTCGGCGGCGAGTTCGGCGTCCTCGCCGGCCACCGGCGCGACGGCGGCGATCTCGTCGAGGCCGAAGCGCAGCAGGTCCGCCTCCTGGGCGCGCTCGCGGGCCCGGGTGGTCAGCTCGTCGAGCTCGGCGGCGACGGCGCGCAGCCGCCGGTAGGCGTCGGTGTACTTGGCGAGCGGCGCGGCCACCGCCTCCCCCGCGTACCGGTCGAGCGCGGCGCGCTGCCGGGCCGGGCGGAGCAGCCCCTGCTGGTCGGTCTGGCCGTGCACGGCGACGAGGTCGTCGGCGAGCTCGCCGAGCAGCCCGACGGGCACGCCACGCCCGCCGACGTGGGCCCGGGAGCGCCCCTCGGCGGACAGCGTCCGGCTGACGAGCAGCGCCCCGTCGTCGAGCTCGGCGCCCGCCTCCTCGGCCCGCACGGCGGCGGGCGACGCCCGGTCGACGACGATCCGCCCCTCGACCACCGCCGCCTTCGCCCCGACGCGCACGAGCGCCGGGTCGGCCCGGCCGCCGAGCAGCAGCCCGAGGCTGGTCACGACCATGGTCTTGCCGGCGCCGGTCTCACCGGTCACCGCCGTGAAACCTGGTGACAGCTCGACCACCGCGTCGTCAATGACGCCCAAGGACCGGATCCGCATCTCCTCCAACACGGATACGACCATACGAGGTTCCAGGGCCCCATCGCGACGGCCGCCCCTGCGGGCCGTGTCGGGAGGGGCCGGAGGACGAGCCGGGGGCGGGCGCGGGGAGGGGCTTGCAGCGGCCGGAGGACGCGCCGGGACCGGCCCGGGGCCGGTCGAAGGGCCCTGAGAACGCGGCCCCGAGACCGGCCGAGACCCCGGGGGATGTCCGGGAGGGCGACGGGAAACCGCGCCGGCGAGGCCGCCCGAAGCCTGGCCCGACGACGATCGGAGCCACCTGAGAAGGCAGCCTCGGGATCGCCGGGAACCCCCGGGGAGGCCGCCCGAAGCCGTCCGAGGCCGCCCCGAGGGCCCCGCCTGGGACCGGCCGGGGGACAACCCCACCACCATTCCGGGTGACCGCCGCATGGCCCGCCCCGCCCGCCCCCGACAGGCTGGAGCCATGAGCCCACGCCCGCGCCCACGCCCCCACCCCCGTACCCGCCACACCGCCGCCGTCCTCCTCACGACGGCCGTCGCCCTGACGACCGCCGCGGCCGGCATCGCGCCGGCTCCGGACCAGGCCGCCGCCGCACCCCGGCAGGACGGCGTGTGGCGCACGGACGGCTACGGCACCCTGGTCTCCATCGAGGACGGCGGCCGCCGCCTCCGCATGTACGACACCACGGCGGTGAGCTGCCTGCCCGGGCTGCTGGAGGCGAAGGGGAACGGCTCCGGCCGGTTCACCGACGCGGAGGGCGCGGGCCTGACGATCGACGCCGCCGGCCGCGACCGGGCGCGGCTCGCCTACGAAGGGAGCGTCGGCCACGTCACCCTGCGCCGCGTCGGAGCGCTGCCCGCCGACTGCACGGCCGGCCCGAAGCCGGGCGAGGGCGGGCGGCCCGACCCGCGCCGCGTCTTCGACGTCTTCTGGCGGACGTACGCCGAGAACTACCCGTTCTTCAAGGCCCACGGGGTCGACTGGAAGGCGGTGGGCGACCGCTTCCGCCACCGGGTCACGGCGCACACCACCGACGACGAACTGTTCGACGTCCTCCGGCAGATGATCGAGCCGCTGCACGACGGGCACACCAGCCTCGTGGCGAGCAAGGACAAGCGCTTCGGCGGCCACCGGGCGGACACGACGCTGCCGACGCCGGAGTCCATGGCCCGGATCGACAAGGCCGTCGCCGAGGCCGTCGGCGTACCGCTGCGCACCTGGGCGCAGGGGGCGCTCTCGTACGCCGGCCTCCCCGACGGCACGGGGTACCTGCGGATCACCCGCTTCACCCGGTTCGCCGCGAAGGGCGGCCCGAAGGCGGACGAGGCCGAGCTGGACCGGGCCCTGGACCACGTCCTCGCCCGCGCCCCGCGCCGGCTGATCGTCGACCTCCGCTTCAACGGGGGCGGCTCGGACCGCCTCGGCATCCGCATCGCCGAGCGCCTCACCGACCGCCCGTACACGGCCTACCTGAAGCACGCCCGCAACGACCCCGACAACCCCCGGAAGTTCACCCCGCCCGTCCCCGTAAGGGTCACCCCCTCCGGCTCCCCCCGCTACACCGGCCCCGTGGCCGTCCTCACCGGCCGCCTCACCATCAGCGCCGGCGAAACCTTCACCCAGGCCCTGATGGGCCGCTCCCCCGCCCCCGTCCGCATCGGCGAGAACACCCAGGGCGCCTTCTCCGACGTCCTGGAACGCCGGCTCCCGAACGGCTGGACGTTCGGGCTCCCCAACGAGGAGTTCATGCGTCCGGGTGACCGGCGGACGTACGACGTGACGGGCATCCCGCCGACGATCCGGACGCCGGTCTTCACGGAGGAGGAGTTCGCGGCACACCGCGACTCGGCACTGGAGCGGGCACGGCGGCTGCCAACGCCTTCCAGCCCGTCCGGCGCTTGAGGACGAGCGGCGAAGCCGCGACAAGCGGGGTCTGGGGGCAGCCCCAGGAAACGGCGAGAGGCGGGCCAGGGGCACAGCCCGCCGCAGGCGCCCCCCTAGTGCGGCGCCCCCCGCCACCCCGCCACCGGCAGAGCGAACTTCGCCACCAACCGATCAGTAAACGAAGCATGATGCAACCGCGCCAAGCGGACAGGCACAGCCCCCCGCCGCACCTCCACCCGAGCCCCCGCCGGCAGCTCCACACTCCGCCGCCCGTCACACCACAGCACCCCGTTCGGCGTCTGCGGCTGCACCTCCACCGCCAGCACCGAGTCCGGCGCGGTCACCAGCGGCTTGGCGAACAGCGCGTGAGCGCTGATCGGCACCATGAGCAACGCCTCGACCTCAGGCCACACCACAGGCCCGCCAGCGGAAAAGGCATAAGCGGTGGACCCAGTAGGAGTGGCACACACCACCCCGTCCCCCCCAAACCGCGAAACCGGCCGCCCATCAACCTCGGTGACGACTTCAAGCAGCCGCTCCCGCGCCGCCTTCTCCACCGACGCCTCGTTGAGCGCCCAGTCGGTGTGCACGATGTGCCCGTCCGTCCGGACGAGCACGTCGAGGGTCATCCGCTCCTCGACCTCGTACTCCCGCGTCACGACCCGGTCCACGACCTTGTCGAGGTCGTCCCGCTCGGCCTCGGCGAGGAAGCCGACCCGGCCGAGGTTGACGCCCAGCATGGGCACCCCGGAGCTGCGCGCGAACTCGGCGCCGCGCAGCAGCGTGCCGTCCCCGCCGAGGACGACGATCAGCTCACACCCGTCCAGCACGTCCGGCCGCTCCGGCCCGGTCTCGACGCGCTCGACGGACGGCGGCAGCGGCAGGTCGGCGGCCTCCTCGGCGAGCACCCGCACCCCGATGCCGCACCGCAGCAGCCCCTGGACGACGAGCTCGGCGCTGCGGATGGCCGCCGGCCGCCCGGTGTGCGCGAGCAGGAAGACCGTCCGGCCGTTCTCGCTCCGCGATGTCTCCGATGTCGCTTCTGTAGTGGTCACCGAGGCCCCTCCGCCACCGCACGGTCAACGTCCGCCGGGTCCAGTTCGGGCGCACCGGCGCGCAGCCACAGAAAGTACTCGACGTTGCCGGACGGCCCGGGCAGCGGGCTGGCGGTGACGCCGAGGACGCCGAGCCCCAGTTCGGCGGCGCGGCGGGCGACTTCGCGCACCGCCTCGGCGCGCAGCTCGGGGCTGCGTACGACGCCGCCGCTGCCGAGCCGCTCCTTGCCGACCTCGAACTGCGGCTTGACCATCATCACCAGGTCCGCGCCGGGCGCGGTGCACGCCACCAGGGCGGGCAGCACCAGGCCGAGCGGGATGAACGACAGGTCGCCGACGACGAGGTCGACGGGCTCCCCGTCGATCTGCTCCAGGGTCAGCTCCCGCACATTGGTCCGGTCCTTCACCGTGACCCGCTCGTCGCTCTGCAGCGACCAGGCGAGCTGCCCGTACCCGACGTCGACGGCGACGACGTGCGCGGCGCCCGCGCGCAGCAGGACGTCGGTGAAGCCGCCGGTCGAGGCCCCGGCGTCGAGCGCGCGCCGCCCCTCGACCTTCAGCCCGAGCGGGACGAACGCGGCGAGCGCGCCCGCGAGCTTGTGCCCGCCGCGCGAGACGTAGTCGGGGTCGCTGTCGTCCTGGGTGACGACGATCGCGGCGGCGGTCTCCACCTGGGTGGCGGGTTTGGTGGCCGTCGCGCCGCCGACGGTCACCCGGCCCGCGGCGATCAGCTGGCTCGCGTGCTCGCGGGAACGGGCCAGCTTGCGGCGCACCAGCTCGGCGTCGAGGCGGCGGCGGGTCACTCCCACGGGCGGTTCAGCTCCTGTTGTCGTACGGACGCGTGGGGACCGGCGGTCGGTCGGGGCGCTCGTCGAGGGCGGCGAGCGCGGACCGCAGGCCCTGGTGTACATCCTCGTACACGGCCAGGTGGCCGTCGGCGGCGAGGTGGTCGGCGTCCGCGAGCCGGGCCAGGTGGGCGTCCACGCCGGGGTGCCCGGTGGGGGTGCGGTCGACGCCGAGGGGCCGCGGCCCGGCGGGCTCCACCGCCTCCGGAGGCGCTTCCGGAGCCTCTTCGGCACCCGCGGTCCCGTCGGCTCCGGACACCGCCACCCCCGCCCCCTCCGTCACGACGTTTTCGCTCATGCCCCTGACGCTACCCCGGCCCGCCCGCTTCTCCGGTGTTCGCCTCCGCGCGGTGTACCGTCCAGGGCAATGGCGACCACCGAGGAGTGCCGCAGCGCGCTCGACAGACTGGCCCGGAACCTCGCGGGCGCGGACGAGAGGCTCCGCGGCGCCGCGATGCTCGACCGCTCCCTGAGCTGCCATGTGACCGACCTGGACCTCACCTTCGTGGGGCACCTGCGCGAGGGCCGGCTCATGGAGGTTCGGGCGGTGCCGGGCGTCCCGGACCGGCGGGCGGAGATCGGGCTGGAGATGACCGGCGACGACCTCGTCGGCCTGGTCGACGGCCGGCTGAACTTCGCGCGGGCCTGGGCGAGCGGCCGGGTGAAGATCAGGGCGGGCCTGGTGGACGTCCTCAGGCTGCGCTCGATCCTGTGACCCCGGCCCCGGCGGCCACCACGGCGTCCGGCGCGTCCGACGCGCCCGCCCCCTTCCGTCCCCGCCGCGCCTGCCGCGCGGCCGGTACGACGAGGGGCGTCCCGGTCTGCGGATCGTCGATGATCTGGCAGCTCAGCCCGAACACCTCCGCCACCAGCTCGGACGTGACGATGTCGCTCGGCGCGCCCTCCGCGACGACCTTCCCGCCCCGCATGGCGATCAGGTGGGTCGCGTAGCGGGCGGCGTGGTTGAGGTCGTGCAGGACGGCGACGAGCGTCCGGCCCTGCTCCTCGTGCAGCTCGGCGCAGAGGTCGAGGACCTCGATCTGGTGCTGGATGTCGAGGTAGGTGGTGGGCTCGTCCAGGAGCAGCAGCGGGGTCCGCTGGGCGAGGGCCATGGCGATCCACACGCGCTGCCGCTGCCCGCCGGAGAGCTCGTCGACGTGCCGGTCGGCGAGTTCGGCGACGCGGGTGGCCTCCATCGACTCCTGGACGATCCGCTCGTCCTCGGGCGACCACTGCCGCAGCAGCCCCTGGTGCGGGTACCGGCCGCGGGCGACGAGGTCGGCGACGGTGATGCCGTCCGGCGCCACGGACGACTGCGGCAGCAGGCCGAGCGTCCGGGCCACCTTCTTGGCCGGGTACGAGCCGATGGCCTGGCCGTCCAGGAGCACGGACCCGGTCGCCGGCTTGAGCATCCGGGACAGGGCGCGCAGCAGCGTGGACTTGCCGCAGGCGTTGGGGCCGACGATGACGGTGAAGGAGTTGTCGGGGATCGCGACGGAGAGGTCTTCCGCGATGACCCGCCGGTCGTAGGCGAGGGTGACGGATTCGGCCTGCAGTCGGCTCATGGTGTGGACTCCTTGTCCGTACGTGATCGTGTGCGCCTTCGCGTGTCCGGGCGTGCCGCCGTCCCCGGACGTCCCTTCGCCCCGGCCGCCGTCATCCCCGTCCCGCACGCCGTCATCCCCGCCCCGCCCGGCGTTCCGCGTGGAGCAGCCACAGCAGGTAGCAGCCGCCGAGCATGCCGGTGAGGACGCCGACGGGCAGCCGGTCGGCGCCGAACAGGTGCTGCGACGCCCAGTCGGCGGTGACGAGGAGGGCCGCGCCGGTGCAGGCGGCGGCGGTGAGGCAGGGACCCGGGGAGCCGGTGATGCGCCGGGCGACCTGCGGGGCGGAGAGGGCGACGAAGGCGATGGGCCCGGCGGCGGCCGTGGCGGCGGCGGTCAGCAGCACGGCGGCGGTCAGCGACACCAGCCGCGTCCGCTCGACCCGCACCCCGAGCGCGTACGCCGTGTCGTCGCCCATCTCCAGCATGCGCAGGTCGCGCCCCTGGCTCAGGACGACGGGGACGAGCACGGCGCAGACCGCGAGCAGCGGCCACACCTGCTTCCAGTCGCGCCCGTTGAGGGAGCCGACCATCCAGGTGGTGGCCCGCGTCGCGTCGTTGAGGTCGGCCTGCGTCAGCAGATAACCGACCACCGACGTGAGGATGGCGGTCATACCGATGCCGACGAGGACGAACCGCTGCCCGTGCACGCCCTTCTGCCACGCGAGCAGGTAGATGGCCGCGCCGGCGAGCAGCCCGCCGGCCAGCGCGCCGCCGGAGACGGCGGTGGGCGTGCCCTGGAACAGGACGATGACCGACAGCGCCCCGACGGTCGACCCCTGCGCGATGCCGAGCACGTCCGGGCTGCCCAGCGGGTTGCGGGAGACGGACTGGAAGACCGCGCCGGCCAGCGCCAGCGCCGCGCCGACGAGCAGGGCGACGAGGACGCGGGGCAGCCGCAGGTCGTCGACGATGAACTCCTGCGCGGGCGTGCCGCCGCCGGTCAGCGTGCGGACGACCTCGCCGGGCGTCAGCGGGTAGTCGCCGGTGCCGATGAGGGCGACGGACGCGGCGAGCGCGGCGGCGGCCAGGAGCAGTACGGTGAGCACCGCGCGGGGCGCGACCCGCACGGACAGCCCGCCGGGGGTACGGACGACGTGCACGGTCCTTCTCGGTTCGCTGCCGGGCACGACCCGGCGCCGGACGCTCACAGCCCCGCCGTCCGTCGGCGCCGGATGAGGCGGATGAACAGGGGCCCGCCGACGAGCGCGGTGACGATGCCGACCTGGAGCTCGGAGGGGCGGGCGACGACCCGGCCCAGGATGTCCGTGCCGAGCAGCAGGACGGGCGCGAGGAGCGCCGCGTAGGGCAGCACCCAGCGCAGGTCGGGCCCGGTGAAGGAGCGGACCATGTGGGGCACCATCAGCCCCACGAAGACGATGGGCCCGCAGGCGGCCGTCGCCGCGCCGCACAGCAGGGTGACGGCGGCGAGGCCGAGCACCCGGGTGACGGCCGGCCGGGTGCCGAGCGCCCGTGCCTGGTCGTCGCCGAGGGCCATGGCGTTGAGCGGCCGGGTCAGCGCGAAGGCGAGCACGACGCCGACGCCGATGAACGGCGCGACCTGCCCGACCAGCGTCGCGTTGGCGGACGCCAGCGAGCCGACCGTCCAGAACCGCATCCGGTCGAGCGCGGCCGAGTCGGTCAGTTCCACCGCGTACACATAGCCGTTGAGGACGGCGGTGACGGCGGTGCCCGCGAGGGCCAGCCGGACCGGTGTGGCACTCCGGCTGCCGCCGAGCACATGGACGACGACGGAGACGACGGCCGCGCCGAGGAACGCGAACCACACGTAGCCGGTGAGCGAGGTGACGCCGAAGAAGCTGATGCCGGACACGACGGCCGCGGCCGCCCCCGAGCTGATGCCGAACAGCCCGGGATCGGCGAGGGGGTTGCGGGTCAGCGCCTGCATGACGGTCCCGGCGAGGCCGAGCGCGGCCCCGGCGAGGATGCCGAGGAGAGTGCGCGGGACCCGCAGGTCCCGTACGACGACGTCGGTCTCGCTCCCGCTGTAATGGAAGAGCCCGTGCCAGACCTGGTCCAGGGGAACCTGCTTGGCGCCGACGGCGACCGACGCCATGGCGACGGCGAGCAGGAGGCCCGCGGCGGCCAGCAGCCCGAGGGCGCGCACGGCGTTGCGGCGGGGCACGGCCTCGGGGGAGGTGCCCGGTGGTACGTGGGGTGAGACGACGGCCAACACGTGGTTAGGTTAGCCTACCCTCAACATCGTTCCTGACCGAGAGAAGCACCGCCCCCATGAGCACCACCCGCACCACCGTACTGTCCCGACGTGGCCTTCTCACGGCCGGTGGCGCCCTCGGCCTGGGCGCCCTGCTCACGGCGTGCGGCAGCGGCGGCTCCTCCGGATCCTCCTCGGACAACGGCTCGGGCAAGAGCGGCCCCTGGACCTTCAAGGACGACCGCGGCACCACGGTGAAGGCGGGCAGCACCCCGAAGCGCGTCGTCGCCTTCACCGGAACCGCCGCCGCCCTCCACGACTTCGGCGTCGAGTGCGTCGGCGTCTTCGGCCCGACCACCCTCAAGAACGGCAAGCCCGACCCGCAGGCCGGCGACCTCGACGTGGCCAAGGTGAAGGTCCTGGGCAACACCTGGGGCGAGTTCAGCGTGGAGAAGTACGCGAGCCTCAACCCGGACCTGCTCGTCACCAACATGTTCGAGCCCGGCGCCCTCTGGTATGTGCCCGACGACAGCAAGGACAAGATCCTCGGCCTGGCCCCCAGCGTCGGCCTCACCTCCGCCCGCGTCTCCATGCTCAAGCCCATCGAGCGCTACGCCGAACTCGCCGCCTCCCTCGGCGCCGACCTCAAGGCGAAGAAGGTCACCGACGCCAAGGCCCGCTTCGAGAAGGCCGCCGAGACCCTGCGCCGGACCGCCAAGTCCCACCGCGTCAAGGTCATGGCCGCCTCCGGCAGCGCCGACCTCTTCTACGTCTCCAACCCGGCCGTCAACGCCGACCTGATGTACTTCCGCGAGCTCGGCGTGGACTTCGTCGTCCCCCAAAAGCTCGACAAGGGCGGCTACTTCGAGAGCCTCAGCTGGGAGAACGCCAACAAGTACGAGGCCGACCTGATCCTCCTGGACAGCCGCACCTCGGCCCTCCAGCCCAAGGACCTCTCCGCCAAGCCCACGTGGGCCAAACTCCCCGCCGTCGAAGCCGGCCAGGTCAGCCCCTGGCTCAGCGAACCGCGCTTCTCCTACGCGGGCTGCGCACCCCTCCTGGAGAACCTCGCCGCCGCCATCGAGAAGGCGAAGAAGCTGTGACCGCCCCCGCCCTCCCCTACGGCTTCTTCGACGTCCACGTCGTACGCACCGAACGGATCGGCACCGCCCTCGTCCGCGTGACGCTCGGCGGCGACCGCCTCGGCGACCTGGTCACCGACGGCCGGGACCAGCGCTTCAAGCTCTTCCTCCCCCGCCCGGGCCAGGAAGCTCCGCTGCTCCCGTACCCCTTGGACGAAGGCTGGTACGCACACTGGCGAGCCCAGGACCCGTCCACCCGGCCGGTCATGCGCACCTACACCATCCGCGCCCTGCGCCACCTCCCGGACGGCACGACGGAACTGGACGTCGACTTCGTCCAGCACGGCGACGCCGCCCACAGCGGCCCGGCCTCCCTCTGGTCCCGCACGGCCCGCCCGGGCGACCGCGCGGCGATCCTCGCCCCCGTCGTCCACGACAACGGCGGCGCCGACTACCGCCCGCCGCCCGGCACCGACTGGACCCTGATCACGGCCGACGAGTCCGCCCTCCCGGCGGTGGCGGGCATCCTCGCGTGGCTGCCCGCCGACATGCCTGCCCACGTCTGGATCGAGATCCCCCACCCGGACGACATCCAGCCCCTCCCCACGGCCGCGAACGCCGACATCACCTGGCTGATCCGCGACAAGGACCCCACGATCACCGACGCCGTCCGGACGGCCCCCTTCCCCGAGGGCACCCCCTACGCCTGGACAGCCGGCGAAGCGGGCACCATCCGCACCCTCCGCCGCCACCTGATCAACGACCGAGGAATCGACCGCAAGGCGATCACCTTCACGGGCTACTGGCGCAAGGGAAAAACGGAAGAACAACTCCTGGACGAACTGGCCTGACCCACCAGCCCGTCCGGCGTTTGAGGACAGCACACGAGGCACTCCCCCACCCACCCCCGCCCCACTCCAGCCCGTCCGGCGCTTGAGGACAGCGCGCGCAGCGCGCTGCGGGGGTGCGGGGGCTTGCCCCCGCAGGAAACGGCGAAAGGGCGGAACTGGGGCACCCCTACCAGCCCAAGCGGCCGAGCACCTCCCCCGCGTCGGCACCACAGGCGCCATCACCCGCAGCGCTCCACGCCACCCCGCACAACGCCCGCAACCCATCAATCCGCTCCCCATCCCCATCCAGGACAAGAAGCCCATCGCGCAGGGAAGCGATCCACCCCCCACACCGAAACCCCCCGTCCACCACGTCGACGACAGGCTGCACCTCCAACAACCCCCGCAAATCCTCCGCCACGAAAGTGGCGCGATGCTCCGGCCGAGCAGCCAACACCTCAGCCGCCGTAGTCACCCCGGTAAGCACCAGCAACGAGTCGACACCCCCCGCATGCGCCCCCTCGATATCCGTGTCGAGCCGGTCCCCGACCACAAGCGGCCGCTCGGCCCCCGTCCGCAACACGGTCTCCCGATGCATGGGAGGCAGCGGCTTCCCGGCGACCTGCGGCACCCGCCCGGTAGCGATCTTCACGACCTCCACGGCCGCACCGTTCCCCGGCGCGATCCCCCGCCCACTGGGAATGGTCAGATCCGTGTTGGACGCGAACCACGGCAGCCCCCGAGCCACGGCATAAGAAGCCTCCATCAGCCGAGACCAGGGCATATCCGGCCCCCCGTACCCCTGAGCGACGGCAGCCGGATCGTCATCCACCGACTCCACGGGCACCAGCCCCCGCTCCCGCAGCGCCACCCGCAGCCCCTCCGCCCCGATCACGAGCACCCGCGACCCGGCCGGCAGCTGCTCCGCTATCAGCCGGGACACGGCCTGCGCGGAGTTAATGACATCTCCCGGCTCGGCCGGGATCCCCAGCTCGGTCAGGTGCGCCGCCACCACATCGGGCGTCCGCGCCGCGTTGTTCGTCACGTACGCCAGGTGCATCCCCTCCTTCCGCGCCGTCTCCAGCGACGCGACGGCGTGCGGGATGGCTTCGCCCCCGGCGTACACCACGCCGTCGAGATCCAGCAGGGCGGTGTCATAGGCCTCGCTCAGCCGGCGCTCGCTGCCGCCGGGCCGGGTCCGGACGCTCTCGTTCATACGGAGTTCGCTCCTTGTGCTGTTCGTCTCTGTCTCGATCATTGCTCATCCGGCCAGGGGACATAACATTTACTGATGAGCAATCCGGATCCTGCCGGGCACGGCCTGCGACTCGCCCCCTTCCGAGGTCTGCGCTACGTCCCGGAACGGGTGGGCAGCCTCGCGGCCGTGACCTCGCCACCGTACGACGTCGTCGTCCGGCCCGACGGGCTGCGCCACCTCGAGACCGCCGATCCGCACAACATCGTCCGGTTGATCCTCCCGCAGGCCGCCACCGCCGCCGACCGGCACCGCCGGGCCGCCGACACCCTGCGCCGCTGGCAGGAGGAACGCATCCTGGCACCGGACCCGGAACCCGCGCTCTACGTGTACGAACAGCGGGGCGACGGCATACTCCAGCGCGGCCTCATCGGCGCCCTGCGCCTCACCCCCCGCGAGGAGAAGATCGTCCTCCCCCACGAGGACGTGATGCCGCACGTCGTCGAGGACCGCGCCGCCCTGATGCGGGACACGGGCGCCAACCTGGAGCCGCTCCTCTTCGCGTACCGGGGCGACGGCACGGCGACCGGCGCGGCGGCCGTCATCGAACGCGTCACGGGCACCACCCCCCTCCTCTCCACCACCACTGACGACGGTTTCGCCCACCGCCTCTGGTCCGTCACCGACCCCGACGACCTGACCCGCATCGGCGACGACCTCTCCCGCCGCCAGGCCCTCATCGCCGACGGCCACCACCGCTGGGCCACCTACCAGCGGCTCCGCGCCGAACAGCCGGCGCCGGGCCCCTGGGACTTCGGCCTCGTCCTCCTCGTGGACACGGCCCGCTACCCCCTGCGCGTCAGGGCCATCCACCGCCTCCTGCACCGCCTGCCGCTCGCGGACGCGCTGACGGCCGTAACGGGCGCGTTCCGCGTCCGCACCCTGGACACCCCGCTGCCGGCGGCCCTGGAGGCCCTGGAGGAGGCGACGGCGGCCGACGAGCACGGCAACGCCTTCCTCCTCGCCGGAGACGGCCGCTTCCACCTCCTCGACCGCCCGGACCCGGACCTGCTGGCCCGTACGGTCCCGTCCGGCCGCCCGCGGGCCTGGCGCGAGCTCGACGCCACGGTCCTGCACTCGGTCCTGCTGGAACACGTGTGGCGGGTGAGCGACGACCCCGAGCACATCACCTACATCCACGACACGGCCGCGGCCGTCGCCCAGGCGGAGCGGCACGGCGGCACGGCCGTACTCATGCACCCCGTGCGCGAGGAAGTGGTCCACGAGCTCGCCGCCCAGGGCGTGACGATGCCGCGCAAGTCGACCTCCTTCGGCCCCAAACCGGCCACGGGCCTGGTCCTACGCAGCCTCACCCTGGACTGACGCCACACGAAAAACGGCGGTGGGGTGGAATCCGTACGGATTCCACCCCACCGCCGTTCACCCAGGAAACTCAGCGCCTCAGCGCGCGTCGCCGCCCTCGACGGGCTTCTCGCCGTCCTTCTCGTCGGCGGCCTCGGCCGCCTCTTCCTTCGCCTCGTCTTCCTTCGCGTCGTCAGCGGCCTCGATCACCGCGTCCTCGGCGTCCTTGACGTCCTCCGCCTCCTCGACGTCCGCGAGAACGTCGGTGAACTCGACACCGTCGAGCTCGGCGAGCCGGTCGGACGCGTTGGTGGTACCGCCCTGGTCGGCCTCCAGGGCCTTGGCGAACCACTCGCGGGCCTCGGCCTCACGGCCGACGTCGAGCAGCGCGTCGGCGTACGCGTACCGCAGCCGGGCCGTCCAGGGCTGGACGGAGTTCGACGCCAGCTCGGGGCTCTGCAGCGTGACGACGGCGGCCTCGGCCTGTCCCATGTCCTTACGGGCACCGGCGGCCACCAGGCGCATCTCCACCTGGCCGGCCTTGTCGAGCTTCTGCACCTCGGGCTCGCCGGCCATGGCCAGCGCCCGCTCCGGACGGCCCATGCCTCGCTCGCAGTCCGCCATGACGGGCCACAGCTCGACGGAACCGGTCATCCGGCGCGCCGCACGGAACTCGGCCAGCGCCTCGGAGTAGCGGGCGGTCGCGTACGACGCGAAACCGGCGGCCTCCCGGACGGCGGCGACGCGCGAGGCGAGCCGCAGGGCCACCCGCGAGTAGCCGTACGCCTGCTCGGCGTCCTCGTCGAGCAGCTTGGCCACCATGACCAGGTTGCGGGCGACGTCCTCGGCGAGCGTCTTCGGCAGGCTCATGAGCTCCTGCCGCACGTCCGCGTCGATCTCCTCGCCGGTCACGTCGTCGGGGATGGGCAGCCGCTTCACCGGCTCCCGCTCGCCGCGGTCACGGTCCCGGTCGTCCCGGCGGCCGTAGCCACCGCGCGACCGGTCGTCCCGCCCACGGTAGCCCCCGCCCTGCCGGTCCCGGTCACGGTCGTCACGCCGCCCGTAACCACCACCGGCCGGCCGGCCGCCACGGTCGTCACGACGGAACCCGCCACGGTCGCGGTCGTCCCGCCGGTCATCACGCCGGAAGGCAGGACGCTCGTCGCGCCGGAAGCCACCCCGCTCGTCGTCCCGACGCGGACCACGCTCATCACGCCGGTCATCACGGCGGAAGGCCGGCCGCTCATCGCGACGGAACCCACCCCGCTCGTCATCACGACGCGGACCACGGTCGTCGCGCCGGTCATCACGCCGGAAACCGGGACGCTCGTCACGGCGGGGACCACGGTCGTCACGGCGGTCGTCGCGCCGGTCGTCACGGCGGAAGGCCGGGCGCTCGTCGCGCCGGAAGCCACCCCGCTCGTCATCACGACGCGGACCACGCTCATCACGCCGGTCATCACGACGGTACGAGGGCCGATCGGCGTCCCGACGCTCATCGCGACGGAAGCCGCCACGGTCGTCATCACGACGGGGGCCGCGATCGTCGCGCCGGTCGTCACGGCGGAAGCCCGGACGCTCGTCGCGCCGGAAGCCACCCCGCTCGTCATCACGACGCGGACCACGCTCATCACGCCGGTCATCACGACGGTACGAGGGCCGGTCCGCGTCCCGACGCTCATCGCGACGGAACCCACCACGGTCATCGTCACGACGCCCGTAGCCGCCGCCACCGCCGAAGGAGGGCCGACCGCCGCGGTCGTCGCGGCGGAAGCCGCCACGGTCGTCATCACGGCGGGGGCCGCGGTCGTCACGACGCTCGTCGCGCCGGTCGTCACGGCGGAAGGCCGGGCGCTCGTCGCGCCGGAAGCCACCCCGGTCGTCGTCCCGACGCGGACCACGGTCGTCGCGCCGGTCATCACGGCGGAAGCCGCCGCGGTCGTCATCGCGACGGCCGTAGCCACCGCCACCGGAGGGACGGCCACCACGGTCGTCGCGGCCGCCGCGGTAGCCGCCGCGGTCGTCGTCACGTCGGCCGTAGCCGCCGCCGGAGGGACGACCGCCGCGGTCGTCACGGCGGAAGCCGCCCCGCGGCCCGCCGTGGCGGTCGCCGCCCGAACGGTCGTCGGGAGAGTTGGTGGACATCGACGTGACTCCTGTCTTGAGGTACCGCAGCCATTCTCGCGCAGCCGGCGTGCGGATGCGCTTCGACAAAAATGCTGCACTTCAATAAAAAGCAAAAGGACCCTTGGTCCCAGCGTGAACGCTGGGACCAAGGGTCCTTGAAAATATTGTTCGGCGGCGTCCTACTCTCCCACACGGTCCCCCATGCAGTACCATCGGCGCTGAAAGGCTTAGCTTCCGGGTTCGGAATGTAACCGGGCGTTTCCCTAACGCTATGACCACCGAAACCCTATCGGTTTCGAGCGAACAAGCACACTTTTCAATTAAGTGGTTCTGCTCTTACCGGCAACTGTTCGTTGCCTCAGAACTTACACAGTGGACGCGAGCAACTGAGGACAAGCCCTCGGCCTATTAGTACCAGTCAGCTCCAACCGTTACCGGTCTTCCACACCTGGCCTATCAACCCAGTCGTCTACTGGGAGCCTTACCCCATCAAGTGGGTGGGAGTCCTCATCTCGAAGCAGGCTTCCCGCTTAGATGCTTTCAGCGGTTATCCCTCCCGAACGTAGCCAACCAGCCATGCCCTTGGCAGAACAACTGGCACACCAGAGGTTCGTCCGTCCCGGTCCTCTCGTACTAGGGACAGCCCTTCTCAAGACTCCTACGCGCACAGCGGATAGGGACCGAACTGTCTCACGACGTTCTAAACCCAGCTCGCGTACCGCTTTAATGGGCGAACAGCCCAACCCTTGGGACCGACTCCAGCCCCAGGATGCGACGAGCCGACATCGAGGTGCCAAACCATCCCGTCGATATGGACTCTTGGGGAAGATCAGCCTGTTATCCCCGGGGTACCTTTTATCCGTTGAGCGACGGCGCTTCCACAAGCCACCGCCGGATCACTAGTCCCGACTTTCGTCCCTGCTCGACCCGTCGGTCTCACAGTCAAGCTCCCTTGTGCACTTACACTCAACACCTGATTGCCAACCAGGCTGAGGGAACCTTTGGGCGCCTCCGTTACCCTTTAGGAGGCAACCGCCCCAGTTAAACTACCCACCAGACACTGTCCCTGATCCGGATCACGGACCCAGGTTAGACATCCAGCACGACCAGAGTGGTATTTCAACGACGACTCCACACACACTGGCGTGCATGCTTCACAGTCTCCCACCTATCCTACACAAGCCGAACCGAACACCAATATCAAGCTATAGTAAAGGTCCCGGGGTCTTTCCGTCCTGCTGCGCGAAACGAGCATCTTTACTCGTAGTGCAATTTCACCGGGCCTATGGTTGAGACAGTCGAGAAGTCGTTACGCCATTCGTGCAGGTCGGAACTTACCCGACAAGGAATTTCGCTACCTTAGGATGGTTATAGTTACCACCGCCGTTTACTGGCGCTTAAGTTCTCAGCTTCGCCTGGACGAATCCAAGCTAACCGGTCCCCTTAACGTTCCAGCACCGGGCAGGCGTCAGTCCGTATACATCGCCTTACGGCTTCGCACGGACCTGTGTTTTTAGTAAACAGTCGCTTCTCGCTGGTCTCTGCGGCCACACCCAGCTCAGAGTGCAAGACTCATCACCGAACATGGCCCCCCTTCTCCCGAAGTTACGGGGGCATTTTGCCGAGTTCCTTAACCATAGTTCACCCGAACGCCTCGGTATTCTCTACCTGACCACCTGAGTCGGTTTAGGGTACGGGCCGCCATGAAACTCGCTAGAGGCTTTTCTCGACAGCATAGGATCATCCACTTCACCACAATCGGCTCGGCATCAGGTCTCAGCCTTAACGTGTGACGGATTTGCCTACCACACGGCCTACACCCTTACCCCGGGACAACCACCGCCCGGGCTGGACTACCTTCCTGCGTCACCCCATCGCTTACCTACTACAAGTCTGGATCGTCGGCTCCACCACTTTCCATTCCCCGAAGGGTCCGGAACGGCTTCACGGACTTAGCATCGCCTGATTCGATATTGGGCGTTTCAAAGCGGGTACCGGAATATCAACCGGTTGTCCATCGACTACGCCTGTCGGCCTCGCCTTAGGTCCCGACTTACCCTGGGCAGATCAGCTTGACCCAGGAACCCTTAGTCAATCGGCGCACACGTTTCCCACGTGTGTATCGCTACTCATGCCTGCATTCTCACTCGTGAACCGTCCACAACTCGCTTCCGCGGCTGCTTCACCCGGCACACGACGCTCCCCTACCCATCACAGTCCCCGTTAGAGGTATGTACTGCAATGACACGACTTCGGCGGTACGCTTGAGCCCCGCTACATTGTCGGCGCGGAATCACTTGACCAGTGAGCTATTACGCACTCTTTCAAGGGTGGCTGCTTCTAAGCCAACCTCCTGGTTGTCTCTGCGACTCCACATCCTTTCCCACTTAGCGTACGCTTAGGGGCCTTAGTCGATGCTCTGGGCTGTTTCCCTCTCGACCATGGAGCTTATCCCCCACAGTCTCACTGCCGCGCTCTCACTTACCGGCATTCGGAGTTTGGCTAAGGTCAGTAACCCGGTAGGGCCCATCGCCTATCCAGTGCTCTACCTCCGGCAAGAAACACACGACGCTGCACCTAAATGCATTTCGGGGAGAACCAGCTATCACGGAGTTTGATTGGCCTTTCACCCCTAACCACAGGTCATCCCCCAGGTTTTCAACCCTGGTGGGTTCGGTCCTCCACGAAGTCTTACCTCCGCTTCAACCTGCCCATGGCTAGATCACTCCGCTTCGGGTCTTGGGCGCGCTACTCAATCGCCCTATTCGGACTCGCTTTCGCTACGGCTTCCCCACACGGGTTAACCTCGCAACACACCGCAAACTCGCAGGCTCATTCTTCAAAAGGCACGCAGTCACGACACAAGAAGCAAGCTCCTTGTGCGACGCTCCCACGGCTTGTAGGCACACGGTTTCAGGTACTATTTCACTCCGCTCCCGCGGTACTTTTCACCATTCCCTCACGGTACTATCCGCTATCGGTCACCAGGGAATATTTAGGCTTAGCGGGTGGTCCCGCCAGATTCACACGGGATTTCTCGGGCCCCGTGCTACTTGGGTGTCTCTCAAACGAGCCGCAATGATTTCAGCTACGGGGGTCTTACCCTCTACGCCGGACCTTTCGCATGTCCTTCGCCTATCACTACGGTTTCTGACTCGTCTCACAGCCGGCAGACTATGAAAGAGAGATCCCACAACCCCGCCTGCGCAACCCCTGCCGGGTATCACACACAAACGGTTTGGCCTCATCCGGTTTCGCTCGCCACTACTCCCGGAATCACGGTTGTTTTCTCTTCCTGCGGGTACTGAGATGTTTCACTTCCCCGCGTTCCCTCCACACTGCCTATGTGTTCAGCAGCGGGTGACAGCCCATGACGACTGCCGGGTTTCCCCATTCGGACACCCCCGGATCACAGCTTGGTTGACAGCTCCCCGGGGCCTATCGTGGCCTCCCACGTCCTTCATCGGTTCCTGGTGCCAAGGCATCCACCGTGCGCCCTTAAAAACTTGGCCACAGATGCTCGCGTCCACTGTGCAGTTCTCAAACAACGACCAGCCACCCGTCACAACCCGCCGAAGCAAGCCTTTACCGGGGCCGGACCGAAGGCAACAAGCTCACGCTCGTACCCTCAGACACCCAACAGCGTGCCCGACCCAGCCTCTCCAGACCCTGTGTTCCACGCCGAAGCAGTACTAACAAGTCCCTCAAGACTGTGCCGAATAGTCAACGTTCCACCCATGAGCAACCGTACGAGTCATTCGCTCGTAGTCGGCTATGTGCTCCTTAGAAAGGAGGTGATCCAGCCGCACCTTCCGGTACGGCTACCTTGTTACGACTTCGTCCCAATCGCCAGTCCCACCTTCGACGGCTCCCTCCACAAGGGTTGGGCCACCGGCTTCGGGTGTTACCGACTTTCGTGACGTGACGGGCGGTGTGTACAAGGCCCGGGAACGTATTCACCGCAGCAATGCTGATCTGCGATTACTAGCAACTCCAACTTCATGGGGTCGAGTTGCAGACCCCAATCCGAACTGAGACCGGCTTTTTGAGATTCGCTCCACCTCACGGTATCGCAGCTCATTGTACCGGCCATTGTAGCACGTGTGCAGCCCAAGACATAAGGGGCATGATGACTTGACGTCGTCCCCACCTTCCTCCGAGTTGACCCCGGCAGTCTCCTGTGAGTCCCCATCACCCCGAAAGGCATGCTGGCAACACAGAACAAGGGTTGCGCTCGTTGCGGGACTTAACCCAACATCTCACGACACGAGCTGACGACAGCCATGCACCACCTGTACACCGACCACAAGGGGGGCACTATCTCTAGCGCTTTCCGGTGTATGTCAAGCCTTGGTAAGGTTCTTCGCGTTGCGTCGAATTAAGCCACATGCTCCGCTGCTTGTGCGGGCCCCCGTCAATTCCTTTGAGTTTTAGCCTTGCGGCCGTACTCCCCAGGCGGGGAACTTAATGCGTTAGCTGCGGCACGGACGACGTGGAATGTCGCCCACACCTAGTTCCCAACGTTTACGGCGTGGACTACCAGGGTATCTAATCCTGTTCGCTCCCCACGCTTTCGCTCCTCAGCGTCAGTATCGGCCCAGAGATCCGCCTTCGCCACCGGTGTTCCTCCTGATATCTGCGCATTTCACCGCTACACCAGGAATTCCGATCTCCCCTACCGAACTCTAGCCTGCCCGTATCGAATGCAGACCCGGGGTTAAGCCCCGGGCTTTCACATCCGACGCGACAAGCCGCCTACGAGCTCTTTACGCCCAATAATTCCGGACAACGCTTGCGCCCTACGTATTACCGCGGCTGCTGGCACGTAGTTAGCCGGCGCTTCTTCTGCAGGTACCGTCACTCTCGCTTCTTCCCTGCTGAAAGAGGTTTACAACCCGAAGGCCGTCATCCCTCACGCGGCGTCGCTGCATCAGGCTTTCGCCCATTGTGCAATATTCCCCACTGCTGCCTCCCGTAGGAGTCTGGGCCGTGTCTCAGTCCCAGTGTGGCCGGTCGCCCTCTCAGGCCGGCTACCCGTCGTCGCCTTGGTAGGCCATCACCCCACCAACAAGCTGATAGGCCGCGGGCTCATCCTGCACCGCCGGAGCTTTCCACCACCAACCATGCGGTCAGTAGTCGTATCCGGTATTAGACCCCGTTTCCAGGGCTTGTCCCAGAGTGCAGGGCAGATTGCCCACGTGTTACTCACCCGTTCGCCACTAATCCCCTCCCGAAAGAGGTTCATCGTTCGACTTGCATGTGTTAAGCACGCCGCCAGCGTTCGTCCTGAGCCAGGATCAAACTCTCCGTGAATGTTTACCGGTCATCCGGTTCAACACTCGCGTTGAGCGGAACGACCAAGCGGAATAAGCCCGGTCGTTCACAGCGTCCTCGCTGTGTTTTTCAAAGGAACCTCATCCAGGACCACAAGGATCCATGGACGGGGTTGTTTTATAGTCTGGCGTTGACTTTTGGCACGCTGTTGAGTTCTCAAGGAACGGACGCTTCCTTTGTACTCACCCGAGAGACTCTCTCAGGCTTTCCTCCGGGCGCTTCCCTTCGGTGTTTCCAACCTTACCAGATCCGTTTTCCGTTCCGTTTCCGGCCCGGATTCGAAATCCGATCCCCTGTTGGCGGGGTGTCCACTACTTTAGCGGAATTTCCCGCCGGCTCTCAAATCGAGCCGCGAAGCCGGAATCCGGTACGCAAAAACGCAACAGAAACCAGACCCTTTCGGGGATCCCTCGTCAGTAGTGGTTGTGCCGCCCACCGGTGCAGACGCCCACGGCGCTGCCCCCGTCTCCAGCGGCTCGGGCTACGTTAGGCGCTCGGGCGGCCGGAGTCAAGCACCGGCTTCCTGTTCGTCAGACGTCGCTGGTCGCGCGGTTCTTGCCGCGGTTGCGGGGGACGTGGGCCCGGTAGGGGCTCACGGTCGGGTCGCCGTCGATCCAGAAGCGCCAGGGGTGGAGGGCGCCCTCGCCGCCGACGCCCGTCCGGGGGCCGTTGCGGATCCGGTCGGTGAGGGCGGGGGTGCCCTGGAGGACGGAGAGGGGGGCCGTGGGACCGGCGCAGATGTCGGTGCCGTTCAGGGTGCGGTCGACGTCGAGGGCGGTCGCGAGGCGGGCCGGGCCCTGGGCGAGGTCGCGGTCGTTGCGCGACTTCGGGCGGCGGGCGCGGGCCAGGTCGTGGCCGGTGAGGACCTCGCCGGCGCGGAGCAGGACACCGCTGGCCGTGCCCTCGGGGCCGCAGACCAGGTTGAGGCTGAACCACATGCCGTAGATGAAGTACACGTACGCGTGGCCCGGCGGGCCGAACATGGACGCGTTGCGCTCCGTCCGTCCCCGGTAGGCGTGCGAGCCGGGGTCCACCTCCCCCGCGTACGCCTCCACCTCGGTGATGCGGAGCTCGATCGGCCCGTCGGGGCTGGTACGGACGAGGGTGCGCCCGAGCAGATCGGGTGCGACCTCCAGTACGGGGCGGTCGAAGAAGGCGCGGGCGAGCGGGGTGCGGTGGTCGGAGGAGGACATGCGGGCCGAGGGTACTGGACCGGACGGGCGTGTGCCGGGGGAGCGGTGCCGTCCGGCCAGGTCGGGGCGGCGGCGCGTCCCGTGGGTCTCCCCCGGCCCCGGCGGTCACGCCAGCAGGACCGCCATCGGGGTCTCCCGGTCGCTCCAGAACGCGACCGCGTCGCCGAGGATCGTCGATGCCGTCGCCGCCGTGTCCGGGGACGCCTCGCGGAAGGCGTCCCAGTCCTCCGCCAGGAGCAGGAAGCCTCGGGGGTCGCCGTCCTTGCGCCACCAGGACAGGTCCGTGAGGCAGTCGGCGAGGGCGTCCCAGTTGTGGCCGAACCAGCCGGGGAAGCCCAGGTCGGCGGCGCAGCGGTCGAGGAAGGCCGCCTTGCCGTCGACGTCCCGGAGGCCGAGGCGGGCGGCGTGCCAGCCGGCCTCGGCGGCGAGCTTGGCCGCGTGGGACGGGGATTCGGTGACGGGGAGCCGGTAGGTGCCCGGGGGGAGCGTGCCGTCGAGGAGGCCGGGAACGCCGGGGGCGGGGAGTTCGCCGGTCGTGCCGGTCGTCATGGTTGCACCACCGCTTCGAATGTCTTGTAGTGATCGCCGGTGTAGTAGCGCTCGGAGTGGCTGCCGGTGACGATGCGGCGGGCGCCGCGGTTGCGGGCGTCCGGGGTCGGGACGGTGTACTCGTGGTAGTACCCGCGCTGCTGCTTGGGCAGCCGGTTCTCGTAGTTGCCGAAGACCGTGCCGTCCTTGGGGTACGGGAAGGGGCCTCCCTTCGCGATGAGTTCGAGAGTGCGCCGCGCCTCGGGGGGAAGCCTGTCCGGGGTGACGGTCTTCATGCCCTTGGCCCAGGCGGGCGTCGGGCCGGCGCCCCGGGTGCCGTCGCCGGCGGAGCCGTGGGGCGATGTGGCCGCCTTTCCGGTTTTGCCGTGACTGCCGGACGAGCAGGCGGGGAGGAGGAACAGGGGCAGGGCGGCGAGGAGGGCCGTCAGGGTGCGCAGGGCACGGCCGGACGGTCGTCGTCCGCATCGTCGTGACACGTGGCGGGCCACATGTCGGTACACACGTCGAAGCACGCGCCTTATGGTCGCAGCCCGGACCGTCCCCGCCTCGTTAGGCTGGCGATTTCACGTATCCGCGCGTTTCCGGAGGTGTCACCGTGTCAGACGTGTCGTCCGCGTCCCCTGTGCAGGGCCGTCCGCCGCTCCCCCACGACTTCCTGCCGCCCGTGCCCTCGTTCACCGTGGTGAGCGACGACGTCCGGGCGGGGGCCCGGCTCGCCGAGGCGCAGACGTTCGGCGGCGCCAACCGCTCGCCGCACCTGCGGTGGGAGGGGTTCCCGGAGGGGACCAGGAGCTTCGCCGTCACGTGTTTCGATCCGGACGCGCCGACGGGCAGCGGCTTCTGGCACTGGGTGCTGTTCGACATCCCGGCGGACGTCACCGAGCTGCCCGCCGGTGCGGGCGGCGGTGAGATGAAGGGGCTGCCCGCGGGTGCCGTGCACGTCCGGAACGACTACGGGACGCGTGACTTCGGCGGTGCCGCGCCGCCGCCCGGGGACGGCCCGCACCGCTACGTCTTCACCGTGTACGCCGTGGACCAGGAGAAGCTGGGTCCCGACGCGGACGCCTCCCCCGCCGCCGTCGGCTTCAACCTGCGCTTCCACACGCTGGCCCGGGCGCAGCTGATCGGTGAGCACGAGACGCCGGCGAACGGCTGATCCCGCGCCGCCGTTTCGGCGCCGGCCGTCCTGTCCGGGCGGCCGGAAATTCCGTTGCGCGGCGGCTGTCGCGGCCCGCACAGTGGTGGGGGCCGACGGCTTCGCATGCGGCCGTCGGGCAGTGGGCACCGCAGTGGCGGGGAGGGTGTGAGCGCGTTCCGCGCCGGCCGTCCGCCGGAGTTCCGGGCGTGGGCCCGGAGCGGCCGCGTCCGCTGCCGTACGCTCCGGGCCCGGTGTCGACACGGGGGAGGGGCCCGGAGCGTCCCCGCCTGCCTCCCTTCTCTCCCCCGTCTCAACTCCCTTGTCAGCTGCGGAAATTGCGTTGTCGCGTTCCGGCCCTCCCGGCACAGTTGAGCCATCTCCGCCACCGGGGCGGGGTGACGGCCGGGAGGTGGAACGGAATGCGGGAGACGCTGGTCCTGAACGCGAGCTTCGAGCCGCTGGCGACGGTGTCGCTGCGGCGTGCGGTGGTGCTCGTACTGCAGGACAAGGCCGTTGTGGAACTGGCCCGCCCCGGCCTGCGCCTCCATTCGTCCGCGATGGAACTGCCGGCGCCCCAAGTGATCCGGTTGCGCCGGTACGTACGGGTGCCGTTCCGAAGACGTGCGCCGTGGTCCCGTCGGGGGGTGCTGGTGCGTGACCGGCACCGGTGCGCGTACTGCGGGCGGCGGGCCACGACCGTGGACCATGTGCTGCCGCGGTCCCGGGGCGGCGGGGACACCTGGCTGAACACCGTCGCCGCCTGTGCCGAGGACAACCACCGCAAGGCGGACCGGACGCCGGAGCAGGCGGGGATGCGGTTGCTGCGGCGGCCCTTCGAACCCACGCCGTCCGACGCGCTGTTGCTGTCGGTCGGCGCGTACGACGGGGAGCGGCTGCCGGAGTGGCTGGCGGTTCCCGCCGCGTAGGCGTCCGAGGGGGTCTTGCCGCGCGGTGGGCCCCCTACTTGCGCAGCAGCAGCTGCGCGATGGCGACGACGCCCACCACCACGATGACGCCGCGCAGCATCTGCGGCTTCAGGCGGCGGGCGACGCGGGCGCCCAGCTGGCCGCCCAGGGTGGAGCTGACGGCGATCAGCACGACGGCCGTCCAGTCGATGTGGGCGACGAAGAGGAAGAAGAGGGCGGCGACGCCGTTGACGACGACGCCGAGGACGTTCTTGAGCGCGTTGACGCGCTGGAGGTCGTCGTCGAGGAGCAGGCCCATCAGGGAGAGGTAGAGGACGCCCTGGGCCGCGCCGAAGTATCCGCCGTAGGCGCTGGCGAGGAGCAGGCCGAGGAGGAGGGCCACGCCGCCGTCGGCGTGCGGCCGGGTGCCGGTGCGTTCGCGGCGGCGGGCGAGGGCGCGGGCGAGGCGGGGCTGGAGGACGACGAGGACCAGCGCCAGGGCGATGAGGGCGGGGACGATCGCGTCGAAGGCCTTGGACGGCAGGGTGAGCAGCAGGGCCGCTCCGGTGAGCCCGCCGGCGAGGGCGACGAGGCCGAAGCGGACGATCCGGCCGCGCTGGTCGCGGAGTTCGCGGCGGTAGCCGACGGCGCCGCTGATGTTGCCGGTGACGAGGCCGAGGGTGTTGGAGACGTTGGCGGTGACCGGCGGCAGTCCGGTGGCGAGGAGCACCGGGAAGGTGAACAGGGTTCCGGAGCCGACGATGGCGTTGATGGTGCCGGCTCCTATGCCGGCCGCGAAGACCGCGAGTGCTTCCCAGATGGACAAGGCCATCTCCTTAGGATCGGTAAGACGCCTCCCCGCCGTCAGAGGTCGGGGGGCCGCACCGATCATGCACGAGAACGGCCGGTAAAGCGATGATCGCGGGAGGCCGTTCCGTGCGGGAAGCGGGACGTGCGCGGGGCGCGTCGGGTCAGTCGATCGGGGGCTGTTCGCGGCGCGGGCTCTCCTTGGTGCCGGCGGACTTTCCGCCCCCGCCGCCGCCCATGGGGCCGAAGTTACCGACGGCGCCGCTGAGGCCCTTGAGGGCGTCGCCGATCTCGCTGGGCACGATCCAGAGCTTGTTGGCGTCGCCTTCGGCGATCTTCGGGAGCATCTGGAGGTACTGGTAGGAGAGCAGCTTCTCGTCGGGGTCGCCGGCGTGGATGGACTCGAAGACCGTGCGGATGGCCTGGGCCTCGCCCTCGGCGCGGAGCGCGGCGGCCTTGGCCTCGCCCTCGGCGCGGAGGATCGCGGACTGCTTCTCGCCCTCGGCGGTGAGGATCTGGGACTGGCGGATGCCCTCGGCGGTGAGGATGGCGGCGCGCTTGTCCCGGTCGGCGCGCATCTGCTTCTCCATCGAGTCCTGGATGGAGGTGGGCGGTTCGATCGCCTTGAGCTCGACGCGGTTGACGCGGATGCCCCACTTGCCGGTCGCCTCGTCGAGGACGCCGCGCAGTGCCGCGTTGATCTCCTCACGGGAGGTGAGGGTCCGTTCCAGGTCCATGCCGCCGATGATGTTGCGGAGGGTGGTGACGGTGAGCTGCTCGATGGCCTGGATGAAGCTGGACACCTCGTAGGTCGCGGCACGCGCGTCGGTCACCTGGTAGTAGATGACGGTGTCGATGTTGACGACGAGGTTGTCCTGGGTGATGACCGGCTGCGGGGGGAACGGCACGACCTGTTCGCGGAGGTCGATGCGGTTCCGGATCGAGTCGATGAACGGGACGACGATGTTGAGGCCGGCGTTGAGCGTGCGGGTGTAGCGGCCGAAGCGCTCGACGATGGCGGCGCTGGCCTGTGGGATCACCTGCACCGTCTTCATGAGGGCGATGAAGACGAGCACCACCAGGATGATCAGGACGATGATGATCGCCATGTCGTGGCTCCTCGTGCCTTTCTCGTGGGTCGGCCGGCCGTCGCTCGGACGGGATCCGCGTGTTGGGGGAGTCTGTCAGAACCGGCGGTGCGGCGCAGGCGCCGGACCGGGATCGATCACATCGCCGCTCCCCCTCCACCGCCGACGGCCCCCGGGCGTACGGCCGTTGCCGGCGCGGCGGCTGCACCGGGCCCACCGGGCGGGCGTCTCACATGACCACCGCCGTCGCGCCGTCGATGTCGACGACGTCCACCTGCTCGCCCACTTCAAAGGTCCGCTCGCCGTCGAGGGAGCGGGCCGACCAGATCTCGCCCGCCAGCTTGATGCGTCCGCCCCGGCCGTCGACCCGTTCCAGGACGACGGCCTGGCGCCCTTTCAGGGCTTCCACACCGGAGGCGTGGGCGGGGCGGCCGGTGCGCTGCCGGTTGGCGATCGGCCGGACCACGGCGATCAGGGCGACGGAGACGACGGCGAAGACGACGAACTGCAGCACCGTGCCGCCCCCCAGGGCGTCGGTGACGGAAGCGGCGACGGCCCCGATCGCCAGCATGCCGAACTCCGGCATCGCGGTGACGACCAGGGGGATTCCCAGACCGACGGCGGCCACGAGCCACCACGCCCATGTGTTCACATGGTCATGGTAGGCGCGCGGACGGGGTCACCGACAGGGCTCCTCGGTCCCCCGGGAGGGGGGACCGGGCGCGTGGGCGGGGTCAGGAGAGCGGCAGGCCGTGGGCGGTCCAGCGGTCGCCGCGGCTCTCGACGACCAGCGGGAGGCCGAAGCACTTCGACAGGTTGCGCGAGGTGAGTTCGAGCTCGATGGGGCCGGCGGCGAGCACCTTGCCCTGACGGAGCATCAGGACGTGGGTGAAGCCGGGGGCGATCTCCTCGACGTGGTGGGTGACCATGATCATCGAGGGCGCGAGCGGGTCGCGGGCGAGCCGGCCGAGACGGCGCACCAGGTCCTCGCGGCCGCCGAGGTCGAGACCCGCGGCGGGCTCGTCCAGCATCAGCAGCTCGGGGTCGATCATCATCGCGCGGGCGATGAGGGTGCGCTTGCGCTCGCCCTCGGAGAGGGTGCCGAACTTGCGGTCCAGGTACTCGGTCATGCCGAGCACGTCGAGGAAGGCGCGGGCGCGCTGCTCGTCGACGGACTCGTAGTCCTCGTGCCAGGTGGCCGTCATGCCGTAGGCGGCGGTGAGCACCGTCTGCAGGACGGTCTGGCTGCGCGGCAGCTTGTCGGCCAGGCCGATGCCGGCGATGCCGATGCGCGGGCGCAGTTCGAAGACGTCCACGGCGCCGAGCTTCTCGCCGAGGATGCGGGCGGTGCCCTTGGTCGGGAACAGGTAGCTGGAGGCGACATTCAGGAGGGTGGTCTTGCCCGCGCCGTTGGGGCCGAGGATGACCCAGCGCTCCCCCTCCTTGACCGACCAGGAGACCTGGTCCACCAGAGCCCGGCCCTCGCGGACCACGGATACGTCCACCAGTTCCAGCACATCGCTCATGAGCGCGTTGTCTCCCATTGCAGTTCGTCGTCGCTGGCGCCTGTCGGCGCAGCCCCCAGGGAAAACCTACGCCACCGGCCGTCATCGCCGGTCCCTAGGCTGGGGCCCATGCTCGACGAACATCGATCGGGGCGGTTCACCGCCTGGGGAAATGCCCTTCTTGCCGGTTATGCCGCACCTGATGACGCTGCGCACCACATCACAGGGAGTGACGCGATCCACCGCGTGACCGGTCTGCCGGGCGAGTCCGGCCCGGTGGGGCTGACGCTCGCGCTGGGCCGGCTGCGCTCGCTGGGGGCCACGGGGCTGCGGCTGGCGCTGCCGGTGCCGGGACATCCGCTGGGGCTGAGCGGGCCGCCGGAGTTCAACGCGCTCGCGCTGGAGGCGGAGGAGGCCGTCCTGGCCCCGGAGGCGGGGGTGGGACTGGTGCCCGAGGTGCGGGCGGCGGGGTCCGGGCCGGACGCCGCCGATCTGCACGTGGAGGTCGTCTGGCGCTGCTCGCCGGTACGGGACGCGCCGCCCGCCGACGTGCCGTCGCTGGGCGAGGCGGAGCGGGAGCTGGCCGAGGCGCTGCGCGAGGCGACGGAGGTGCTGACGCGGCTCGACGTGGCGGGATCGGGCCCGGTGGCCCGGGCCGCGCTGGAGGCCTACCGGGCGCGGGCCGAACGGGACCGCGCGATCCTGGCCCCCGGATATCCGCAGCGCGCGGCCCGGGTGCTGGAGCTCGCGCAGCGGGTGGCCGCGCTGGTCGCCCTGGCGTACGGGACGGGGGACGCGGGGAGCCATGAGCACGGCGGCGCGATGAGCGCGTCGGGGATCGCGGCCCGGGCGGCGGCGCTGCGGCCGGTGGAGCGGACGGCGCGGCGGGCCCTGGTGGCGGCGTACAACGCGCCGGTGGAGCGACGGGAGCGGGACCGGCCGTAGCCGGGGCGGGACCGGTGGCGGTCCGGAGGGGACCGGCCGTGACCCGGAAGGGACCGGTTGCGGTCCGGACAGGGGGAGGCCCCGCGAGCCGTACGGTTCGCGGGGCCTTCCGGAGCGTCACTTGACGACGCAGACGTTCCCGAACGTCGGGTTCAGGATCCCGAGCAGGATGTCGACCGTGTTGCCGCAGGCGTTGATCGGGACGTCCAGGGGGATCTGGATGACGTTGCCCGAGATGACGCCGGGCGAGCCCTTGGCGATGCCGTGGGCGGTGGCGCCGTCGCTGTCGTGCGCGACCGCGGTGCCGACAGAAGCGCCGACGGATACGCCTGCCGCGGCCAGAACGAGGGCGGCCTTTTTGGCACTGTTCATGGGTGGCTTCCTTTGCTGGTGACCTCGCGACCCCGGTGACGGAGTCGCGCCCTGATGAACGTCACCACTCCGCCGACGGCACGCCGATCGTTGAGTTTGCCCTCATTCGGACGATTGATCACCCTTCGCGGCCGGTCCCGCCGCGGCGGGACCGGCCGACCGGAAGCGCCGGGAACGGCGCCGTCCGTCACCCGTTGGCTACTCGTTGACGCAGACGTTGCCGTGGGTGGGGTTCAGCGAGCCGAGCACGTTGACCGTGTTGCTGCAGAGGTTCACCGGGACGGTGACCGGCACCTGGACGATGTTGCCGGAGACGACGCCGGGGTTGTTCTTCGCGATGGCGCCGGCGGCCGGGGCTCCCCCGTGGGCCGACGCGATGCCGGCACCGGCGAGGGCGAGACCGCCGGCCGCGATCGTGACGGCAGCGGCCTTCTTCATGTTCTTCACTCTTCGTCTGACCTTCCTGGAACGCTGCCACGGCCAGCCGCCGTGGCTACGTCATGGAGAACGGGCCACCACCGGTCGGGTTTCTGGGGTATCCCGACAATCACACGACCGCATGAATCGGTGGCCGGAATGAGACGTTCCGGTGGACGGCACCGCTCCCGGTACGGCCCGGTCGGTCGGTACGGCCCGGTCAGTCGCCGATGCCGTGCCGGACCGCCCACAGAGCCGCCTGGGTGCGGTCGGCGAGGTCGAGCTTCATCAGGATGTTGGAGACGTGCGTCTTGACCGTCTTCTCCGACAGCACCAGCGCCCGCGCGATCTCCCGGTTGGACCGGCCGTCGGCGATCAGGGCGAGGACCTCCCGCTCCCGCTCGGTCAGCGCGTTGCCCCGGCCCTGGGTGCCGCCCGTGTCGTCCTGCGCCAGCAGCGCCCCCGCCACCTCCGACTGGAGGAGGACGTGCCCGGCGTGCACGGACCGGATGGCCCCGGCGAGCGCGTCCGGGTCCACGTCCTTGTACACATAGCCGGCCGCGCCGGCCTTCAGCGCCGGGATCACCGTGCGCTGCTCGGTGAAGCTGGTGACGACCAGCACCCGGGCCGGGCTCTCCAGGGCGCGCAGCCTGCGCAGCGCCTCGATGCCGTCCATGCCGGGCATCTTCACGTCCATGAGGATCACGTCCGGGTGCAGCTCCTCGGCCCGCGCCACGCCCTCGGCGCCGTCACCGGCCTCCCCGACGACCTCGATGTCGTCCTGGATCTCCAGGAAGGTGCGCAGCCCCTTGCGGACCACCTGGTGGTCGTCGACCAGCAGCACCCGGATCGTCCGGCCGCTCGCGGTCCCCTGTTTCCCCGGCCTGGTCTCTTCAGCCACCGGGCACCTCCATCTCGATCGCGGTGCCCTCGCCGGGCTCCGAGTCCACGTTCAGCCTGCCGCCGACCCCGTTGGCCCGGTCGCGCATGGAGACCAGGCCGAGGTGCCGGCCGGCCCGCCGGACCGCGGAGGGGTCGAATCCGCTTCCGTCGTCGGCCACCCGCAGCACGGCGCCCTGCCCGCGGCGGGCGAGGGTGACGTCGACGTGCGCGGCCCCGGAGTGGCGCAGCGCGTTGTGCAGCGCCTCCTGGGCGACCCGCAGCAGCGCCTCCTCCTGGGCGGCCGGAAGGGCCCGCATCCCGTGGGAGGCGAAGGAGACGTGCGCGGCGTGCGCCCGGTCGAGCACCTTGACCTGGGTGCGCAGGGTGGCGACGAGCCCGTCCTCGTCCAGTCCGGCCGGGCGCAGCTCGACGACGGCGGCGCGCAGCTCGTCGGTGGCCTCGGCGGCGAGCCGGGCGACCTGCTGGAGCTCGTCCTTGGCGCGGGCCGGGTCGCGGTCCACCAGGGCGGTGGCGGCCTGGGCGGTGAGGCGCAGCGAGAACAGCTTCTGCGCCACGGCGTCGTGCAGCTCGTGGGCGAGGCGGGCGCGCTCGCCGGCGATGGTCAGCTCGCGGCTGCGCTCGTAGAGGCGGGCGTTGGTCAGGGCGATGGCGGCGTGCTGGGCGAGGACGGAGAGGAGCTCCTCGTCCTCGTCGGTGAAGGCGCAGCCGCCCGGGGGGCACTTCCGCGTCCCCCCTTTGTCGACTTTGTTGGCGAGGAAGAGGACGCCGAGGTTCTCGTCGCCGTCGGCGATCGGCATGCCGATGAAGTCGGACATGTCAGGGTGGGCGTCGGGCCAGCCGCCGAAACGCGGGTCCTCGCGGACGTCGGGCAGCCGCTGCGGGGTCTTCTCCTGGAGCATCGCGGCGAGGATGCCGTGCTGCCGGGGCAGCGGGCCGATGGCCTTCCACTCCTCCTCGCTGATGCCGTCGACGACGAACTGGGCGAAGCCGCCGTGGTCGTCCGGCACCCCGAGGGCGGCGTACCGGGCACCGAGCAGCTCGCGGGCGGAGACGACGATGGTCTTGAGGACGTCGCGGACTTCCAGGTGTCTGCTCATCGCGAGGATCGCGGTGCTCACGGCGGGCAGGCCGGAGCGGGGGCCTTGGCTCATGCGGCCCACCGTAACCGGCGGTGATCCGCCGGCGGATCGGACCGCCGGTGGCCGACGGGTGGGCCCCGGGGCCTAGGCCGGAGGGCCCTGCGCCCGCCAGACTCGGTCCATGTCGACCTCTGTGCAGTGGACACCCACCCATGGCGACCCCTACCGGCCGGTCCCCTACCGGCCCGCGCGGATGCCCGCCGAGGAGTCGCTCGCGCGCGCCGCGGAGCTGCGGGAGCGGATGGCGGACCGCAGGACCGTGCGCCGGTTCTCGGCCGATCCGGTGCCGGAGCGCGTGGTGCGGGACGCCATCGCGTGCGCGGCCACGTCGCCGTCCGGGGCGCACCAGCAGCCGTGGACGTTCGTCCTGGTCAAGGATCCGGAGGTACGGGCGCGGATCCGGGCGGCGGCCGAGGAGGAGGAGCGCGTCTCCTACGCCGGGCGGCTCGGCGAGGAGTGGCTGGCGGCGCTGCGGCCGCTGGGCACGGACGAGGTGAAGCCGCATCTGACGGACGCGCCGGCACTGGTCGTGGTCTTCCAGCAGCGGTACTGGCTGGGGCCGGACGGGGAGCGGCGCAAGCACTACTACGTGGACGAGTCGGTGGGCATCGCGGTCGGGATGCTGCTGTCGACGCTGCACCTGTCGGGGCTGGCGGCGCTGGTGCACACGCCGAGTCCGATGCGGTTCCTCGGGGAGGTGCTGGGGCGGCCGGTGAACGAGAAGGCGTTCGCGGTGATCCCCGTGGGGTATCCGGCGGACGACTGCCAGGTGCCGGACCTGGTGCGGAAGAGCCTGGACCAGGTGCTGGTGGAGGTTTGACCGATCGGCCGGGAACCCGCCGGACGGGCGTCTGAAAACCTCGTACACACCGTGCGGAGACGGTCACACCGAGTGTGAGGGAGCGCTGCTCGGTGTGACGCCGCGCATAGGACGCACATCACCTACGACAACCGGTAGTGGAGACGTAAAACCGCCGTAAAAGGGGGGCTGAGCGGGCGCGGGACCCTTTCCGGCGGCCCGTGCCGGTAGTACCGACAACGAAGTCGGATAGTACGTCACACCTTTGCCAGCGCATTTTGCGGCCGCTAACAATTGCCCCGTCGCAGGGCGCCGCAGATCGAGAAACGGCGCTTCATCCGCGCCGATCCGGGCCACTGCGACTCACGCGATTGGAAGAGGTTCAGCACAGTCATGCGCTCCACCGTCTCCGGCTATAGCCGTCTCACCAAGGTCCACAAGTTCTCCGCCGCGGGCATCGCCGCGGCCGGCGTCGCGGCAGTGGCGCTCGCCGTCGTCCCGAGCGGCTCCACCGAGGGTGAGCAGCAGGCCGCGATCGGCGTGAAGCCCGTCGCGTGGAACGCCAAGGCGTTCGGCACCGACGCCCAGCGCGACGAGCTGGTGAAGCAGTCCGACACCGCCGCGGGCCAGGCCCGCGCGGAGGCGGAGGCCAAGAAGAAGGCCGCCGCCGAGGCGAAGGCCAAGGCGGAGAAGGAGCGCGCCGAGAAGGAGGCCGCGAGCCGGTCCGCCGCGCGCCAGCCGGTCAAGGCCGCGCCCGCCGCGCCGGCCAAGACCGCCGCCCCCGCCCCGAAGGCCTACGCGAACAACCTCGACGGCTGGATCCGCGAGGCCCTGGACATCATGAAGGCCAAGGGCATCCCGGGCACCTACGACGGCATCTACCGCAACATCATGCGGGAGTCGACGGGCAACCCGCAGGCCATCAACAACTGGGACTCGAACGCCGCCGCGGGCATCCCCTCCAAGGGCCTGCTCCAGGTGATCGACCCGACCTTCAAGGCGTACCACGTCGACGGCACCTCCTGGGACATCTACGACCCGGTCGCCAACATCACCGCTGCCTGCAACTACGCGGCCGCGGTCTACGGCTCGATGGACAACGTCAACTCGGCCTACTGAGCCGGTCGCTGACGACATAAACAGAAGGGCGGTGACATCCGGGTTTCCGGATGTCACCGCCCTTTTTGCCGTCGCAATGTGCGACGGCTTTTCTGTTTTCGGCCGGTCTGTTTTCGGCCGGCTATTCGGAGCCCGGCCGTTTCCGCGTTACTTCCGCATGACCTCGGGCTCGTGCCGGCGCAGCAGCCGGGCGACCGCGAAGCCGCAGGCGACGCCGAGCGCGAGGAGGACGAACAGGTCGATGCCCCACTGCGAGACGGTGTGCGCCCAGAGCGGGTCGAGGTTGTTCGGGTTGTTCTTGTCGAAGGGCGCCATGAGGTGGGAGAGGTCCAGGGTGGCGCCCGCGGCGCCGATGGCCCAGCGGGAGGGCATCAGCCACGCGACCTGCTCGACGCCCGGGGCGTCGTAGACCTTGAACATGATGCCGGTGAAGACGACCTGGACGATCGCGAACATCACCAGCAGCGGCATGGTCTTCTCCGCGGTCTTCACCAGGGAGGAGATCACCAGGCCGATCATCATCGACGTGAAGCCCAGCGCGATGATGACCAGGCAGAGCTCGGCGGCCGGGAGCGCCTTGAGGATCAGGCCCTCGGTGGGCAGCTTCCGGACGGAGAAGCCGATGGCGCAGATGATGACGCCCTGCAGCGCGGTGATCGCGCCCAGCACGATGACCTTGGACATCAGGTAGGCGGACCGGGAGAGGCCGACCGCCCGTTCCCGTTCGTAGATCACCCGTTCCTTGATGAGCTCACGGACGGAGTTGGCGGCCCCGGAGAAGCACATGCCGACCGCGAGGATCAGCATGATCGTGCCGGCGTCCTGGTTGTGGCCCTTGGGGGGCGCCGAGAGTCCGAAGTCGGACGGGATCACACAGCTCACGCCGCCGAGGACGGCGGGCAGGATGAGCATCAGGCCCATGAAGCCGCGGTCGGAGGCGATGACCGAGACGTAGCGGCGCATCAGCGTCCAGAGCTGGGAGCCCCAGCTCTGGGCCTTGTGCGGCCGGACCATCTGCGGCTGGACGTGGACCGACTGCGGGGCGACGGCGTCGATGTCCGCGGCGTACATCTGGTAGTGCTGCGAGCCCTTCCAGCGGCCCGCCCAGTCGTAGTCGCGGTAGTTCTCGAACGCCGAGAAGACGTCCGCCCAGGTCTCGTAGCCGAAGAAGTTGAGCGCCTCCTCCGGCGGGCCGAAGTAGGCGACGGAACCGCCGGGCGCCATGACCAGCAGCTTGTCGCAGAGGGCCAGCTCGGCGACGGAGTGGGTGACGACCAGGACCGTACGGCCGTCGTCGGCGAGGCCGCGCAGCAGCTGCATCACGTCGCGGTCCATGCCCGGGTCGAGGCCCGAGGTGGGCTCGTCCAGGAAGATCAGCGACGGCTTGGTGAGCAGCTCCAGGGCGACGGAGACGCGCTTGCGCTGGCCGCCGGAGAGGGAGGTGACCTTCTTGTCCTTGTGGATGTCGAGCTTGAGCTCGCGGAGCACCTCGTCGATGCGGGCCTCGCGCTCGGCGGGCGCGGTGTCGCCGGGGAAGCGGAGCTTGGCGGCGTAGCGGAGCGCCTTCCGGACGGTGAGCTCCTTGTGCAGGATGTCGTCCTGCGGGACCAGACCGATGCGCTGCCGCAGCTCGGCGAACTGCTTGTACAGGTTCCGGTTGTCGTAGAGGACGTCACCCTGGTTGGCGGGCCGGTAGCCGGTCAGCGCCTTGAGCAGGGTGGACTTGCCGGAGCCCGACGGCCCGATGACGGCGATCAGCGACTTCTCGGGGACGCCGAAGGAGACGTCCTTGAGGATCTGCTTGCCGCCGTCCACGGTGACGGTCAGGTGGCGGGCCGAGAAGGAGACGTCGCCGGTGTCGACGAACTCCTCCAGCCGGTCGCCGACGAGCCGGAACGTGGAGTGGCCGACGCCGACGATGTCCTGGGGGCCGAGGATCTGCTGGCGGACCGGCTGGCCGTTGACGTAGGTGCCGTTATGGCTGCCCAGGTCGACGATCTCGAAGCGGCCGTCGGGGGTGGCCCGGAACTCGGCGTGGTACCGGGAGACCTGGAGGTCGGCGACGACCAGCTCGTTCTCCAGGGCACGACCGATGCGCATCACCCGGCCCTGGGCCAGCTGGTGGAACGTGGTCGGGCTGCGGTCGCCGTAGACGGGCGGGGTGCCGGCCCCCGCGCCCTGGGGCGGCCGGCCCTGCTCCGGCGAGGACGCCTGGTGCGGGATGTGCGGCTGCGCCTGCTGTGGCTGCTGGACCTGTTGGCCGTGCTGCGCGTGCTGAGGCTGCTGGGGCTGCTGGGCGTGCTGGGCCTGCTGCCAGGGCGCCTGGGCGGCGGCCTGCGGCTGCTGCCAGCCACTGTGGGGCTGCGGGTGCTGCTGGTACTGCGGGTGCTGCTGGTACTGCTGCGGTCCGCCGTGCGGGGGCTGCTGCCACATGCCGGGGGCCTGCTGCTGCGGCGCCGCGTGGCCGGGCTGGGCCGCCAGCGCGGTCTGCGCGCTGTACAGGTCGCCGGCGGGCGGCGCGGCGGCACCGGCGGTACCGGCGGCGCTCAGCCGCGGACCGTCGGTCGCGTTGCCCAGGTGGACGACCGAGCCGGGGCCGATCTCCACCTGGTGAACCCGCTGCCCCTGCGCGTAGGTGCCGTTGGTGCTGCCCTGGTCCTCGAGCACCCAACTGCGGCCGTCCCAGCGGACGATGGCGTGGCGCCACGAGACCCTGGCGTCCTCCAGCACCATGTCGCCCTGCGGATCGCGTCCGAGGGTGTACGACCGGGACGGATCGAGCGTCCAGGTCTGTCCATTCAATTCCAGTACGAGTTCAGGCACTCCATGCCCCACTACTTGTCCCCCGATGTACCCCCTGCACAGGGAGTCTAGGGATGGCGAACATCGGGAGGAACTATTTCAGGCACAGTCCCCCGATCGAAAGTCGGGGATTGGCGCCCCCCGCTTTCCGAGCGCCGTTGACGGGCCGGAAACACCACCGGAGAGTGGTAATCACCCACGGCCGCCCGGGAGTCACTCACCCCCGGGGCCGGGGGCCGGGGCGGGGACGGACCGGGGGGCCGTGATGACCATCACCAGCGGACGGTGCCCAGCTCGGGGCGTCCACATGATCATCTTCGCGGTGGCGGGGGTGGGCTGGGCGTTCCTCGCCATGGCGGGGGTGGCGGCGCTGGGGCTGCACCTCCTCGGCGCGGACGCGGCCGGGGAGCTGGGGCCGATGACGGCCGCGGTGACCGTCCTCGCGGTCGGCGGGACCGTCGAGCCGTCGGGAGCGCTGGAGGCGTTCGGGATCCGGGGCGCCGCCGCGCACACCGCCATCGAGCTGACGCCGTTGGGCGTGAGCCTGGTGGGAGCGCTGGTGCTCGGCTGGTCGTTCGCCCGGTCGCTGCGGGCGGCGGGACCGGTGGTCGGCGGCCGTGAACTCGCCTTGCGCGCCGGGGCGGTGGCCTCGGTGTTCCTGCTGCTGCTCGGGGGGCTGGCCTGGGCCGGCTCGTCCACCCTCACCTTCCAGGGCAAAGGGCTCGGCCTGGGCGACGCGGAGCGGAGCGGCCCGAACCTTCCGAAACTGGAGATTCCCGGTGTCGGCGACATCGGGGACATCGGCGGGGGGCTCGCCCAGGGGCTGGCCGACCTCGCCCACGCCAAGGCGGACGTCGGCTTCTCGGTACGGACCGGGCCCTCGCTGCTGGGCGGCGCGTTCTGGGTGGCGGCCGTGCTGCTGATCGCCGTGCTCGCCGCGCGCCGGGCCCCGCTGCCGCGCGGTGCCGGCGCCCTCCACCGGACGGTACGGCCGGCGGCCTCGGCGCTGTGCGGCGTCCTCGTCCTGGCCGTCGCCGCCGGGTGGGCCGCGGCGCTGGTCGCCGCGGCCGGCGACGACCATCCCCGGCGGGTGGCCGGCGGCGCGCTGCTCGGGGCGCCGAACGGGGTGTGGCTCGGGCTGCCGCTCGGCCTGTTCGTCCCCTGGCACGGCCGGGCCGCGGGGACGCTGACGGAGGTGCTCCCCTCCCCGCTCGACGATCTGCTGGCCGGGGGCACCGACCGGCCGGTCACGGTGGGCCGGCTGGCGGAGTACGACGGACGGGTGTGGCTGCTGGCGGTCGCGAGCGCGGTGGCCCTGCTGCTGGCCGGGGTGCTCACGGCGGTCCGTACCCCCCGGGGGGCGCGGAGCGCGGTGGCGTACGCGGGGCGGTGCGGCCTCGCGCTGGGCGCGGTGACGGCCGCTGCGCTGCCGCTGCTCGCCCTCGGGACGCGGGTGAAGGCGGACGCCGGGCTGTCGGTGCTGGGCGTCGACGCGGTCGGCGCCGGGCTCGACCTGCGGGGGAACGGGCTCCTCGCGGCGGTCCTCGGGGCGGCGTGGGGCCTGGCGGCCGGGACGGTGGGCGGGCTGCTCGCGTGCGCCACGGGGGCGGCGGGGCGGGGAGCCGTGGCGTATGCGCGGGAAGAACGAGGAGGACGAGACGGACGAGAAGGAAGGGACGGGTGGGGGCCTGGAGGGGCGGTACCGGGATGGGCGGGGCAGCCGGGCGCGGGATACGGCGGCTCGGGGTATGGGCACCCGGCCGGTGGGGCGGCGGGCGAAGGCGCGGGGCGCTCGGCCGGTGGACCAGCCGGCGGAGGCGCGGGCGGTACGGCCGGTGGAGGCGGGGGCGGTCCGGCCGGTGGGGGCGGGGAGGACGAGCCCGGGCCGCACCGGCCGTCGCCCGGCTACCGTCCGGCACGGGATGACACCAACCCCTATCTGCGCCCGGGGCCCGGGCCCCGCCCGGACACTCCCCCGGGTCCCCGGGTCGACCCCTCGGCCACCACCTCGACCGGCCCCGCGGCCGGTCCCGCTTCCGGCCCGTCCTCCAGTGCGCGGCGCGGTCCCCGGCCCGGGCCGCCGCAGGAGCGTTCCCGCCGTCCGTACGGGAGCCCGCCCCCGCCACCGCCGCCTCCGCCGCCCGCACCCCGGGGGTGGCCGGGACCGGACGGCCGGCCGCCGCGCCGGTAGCCGCGCGGTGAACAGTCGTCCCGCTGTCCGCCTCCCCCTGCGACCGCCTCACGGGCACCGGATACGGTAGAAGGACCATGAGCGCACCGTTGCCCCCGCCCGTCACCCCCGCCGCCGGTGACGACGTGCCCACCCTCCTCGTCAAGATCTTCGGGAAGGACCGGCCGGGCATCACCGCCGGCCTCTTCGACACGCTCGCCGCCTACGCGGTCGACGTCGTGGACATCGAACAGGTCGTCACCCGGGGCCGGATCACCCTCTGCGCGCTGGTCACCGCGCCCGCCGGAGGGGCCTCGGCCGAGGGCGGCCTGCGGTCGACGGTGCACAGCTGGGCCGAGTCCATGCACCTCCAGACGGAGATCATCTCCGGCCGGGGTGACAACAGGCCGCGTGGTACGGGCCGTTCCCATGTCACGGTGCTGGGGCACCCGCTCACCGCGGAGTCCACGGCCGCCATCGCGGCCCGCATCACGGGCACCGGCGGCAACATCGACCGTATCTTCCGCCTCGCCAAGTACCCCGTGACGGCCGTGGAGTTCGCGGTCTCCGGCGCCGGGACGGAGGCGCTGCGCACCGCGCTGGCGATAGAGGCCGCGAAGCTCGGGGTGGACGTCGCCGTCGTGGCCGCCGGGTTGCAGCGCCGGGCGCAGCGCCTGGTGGTGATGGACGTCGACTCGACGCTGATCCAGGACGAGGTCATCGAGCTGTTCGCGGCCCACGCGGGCTGTGAGGCCGAGGTGGCCGAGGTGACCGCCCGGGCGATGCGCGGCGAGCTGGACTTCGAACAGTCGTTGCACGCGCGGGTGGCGCTCCTGGAGGGGCTGCCCGAGTCGGTGGTGGACAAGGTCCGCGCGGAGGTGCGGCTGACGCCCGGCGCCCGGACCCTGATCCGCACCCTGAAGCGGCTGGGCTTCCAGGTGGGCGTGGTGTCCGGGGGGTTCACCCAGGTCACCGACGACCTGCGGGAGCGGCTGGGGCTGGACTTCGCCTCGGCCAACACCCTGGAGATCGTGGACGGCAGACTGACCGGCCGGGTCACCGGCGAGATCGTGGACCGGGCGGGCAAGGCGCGGCTGCTGCGCCGGTTCGCCGCCGAGGCCGGGGTGCCGCTCTCCCAGACGGTGGCGATCGGCGACGGCGCCAACGACCTCGACATGCTCAACGCGGCCGGCCTGGGCGTCGCGTTCAACGCCAAGCCGGTGGTCCGGGAGGCGGCGCACACGGCGGTGAACGTGCCATTCCTGGACACGGTGCTGTATCTGCTGGGCGTCACCCGTGAAGAGGTCGAGGCGGCCAACACGCACGAGTGACACCGGCGCGCGTGACGCCGGCGCGCCACCCGGTCCGGTCCCCGCCGGTCCGCTCCCCCGCCGCGCCGGTGCCCCGCCGATGCCCGCGCTCGCCGGCGTCCATGGACGCGCCGGCACGGGCCGTCGGTCACCGCGCCGCCGGGCCGTGGGATCACTGGATCACCAGCCACGGCACCGGCTCGGCCCGCGCCGTCCGGGCTCCGCCCGGCCGCTCGTCAGGCGTGCGGCGCCCAGAAGGCGACCAGTCGGCCGACCCCGTGTTCGACGCTCTTCCACGAACCGGTGAAGCTGATCACCGCGATGGCCGAAGTGGGGTACCCCGAGCGGTTCAGCCGGGCCAGCAGGTCCCCGTCGGCCTCGCCCGACAAGGCGTCCGCCAGGGCGTGCATACCCGGGTTGTGCCCCACGACGACGAGGTCGCCCACCTCGTCGGACACCTCGTTGAGCAGGGCGATCAGCTCACCGAGCGATGCCTCGTAGAGCCGCTCCTCGTACACCGTCCGGGGGCGCTGGGGCAGCTCGGAGACGGCGAGCTTCCAGGTCTCGCGGGTGCGGGCCGCTGTCGAGCACAGGGTCAGATCGGGGACGACACCCGAGCCGGCGAGCCAGCGGCCCGCGACGGGAGCGTCCTTGCGCCCGCGGTCGGCGAGCGGTCGCTCGTGGTCGTCGACGTCGGACCATTCGGCCTTGGCGTGGCGGAAGAGGACGATCCTGCGGGTCATGTCGGCGCTCATGCCGTCCAGCTTCGCATGAAACCAGCCGTGAGGCGCGGGGTGTTGGGAGGCTTGCCCTCCTCGGGGTAACGCTTCACGATATCCAGCCGTCCAGGGTGTGCCGGACGACGCGGACGACCTGCGCGACGGGGCTCTGGGACGCCGTTCCGTCGCCCTCCGCCGCCGGGGCCGCGGACGCCTCCGGAACGGGGAGGGCCGGCAGGGCGAAGAGGACGACGAAGGCCAGGGCGGGCAGGACCGCGGCCCACCACGGCAGGCGGGTCTGCGCGGTGCCTCGGGTGCGGGTGTGCCTGCCGGCGGGCATGGTCTCCTCCGTGGATGCCTCGGTGCACCGCCGCTTCGCGGTGCACTTCGAATCTACGGAGCGGGACCCCTGAGTTCCCATCCGGGAAGCCACCCACTCTTCCCTGAGGCAGACCCCCTAGGGGACGGGGGTTAACCCCACCCCCGGGGTCGGGCGGAGGAGAGGGGGAGGCGCGTCGGCCGGCCGGGGCCGGCCGACGGTCGGGCGTCGATCAGACGATGGTCAGCCGGTGTCGGTCAGCGATCAGTCGGTGATCGGTCAGCGATCAGCGATCAGCGATCAGCGAGTGATCAGCCCGCGGCCATCGTCGCGATGATGCCGATGACGACGGTGATGCCGAGCATCACGCCGAGGATGGCCAGAAGCGTCTTCTGGCCGTTCTGGGGGTTGGGTTCGAGGACGGGCATGGCACCAGTGTCGCAGCCGCCATCCCCGGCCGGGCACCGGGGTCGGGCGTGGCGCGCCACCGCCGGGCGGCGGGCCGGCCGGCGTCGGATCGGCAGGCCGAATCAGCGGCCCCCGGACCAGCGGACGCAGCCCAGCAGACCCGGACCAGCGGACGCGGACCAGCGGACGCGGACCAGCGGGCCCGGATCGGCAGACGCGGATCGGCAGACGCGGACCAGCAGGCCCGAATCAGCGGAGCCGGAACTCGTCCTCGACGCTCCGGTTGCGGCCGGCCAGCACCCCCGCGACGGCCTGCGGGACCATCAGCGCGGCCAGCAGGGCGATCGGCAGTCCCCAGCCGCCGGTCTGCTGGTAGAGCCGGCCCACCAGCAGCGGCCCGGGAATGGAGATCAGGTATCCGACGCTCTGGGCGAAGGCGGACAGCCGGACGACACCGGCGCCGGTCCGCGCGCGCATCCCGATCATCGTCAGGGCCAGGGGGAAGGAGCTGTTGGCGATGCCGAGCAGCACCGCCCAGGCCCAGGAGCCGCCCACCGGGGCGAGCCACAGCCCGGTGTACCCCGCCAGACCGCAGGCGACCAGCGCCACGACCAGGGGGCCCTGGTTCCGCATCCGGGCCGCGAGGCGCGGCAGCAGGAAGGAGAACGGGACGCCCATCAGCATCGTCACCGCCGCCAGCAGTCCGGCGGTCGAGGCCGAGACGCCCGCGTCGCGGAAGATCTGGGGCATCCAGCCCATGGTGATGTACGCGCCGGTGGCCTGGAGGCCGAAGAAGACCGCCAGGGCCCAGGCGGTGGGGCTGCTGGTGATGCGCGGGGCGCGCGCTTCGGTGGCTTCGGCGCTCCGAGGGGCATGCGCGCCGTGCGGGGTGGTGTTCGGAGCGGCGCTCGGGGCGGTCGTTCCGGCGCGCTCCGCGCCCTCCGGCGCGGGTTCGGTGGCCGGCGCCTCCTTCGCGGCGCGTCTCGGCCGTTCGCCCGGCCGGCGGGCGATGACCGCCCAGGGCAGCGCGGCGGCGACGGCGAGCAGCGCCCACACGGCGAGGCCCGGCCGCCAGCCGCCGCCCATCGCGTCCGCCAGGGGCACGGTACTGGCCACGGTGACGGCCGCCCCGCCGGTGAGGGCCATCGAGTACAGGCCGGTCATCGGACCGACGCGGTCCGGGAACCAGCGCTTGACGACGACCGGCATCAGCACGTTCCCCACCGCGATACCGGCCAGCGCCAAGGCGCTGAGCAGCAGGAATCCCCCGACGCCGGCCACGAACGGGCGGAGCGCCAGTCCGGTGGCGATGGCCGCGAGGCCGGCGCAGACGACGGCCGCCGGGCCCCAGCGGCGGGCCAGCCGGGGGGCGGCGGGGCCGAGGACAGCGAAGCAGAGGGAGGGGATGGAGGTGAGCAGTCCGGCGACGGTGCCGTTCATGGCAAGCCCGTCCCGCACCTCCTCCATGAGGGAGCCGAGGCTGGTGACGGCCGGCCGGAGGTTGAGGGCCGCCAGCACCAGGCCGAGGGCGAGGAACCGCCGCGGCCAGGGCGAGCCGGCCGGCCGCGCGGTCCCTGTCACGATGCGGTGGGCCGTCCCGTCGGAGTAGGGGGTCCCGTCGGAGGCCGTGGCCGTCGTGGGCTCCTTGCCCGCTGCTGCGCCTGTCATACAGCCAATCATAGAATCATGGGATGAATGGAGTGCCATGCCGCTGACCTCGCCCCACAAGGCTCCCCTGGTCGATCAGGTCATCACACAACTGCGGACCCAGATCACTTCCGGTGAGTGGCCGGTCGGCTCCCGCATCCCCACCGAGCCGGAGCTCGTCGAACGGCTCGGGGTCGCCCGCAACACCGTCCGGGAAGCCGTGCGCGCCCTCGCGCACAACGGGCTGCTCGCGATCCGGCAGGGCTCCGGCACGTACGTCGTCGCCACCAGCGAACTCGCCGCGGTGATGAGCCGGCGCTTCGCCCGGGCCGATCCACGGCACGTCGCCGAGCTGCGCAGCGCCCTGGAGACCAAGGCCGCCGCGCTGGCCGCGACGCGGCGGACCGACGCGGACCTGAGCCAGCTGGAGCTTCTGCTGGAGCGGCGGGCGGAGGCGTGGCGGTCGGGGGACCTGGAGGAGTTCGTCGAGGCCGACGCCACGTTCCACACCGCCGTCGTCGCCGCCGCGCACAACGAGGTGCTGGCCGCGCTCTACGCCGATCTCGGCTTCGTCGTACGGGAGTTCCTGCGCGCGGACGTCGGTGCCGAGCCCCGGCCCCGGGCACTGACCGATCACGGGAGGCTGGTCGAGGCGATCCGGGCCGGGGACGCGGGGGCCGCGGCGGCGGAGGCGAGTGAGCATCCGTACATGTCGCGGGGCGATCATGGCGGTCAGCCCGGGGTGTGACTCACCCATGCCTCGCGTATGCGCAGCCAGCAGCGCTGCGAGAGGGTGACGTGACGGGTGGGGTCGACGGTCGCGGGGGCCGTGTCCATGGCCGGGTCCCACCAGTGGGCGCAGCGGAGGTGCAGTTGGACGCGGTCGGAGGTGGCGTTGCCGTTGTAGCAGTCCGCTGTGGCGTGGGAGTTGCGGATGCGGGTGTGGCACTCGGCTTGCGGTGGGCGCGGGGCGGCGGCGGCAGGGGCGGCGGCCGCCGGGGCGGCCAGGGTCGTCGCTACCAGGAGTAGGGCTGCGGCTTTTGCCGCGGTGCGTGTCGCTGTGCGTATCACTGCCGTACCTCCTCTCCCACGCGGTGGTGCGGTTATCTCAGTGTGGGGGTGCACGGCTTGGTTCTCGACTCGGGGCTGCGGCCCCGGGGGGTGCCCCAGCCCCGCCCTTTCACCGTTTCTGCAGGGGCTCCGTCCCCGCACCCCCGCAGCACGCTGCGCGCGCTGTCCTCAAACGCCGGACGGGCTGGCAAAGGGCCGCGGTCCGGTTTCCCGGACCGCGGCCCTCGGCACGCCTGCAGCTACGCCCGAAGCGTCAGGCACCCATCATGTGCACGCCACCATCCACGTGCACGATCTCGCCCGTCGTGCGCGGGAAGAAGTCCGACAGCATGCCGACGACGCCGCGGCCGGCCGGCTCCGGGTCGGCCAGGTCCCAGCCGATGGGGGCGCGGTGGTTCCAGACGTCCGCGAGCTCTTCGAAGCCCGGGATGGACTTGGCGGCCATGGACTTGATCGGGCCGGCCGAGACCAGGTTGCAGCGGATGCCCTTGGGGCCCAGGTCACGGGCGAGGTAGCGGTTGGTGCCCTCCAGGGCGGCCTTGGCCACGCCCATCCAGTCGTACTTCGGCCAGGCGATCTGCGCGTCGAAGGTGAGGCCGACGATGGAGGAGCCCTCGCGCATCAGCGGCAGCAGGGCCATGGCCAGCGACTTGTAGGAGTACGCCGAGACCTGGACGGCCGTGGAGACGTCCTCCCAGCTGGCCTCGAGGAAGTTGAAGGCGCCCTGGGGGCCGAAGGCGATCGAGTGCACGATGCCGTCGAGGGGCACGTCGTCGCCGATGTGCTCGCGCACCTTGGCGGCCAGGCCGTCCAGGTGCTCCTGGTTGCTGACGTCCAGCTCGATCACCGGCGCCGGCTTCGGGAGCCGCTTGGCGATGCGCTCGACCAGGGAGAGCCGGCCGAAGCCGGTCAGGACGACCTCGGCGCCCTCGTTCTGGGCCACCTTCGCGGCCTGGAAGGCGATCGACTGCTCGGTGAGGACACCCGTGACCAGGATGCGCTTGCCTGCGAGGATTCCACTCATGGCGTTCAGTGACCCATGCCCAATCCGCCGTCGACAGGAATGACGGCTCCGGTGATGTATGCGGCCTCTTCGGAGGCGAGGAAGCGGACCGAGGCGGCGATCTCCTCGGGCTGCGCGTAGCGGCCCAGCGGAACGTTGGCCACGATCCCCGCGCGCTGCTCGTCGCTGAGCACGCGCGTCATGTCGGTGTCCACGAAACCGGGGGCGACGACGTTAACGGTGATGTTCCGGGAGCCCAGCTCACGGGCGACGGAGCGGGCGAAGCCGATGAGGCCGGCCTTGGAGGCCGCGTAGTTCGCCTGCCCGGCCGAACCGAGCAGGCCCACCACGGAGGAGATCAGCACCACGCGGCCCTTGCGGGCGCGGAGCATGGGCCGGGAGGCGCGCTTGACGACGCGGAACGTCCCGGTGAGGTTGGTCTCCACGACCGAGGAGAAGTCCTCCTCGGACATGCGGAGCAGCAGCTGGTCGCGGGTGACGCCGGCGTTGGCCACCAGCACCTCGACCGCGCCCTGCTTCTCCTCGATCTCCTTGAACGCCTGCTCGACCTGCTCCGGGTCCGTGATGTCGCACTTGACAGCGAGGAAGTCGGCCGGGGGTTCGCCCGAGCGGTAGGTGACGGCGACCTTGTCGCCCGCGTCGGCGAACGCGCGCGCGATGGCGAGGCCGATGCCCCGGTTTCCTCCGGTGACGAGAACCGAGCGGCTCAAAGGATCACCCTTCCGTTGACGAATCCGTACAGGGACGGAGCTGGACTACACGAACGTATCGGTAGAGGTCGCCGGGGCGACAATCGGGCACTGACAGGCGGCGTGGCCGGTCCCTGTTGGATCTCTACAGAATCTCCTGCGGCAGGCGGCCCGGGGATGGGCATGATGCACGGCGACGACCCCGGGAGGTTCCGTGCCGCACGCCATCGACGCGTCATTCCTCGCACTGCCCCTGCGCCCGCTCGCCGACGCCGCCCTCGCCCGCGCCCGCGCGCTGGGCGCCGATCACGCCGACTTCCGCCTGGAACGGGTGCGCAACGCCTCCTGGCGGCTGCGGGACGCCCGGCTCGCGGGGTCCGCGGACATCACGGACCTGGGGTACGCGGTGCGCGTGGTGCACGGCGGCGCCTGGGGTTTCGCCGCCGGGACGGAGCTGACGATGGACGCCGCCGCCCGGGTGGCCGGCCAGGCCGTGGCCATGGCCCGGCTGGCGGGGAAGGTGACGGCCGCGGCCGGCTCGGGCGACCGCGTGGAGCTGGCGGACGAGCCGGTGCACGCCGACCGGACCTGGGTGTCGCCGTACGAGCGGGACCCGTTCGGCGTACCGCCCGCCGAGCGGACCGCCCTGCTGGCCGACTTCAGCGCGCGGCTGCTGGCCGCCGACGGGGTGGCGCACGCCGACGCGTCGCTGGTGGCCATCCACGAGAACAAGTTCTACGCGGACACGGCGGGCACGGTCACCACCCAGCAGCGCGTCCGGGTGCACCCGCAGTTCACGGCGGTGGCCGTGGACCCGGCGGGCGGCGTGGAGTCGATGCGCACCCTGGCCCCGCCGACGGCCCGCGGCTGGGAGTACCTGACGGGCACCGGCTGGGACTGGGACGCGGAGCTGGCCGAGCTGCCGGAGCTGCTGGCGGCGAAGGTGCGCGCGCCGAGCGTGCGGCCGGGCGCGTACGACCTGGTCATCGACCCGTCGAACCTGTGGCTGACCATCCACGAGTCCATCGGGCACGCCACCGAGCTGGACCGCGCGCTCGGTTACGAGGCGGCGTACGCGGGCACCTCGTTCGCTACCCCGGACCGGCTCGGGAAGCTCGTCTACGGCTCGCCGCTGATGAACGTCACCGGCGACCGGACGGCCGAGCACGGGCTGGCGAGCGTCGGCTACGACGACGAGGGGGTGGCCGCCCAGGAATGGGACATCGTCAGGGACGGGATCCTGGTCGGCTGGCAGCTCGACCGCCGGATCGCCCGGCTGCACGGCCTCGGCCGGTCCAACGGCTGCTCGTACGCGGACTCGCCCTCGCACATGCCGGTGCAGCGGATGGCCAACGTCTCGCTGCGGCCCGCGCCGGACGGCCCGTCGACCGAGGAGCTGATCGCGGGCGTGGACCGGGGGATCTACGTCGTCGGCAACCGGTCCTGGTCGATCGATCAGCAGCGGTACAACTTCCAGTTCACCGGCCAGCGCTTCTTCCGGATCGAGCGCGGGCGGCTCGCGGGCCAGCTGCGGGACGTGGCGTACCAGGCGACCACCACGGACTTCTGGGGCTCGATGACCGCGGTGGGCGGCCCGGAGACGTACGTCCTGGGCGGGGCGTTCAACTGCGGCAAGGCGCAGCCGGGGCAGATCGCGGCGGTGTCGCACGGCTGTCCGTCGGCGCTGTTCCGCGGGGTGAACGTGCTCAATACGGTGCGGGAGGCGGGCCGTTGAGGCGCGGCGGGGAATCGTACGGAACCGGAACCGGGACGGCGACGAGGGGAGCCCACACGTGACAGCACGTCGGAACAGGCCGCAGGAGATCGTGGAGCGGGCCCTCGCGCTGTCCCGCGCGGACGGTTGCGTGGTGGTCGTCGCGGAGCGCTCGTCGGCCGATCTGCGCTGGGCGCGCAACGCGCTGACCACCAATGGCACCGCGCGCGGGCGCGCCGTGACCGTGATCGCGACGGTGGGCGGCGGGCAGGGGACGGCGGCCGGGGTGGTGTCGGGCTCGGCGGTGACGGCCGACGACGTGGAGCCGCTGGTGCGGGCCGCCGAGGAGGCCGCGCGCGGGGCGGGGCCCGCCGACGACGCGCGGCCGCTGGTGGCGGACGTCCCGCACTCTCCCACGTTCGCGGAGCCGCCGGCCGAGACGTCCATCGCCGTCTTCGACGCGTTCGCCCCGGCGCTCGGCGAGTCCTTCGCCCGGGCCCGGGCCGAGGGCCGCGAGCTGTACGGCTACGCCCGGCACCAGACGGTCACCTCCTACCTGGGCAGCTCGACCGGGCTGCGGCTGCGGCACGACCAGCCCATGGGCCGGGTGGAGCTGAACGCGAAGGACGTGCGGGGCCCGGGGTCGGCGTGGCTGTCGCGGGCCACGGAGGGGTTCGCCGACGTCGATCCGCGCGCGCTGGACGGGGAGCTGGCGCGGCGGCTGGCCTGGGCGGCCCGGGGCCGGAGCGAGCTGCCCGCCGGGCGGTATCCGACGCTGCTGCCGCCGGCGGCCGTGGCGGACCTGGTCTGCTACCAGCAGTTGCGGGCGGACGCGCGGGACGCGGCGGAGGGGCGGACGGTGTTCGCGCGGCCGGGCGGCGGTGGCGGGCCGAGTGACAGCGGGTCGGGCGGCCGGACGCGGGTGGGCGAGAAGCTGTCCGGCCTGCCGCTGAGCCTGCGCAGTGATCCGTACGCACCCGGCCTGGAGTGCGCTCCGTTCGTGCTGACGGACGGCTCGGACACCCGGTTGTCGGTCTTCGACAGCGGGCTGCCGCTGGCGGCGACGGACTGGATCCGCGACGGGGTGCTGGAGCGGCTGACCGCCGGCCGGCACGCGGCCGCGCTGACGGGCCTGCCCGTCGCGCCGTACACGGACAACCTGATCCTGGAGGCGGGCGGCACCCGGTCGCTGGACGAGATGGTCGCCGCGAGCGGGCACGACGGTCCCGAGCTGCTGCTCACCTCGCTCTGGTACATCCGCGAGGTGGACCCGGCGACGCTGCTGGTCACCGGGCTGACCCGGGACGGCGTCCTGCTGGTGCGGGACGGCGAGGTCGTCGGCGAGGTGAACAACTTCCGGTTCAACGAGTCGCCGGTGGACCTGCTGTCCCGGGCGGTGGAGGCGGGCCGCACCGAGCGCACGGTGCCGCGCGACCTGGCGAAGGTCTGCCCGCGCGCGGCGATGCCGGCGCTGCGGGTGCCCGACTTCCACATGAGCTCGGTGAGCAAGGGGGTGTGAGCCCCGGCGTCGGGGGCGGTACGGGCGGGGGCGCCGCGCGCACGGCCGAATAGACTGGCGCACGACCGACCTGTTCCGCCCCCCGCGCCCCCTCGGGCGCCGGGGCCACCGTCCGCTACAGATCTCAGGAACGCCATGACACGCCTCGGCGAATCCGTCGCCCGCGCCAGTGAGCTCCTCGCACAGGACCTCTCCCTCGACTCGACCGTGGAGCAGCTGCTCACCGAGACCAAGGCGCGGCGTTATCTGGACCTGTCGGACCTCTCGGCGCGGGAGCAGGCGGAGCTGATCGCCGGCCGCGCGGTGGAGGTGCTGCCCGGTGCGGACAAGCTGGCCGAGCGGATCGACGAGCGCCGGGCCGCCGGCAAGGGCCTGCACATCAAGCTGGGCATCGACCCGACGGCGGCCGACGTGCACCTCGGCCACACCGTGCCGATGATCGTCCTCAACCGCTTCCAGCGGATGGGCCACGACGTGACGCTGCTGATCGGCGACTTCACCGCGAAGATCGGCGACCCGACGGGCCGGACGGCCGAGCGCCCGCCGCTCACCGACGAGGACATCGAGAAGAACCTCGCGGGCTACCGCGAGCAGGTGCGGCCCTTCTTCGACTTCGAGAAGGTCAGCTTCCGGCAGAACAGCGAGTGGCTGGCGCCGTTCACCTTCCCCGAGCTGCTGGGCCTGCTCAACCAGGTGCCGGTCTCGCAGCTGCTGCAGCGCGAGGACTTCCGCAACCGCCTCGCCGCGGGTTCGGGTCTGACCATGTCGGAGCTGATGTACCCGATCGCGCAGGGCCTGGACTCGGTGGCGCTGGACTGCGACGTCGAGCTCGGCGGCGCCGACCAGCTGCTCAACCTGCAGATGGGCCGCAAGCTGATGGAGCTGCGCGGGCAGCGTCCGCAGCTCGTGGTGACCATGCCGCTGATCGAGGGCACCGACGGCACCGGCGCGAAGATGTCCAAGTCCAAGGGCAACTACGTGGGTCTGACCGCGACCGCCGACGACGTCTTCGGCAAGATCATGTCGGTGCCGGACCGGCTGATGGAGCCGTACCTGAAGGCGTGGACCGAGTGGACGGACGCGGAGATCGCGCTCGCGCTCGGCCGGGTCGGGGAGCGTTCGCTGCACCCGATGGACCTGAAGAAGGTCCTCGCGGGTGAGGTCGTGGCCGCGCTCTACGGGGTCGAGGCCGCGATGGCCGCCCGGGCCGGGTTCGTCGCCCAGTTCTCGAAGAAGACCTTCACCGACGTCGGCGACCTGCCGGTGGTCGAGGTGGCCGAGCACGGCGCCGAGCCGGTCACGGCCGTCCTCAGCAAGGTGCTGGGCTTCCAGCCGAGCGCCTCGGCCGCGCGCCGGGTCGCCAAGCAGAACGGCCTGCGGCTGGTCGTGGAGACCGACGGCGGGCAGCAGGCGATCGTGCTGGCCGAGGCGGACGCGATCCGTCCGCTGGCCGAGGTGGTGCCCGAGCTGCTGTCGGGCGCCGGTCTTTCGGCGGCGGGCGCCGTCTACCTCAAGACGGGCCGGCGGATCGCGGAGCTCCGCGGGCTGTAGCCGCCGATTGGCCAGTCATCCCTCGCGCGTGCGGGCGGGCCGGTTCTCCGGTCCGCCCGTCCGCGTTCCCGGGGGCGGCGGCGTGCCGCCGGGCTAGGCCCGCGCTCCCCGGCCCCGGGTCCCGACCCAGAGCCGGTCTCCGATGGCGACGACGATGACGGCGCCGGCCAGCTGGAGCAGGTGCCGGATCCAGTCGATGCCGCTGGTGTGCCGGACCCCCAGCGCGCTGGCGGCCCAGTTGCCCAGGAGGGCGCCGACCATGCCGCAGATGATCGTCAGCCAGATGGGGATCGCTTGCTTGCCCGGCAGGATCGCCTTGGCGATCAGGCCCAGAACCAGACCGACGATGATGGCCCACAACCAGTTCATGCCGCCTCCTCGTGCGACGCTGCGGAGCGTGCTCACGCCAGTGTCGGCCCGCCACCCGTCCGGCGCACGTCGAACCCTTCCGCACGCCGTCCCGTGCACGTCGAGCGCCGTCCCGGCGGCGAAAACGGAGGTGCCCCGGCCTCGTCGCGGCGGGGGCCGCGGCGTAACGTTGAGTACACACCGGTGCGAGGAACGGACCGAACCGGAGGCAGTGAGGCGAATCGGGTGGTGGATGTGATGCGGAAGCGCGGCCAGACGGAGACCTTCCGGATCACCGGGGCCCGCCAGGGACTGGCCGAGGATGTACGCGGCCGGCAGCGCCGCTATGTGATCTCGATGGGGATCCGCACGATTTCCGTGATCCTCACCGTGGTGCTCTGGAACGTGGAGCGTTACGTGGCGATCGGCACGCTGGTGCTCGGCGCGCTGCTGCCGTACGTCGCGGTCGTCATCGCCAACGCGGGCCGGGAGAACGCCCCTTCGCTGCCCGGGACGTTCATCCCCGCGCCCACGCGGCCCGCTCTGCCGCACGGCCCCGGTGGAGCCGACGAGTCCGCTGATGGGAGCGGCCGTGTGGGTCAACAGGGCGGCCAGGGCTGAGGCTTGGCGTATGTGCCCGATAAGGGCAAGCTCAGGAAAAGCTCAAATCAATCATGTCTTTCGGTGCCCTTCAGGGGGCTCTCCGTGACATACTTCGTAGGCGCTCCGCATCCCCCGTCGGAGCGAATGATCGACGCCGGGCGGCTTCCCCCGTGGCTGCCCGGCGTCGTCGTGTCCGCATGTCGGTTCCGCATGTCGGCTCCGCGTGTCAGCTCCGCGTGTCGGCGGAACGAGGCGTCGGGGGACCCGGGTGACGCGGTTACGTAGAGTTGACGTGTGAACTTCCCCGAGACCGCCCCGAACTCCCCCGAGACCGCCCCGATCTGCTCCGCCAAGGGCTGCCGCGCCCCCGCCGTGTGGGTGCTGGCGTGGAACAACCCCAAGCTGCACACCCCCGAACGCCGCAAGACCTGGCTGGCCTGCGACGAGCACCGCGAGCACCTGTCGGACTTCCTGGGGCTGCGCGGTTTCCTCAAGGACGTGGTGCGGTTCGAGGAGTGGGAGGCGCGGGAGGGCTGACCCCCGGCCCGGAGGGTCTCAGCCGCCGATCGCGGACATCGGGCGGCGCGGCTGGAGGAATGCCGGGTCGTCGAGGCCCGAGCCCGCCTTCTTGCCGCGCATCGCCCGCCGCCACAGGTCGGCGATCTCCTCGTCGCCGGCCCCCGCGCGCAGGGCGCCCCGCAGGTCCGTCTCCTCGGTGGCGAACAGGCAGGTGCGCACCTGTCCGTCGGCGGTGAGCCGGGTGCGGTCGCAGGCCGCGCAGAACGGGCGGGTGACGGAGCCGATGACGCCGACCCGGGCCGGGCCGCCGTCGACCAGCCAGCGCTCGGCGGGCGCGGAGCCGCGCTCGGGGCCGGGCTCGGGGGTGAGGGCGAAGCGGGTGCGCAGGCTCGTCAGGATGTCCCCTGCGGTGATCATCCGTTCGCGGCGCCAGCCGTGCTGGGCGTCCAGCGGCATCTGCTCGATGAAGCGCAGTTCGTAGCCGTTCTCGACGGCCCAGGCGAGCAGGTCGGGCGCCTCGTCCTCGTTGAGCCCGGGCATCAGCACGGTGTTGACCTTGACGGGTTCGAGGCCGGCGGCGCGGGCCGCGGCGAGGCCGTCGAGGACGTCCTGGTGGCGCCGGCGCCGGGTGAGCGCGGCGAAGACGTCGGGGCGCAGGGTGTCGAGGGAGATGTTCACCCGGTCCAGGCCGGCGGCCTTGAGGGCGTCGGCGGTACGGGCGAGGCCGATGCCGTTGGTGGTGAGCGACAGCCGGGGTCGGATCCCGCCGTCGGCGCGGAGGGCGGCGCACCGCCCGACGATGTCCACCAGGCCGGGCCGGAGCAGCGGTTCGCCGCCGGTGAAGCGGACCTCGGTGACGCCGAGCAGGGTGACGGCGATCCGCACCAGGCGGACGGTCTCGTCGTCGGTGAGCAGCTCGGGCTTGGCGAGCCAGCTCAGGCCCTCCTCGGGCATGCAGTAGGTGCAGCGCAGGTTGCACCGGTCGGTCAGCGAGACCCGTAGATCGGTGGCGACGCGGCCGTAGGTGTCGACGAGCACGGCGCTGCCCCTCCCGCTGATGGCCGATGATGCACGCTGATCGCAGCGTACGCGATGCCCCCTGAGCACCGACAGTTCACGGGACCGCCGGTGCTCGGGGGGCGTGCGGGTCAGTGCGCGCCGTACGGGTCAGTGCGCGCCGTAGCCGGTGAGCGAGCGGACCTCCAGTTCGGCGTACTTCTTGGGGTCGGCGGCCTCGCGGGAGAGCAGCGAGCCCAGCCAGCCGAGCAGGAAGCCGAGCGGGATGGAGACCAGGCCGGGGTTGCCGAGCGGGAACCAGTCGAAGCTCATGCCGGGGAAGAGGGCCTTCTCGTTGCCGGAGACGACCGGCGAGAAGATCACCAGGGTGACGGAGCTGACGAGTCCGCCGTAGATCGACCACAGGGCGCCCTGGGTGGTGAAGCGCTTCCAGAACAGGCTGTAGAGGATCGTCGGCAGGTTGGCCGAGGCGGCGACGGCGAAGGCGAGGGCGACCAGGGCGGCGGCGTTCAGCCGGTGGGCGAAGATGCCCAGCGCGATGGAGATCCCGCCGATCACCACGGCCGCGATCTTGGCGGTGAGCAGTTCCTCCTTCTCGTCCGTGCGGCCCTTGCGGATCACATTGGCCCACAGGTCGTGGGCGAACGAGGCGGAGGAGGCGAGGGTGAGTCCCGCGACCACCGCGAGGATGGTGGCGAAGGCGACGGCCGAGATCACCGCGAGCAGGATGGCGCCGCCGGTGGAGCCGGCGCCTCCGCCGACCTCCTCGGCGAGCAGCGGCGCGGCGGTGTTGCCGGACTCGTTCGAGGCGATGATCGTCTTGGAGCCGACCAGGGCGGCGGCGCCGAAGCCCAGCGCGATGGTCATCAGGTAGAACGCGCCGATGATGCCGATGGCCCAGTTCACCGACTTCCGGGCCGCCTTGGCGGTGGGCACGGTGTAGAAGCGGATCAGGATGTGCGGCAGACCGGCCGTACCCAGGACGAGCGCGATGCCCAGCGAGACGAAGTTGAGCTTGGACGTGCCGTCCTTGCCGTACTGGAGTCCGGGCTCCAGGAACGCCTTGCCCTTGCCGCTCTTGTCGGCCGCGGCGCCGAGCAGCTCGGAGAGGTTCCAGTGGAACTTGTTGAGCACGAGGATAGTGATCAGCAGGGTGCCCGCGATAAGCAGGACCGCCTTGACGATCTGCACCCAGGTGGTGCCCTTCATCCCGCCGATCGTCACGTACAGCACCATCACCAGCCCGACCAGGGCGATGATCCAGCGCCGCGACCCCTCGCCGCTCGCGCCCAGCAGCAGGGCCACGAGGGCGCCCGCGCCGACCATCTGGGCCAGCAGGTAGAAGATCGAGACGACGATGGTGGAGGTGCCGGCGGCGGTGCGCACCGGCCGCTGGTTCAGCCGGTGGGCGAGGACGTCGGCCATGGTGAAGCGGCCGGAGTTGCGCAGCGGCTCGGCGACGAGCAGCAGGGCGACCAGCCAGGCGACGAGGAAGCCGATGGAGTACAGGAACCCGTCGTAGCCGAAGAGGGCGATGGCGCCGGCGATGCCGAGGAACGACGCGGCGGACATGTAGTCGCCGGAGATGGCGAGGCCGTTCTGGAAGCCCGTGAAGGAGCGGCCGCCGGCGTAGAAGTCGTCGGTGCCCTTGGTCTGCCGGCCGGCCCAGACGGTGATGCCCAGGGTGATGGCGACGAAGACCGAGAACAGGGTGATGATCAGAGTGCGGTGCTCCCCCGCGCCGCTCGCGGCGGCGAGCAGGGGCGCGGCGGTCGGTGCGCCGGTCATTCGGCGGCCTCCATACGGGCCTTGAGGGCTTCCGCCTTGGGGTCGATACGGGCCGCGGCGTGCCGCGCGTACCACCAGGCGATGAGGAAGGTGGTGAGGAACTGGGCGAGTCCGAGGACGAGGGCGACGTTGACGTGCCCGGCCACGGTGGTGCCCATGAAGTCGCCGGCGTAGTTGGACAGCAGGACGTAGAGCAGGTACCAGCCGATGAAGGCGACGGTCAGCGGGAAGGCGAAGGACCGGTGCGCACGGCGCAGTTCGCCGAACTCGGCGCTGCCCTGGACGGCGGTGAAGCGGTCGGGCTGACCGGGGATCCCGGGGCGGGCGGGCGTGCCCTCCGGGTGTGCTGTGGTGGGTGGGGTCTCCGCGACCTCTTCTGAGTCCACGGCCTCTCCTGACGGTGGGGTTGCGGGGTGCGAGTGGTGTCCGATGCACGAGGGACTGTGATTCGGATCACGCATCGTAGAGGGACACCGCAGTATGCGACAGGGGGAGGACGGTGCATGGCGCAGCGCGGCCGGCCGGCGCAATACCCGCCGCACGCCGCCTCGTTGCCCTGGCGTGAGCACCGAGTCGCCGCCTCAGCCGCAGTCCCCCGGTCGACGACCGTTCGGAGTCATCAGGTTGACGTCCCCCATAGCGGCCGTCCCCGCCCCCCGGCCCGCCGCCCTCCCCACCGCGGGCCGCTGCCGCTGGTACGGGCCGCGGGTGCCGCTGCCACTGCTGAGCATCGACGCGCTGCGCGGGGGCGGCGGCTGAGCGGCGCGCGGGCCGTTGGCCCCTGCGGCGGCCGGGTCATTCCCGTTCTTACGCGCCTGTGGCCGCTGAGCCGTCCCCGTCCCTACGCCCCCGCGGCGCGGGCTGGGCGGCTCCCGTCCCCACGGCCGCCCGGCGGCGTGACCGGCGGCATGGCCGACGGGCGGCCTGCAGTCGGCATGGCCGGCCGGCAGGCGCCCGGCGAAGTGTCCCCGCCCGGGGGAGACCGGACGGACTGTCCCGTTCCCCGGGCTTGTGGCGGGCATGCGCCGGTTTTTTCTTGGGGAATTCATTGCTCATCGCCCATGATCGGCGCTAGCTTCACTCGTCATGTACCCGTCCGGCACGCCTGGTGCCCGACGGCTCCCCGGATGATGTGGAGTTCCCATGGCTCATCTGCGCCCCAGACGCCGGCACGCCGCCCTCGCGTTCCCCGTCGGCCTGGCCCTCACCGCCTCGATCGGCTTCCTGCCGGGCACCGCCTCGGCCGCCGCGCCGGCCGCGAAGGCCCCGCAGGCCAAGGTGCGGACGGACGGGCCACTGCTGTCGTACGTGGTCAACACGGGGACCGCGCGGGCCACGCTCGACCAGGTGAAGAAGGCCGTCGGAAGCAACGGCGGCAGCATCGTGGAGTCGTACGACAAGATCGGCGTCATCGTCGTCCACTCCAAGAACCCCGACTTCGCCAAGGCGCTGCGCACGGTGCCCGGCGTCGAGTCGGCCGGTGCCACCCGGACCGCGCCCATCACCCCGGCGGCCACCACGGACGTCGGCAAGCCCGAGAAGCTGAAGCTGTCGAAGGCCAACGCGCTGGCCGCCGCCAAGACCGCCAAGCCGGGCAAGGAGCCGCTGGAGAGCCTCCAGTGGGACATGGCCGCCATCAAGGCGGACAAGGCCGCGAAGATCAACCCGGGCAGCCGCAAGGTCACCGTCGGCGTCATCGACACGGGCGTCGACGACACCCACCCCGACCTCGCCCCGAACTTCTCCCGCGCCCAGTCGGCCAGCTGCGTCACCGGCAAGGCCGACACCAGCGCGGGCGCCTGGCGCCCGTACAACCCCAAGGAGGACTACCACGGGACGCACGTCGCCGGCACCATAGCCGCGGCGCGCAACGGGATAGGCGTCACGGGCGTCGCCCCGAACACCAAGGTCTCCGCCATCAAGGTGAGCACCAAGACCGGCAGCTTCTTCTACGCGGAGAGCGTGGTCTGCGCCTTCGTCTTCGCCGCCGACCACGGCATAGCGGTGACGAACAACAGCTACTACGTCGACCCGTGGATGTTCAACTGCGCGAACGACGCGGACCAGAAGGCGATAGCCGACGCGGTCGAGCGCGCCACCGCGTACGCCGACCGCAAGGGCGTCGTCAACGTCGCCTCCGCGGGCAACTCCAACTTCGACCTGGCCGCGAAGAAGATCACGGACAAGTCGAGCCCCAACGACACCAAGCCCGGTTCGCGTGACATCGACCCGTCCACCTGCCTGGACGTCCCGGCCCAGCTGCCCGGCGTCGTCACCGTCTCCGCGACCGGCGTCAACTCGCTGAAGTCGTACTACTCCAACTACGGCCAGGGCGTCATCGACGTCGCAGCCCCCGGCGGCGACATCCGCCAGGTGCCGGACGCCCCCGCCAAGGACGGCCGCATCCTGTCCACCATGCCGGGTGGCGACTACGCCTACCTGCAGGGCACCTCGATGGCCGGCCCGCACGTGGCCGGTGTGGCGGCGCTGCTGAAGGCGACGCACCCGAAGTCCAACGCGGCCGAGATCCAGTGGATCCTCAAGGCCCAGGCGAAGAACCCGGGCTGCCCGGTCAACGCCCCCGCGGACGCTCCCTGCGTCGGCACCAAGAACATCAACAGCCACTACGGCTACGGCATCGTCGACGCCCTGGCGGCCGTGAAGAACTGACGCACGACGCCTGGTACGCGGAGGGGGTCCGGCCGGTGCCGGGCCCCCTCGGTGCTGTCGGCGGCTTCGAGCACGCCTTCCGCCAGCAGGTACTGGGCGCCCAGGTAGGTCAGCATGATCCAGAACTGGGGTGCGGGCGGCTGCGGCCGGCCGGCGAGACCGCTCGCGATGAGGCCGTCCGAGAGCAGGAAGAGCGCGCCGCCCGCCGCCGCCCGGCGCCCGGTCCGGAGGGCGCCGAACGCCGTCGCCGTCAGCAGCAGGCCGTAGAACGCGACGGGCGGCCGCAGTCCGGCCGGGAGGCCCGGCCAGAGGAGGGCGGTCGTCCCGGCCCAGGCGGCGGCGTAGCCGGCCGCGAGCCGACGGCGGGATGCCGGGCCCGTGCCATGCCGGGTGAACAGGGCGAGGTAGCAGCCGTGTCCGGCCGCGAAGGCGCCCATGCCCAGCAGGAACGGGAGTTCCCCGGCGACCTGGAGCAGGGTGTCGCCGGCGCAGCCGAAGAGCAGGGCGAGGGCGAGTGTCCGGGGGCCGCCGCGGCGGAGGACGTACTCGGCGAGCAGCGGCATCAGCACCGGTTTGGTGGCGCGGGCGACGGGCTCGGCGCCGCCGGCGAGCGCGCCCAGGTGGACGCCCGCGGCGGCGGCGAAGGCGAGCGGCAGGCCGCGCGAGGACCGGGAACTCCGGCGAAAGGCCCTCATCCGACGCTCTCCGGTGCCGCGGCCTTCTCGGCCGGGGTACGGAGCGTCGGCGTCGCCGCCGGCGGGCGCGGCTGCCAGCCCGGGCCGCGGAAGATCCGTCCGGCCCGTTCCCGCCAGCTCCGGGCCGCGCGGAGGTCGCGGGCGATGGCGGCGTACTCGTGGGTGGCGACCCGGAGCGGGTTGTAGGTACTGATGTTCTTCGTCAACCCGTAGACGGGCCGTTCGGCCTCGGCGACGAAGGAGCCGAAGAGGCGGTCCCAGATGATCAGGATCCCGCCGAAGTTGCGGTCCAGGTAGCCCCCTTGCGAGGCGTGGTGGACGCGGTGGTGGGACGGGGTGTTGAGGACGTACTCGAACGGCCGGGGCAGCTTGCCGATCCGCTCGGTGTGCACCCAGAACTGGTAGACGAGGTTGACCCCGGAGCAGAACGCGACGGCGGCCGGGTGCACGCCTGCGGCGACCATCGGGACGTAGAACGGCCAGACCGTCCAGGTCGTCCAGGGCTGGCGGAGCGCGGTGGTGAGGTTGAACTTGCGGCTGGAGTGGTGCACCACGTGGCACGCCCAGAGGATTCTGACGACGTGGTGCCCGCGGTGCGACCAGTAGTAGAAGAAGTCCTGGGCGAGCAGCATCAGGGGCAGCGTCCACCAGAGGACGGGGACGCGCAGCGGCGTGAGCGCGTAGATCGCGCTGTAGACCGCCACGATCGGGATCTTCCAGAGCGCGTCGAAGACGACGCTGCCCACGCCCATGCCGATGCTGGTCGCCGCGTCCTTGGTCTCGTACCCCTCGGCCTCCTCGTCCGGATGGATCCGGTAGCTCACCACTTCGATCGCGGTGAGCACGGCGAAGGCGGGGACCGACCACAACACGACATCCGGAAGGTGCGGCATGACGGCACCATAAGCACCCCTACGGGCCTGCCGCTAGGGGTTGTTACCGTCGGGTACCGATCGCGCGTTACCCGGGGTTCGGAGAGGCGGGAGCGGGTGCGCGGCCGGGAGGCGGGGGACGGCCGCGGGGTGGCCGGCCCGGGGGCCAGGATCTGTTGTCAGTGGGGGCCCGTAAGCTCTGGGACCATGCTCGAAGACCGCACCGCAGCCGCATCGCCCGCCTCGTGGCCGGCCGCGTATCCCGACGGATACGCGGTCGTCGACGTGGAGACCACCGGTCTCGCCCGGGACGACCGCATAGTGTCGGCCGCCGTGTACCAACTGGACGCCAGAGGCCGGGTGGAGGACACCTGGTACACGCTGGTGAATCCGCGGCGCGATCCCGGTCCCGTCTGGATCCACGGGCTCACCTCCGAAGTCCTCGCGGACGCGCCGCTGTTCGAGGACGTCTCGGAGGAGTTCGCGCGACGGCTGGAGGGGCGGGTGCTGGTCGCGCACAACGCGGCCTTCGACTGGTCCATGATCGCCCGGGAGTACGCCCGGGCCCGGGCCGAGGCGCCGGTGCGCCAGCGGCTGTGCACGATCGCGCTCTCCAAGGAGCTGCGGCTGCCGCTGCCCAACCACAAGCTGGAGTCGCTGGCCGCGCACTACGGGGTGGTCCAGCGGCAGGCGCACCACGCGCTCGACGACGCGCGGGTGCTGGCCGAGGCGTTCCGGCCGAGTCTGCACCTGGCGGCCGAGGCGGGGCTGCGGCTGCCGCTGCTGGCCTGCCAGCCGCTGACGGAGTGGTCGGACGGGCCCGCGGCCGTCCGCTCGGCGACGGTCGGCTACCAGCCGGACCGGCGGCACGGCGGGGGGCCGGCGAGCTGGCGGCCCAGCCGGCGGCGGCCCGCCTGCCCGTACCCCAACCCCGGGCGGTACGAACCGGGCAAACAGCTCATCCAGGGCATGCGGGTGGCGTTCTCCGGCGACACCTCCATCGACCGCGAGCTGCTGGAGGACCGCGCGACGGAGGCCGGGCTGCACGTGGCGACGAGCCTGTCCCGGCTCACCAGCCTGCTGGTCACCAACGATCCGGGCTCCTACACCTCCAAGACGGTCAAGGCGCGCCAGTTCGGGACGCCGGTGGTGGACGAGGCCGTCTTCGTCCAGCTGCTGTCGCACGTCGTCCCGGCGGACGCGACGGACTGACGGACGCGACGGACGCGACGGACAGGACGGACGCGCGGACGTGACGCGTGCGACGAGCGCGATGGACGTGACGAGCGCGAGGACGTGACGGGCGTAACGGACACGCCCACCGGCGCGCGGCGGCCCGGCACCCCGTGACCGGACGGCCGGAGCCACCAGGTACCGTCACTCGGGTGTACCGCTTCCTGCTGACCCGGCAGTGGGTGATCCTCACGCTCGTGGGGCTCGTCCTCATCCCGGTGATGATCGAATTGGGCTTCTGGCAGCTCCATCGCCATGAGCAACGGGTGGCGCGCAACAACCGCATCGAACGCAGCCTCACCCGCCCACCCGTTCCCGTCACGGAGCTCACCGCGCCCGGGCGCGAGGTCCCCGGCGACAACGTCTGGCGCCGGGGCACCGCCCGGGGGCGGTACGACGTCAAGGGCGAGGTGGTGGCGCGGCTCCGCACCGACAACTCCGGCAAGTCCGGATATATGGTCATCACGCCCTTCGTGCTGGAGGACGGCAAGGCGATCCTGGTCAACCGCGGCTGGGTGCCGGCCGACGCCGGCCAGCGCACGTTCCCCCAGGTACCCGCACCGCCGTCCGGCACGATCGACCTGGTCGGTCGTCTGCGGGCGGACGAGGACCCGGGCAGCGGCATCCGCGACACCAAGGGGCTGCCGCCCCGGATGATCATGATCATCAACAGTCAGCGGCAGGGCGAGCAGTCGCACCGCCCGATGCTGGGCGGCTATCTGGAGCTCATCTCCCCCGCGCCCGACGGCCAGCCGCAGACGATCGACGACCCCGATCACAGCAGCATCGGCAACCACATGGCGTACACCGTGCAGTGGTGGCTGTTCTCGGCGTTCGTGCCGGTCGGCTGGGTCATCCTGGTCCGGCGGGAGCGCCGCGACCAGGCCGCGGCAGCGGCGGCCGCGGCCGCGGCGAAGGACGCGGCAGGCTCGGGGGACCCCGAGAAGCCGGACTCCACGAAGCCGGACCCCGCGAAACCCGAGCCCCAGCCCGAGCCCCAGCCCAAGGCCGGCGCCGGCGCCACCGCCGCCCCTCCCGCCTCGGACTGACCCCTCCTCCCCCTGACAAGCCGTCCCCCGCCCGGCACACTGGCCGCATGGATCTTGGACTCAAGGACCGGGTGTACGTACTCACCGGCGCGACGCGCGGGCTGGGCCTCGCCACCGCCCGCCGGCTGGTGGCCGACGGAGCCCGCGTGGTGCTCTCCGGCCGGGACGCGGCGACGGCGGAGGCCGCCGCCGCGGAACTCGGCCCCGGCGCGGCCGGGGTGGCCGCCGACAACGCGGACCCGGCCGCGGCCGGGCGGCTGATCGCCACCGCGCGCGAGCGCTTCGGCCGCTTCGACGGCGTCCTCGTCAGCGTCGGCGGCCCGCCGGCGGGCCGGTTCGCCGACAACGACGACGACCAGTGGCGGGCGGCCTTCGAGTCCGTCTTCCTCGGCGCCGTCCGGCTCGCCCGGACCGCCGCCGCCGAACTGTCCGAGGGCGGGGTGATCGGCTTCGTCCTCTCCTCGTCCGTCCACGAGCCCATCACCGGCCTCACCGTCTCCAACGGCCTCCGGCCGGGCCTGGCCGGCTTCGCCAAGTCCCTCGCGACGGAGCTCGGCCCGCGCGGCATCCGCGTCGTCGGCCTGCTGCCCGGCCGCATCGACACCGACCGGGTGCGCGAACTCGACGGCCTCACCGACGACCCCGAGGCGACCAGGACCGCCCGCGCGGAGGCGATCCCGCTCCGCCGCTACGGCACCCCGGAGGAGTTCGGCACGGTCGCGGCCTTCGTCCTGTCCCCCGCCGCCTCCTACGTCACGGGCGTCATGATCCCGATCGACGGCGGGGCACGGCACGGCTTCTGACCCGCCGGCGGGCACGGCACGGTCGAGCTCCGGCTGGGAACCGACACGAAACCCCCTACCACCGCCGACCCCCGGCCCTCCCAAGCCGGCAGGGCGACGGCAGCAGGCAGGCGACCCTCGCAGGTGCCCCCGGGCGTCAGCCCACCCGTTCCGCCCGGTGCCGTACCGCGCGCAGGCGGACCTTCGCGCGCAGCCGGGGCAGGCCCGTGGACGTGCGGGCGTGGTGCAGGGCCTCCGTGTCCAGGCGGCGCAGGGCCGTCGCCGGGGCCGCGTGGGGGGCCAGGGTGAGGGTGATCCGCGCCTCCGGCCTGCCGTGGCGGCGGGTGAGGACGACGTGGGCGTGGTCGACGCCGTCGAGCGCGCCCGCCTCCGCCGTCAGCGCCTCCTCCAGCGCCCGGCCGCGCAGCCGGGCCACCTCGCCGTCGCCGCAGTCGACGACGATCTCGCGCAGCCGGCGCCGGCGCAGCTGGGTGAGCAGCCACCACAGGGCCAGCAGCACCAGGACGGCGAGGGCGCCGAGCACCAGGGCCCACCACCCGTCGCGCCCACGCCACCGGCGCCGGTCGGCGTCGGTGAGCAGCACGTCGTCCGGGCCGGTGAAGGGCCAGGCGGACGGCAGCGAGAAGTCCCAGTGCACGGGCAGGTCCAGGGCGCCGACGAGCACGGCGGCGCCGAGGGCCACGAGCAGGATCCCGGTCAGGCCCAGCAGCACCCGGTTGACGGTTCTCAGCACCGTACGCTCACCGCCTCGCCGGACGCCGTACCCGGACCGAGAGGACGGGACGCCGGGCGAGGCCCAACTCCCGCAGCCCGTCGGCCAGTACGCCGTCCACGTCGGTACGGACCTCGTCCAGGTCCCGGAAGTGCGCCTGGGCGCGGGCCCGGACGGCGATCCGGCCGACCTCGACGCGGACGGACTGCACGCCCGGCACCTCCATCACCCGGTCCCTGAGCACCAGCGCCGCCGCCCTGCGGTCGAGCCCGGCGCGGAGGTCGGGGGTCTCGCGGCGCATCGGCAGCACCGCCCGCCGCCCGGGCGTGACCGCCAGGACGAGCAGCCAGATCCCGGCCAGCACGGCGAGCACGGCGCCGGTCACGATCCAGCCGTCGTCGAGCGGCCGGTGGGCGAGTTCGCGGGCGAGCCGGCGGCGCCAGCCCATCGCCGGGTGGCCCGCGCGGACGGCGGCCACGTCGTAGAGGAAGAGCCCGGCCAGGCCCAGGACGGCGAGGGCGACCAGGGCGGCGGGCAGCCGGCGGGCGGACCAGAAGCGGCCGGCGCGCCCGACGTCCAGCCGCTCCGTCCCCTCGGGGGGCTCGGGCGGTTCCGCCGGGTCCGGTGCGGAAGGCGGCGTGGGGTCGCTCATCGGACCCGCTCCACCGTGCCGCGCTCCATGTGCGGCGAATGCAGCCGCTCCACCGTGATCACGACCTCCGGCACCTCCATGCCCGCCAGCGCCCGTACCCGCTCGGCGATCCGCCGCCGCACCGCGCGGCAGTGCGCCCCGATGTCCGCCGGATACCCGAGCTCGACCGAGACGCGGACCCGTGCCGTCTCCTCGTGGACGGTCACGGAGGCGAGCGGGGGCGTGCGCCGGCCGTCCGCGCCCCCGCCCGCTCCCGTACCTCCGCCGGGCCCGCCCGGCTCCTCGTCGAGCGCCTCCCGCGCGGCCTGTGAGGCGATCTTCGCGACGACGCGGTCGGCGATCCGGGTCGCCCCGCGTGCGGCCGGTTCCACGGCCCGCCCTCCCGGCACCGCCTACCTCCGCCGGCCGTCGTGTTCGCGGTCGCGGGCGCGCGGCCGGAAGAAGTCGCCGGGCTCCAGGTCTCCCTCCAGGAACCTGCCCACGACGAACCCGACGGCGCCCAGCGCCGCCACCAGCAGGAAGGCGCCGAAACCGCCGAAGTATCCGGCGAATCCCAGCGCCATGCCGACGATCAAGCCGACCACGGCCATGCTCATCGTGCGCTCCTCAACGAGTCGGACGGGCGGGCCGGCCCGGGGGCCGGCCGCTGTGCCTCACTGGATCCTGGGCGCCGCCGGCTCCTCCTCTTCCTCGTCCGGCAGCTTCACATCGCTCACGGCGATGTTCACCTCGACGACCTCCAGGCCGGTCATGCGCTCGACCGCGGAGATCACGTTCTCCCGCACGGCGCGGGCCACATCGGCGATGGCGACGCCGTAGTCGACGACGATCTCCAGGTCGAGCGCGGTCTGCACCTCGCCGACCTCGGCCTTCACGCCGCGCGTGACGGACTTGCCGCCGCCGGGGACCCGGTCGCGGACCGCGCCGAACGTCCTGGCCAGCCCGCCGCCCATCGCGTGCACGCCGACCACGTCGCGGGCGGCCATTCCGGCGATCTTCTCGACGACGCCGTCGGCGATGGTGGTACGGCCCCGGTCGGCGGGGGCCACGTACTCCTTGGCGCCGCCCTCGCGGCCTTCCGCGGTGTCGGTCATGGTCGTTCGCCTCGCTTCCGAAGGAGTGTTCCTGGGGACGGGAAAGGGAGGGGACAACGTCACTGGTCCTGTTGCCCACCATAGGCCCTGCTGGGGGGAGTTTCGCGGCGTGTGCGGCATCCCGGGCGCTCTTCCCGTCGCCACCCGGCCTTCCGCGCCGTCCGGCGCGCCGGGCGGCGCGGAATGCGGCAGTCTGGTGCCCTCCGGGGACGGATGGCAGCGGCGGGACGACGGCGGTGGGACGACAGGGATGACCGTGGACACGCAGACCGGGCCGGACCGGCCGGACGGCTGGGACCGGCGGGATGAACGGGACGAGCGGGACAGGCAGGACGGGCAGGACGAGCGGGACCGTGACAGGTCCGACGCGCTCGCCCGCGCCGTCCGCCGGCAGCTCGGGCTCGGCGCGCTGCTGCCCCTGGGGGACCCGGCCGACGGCGCCTGGATCACCGAGGAGGCGGTGGCCCGGGTGCTGCGCCGGGCGGCGCGCGGAGTGGCGGGCGTCCGGCTCGGCACCCTCCGTGTCACGACGGCCGGAGGCGCGCCCGGTGCCGTACCGCCATCCGGGTTCCCCGCGCCGCCCGGCGCCCTCCCGCCGGGCCCGCTGCGCTGTGCCGCGGACCTGACGACGGCGCTCGTCCCCGGCGCCGTCCCCCACGAGTTCGCGCACGGCGTCCCGCACGAGCCGCTGTACGAGACGGCCGACCGGCTGCGCGCCGCGCTGTGGGCGGTGTCCGAGGAACGGCTGGGACTGGAGTGGGCGGCGATCGACCTGAGGGTGACGGACGTCCTTCGCGATCTGCCGCCGGAAGGGGACCGGACACCGGAACCGCAGGGAGACACCCCGCCCCCCGGCCCCGAACCCGCCGACCCCGTAAGGGCCGCCGCCCTCGCCGTCACCGGCGTGGCCCGCGAACACGCCGTGCTCGGCGGGGGCCGCGCCCCCGCCGCCCGGGTGCAGATCGCCGTCGCCGGCGGGCACCGGGCGGCCGACGTGGCGCGGGCCGTGCGCGGTGCGCTGGGCCCGGCGCCGGTCGCCGTGGTCGTCACCGCCGTCGACCCGACGGAGGCGGGCGCCGAGGACCACCGGGCGCACCGGCGGAGGGTGGATCCGGGGGCGGTACGCCCGAGTTCACCGGGTGGGCCGGGGCGCGCGGGCACGCCCTAGAATCCCGCACGTCGACTTCGAGGGGGGACGAAGCTCATGACGTACACGGGTCCACGCCGCCCGGGGCCGCCCTGGCCACCGCCCCACGTGCCGCCCCGGCCGTGGCCACCGCCGCACCGGACCCGCCGGTCCCGTCCCGGGTCCCGTAGGGGCGGCTGTATCGGGGGCGTGCTCGGTTCCGCCCGCCGCAAGGCACAGGCCGTCTTCGCCGCCCCCGGGCCGGGCCGGGTCGAGGATCCGCTGGTCACCCGGGTGCAGTCGGTGCGCGCGCTGCTCGGCGCGCTGGCGACGTTCGGGCTGATCTCGGCCTACGGGGTGGACGGCGGCTGGTCGGCGGTGGTCGACGACGGGGTGAGCAAGCTGTTCCTGGCCCCGGTGGTGCTGATCGTGCTCGGCCCCGTCGTCATCGCCTGCTTCATCTGGTACGCCCCACCGCGCCACCGCCCACTGCTGCGGTCCCGGCTGCGGTACCCGCTGAAGGCGGTCGGCTGGTACGTGGGCGCGGTCCTCGCCCTGGTCGGCTGCGTGGTCGGGTTCTCCTACCTCAACGGCACCGGGGCGCTGGGCTCGGCGTCCGGCCTGCTGGCGCTGGTCGCGGGGCCGTTGGCGCTGTGGCTGATCCTGTTCCTCGCCTTCGCCTCCGGCTCGGCCGCCCGGTACGCGTTCAACACCGCCGATGTGCACGCCGCCCTGCCGGCCGTGCTCACGGTGGTCCTGGTGTGGGCGCTCGCCCTGCTCTCGCTGGGCGACGGGCTGCCGAACGGGCCGACGGCAATCCGCGTCGCCGCGTTCCTCGGCGGCCCGGTCTCCGTGACGGCCGTGGCCCTGTGGGAGCTGTGGTTCCTGAGAAAGCGGTACGGCGTACGGATACGCGGCTGACCGTGCCGGCCGGCGCGCGCGTACGTCCCGCGCGCGTACGTCCGGCCGCGACCGGAACCGCCGCGCTCGGCCGGCGGAACGGTCGCACGGACGGCCGTCGCCGGAGCGGCCCGGACGGGCGGCACACGAGGGACGCGAGGGGCGAGTGACGAGGGGCGGGAAGCGAGAGGCGGAGCGCCCGCCGCACGGCGGCGAGCCCCGGCCGCCGCGCGCCGTCGCCGGCGGCCCCGCCACGCCGGTACCCAGCCCCGCCGCCCTCGCCGTCACCGCACGGCCGGTGCCACTCCCCGCTGCTCCCCGCCGCCCCCGTCACTCCGCGCTACTCCCCCAGCCCCGCCAGGTCCCGCAGCCGCCGCCCCTGGGCGGCGCGTTCGGCGGTGCGCTGGTCGTCGTAGGTACGGCCGGCCGCGTCCCGCAGCAGCGCCTTCGTCTCGACGACCGCGTCGCGCGGGGCCGCCAGCAGGGCCGCGGCGAGGTCGGCGACGGCCGCGTCGAGTTCCGCGGCCGGGACGACGAGGTTGGCCAGGCCGGTGCGCTCGGCCTCCTCGGCGTGGACGAAGCGGCCCGTCGCGCAGATCTCCAGCGCGCGGGCGTAGCCGACCAGCGCGACGAGCGGCCGGGTGCCGGCCAGGTCGGGCACCAGGCCCAAGCTGGTCTCGCGCATGGCGAACTGGGCGTCCTCCGCGCAGACGCGCAGGTCGCAGGCGAGGGCGAGCTGGAAGCCCGCGCCGATGGCGTGGCCCTGGACGGCGGCTATGGAGACGATGTCGTTCCGGCGCCACCAGGTGAACGCCTCCTGGTAGCGGGAGATCTCCGCGTCCAGGTCGGCGTCCGTGCCGCGTGCCAGGTCGAGGAACGACGGCTCGCCGTCGAAGCCCTCGGGGGTGAAGGCCTGCCGGTCGAGGCCTGCGGAGAAGGACTTGCCCTCGCCCCGGAGCACCACGACCCGCACACTGCCCGGCAGCAGCCGCCCGGCCTCGGTGAGGGCCCGCCACAGGGCGGGCGACTGGGCGTTGCGCTTGGCGGGATTGGTCAGGGTGACGGTGGCCACCGCGTCGTCCACGGTGAGCCGGACGCCATCCTGGTCGAGCAGGGCCTGCGGGGCGGTCATGGGAGCCTCCGGTATCGGCATGCAGTCGGCAGTAAGTGACTGCACAGTAACCACCCGGCCGGTCGAACGGCCGACCGGGTGGCACTGCCCATGCTTTTGATGCCCGACAGGTGCGCGGTGTCAGACCGAGGCGGCCTTCTTGCCGCGCGTCGCACCGCCGCGACCCCGCAGGATCACGCCGGATTCGCTGAGCATCCGGTGGACAAAGCCGTAGGAGCGGCCGGTCTCTTCGGCCAGCGCCCTGATGCTCGCACCGGAGTCGTACTTCTTCTTCAGGTCTGCCGCGAGCTTTTCGCGCGCGGCGCCGGTCACCCGGCTGCCCTTCTTCAGAGTCTCGGCCACCCGTGCCTCCTCATGGGAGATGCGCCTCTTGTCTCTCATGATCACCCCTTGCCGGGATCCTGGCCACCCATTCGGCAAGGTCGATGACAGAAGGTTTCCGCGATTCGGGCCGCCGAAGCCGGGCGGAACAGGCGATTCCGGCTCCCCCGGCCCGTACACCCGTCCGGGTGGCGGGAGAAAGCGGCAGGTCAGGGCGGGGCCAGGGAGCACGGGGGCGAAAGGCACCCGATGCCGCTTCCGGTGCGTGCGCCGGAGCGTTCCACCACACCGGGGGATGAGCCGCCCTCACTCAGATGAAGGATCACGCATCGGCCGAATGATCGGGACGGCACCGATCGAAGGTGATCGCCGACGGTGATCGCCGACGACGATCGGCCGCCGGCCGGGACGGCTCGGGCGGACCGGCGGGCCCGGGTGAGGGCGGAAGGCGGCCAGGCCCGGGTGAGGGCGGCCGGGCCCGCGGACCGGACCCGGCGAGGGCCGGCCGGATCAGGCCAGGGCCACCAGATCCGCGTAGTCCGGGCCCCACAGGTCCTCGACGCCGTCCGGCAGCAGGATGATGCGCTCCGGTTCGAGCGCGTCGACGGCGCCCTCGTCGTGCGTCACCAGGACCACCGCGCCCTTGTAGGTGCGCAGCGCGCCGAGGATCTCCTCGCGGCTGGCGGGGTCGAGGTTGTTGGTGGGCTCGTCGAGGAGGAGGACGTTGGCGGAGGAGACGACCAGGGTGGCCAGGGCCAGCCGGGTCTTCTCGCCGCCGGAGAGGACGCCGGCGGGCTTGTCGACGTCGTCGCCGGAGAACAGGAACGAGCCGAGCACCTTGCGGACCTCGACCAGGTCGAGGTCGGGCGCGGAGGAGCGCATGTTCTCCAGGACCGTGCGGTCCGGGTCCAGCGTCTCGTGCTCCTGGGCGTAGTAGCCGAGCTTGAGGCCGTGGCCCGGGGTGACCTGGCCGGTGTCGGGCTTCTCGGTGCCCGCCAGCAGGCGCAGCAGCGTGGTCTTGCCGGCGCCGTTGAGGCCGAGGATGACGACGCGGGAGCCGCGGTCGATGGCCAGGTCGACGTCGGTGAAGATCTCCAGCGAGCCGTACGACTTGGACAGGCCCTCCGCCATCAGCGGCGTCTTGCCGCACGGCGACGGGTCGGGGAAGCGCAGCTTGGCGACCTTGTCGGAGACGCGCTCGGCCTCCAGGCCGGCGAGCAGCTTCTCGGCGCGGCGGGCCATGTTCTGCGCGGCGACGGTCTTGGTGGCCTTGGCGCGCATCTTGTCGGCCTGCGAGTTGAGGGCGGCGGCCTTCTTCTCGGCGTTCTGCCGCTCGCGCTTGCGGCGCTTCTCGTCGGCCTCGCGCTGCTGCTGGTAGAGCTTCCAGCCCATGTTGTAGACGTCGATCTGGGAGCGGTTGGCGTCCAGGTAGAACACCTTGTTGACGACCGTCTCGACGAGGTCGACGTCGTGGGAGATCACCACGAAGCCGCCGCGATAGGTCTTGAGGTAGTCGCGCAGCCAGGCGATGGAGTCGGCGTCGAGGTGGTTGGTGGGCTCGTCGAGGAGCAGGGTGTCGGCGTCCGAGAAGAGGATCCGGGCCAGCTCGACGCGGCGGCGCTGACCGCCGGAGAGGGTGTGCAGCGGCTGGCCGAGGATGCGGTCCGGCAGGCCGAGGCTGGCGGCGATGGTCGCGGCCTCGGCCTCGGCGGCGTATCCGCCCTTGGTCAGGAACTCCGTCTCCAGCCGCTCGTACTTCTTCATGGCCTTCTCGCGGGTCGCGCCCTTGCCGTTGGCCATGCGGTCCTCGTTCTCCCGCATCTTGCGGAGGACGCTGTCCAGGCCGCGCGCGGAGAGGATGCGGTCGCGGGCCAGGTCGTCGAGGTCGCCGGTGCGCGGGTCCTGCGGGAGGTAGCCGACCTCGCCGGAGCGGCTGATGGTGCCGGCGGCGGGGATGCCCTCGCCGGCCAGGCACTTGGTCAGGGTGGTCTTGCCCGCGCCGTTGCGGCCCACCAGGCCGATGCGGTCGCCCTTGGCGATACGGAAGCTGGCGGACTCGATGAGGACGCGTGCGCCGGCGCGCAGCTCGATGCCGGAGGCGGTGATCACGGGACTACTCCTGGGCGGGTGGGACGGCGGTCGAGGGGGACACCTCCCGGTGCCGTGCGGGACGGGGAGGGGGCGAACACTGCCGCGCGGGCGGCTGCGCCGTCTAATGCACGAGGAGAGAAGCCATGGGGAAGATTCTAACGGGGGCGGGCAAGCGGGTTTCCCGGGCGGGCGGTGGGCGGCGGGGGCGGGCCGGGGGCGACTGGGGGCCGGAAGCGGACGGTCCGGGGCGCGTGGAGCGCCGCGTCGCGCTGGTCGCGCGGCCTGTGCGCCGGTAGCGGGCGCCCGCTCGTCTCCACGGCGCCACCGCCCCGGTCCCCGCCGTTTCGTCCGTCACACTCCGGGCAGCCCCTCCTGCGGGGGTCGGCGGGCTCTTACAGGCCTCCAGGAGCTCTTACAGGCCCCCAGAAGGGTGCATAGCGGGTGATTACCGGATACTCGGGGTGATGGTCCCCGGGTGGAGAGGCGGTCGTGCATGCAGTTCGACGACGACGCGGATCTCGACACCTCGCAGGTGCAGGACGAGCGGGGCAGCCGGATCCCCGGCGGCGGGCTGACCGTCGGCGGCGGGGTCGTGGGGCTGCTCGCCCTGCTCGCCGGCCTGTTCTTCGGCATCGGCCCGCAGGAGCTGGGCCTGTCCTCGGGCGAGCCGGGCACCACGCCGTCCGCGAGCACGGACGCCCAGGTGGCGCGGGACTGCCGCAAGGGCCGGGACGCCAACGCCCGCGAGGACTGCCGGATCGTCGGCGTCGTCAACAGCGCCCAGTCGTTCTGGAGCCAGGAGTTCGCCCGCCGCTCCACCGCCTACAGCCAGGCGCGGACCACGCTGTTCACCGGCCGCACGAACACCGCCTGCGGGGCCGCGACCTCCGCCGTCGGCCCGTTCTACTGCCCCGGCGACCACGAGGTCTACCTGGACCTGGACTTCTTCAAGGAGCTCACGAGCAAGTTCGGCGCCCGCGGCGGGCCGTTCGCCGAGGCGTACGTCGTCGCCCACGAGTACGGACACCACATCCAGAACCTCACCGGCACGCTCGCCCGCTCCCAGGACCGCCGGACCGGCGCCGGCAGCAACGCGGTCAAGGTCGAGCTCCAGGCCGACTGCTACGCCGGCGTCTGGGCCCACCACGCGGCCACCACACCCGAGCGGTCGACCGGGAAGCCGCTGCTCAAACCGCTGACGCAGACGGACGTCCAGGACGGTCTCTCGGCCGCGGCGGCGGTCGGCGACGACCGCATCCAGGAGAAGTTCCAGGGCCGGGTCACTCCGGAGAGCTGGACGCACGGCTCGGCGGAACAGCGGCAGCAGTGGTTCACCACCGGGTACCGGACGGGGAACGTGGCCGCCTGCGACACGTTCCGGTAGCCGGGCCCCACACGGAGGAGCAGCGCCATGTCCGACCTCAGCCACACCATCCGTCCCACCGTCACCCCGGCCCTCCTCTACCGCGACGCCAAGGCGGCCCTCACCCAGCTGACCACGGCGTTCGGCTTCGTGCGGTCCGCGCTGTACGAGAGTGAGGACGGGACCGTGCTGCACGCGGAGCTCGTCCACGGCAACGGCATGGTGATGATCGGGTCCGCCGGGCGGGGCGGGCCCTTCGCCGAGGCGATGGCCGATGCGGGGCCCGCCGGGATCTACGTCGTCGTGGACGATGTGGATGCGCACTGCGAGCGGGCTCGGCGGCAGGGGGCGGAGGTTCTGGCTCCGCCGGCGGATCAGGTGTACGGGGCGCGGGATTATCTGGCGCGGGATCTGGAGGGGAACCTCTGGACGTTCGGGACGTATGCGCCGTCGGGGCCGGAGGTGGCCGGCTGAGGCCGGGGGGGGTGCCCCGGTCCCGCCCTTTCACCGTTTCTTGCGGGGGCGAGCCCCCGCACCCCCGAAGCGCCCTTCGGGCGCTGTCCTCAAACGCCGGACGGGCTGATTTCAGCCCGTCCGGCGATTGAGGACAAGGGGGTCTGGGGGCTTGCCCCCAGGAAACGGCGAAGGGGCGGGACAGGGGCTCACCCCCCGCGATGCACCTGGAACGCCGCCCGGCGCACCGCCTTCGCCAGAGCCGGATCCGGATGCGCGGCGGCGAGGGCGACCAGCACCTGGACGGTGCGCGGATGCCCCACCGCCCGTACCTCCGCCAACAACGCCGGCACAGTCCCCTGCACCGCCGACTCCAAGTGCCGCACCAGCAGCCGGCTCTCCCCGTGGTCGGCGACGGCCGCCGCCGTGTCCACCCACAGCCAGGTCGCCTCCTCGCGGGTGAGGACCTCGGCGGCCTCCTCCGCGTCGTGCCCCTCCTGCTCGGCGAGCCACAGCAGGGCGTAGGGGCGCAGCATGGTCTCGTCGACGACGGCCCGGACGGCGGGTTCGGCGGGGGCGCCGACGGCGCGCAGGGCCTCGAAGGCGAGGCCGCGGACCAGGGCGTCGTCGCCCCGGGCCGCCTCCAGGAGTTCGGCGACGGCGCTGCGCACCGGGCGGGCGGCGAGCCAGGCGCGGTACTCGGCGCGGGCCGGGCCGGGGCTGAGGTCGGCGCAGCCGCGGAGCATGGCCTCGGCGGAGAGTTCGATGTTACCGGCGGGACTCTGGGCGGCGACGCAGATCTGTTCGAGCTTGACCCACACCGCCCAGTTGCCGAGCGGGGTGAGCACGGCCTCGGCCTCCGGCCCGGTGCCGCCGCGCACCACGAGGGCGCCGACGGAGGCGAGCCCGTCGAGCGCCCAGGCGAGCAGGTCGGTCAGCGGTCCGGTGTCCTCGCAGCCCCCGGTGCGGGGGGCGGGGACGGACGCCCGGGCGGGGACGGGTTCGGGACCGTCGTACGGGATCTCGCAGCGCTCGGCGCGGATCTCCGCGACGCGCTGCCGGAGCAGATCGAGCAGCATGGCGACGGACACGGGCCCGGCCGACAGGTGCATGACGGACAGCAGTTGGGGGGCCGCCTCGACGACCTCGGCGGCCACGGTCGGGTCGGTGCCGGCCGGTTCGGGGTGGGCGAGCGACCAGGCGTCGAACAGGGCGACCCAGCCGCGCAGCACGGCGCTGTCGTCGCGGTCCCAGGCGGTCAGCCGCCAGCCGGCGCGGGCGCTGCCGCCGTGCAGTTCGAGCAGTCCGGCGAGCCGGGCCCGGTCCCAGTCGGCCTGCACCTGGCGGGGTGTCAGGTCCAGGGCGGCGGCGGCCCGCTCGGCGGTCGCCGCCCCGAGCACACCGGCCTCGGCGGTTCCGTCGGCGCCCGCCCCTCCCTCTACGGGGCCGGGTCCGGCCCCCCGGGCGTACTCGGCCGCCGCCCAGCGGGCCAGGCGGACGGCGCCGGTCAGTCCGGCTCTCGCCTGCCGGGCGAGTTCCGGACGGCCCGGGATGCCGGCGGGCGGCCGGGGTGCCGGACGGGAGCCTCGGTCGGCCACCGCCTTGCGGGCGGCGGCGATCGGCTGCCGGGGTACGAGTCTGAGCCGGGAGTCGCGCGGAGTACGGGACGTCACAGGAGCAGTCTTGCCGTTCACGCTCCGAAAACCCAATCGGAATCAACCATGCAGTCACCCATGCCCCCTGGTGGCGACCGGTGACCGCCTACACAAGGGGCGTCAGGAACCGCCTCAGGGACTCCTCGTAGCCCTTCCGGTCCGCGTTCCACAGGGCCGCGTGGCCGGCGTCGCGGACGGTGCGCAAAGTGACCAGATCCGGACGGTGCGCGGCCAGGTCCCGGGAGCGCGTCCAGGGCGCGAAGGCGTCGTCCGGACTGTGCTGGATCAGGACGGGCACGGTCAGCCGGGCGGGGTCGGCGGCGGCCCGGAGCCTGCCCTGGTCGAGTCCGGCCCGCACGCGGGCGGCGTGCACCGCGAGCGGGCGCAGGGCGGCGGGGAGCCGGCGCGCGGCGAGGGCGTGCAGCGCGGCGTCCCAGTCGAGCACCGGCGAGTCCAGGACGAGTCCGCCGACGTGCGGCCGGACCTTCGGGTCGGCGGCAGCCAGGAGGGCCGCGGTGGCGCCGGTGGACCAGCCGTGCAGCACCACGTGCCGGGCCCCGCGCCGGACGGCCTCCTCGACGGCGGTGACGACGTCGCGCCACTCGGCGGCGCCGAGCCGGTCGAGGCCGTCGGCGGGCCGGGGGGCTCCGGGGTCGCCGCGGTGGGCGGGGACGAGCGCGGGGAGCCGCGACCGGCGCCAGAACGGCAGCAGGGCCGCGGGGTGTTCGCGGGTGGCGCCGAGCCCGTGCGCGGTGACGACGTGGGTGTCGCGGGCGCCGGGCAGGAACCAGGCGGGCAGCGGGCCGGTTTCGCCGGCGAGCTCGGCGTCCTCGAGGTCTCCGGGAGCGGAGTCGAGCGTCGCCTCGCGCGGGTCGCCGTGGTGGATCTGCGGGGTGAGCCGGACCCCGAGGCCGGGCCGGAGGTCCCCCTGGACGATGCGTTCGAGCCGGCGGACGACGCGGTCGTGCGGGTGCGAGACGTCGGCGACCGGCGGCCCGACGACGGCGCGCACACCCCGGCCGGTGAGCCCGTAGGTGCCGGGGCGGCAGGAGGCGGGGGTGCGGTCCAGGGTGACGGTGGCGTCGTCGGCGTCCCGTACGGTGAGCCGGGGCTCGCCCGGCAGGGGCCGGTCCGGGCCGCTTCTCAGCAGGCCGTCACCCGCGTAGCGCCCCACGGCCAGGGCGGCCGCCCCGGCACCGATCATGGTCGCCGCTGTCATCGCCGTCGTCCGGACCAGATGCATCCTTCCAGTGTCCGCACGGGGGTGCGACGAGGCCAGTCGGCGTGGACGGGCGGTCGGGTGATCACGGAGTTCGGTCGCCCCGTCCCTGCCCGTACCCCCGCAGCTTCTCCCCCGCCTCCGCGAGCTGCCCGGCGTCGAGGAGCGACGGGGTCCGGCCCGGCACCCCCGAGGCGGTGAGCCAGACGCGGCACATCCACTCCAGCTGGGCGGTGCGGTCGTACGCCTGGTCCAGGCTCGTCCCGTGGGTGAGGGTGCCGTGGTTGCGCAGGAGGCAGCCGGTGCGGCCGTGCAGGGCGGTGAGCGCGTGGCGGGGGAGCTCGTCGCTGCCGTAGAGGGCGTAAGGGGCGACCCGTACGGGTCCGCCGAGGGCCGCGGTCATGTAGTGGACCGCCGGCAGCTCCGTCACCAGGGTGGAGACGGCGGTGGCGTGGACGGCGTGCGTATGGACGACGGCCGTCGCGCCGGTGGCCCGGTAGACGGCGAGGTGGAGGGGGAGCTCGCTGGTGGGCGCGAGGCCGCCGGGCGCGAGCGGGCGGCCGTCGAGGCCGACGGCGACGACGTCGTCCGGCCGGAGCCGGTCGTACGGCACGCCGCTGGGCGTGACGAGGACCACGTCGCCGACCCGGGCGGAGACGTTGCCCGAGGTGCCCACGACCAGGCCGTCCGCGACCGTCCTCCGGGCCGTGGCCAGCACTTCCGCCCTGATCCGGGAGATCGTCCCGGCATCCGTCCGGTCCGTCATCGATGGCCCCCTCCGGTTCGCGTCACCATGGATCCCGCCCCAGTTCACCTTCCGTTCACCCACAGTCCCTACGGTCGCGGCGTACTGACCACCGGACTGATTGCCTGGGTGAATGGAACACATCACGCTTCTCATCGGGATCGTGATCGTCACGGCCTTGGTGTTCGACTTTACGAACGGCTTCCACGACACGGCCAACGCGATGGCCACCACCATTTCCACCGGGGCACTCAAGCCCAAGGCAGCGGTGGCGATGTCGGCGGTGCTCAACCTCGTCGGCGCGTTCCTCTCCGTGGAGGTCGCCAAGACGATCTCCGGAGGCATCATCGACGAGACCGCCGGAATCCGGCCAGAGGTGATCTTCGCCGGTCTGGTCGGCGCCATCGTCTGGAACCTGCTGACCTGGCTGGCCGGCCTGCCCTCCAGCTCCTCGCACGCCCTCTTCGGCGGCCTGATCGGCGCGACCGTGGCCTCCGTCGGCTTCGACGCGGTCAACGGCGACAAGGTCGTCATGAAGGTCCTCATCCCGGCGGTGGCCGCCCCGATCGTGGCCGGCGTCTCCGCCTGGGCCGCGACCAAGCTCACCTACCGCCTGGCGCGCGACCGCGACGAGGCCGACACCGCCAAGGGCTACCGCGCCGGCCAGATCGCCTCCGCCGCCCTCGTCTCGCTGGCGCACGGCACCAACGACGCGCAGAAGACCATGGGCGTGATCACGCTCGCGCTGGTCACCGGCGGCGTCGTCGCCCCGCACTCCGACCCGCCGCTGTGGGTCGTCGTCTCCGCGGGCCTGGCCATCGCGCTCGGCACCTACCTCGGCGGCTGGCGCATCATCCAGACGCTCGGCAAGGGCCTCACCGACATCCGCCCGGCGCAGGGCTTCGCCGCCCAGACCGGTGCCGCGACCGTCATCCTCGCCTCCTCGCACATCGGCTTCGCGCTCTCCACCACCCAGGTCTGCTCCGGCTCGATCATGGGCGCCGGCCTGGGCCGCAAGGGCGGCGTCGTCCGCTGGTCGACCGCCGGCCGCATGGTCGTCGCCTGGTGCCTCACGCTGCCGGCGGCCGGTCTGGTCGCGGCGGGTGCGGCGCTCCTCGCCGACCAGGGGAACTGGGGCGTGGCCGCGGTGGCCGTGCTCGGTCTGGCGGTCAGCGGGGCGATCTGGGGGGTGTCGCGGCGCAAGCCGGTGACGCCGGACAGCGTCCGTGAGCCGGAGTCCGCCGTTCCGGCCGAGCCGGTCGGCGTCGTCACCGCCGCCCTCCAGGCCGTCGCCCCGCCGCCGGCGGGTCCGGTGGCCGCCGCCCCCGAGCCCACCCCCGCCCCGGCCGCCCCGGCCGTGGCCGTGACCAGCTGAGGACCTTCGCATGAACATCGACTGGGCAGCTCTCGGGCAGGTCTTCGGCGTCAGTCTCGTGATGACGGTGGGGCTGGTGGGGGCCTTCACGCTCGGGATCGTGGGGACGTCGCCGTCGCGGGACGGCCGGTCCGCTTCCGCGGTGGCGCGGACGGGCGCTTATGCGGCGTTCGCCGTGTGCGCGGCGGCTGTCGGGTACGGGATCTATCTGATCGTCGCCTGACGCGTGACGCATGGGGGCGGGCCGGGGGAGTTGCCCCTGTCCCGCCCCTTCGCCGTTTCCTGGTGCTGCGCCCCAGACCCCCCTTTCGCGGCTTCGCCGCTCGTCCTCAAACGCCGGACAGGCTGAATACTGCGCCCCCGGGCTCGCACTTCAGCCCGTCCGGCATTTGAGGACAACCGCGCGGAGCGCGGTTTCGGGGGTGAGGGGGCCGGCCCCCGCAAGAAACGGTGAAAGGGCGGGTCAGGGGCCACCCACCGCGAGTTGACGCCCGCTCGCGGGCCGTGGTGGACTGCCGAGGCCAAACGGCGACACACAGAGGAAGCCGGTGAGAATCCGGCGCGGTCCCGCCACTGTCACCGGACGTCCCGCCCACCCGCGAGGCCGGTCCGGAAGCCAGGAGACTCTGGGTCGCCGGTCACGTCGAACCAGGGCGCGGACCCTGAGTGAGGACACACAGAACATGCGCGGCCGCCGCCGATCACCCGACGCCTCCCGCCGACCCCACCGAGGCGCGACGGCGGTCTGAGCCGATGCGTACGGGTACGCCACGTCCCGTCGGTTTCGCGTGCGGCGCCGCGCTCGGCTTCCTCGCCGACCTCGTGGCCGCCGATCCCCGCCGGGGCCACCCCGTGGCCGCCTTCGGCCGGGCCGCGCACGCCGTCGAACGCCGGCTGTGGGCCGATCACCGCGGCCGCGGCGCCCTGCACACGGCCGTCTGCGCGGGCGGCGCCGTGGCCGCCGCCGCCCTGCTGGCCCGCGCCGCGCGCCGCTCCGGCGCGGCGGGCAAGGCCGACATCGCGCTGACCGCCGCCGCCACCTGGGCCGTTCTCGGCGGCACGTCGCTCGGCCGGGAGGCCCGGGCCATCGGCGGCGCGCTGGAGGCCGGCGACCTGGACGTCGCCCGGGAGCGGCTGCCGCACCTGTGCGGGCGCGACCCGCAGTCCCTCGACGCGCGGCAGATCGCCCGCGCCGTCGTCGAGTCCGTCGCCGAGAACACCTCCGACGCGGTCGTCGGCGCCCTCGTCTGGGGCGCGTTCGCCGGGGTGCCGGGCCTGGTCGGCTTCCGCGCCGTCAACACACTGGACGCCATGGTGGGCCACAAGTCGCCGCGCTACCGCCGTTTCGGCTGGGCCTCCGCGCGGCTCGACGACGTCGTCGGCTGGCCCGGCGCCCGGCTCACCGCGGCCCTCGCGGTCGTCGCCGGCCCGGACCCGCGCCGCGCCCTGCGTGTGGCCCGCCGCGACGCCGCCCGGCATCCGAGCCCCAACGCCGGCCCGGTGGAGGCCGCGTTCGCCGGCGCCCTCGGCGTCCGCCTCGGCGGCACCCTCGCCTACGCGGGCCGCGTCGAGCACCGTCCCGTCCTGGGCGCGGAGCTCCGCCCGGTGGCGGCGGCCGACATCGAACGGGCCGTGCGGCTGTCGCGACGGGTGTCGCTGCTGGCGCTCGGCGTCGCGGTCGGCGGCCGCTGGGCGGTCTCCCGGGCGCGCCGCGTGGGCAGATTCGGAGCGGGATCCATGACGAGGAGGAACAGTGGCTGAGTTGGGCGGGGGCCTGCTGGTCGCGGGGACGACCTCCGACGCGGGCAAGAGCGTGGTCACGGCCGGCATCTGCCGCTGGCTGGTCCGCAAGGGCGTCAGAGTCGCGCCCTTCAAGGCGCAGAACATGTCGCTGAACTCGTTCGTCACCCGCGAGGGCGCCGAGATCGGCCGCGCCCAGGCCATGCAGGCCGCGGCGGCCCGCGTCGAGCCGACCGCGCTGATGAACCCGGTGCTCCTCAAGCCCGGCGGCGACCGCAGCAGCCAGGTCGTCCTGATGGGCAAGCCGGTCGGCGAACTCAGCGCCCGCGGCTATCACTCCGGCCGCCAGGAGCAGCTGTTCGGCACGGTCACCGACTGCCTCGCGGAGCTGCGCCGCACCCACGACGCGGTGATCTGCGAGGGCGCCGGCAGCCCCGCCGAGATCAACCTGCGCCGCACCGACATCGTCAACATGGGTATCGCCCGGGCCGCCCGGCTGCCGGTCGTGGTGGTCGGCGACATCGACCGCGGCGGCGTCTTCGCGTCGTTCTTCGGGACGACCGCGCTCCTCTCCCCCGAGGACCAGGAGCTGATCGCCGGCTACGTCGTCAACAAGTTCCGCGGCGACGTCTCGCTCCTGGAGCCGGGCCTGGAGATGCTGCGCGGCCTCACCGGCCGCCGGACGTTCGGCGTGCTGCCGTTCGCGCACGGCCTCGGCATCGACGAGGAGGACGGCCTGCGGGTGTCGCTGCGCGGCGCGGTCCGCGAGTCGGTCGTCGCGCCGCCGCACGGCGAGGACGTCCTGCGGGTCGCGGTCTGCGCGATCCCGCTGATGTCCAACTTCACGGACGTGGACGCGCTGGCCGCCGAACCGGGCGTCGTCGTCCGGTTCGTGGACCGCCCGGAGGAGCTCGCCGACGCGGACCTCGTCGTCGTCCCCGGCACCCGCGGCACCGTCCGCGCCCTCGCCTGGCTCCGCGAACGCGGCCTCGCCGACGCGCTCGCCCGGCGCGCCGCCGAAGGCCGCCCGGTCCTCGGCATCTGCGGCGGCTTCCAGCTCCTCGGCGAACGGATCGAGGACGACGTCGAGTCGCGGGCGGGTGTCGTGGACGGGCTCGGGCTGCTCCCGGTCCGGGTCCGCTTCGCGGCCGAGAAGACCCTCGCCCGCCCGGTGGGCAAGGCGCTCGGCGAGCACGTCGACGGGTACGAGATCCACCACGGCGTCGCCGAAGTGACCGGCGGCGACGAGGAGTTCCTCGACGGCTGCCGCGTCGGCGCGGTCTGGGGCACCCACTGGCACGGCTCCCTGGAGAGCGACGGCTTCCGCCGCGCGTTCCTCCGCCGCGTGGCCGGTCAGGCGGGCCGCCGCTTCGTCCCCGCCCCGGACACGTCGTTCGCCGCCCTCCGCGAGGAACAACTCGACCGCCTGGGCGACCTCATCGAGGAACACGCCGACACGGAGGCGCTGTTGCGCCTGATCGAGGACGGGGTGCCGGCGGGGCTGCCGTTCATCCCGCCGGGGGCGCCGGCGGCGGAACCCACCCGCGCGGCGTGGGCGGAGGGCTCCGCCCACGAGCCCGGGGCGGAGGCCGGGGGCGCCGACCGTGACCCCGACGCGGGGACCGAGGACTCCGCCCGTAACGCCGACGCGGGGGCCAGGGGCTCCGCCCGTAACCCCGACGCGGGGGCCGGGATCGCGCCCCGCCACCCCGGCGCGGAGGCGAAGGACACCGCCCGCCACCCGGACACGGAAGCCGGAGGCCCCATCCGCCCCTCCGACGCGGAAGCCGGGAGCGCAGCCCGGCTCCCCGCCCCGGGGCCCGGGGGCGCAGCCCCCGAAGAAACGGTGCCATGGGGGTCCCCCCTCTGGGGGAGGGGCCGGGGCATCCCCCTCCCCCCGCCCCGTCCAGCGACACCCTCCGAAGGAGCGATCACCGCATGAGCACTCCGTACCCCTTCGCCGCCATCGTCGGCATGGACAGCCTGCGGCTGGCGCTGCTCCTCAACGCGGTCTCACCGGCCGTCGGCGGCGTGCTCGTGCGCGGTGAGAAGGGCACGGCCAAGACCACGACCGTCCGCGCCCTCTCCACCCTCCTCCCCCAGGTCGAGACCCACACCGACTGCCGTTTCGGCTGCGACCCGGCCGCCCCGGACGCCTCGTGCCCGGACGGTCCGCACGAGGACGGGACCCGTTTCGTCCGCCCCGCCCGCATGGTCGAACTGCCCGTGGGCGCCTCGGAGGACCGTCTCGTCGGGTCGCTCGACATCGAGCGCGCGCTCTCCGACGGCGTGAAGGCGTTCGAGCCCGGCCTGCTGGCCGCCGCGCACCGGGGTGTGCTGTACGTCGACGAGGTCAACCTCCTGGGCGACCACCTCGTCGACTCGCTGCTCGACGCGGCCGCGACGGGCGCCGCCCATATCGAGCGCGAAGGCGTCTCCGTCCGCCACGCCAGCCGCTTCCTCCTCGTCGGCACCATGAACCCCGAGGAGGGCGAGCTCCGCCCCCAGCTCCTCGACCGGTTCGGCCTGACCGTCGAGGTCGCCGCCTCCCGCGAGACCGACGAGCGCGTCGAGGTCGTCCGCCGGCGGCTCGCGTTCGACGAGGATCCGGCCGCGTTCGCCGCCAAGTGGGCGGCGGAGGAGGACGCGTTGCGGGAGCGCATCGCCGCCGCGCGCGCCCTGCTGCCGAGCGTGCGGCTCGGGGACGGCGCCCTGCGCCGGATCGCCGCGGTGTGCGCCGGCTTCGAGGTGGACGGCATGCGCGCCGACATCGTGACGGCCCGCACCGCGTCCGCCCTCGCCGCCTGGGCCGGGCGTACGGACGTCGTCACCGAGGACGTCCGGCAGGCCGCCCTGCTCGCCCTCCCCCACCGCCGGCGCCGCAACCCCTTCGACGCGCCCGGCCTCGACGAGGACAAACTCGACGAGATCCTCCGGCAGTTCGAGGAGGAGGACGAAGGCGAGGACGAGCCCGAGGGCGACGGCCCGCAGGGCCCGGACGACGACGGCCCCGGCGGCGACGGCGGACCGGAGGACGACGGACCGGGCGACGGTGTGCCGCCTCAGGAGACCACCGGGACCGACACCACGACCGACGCCGGGACCGACCCCGCCGCCGACCTCCCGCCCCAGCGCGAGCAGCCCGCCGCCGACTCCCCCTCCCCGCAGGAGAGTTCGGCGCCCCAGGGCGGCGACGACGGCCGGGAGGCCGCTCCCGTCGCCGCCGCCGAACCCTTCCGCACCCGCAAGTTCGACGTGCCCGGCCTCGGCGAGGGCGCGGCCGGCCGCCGCTCCCGGGCCCGTACCGCGCACGGCCGGACGACCGGCTCCCGCCGCCCGCGCGGGACGCTGACCCGGCTGCATCTGGCCGCGACGCTCCAGGCCGCCGCCCCGCACCAGCACGCGCGCGGCCGGGCGGGACGCGGCCTGGTCGTCCGCCGGGACGACCTGCGCGAGGCGGTGCGCGAGGGGCGCGAGGGCAACCTGGTCCTCTTCGTCGTCGACGCCTCGGGCTCGATGGCGGCCCGGAAGCGCATGAGCGCGGTCAAGGGCGCCGTCCTCTCCCTCCTCCTGGACGCCTACCAGCGCCGCGACAAGATCGGGATGATCACCTTCCGGGGTTCCGGCGCGGACCTGGCACTGCCGCCCACCTCCTCGGTGGACGCGGGCGCGGCCCGGCTGGAGAAGCTGCCGACGGGCGGCCGGACGCCGCTGGCCGACGGGCTGCTGCGGGCGCGCGAGGTGCTGCGGGTGGAGCGGCTGCGCGATCCGTCGCGCCGTCCGCTGCTGGTCGTGGTCACCGACGGCCGGGCGACGGGCGGCCCGGAACCGCTGGTCAGGGCGTCGAGGGCGGCGGGCCTGCTGGCGGCCGAGGGCATCGCGTCCGTCGTCGTCGACTGCGAGGCCGGGCCGGTCCGTCTGGGCCTGGCGGCCGAGTTGGGGCAGTCTTTGCGGGCACCGGTCGTCACGCTCGACGAACTCCGGGCGGACACCGTCACCGCGCTCGTCCGTACCGTCCGCACCACCACCGCCACGACCAGGGGAGCCGCGTAATGCCCAAGGGACAGCCGACCGTCGTTCCGGACGACGGTCTCACCACACGCCAGCGCCGCAACCGGCCGCTCGTCTTCGTCCACACCGGCGTCGGCAAGGGCAAGTCGACGGCCGCGTTCGGGCTCGCGCTGCGGGCCTGGAACCAGGGCTGGCCGATCGGGGTGTTCCAGTTTGTGAAGTCGGCGAAGTGGAAGGTCGGCGAGGAGAACGCGCTGCGCGTGCTGGGCGCCTCCGGCGAGGGCGGGAGCGTCGACTGGCACAAGATGGGCGAGGGGTGGAGCTGGATCCAGCGCGACCCCAAGGACGGGGAACAGAGCAACGAGGAGAAGGCGCGCGAGGGCTGGGAGCAGGTCAAGCGCGACCTGGCCGACGAGCGCTACAAGCTGTACGTGCTCGACGAGTTCGCGTACCCGCTGCACTGGGGGTGGATCGACACGGACGAGGTGATCTCGGTCCTCAAGGACCGCCCCGGGACGCAGCACGTGGTGATCACCGGCCGTAACGCGCCGCGGGAACTGGTGGACTTCGCGGACCTGGTCACCGACATGTCGAAGGTCAAGCACCCCATGGACACCGGCCAGAAGGGCCAGCGGGGCATCGAGTGGTGACCTCCGCACACTCCGTTCCACGCCTGGTCATCGCGGCCCCCGCGTCCGGCACCGGCAAGACGACGGTCGCCACCGGCCTGATGCGGGCGTTCGCCGACGCGGGACTGGCCGTGTCGCCGCACAAGGTCGGCCCGGACTACATCGACCCGGGCTACCACGCGCTGGCGACCGGCCGCCCGGGCCGCAACCTCGACGCGTTCCTGTGCGGCCCGGAGCGGATCGCCCCGCTGTTCCTGCACGGCGCGGCGGGCGCCCAACTGGCCGTCATCGAGGGCGTGATGGGCCTGTTCGACGGCGCGAGCGGCCGGGGCGAGCTGGCGTCGACGGCGCACGTGGCGAAGCTGCTGCGGGCGCCGGTGGTGCTGGTCGTGGACGCGTCGTCGCAGTCGCGTTCGGTGGCGGCGCTCGTCCACGGCTTCGCCTCCTGGGACCCGGAGGTGCGCGTCGCGGGCGTCATCCTCAACAAGGTCGGCTCCGACCGCCACGAGGCCCTGCTCCGCGACGCGTTGGGCGGCGCCGGCGTCCCGGTCCTGGGCGCGCTGCGCCGGGCCGCCGACGTCGACACGCCCAGCCGGCACCTGGGCCTCGTCCCGGTGGCCGAGCGACGCGCGGAAGCGCTGGACGCGGTGGCCGCGCAGGCGGCGCGGGTACGGGAAGGGTGCGACCTGGACGCGCTGCTGGCGCTGGCGCGGAGCGCGCCACCGGTGCCGGGCCCGGCGTGGTCGCCGGGGGTCCCCGCGGCGGCGGGTCCCCGCCCGGTGATCGCCGTCGCCGGCGGCCCGGCGTTCACCTTCTCGTACGCGGAGCACACGGAGCTGCTGACGGCGGCCGGCGCGGACGTCGTCCCCTTCGACCCGCTCCGGGACGAGAAGCTGCCGGCGGGCACGGCCGGCCTGGTGATCGGCGGCGGCTTCCCGGAGATGTACGCACCCGAGCTGTCCGCCAACGAGCCGCTGCGCGCCGCCGTCTCGTCCCTCGCGGCCACGGGCGCCCCGGTGACGGCGGAGTGCGCGGGCCTGCTGTACCTGTCCCGCTCCCTGGACGGCCGGCCCATGTGCGGGGTCCTGCCCGCCGAGGCCCGGATGTCGCCCCGGCTCACCCTGGGCTACCGCGAGGCCGTCGCCCTCGCGGACAACCCCCTGGCGGCGGCGGGCACCCGGGTGCGCGGCCACGAGTTCCACCGCACCGTCGTCGAACCGGGCGCGGGCCCGGCCCCCGCCTGGGGCTTCACGGCCCCAGAACGGCGCGTCGAGGGGTACGCGGCGGGTGGCGTCCACGCGTCGTACCTGCACGTGCACTGGGCGGGGGCGCCGGGGGTCGCGGAGCGGCTGGTGGCGGCGGCGCGTGCCGGTGTCTGAACCGGTGTACGTGGGGCTGGGCGCCCGGCCGGGGGCGTCGGCGGACGAGGTACTGGCCCTCATCGCCCGCTGCCTGCCGGCCGGCGTCCGGCCCGTCGCCCTCGCCACGGTCGCCGCGCGGGCTGCCGAGCCGGGGGTCGTGGCGGCGGCGGCTCGCCTTGGCGTCCCGATTCGGGCCTACGGCGCCGCCGAGTTGGCTCGCGTCCCCGTTCCCCATCCCTCTGCCGTCGCCGACGCGGCGGTCGGTACGCCGTCCGTCGCGGAGGCGGCGGCATTGCTTGCCGCCGGCGGCGGGGCTGTTCTGCTCGTTCCGAAGAGGGTTTCCGGGCGGGTGACGTGTGCGGTGGCGGGGTGAGGTGTGCCCCGGTCCCGCCCTTTCACCGTTTCCTGGGGCTGCGCCCCAGACCCCCTTGTCCTCAATCGCCGGACGGGCTGATTTCAGCCCGTCCGGCGATTGAGGACAGCGCCCGCAGGGCGCTTCGGGGGTGCGGGGGCGCAGCCCCCGCAAGAAACGGTGAAATGGGGGTCCCCCCTCTGGGGGAGGGACCGGGGCACCAGCCCGCCGCAGGCGCCCCGCTCACAGCACATCCTCGATCCTGATCGGCAACCGCCGCACCCGCACCCCCGTCGCATGGAAGACGGCGTTCGCGATAGCGGCAGCCGTCCCCGGAATGCCGAGCTCCCCACACCCCTTCGTCCCATTGGGATTCGTGGGGTCGGGACGCCCGACAAAGCGAACGTCCAGGCGCGGGATATCGGCGTTCACGGCGACGAGATAGTCGCCGAGCGTGGGATTGGCGATGCGCCCGGTGTGCGGTTCGGTGACGGTCTCCTCCAGGAGGGCCATGCCGATGCCGCCGACCGTGCCGCCGACGAGCTGGCTGCGGGCGGTCTTCTCGTTGAGGATGCGCCCGCAGTGGGCGGCGGTCACCAGGCGGGCGACGCGGATGACGCCGAGGTCCTGATCGACGTGTACTTCCGCGAACTTGGCGGCGTACGGGCCGGTGGGCACCACCGCGCCGTCCTGGCCGGGCGATTCGGCCGAGCCCTCGGCGGAGAGCGCGTCGCGCCCGTGCCGGGCGAGGATCGCCGTGTACGTCTCGCCCCGCCCGTCGTCGGTGCGCACGATGCGCCCGCCCTCCGCGCGGACGCCGTCCAACGTGACGCCGCGCAGCGGCGAGGCGTCTTCGCGGACGAGGTCGAGGAAGGACTGGAGCAGGTGCCGGGAGGCGGTGTGGATGGCGGTGCCCATGGCGGCGGTGAGTCCGGAGCCGCCGGCGGAGGGCGCCGCGGGGAGGGCGCTGTCGCCCATCACCATGCGCACCCGCTCCACCGGCAACCCCAGGAGCTCGGCCCCCAGTTGGGTCATCACGGTGTACGTGCCCGTGCCGAGGTCCATGCCCGAGCTCTCCACCACCGCCGCGCCGTCCGCCCTGACGGTGACGCGGGCGGCGCAGTCGGCCTGGTAGAAGAAGAACGACGTGCCGGCCATGCCGTAGCCGATCAGCGTCCGGCCCCGGCGCGTGGAGCGCGGCTCGGGGTCGCGGCGCGCCCAGCCGAACATTTCGGCGCCGGTCTCGTAGCAGGCGCGCAGGTCGTTGCACGACCACTGCTGGCCGGTGACGGGGTGCTCGTCGGCGTAGTTGCGCCGCCGGAGTTCGAGGGGGTCCATGCCCAGTTCGTAGGCGAGTTCGTCCAGCGCGCATTCCAGCGCGTAGTTGCCCTGGGCGTCGCCGGGCGCGCGCATGGAGCCGGGGGCGGGGACGTTGAGGCGGACCTGGACGTCACGGGTGGTGATGTTGGGGCTGGCGTAGGAGGACTGGGAGGTGTGGGAGACGGGCTCGTAGTTGACGTCCGTCATCGAGAGGGACTGCCATGCCCGGTGGTCGATCGCGGTGATCCGGCCGTCCCGGGTGGCGCCGATCCGCACGGTCTGCTTGGTGTCGGGCCGGTGCCCCACGGAGGTGAACATCTGCTTGCGCGTCAGCACCAGCTTCACCGGCCGTCCCACCTGCCGCGCCGCGACGGCGGCGAGCACGGTGTGCCCCCAGGTCCGCAGCCCCGCGCCGAAGCCGCCGCCGAGGTAGGGGGCCAGCACGCGGACGGCCTCCGGTGGCACGCCGAGCGTCGCCGCGAGGTCGGCCCGGGTGCGGGAGGGGCCCTGGGTGCAGTCGTGGACGGTGAGGTGGTCGCCCTCCCAGCAGGCGACGGTGGCGAACGGGCCCATGGGGTTGTTGGTGTTCGCCGCCGTGCGGTACGTGTGCTCGACGCGGACGGGTGCGGCCTCCAGGGCCTTGTCGACGTCACCGGTCCCGCCGTCGGTCCCGAACGGGTCGTGGTCGTGCTCGGCGTCCGGGTGGTCGAGGTCGGCGACGGGCGGGTCCGCCGCGTACGTGACGCGCACCAGCCGGGCCGCTTCCGTGGCCTGCTCGAAGGTGTCGGCCACCACGACCGCGACGGTCTGGCCGTGGTACCGGATCCGGTCGTCCCGCAGCGGGGGCGGCGGCAGCGACGAGGAACGGTCGGGCGCCTCGTGCAGGACGGGCACGTTCTGGTGGCTGATCACCGCGAGCACCCCGGGCGCGGCCTCGGCCGCCGCCGCGTCCAGGGCGGTGATCCGGCCGGCGGCGATCTTGCTCTGGACGAGGACGGCGTGGACCAGGCCGGGGTACGCGGCGTCGGTGGCGTACTCGGCCCGGCCGCCGGTCTTCACGCGGGCGTCGACGCGGTCGATGCCCTCGCCGAGCCGGGTCGGTGTCGTCGTGGTCATGGCCGTTCCTCCCGCACCGGTGCCATCGTGGTCATGCCCGTTCCTCCCGCACCGGTGCCGTCGTGGTCATGCCCGTTCCTCCCGCGCCAGAGCGCCCAGCATCCGGACGACCGCCCGCCGCCCCAGCTCGACCTTGAAGCCGTTGTCCGGCCGCCCCTCCGCGCCGTCCAGCGCGGCGTCCGCCGCCGCGCGCAGGATGTCGTCGTCCGGCCGGGCGCCGCGCAGCAGTTCCTCCGCCCGGGGCACCCGCCACGGGACGGTGCCGACGCCGCCGAGGGCGAGCCGGGCCGACCGGATCCGCCCGTCCTCCTCGAGGACCAGGGTGGCGGCGACGGAGGCGAGCGCGAACTCGTAGCTGGCCCGGTCGCGGACCTTCAGATAGCCCGAGCGGGCCTCCGGCGGCAGCAGCGGGATCTCCAGGTGGGTGATCAGCTCGCCGTGCGCGAGGGCGTTCTCGATGTGCGGGGTGGTGCCGGGGACCCGGTAGAACTCGGTCAGCCGTACCGTGCGTTCGCCGTCCGGCCCGTGGACGCGCACCGAGGCGTCCAGGGCGAGCAGGGCGACGGCGAGGTCGGAGGGGTGGGTGGCGATGCAGTGCGGGCTGGTGCCGAGGACCGCGTGCATGCGGTGGTGGCCGTCGAGCGCGGCGCAGCCGGTGCCCGGCTCGCGCTTGTTGCAGGCCGTGCTGGGGTCGCGGTAGTAGCGGCAGCGGGTGCGCTGGAGGAGGTTGCCGCCGAGGGTGGCCATGTGCCGGAGCTGCGGGGAGGCGCCGCGCAGCAGCGCTTCCCGTACGAGCGGCAGCCGGGCGGTCACGTCCTCGTGGGCGGCGAGCTCCTCCATGGTGGTCAGCGCGCCGGCGATCAGCACCTCGCCGTCCCGCCGGATCCCCCGCAGCGGCAGCCGGGTGATGTCCACCAGCCGGGCGGGCCGGAACACCTCGTCCCGCATCAGGTCCACCTGGGTCGTCCCGCCGGCGAGGTAGGCGGCCCCGGGATCGGCGGCGAGCTCGGCGACCGCCTCCTCGACGGTCCCGGCGCGGACGTACGCGAAGCTACGCACGCCGGCCCCCGGTGGCCACGTCGCGGATCGCGGCGACGATGTGCGGGTAGGCGCCGCAGCGGCAGAGGTTGCCGCTCATGAACTCGCGGACGTCGTCGTCCGAGCCGGCCCGGCCCTCCTCGATCAGAGCGACGGCCGACATGATCTGGCCGGGGGTGCAGTAGCCGCACTGGAGGGCGTCGTGGCGGGCGAACGCCTCCTGCATCGGGTGCGGTACGCCGTCCCGCTCCAGCCCTTCGATCGTCCGGACCTCGCGCCCGTCGGCACTCGCGGCGAGGGTGAGGCAGGAGAGCACCCGTCTGCCGTCCAGGTGCACCGTGCAGGCGCCGCACTGGCCCTGGTCGCAGCCCTTCTTCGTGCCGGTCAGGGCCAGGGCGTCGCGGAGGGCGTCCAGCAGTGAGGTGCGGGTGTCCACCTCGATCCGCCGTTCGGTGCCGTTGACCCGGAGGCTCACCGGCACCCGGACGACGGGCCCGGCCGTCCCGTCGGCCGCCGCAGCGGAACCGTTCACCACCATCACCCTCCACGCTGGACAGACATCCACATAATCTGACATTCATGGCGAAGCAGGGCGATCCTATGGCCGAGGCGGCGCGAAGGGGCGGCGACACGACGGCCGGGCCGCACGCGGGCGGCCGGACCGCACGCGCGGACGGGGAGGGCCCGCGAGGAATCCGCGTTCCCGGAACCCGGTAACGTCTCCCCCACCGGAACACCACCGGGACATTCGCCGGAGCGCCGCCGGAACACCGCACAGCGAGAAGGTATCCCCGCCCATGCACATATCCCCCGAGCCCGACCTGCGCCACCACGGGGACGCCGAAGTGCGCGGCATGGGCGACGAGTTGACGGACCTGGCGGTCAACGTCCGGGCGGGTACGCCGCCGAGCTGGCTGCGCGAGCGCATCGCCGCCTCCGTCGACACCCTCGCCGCCTATCCGGACGGCCGGGCGGCCCGCCGGGCGGTCGCGGCCCGGCACGGGCTGCCGGAGGAGCGGGTGCTGCTGACGGCCGGCGCGGCGGAGGCGTTCGTGCTGCTCGCCCGGGCGCTGCCGGCGCGCCGCCCGGTGGTGGTGCACCCGCAGTTCACCGAGCCGGAGGCGGCCCTGCGGGACGCGGGGCACAGCGTGGAACGGGTGGTGCTGGACGCGGCGGACGGGTTCCGGCTGGACCCGCGCGCGGTCCCGTCCGACGCCGACCTGGTCGTCGTCGGCAACCCGACCAACCCCACGTCCGTCCTGCACCCGGCGACCGCCCTGGCCCGGCTCGCCCGCCCGGGGCGGACGCTGGTGGTGGACGAGGCGTTCATGGACGCGGTGCCGGGCGAGGGCGAGTCCCTGGCGTCCCGTACGGACCTGCCGGGCCTGGTCGTCCTCCGCAGCCTCACCAAGACATGGGGCCTGGCCGGCCTGCGGGTCGGCTACGTCCTCGCGTCGCCGGGCACGATCGCCCGCCTCGAACGCGCCCAGCCGCTCTGGCCGGTGTCCTCCCCGGCCCTGGTCGCGGCCGAGGCGTGCAGCGCGCCCCCGGCCCTCGCGGAGGCCGCCCACGCGGCCCACCGCATCGCCTCGGACCGGGCCCACCTGGAGTACCGCCTCTCCATGTTCCCGTCGGTGACGGTGTGTTCCCCGGCGGCCGGCCCGTTCCTCCTCATCCGCCTCCCGGACGCCACGGCGGTCCGCAGCCGCCTCCGCGGCCTGGGCTTCGCCGTCCGCCGCGGCGACACGTTCCCCGGCCTGGGCCCCGACTACCTCCGCCTCGCGGTCCGCGACCGCGCCACGACGGACCGCTTCGCGGAGGCACTGGGGAAGGCCCTGGCGGAGGGCTGAGCGCGCCGCCGGCGCCGCGGGACGGCCGATTGTCAGTGGCGGGCCGTACGGTTCTGTCATGGCAGCCCGCATCGATCTGACCCTTGACTGCGCGGACGCACAACTCCTCGCCGCCTTCTGGAAGTCGGCGCTGGGGTACGTGGACGAGCCGCCGCCCGCCCCCTTCCGCACCCGCGAGGAGTGGCTCGCGCGGTTCGGCCTGCCCGAGGACGGATCGGCGGACGACGGCGCGTGGCTCCACGACCCCGACGGCGCCGGCCCCCGGCTCTGCATACTCAAGGTCCCCGAGCCGAAGACCGCGAAGAACCGGCTGCACATCGACGTCCGGGTGCCGGGGCACGGCGGCCCCGGCGAACGGTGGGCGCGGATACGGGCGGAGTGCGAGCGGCTGGTGCGGGCGGGCGGGACCGTCCTGGCGGAGGTCGGGGAGCACCATGCGGTGATGGCCGACCCGGAGGGCAACGAGTTCTGCGTCGCCGCGGCCCCGGCTTGAGGCGGCCGGGTGCGTGGAGCGCCGCCCGCCCCGCCCGTTGACGACCGGCACGGTCACCGGCACCCGCATCCGGCGGCGCGGATGGTGAGCGGGCGGGTCTGTCGGCGGCGGCCGGCCCGGGCGTGGCCACCGGCCGTGATCACCGGCCGTCCGCTGCCCGGCCCCGGCCCTCTACTCCGTCCTCTCAGCCGCGCCCCCGCGCCGCCGCCCTGCGGCGGGCGGTGAGCAGGGCGCCGCCGCCTCCGACGACGAGCAGGCCGGCCGCTCCGGCGATCCAGGGGGTGGCGGAGGAGCCGCCGGTCTCGGCGAGGTCGTGCTTGTCGGCGACGGTCTGCGGCTTGACGTCGGTGCCGGAGGTGTGGGTGGCCTCCTTGCCGGGGGACTGCTTCGCGGGGGCCGGGGGTTCCTTGGCCGGCTTTCCGGCGCCGGCCGGGGTCTCGCAGCCGGCCCGGACGAGGGTGACGCGGCCGTGCACCTCGGCGACGCCGAGCTTCAACGGGTTGACGTCCACGGCCAGTTCGAGCGCGGTCGCGGCCCCGGTGCGCGAGGTGGTGGCGGTCTTCGACAGGTCGAGGCGGACCCGGCCGACGCCCGGCACGTCGACATTGGTCGTGCCGCCGGTGCTCAGCGTGACCTTCTTCCCGAGCACGGTCACCGGGCCCAGCAGGTTGGACGTCGCCGTGGGCCGTTGTCCGGCCCGGCAGACCGCCTCCGACGTGACCTGCCGCACGTCGACGAGGGAGAGCAGCGGCAGGCCGGGCACGTGCACCTTGGCGTGGAGGAGTTCGGCGCGGCCGGTCGCCGCGCGCTCGTCGGCCGTGGCCCGGGCGGTGGCCGCGTCGGCGCGCAGCAGCTCCACCGGCCGGCCCTGCTCCGCGCCGCCCACCCGCACGGAGAGCGCGGTCCGTGCCGCGTTCCCGGGGGCGTGGACGTCGTCGAGGGACGCGTTGACGGGCACCCGGACGGTCTTGTCGAGCAGCGAGACGTCGAGCCCGGCGCGGAGGACGACCGCGTCGGCCGTGCCCGTGCGGTGGTCACCGGTGGCGGGGGCGGCGTGGGCGGGTACGGCACCGGCCGCGACCGCTGAGAACGCGGCCAGGGCGGCCGCGGACGGCGCGACCGCCCTCCGGGCGGACCGGGAAACGGGCATGCCGAAGGAAGATCTGGTGGTGCTGGACACGGGTGTGGAACTCCCCACGAGAGAAAGGAGCCGACGGCGCGCCATGGGGGACATCACGCGCCGTCGGCATCGACCACGTCATGGTCGTTCCCGGACGGGTGAACGGCGAGCGTTCTTGAGGGAGTTCACCCCAACGGGTGGTTTCCGCCTGCCAGTTCGAAGCATGTGCCTCAGGAGGAAGCACCTACCTCGCAGACGGAAGCCCGTCAGCTCACCACCCTCCCCCGCAGGATCACCCGCCGCGGCGCCGCCAGCACCCGGACGTCCTCGCGAGGATCCGCCTCGTACACCACCACGTCCGCCGGCGCGCCCTCCTCCAGCCCCGGGCGGCCCAGCCACTCCCGCGCTCCCCAGGCCGCCGCCGCGAGCGCGGCGGAGGCCGGGAGGCCGGCCTTGACCAGTTCGGCGACCTCCTGGGCCACCAGGCCGTGGGCGAGCGAGCCGCCCGCGTCCGTCCCCACGTAGACGGGGATGCCCGCGTCGTACGCGGCGCCGACGGTCCGGTAGCGGCGCTCGTGCAGCCGCCGCATGTGGTCCGCCCAGCGCGGGAACTTCCGCTCCCCGCCGTCCGCGAGCCGCGGGAACGTGGCGATGTTGACGAGTGTCGGGACGATCGCGACGCCGCGCTCGGCGAACAGCGGGATCGTCTCCTCGGTCAGCCCGGTCGCATGCTCGATGCAGTCGATCCCGGCCTCCACCAGCGGCGCCAGCGACTCCTCGGCGAAGCAGTGCGCCGTCACCCGGGCACCCAGCCGGTGCGCCTCGGCGATGGCCGCCTCGACCTCGCCGCGCGGCCAGCAGGCGGCCAGGTCGCCGGTCTCCCGGTCGATCCAGTCGCCCACCAGCTTGACCCACCCGTCGCCGCGCCGCGCCTCCCGCGCCACGTACGCCACCAGGTCCTCGGGCTCGATCTCGTGGGCGTAGTTGCGGATGTAGCGGCGGGTACGGGCGATGTGGCGGCCGGCGCGGATGATGCGCGGGAGGTCCTCCCGGTCGTCGACCCAGCGGGTGTCGGACGGCGAGCCGGCGTCGCGCAACAGCAGGGCGCCGGCCTCCCGTTCGGTCAGCGCCTGCTTCTCGGCGGTCGCGGCGTCGACCGCGCCGTGCGCGTCCAGGCCGACGTGGCAGTGGGCGTCCACCAGGCCGGGCAGCGCCCAGCCCTCGACGGTCGTGACGTCCCGCGCGCCCACCGGGCGTTCGAAGGTGATCCGGCCGCCGGTCACCCACATCTCGTCGCGCACCCCGCCGTCGGGGTCCGGGCCGGTGAGCACCCGTCCCTTGATGTGCAGCACCGTGCTGTCGTGCGTCATGTCCTCTCCCGTCCGGCAGGCGTCCCCGCGCCACCGGGGGAACGGAGGTGTCCGGTCCGCGGGTGGCGATCGATCCCCGCCAGTCTCCCGCCCGGATCCGGCACCGCAAGTGTCGCCCCTGTCACCACGGTCCTTGCCGTCACGGCGCCTGCCGCCGAGGGCCCGGTCACTTGCGGCCGGCGACCATCGTCTCCGCGCCCGCCAGGTGCCGCGACCAGGTCTCCCGGAACCCGGCCTCCGCCAGCCAGCCCCGGCAGTCGGCGGCGGTGCAGTCGAAGCCGCCCGGGGTCTCGATGAGCATGTTGAGGCTGCCGAGCAGCCCGACCAGGTTCTCCCGCCGGTCGTCGTCGATGAAGCTCTCGTGGATGACCACGAGGCCGCCCTCGGGCAGCGCCTCGTACGCCTTGCGCAGCAGCGTCCGCTTCGCGGCCAGGTCCCAGTCGTGCAGGATGTGGCCGAAGAGGAGGACGTCGGCGGGGGGCAGCGGGTCGGCGAAGAAGTCCCCGGCCGTGAACGACAGCCGGTCGGCGGGGCCGCAACGCTCGCGGTGACGCTCGAAGTTGCCGCGGACGGCCTCCAGGTCGAGCCCGGTGCCGCGCAGGTGCGGGTGGCGGTGGAGGAGGTGGCTGAGCATGGCGCCCTCGGCGCAACCGATGTCGGCGACGGTGCGGTGGGCGGACCAGTCCACGGCCTCGGCGAGGGCGTCCGCCGAGCGCATGGTGAGCCCGGTCATCGCCTGCTGGAAGCAGGCCAGCCGCTCGGGGTCCTTGTAGAGGGTGCCGAACAGCTCGCCGCCGTCCTTGATCTCGTTCTGCGGCTCGCCGGTGCGCAGCCCGTCGGCGAGGCTGCCCCAGAAACCGTAGAGCCGGTTGTCGTACATCTCCAGGGCGCAGCCCACATAGGCGGGGCTGTCGCGGTCCAGGTAGCGCGCCGTGGCGGGGGTGTTGGCGTACCGCCCGTCGGGGCCGGGACCGCGGTCGAGCAGGCCGAGGGCCACCAGCGCGTCGAAGAAGTCACGGGCGGAGCGCGGGTGCAGGCCGAGCCGGGCGCGCAGTTCGCCGGCGGTGAGCGGTGCTTCGGCCAGCGCGGTGAAGACGCCGAAGCGGACGGCGGTGAACAGCACCTTCGACGCCTGGAAGCCGAAGGCGATGCGCAATATCGAGTCCAGTGCGCCGGAGCCGCCCCGCGGGGCGGATTCGAGATCGTTCACGTGCACTCCTCGGGTGTTCGGGCGGTCGCGTGTGGTGTCGAAAGTGGACCATGCCGTACCGCTCCGTCCAGTCCCTGCTCCTCATCGGTCCGGTGCTGTATCCGTTCTGACACCGAGTGGGCGGTGGGAGGGAGCGGCGGGGAACGGCGGGGCACGAACTCGCTCCCGCGAGGCGTATGCCCGTCGCCTACGCTGTGCCCGTGATCGACAGACCGCCGACCGGCGCACGGCCGCCCGCGCACGCGCGCTCGTACGCCCGCACCGCGCCGTGACGGCCGGCTCGCACCCGAAACCGCGCGCCCCCGAACCAAGCACGCCAGAGCCAAGTGCCCCCGAGCCAAGCGCGCCCCGGCCAAGCGCCCCCACCGGCAACCCGCACCCACGCACCCAGCCGATCCGCGACCTGCTGGGCCGCCGCGCACGCCTGCGCTGGGTACACCTGCTGATCGGCGGCGCCCTGGTGATGCCGTACTTCCTCCTGGCGAACGTGCTGCTGTCGCTCGTCCGAGGGGGCAAGGGCGCCAACGTGTTCCTCTCCCCCCTCCTCCAGTTCACGACCTTCGCCGCCGCACTGCCGCTCGCCGCCCTCTCGGCGCTCCTCTTCCCGCTGGCCCGCCCGCTGGAGAGCACGATCGCGCGCGCCCTGTGCGGCGTCGACGAGGCCGACCTCGCCACCGGCCCGGCCCGCACCTGGTCGGAACGCGCGCGTCCCGCCCTCTACTTCACCCTGCACCTCGCGCTGGGCGGCGTCGTCAGCGGCATGTCCCTGGCCGCACCGCCGGCCGCCGTCGCCCTGTGCACCATGCCGCTGCTGGACCCGGACGCTCCCGGCCGCCTGCCCTGGTTCAGCGTCCTCGGCGGTCCGCTGCCGCCCCTGCTGGCGCCGCTCTGCGGGCTGGGGCTGCTGGCGCTGCTCGCGCTCACCTCCCGGGCGGCCGGCGCCCTGCTGGCGCGCTGCGCGCCCGCCCTCCTCGGCCCGACGGCGGCGGACCGACTGGCGGCGGCCGAACACCGGGCCCACGAACTCGCCCTCCGCAACCGGCTCGCCCGCGAACTGCACGACTCCGTCGGGCACGCGCTGAGCGCGGTCCTGCTGCAGGCCAGTGCCGCCCGCAGGGTCCTCGACCGCGACCCCGACTTCGCCCGCCGCGCGCTCGCCTCAATCGAGGAGACCACGCGCGAGGCCGTCGGTGAACTCGACACCGTCCTCGGCCTGCTGCGCGAGGACGGCCCGGCCGCCGCCGCGCCCGCGCCGACCCTGGCAGGCCTGGACGCGCTCGTGGAACGCACCCGCGCGGCCGGCGGCGAGATCGACCTGACGGCGCCCGAGGGGCTCGGCTCGCTGCCGCCCGTCGTCTCCCGCGAGGCGTACCGGATCGTCCAGGAGGGCCTCACCAACGCCCTGCGCCACGCGGGCCCGGTGCCCGTGCGGCTGAGCGTCACCACCGACACCGAGACCCTGGAGGTCACCGTGGAGAACCCCGTCGGGCGCGCCCCCGCCCGTACCCGTGGCGGCGGCGGCCGCGGACTGACCGGCATCGCCGAACGCGCCCGGCTGCTGCGCGGCACCAGCACCGCGGGCGCGCGGGACGGCGTATGGCGCCTGTCCGTCCGCCTGCCGCTGAACGGCGGCCCCCGATGACCGCGGCCGCCCCGGACGCCGGGACCGATGCCGGCACCGACACCGACGCAGGCACCCTGCGCATCGTCGTCGCCGACGACGAGCGCATGGTCCGCACCGCTCTGTGCGTCATCCTGAACGCCGAACCGGGCATGGAGGTCGTCGGCGAGGCCACGACGGGCGTCGAGGCCCTGTCCGTCACCCGTGCCCTGCGCCCCGACATCGTGCTGATGGACGTCCGCATGCCCGAGGCGGACGGCATCCGGGCCACCGAGCGCATCCTGGCGACCATGGACGACCCGCCGCGCGTCATCGTCGTCACGACCTTCGAGAACGACAGCTACGTGTACGACGCCCTGCGCGCCGGCGCGTCCGGCTTCCTCCTGAAACGGGCCGGTGCCGACGAACTCGTCGACGCCGTACGCCTGGTGGCCCGCAGCGACTCCCTCCTCTTCCCGGCCGCGGTCCGCGCCCTGGCCGCCGCCCACGCCACCGAACGCACCACCCGGGCCGAGGCCGACCGCCTCCGCGCCCGCCTCTCCGAGCGCGAGGCGGAGGTGCTCCGGCTGATGGCCGAGGGCCTCTCCAACGCGGAGATCGCGGAACGGCTGTTCCTGGGCGCGGCGACGGTGAAGACGTACGTGGCCGGGGTCCTGGCGAAGCTCGGCGTCCGGGACCGGACGCAGGCGGTGGTGAGGGCGTACGAGACGGGGTTCGTGTCACCGCGATGAGGTGCGCCGGGGGGTGCGGGGGGCGGAAGCCCCCGCGAGAAACGGTGAATGGGGGTGCCCCCTCTGGGGGAGGGACCGGGGCGCCCCTCCCCCCACCCCGACCCACTCTCACCCCACCGCGCACTCCCGGATCACCTTCGCGAGAGCGGCCGTCTCCGGCGCCGCCCCGCCCGGGAACGCGAACCGCCGCCGGTTGTACCCGAACGCCAGCCCGGCCCCCGGATCGGCGAACCCCAGCGCCCCGGCCGCCCCACTGTGACCGAAGGACCGCGCCCCCAGGAAGGGATAGCGCTCGGACACCGCCACGAACCCCAGCCCGTACGCCTTGTACTCGCAGTCGACCAGATCGTGGCCGGCGGCCTGGATCTCGGCGACCCGCGCCACCATGTCGGGTGTCAGCAGCATCCCCCGCCCCTCCACCCCGCTCACGGCGGCGGCGTACAGCCGGGCCAGCCCCCGCGCGGAGGCGACCCCGCCGATCGACGCGGGCCCGGCGGCCCGGAACTCCCGCACATTGGGCAACTCCTCCAAGACCGTCGGCACCTGGGGATGGTTCTGATTGAAGGCGATGCCCGGCAGCCCGTCCGGCCCGTGCCCCGCCGCGGCCCGCTGCCGCTTCTGGTCGGGCGTCGGGTCCATCGGCTGGGTGCTGAGCCACCGCCCCTCGTGCTCCTCGGGCAGCCCCATGAAGAGGTCGATGCCGTACGGGGCGCGGATCCGCTTCTCGTAGACCTCCCGCATGCTCAGCCCGGTGGCACGGCGGACGACCTCGCCGGTCAGCGCGCCGATGACGAACGCGTGGTAGCCGAAGGCGGCGCCCGGCCGCCAGTACGGACGCTGGGCGGCCAGCCGCTCCGCTATCGCGCGGTCGTCGCGCAGTTCCTCGGGCGTGAATCCGCCGTCCGCGCCGACCAGCCCCGCCTGGTGGGAGACGAGCTGCCGCAGGGTGACGTGCTCCTTGCCGCCCGCCGCGAACTCCGGCCAGTAGTGCCGGACTTCGCGCTCCAGGTCCAGCGTCCCGTCCTGGACGAGCAGCGCGACGACGAGGTAGGCGGCGCCCTTGGTGGCCGAGAAGACGCCGGTGAGCGAGTCCCCGTCGATCTCCGGGCCGCCCCACAGGTCGACCACGCGCCGCCCGTGCACGTAAGCGGCGAGCTGGGCGGCGTGCCCGGCCCGCTCCTCGGCGAGCGTCGCCGCGAACACCTCGCGCACCGGCTCGTACCCCTCGGCTACCGTCCCGTGGACGATGGCGTCGGACATCGCGTCCCCCCGTTCCCGCGTTCCCGCGTCGTGCTCGGCATGATCAAAAAGAGCGGCACGCTGTACAGCCGCGAAGATCCACGCGGTATTCCGCCGGGTCATGGAACCGCAAAGCCCGATCACGCGTTGAACGGATCATGACCGCTATGACCCCCGGCTCGAACATTCCGCTCTCCGTCACCCGTGTGACGGTGGACGTCGCCGCGCCCGTGCGGCTCGACGTCTCGGGCCTGCTGCTCACCGCCGACGGCAAGGTGCGCTCCGACGACGACTTCGTCTTCTACAACCAGCCCACGGGCCCCGGCGTGACCCACCGCGCCGGAGCGGCCGGCGCGCCGGACTCGATCACCGTCGACACGGCCGCCGTGCCCGCCGGCATCGAGAAGATCGTCGTCACCGCGAGCCTGGACGCCCCCGGCACCACCTTCGCCGGCACCGAACCGACCGCGACCGTCCGGGACGCCGCCTCCGGCGCCCCGCTGGCCACCTTCACCCCGCCGAGGCTCGGCACCGAGACGGCGCTGGTCGTCGTCGAGGTCTACCGGCGCAACGACGCCTGGAAGGTACGGGCAGTGGGCCAGGGGTACGCGAACGGTCTGGCGGGCATCGCCACGGACTTCGGCGTGAGCGTGGAGGAGCCGCCCCCGGCCCCTGCCGCACCGCCGGCCCCGCCCGCCGCACCGCCCGTCGCCCCGCCGGTCTCTCCCGCCGCACCGCCGGTCTCTCCTGCCGCACCGCCGGCCCCGCCCGCGCCCGCGTTCCCCGCCCCGCAGCCCCCGGCGGGCGCGTTCGGCGCTCCCGTCCCGCCCGCTCCCCCGGTCCCGCCGGCGCCCCCGGCCCCCGCCCCGGGCACGGGCAAGATCAACCTGGACAAGGGCCGGGTGAGCCTCCAGAAGAACCAGACGGTCTCCCTCGTCAAGGGCGGCCGCCCGCTGACGCAGTCGGTCCGGATGGGCCTCGGCTGGGAGCCCGCGTACGGCGGCCGGGCCATCGACCTGGACGCCTCCGTCATCGCGTACGGCCCCCAGCGGAACATGATCGACGCCTGCTACTTCGGCAAGCTGATGATCCTGGGCGGCGCGGTCCAGCACTCCGGCGACAACCTGACGGGCGACGGCTCGGGCGACGACGAGAGCATCACCGTCCACCTCGGCGGCCTGCCGCCGGAGGTCACCGGCCTGGTCTTCACCGTCAGCTCCTACAGCGGACAGAAGTTCACCAACGTCGCCAAGGCGTACTGCCGCCTGCTCGACGGACAGACCGGCGAGGAGCTCGTCCGCTTCGACCTCACCGGCTCGGAGCCCAAGACGGGCGTCCTGATGTGCAAGTTCATCCGCCAGTACTCGGGCGAGTGGGAGATGACGGCCATCGGCGAGTACGTGAAGTCGAAGACGGTCCGCGACCTGGTCAACCCAGGGGCGCAGGCCCTCTGACGGCCGCACCGGACACCACGTGGGTGCACGCGGGCGCTAATCCCCCTCGTGCACCTGCGTGTTCTGGCAGGCGTGCAGCAGCCAGCGCCCGTCGTCCCCCTTGGTCAGGACGTACAGCGGCGCGCCCTCGGAACCGCCGTCCGCCGCGTGATAGACCTGCCGCACCTTGACCGCCGCCACGTCGGGCCGCAGGAACTGCACGTGCACGGGCTCGTAGGTGACGTCCCCGTCCCAGCTCGCCGCGGGCAGCACGGCGCGCGTGAACTCGGCGATGGCGTCCAGGCCGATGAGGACCTTGCCGTGACCGGTCGTCCAGAGCGCCTCGGGGTGGAACAACGCGAGGAACCCCTCCACGTCCTTGGCCCGTTGCGCCCGCTCGACCTCGGCCACTACCTGGTGTATCGCCGTGATGTCGGCGGTTTCGGTGTCCATGCGGATCATGGTCACACCTCAAGCGCGCTTGAGGTCAAGGGCCTTGAGGCCGAGAACCTTGGGCGAGAACCTCGGAGGCGAGGGCGGCTCCCCGCCTGCCCAGCCGCCGCCCCCACGGTAATCCGTTCGGGTGACAACGGCTCCCGCCCCTTCAGGGCGGGGCCGGACCGTACGACGCTGGTGGCGACCAGGGGCGGCGCACGCCCCAGCGGACACTCGGGGGACCTGTCATGCGGCTCGTGCGATCACGAGGAAACGTCGTCCGGGCGGCCATCGCCCTCGGCACCGCCGCCGCGCTGTGCTGCGGCCTGTCCACCAGTGCCCAGGCGGCCACCGGGGACTTCACCTACGTCAACGTGAACGGCGACGACTTCACGCTGCACGCCCCCGCGAACGGCGAGTGCTTCCTGCTGGTCTCCGGCGCCGGGAGCGCGGTCAACCGCACGAACGCCACGGCGACGGTGTTCGCGGAGCAGGGGTGCGAGGGGTCGCACCTGACGATGCCGCCGGGCACGTCGGCGAACTTCGGCAGCGCCGCTCCGCACAGCGTGATGTTCGGCTGAGGCGGCGGCGGAGACCGGGACCGATCCCGTCAGGCGCCGTCCGCCGGCCCCGCCGACCCTGCCAGTCCCGTCGGCCCCACCAGTCCCGCCAGTCCCGCCAGTCGCCGGTATGAGTCGAGCAGCGCCACACGGTCGTAACCGCTGGTCGTGACCAGCACCTCGGCCGCGCCCGTCCGCTCCACCAGCGTGGACAGCCGGCGGGCGACCTGCTCCTCCGTCCCGTACACCGGCCCGCGCAGCGCGTTCTCGAAGTACCCGCGCTCGCGGTCGCTCATCGCCCGGCCCTCGATCTCCTCGGCCGGTTCCAGGGGCGGGAAGACGCCGTGCGTGCGGGAGTACGCGAGGGCCCACGCCTCCGGGACGAGCAGCCGGCGGGCGTCCTCCTCCGTCGCGGCGACGGCGATGTCGCCGGCGAGCACGACGTACGGTTCGGCGCGCCCGGCCGACGGCCGGAACGCCTTGCGGTACCGCTCGACGGCCTCGACGAGCCGGTCCTCCCCGCGCAGCCCGCCGATCACCAGGGCGGCGCCCGCGCGGGCCGCGATGTCCGCCCCCGCGTCGTTGGCCAGGACGAACAGCGGCACCCGCAGCCCCTCCGCCGGCCGCGCGTGCACCTGGGGGTACGCGGCCGCGCCGCCGTCGAACCACGCGGCCAGCTCGGCGAGCCGCTCCTCGAACTCGTCCACCGCCTCCTTCCCGACCCCGAGCGCCCGCCGGATTCCGTCCGTGAAGCCCACGGACCGCCCGACTCCCAGGTCGATCCGCCCGGGAAACAGTGACTCCAGCACCCCGAACTGCTCGGCGACGACCATCGGCCGGTGGTTGGGCAGCATCACCCCGCCGGTGCCGACGCGGATCCGCGACGTGGCGGCGGCGACGGCGCTCGCGAGCACGGTGGGAGCGGATCCGGCCACCCCGGGCACGCTGTGGTGCTCGGAGACCCAGAACCGCCGGTATCCGAGCGCCTCCGCCTCCCGCGCGAACCGGACGGTGTCCCGCAGCGCCTCCCCGGGCGGCCGTCCCCGCCGGGTACGGGAGCGGTCGAGGACGGACAGGGGGATACGTGTACGGGTCACGTTCCGTTGCAACGTCAGGGGCGGGGACCGGGATTCCCCCCGCCCGGGTCAGGGAGCGCGCCCGGTCGGCGAAGGGCGCGGGACGCGCTCAGGAGCGGACCGTCCGCTCCCGGGCCGGCGGGAGCGCCGTGAGCAGCTCCCACAAGGGGCGGGAACCGGACGCCCACATCCCGAGCACAGGGCGGTCGACCACGTGCAGCCGCTGCTGCCGGGCGAAGGCCACGGCCGGCGCGGTGACCCGCCCGTTCGTCACGATCACCGCGACGTCGGCGCCGTGCACGGGACGGGCCGTCCCGTTGAGGACCTGGAGGTCGGGCGTGCCCACCGCGGAACCGGCCGCCCCGTCGCGCCGGTGCTTGCACTGCACCACCCACCGCCGCCCGTAAGGGTCGGTGGCCTTCACATCCGCGCCCAGGTCGCCGCCGCCCCCGACGCGGACCGCGTCCCGGTAACCGTCGCGGCGCATCAGGTCCCGCACGACCTCCTCGAACCGGGCATGGTGCAGGGCGTCCAGCTGGGGCAGCGCGTACCGCAGTCCCCGCGCGCGGACGGCCTCCCACCGCGCCCGCTGCCACTTGAGGTGGACCCCGACGGCACCCGCGCACGCCGCGAACACCGCGACGACGGCCATGACCCACCAGTGGTCCAGCAGCCAGTCGACGACGGCCGCCACCAGCGCGACGGCCAGGACCGCGGCCATGAGGAGACCGGCCGCCCGGTTGCCGGCACGCTGCCGCCGGCCGCCCGGCCGCCGGCTGCGTCGCCGCCCCGACGACCGCCGGGACGCCGACAACCGCCCGGACGCCCTGGCCCGCCGCCCACGCGCCCGGCGACTCACCGGCCGGCTCCGGCCTGCGTGATGCTGTTCGCGAGCTGCCCCAGGATGTCGTGGATCGCCCGGCCCGCCGACGTGGGGGCGATCAGAACGCCCAGCGCCAGCACGATGACGACGGTCAGCTTCTCGTCGTTGCGACTTCGGGACTGCGTACGCCGGCCCAGCCTCAGCACCACGATGACGGCGAGCAGCACCGCCACGTCGATCGTCACCAACCGCCTCGACCTCCCCCGCCCGCCGGCCGGCACCACCCCGGGCTTCTTGTGTAGCCGCGCTCGCGCACAACCGGAGCCGGGTTGCCTGCGGATGGCACAAAGCGATCGGCTCTGTGTCCGATACCGTGCGGACGAAGGCCGACGCGCCATCGCCCGACCGCCCGGCCCACCGCCCTGCTCGCCGATCGGCCCACCGAACGGACCACCGGCCAGCCCACCGATCGCGGAACCACCCGTACCGTCTGGCCTGTTCGAGCCCCTCGGGTCCCGGCCATCCTGTGCCGCTCCACGCTCTGATGCCCTGGTCAACAGGGGATCGAGGGTGCTCCATGGGGCCCGTGTGAGGAGGCAGGTGGGAACCGGCGGAGCGGGAAGGGCGGCTGAGGCCGGTGGGTTCAGGGGCGGAGATGGGCAAATGTGGCAGGGGCGCTTTTTTATACGCTCTCCGCCCCTTTCGTCGAACTCCGACCCGCGTCAGCCTGGTTCGACACGGCGAAGGCCCCCGTCAACCCGTGTCCCGTGTCCCCCGCACATCACGGCAGGGCAGCCATGCCCCGCGCGTCGCGGCGGACCCGAGGCAGCGCGGACGAGGGCCTGGACCCGGGGGGGGAGGGCGACGCCGCATCGCACGCCGGCGTTCACGGCGCCTTTCCCTCGGGATCCCGCACGCGGCGACGCGCCACGCCGTCCGCAGCGGGCGGCACGGCGCGGCACGAGCACGGCACCCGGACCCTTCCGGGCGAACTCCCCGCGGTCCGGGGCGCGTCCGGGGTGCCGTCGTGGCATGCCGCCGTGCCGCCGTGATAGCCGCTCCGGCGTGCGCACGAAAGAGCCGCGTCGTACACGAAGAGGAGAAGGGAAACGCCGTGCCCGAAAGCGCGCCCGAAACCGCGCCCGAATCCGTTCCCGCAAACGTGCCCGAGAACGTGCCGGAATCCGCACCCGAAAACGTGCCGGAAAACGCATCCCCGCCCCCCACCGCGCCGTTCACCCTCGCCCCGGGCGGCCCGCCCGACGTGGTGACGGCGGCCGCCGGCGAGACCGGCTATCCGGGAGTACGGATGACGGCGACCGGCGACGAGCCGGTCCCGCCCCTCGACGCCTACGTGGCCCTCCCCCGGGGAAAGGGCCTGGAATTCCACGCGGAAGGCGGCGCCAACTGCCTGCTGACCGTGCGGGACGCCCACGGGAAGACGACCGCCTATCCCGGGAATCCCTCACCGGACGGCCGCTCCCTCACCTTCCAGGGGGTCGACCCGGCGCTGTCCGGAAAGGGATCGGTGTCCACGGCATGGGTCGCGGTCAGGGCGGGCGGCGGCGCGCGCCCGGGAATCACCGCGCTCGTCTTCTGCCTGGGCGACGCGACTTCCCCGTCCACCCCCGTCCGGATCGCCGATGACATCCCCTTCTCGGTATTCCCCGGCGGTCCGCCGGACATCACGCTCGACCACGACCACCCGGTCGGCTATCCGGGCGTGCGGGTCCGCGCGGACGACGACGGCACGGTCTCCCCGCAGGACGTCTACGTCGCCCTGCCCCGGGAAAAGCGGCTGTGCTTCCACGCCGAGAGCGGCCCGAACCACGGGCTCACCGTGCAGGATCGGCACGGCACACAGCACCTCTTCCCCGGCCACGCGGCAGCGGACGGACGGGCGGTTCTCTTCCCCGGAGTCGACCTGTTCCTCTCCGAAAAGGGAGCGGAATCGACGCTCTGGGTCGCGGTGACGGCCGAACCCGCCACGGCCCCGGCCGATTCCGCGCGACCGGACGCCCCCGCCACACCCAAGGAACCCACCGCCCTCACCTTCTGCGTCGGCGTCCGCACCGCCCGCTCCACACCCGTCATCGTGGACGCCCGGTCCTGGTGACCGCGAGCGCGAGCGTCCGGGTGAACGCGAACGTACGGAAGGAGCACCAGCCCGTGGACCCGGTGACGGCCACCCGCCCGCCCAGGCCCGTCCTCCCCAAGAAACCACGCAGCATGTCCGTCACGGCCCGGGTGTACGGATATCCCCCGGCCCACAACGCCGGATCCGAATGGATGCTGCACTCGATGCTCCGGCCCCTGGCCGAACGCGGTCACCGTGTGACGGTCTGGCTTTCGCACCCCGGAACCATCGCGGAGAGCTACGAGATCGACGGAGTACGGGTCGTCCCTTTCCAGGAGGGCTCCGACTTCGCCACCGAGGCACAGAGCGCGGACGTCCTCCTCTCCCATTTCGAGAACGTTCCGCTCATCTCCGGACTCGCCCGCGCCCGGCAGATACCCGTGGTCGTGATCTGCCACGACAATTTCGCCACCAGTTACCACAACGCGGCCGGGGCCGACCTCGTCGTCTACAACAGCGAGTGGATCCGGCGGGACGGCGAGATCCACTACGCCCGCTATCCCGCCGAATTCCTGCCCGGCCGCACGATCGTCGTCCGCCCTCCGGTCATCGCGGAGGACTACCGCACCGAACCCGGCGACCACGTCACCCTCGTCAACCTCAACCCGGACAAAGGCGGCGACATCTTCTGGCAGATCGCCGCCTGGACCCCCGACTGGCGGTTTCTCGGCGTCAAGGGTTCCTATGGAACGCAGATCCTGCCCCCGACCCGCCTCCGCAACTGCGAGGTCGCCGACGGTGTGCCCGGGAACGACATGCGCGAACACGTCTACAGCCGTTCCCGCGTCATCCTGATGCCGAGCCTCTACGAATCCTGGGGGCGCGTCGCCGTCGAGGCGATGGCCTCCGGCATTCCGGTGATCGCCCATCCGACGCCCGGCCTCGTCGAATCCCTCGGCGACGCGGGGATCTTCGCCTACCGCGACGACCTCAACGCCTGGCTGCACGCGCTGAGTTCGCTCAAGGACCCGGCGAACTGGGAACGCGCCTCCCGCCGCGCCAAGGCCCGTTCCGACGAACTGAGCGCCACCCCCGACCTCGACCTCTGGTGCGAGGCGGTCGAGTCGCTGTACGACGCCCGGCGCCGGCGCTCCTTCCACGTCGCGGGCGCGCCGCCCGCGCCCCTCCCGCTCTCCGCGAGATAGCCGGAAGCAGCGCGCCGGACACCGTCCACACGCTCCAGCGAAGGAGGATCCCCATGCCGTCGAACACCCCTGCCCCGAACGGCGACCCCGCCGCCCCGCCCGTCGCACCCGCCGCAGGCCGGAACCCCAACCTGGTCAAGGACGGCGGCTTCCAGGCCGGCCCCCGCTTCAACGCCACCGAATGCGGCTACAGTCAGGCCGTGGCCGTCGGCGGCGACAACGTCCGCCTCGTCTACTGGGACTACGGCGCCAGCGGAAACAGCAACGGCCAGCCCGGCGCCAACCCCGGCGACTACATCGACATCGACAGCCACGAGTACTCCTTCGCCCAGAGCGACGCCGCCGGCGAGGTCGACGGCAGCAACTCCATCGACCTGGTCGGCCGCGGCAACTCCCGCCACGGCTTCGTCGGCCAGCACCTCACCGGCCTGGCTCCCGGCGCCCAGTACGACGTCACCTTCTGGGCCAGCTCCCCCTGGTACAACGAGCCGCCGCACTACACGTCGATGCACTACAGCGTCACGGACGGCAGGCTCCGCGAGGGCGGCAAGTCGCTCGACAGCGACTACATCGCCGTCCCACAGGCGCGCAACGACCCCATCCCCGGCGGCAGCTGGCGCCGGCAGTGGAAGCAGTACCGCAAGTCCTTCGTCGCCCAGTCCCCCGACGCGTACCTCGCCTTCACGGACGAGACCGCCGACGGCTACTGGACGGGCACCATGCTCGCCTGCGTCACCGTACGCCTCTCCGCGCCCGCCCACGACTACCGCATCGCCGGCACCGAACCGGAGAGCTCCGCCGAACACCCCCTCTCCGCCCCCAAGGACACCCCCTTCGGCGCCTTCCGCGTCCGCTTCCTCGACGAGACCAACCAGCCCCTCTCCGGCCAGGACGTCACCCTCCGCCTGGAACCCCACTCCACCGGCTCCCACTTCTCCTACGGCGGCCAGGCCCCGCTGACGTACTCCGCCAAGACGGACGCGGGCGGCTGGCTCGCCATCCCCGCCGGCACGCTCCAGGCCGGACCCCAGGAAGGCCCGATGCAGATCACCGCCCAACTGCGCGGTGCGGATCTCGTCGGCCAGATCGACCTGCGGGTCGGCGCCGCCGCCTCCCGCTTCACCGTCTCCCCCGGCGGCACTCCCGTCACGGTGACCCACGCCGGCGAGACCCGCTACCCGGGCGTCGAGGTACGCGCCGACTCCGACCAGGCCATCCCGCCGCAGAAGGTCCGGGTGACCCTCCCCTCCTGCCCGGGCCTCGCCTTCGTCCCCGAAGGCGGCTACCAACTCACCATCATGGACGCCCGCCTCGCCACCACGACCTACACGGGCACCCTCCAGCCCGACGGGCAGACCCTCACCTTCGAGGGCGTCTACCTCGCCCTCCACGGCAAGGGCGCGGTGTCCGCCGCCTGGGTCGCGATCAAGGCTCTACCGAACGCACCCGTCCCGGAGGACCTGACACTGACCTTCCGCATCGGCGACCAGACGTCTCCGTCGACGCTCATCCACGTACGGGCGTGAGGGGCGCCTCCGCTCCGGGGCGCGGCAGCGCTTCGGAGCGGAGCGCCTGGGTGAAGGCGCGCCAGGTGGTGGTGGGGAAATGGAGGCGGGAGGAGTACGGGTACTTGCTGTCTCTTATCGAGACAAGGCCAGGTATGTCGTCCGACGCTTCGATGCAATCACCTTCACCGTCGCTGTAACTGCTTTTGCACCACTCCGCATGGATCAGCTCGTGCATGCGTCGTACTCCTCCACAATTCGCTCGATCATGGCGATCGACGGACCGATGGGCAGCGCCGCGGCACGGACCAGGTCGTAGCGGTGGGAATGCCGCGCCACCGTCATCCCATCTCTCACGAGCTGGCCTTGCAAGCCGCCTTCGAGGTAAGCCATGCGGGGAGCGTTCCTGAAAGACAGCAAGGTCAACGATCCGCCCATGGCCGAGTGGCAACCCGCCGAGAAGGGCAGAATCTGCACTTCGACACTGGGCGCCTTCGCTGCGTCCAGGACATGGAGTAGTTGGTCACGCATGACGGCGGGGCCACCGACAGGACGCCGAACAACCGCCTCGTCCAACACCACCCACAGCAGAGGCGGGTCCGCCCGGCGGAGAATTTTCTGGCGGCCCAGCCGCGCCGCGACCTTCGCGTCGAGCTCGCCCTTGGACAGCCAGGGCTGTCCTCGTCCCATCAACTCCCTGGCGTACGCCTCGGTCTGCAAGAGTCCGGGGATGCTGTGCGCCAGGTACTTGTGCATGGCGATGGCCTTCGCCTCGTACTCCAGATACTTCCGGAACCAGTCGGGGACGGGTGCTCTCTCGATGTACTCCCTGAGCTCGATCAGGTCGCCGTCGGCCCCCAGCAGCTCATCCAGTCGGTCCGAGACCTTCTTGCTCGGGACCTCCTTGCCGAGCTCGAACTGGGCAATGCGGCTATGGGCGATGGGGACTCTGCCCCCCAGCTGCCTCTGGGTCCACCCGGCTCTCCGGCGAAGTCTTCTCAACTTTGAGCCGTACAGGGCGGGCAGGGACCTAAAGGGGTCAAGCTGCTTCGGTGGGGGCACGGCTGCCGTCCGTTTACGCGTAGCGATGCTGAAAACGTTACCGCTGGTGAGCGTAGCGCCACTGCGCGAAGCTGAGAACGGAATCACGGCAACCCCACCCCACGGAGTACCCCCATGCCCAGTGACCACCGCTGCCCCGACGCCACCCCCCACCTCCCCGACCTCCCCGCCCTCCGGGAGACCGCCGCCCGCGTGGCGGCCGAGCTGCACGACGCGCTCGCGTCGTACGGGCTGGACGTGCGCGTCATCCCGGAACCGCCCCTGAACGGCCGGGTGTTCGTCTCGATCCTCGACCCGCTCGGCGGTGAGGAGGCGCGGACGCTGGCCGCCGTGCTGCGTGCGTACAGGGCGACGCGGCCGGAGACGCTGAGCCCGCGCGTCGCGGCCACGAACGCGCGGAGCCGCCGCCGGGACGGCCTGCGGTGAGCGAGCGGGAGGCCGGAGCCGGCTACCGGCCGGAAGGAGGGTGCGCGGAGTGCAGGCGGATCAAGGAGCGGTACTACCGCGCCTGGCGGGCGGGTGACCGGGAGACGGCGGTGGAGCTGACGGCGGAGATGGGCCGCCACCTCCGTCGGGCCCACTAGGGCCCGTCCGAGGAGTCAGCACCCGCCGTTGGTGAACACGTTGATCGCCTGCACGACAACGTCGACAGGGGCGCTGCCGGCCGCCTCGTTCAGCACGGAACCGGACAGGGCGTCGGTGCCGGAAGAAAACTGATGGAGGAGGCAGGCATCCCCGCCTCCCTTCATGCCGCCGATCGGGATCGGCACGTCGGCGCCGCCGCACTGGTTCGTGGGGACCGCCCCGGGCACCGCGACGTGGTTACCGCCGGCGGCACTGCTGAGGGCGTGGGCAGAGCCGCGCGCCGCGGCACCGGCGCGGTTGGCGCACCCGTTGCCGATGGCGGGGGAGAGAAGGCCGCCGCCCAGCCCGCCGGCCTGGGCGGCGCCGGTGGCGGCCTGAGCGGCGGCGGCCAGTACGGAAGCCATGAGAGCGGTACGCGCGAGCATGCGAGAGGTCATACCGGGAGTAACGAACACTCCTATTCCGCGACACGGCGGCACAAGAATGACCAAAGCGACCCTAAGGTGACACCCGCCCGCCGACCCGTCGGACAGGTCGTGCGGGCGGCCATGGGGCCGGCCGTGCGCGTCGTGAGCGCGGCGGCCCACCGCTGTACCGGCCCTACGGGTGGTACACGACCTCCGGGAAGGCCCTCGCCGGTCCGTCGAGCAGGTGGCCGCGGTGCCGGTCGCTCAGGTGGCGGTCGAAGAAGGCGCGCGGATAGGTCTGTTGGATGAGGACGCCGCGGTCGGGGTCGAGGGTGCCGACCTTGGCCTGTATCTGCTGCTCGGTCATGCCCAGCAGCCTGCCCGCCTGGGGGACCAGCGTCATGTCGTCGCCGTACGAGGCGTGTACGGCGCCGGTGGCCTGGACGTCGAGGCGCCACCCGCGCAGGTGGCGCCAGAAGGTCTCGACGTACGGACTGGCGGCCCGGGTATAGGCGGCGGTCATCATCATGAACGGCCGGTCGATGTCGGTGGTGAGGGCGGGGTTCGACTCCATCGGGCCGTCCATGGCGAGGCCGGCGCGGAGGCGCCGGTCGGCGACCATGGCGAGGGCGGTGGCGGTTCCGCCCTTGGACCAGCCGAAGGCACCGATGTTCCGCGCGTCCAGACCGCCGAGCAGGCCGGCGGGCAGGGCGCGGCCGTCGGCGTCGGGGTTGCGTCCGTTGGCGAGGTCGACGACGCGTTCGAGCAGGAAGAGCAGGTCGGCGGCGTAGTCCTTGGGGTACAGCCCCGGGGCGGGGGCGTCCCGGGTGACGACGGTCCCGTCCGGGAACTCGGTGATGCCGTCGTGGGTGTGGTCGACGGCGACGACGGCGAAGCCGTGGCTGGCCAACTCCTGGACCACGATGGTGTGGTCGGCGCGGTGGCTGCCCGCGCCGTGTGAGTACAGGACGACGGGCAGCGGCCGGCCGGTCCGGTGGACGGGCGCGCTCCGGTGGCCGGCGGTGAGCGGGGCGAGCGCGGGAGGGAGCGGAAAGCCGACGGCGTCGAGGAAGGCTTTCAGGGCGCCCTCGGTCAACCAGGGGGCGAGCGGGTATGCGTCGGCGTCCGCGGCCCGGGCCGGGTACCAGACGGTGGCCATCAGCTCGCGGAACCGTCCAGGTCTGGCGTTCGGGTCGAGCCTGGACTCGTCGCGCAGGTGCAGCGGCACCATGCCCACCGGGAAGGGGCCGGTGGGAGCGGGCAGGGTGAGCCGCGCTGGGGAACCGGTGCCGCCGGAGGGAACGGTGCCGGCGGAGGCGGGAGCGGCCGGGGCGGTGTGGGCAAGGCCCAGCGGTGCCACGGCGCCCACGCCCAGGGCGAGGGCGGCGCCGAGCATGCGGCGGCGGGTCGGCCCGGTACGGCGTGTGGTCGGCGTGGTGTCCATGCGCGGCATGCTGGCACGAGGGCGGGCGGGCGGCATCAGCCCGCCGATTGGTTGGCTGTCACCTCGTGTTGGCCCACGGGTTGACCTCCCCGGGCCGATGCGGAACAGGCGCGGACGGCAGCCCCCGACCGAGCGAATGCGGTCACTCACACGAGGGTGGTCCGTCAACAGCTATGGACCGGGAGGCGTGAGAGCGGGACAACGACCTCACGAGCATCCAGGAGCCGAGTCCACCTCGCTCCCCGGCTACAAGGAGTCGACATGCGCCGTATCACCGCCGCCGTCTTCGCGGCTCTCCTCACCGCCTCGCTGGCGGGACTCGCGGGCACGGCCGTGGCCGCGCCCACGACCGTCACGGGCAACCAGTGCATGCTCGGCGGCGGGGAGGTCCGCGTGATCTCGCCGAGCCTGAAAGTCTGCGTCGGCGGCATTTTCGACGGCCAGCGGGTCGTCGGCTGACGGATCCCGTCCCTGACGCGCGAACTCCGGTCGGTACGCTCGTCACCCGTGCCTCGCATCCACCGGAAGCCCGACCTCGACCATCCGGCCCCGGACAAGCGCGGGCTGCTCGCCCACGGAGACGGCGTGGCGCCCCACAGCCACGCCGAAGGGCAGTTGCTGTACCCGGCGACGGGGGTCCTCGCCACCACGACGGAACGCGGCACCTGGGTCACCCCGCCCAACCGCGTCACCTGGACACCCCCGGGCTTCGAGCACCACCACCGCGCGTACGGGCGGACGGACGTCCGGGTGGTGGAGATCTCCGGCGCGCTGTGCGCCGCGCTGCCGGACCGGCCCATGGTCTTCACCACGTCACCGCTGCTGCGTGAGGCCCTGCTGGTCCTCACCGGTGACCGCGAACTGCGGCCGGACGCGCGGGCGCGGCTCCGGGAGGTGGTCGTCGACGAGCTCGTCGACGTACCGGATGAAGGCCTGTACCTTCCGGAGCCGTCCGACGACCGCCTCCGCGCGGTCACGGACCTCCTCCACGCCGATCCCGCGACGCCCGCGACGCTGGCGGAGCTGGGACGGACGGTCGGGGCGAGCGAACGGACCCTGAGCCGCCTGTTCGCGACCGAGTTGGGGATGAGCTTCCAACGGTGGCGGAGCCTGCTGCGGGTGCAGCACGCGCTGGTCGGGCTGGCCGAAGGGGACGCGGTCATCGACACGGCCACCCGGCTGGGCTGGGCCAACCCCACCAGTTTCATAGAGGCGTTCACCGCGATCGTCGGCCAGACGCCCGGGCGGTACCGGACGGAACTCCGCCGCGCCGAGCGGTGAGCCCTCCCCTCCCCCGCCTTGGCGGGTTTCCGGAACACCTTGTCCGTATGCCGGTGCCGCGCAGAACGCCGCCTCGTGAGCATGGAGGCATGACCACCGACACAGACACCGAGACGACCACCGTGGTGATCGTGGGAGCGGGCGTCGCCGGCCTCACCCTCGGAAACCTCCTGCTGCGCAAGGGAATCGACTGCGTCATCCTGGAGAAGCGCGACCGCGCGTACGTCGAGCAGCGGCAGCGCGCCGGAGCCCTCGACACCAGGGCGTCCCGCATGTTCCGGGAGTGGGGGCTCGCGGACCGGGTGATCGGCGGGGTACCCCTGCAACCCGTGCTGAACTTCCGGATCGACGGCGAGACGCGCCCGCTCGCCCTCGTACGGGACGACGGCGACGGCGGCGGGCGCTTCTGCCCGCAGCAGGTCCTCGTCCGGAACCTCATCGACGTCTTCATCGAGGACGGCGGAGACCTCCGCTTCGGCGCCGCCGACGTCTCGTTCGAGAACATCGCCGACGGTCCGTCCCCGCTCGTCCGCTACCGGGACGGCACCGGTTCGGCGAAGGCGATCCGCTGCGATTTCGTCGCCGGGTGTGACGGTGACCGCGGCGTGAGCAGGACGGCCGTCCCCGACGGGACCCTCACCCGCCATGCCCACGCGTACGGCTACGCGTGGCTGACCGTCCTCGCGGAGGTCCCCGCCCGGCACCAGACCATGATGGCGCTACACCCGCGCGGTTTCGCCGGGCAGTTCGGCCGCGGCCCGCACGCGAGCCGGTTCTACCTGCAGTGCCCGCCCGACAGCACGCTGCCGGAGTGGCCGGAGGAGCGGATCTGGGACGAGCTCGAAACCCGCTTCGGCGAGCCCATGGCCGCCCGGGGCCCGATCAGCAGTGCCCAACTGGTGCCGCTGCGCGGCGTCGTGCACGAGCCGATGAGCCACGGCCGGCTGTACCTGCTCGGCGACGCCGCCCACATCGTCCCTCCCATGAGCGCGAAGGGAATGAACCTGGCCCTGTACGACGCCGAGGTCTTCGCGAACGCCGTCGTCCGCCATCAGACCGAGGACGGCGACACGTCCCTGCTCGACGCCTACTCCCCGACGTGCCTCCGCAACGTGTGGAACTACCAGGCGTTCGCGGCCTGGTGGACCGACCTCGTCCACAACGCGGGCGACGCCTCGTACCAGGGCGAGTTCCGCCACCGGATCGCCCGCGCGGAGTTCGCCCGGCTCTACGAGTCCGGTACGGCGAACCGCCTGCTGAGCGAGTTCATGGCCGGGCTGAACTAGGACCTGCCCGGCGACCGGGCAACGACCGCCGCTCGCTGGTCGGCAGGATGTCGTCCCGGTTCCGCACCGGCCCACCGCGGCGCGACCCACCCGAGCGTTCTCGCAGGGGGAAGGCCGCCTGTGAACGTTACCGGCGGTGGTCGGCGGACGGCGCGCGGGACCGGACGGCCGGCCAGGCGGACGCCGGTCCGGGCGGGCGGCCGGTCGGACCGGGCGGAGAGTGGCCGGTGGGGACCCGGTGTCCCGCCGTACTCACCAGCACGCGGCCGACGTCCGCGAGCCAGGCCACCGTCACCACGGTGGCCATCAGGCTGTGGCTCACGGCGCCGCGCGGGGCGGGACGCGCCGCCGCGCGTACACCTCTATTTCGATCCTCATCCGCGGGTCGGCGAGACCGCACACGAGCATCGTGGCGGCCGGCCGCACGTCGCCGAAGCAGCGGCGCAGAACCGGCCAGCAGGGTTCGAAGTCCTCGCGGTCGGGCAGCAGGTAGCGCACGCGCACCACGTCGGCGAAGGTGCACTCCGCCTCGGCCAGCGCGGCCTGGATGTTGCGCAGGCACTGCTCGGCCTGCTCCACCACGTCGTCGGAGATCGTCATGGTGGCGTAGTCGAACCCGGTCGTCCCGGACACGTGCACCCAGTCGCCGTCGACCACGGCACGGGCATAGCCGATCTGTTCCTCGAAAGTGGAGCCGCTGAGGGTCGCGCGTCGCTCTGTCATGCGCGGAACGCTAAATGAGCGGTACCGATACGTCTAATACGGCTGCGAGTGCTGTCTGATATCTCTGGGCGTATGGAGCGCCCCGAACTTCCCCTGCCGCAGTTGCACGCCTTCGTCGTGCTCGCGGAGGAACTTCACTTCGGCCACGCGGCCGCCCGCCTGGGTATCGCCCAGCCGCCGCTGAGCCAGCAGATCCGCCGGCTGGAGGACAAGGTCGGCCACGCGCTGTTCACCCGCGCCCCCGGGCGCGTCACCCTGACCCCGGCCGGGAGTGAGCTGCTGCCCGCCGCCCGGCGGGCCCTGACGGACCTCGTGGACGGCCTGGCCGCGGCCCGGGCCGTGGGCAGTGGCCGGGCCGGCCGCCTGCGGATCGGCTTCGCCGCCTCCCTCGCGCTGACGGTCCTGCCCGGCCTGCTGCGCACCTTCCGCCACCGGTTTCCCGACGTGCACTTGGACATCCACGAGATGACCACCGCTCCCCAGATCGCCGCCCTGCGTGACGAGTCCATCGACATCGGCCTCCTGCGAGAACCCCCCGCCGACGAGACCGGGCTCGGCTTCAGGACGGTACTCAGCGAGGCTTTCGTGGCCGTGCTGCCGTCCAGCCACCCGCTGGCCCGGCAACGGGTCTTGGATCTCGGACTGTTGGCGGACTCACCCTTCGTGCTGCTGCCCCGCGCGGTCGGCCCGGGGCTGCACGACCAGATCGTCGGCCTGTGCACCGCCGCGGGGTTCACGCCGCGGGTCGTCCAGCGCGCGGTGGAGTGGCAAACCGTGTGCGCCCTCGTGGAAACCGGCCTGGGCGTCTCCCTGGCCCCGGCGAGCATCCGGCGCATCCGCCTCAAAGGTGTCGCCTTCCGCGGGATCGAACCCGGCACCGCCCGCACACGAGTGGCCGTCGCCTGGCGCGAGGACGACCGCGATCCCCTGGTCGCACGCCTGCTGGAGACCATCAGCCAGGGCCCGTAGGGCAGGCCCCAGGCAACGTGTGGGGGCAGCCCCACCCGGTGCCGGGCGGCCGGCCGGATCGCCGGCGGGTGACTGGTGCGGAAATGCTGGGACCGGCGGACGGGGAACCGTTCCCGCCGAAGTGGTCCGGTCTTTCGAGTTCATGGGAGTCGCCGCATGCGCGAGCGGAATGAACAGCGGGTCCGTCCCCGTCCCCCCGGGCGGCGCGGAGTGGTGACGGCGGCGCTCGCGGTGGCCATGGGCATACTCGGGGCGGGGGAGTCGGTGCCACCCGCCTCGGCGGCGTCCTCCGCCACCCGGCACGACGTCGTACAGCAGGGTCTCGACGGGCTCGTGCGCACGGACGGCATGCCCGCCGCCCTGGCCAGTGTCACGGACGGCGAGGGGCGCACCCGTACGTACACCGCGGGCGTCGGCGACCTGGCCACAGGCGCCGAGGTGCCGCGCGACGGGCAGATCCGCATCGGCAGCAACACCAAGGCGTTCACGGCCGTGGTCGTGATGCAGCTCGTCGCGGAGGGGAAGGTGCGGCTCGGTGAGCACATCGACACGTACCTGCCGGGTCTCGTCCACGGTGACGGGATCGACGGCGGCGGCATCACCGTCCGGCAGCTCCTCCAGCACAGAAGCGGACTGCCGAACTACGCAAACTACCTGAGCGACGAGATCCGTCGCTACGAGCCGCGCGAACTCCTCGGCCTCGCCCTCCGGCACAAGGCCGACTTCAAACCCGGCAAGGGCTGGAAGTACAGCAACACCAACTACCTGGTCGCCGGGCTCCTGGTGGAGAAGGTCACCGGACGCCCCCTCGCCGCGGAGATCGAGCGGCGCGTCATCCGGCGCGCCGGACTGCGCCACACGTACTTCCCCGCCCCCGGCGAGCTGCGCATCCGCGGGCCCCACCCCAAGGGCTACGACCGGGCGTCCGAGGGCGCGCCGTTCGTCGACGCCACCGAGTGGGATCCCTCCTGGGCGTGGGCGGCCGGGCAGCTGGTGTCCACCAACTCCGATCTCAACCGCTTCTACTCCGCGCTCCTGCGCGGCCGACTCGTGCCGGAACCGCAGCTCCGGCAGATGCGCGGGACGGTCCCCGCCGGCGACCCCTTCGCCGAAGGCGCCGGCTACGGCCTGGGCCTGGTCAGCACTCCGCTCTCCTGCGGCGGCGTCTACTGGGGGCACGGCGGCAGCATGACGGGGTATGAGACGCGGGGCGGCGTCACCGAGGACGGGCGGGCCGTCAACGTCGCCGTCACCACGCAGCCGGGGAGGGCGGTGCGGAAGCACATGGAGGGGCTCGTGGACAAGGCGCTCTGCTCGGCCCGGCCGTGACACCGGCGCCGGCGGCGCCTGTCGCGCTCCCGCCTCATTCTTGATCGCACGATCCAGAAACGCTACGGTGAACCCATGGCGAGAACCCGGGAGTTCGACACCGAGGCGGTGGTGAGCCGCGCGATGGAGCTGTTCTGGACGCGCGGGTACGAGGCGACCTCGGTGCGCGACCTCGTCCGGCACCTCGGGATCGGGCAGGGGTCCCTGTACGCGGCGTTCGGCGACAAGGACGGCCTCTACCGGGCCGCACTGGAGCACTACCGCAGCACCTTCGCGGCGGCGGCCCTGAGCGGTCTCCAGGAGGGCGCGGACGCCCGCTCGGCGATCCGCGCGCTGCTGATCGAGCGGATCCGGATCGCGGTCGGACACGGCGGGCGGGGCTGCCTGCTGGTCAACGCCGTCGTCGAGCGGCTGCCGGAGGACCGGCCGACCGGGCGCGTCGTGCGGGACGTGCTCGACGCCAACCAGGCCGCGCTCGCCGACCTGCTGCGCGACGCCGCGGAGCGCGGCGAGATCTCGCCGCGGCACGACGCCCAGACCCTGGCCGCCTTCCTCGTCACGTTCCTCAACGGGCTTCTCGTCTCCTCGAAGATCACGCCGGACGCCCGCGCCCTGGAACCCCTCGTGGAGATCGCGCTGACCACGCTCGACTGACTTTTTCACGCCCCGAATCTGTATCGGGCGATCCAGATAGGACCGGAAAGGCGGAAGAATGATCCTCGACCATCACCAGGCGCCCGTCCGCACGGGCCGTGCCGCCGTCAACGGGACGAGCCTGCACTACCGGACGGCCGGATCCGGCCCGGCGGTCGTGCTGCTGCACGGCGTACCGAAGACCGGCTACCACTGGCGGCACCTCGTCCCCAAGCTGACGCCGCACCACACCGTCGTCGTCCCCGACCTCCGCGGCCTCGGCGACTCCGCCCGTCCCGCGGACGGCTACGACTCCGCGACGATGAGCGACGACATCGCCGCGCTGATGGCCCGCCTCGGGCACGACACCTACAGCGTGATCGGAGAGGACTGGGGCGCCGTGATCGGCTACCAGCTGGCCGCCCGGCACCGCGCTCACGCGCGCGCCCTGGTCTTCGCCGAAGCGCTGTTCCCCGGGTTCGGCTTCGAGGACCACACGGCACTCACGCGCGAGAACGTCGGGGCCGGCATGCACTTCTGGCACCTGGGCTTCTACTTCCAGCCGGACGTGCCCGAGATGCTCATCGCCGGACGCGAACGCGAACTGATCACCTACATGATCAAGAACGAGCGCAGCCACCCCGACACCGCCACCCCCGACGCGATCGAGGAGTACGTGCGCTGCTACTCCATGCCCGGCGGAATCCGCGCGATGCTGGCGATCTACCGGGCGATGCTCGTCGACGCCGAGCAGAACCGGCAGGCGGCCCGGAACAAGCTGGACATCCCGGTGCTGGCCCTCGGCGGTTCGGCCTTCATCGGCGACCGCAACGAGTCCCAGATGCGGCTGTTCGCCCACGACGTCACCGGCCACGTCTTCGACGCCGGGCACGATCTCGCCGAGGAAGTACCCGACGAGATGGCGGACGTCGTCCTGCCCTTCCTGGCCGCGCACGGGTAGCCGGGCGGCGGGAGTGCTCCGGGCCACCGGAGGGAACGCCTCCGGCCGCCGGTGGGGAGGCCCCGGGCCGCCGGCGGGAACGTCCCCGGCCGCCGGCGCGGACGGCCCGGGCCGTCCGCGGGAAGGCTGCGGGCCGCCGACACCGACGGCCCGAGCCACCGACAAGACCGCCCCGGACCACCGACGGGAACGCTCCGGGCCGCCGACACCGACGGCCCCAGCCTCCGGCGCGGACGGCCCGGACCCCCGCCTCAGGCCGTCGCGCCGCCCCTGCGGTAGCCGAGGACGGCGAAGGCCGTGAGGCCGGCGCTCCACGCGAGCAGGACGGCCAGGGCCGTCAGGGTCGGGGTGTGGCCGAGGGCGAGGTCGGAGGCGATCTCCTTGTAGCGGTTGACGGGGGTCGCGCCCGAGACGCGGGACAGCCAGTGCGGCAGGTCCCGGGTGTCGATCAGCAGGCCGCCGACCACGGCGAGCAGCAGATAGGAGGCCAGTCCGACGGAGTGCGCCTTGGCGCCCTCGATCAGGTAGCCGCAGCCCAAGGCCAGCATGGCGACGGGCACGATGCCCAGCCACAGCACACCGAGCAGCCCCGCCCATTCCCCGGCGCTCAGGGAGACGCCGTTGACGACCCCCGCCAGCGATCCGACCGCGAGCACCGGGGGCAGCGCCAGGAACATCGCGCTCACCCCGCGCCCGACGACCACCGTGGCGGCGGGCAGCGGGGTCAGCCGCAACTGCCGCAGCCAGCCCGCCTTCTTGTCCTCGGCGATGCCGCCGGACGTGGTCATCACCGCGCCGAGGGCACCGAACCCCGCCATCCCGGCCAGGGTGCGCACCTGCTCCGCGTGCGTGGGGTGACCGCTGCCCATGTGGCTGAAGAGCAGGTACATCACCACCGGAGCGGCGAGGGACGTGATCAGGAAACCGCCGTCGCGCACCGTACGGCGCAGTTCCAGGCGCAGATAGCCGAACAGCATCACAGAGCGCTCCCCGTGTGGGTGTCACCGGTCTCGGAACGGTCGGTACGGTCGGTACGGTCGGAACGGGTGCCGGCACCGGTCAGAGCGGTGAACGCCTCGTCGAGGCCGCCGCCGGTGACCTCGACGTGGCGCAGGGCGCCGCCCTGGGCCAGGGCCGTGACGGTCAGGTCGGCGTCGTCGGTGGCGAGGTGGACGCGCGCGCCGCGCACCTCCACGCCGGTGACGCCGGGCACCCGCGCGAAGGCGCCCGGCTCCCGGCCGTCGAGATCGACGCTGACCCGCCGGCCGCCGGCCCACCGCTTCAGCTCGGCGCCGCTGCCGTCGGCCACGACGGCGCCCCGGGAGATGACGACGATCCGCCGGGCGTACTCGTCGGCCTCCTCCAGGTAGTGGGTGGAGAAAAGGAGGGTGTTGCCGCGGGCGGCGTACGCGGCCATGGCCTGCCACAGTTCCCGGCGCGCGGTGACGTCCAGGGCGGCGGTCGGCTCGTCCAGCACGATCAGCTCGGGGTCGCCGCACAACGCCAGGGCGAAGCGCACCCGTTGGGCCTGTCCGCCGGAGAGCTTGTCGACGCGGCGGTCGGCCAGCCCGGTGAGCCGGGCGACGTCCAGGACCTCGCCGAGCGGCATCGGAGACGGGTAGGTGCCGCGGACGAACGTGAGGAGCTCCCTGACGGTGACGCGCGGGATCAGCCCGCCTTCCTGCGGCATCGCGCCCACCAGCCCGGCGCGCACCGCCTCTTGCGGTGTGCGGCCCAGCAGGCCGATGTGCCCGTCGTCGGGGGCCAGCAGTCCGAGCAGCAGGGCGATGGTGGTGGACTTCCCGGCGCCGTTGGGGCCGAGCAGGGCGACCGTCTCACCGCGGTCGACGGCCAGATCGAGGCCCCGGACGGCGCGGACGTCGCCGTAACTCTTGTTCACGGCAGCGAAGTCGACGGCGGTCCCGGCCCGCCGCGGGGTCCGGGGAGGGAGAACTGATGGGGTCATGCCGACGACCCTAGGGAGTGCCCCACCCGCCCCGGCAGATGCGAACCACCCGTCCTCATCAGGACATTCGTCATCCCCAAAGGGTGATCTCCGTCGTCGCGCGGCACGATGGTCATGGAAAGCCACTGCCGTGCACCGCCGCGTTTCCCTAAGCTCATACATATGCGGTGGCTGGAGGGTGCGCTGTGGGGCGCGTTCGGTGGCTTCGCCATGGAGGCGCTCGACTACATCATCGCCGTGCGCCGGTGGCGCAGACTGCCGTGGAACGTCGACGCGAGCAGCCTCCGGGACGACCGGCAGCCCCTCCCCGCTCCCGACGACCGGCCGGGCGGCGGACTCCCCGCCCCCGGCTTCCTCGCGTACGCCATCGCGGGCCTGCTGCGGGCGGCGGTCGGCTGCGGGGTGGCCGCGGCGGTCACCCGGACGTCCCCGATGGCCATGTCGGCCTGGCTGGCGGTCATGATCGGGGCGACCGCGCCCATGGTCCTGGAGAAGATCACGATGTTCGTGCCGCTCGTCGTGCACGTCGGCAAGGAGGGCATCGCGGCGACGGTCCAGCAGGCGCAGCGGCCGGACGCGGGGCCGCCGCCCGTGAACGGGGTGCCCTCCGCCAAGGCGACGACGGGCCAGGCCGTTCCGCTCGGGGACGGGACGGGCGCCGCCCCGCACAACCCGCACGCCCCGCACGCCCCGCAAGCTCCGCACGAGGGAGGGGTGTGACGTGCGGGCCGACTCCCTCGCGGGCCGCGTCGTCGCGGTCCTGTCGCGACGCGCGCCCGCGTTCCGGGACGCGCCGGGGACGAGCGCGTCCCGGAGCTGGGCGCAGGCCGTGGAACGCGGGCTGGCGCGGGCGGGCCGGAACGAACAAGTCGTCCATAAAAAGCGGCAGTTCACGCACTCCGGCATGGAGGCGGCACTCGTCAACCGCGCCGAGCTGCGCCGGAAGCTCCGGCAGCTCAGCCTTGCCGAGCGTCCGGCGCTGCGCGGAACGGCGGGCGCCGCCGACCAGCCGCTGCCGGCAGCCCCTCGGCCCACCGTCGACCCGGCACCGCCACCGGCACGTGCACCGGGCGAGATCGACGCGCCCGCCGTGCGCACCGCCCGCGCCCTTCGGGTCTCCGGCGTCATCGTCACCGCGCACCAGCGGAGAACGGACGAGTCCGCGGCCCGCCGCCTGCTGCCGCACCTGGCGGGCTTCCTCTGCGGCCTCCTGGTCGTCGTCCTGCTCACGCTGCCCTTCGGTGTCGCGGGCCTCGCCGGTCTGCTCGTATGGCTGGCGGCCGGTCCGCTCTTCCTGCTGAACGCCGCCGAGCGCCGCGCCGCCCGGTGGATCGGCCGCCTCCGCCGCCCGACGCCGGAGGAGTCCCACCGCCTGCAACCGGTATGGCGGGAGGTGCTCGCGCGGGCCGGCCAGTCCCCGGGCCGGGACGACATCTGGGTCGAGGACACGGACCGGCTGTTCGGCAGGATCGCGCCCGGCCGTGTCGTCGGCGTCACCAGCGCCGCGCTGACCCGGCTGTCGAGCGGCGAACTGGCCGCGGTACTGGGACGCGAACCGGGTCGCCGCCGACGCCGCTCCCCCCTCCCCTGGTACTGGTACGCGCTGCCCGGACGCGCCGTCTGGTGGCTCGCCGACGTGATCGTCCTGGGGGCGCGGCGGGTGGCGCGTCCGCTCGGCTACCCGGCCGCCGCGCTGTTCGTGTGCGGTATCGGCCAACTCGCCTTCGTGACGCGGTCGTCGCTGTACGGACTGCCGTGGCTGCTGCTGGCCGTACCCCCGGCCGTGAACATCCTGATCCGGCGGACGGAGCTGCGCGCGGACCGGGACGCGGCCGAGCTCGGGTTCGCGCCCCAGCTCGCCCAGGCCCTGGCGAAGGCCGAGGACGACCGCTCCCCCGCCGGGCTGCTGTCGCCGCGCCCCGACCCGGCCGTCCGACTGGCGCGCCTCCGGCCGTACCTGCGCCCGCCCACGCACCCGCCGAGAGCCTGAACCACCCACACGGAGGGCCGTGCTCAGGGTGCCGGGAACCGGGCCACGTACGTGGCGAACGGCTCGATGCCGACCTCCGCGCGGCGCTCGTCCATCCGCTCGGGGTCCTCGCAGGGCCACGGGACGGGCGCGCCGTCCCGTACGCCGGCGATCTGGGTGCCGTAGACCTGCTCGCGCCCCTCGTTGACGAGGGTGCGGTCGCGGAGGAAGGCGAGTTCGCGGGGCGCGGCGCGTCCCTCGGCGACCGCCTGCTCCAGCAGGCGGAGGGCGCGCCGCTGGACGTCGAGCTGCCGGTCCGCGTGCTGGGCGATCAGCCAGGCCGCCCGGGCCGCGTCGGGGCCGACCAGGTCGGCGGCCGGCCAGCCGTGTGCGTCCATGATCTCGTTCAGCCGGTCGCCGTTCCGGGCGGTCAGGCGCCGCCAGGCCAGTTGCCCGGCGGGGTCCTCGTCGTGCGCGCGGGCGGCGGCCCGGTGGTCGTCGGCGGCCATGCTTTCGAGTTCCGCGGCGAGGGCCGTCATGGCGGCGGTCATCGTTCTGCTCCCCCTAAGGGTTGAGCCGGCAAGGCCGGCAGGTCGGCAAGGGATTTCCCTCACCCTAGGGGGACGAATCCGCCCGAATATCGGCCGCGAGGACGGTGACGGAAGGGCCGGTGCGCGGCGATAATGGATCTGTTCCCGAAAGGCCGGAGCCGCCGGCCGTCGTTAGGGTCGGACGTATGACACTGACGATGCGGGAACGTGAACTGTTTCTGGCGGAGCCCCACATCGGTGCGCTGTCGGTGGCCGAACGGCCGGATCGCGCGCCGCTGACCGTCCCCATCTGGTACCAGTACACGCCGGGTGGCGAGCTGTGGGTGCGGACCGGGCCCGACTCCCGGAAGGCGCGGGCGATCCGGGCGGCGGGCCGGTTCAGCCTGATGGCACAGCGGACGGATCCGACCGTCCGCTACGTGTCCGTCGAGGGCCCGGTGCTCAGGATCGAGGAGGACAGCCCCGAGCGCTCCCGGGAGATGGCCGCGCGCTACCTCCCGGCCGACAAGGTCGACGGCTTCGTCGAGTACGACCGGACGCGGCTCGGCGGGCACGTCCTCGTCTTCATGCGGCCGGAACACTGGATCTCCGCCGACCTGGGCGGCTTCTGAGCCCTCTTGACCGCCGGGGGCCGACGGACCTCCGCCCCCGGCGGGCCACCGCCACCCCCTCCCTCACCCTCAGGGCGTGACAGAGAGGACGATCTTCCCCGTGGTGCGGCCGGTCTCCCCCAGCCGGTGCGCGGCGGCGGCCTCCGCGAGGGGGAACGCTCGGTCGACGATCACCCGCAGCCGCCCGGCCCCGACCAGCGCGCCGAGCTCGCGCAGCCCGGCGTGGTCGGGCTCGACGAGCATGAACAGCGCCCGGATCCCGGCCGCTTCGGCTTCCGCGCGGGGGAAGGCGTCGTCCAGGGGCAGGAGCGAGACGAGCGTCCCGCCCGGGCGCAGGCTGCGCAGCGAACGGGCTGGGCTGTCGCCGCCGAGCGGGTCGACGACCACGTCCACGTCGCGGACGGCCTCGGCGACGTCCTGGGTGCGGTAGTCGACGAGTTCGTCGGCGCCGAGGGAGCGGAGCAGGTCGTGCTTGCCCGCGCGGGCGGTGCCGATCACATGGGCGCCCCGGGCCTTGGCGATCTGGACGGCCAGGTGGCCGACGCCGCCGGCGGCGGCGTGGACGAGGACGCGCCGGCCGGGCCGGACGTCGGCGGTGTCGACCAGGGCCTGCCAGGCGGTGAGCCCGGCCAGCGGCAGGGCACCGGCACGGAGGTGGTCGAGACCGCGCGGGCGCGGGGCGAAGTGGCGGGCCGGGGCGGCGACGTACTCGGCGTAGGCGCCCGCCGGGTGCGGGAAGCGCGGCATGCCGAACACCTCGTCGCCCGGCCGGAACAGGGTGACGCCGTCGCCGGTCTCCTCGACGACGCCCGAGACGTCCCAGCCGAGGACGAACGGGGGCTCGGTGCCGTCGGCGAACGCGCCCCGCGCACGCGTCTTCCAGTCGGCCGGGTTCACCCCCGCCGCGTGCACCCGGACCAGGACCTCGCCCCGGCCGGGCCGGGGGCGGGCCGTCTCGACGACCCTGAGGACGTCGGGGTCTCCGGGGCCGTCCATGGAGACGGCACGCATGGTCGCGGGGGTGGTGGGGGCAGTCAGGGGCATGTGAGGTCCGTTCCTGGGTGGTGTCAGGGTTCGTGGGTGCTTCCCGGGGGCTCGCCGAGTCCGGAGGATCCGCCGGATGCGCTGAACGCACCGGATCCACGGGACCCGTGAGACTCATGGGCCCCACGGGACCCACCGTGGCTCGGCGACGCGAGGTGTCGTCCCCCGGCGCACCACCAGGCTGCCGGGAGGCCCGGCCCCCCAGTAGTGGCCTGATGGCCACGCCCTGAAAGGATCCGGCCATGCACCACGTAGGAGTCCTGGCCCTGGACGGGGTCGTCCCCTTCGAGCTCGGCATACCCGGCCGCGTCTTCGGCGCCGCCCGCGGCGCGGCCGGGGAGCCGCTCTACTCCGTCGCCACGTGCAGCGTCGACGGGGGCCCGGTGCGGACGGAGGCCGACTACGGGCTCACCGTCGCCCACGACGCGTCGCTGCTGGCCCGCGTCGACACCGTCGTCATCCCGCCCTCCCACGACCTGGGTCCGGTCCGGGAGGAGGGCCGGCTGCCGGACGCGCTGCGCGCCGCGCTGGCCGGGATCCGGCCCGGCACCCGCGTCGTGGGCATCTGCACCGCCGCGTACGTCCTGGCCGCCGCCGGGCTGCTCGACCGCCGTCCGGCCACCACCCACTGGCGCGACGCCGACCGGCTGCGCCGGATGTTCCCCACCGTCCGGGTCGACCCCGACGTGCTGTTCGTCGACGACGGCGACGTCCTCACGTCCGCGGGGGTGGCCGCCGGCATCGACCTCTGCCTGCACCTCGTCCGCCGCGACCACGGCAGCCGGATCGTCAACGAGGTCGCGCGGTCCTGTGTGGTGCCGCCCTGGCGGGAGGGCGGTCAGGCGCAGTACATCCGGCGGCCCGTCCCCGAGCCGGCGGCCACCGGCACCGCCCCGGCCCGGGCCTGGGCGGTGGAACACCTCGCCGAGCCCCTCACCCTCGCCGACCTGGCCGCCCGCGCCAACATGAGCGTCCGCACGTTCACCCGCCGCTTCCGCGACGAGACCGGCGCCACCCCCGGCCAGTGGCTGACCCTCCAACGCGTCGAGCTCGCCCGGCACTTGCTGGAGACGACCGACTGGCCCGTCGACGCGGTGGCGCACCGCGCGGGCTTCGGCACCGGCGTCTCGCTGCGCCGGCACCTGCACGCCGCCATCGGGGTCACCCCGCAGGCGTACCGCCGCACGTTCCGGCCGGCGGGGGCGGGAGGAGTGACGGCGGCGTCCGCGTAGGAGAAACGGATCCGTCGGAGAAACGGGCCCGTCAGAGAAACGGGTCCGCCCGTCGCCGTCAAGGGAGATGACGGCGACGGGCGGACCGGCCGGGCGGCGTTCGCTCCGCCGGCGGCCGGGCTCAGATCTCGGCGAGCGACCAGTCCCGGGGGCGGACGATGGCGTAGCCCTGCCCGGGAGCGGCGCGGAAGCCCTCGGGGGATCCCGCGAGGTACTCGGATATGGGCGTCTTCATGTGGTAGAGCACCACGGACGTCGGGACGCCGAAGATGGCCGGGCAGTCGGTGAACAGGGGCGCCTCCGCCTGGACGTAGGCGAGGCCGGCCCGCAGGTGCGCCTCGGTGACGGCGCCGGTGCCGGAGCGGCCTTCGACGACGTCCCGGACCAGCGCCCGGCAGGTGGCGGCGAACTCCGGGTCCTCCCGGAAGGCGCGGTCGGTCTCCCGGCGGACCGCCTGGTAGGCGGGGAGTTCCATGATCTCGGATAAGGCGCGGACGCGGATCCGGGCGCCCTGCGGGCCGAGCCGTTCCCGGGCCCGCTTGATGCGCCGGCGGACGTCCCGGACGGTGGCCTTCACGGACTTGGCCGCGCTCTCGGGCGTACGGCCGTCGGCGAGGAGCATCTCGTCCAACGCGGTGTCCACGTACACGACATCGATGTCCTCGAAGGACCGCTCGGCCCAGTCGAGCAGGCCCGTGAGCCGGTCCTGGTTGAAATAGCTGTTGCCGGCACTCACGCCGATGAGGGCGTGCTCTCCGCGCGGCAGGATGCGCCGGCAGTTCTCGCCGAGCGGCTCCCCGTGCATCTCGATCGCGGGAGCGACCGGGGAAGCGTCCGTCAGCACATGCGGCGACATGTCAGTTCTCCTCCGGAGGGGGGTTCGGGGGTTCCGCCTCGAATGGGGGGAGGCCGGAACGTCAGGACGCCGGGGCGTCCTTCAGCGTCTCGGCCATCTTCGAGCAGAGTTCGTCCAGCACCCGGCCGATGTCCGTGTCGCCGCCCATGGGCGCGAACATGTAGTCGTCCAGGCGCTGCCGCACCTCCGTGAGCCCGGGCGTGCCGCCTCCGGCGTTCTCCAGGATCTCCAGGGTGCGGCGGGCGGCGTCGGCGCAGCGGAACGCGCCGTAGTCGGCGGGCTCGTTGAGGAGCCCCCGGCCGCTGCTCAGCAGGTAGGCGGCGAGCAGCGCGATGTCCTCATGCAACCGGTTCTGCGGTGCCACGGTTCCCCCAGACTTCATAGCTGATGACCTCGTTCTTGTCGCGGCGGTCGGACGGCGTGGGCTCGTGCGCCGGGCGCCCGACGGGCACCAGCAGCACGGGTTCGAGCGCCTCCGGGAGGTGGAGGAGGTCGCGCAGGATCTCCTCGCGGAAGCTGCTCACCGGGCAGCCTCCGAAGCCAAGGGCGTGCGCGGAGAGCAGCAGGTTCTCCACGGCCATGGCCACGCAGAGCTTGGAAATCTCGTAGATCTTGCGGGAGACCTCGCCGGTGAAGCCGGCGGTCAGGCGCCGGTCGACGCAGGCGACGACGACGAAGGCCGGGGTGCCGATGATCCCGGGCGAAAAGGCGCGCAGGAGGCGGACGTTGCGGGGCTCGCGCACCACGACGAACGACCACGCCTGCTTGTTGGAGGCGGTGGGTGCGGCGAGCATGCACTCCAGCATCGCGTCGATGAGCTTGTCGTCGATGGGCTCCGGCGCGTAGTTCCGCAGGACGGTCCGGCTGCGGATCACGCGATGGGTCTCGGGCAGCGTTTCCGGCAAGGTGCTTTGTGGCATCACTTCCCTTTCTCTTGCCACTCGGGCGGCAAACGCCCCTTGTGTATCCCACGGTCACCGGCCGGCTCAAGAAGTCAACACGGCAATATGCCGCGACACCAACCGGAACTGCCTGTTCAGTAAGGAAACGGGCGAATGGCCGAACAGGCGCTACTCAACCGGGCGTTCGTTTGGCAGCAACCAAGCCCGCCGACGGGGCTCCCGGCCGCTCAACGCGCCGGGAGCGCGGGCCTGCCAGACGGGCCGGGGCGCTGTCCAGTACGCCTTTTCGGCCGCGAAACGAAGAGCCCGGCGCGTGCGAACGCGCCGGGCTTGACCGGACTTGACCAAGAAGTCACCGCTTTCCGTCCCGGGATGTGGGATTCCTGACGGTGGCGGCCTCTCCGACGGAGGAGAACCGGGCGCGGCCCGCCGAGTGGCCGGAGGTCGAGCTGTGCGGGGTGGAGCCGGCAGGAGCGGCTTGCCGACGCTTGCCGACGCTTGCCGACGCCGATCGGCGGGCGCTGACCCGCTGTTCCGGACCCACGTGCAGGGCACACGCCCAGGGGAACGTCGCGGGCTCAGGCGGTCCCCACGCCGCGACCCTCCGCGGGGCCGGAGGTGGAGCCGGGGGTCGGAGCGGTCATGTCCTGGAGGCCGATGACGGTCAAGAGCCGGAGTTTGTCGGCGGCTTCGCTGTCGGGGGCGGCGGTGAAGACGATGACGCGCAGGTCCGCGCCGTGGACGGAGAGCACGTCGCAGTCGAGTTCGACCGCTCCGACCTGGGGGTGGTCGATGGTCTTGCGTCCGCTGGCGTGGTGCGCGACGGCGGAGCCGTCCCACAGCCGGGCGAAGTCGGCGCTCGATCGCCGCAGGTCGCCGATCACGGCCGCCAGCCGGCGGTCGGCCGGGTAACGCGAGGCGACGTCGCGCAGGTCGGCGACCAGGGAGGCCCGGTGGTCCTCCGGGGAGGGGTGCCGGACCCGGCCGGGGTCGTTGTGGAAGGTGCGCCAGACCAGGTTCGTCTCGCGGCCGGCGCGGCGTCGCGTCTCGCCGTGCAGGGCCGCCCACAGGTCGTTGTGTTCCAGCAGGGTCCAGGCCGCGTCGAAGACGGCCATCGGCACGTCGGAGAGGCGGTCGAGCAGCCGTTGCACGTTAGGGCCGATCAACTGGGGGACGGTTCCGTCGAGTTCGGCGGCGTGGCCGGCGAGTCGGCAGGCCAGCCTGAATTCGGCGTCGGTGAGTCGCAGGGCGCGGGACAGCGCCCGCAGGACGTCGGCGCTGGGGTGCGCGCGGCCCTGTTCGAGGCGTTTGACGTAGTCGGGTGAGACGCCGGCGAGCCAGCCGACCTCCTCGCGGCGCAGTCCTGGTGTGCGGCGGGTGCCTCGGGCGAAGGGGGAGCCGACGTCTTCGGGGCGGACCCGCGCACGCCAGGAGCGCAGCATCGTCGCCAGATCCGGTCCCTCGTTCGCGGCTGCGTTCCCGGTGGTCATGGCCTGATTGTCGACGCACCGCCCGGCTCCCTGGGTGGCCCGACCAGGGCCACGCTGCCCCGGCTCTGGCGGGCCAGACTCGGTTTGGGGCCGGGAGAAAGGGAAGCCGGGCACATCAACGCCGCCGCCCCCGGCACGACCACTACCAACTCGGCGCCGACGAGAGCCAGTCCGTGCAGGACGGAACCGACGCCGTCGTCGCCCACGCCCTGGCGGACCGGCGGACCAGCGGGAGCGACCGGCGCCTTCGGCGACCGCGCCAGCGGCCTCCCCTGACAGCAGGGCTCTCCCCTCATCAATCGCTCCTCCACCCATCGATTTCACCCATCGATCCCGAAAGGATCCGTCATGCCTTCCTTCCTCGTCATCGGAGCCACCGGAAACGTCGGTGGCGCCCTGGCCGAGCAGCTCCACGAGCAGGGCCACCACGTGCGAGCCCTGGTCCGCAGCGCCTCGCGCGCCGAACTGATCCCGGCGGGCATCGACATCGCCGTCGGCGACCTGGACGACGCCGAGAGCCTGACCGAGGCCGCCCGCGGTGTCGACGGCGTCTTCTTCATGCAGCTCGCCCCGCTGCCCGCACAGGCCGAGAACATGATCAAGGCCGCCCGCACCGCCGGAGTGCGCAAGATCGTGGTGCTGTCCTCCATCGGTACCGTCCTGGAACCGCTGCCGGTGATCGGAGCCAGGATCGCCGCCCGCGACCAGGTCTTCCGCGACTCCGGGCTCGACGTCACCTACCTGCGCGCCAACACCCTGATGTCGAACGCGACGTGGTGGCTGCCCACGATCCGCGGCGAAGGCCGCGTCCACGACCCGAGCGGCCCCGGCAGGACCGTGCCCGTCGACCCCTTCGACATCGCCCGCGTCGCCGCCCTCGCCCTCACCCAGGACGGCCACGCCGGCCGCGCCTACATCCTCAACGGCCCGCAGGCGCTCACCGTCCGCGCGCAGGTGGAGATCCTCGCCGACGTCCTGGGACGGCCGATCGAGTGCGTGCCGGTCACCCCCGAGCAGTTCGCGCAGCGGAGCATCGAGCAGGGCACCCCGCCCGAGGCGGCCGCCGCCGTGCGGAACCTCCACGAGCTGTTCCGCGCCGGCCGCGCCGGAGTCATCAGCGACGACATCGCCAACCTCACCGGCATCGCCCCGCGGACCTTCCGTCAGTGGTGCGAGGAACACGCGGGAGAATTCCACTGAGACGCCACGGACGGCTCACGCCGACGTCGCCGCTCGTCAGGACGAGAGGACGGACACGTCCCCGCCGTGCGAGAGCACCTTGATCCGGTGCGGGGCGCCGGCGGTCGAGGGAACGGTGACCTTCCGGTCACCGCCCGACGTCGTCGCGTCCACCGCGTAACTCCCCTTCGGCACCCGCACGGTGATGTCGCCGCCCTGCGTCCGGCCGTCGACCGCGTCGGGCGCGGCCGTGAAGGCGGCCGTCACGTTCCCGCCCCGGGTGACCGCGCGGACCGAACGGGACGCGGAGTCCTCGACGCGGATGTCCCCGCCGCTGGTGTCGGCGTCGACGCCGCCGGACGTCCCGGCGACGGTGATGTCACCGCCGGCCGTCTTGAGCTCGACGGCGACGGCGGGCGGGGCGAGCACGGTGAGGTGGACCGTGCACCGGTGGGAATCGCCGCAGTGCGCCTTCTTCACCACGAACCGCCCGTTGGCCAGCCGGTGTTCGGGGTTGGGCTTCGGCCCGCTGTACTCGTACCGCTCGGTCACCTGCACCTTGTCCGCCCCCTCGGCGAGCGGACGCACACTGATGTCCCCGCCGAGCGTCTGGGCGTCGATCACCGTGACCTTCCCCTGCACGGTGTACGTACGCTCCGCCTTCTTCGTCGGACCATCGGTCATCGAACACCCCGTCACCAGCAGAGCGGCACTCAGGGCGGCCCCGGAAAGGGCGAGGAGGGACGTGCGGTCGCGGGACATGGGGTACGGACTCCAGGTACGGGCGGACGAGGCCGCGGAAGACGGCGCCGGACAGCGCACCCGGCGTGAAAGGCCCCCCTTCCACCACCCGGCGCGTCCCCACCACTCTCCCCCGCCACAGACGACGAGTCGTCGGCACGAGGGATGATTCCCCACCACCCGATTCCCTAGGGGACGCCCCCGGGGGCGGTTTCCCAGAGGGCGCACCCGGCGGCACACCCCGCAAAAGCACCGCCCGCAGGGAAGTCCGGCCGGCGCCGGCACCGCCCACCCTCCGGTACCAGGGCCCCCGTCGGGGGACTCCGTACACTGGCGGGCATGGCATCCCGCATCAGTGAGCTGGTCATCGACGCCGTTGACGCCGAGCGGCTCGCCGGGTTCTGGCGTGAGGTCCTCGGCTATGCCGAGATCGAGCGGGAGGACGACGGGAGCATCGCGATCGGGCCGGACGGTGTCGGGTTCGGGGGGCCGCAGCCGATTCTGGTGATCAGTCCCAGTGCGGATCCGCGGCCCGCGAAGCTCAGGCTGCACATCGACGTCAGTCCCACCGACCGCGACCAGGACGCCGAGTTGGAGCGGCTGCTCGCTCTCGGGGCCAGGCCCGCCGACGTCGGACAGACGGGCCGTGAGAGCTGGCACGTTCTGGCCGACCCGGAAGGGAACGAGTTCTGCCTGCTGCGCCGCCGGATCCAGCCCCTCTGACCTCCTCCGCCCCCACTTCCGCATCCACAGAGAAGACCGATAGCGCCGTGAACCCGCCCGCCGCTCCCTGGACCACCCGCCCCGAGACCGCCGCCGACATCGCCGCGGTCCACGCCGTCGAAGCCGCCGCGTTCCCCACCCCGGCGGAGGCGGACCTGGTCGACGCGCTGCGCGCCGATCCGGCCTGGATTCCCGGGCTGTCGCTGGTGGCCGAGGCGCCGGGTGGCGAGCTCGTCGCACACGCGCTGCTGACGCGGTGTCACATCGGGGAGGAGCCGGCACTCTGCCTCGCCCCCGTCGCCGTGCTGCCCGCCCACCAGCGGACGGGCGCCGGTTCGGCGGTCGTCCGGGCGGCCCTCGACGCGGCGCGGGCGCGCGGGGAGCATGCCGTCACGGTGCTCGGACACCCGGAGTACTACTCGCGCTTCGGATTCGAACGGGCCTCCGCGCACGGCATCCTGCCCGCCTTCGAAGTGCCGGACGAGGCGATGATGGTGCTGGCCCTCGACGCGGACCGGCCGCTGCCGGCGGGCAGGATCCGGTACGCGGCCCCGTTCGGCGCCTGACCGGGGCGGCGTTCGGAACGCGCGCCATCCGCGGTCACCGGTACGGGCCGGCGGAGAGGTCGTAGTCCGGACACTTCCCGACCCTCCTCAGGATCCCGTCGGCGGCCAAGTATTGACCGGGATCGCGCGGGAACATGGGGACCTTCTCGTTCCCGAACGGCCACCCGCCCGCGACGTGGCGCGGCGGATGGCGCACGGTGACGGCCGCACCCGCGCTCGCCCGGCTCACGCCCGGCGCGCGTCGTACCGTTCCTGCGCGGCCGCGACCTCCCCGACGTGCCCCTCGACCCAGCGGGCCAGCGACCACACCTGCCGGGCCGCCCGCTCCCCGAGCGGGGTCAGGGTGTAGTCGACCCGCGGCGGGATGACGGGGTGCGCGTGCCGGTGGACAAAGCCGTCGCGTTCCAGGGTCTGGAGGGTCTGGGCGAGCATCTTCTCACTGACGCCGCCGATGCGGCGGCGCAGTTCGCCGAAGCGGTGGCTGCCGTCCAGGAGGGCGGCGAGCGCCAGGATGCCCCAGCGGCTGGTGATGTGTTCGAGGAGCTGCCTCGACGGGCAGTTCGCCGCGTTGACGTCGGGGGCCGCGGGCCCCGGGTGCCGGTCCCGGCACCCCTCTTCCCTTACGTCCATGCCAGCAGCTTACTTTAAAGTGGGTACTCACCCAAAGTAAGTACAGCTCCTAGGGTGAGTGTCAGGCCGCGCCTCACCGCGCCGGAACCCACCACCTCAGGAGCACGCATGAGCATCGTCATCACCGCTGCCACCGGCCGCCTCGGCCGGCTCGTCATCGACGAACTGCTGGGCCGGGTCCCGGCCGACCAGGTCGTCGCCGCCGTCCGGGACCCGGCCAAGGCCGCGGACCTCGCGGAGCGCGGCGTCACGGTCCGCGCCGCCGACTACGACGCCCCCGGGGACCTCAAGGAGGCGTTCCGGGCCGGCGACCGCGTCCTGCTGATCTCCGGCAACGAGATGGGGAAGCGGGTCGCCCAGCACACGGCCGTCGTCCGGGCCGCCGCGGCGGCCGGCGTCGCCCAGCTCGCCTACACCGGCATACTCGGCGGCCCGGACGCCGGCTTCGCCCTCGCCGACGAGCACACGGCCACCGAACAGGTCATCCAGGACGCCGGCGTCCCCTACACCTTTCTGCGCAACGGCTGGTACTCCGAGAACTACACGGAGGCCCTGGCGCCCGTCCTGGAGCACGGCGTGGTCCTCTCGAACACGGGCGACGGCCGGATCGCGTCGGCCGCCCGCGCGGACTTCGCGGCGGCGGCCGCGGTCGCGCTGACCGAAGAAGGACATGTGGGGCGGGCCTACGAGCTGAGCGGCGACGTGGCCTGGAACCTCGACGAGTACGCGGCGGAGGTGAGCCGGCAGGTCGGACGGCCGGTGATGCACCGGAACCTTCCGCCCGCGGAGCACCGGGCCGTGCTGCTGGGGGCGGGCGTGCCCGGGGCGGTTGTCACCGCCATCGTCGGCGGGGAGGAGGCGGCGAGCCGTGGGGCCCTGGCCGCGGTCTCCGGCGACCTTCGCCGTCTCATCGGCCGTCCGACGACGCCCGTCGGAGACTCGATCGCGGAGGCGCTGCGGGGACTTTGAGGGGGGGGTGCCCCGGTCCCGCCCTTTCACCGTTTCTTGCGGGGGCTGCGCCCCCGCACCCCCGAAACCGCGCTCCGCGCGGTTGTCCTCAAACGCCGGACGGGCTGAAGTGCGCGCCCAGGGCCGCACTATCCAGCCCGTCCGGCGTTTGAGGACGATCGGCGAAGCCGCGACAAAGGGGGTCTGGGGCGCAGCCCCAGGAAACGGCGAAGTGGGGGTGCCCCCTCTGGGGGAGGGACCGGGGCACAGCCCGCCGCAGGCGCCCCGCCGGACAGGCGCCCGCTAGCCCCGCGACCGCGCCTTGAACGCCGCCTTCCGCGCCGCCTTGGCCACCCGCTTCTCCGGATGCAGCCGCCCCATCGCCTCCAGCACATCCGCCGTCGCGGGGTGCTCGACCCGCCAGGCCGAGTCGAAGAACCCACCGTGCTGCCCCACCAGCCCGATCACCAGTTCCCGCAGCTCCTCGGAGTCGCCCTCCGAGGCGAGCTGCGCGGCGATCGTGTCGATGGTGAGCCAGAAGACCATGGTCTCGCCGGGCTCGGGAATGTCCGTCGCGCCGCGTTCGGCGAGCCAGACGCGGGCGAGGCCGCCGAGCTCGGGGTCATCGAGGACCTCGCGGAACGCGGGCTCGGCGTCGAGGGGCACCAGGGTCAGGGCCTGCTGGCAGGCGAGCCGGCGCAGCGGGGCGTCCTCGTCGTCGCCGCGGGCGGCGGCGAGGAGTTCGCGGGCGGCGGTCAGCGGGTCGCGGCGGGCGAGCCAGAGTTCGGTCTCGGCGCGTGCGGCGGGCCGGGGGTGGTGCGGGAGGGCGGCGAGGAGCGCGGCGGCGTCCTTCTCGGCCAGGTCGCCGACGACGGGGGCGTCGACGCCCGCCTCCAGCATCCGGGTGCGGACGGCGAAGACGCCGAGCGGGGTGAGGGAGACCATGCCGTACCGGGTGACGTCCTCCTCCTCGGGCGCGTCGGAGGTGACGCCGTCGACGGACTCGCGGATGTGGCCCTCGCCGTCGACCTCCTCGATCAGCGCCTCGTCGACGGGCTGGTACGCGATGAGGCCGGTCGGGGCGAGCAGCCGGAACTGGTCGTCCAGGCGCATCATCGCGTCGGAGACCTCTTCGAGGACGGCGTCGGTGGGCTCGTCCATGTCGTCCGGGACGATCAGGGAGGCGGCGAGCGCGGGGAGCGGGACGGGCCGCCGGACGGCGTCGTCGGCCGCGTCGTTGGGGTCCAGCGCGGTCAGCAGGTAGAGGTTGCCGAGGACGCCGTCGAGGAAGTCGGCCTCCTCCTCGGGGTTCCAGTCGATGGCGTCGAGGTCGAGGTCGCCGCCGTCGGCGAGCTGGTCGACGATGTCGCCGAGGTCCGGGGCCGCCGCGTCGGCCAGGACGGTCTCCAGGCCGCCGAGCCACAGGTCGAGGATGTCCTGCGGGCTGCCGGAGGTGAGCGTGGCCAGTTCCTCGCCGGCGACGGCGGTGCCGCTGGGCTCGTCGGACGACGGCTCGGCCGCCGTCCCGTCCGCCTCCGTGTGCTCGGTGAACTCGACCAGCCCCGTGTCCAGCGCGAGCTGCCACGCCTCGGCCGTGTACGCCGGGCCGTCCTCGTCGCCGTCGAGCCCCAGCAGCCCGGTGGCGGTGCGCAGCTGGTCCGCGAGCAGCTCGCCGCCCGCGCCGACCGGGGTGCCCTCGCCGGCCCAGCGGGCCAGTCGGGCGGCGCGGGCGAACAGCGGCGCGGAGAGCGCGTCGCGCGCGAGCTCCGCGTCGGGGAGGAGCCGCACCGGCGGCATGGTCGGGCGGTCTGCGGGCATCAGGGGGGTCATCTCCTCGGGGTGACGGCACGGGCGTGCCGAGTGCGGTACGGGCGTGACGGAGGTCATGGCCGGAGACCACGACCGGGAACAGCGTGGCCTCGGCCACCCGCCCGCGGCGGCGAGCGCGCGGGGATCACCGGCGGCGCACGTACCGCCCCAGCGTAGACGGCTTTGCGGGCCCGCCGCCCGGTTCACCTGCCCGCCGGTGTGCGTACACCCACATGACCTTGACAACTGACGTGCTCACGCCCGAAATTGACGCGCGTAGAAGTCGGTGCGGCGGGGGGGACGAGCGGAACATCCGCTTCCGTCCGCGGCCGCCGGCTCCTCTCCCACCCCTCACACAAGCCTCCGGAGGCTTCTCGTGCCCAGCAGTCGGCACCGCAGCACCAGCCACACCCGGCGTTCCGGCCGTACCGGCCGCGTCAGCCGCGCGTACGTCACCACCGGCACCCTCGTCACCGCCGCCCTCGCGGCCGGCCTCCTCACCGCGCCCACGGCGGGCGCGGCAGGCGCCACCGGCGGGTCCGGCGGGACCCGGATCCACGACATCCAGGGCACCACGCGCGTCTCCCCGCTGGCCGGGAAGCAGGTGACGGAGGTGCCGGGCGTGGTCACGGCGGTCCGTGCCTTCGGGTCCGCGCGCGGCTTCTGGTTCCAGGACCCGCACCCGGACCGGGACGCGGCCACCAGCGAGGCCGTTTTCGTCTTCACGGGTGCGACGACCCCGTCCGTCGCGGTCGGGGACGCGGTGCTGGTCTCGGCCACGGTCGGCGAGTACTACCCGGGCGGCGAGGCCGCCGGACTCCAGTCGGTCACCCAGCTCACCAAGGCGACCTGGACCGTCACCTCCTCGGGCAACGCCCTGCCCGCCGCCGTCGAGCTCAACGCCCGTACGCTGCCCGCCCGTTACGCGCCGGCACTGCGCGACGGCGGCGACGGCTCGATCGAGAAGCTGCGGCTGGAGCCGGGCCGCTACGCACTCGACCGCTTCGAGTCGCTGGAGGGCATGCGGGTCGCCGTCAAGGACGCGCCGGTCACCGGCGCCACCAGCAGCCACAAGGACCTCTGGGTCACCGCCGACCCCCGCCACCACCGCACTGCGCGCGGCGGCGTCCTCTACAGCTCGTACGCCGACCCCAACGCGGCCCGGGTGAAGGTCTCCTCGCTGATCCCGTTCGCGCAGCGCCCGTTCCCGGTCGCGAACGTGGGCGACGAGCTGACCGGCACCACCGCCGGTCCGCTGGACTACGACAACTACGGCGGCTACACCCTCCAGGCCACCGAGCTGGGCACGCTCGCCGACCACGGCCTGAAGCGCGAGACCACCCGCCGGCAGCGGGACGGCGAGCTGGCCGTCGCCACGTACAACGTCGAGAACCTCGCGCCGCAGAACCCGCAGGAGAAGTTCGACCGGCTGGCCTCCGCCCTGGTGACCAACCTGGCCTCGCCCGACATCGTCGCCCTGGAGGAGGTCCAGGACGACAGCGGCGTCAAGAACGACGGGACCGTCGACGCGAGTGTGACGCTGAGGAAGCTCACCGACGCCGTCGCGAAGGCGGGCGGGCCGCGGTACGAGTGGCGGCAGATCGACCCCGTGGACGGCAAGGACGGCGGCCAGCCCGGCGGCAACATACGCACCGCCTTCCTCTTCAACCCCGCCCGGGTGAGCTTCACGGACATCGCGGGCGGCGGCTCCACCAACCCGGTGGACGTCGTCCGGGACCACGGCCGGGCCGCCCTGACCGCCTCCCCCGGCCGCGTCGACCCGGCGAACGCCGCGTGGGAGAACAGCCGCAAGCCGCTGGCCGGCCAGTTCACCTTCCGCGGTGAGCGGGTCTTGGTGATCGCCAACCACTTCAACTCCAAGGGCGGCGACCAGGGCGTCGACAGCCGCTTCCAGCCGCCCGCCCGCACCTCCGAGGTGCAGCGCGGCAAGCAGGCCGCGGTCGTCAACGCCTTCGTCAAGCGGATCCTCGCCGCGGACCGCAAGGCCAACGTGATCGTCGCGGGCGACCTCAACGACTACCAGTTCTCCCCCGCGCTCCGCACGCTCACCTCCGGCAAGGTGCTGACCGACCAGGTCGGCCTGCTGCCCGCGAAGGAACGGTACGGCTACGTCTACCAGGGCAACTCCCAGGTGCTGGACCACATCCTCACCAGCCCGGCCATGAGCGGGAAGGGCTCGCGGTCCGGCCGGACGGACTACGACATCGTCCACATCAACGCCGAGTTCGCCGACCAGGCGAGCGACCACGACCCGCAGGTGCTGCGCTGGAAGCCGCGCGGCTGACCGTTCCTTAAGCGCCGCTGAAAGGTCGCGGTAGCAACTGTCCATGGACCGTACGGTCGAAGAGGCCCAGAATCGGGACGAGTTCCCCGATTCCGGAGTGTGACGCGATGCCGCCCACCAGCCCCTTCGGCCGTACGGTCTGTGCGATGGTGACCCCCTTCACCCCCGACGGCCGGCTCGACCTCGACGGCGCCCAGCGCCTGGCCGACCACCTCGTCGGCGCGGGCCGCTGCGACGGGCTGGTCCTCAGCGGCACCACCGGCGAAGCGCCGACCACCACCGACGAGGAGAAGTCCGCCCTCGTCCGGGCCGTCACCGAGGCGGTCGCCGGCCGCGCCCGGATCACGGCGGGCGTCGGCACCAACGACACCCGCCACACCGTCACCCTCGCCCGCGCGGCCGAGGCGGCCGGGGCCGACGGGATCCTCGTCGTCACCCCGTACTACAGCCGGCCCCCGCAGGACGCCGTCGAGGAACACTTCCGGACGGTGGCCGACGCGGTCGGCATCCCCGTCATGCTCTACGACATCCCCAGCCGCACCGGCACCCGCATCGAGGTGGACACCATGCTGCGACTGGCCGAACACCCGCGCGTCGAGGGCGTCAAGGACTGCGCCTACGACCTCCTCGGCAGCGCCAAGGTCATCGCCGCCACCGGGCTCGCGTACTACTCGGGCAGCGAGGAACTCAACCTGCCGCTGCGGTCGGTGGGGGCGGTCGGATACGTCAGCACGGTGGCGAATGTGGCCGGGCCGCTGGTGGCGGCGGCGCTGGACGCGTTCGATTCGGGCTCCGTGGAGGAAGCGACACGGCTGCACGCCCGTGCCCTGCCGCTCATCGAGGCGATGATGGCCGACGGCCCGCCGGGGACGGTGACGGCGAAGGGGTTGCTGGGAGCGCTGGGGTTGCCGGGCGGGCCGGTGCGGGCGCCCTTGCGGGCGGCTTCGGAGGAGACGGTGGAGCGGTTGCTGAAGGTGTACCGGGCGGTGGTGTGAGGGGTGTGCCCCGGTCCCTCCCCCAGAGGGGGTACCCCCAGTCCTCAAGCGCCGGACGGGCTGATTCAGCCCGTCCGGCGTTTGAGGACAACCGCGCGGAGCGCGGTTTCAGGGGTTCCGGGGGCTTGCCCCCGGGAATCGGCGAAGTGGGGGTGCCCCCTCTGGGGGAGGGACCGGGGCACCAGCCCGCCGCAGGCGCCTAGTTGTGGCTGTGCAGCGCCTCGTTCAGCCCGCCCCACGTGCTCTTGTACGGACGAGCCTCCACGGCCCCAGTGGTCGAGTTCCGCCGGAACAGGATGTTGCTGGCACCGGAGAGCTCCAGCGCCTTGACGATCTCACCGTCCGGCAGGGTGACCCGAGTACCGGCGGTCACGTAAAGCCCCGCCTCGACCACACACTCGTCACCGAGCGCGATCCCGATACCCGACTCCGCGCCAAGCAGGCAGTTGGCCCCCACGGAAATGATCTGCTTGCCGCCACCGGACAGCGTCCCCATCGTGGACGCGCCGCCTCCGATGTCACTGCCGTCACCGACCACGACACCCGCGCTGATGCGCCCCTCCACCATGGAGGTACCCAGCGTCCCGGCGTTGAAGTTGACGAAGCCCTCGTGCATGACGGTCGTGCCCTTGCCCAGGTGGGCGCCGAGGCGGACGCGGTCGGCGTCGCCGATGCGGACGCCGGACGGGACGACGTAGTCGGTCATGCGCGGGAACTTGTCGATGCTGGTGACCTGGAGGTGCAGGCCCTCGGCGCGGGCGTTCAGGCGCACGGTCTCGATCTGGTCGACGGCGACCGGGCCGAGCGAGGTCCAGGCGACGTTGGCCAGCAGGCCGAACATGCCGTCCAGGTTCGCGCCGTGCGGCCGGATCAGCCGGGACGACAGCAGGTGCAGCCGCAGGTAGACGTCGTGCGCGTCGACCGGCTTCTCGTCGAGCGAGGCGATGACCGTGCGGACCGCGACGACCGTGACGCCACGGCGGGCGTCCGGGCCGACGGCCTTCAGGGCGGCCTCGCCCAGCAGCTCGGCGGCGCGCTCGGCGGTCAGCTCCTCGGTGCCGGCCGGGCCGGGCTCGTCGGCCAGCGCGGGGGCGGGGAACCAGGTGTCGAGGACGGTGCCGTCGGCGGCGATCGTGGCGAGGCCGGCGGCGGCGGCACCGGTGGTGAGGGGGACAGCAGCATCGGTCATGTCCGAAAACCTAACCGGAGGGGACCGCTCAAGGCGAACCGGACTCCCGCGCCCCGGTGGCTGCGGCAGGCTCACCCACCAGCCGCGCCACCGCGTCCCGTACCTCCGCCCGCGCGAAGGGCCGCCCGCTCACCAGGCACTGGAGCAGCACCCCGTCGAGCAGCGCGGCCAGCGCCCGGGCCGCGGCGGCGTCGGGCGTACGGCGGCCGAGGACGGCGGCCATCTCCGCGACGCACGCGGCGGCGACCGGGCGGACGGCCGGGCGGCGCAGGGCGGCGGCGTAGAGCTCGTACTCCAGCTCCAGGCGCGCCCGGTCCCCAGTCAGCGCCTCCGCGACGAGGTCGGCGACGGCGTCCGCGAGGGGCGCGCCGGCGGGCAGGCCGCGTTCCCAGGCGGCGAGCCCGTCCAGCCACTCCCTGGCGGTCCGGCGCACCGCCTCGACGAGCAGGTCGTCGAGGGTGGCGAAGTGGTACGTCGTCGAGCCCAGCGGGACGTCCGCCTCGGCGGCGACCGCCCGGTGGCTGAGCGCGCCGAGACCGCGGGCGGCGACGACGCGGACGGCGGCCTCGACGATGCGGTCGCGCCGGTCGGGGTCGTAGCGGCGGGGCATCAGTGGGAGGCCCCGCCGAGATTGAGGACCACGACGCCCGCGATCACCAGCAGGATCCCGCCGATCCGCGCGGCGTTGGCCGCCTCGCCCAGGAAGAGCATGCCGATCGCGGCGACGACCGCCGTGCCCGCCCCGGACCAGATGGCGTAGGCCGTGCCGACGTCCATGGTCTTGAGGGTCCGCGCGAGGAGGACGAAGGCGAGGAGGTAGCCGACCGCCGTCCCGAGCGAGGGCCAGAGCTTGCTGAAGCCGTCGCTGAACTTCATGGAGGTGGTGGCGGCGATCTCGGACGCGATCGCGCCCGCGAGGGTCAGGTACACCATGTGTACGAGGGTACACAGCGGTGTGTACGGGTGTACGCAACGCCCTGCGGGGTGCTGGGGTGGGGGTGCCCCTGTCCCGCCCCTTCCCGTTTCTCGCAGGGGCTGCGCCCCCGCACCCCCGAAACCGCGCTCCGCGCGGTTGTCCTCAAACTCCCCCAGAGGGGGGACCCCCAACGGGCTGACTATTCAGCCCGTCCGGCGTTTGAGGACGAGCGGCGAAGCCGCGACAAGGGGGTCCGGGGCACAGCCCCGGAAGAAACGGGAAGGGGCGGGACAGGGGCAGGCCAAACGGCCCACCCCGATCGCCCCGCACCACCCCTCCCCCTATCCAGGGGACATGAGACCCCCACACCACCTCCACCTCCTCACCCTCCTCCTGCCCCTCACCCTGGCCCTAGCCCCAGCTGACCCCCACCCCCACCCCCACACCAACTCCCCACCCGACGGCCGCGCCGTCCCCGCCCACTACATCGTCACCCTCCGCCAGGGCGCCAGCCCCCGCGCGCTGACCGCCCGGCTGGGCGTCAGGCCGGACACCGTCTACCAGCACGCCCTGCTCGGCTTCGCCGCCCCGCTCACCCCCGCGCAGCTGGACGCCGTCCGCCGCTCCCCGGACGTGCGGTCCGTCGAGGAGGACGCGGTGCTCCGCCAGTCCTCGGTCCGCCTGCACGACCCCACCGTCCCGGCCGCCGCCTCCTGGGGCCTGGACCGGGTGGACCAGCGGCGGCTCCCCCTGGACGGCCGGTTCACGGTCGCCGGCACGGGCGCGGGCGTGACCGCGTACGTCGTCGACACGGGCATCGACTACACGCACCCCGAGTTCGGCGGGCGCGCCCGCAAGGGTGTCGACCTGGTCGATCCGGACGGCGACGGCTCCGACTGCCCGACCGGCTCCGGGCACGGCACGCACGTGGCCGGGATCATCGGCGGCGCTGAGCACGGCATCGCCCGGAAGGTGACGCTGGTCAGCGTGCGGGTGCTGGACTGCGAGGGGACGACGTCGGCCTCCCGTTTCGTGGCGGGCCTGGACTGGGTCGCCCGGCACGCCGGGCCGGCCTCCGTGCTGAACGCCTCGCTCAACGGCCCGTATTCGGCGGCGACGAACGCCTCGGTGGCCGCGGTCGCCGAGCGCGGGGTGCCGCCCGTCGTCTCGGCGGGCAACGCGCAGGCCGGGGCCGCGGCCGGCGACGCCTGCGGCAACTCGCCGGGCAGCGCGCCGGGGGCGGTGGTCGTCGGGGCGACGGACCGGGACGACCGGATGACGTCGTTCAGCAACTGGGGCTCCTGCCTGCGGCTCCTCGCCCCGGGCCTGGACATCGTCTCGGCCCGCGCCGGTGGCGGCGCCGCGACGAAGAGCGGCACCTCGCAGGCGGCCCCGCACGTCACCGGGGTGGCGGCGCTCTACAAGGCGGCGCGCCCGGACGCGTCGGTGCAGGCGGTGACGGAGTGGCTGGAGCAACAGGCCACGCCAGGGGTGCTGAGCGGACTCCACGACCGGACCCCGGACCGGCTGCTGAACACGGGCGGCCTCTGACCCCGGCCGGTGGAGGCCATCGACTGCTTGACCAAACCAATACTTGCTCACCCAAGCAAACCCTGGCTACCTTTTGCTCATGCGAGCAAAGAGCAGCGAACCCAAGCAAGGAGCCGCCCCGACCGCCGACCGGACGTTCACGGAGGCCGCCCGGCGGGCACAGATCGTCGACGCCGCCATCGAGGTCATCGCCGAAGTCGGCTACGCCAAGGCGTCGTTCTCCCGGATCGCCCGGCAGGCAGGGCTCAGCAGCACCGGGATGATCTCGTACCACTTCGCCGGCAAGGACGACCTGATGCGCGAGGTCGTGGCGGAGGTGATACGGGTCGCGGACGCGTACATGCGGCCCAGGATCGAGGCGCACCGGACCGCCCCCGAGCGGCTCCGCGCGCACATCGAGTCCAACCTCGCGCTGCTGGACGTCTACCCGAAGCACCTGCACGCCATGGTGGAGGTGCTCACCGGCGTCCGGGGCGAGAGCCCGTCGGCGCGGGAGTTCACCGCCGTCACGGACGCGATGCTGGACACCCTGATCGCCGCCGCACGCAGGGGCCAAGAGGCCGGGGAGTTCGGCGAGTTCGACCCGGCGACCATGGTGTACGCGCTCCGCGGCGCCATCGACGCGCTCGTGATGCGCGCCGCCCACGACCCGGACTTCGACGCCGCCGCCCACGGCCGCCGGCTCGCCGACCTCTTCGACCGCGCGACCAGGAGCACCCCGTGACCACAGAGCCCGCGACCACAGAGCCCGCGACCGTCCCCGTCCCGCCGCAGCCGACCGAGCGGCAGAAGACCGCCGCCCTGCGCCGGCTCGTCGTCCTCCAGCTCCTCTTCGAACTCGCCCTCCCCCTCGGCGCGTTCTACGGACTCCAGGCGGCGGGCACGAGCCAGTGGGTCGCGCTGGCGGCGGGCAGTCTGCTCGCCGTGCCCTGGATCGTCCACGGGATGGTCCGGCGCCGACGAGTGGACGCCATGGGGCTGTTCACGCTCTGCCTGATGCTGCTGGGCGCCCTGATGTCCCTGGTGACCGGCGACCCGCGCGTCCTGCTGGTGCGCGACAGCTGGATCTTCGGCCTCATCGGCCTCTGGATCCTGGGCACTCTGCCGACCCGCCGCCCGTTCATGATGTACCTGGGCCAGACGGTCGTCACCGCCAAGCTGGGCGAGGCGGGGTGGCGCGCCTGGGCCTCCCGGTGGGACACCGAGCCGGCCTTCCGCCGGAGCGTCCGGGTGCTCACCGCCGTCTGGGGCGCGGTCTTCACGCTGGACGCCGTGGTCCGGGTGGTCCTGGCCCTGACGGTGCCGGTGGGTTCCGTACCCCTGGTGAGCACGGTGCAGTGGCTGGCCGTCCTCGCCGGCCTGCTCCTCTTCCACAACGTCTACGTCACCCGGCGCGGACTGAAGGCATAAGACCGGAGGTACCGGCGTGAACCCTGATGTGATCGTGGTCGGAGCCGGCCCCACCGGTCTGACACTCGCCAACGAGCTCGGCCTGGCGGGCGTCCGGACCGTCGTTTTGGAACGGACCCTCGAACGCAGCGGCCAGTCCCGCGCGCTCAACCTCCAGCCCCGCACCGCCGAAGTCCTGGACCTGCGCGGCTGGTTGGAGCCCATCGCCGAACAGGCCCTCACCACCCTGCCGCGCGGCCACTTCGCGGGCATCCCCCTGGACTACTCGGTCTTCGACACCCGCTTCCCCTATCAGGTGGGCATCCCCCAGGCCCGCGTCGAACGGTTCCTGGAGGACCACCTCGCCACGTACGGCATCCCCGTCCAGCGCGGCCGCGAACTCACCGGCCTCGCCCAGGACGCGGACGGCGTGACCGCCACCGTCACCGGCCCGGAGGGCACCACCGCCCTGCACGCCGCCTACCTGGTGGGGGCGGACGGCGGACGCAGCCGGGTGCGCGGCGAACTCGGCGTCGGCTTCCCCGGGCGCGACGGGCGGATCTCCCTGGTCGTCGCGGACATCGTGCCGGAGCCCCACGAGGCCCTGCCGACCGAGTGGCGCCTGCCGGTGTTCGACGTACGGGAAGGCCCCTCCCTGATGCCGCTCGGCGACGGCGTCCACCGCTTCCTCTTCGCCGCCCCGGACCAGACCGTGGCCCGCGACGCCCCGGTCACCGCCGACGAGATCCGTACCGCCCTCGCCACCGGCCCCGCACCGCACTTCACCCTCCGCGAGGTCCGCTGGGCCTCCCGCTTCACCGACGCCACCCGGCAGGCGGAACGGTACGTCACCGGCCGGGTGCTGCTGGCCGGCGACGCGGCCCACATCCACTTCCCGGCGGGCGGCCAGGGCCTCAACCTCGGCGTGCAGGACGCCTTCAACCTCGGCTGGAAGCTCGCCGCCACCGTCCACGGCCACGCGCCGTCCGGCCTGCTGGAGACGTACCACACCGAACGCCACCCGGTCGGGGCGGCGGTCCTGGAGAACACCCGCGCCCAGGTCGCCCTCCTCCACCCCGACGACGACGTACGCGCCCTGCGCTCCCTCGTCACCGGCCTCCTCGCGGAACCGGCCGCCAACCGCCGCGTCGCCGGCCTGATCTCCGGCCTCGACATCCGCTACCCCATGCCCCCCGACACCCCCACCCACCCCCTCCTGGGCACCCGCTTCCCCGTCCCCCGCCTCCAGGACGGCCGCGGCCTCCTCCTGACCCCCTCCCCAGACCTGGCGACCTCCCTCACCCCTTGGTCCGACCGCGTCACCCACACCCCCCTCCCGGGCACCGACGCCTTCCTCCTCCGCCCGGACGGCCACGTGTGCTGGGCGGGCACGACGGCCGGCGACGGCCTCCAACGGGCCCTCCACCACTGGTTCGGCGCCCCCTCCTGACCCCGGACCACCCCCGGCCTCAGCTCCCGGCGCGCCGCAGAACCGTGGACGGGCAGTTGTCCGGGTCCGTCTCCTTGAACAGCACCCGCTCGTCCCCCTCCCGGCCGACGACGAGCGTCTCCAACGGCCGGCGATGCGCCGGCCGGTCGTCGAAGGACAGCCGCACCCGCGTTTCCGCGACGCCGGAGGCTTGGGACAGGCTCCACGTCCCCGCCGCGCCGAACGTCTTCTCCTTCCGGTACGCCGGGGACCCCTCGTACGGCCAGTGCGCCACGGAGAACGTCCCCCGCCCTGCCCCCGGGTCGTACCGAAGACGCACGCGCATCCCGTCCAACCCCTCGTACTCCCCCGCCACTTCCCCCTCGGAAGCCCGGGCGACCGCTTCCGGACAGCCCCGCCCGTCCGAGCTCAGCCACGCGCCCCCGACGAGACCGCCGACCACCAGGACACCCGCCACCACCCCGGTGACCAGGAACCGCGGCACGGAACCGAACAGGAAGCGGACCAGACGCCGTCCGTCATCGCCCCAGCCCGTCATCGCTCCCCCTCTTACAGCAACCCCGTTGGCCGCCCCGCGTCAGCGGAGCAGGCACCCGCGGAAACGGCGAACGGCCCGCCCCGGACCTACCGGGGGCGGGCCGCTCGCGTCGGCGGAGGCCGTACTCAGACGTTGAAGCCGAGGGCGCGGAGCTGTTCGCGGCCCTCGTCGGTAATCTTGTCCGGGCCCCACGGCGGCATCCAGACCCAGTTGATCCGGAGCTCGTTGACGATGCCCTCGGTCGCGGACTTCGCCTGGTCCTCGATAACGTCGGTCAGCGGGCAGGCCGCGGACGTCAGCGTCATGTCGAGGGTGGCGATGTTGGCGTCGTCGATGTGGATGCCGTAGATCAGGCCGAGGTTGACGACGTCGATGCCCAGCTCGGGGTCGACCACGTCGTACAGGGCCTCGCGGACCTCTTCCTCGGTGGCCGGCTTGGTGGTCACTTCGTCGCTCATGCGGTCTTCCTCGCAGTGCTCTCGGTGCTCTCAGTGCTTGCGGCGGTCTCGCCCAGCGCCTGGGCGGTCGCGTCCTTCCACGCCATCCAGCTCAGGAGAGCGCATTTCACCCGCGCGGGGTACTTGGAGACGCCGGCGAACGCCACCGCGTCCTCCAGCACCTCCTCCATCGCGTCGTCCGGCTCGATCCGGCCCTTGGACTGCATCAGCTCCAGGAAGGTCTCCTGGATCCGCCGGGCGTCGCCGAGCTCCTTGCCGACCAGCAGCTCGTTGAGGACCGAGGCGCTGGCCTGGCTGATCGAGCAGCCCTGGCCCTCGTACGAGACGTCTTCGATCGTCTCACCGGAGAGCCGGACGCGCAGGGTGATCTCGTCGCCGCACGTCGGGTTGACGTGGTGCACCTCGGCGTCGCCGTCCCGCAAGCCCCTGCCGTGCGGGTGCTTGTAGTGGTCCAGGATGACGTCCTGGTACATCGAATCAAGCTTCACAGTCCGCTGCCCATCAGCCGAAGAAGTTCCGGACGTGCTCCAGGCCCTCGACCAGCGCGTCGACCTCGCCGGGCGTGGAGTACAGGTAGAACGACGCCCGCGTGGTCGCCGGAATTCCGTACCGCAGGCAGACCGGCCGCGCGCAGTGGTGGCCGACCCGGACGGCGATGCCCTGTTCGTCGAGGACCTGGCCCACGTCGTGCGGGTGGATGTCGCCGAGCGTGAAGGAGATCGCGGCGCCGCGGTCCTCGGCCGTGGTGGGGCCGATCAGCCGGAGGTCGGGGACCTCCTGGAGCCGCTGGATCGCGTACTGCGTGATCGCGTGCTCGTGCCGCGCGATGTTCTCCATGCCGATCGACGTCAGGTAGTCCACGGCCGCGCCGAGGCCGATGGCCTGGGCGATCGGGGGCGTACCGGCCTCGAACTTGTGCGGCGCCGGGGCATAGGTGGACGAGTGCATCGAGACGGTCTCGATCATCTCGCCGCCGCCGAGGAACGGCGGCAGGTCCTCCAGCAGCTCCTGGCGTCCCCACAGCACGCCGATGCCGTCCGGGCCGCACATCTTGTGGCCGGTGAAGGCCACGAAGTCGGCCTGGAGCGCCTGGACGTCCAGCGGCATGTGCGGCGCGGCCTGCGAGGCGTCGACGACGACCAGCGCGCCGACCTCCTGGGCGCGCCGGACGATCGCCTCGACCGGGTTGACCGTGCCCAGGATGTTGGAGACCAGCACGAACGAGACGACCTTGGTCTTCTCGGTGATGACCTGCTCGATGTTCGACAGGTCGAGCCGGCCGTCGTCGGTCAGCCCGAACCACTTCAGCTTCGCGCCGGTGCGCTGCGCCAGCAGCTGCCACGGAACGATGTTGGAGTGGTGCTCCATCTCCGTGATGACGATCTCGGTGTCGTGGTCCACCCGGTAGGGCTCGTCGGCCCAACCGAGCATGTTGGCCACCAGGTTGAGCGACTCCGAGGCGTTCTTGGTGAATATGACCTCGTCGCGGCTGGGCGCGTTGACGAACGCGGCGATCTTGTCGCGCGCGCCCTCGTACAGCGCGGTGGCCTCCTCGGCGAGGACGTGGACGCCGCGGTGCACATTGGCGTTGTGCTGCTCGTAGTACTCGTTGATGACGTCGAGCACCTGGCGCGGCTTCTGGGACGTCGCCGCGTTGTCCAGGTAGACGAGCTTCTTGCCGTCGTGCAGGACGCGGTCGAGGATGGGGAAGTCCTTGCGGATCGCCTCGGTGTCGAGGAGCCCCGGAATCTGTGTCACGCGGTGACGCCTCCCGTCGTGTACGCCTCGTAGCCCTCTTCCTCCAGCTTGTCCGCGAGCTCGGCGCCACCGGACTCGGCGATGCGACCGTTCGCGAAGACGTGCACGAAGTCCGGCTTGATGTAGCGCAGGATGCGGGTGTAGTGCGTGATCAGCAGGGTGCCCACCTCACCGGTCTCACGGACCCGGTTGACGCCCTCGGAGACGATGCGCAGGGCATCGACGTCCAGGCCCGAGTCGGTCTCGTCCAGAATCGCGATCTTCGGCTTGAGGAGCTCCAGCTGGAGGATCTCGTGCCGCTTCTTCTCACCGCCGGAGAAGCCCTCGTTGACGTTGCGCTCGGCGAAGGCCGGGTCCATGTGCAGACGCGCCATGGACTCCTTGACCTCCTTGACCCAGGTACGCAGCTTGGGGGCCTCGCCGCGGATCGCGGTGGCGGAGGTGCGGAGGAAGTTGGACACCGAGACGCCGGGCACCTCGACCGGGTACTGCATGGCGAGGAAGACGCCGGCGCGGGCGCGCTCGTCGACGGACATCTCCAGGACGTCCTCGCCGTCGAGGGTGACGGTGCCGCCGGTGATCGTGTACTTGGGGTGACCGGCCAGCGAGTAGGCCAGGGTGGACTTGCCGGAGCCGTTCGGGCCCATGATGGCGTGGGTCTCGCCCTGCTTCACGGTCAGGTCGACGCCGCGCAGGATCTCCCGGGGGCCGCCTTCGGCGTCGACGGAGACGTGCAGGTCGTGGATCTCAAGCGTTGCCATGGGGAACTCAGGACTCCTGGGTGATGGAAACGAGCACAGACGCGTCTGGGCCGTCTCCTTCGATCTTGACGGGGTAAACGGGGACCGGTCGGGTGGCCGGGAGACCCGAGGGCTTTCCGGTGCGCAGGTCGAAGGTGGAGCCGTGCAGCCAGCATTCGATGGCGCAGTCCTCCACCTCGCCCTCGGAGAGCGAGACGTTGGCGTGCGAGCAGATGTCGTGGATGGCGAAGACCTCGCCCTCGGTGCGGACGATCGACACGGGGGTGCCGTCGACCTCCACCCGCTTGGGCGTGTCCTCCTCCAGCTCACCGAGCGCGGCCACGCGTACGTAGGTCATGCGACGGACGCCTCCAGCTCGGCCTCGATCTTGGCGATGAGGCGCTCCTCCAGCTCGGGGACGCCGATCTGCTGGACGAGCTCGGCGAAGAAGCCGCGGACGACCAGCCGGCGGGCCTCGTCGGCGGGGATGCCGCGGGCCATCAGGTAGAACAGCTGCTCGTCGTCGAAGCGGCCGGTCGCCGAGGCGTGGCCGGCGCCGACGATCTCACCGGTCTCGATCTCCAGGTTGGGGACCGAGTCGACGCGGGCGCCGTCGGTGAGGACGAGGTTGCGGTTGAGCTCGTAGGTGTCGGTGCCCTCGGCCGCGGCGCGGATGAGGACGTCACCGATCCAGACGGCGTGCGCGTCCTTGCCCTGGAGGGCGCCCTTGAAGACCACGTTGCTGCGGCAGTGCGGCGTGTCGTGGTCGACGAAGAGGCGGTGCTCCTGGTGCTGGCCGTTGTCGGTGAAGTACAGGCCGTAGAGCTCGGCCTCGCCGCCGGGGGCGCCGTAGACGACGCGCGGGTGCAGCCGGACCAGGTCGCCGCCGAAGGTGACGATCACGGACTTGAAGCGGGCGTCGCGGCCGACGAGCGCGGTGTGCTGCGCGGCGTGGACGGCCGTGTCGTCCCAGTCCTGGACGGAGACGACGGTGAGCTTGGCGCCGTCGCCGAGCAGGTACTCGACGTTGGCGGCCAGGGTGGCGTCACCGGTGTGGTCGATGATGACGACGGCCTCGGAGAAGGCGCCGATCTCGACGACCTGGTGGCCGAAGGCCACGCCGCCCTCGCCGTGCACGGCGATCCGGACGGGCTCGGTGAGCACGGTGTTCTTGGGGATCGAGACGACGGACGCCTTCTCGAAGGAGCTGTACGCCTGGGCGGCCACCCGGTCGACGGGCTTGCCGGCCTTGCCGAGCCGGGCGTCGTCCCGGCCGACGGTCTCCACGGTGACGCCCTCGGGGGCGGTCACCTCGACCTTGACGCCGGCGCCGTCCGCCACCGCCGTGCCGTCGTGCAGACCGCGGAGGCGCTCCAGGGGGGTGAACCGCCACTCCTCCTCGCGGCCGTGCGGCACGGGGAAGTCGGCGACGTCGTACGAGGCGGGGGCGCTGACCCGCGCGTCGATGGGCTGCTTGGCCCCGCCCACCTGGATGGCGCCGTCGGTGGTGCTGCCGGCGGGAGTGTTGTCAGCCATGGCTGTCGTGGTGCTCTCTTCCTGTCAAAAAGGGTCGCTGCGGTCGAAGGCGGCGGGCGTCAGCCGACCGAGCCTTCCATCTGCAGCTCGATCAGCCGGTTGAGCTCCAGGGCGTACTCCATCGGCAGCTCACGGGCGATCGGCTCGACGAAGCCGCGCACGATCATCGCCATCGCCTCGTCCTCCGACAGACCGCGGCTCATCAGGTAGAAGAGCTGGTCGTCGCTGACCTTGGAGACGGTCGCCTCGTGGCCCATGGACACGTCGTCCTCACGGACGTCCACGTAGGGGTAGGTGTCCGAGCGGGAGATGGTGTCCACCAGCAGCGCGTCGCACAGCACGTTGGACTTGGAGCCGTGGGCGCCCTCGCCGATCTCGATCAGACCGCGGTACGAGGTGCGGCCGCCGCCCCGCGCCACCGACTTGGAGACGATGTTGGAGGAGGTGTTGGGCGCCATGTGGACCATCTTGGCGCCGGCGTCCTGGTGCTGGCCCTCGCCGGAGAAGGCGATGGACAGCGTCTCGCCCTTGGCGTGCTCGCCCATCAGGTAGACGGCGGGGTACTTCATCGTGACCTTGGAGCCGATGTTGCCGTCGATCCACTCCATGGTCGCGCCCTCGTACGCCACGGCGCGCTTGGTGACCAGGTTGTAGACGTTGTTCGACCAGTTCTGGATGGTCGTGTAGCGGCAGCGGCCGCCCTTCTTCACGATGATCTCCACGACGGCGCTGTGCAGCGAGTCGGAAGAGTAGATCGGGGCGGTGCAGCCCTCGACGTAGTGCACGTAGGCGTTCTCGTCGACGATGATCAGCGTCCGCTCGAACTGGCCCATGTTCTCCGTGTTGATCCGGAAGTAGGCCTGGAGCGGGATGTCGACGTGGACGCCCGGCGGGACGTAGATGAAGGAGCCACCGGACCACACGGCCGTGTTCAGCGAGGCGAACTTGTTGTCGCCCGCCGGGATGACGGTGCCGAAGTACTCCTGGAAGAGCTCGGGGTGCTCCTTCAGGGCGGTGTCGGTGTCCAGGAAGATGACGCCCTGCTCCTCCAGGTCCTCACGGATCTGGTGGTAGACGACCTCGGACTCGTACTGGGCGGCGACACCGGCGACGAGGCGCTGCTTCTCGGCCTCGGGGATGCCCAGCTTGTCGTAGGTGTTCTTGATGTCCTCGGGCAGGTCCTCCCAGGAGGCGGCCTGCTTCTCGGTGGAGCGGACGAAGTACTTGATGTTGTCGAAGTCGATGCCCGTGAGGTCGGAGCCCCAGGTCGGCATGGGCTTCTTGTCGAAGAGCCGGAGGCCCTTCAGACGCAGCTTGAGCATCCACTCCGGCTCGGACTTCTTGGCCGAGATGTCGCGGACGACCTCCTCGGAGAGGCCGCGCTTGGCCGCGGCGCCGGCCGCGTCGGAGTCGGCCCAGCCGTATTCGTACGTGCCCAGGCCCTCGAGCTCAGGGTGGGCAGTCTCCGTGGGGAGAGTCATGCGGGGTTCCTCCCGGCCGTGCTGGTGGATGCGGTGGTCGTCTTGGTGGACGCTGTCTTGGGGATGAACGTCGTGCACACCCCGTCGCCGTGGGCGATGGTGGCAAGACGTTGCACATGCGTCCCGAGCAGGCGGGAGAAGACCTCGGTCTCCGCCTCACACAGCTGCGGGAACTGCTCGGCGACATGGGCGACCGGGCAGTGGTGCTGGCAGAGCTGTTCGCCGACCGGCGCTGTGCGCGCCGTAGCAGCGTACCCGTCCTCGGTCAATGCCCTGGCCAGCACGCGGGCCCGTTCCTCGGGGGGCGCGGCCTCCAAGGCGGCCCGGTAGCCCTCGGCCTGGGCGGCCATCCGGGCCCGGGCGAACGCGGCGACCGCGGCCTCGCCCATCTCGCCGCCGCCGGCGGCCTGGGCGATCCAGCGCAGGGCGTCGGCCGCGAGCTTGTCGTAGGCCTGGTCGAAGGCGTCCCGGCCGCAGTCCGTCAGGACGAAGACCTTGGCGGGGCGGCCGCGGGTGCGGGTGCCGTAGACCCGCTTCTCGCGGGGCTCGACCATGCCCTCGGCGGCCAGCACGTCCAGATGGCGGCGGACCGCCGCCTGGGTGAGCTCCAGGCGCAGGGCCAGCTCGGCGGCGGTGGACGGGCCATGGTCGAGGATGGAGCGGGCCACGCGGGCGCGGGTGCCGCGCTGCTCGTCGTGGGCGCGCTGCTCCTCGCGGGCCGCGGGGACGGCGGACGCCGGGCCCGGCCCGGAAGCGGGTACGCGCCGGCCCGGCCCGGCGGCCGTACCGGCCTCGGGCCCTTCCGGTGCCTCGCCCGCGTATTTCACAACACCATTGTTGCGTAATTACCTGAGCCGGGACAAGCCTCGACGCCCCGCCCGCCGGTGGTCTCGATCACTAAGGGTCACCTAACCGGCACGGCGATCACGCCCCCCGGCGGGGTCCGGGGGGCCGCGGGGTTCGTAGACTTCCTTGCCATGCGCAGCGCCACCCCGGGCGACCCCCGGACCCCCGGCCGCGTGCCGGCCGTCGAGGTCCACGGCCTCGTCAAGCGGTACGGGCGGAAGACCGCGGTGGACGGTCTCGACCTGTCCGTCGCGGCCGGCACCCTCACCGCCGTCCTCGGCCCCAACGGGGCCGGCAAGACCACCACCATCGAAACCTGCGAGGGCTACCGCCGCCCCGACGCCGGCACCGTCCGCGTGCTCGGCCTCGACCCGGTGGCCGACGCCGCCGTCCTCCGCCCGCGCGTCGGCGTGATGCTCCAGAGCGGCGGGATCTACTCCGGCGCCCGCGCCGACGAGATGCTGCGGCACATGGCCGCGCTGTACGCCCACCCGCTGGACGTCGGCATGCTGATCGAACGCCTCGGCCTGGACACCTGCGGACGCACCACCTACCGCCGGCTCTCCGGCGGCCAGCAGCAGCGGCTCTCCCTGGCCATGGCCGTGGTCGGCCGCCCGGAGCTGGTCTTCCTGGACGAGCCGACGGCCGGCCTCGACCCCCAGGCGCGCCGCGCGACCTGGGACCTGGTCCGGGAGCTCCGCGAGGACGGCGTCACCGTCGTGCTCACCACCCACCACATGGAGGAGGCGGAGGAGCTCGCCGACGACGTCGCGATCATCGACGCCGGCCGGGTCATCGCCCAGGGCAGCCCCGAGGAGCTCTGCAAGGGCGGCGCGGAGAACACCCTCCGCTTCACCGGCCGGGCCGGCCTGGACGTCGCCTCGCTCCTGAAGGCCCTCCCCGCCGACTGCGCGGCCGTGGAGCTCACCCCCGGCTCGTACCGGGTCACCGGCTCCGTCGACCCGCAACTGCTCGCCACGGTCACCACCTGGTGCGCGCAGCACGGCGTGATGCCGGACCGGATAGCGGTCGAGCGGCACACGCTGGAGGACGTCTTTCTGGAGCTCACGGGTAAGGAGCTGCGCGCATGAAGCAACAGCACACCGCGATGGGCCGGGGGTCCGGGGGTTGCCCCCCGGATGGACACAGCTTGGAGCTCACGGGTAAGGAGCTGCGCGCATGAAGCAACAGCACACCGCGATGGGCCGGGGGTCCGGGGGTTGCCCCCCGGATGGACACAGCTTGGAGCTGACCGGCAAGGAGCTGCGCGCATGATCCCTTCTTCTGGGCCAGGCACTTTCACCCCCCGCCCCGGCGCCGCCCCGCTCCCCCGGATGATCCGGGCGCAGGCCGCGCTGGAGACCCGCATGCTGCTGCGCAACGGCGAGCAGCTGCTGCTGACGGTCGTCATCCCGACGCTGCTGCTGGTCCTGTTCAGCACGGTGGACGTCGTCGACACGGGAGACGGCAAGGCCGTCGACTTCCTCGCCCCCGGCATCCTCGCGCTGGCCGTCCTCTCCACCGCCTTCACCGGGCAGGCCATCGCCACCGGCTTCGACCGGCGCTACGGCGTGCTCAAGCGGCTCGGCGCGTCCCCGCTGCCGCGCTGGGCGCTGATGACCGCCAAGACGGCGTCGGTGCTGGTCACCGAGATCCTCCAGGTCGTCCTGCTGACGGTGATCGCGTTCGCGCTCGGCTGGTCGCCGCACGGCAACCCGTTCGCCGTGCTCCTGCTGCTGGTCCTGGGCACGGCCGCGTTCTCGGGCCTGGGCCTGCTGATGGCGGGCACGCTGAAGGCGGAGGCGACACTGGCGGCGGCGAACCTGGTGTTCCTGCTGCTGCTGGTCGGCGGTGGCGTGATCGTGCCGCTGGACCGGTTCCCGGACGCCGCGCGGGCGGCGCTGGAGCTGCTGCCGATCTCGGCCCTCTCCGACGGCCTCCGGGACGTGCTGCGGGACGGCGCCGGGATGCCCTGGCGGGATCTCGGCATCCTCGCCGTGTGGGCGGTGCTGGGCCTGGGCGCGGCGGCCCGCTTCTTCCGCTGGGAGTGACCCCTCAGGCCCCTCGGGCCGGGGTGAGCGCCCTCGACACAGGCCGCTCACCTCGGCTTTCGCACCGCGCCCCACCCCTCGTGAATCCATGCACAAGCGGGCCCTTACGATGACTCCGTGCCGAATTCGCTGAATCCCCTGCAGGCCATCGCCGACCGCTGGCAGCCCTCCGCGCGCTTCGTCCGGCGGGCCTCGTTCGCCTGCGTCGTCATGGCCGTGATCATCGTGGTGACGGGTGGCGCGGTCCGGCTCACACAGTCCGGCCTGGGCTGCCCGACGTGGCCGACCTGCACCGAGGACAGCCTGACGCCCACCCCCGCGATGGGCATCAACGGCATCATCGAGTTCACCAACCGCATGCTCACCTACGTGCTCTGCGTGGTCGTCGGCATCGCGATCATCGCGGCCCGCGCCCGGGCCCCGCGCCGCCGCGACCTGACGCGGCTCGGCTGGGCGCAGTTCTGGATCGTCGCGAGCAACGGCATCATCGGCGGCATCACGGTCCTCACCGGCCTCAACCCGTATATCGTCGCCGCCCACTTCCTCGCCGCGACGGCCCTGCTCACGGTGGCCGTGATCATGTGGCAGCGGTCCGGCGAGGGCGACGACGCTCCGCGCGACCTGGTGGCCCGCCCGGTCCGCCAGCTGAGCTGGGTGCTGGTCGTCTCGACCGTCCTGCTGATCGTGGCGGGCACGGTGGTCACCGGCTCCGGGCAGCACGCGGGCGACGCCTCCAAGGACGTCCACCGCATCCCGCTGAACTTCCGCGAGATCACCCAGCTCCACGTGGACCTGGTGTTCATCGTGCTCGGCCTGACCGTGGCGCTCTGGTTCGCGCTGCGGGCCGTGAAGGCGCCGGGCGGGCCGCGCCGCCGGGTGGTGGAGCTGTTCGCCGTCCTGATGCTCCAGGGCGTCGTCGGCTATGTGCAGTACTTCAACGACTCGCCCGAGTTCATCGTCGGCACGCACATGTTCGGGTCCTGCCTGGTCTGGATCGCCGTCCTGCGAGCCTTCCTCTCGCTGCGGGACCGCGGCGAGCTGGTGACGCTCCCCTCGCCCGCCGCGGAGCCCGAGCCGGCGACACTGGCCGCCGCCGAGCGCTGACAGCCGCGTACGACCGGAGGGGCGGACACGAAAGCGTGTCCGCCCCTCCGGCGTTTTCCGTCCAACGGCTCAGCCGTGGCCGGCTCAGCCGTTGGACGGCCCGCCCACCTGGATCCCGGCCATCCGCGACCACTCGTACGGACCCGTCCGCACCTTCGCGGCCATCTCCCCGTCGAAGTCCTCGTGAACGGTCAGCCCGGCCAGCTCGACCGCTTTCTCGGCCGTCGCGTAGGAAGGGGCCACCAGGTTCCCCCACTCCCCGTTCGCGCCCACCAGCGCGATCCGGGTCCTGCCCCGCCCTATGTGGGCGAGCTGACCCTCCGCGCTGCCGCCGTGGGTCCGTGCGAAGTCGCCGATCTCCTTGGCCAGCCGGGCCGCCCGCCGCTGCGCCCTGGCGTCCAGCGGGGCGTTCCCGGCCTCCGTGTCGCCGGCCTGCTTGGTGTCTGCCATGACCAGGATGCTACCGACGGGTAGCCGGAATGGCGACGGGCGGCGCGGGTGGCTTTGACCACCCGCGCCGCCCGTGAAAGCAGCCCGTCCGAACGACGGTGTGACTACCGCAGGAAGGGATCGATCGCGACCGCGGTGAAGAGGAGCGAGACGTAGGTGATGGACCAGTGGAAGAGCCGCATCTCCTTCAGCTTCGCCCCGGTGATCCCGGCCTTGGCGCGGGCCTGGAGGGCGTGCGCCTCCTTGAGCCAGAAGCCGCCGCAGGCCACGGCCACGACCGTGTAGAACCAGCCGGTGTACCCGAGCGGCGTCAGCAGCAGGGAGACGCCGACCATCACCCAGCTGTAGAGGACGATCTGCCGCGCGACGGCCTTGTTGCCCGCGACGACCGGCAGCATGGGGACGCCGGCCCGCTCGTAGTCGTCCTTCACCTTCATCGACAGCGGCCAGTAGTGCGGCGGCGTCCAGAAGAAGATGACGAGGAAGAGGATCAGGGAGGCCCAGGAGACCTCGTTCTTCACCGCGGACCAGCCGATGATGACCGGCAGGCAGCCCGCGATGCCGCCCCACACGATGTTCTGCGCGGTGCGGCGCTTGAGGATCATCGTGTAGACGACGGTGTAGAAGAGGGAGGCGCCGAGCGAGAGCATCGCCGACAGGGGGTTGACCAGGAACCAGAACCAGACGGTCGAACCGACGGTGAGCGCCGCGGCGAAGACCAGGCACTCGCGCGGCGAGACCATGCCGGTGACCAGCGGGCGCTGCGACGTCCGGTCCATCATGGCGTCGATGTCGCGGTCGTAGTACATGTTGAACGCGCCCGCGCCGCCGGCGGAGAGGTAGCCGCCGAGGCAGGTGGCCAGCACCAGCCACAGGTCGGGGACGCCCTCGGCGGCGAGGAACATCACCGGGACCGTCGTCATCAGCAGCAGCTCGATGACGCGCGGCTTCGTCAGCGCCACGAAAGCCTTGACACGGGCCCCGAACGGCCGGTGATGACCGGGGCTCTCGACGAGTACCCCCGCAGGACGGGATTCGACGGCCGTCACGCACACCCCTGACAGAGATAAGGCCAGCAAGCACATCCGGCCCGTTCTGCCGGGTAAGGCTTGCGCGTACCAAGCCACTCTAGACGCAGGGCATGGCACGGCCTCCGCCGGGGTGGGTCGTGTTGGTCCCCGGGGAATCCGGGCGAAACCGGGTTCCGGCGGCCCCCGGCGCACTCCGGGCGGGCGCCCCGTGAGCGCCCTCCGAGAGGCGCGCCGCGGCGCCGCACCGCACGCTGGACACATGACGGACACCCGCCGGACGGGAATCTTTACCACCCAGGTCCGGTTGCCCGGGGCGTGTGGCGGGCAGCCGGAGAGCTGCCGACCGTCCGCCGGGAGCACGCGGAAAGGACGCCGGTCCCCACGGGGGTAGGCTCGGGATCGCCGCGTCGTGGCGGAACATACCGCCCCCGGCAAGTGAAACCATGTGGAGAGGAGCCCTGACCTAGGGTGAGCACCAAGCCGACCACCACAGACCTCGAGTGGACCGAACTGGACCGGCGGGCCGTCGACACAGCCCGCGTCCTGGCCATGGATTCCGTGCAGAAGGTCGGCAACGGCCATCCCGGTACGGCCATGAGCCTGGCCCCCGCCGCGTACCTGCTCTTCCAGAAGCTGATGCGGCACGACCCCAGCGACGCCGACTGGACGGGCCGCGACCGTTTCGTCCTCTCGCCCGGTCACACCAGCCTGACCCTCTACGTCCAGCTCTTCATGGCCGGCTACGGCCTGGAGCTGTCGGACCTCAAGGCCTTCCGCACCTGGGGCAGCAAGACCCCGGGCCACCCTGAGCACGGCCACACCCGCGGCGTGGAGACCACGACCGGCCCGCTGGGCCAGGGCATCGCCAACGCGGTGGGCATGGCGATGGCCGCCCGCTACGAGCGCGGCCTGTTCGACCCCGAGGCCCCGAAGGGCGAGTCGCCCTTCGACCACACCATCTGGGCGATCGTCTCCGACGGCGACCTGGAGGAGGGCATCTCCGCGGAGGCGTCCTCGCTGGCCGGCCACCAGAAGCTCGGCAACATCGTCGCCCTGTACGACGACAACCACATCTCGATCGAGGGCGACACCGCGACGGCGCTGTCCGAGGACGTCCTCAAGCGGTACGAGGCGTACGGCTGGCACGTCCAGCGCATCGAGCAGGCGCCCAACGGCGACTTCGACATCCAGGCGCTGTACGCGGCGCTGAAGGCGGCGCAGGAGGAGACCGAGCGTCCCTCGCTGATCGCGGCCCGCACGATCATCGCCTGGCCGGCCCCGAACGCGCAGAACACCGAGGCCGCGCACGGCTCGGCGCTCGGTGACGCCGAGGTGGCCGCGACCAAGGAGGTGCTCGGCTTCGACCCGAAGCAGACCTTCCAGGTCGACGAGGACGTGTTCGCGCACGTCCGCAAGGTCGTCGACCGCGGCCGCGAGGCCCACGCCACCTGGGAGAAGAAGCTCGCCAAGTGGCGCGAGGCCAACCCGGAGCGGGCGGCCGACTTCGACCGGATCAACGCGGGCGAGCTGCCCGACGGCTGGGAGAAGGTCCTCCCGGTCTTCCCGGCCGGCAAGTCCGTCGCGACCCGCAAGGCGTCCGGCGAGGTCCTCAAGGCCCTCGGCGGCGTCATCCCCGAGCTGTGGGGCGGCTCCGCCGACCTCGCCGGCTCGAACAACACCACGATCGACGCGACCTCGTCGTTCCTCCCGGAGGGCAACCCGCTCCCCGAGGCGAACCCCTACGGCCGCACGATCCACTTCGGCATCCGCGAGCACGCCATGGGCTCGACCATGAACGGCATCGCGCTGCACGGCAACACCCGCGTCTACGGCGGCACCTTCCTGGTGTTCTCCGACTACATGCGCCCCGCCGTCCGCCTCGCCGCGCTGATGAAGCTGCCGGTCACCTACGTGTGGACGCACGACTCCATCGGCCTCGGCGAGGACGGCCCGACGCACCAGCCGGTCGAGCACATGGCCGCGCTGCGCGCCATCCCGGGCCTGAACATGGTCCGCCCGGCCGACGCCAACGAGACGGCCATCGCCTGGCGCGAGATCATGAAGCGCCACGCCACCAAGCCCGCCCCGCACGGTCTGGCCCTCACCCGCCAGAACGTCCCGACCTACGAGGCCAACGAGGGCGCGGCCAAGGGCGGCTACGTGCTGTTCGAGGCCGAGGGCGGCCGGCCGCAGGTGATCCTGATCGCCACCGGCTCCGAGGTCCAGATGGCCGTCGAGGCGCGCGAGACGCTGCAGGCCGAGGGCGTCCCGACCCGCGTGGTCTCGATGCCGTCCGTCGAGTGGTTCGAGGAGCAGGACCAGGCGTACCGCGACGGCGTCCTGCTGCCGGACGTCAAGGCCCGGGTGGCCGTCGAGGCGGGCATCGGCCTGACCTGGCACCGCTACGTCGGCGAGGCCGGCCGGATCGTCTCGCTGGAGCACTTCGGCGCCTCCGCCGACTACCAGGTGCTGTTCCAGGAGTTCGGCCTGACCTCGGAAGCCGTCGTCGAGGCCGCCCGCGAGTCGCTGGCCGACGCCGGCCGCCGCTGACGCGCAAGCACACGATCCAGTAGGAGATGTAGAACCCATGACAGACGCACTCAAGCGCCTCTCCGAGGAAGGCGTCGCGATCTGGCTGGACGACCTGTCCCGCAAGCGCATCACGTCCGGCAACCTGCGCGAGCTGATCGACGACAGCCACGTGGTCGGTGTCACCACCAACCCGTCGATCTTCCAGAAGGCGATCTCCAGCGGCGACGGCTACGAGCAGCAGCTGTCCGACCTCGCGGTCCGCAAGGTCACCGTCGAGGAGGCCATCCGCATGATCACGACGGCGGACGTGCGTGACGCCGCCGACATCCTGCGGCCGGTCTTCGACGCCACGGACGGCCAGGACGGCCGGGTGTCCATCGAGGTGGACCCGCGGCTGGCGCACGACACCCACGCCACCGTGGCCGAGGCCAAGCAGCTCGCCTGGCTGGTCGACCGCCCCAACACCCTGATCAAGATCCCGGCCACCAAGGCGGGCCTGCCGGCCATCTCCGAGACCCTCGGCCTGGGCATCAGCGTCAACGTCACGCTGATCTTCTCGCTGGAGCGTTACCGCGCGGTCATGGACGCCTACCTGACCGGTCTGGAGAAGGCCAAGGCGGCCGGCCTGGACCTGTCGCTGATCCACTCGGTGGCGTCCTTCTTCGTGTCCCGCGTGGACACCGAGATCGACAAGCGCCTGGACGCGCTGGGCACCGAGGAGGCCAAGGCGCTCCGCGGCAAGGCCGCGCTGGCCAACGCCCGCCTCGCCTACCAGGCGTACGAGGAGGTCTTCTCCTCCGACCGCTGGCTGGCCCTGGAGAAGGCCGGCGCCAACAAGCAGCGTCCGCTGTGGGCGTCGACCGGCGTCAAGGACCCGGCGTACAAGGACACCCTGTACGTGGACGACCTGGTCGCCCCGAACACGGTGAACACCATGCCGGAGTCCACCCTGGAGGCCGCCGCCGACCACGGCGACGTCAAGGGTGACACCGTCCGCGGCACGTACGAGCAGGCCAAGGCCGAGCTCGACGCGCTCGCGAAGCTGGGCATCTCGTACGACGAGGTCGTCCAGCTGCTGGAGGACGAGGGCGTCGACAAGTTCGAGGCGTCCTGGAACGACCTGCTCAAGTCGACGGAGGCGGAGCTCAAGCGCCTCGCACCGGAGGCGTGAATTGACCCGCAGCAACCCGCTGCGTGACGCACAGGACCGGCGGCTCCCGCGTATCGCGGGGCCGTCCGGCCTGGTCATCTTTGGCGTCACGGGCGATTTGTCCCGTAAAAAGCTGATGCCGGCCGTCTACGACCTCGCCAACCGCGGCCTGCTGCCGCCGGGCTTCTCCCTCATCGGCTTCGCCCGCCGCGACTGGGAGAACGAGGACTTCGCGCAGATCGTGCACGACGCCGTCAAGGAGCACGCGCGCACGCCGTTCCGCGAGGAGGTGTGGCAGCAGCTGGTGCAGGGCTGCCGCTTCGTGCAGGGCGACTTCGACGACGACAACGCCTTCGAGACCCTCAAGCACACCATCGAGGAGCTCGACAAGGCGCAGGGCACGGGCGGCAACTTCGCCTTCTACCTGTCCGTCCCGCCGAAGTTCTTCCCCACCGTCGTCCAGCAGCTCAAGAAGCACGGCCTGGCCGAGCAGACGGAGAAGTCCTGGCGGCGCGCGGTCATCGAGAAGCCGTTCGGCCACGACCTGAAGAGCGCGCAGGAGCTCAACAGCATCGTCCACGACGTCTTCCCGCCCAACGAGGTCTTCCGGATCGACCACTACCTGGGCAAGGAGACCGTCCAGAACATCCTGGCGCTCCGCTTCGCCAACACCCTCTTCGAGCCGATCTGGAACCGGTCCTACGTGGACCACGTGCAGATCACCATGGCTGAGGACATCGGCATCGGCGGCCGGGCCGGCTACTACGACGGCATCGGCGCCGCGCGCGACGTCATCCAGAACCACCTGCTCCAGCTGCTGGCGCTGACCGCCATGGAGGAGCCCGCCTCCTTCGACGCGGACGCCCTGGTCGCCGAGAAGACCAAGGTGCTGGGCGCCGTCCGGCTCCCCAAGGACCTGGGCAAGGAGACCGTCCGCGGCCAGTACGCGGCCGGCTGGCAGGGCGGCGAGAAGGTCGTCGGGTACTGCGAGGAAGAGGGCATCGACCCCCACTCCAAGACCGACACCTACGCCGCGATCAAGCTGGAGATCGACAACCGCCGCTGGGCGGGCGTCCCCTTCTACCTGCGCACCGGCAAGCGGCTCGGCCGCCGCGTCACCGAGATCGCGGTCGTCTTCCAGCGCGCCCCGCACTCGCCCTTCGACGACACCGCCACCGAGGAGCTGGGGCAGAACGCCCTGGTCATCCGGGTGCAGCCGGACGAGGGCGTGACCCTGCGGTTCGGCTCGAAGGTGCCGGGCACCTCGATGGAGGTCCGGGACGTCTCGATGGACTTCGCCTATGGCGAGTCGTTCACCGAGTCCAGCCCGGAGGCGTACGAGCGGCTCATCCTCGACGTGCTGCTCGGCGACGCCAACCTGTTCCCGCGCCTGCGGGAGGTGGAGCTGTCCTGGCAGATCCTCGACCCGATCGAGGAGTACTGGGACAAGCACGGCACGCCCGCGCGGTACCCGGCCGGCACCTGGGGGCCGGTCGAGGCGGACGAGATGCTCGCACGAGACGGACGGAGCTGGCGTCGGCCATGAAGATCGATCTCACGGACACCACGGCCAGCAAGATCAACAACGCTCTGGTCCAGGGGCGCCGCGCCATCGGCACCCCCGCCATCGGCATGGTCCTCACGCTGGTCATCGTCACCGACGAGGAGCACGCCTACGACGCGCTCAAGGCCGCCAACGAGGCGTCCCGCGAGCACCCGTCGCGCAAGCTCGTCGTCATCAAGCGCGTCAGCCGCTCCCCGCGCGACCGCGCGCAGGCCCGGCTCGACGCCGAGGTCCGCGTCGGCACCAGCGCCGGCACCGGCGAGACGGTCGTCCTCCGGCTCTACGGCGAGGTCATAGACCACGCCCAGTCGGTCGTGCTGCCGCTGCTGCTGCCGGACGCGCCCGTCGTCGTCTGGTGGCCGGTCAACTCGCCGCTGCACCCGGCCAAGGACCCGCTGGGCGTCCTCGCCCAGCGCCGGGTCACCGACACCTACGCGGCCGAGGACCCGGTCTCGGAGCTCGCGGCCCGCGCCGCGAACTACGCGCCCGGCGACACCGACCTGGCCTGGAGCCGGATCACCCCGTGGCGCTCGATGCTCGCGGCGGCCCTGGACCAGCAGGCCGTCGAGGTCACCGCCGCCGAGGTCGAGGGCGAGGGCTACAACCCCAGCGGCGAACTGCTGGCCATGTGGCTCGCGGACCGCCTCGGCGTCCCGGCCCGCCGCACCGTCTCCGACGGCCCCGGCCTCACGGCCGTCCGCCTGGAGACCAAGGACGGCACCATCACCCTGGACCGCCCCGACGGCTCGCTGGCCAAGCTCAGCATGAAGGGCCAGCCGGACCGCGCCGTCGCGCTCAAGCGGCGGGAGACCGCCGAGCTCCTCGCGGAGGAACTGCGCCGGCTCGACCCGGACGACATCTACGAGTCCGCGCTGAAGTACGGCGTGGAGCGGCTCGCGGAGGCGGGCGGCCCGGCGGTGCCGCCGGCCGCGGGCGCGCCGCCGGAGTCCCCGGAGTCCGCGGCCTCCGCCGAGGCGCCCGCCCCGAAGGACAAGCCCGCTCCGAAGAAGGCCGCGTCCAAGAAGGCGGCGGACAAGTGAGCACCGCGCCGCAGATCGTCGTCCACCGGGACAAGGACCTGATGGCGCGGGCCGCCGCGGCCCGGCTGATCACGAAGATCGTGGACGCCCAGGCCGCGCGCGGCACGGCCTCCGTCGTCCTCACGGGCGGGCGCAACGGCAACGGGCTGCTCGCGGCCCTCGCCGCCTCGCCCGCCCGGGACGCGGTCGACTGGTCGCGCCTCGACCTGTGGTGGGGCGACGAGCGCTACCTGCCCGACGGCGACGCCGAGCGCAACGTCACCCAGGCCCGCGACGCCCTGCTGGACGCCGTCGACCTGGACCCGGCTCGCGTGCACGCCATGCCCGCGGCCGACGGCCGGTACGACGACGCCGACGCGGCGGCCGAGGCGTACGCCGCCGAACTGGCCGCCGCGGCCCGCCCGGAGGACCACGGCCCCGTGCCCTCCTTCGACGTCCTCCTGCTGGGCGTCGGCCCGGACACCCACGTCGCGTCGCTCTTCCCCGAGCTGCCCGGCGTCCGGGAGTCCGACCGCACGGTCATCGGCGTCCACGGCGCCCCCAAGCCCCCGCCGACCCGCATCTCCCTCACGCTGCCGGCGATCCGTGCGGCGCGGGAGGTGTGGCTGCTGGCGGCGGGCGAGGACAAGGCCAACGCGGTGGCGCTGGCGCTGAGCGGGGCGGGCGAGGTCCAGGCCCCGGCCGCCGGGGCGTACGGTCGCAGCCGCACGCTGTGGCTGCTCGACCAGCCGGCGGCTTCTCAGCTGCCGCGGGGGCTGTACCCGCCGGCTTCGCCCTGACGGGCGTGGGGTGCCCCGGTCCCGCCCTCTCACCGTTTCTTGCGGGGGCGAGCCCCCGCACCCCCTGAAGCGCCCTGCGGGCGCTGTCCTCAAACGCCGGACGGGCTGACTTGTCAGCCCGTCTGGGGGCACCCCCTCTGGGGGAGTTTGAGGACAACCGCGCGGAGCGCGGTTTCGGGGTCTGGGACGTCAGCCCCAGGAAACGGTGAAAGGGCGGGACCGGGGCACCCCCAACGCATCAGCGCACCCTCAGCGCCCCCGAACCGCCCGGTACCGGGCGACGAGCGCGGCGGTGGACGCGTCGAGCCCCTCCACCTCAGCCCCCTCACTCAGAGCAGGCTCAACCCGCTTCGCGAGCACCTTCCCCAACTCGACCCCCCACTGGTCGAACGAGTCGATGTCCCAGATCGCCCCCTGAACGAACACCTTGTGCTCATACAGCGCGATCAACTGCCCCAGCACGGACGGCGTCAGAGCGTCAGCGAGAATCGTCGTCGTAGGCCGGTTCCCCCGGAACGTCTTGTGCGGCACGAGCTCCGCCGGAACCCCCTCCGCCGCCACCTCCTCCGCCGTCTTACCGAAGGCGAGCGCCTGCCCCTGGGCGAACAGGTTGGCCATCAGCAGATCGTGCTGCGCTGCAAGAGCAGGCGACAGCTCGTCCACAGGCCGGGCGAACCCGATCAGGTCGGCGGGGATGAGCTTGGTCCCCTGATGGATCAACTGGTAGTACGCGTGCTGCCCGTTGGTGCCGGGGGTCCCCCACACCACCGGCCCGGTCTGCCACGCGACACGCCGCCCCTCCCGGTCCACGGACTTGCCGTTGGACTCCATGTCCAGCTGCTGCAGGTAGGCCGTGAACTTCGACAGGTAGTGGCTGTAGGGCAGCACCGCGTGCGACTGCGCGTCGTGGAAGTTGCCGTACCAGATGCCCAGCAGGCCCAGCAGCAGCGGCACGTTCTCCTCGGGCGCCGCGGTGCGGAAGTGCTCGTCGACGAGGTGGAAGCCGTCCAGCATCTCCTGGAAGCGGTCCGGGCCGATGGCGATCATCAGGGAGAGCCCGATGGCCGAGTCGTACGAGTAGCGGCCGCCGACCCAGTCCCAGAACTCGAACATGTTGGCGGTGTCGATGCCGAAGTCGGCGACCTTCTCGGCGTTGGTGGACAGCGCCACGAAGTGCTTGGCCACGGCGTCCTCACCGGCCCCGAGACCCGCCAGCAGCCACTCCCGCGCGGAGGTGGCGTTGGTGACGGTCTCGATGGTGGTGAAGGTCTTGGACGCCACGATGAACAGCGTCTCGGCCGGGTCCAGGTCGCGCACGGCCTCGTGCAGGTCCGCGCCGTCCACGTTGGAGACGAAACGGAGCGTCAGGTCGCGGTCGGCGTAGGGCCGCAGCACCTCGTAGGCCATCGCCGGACCGAGGTCGGATCCGCCGATACCGATGTTGACGACGTTGCGGATGCGCTTGCCGGTGTGGCCCTTCCACTCCCCGGAGCGGATCCGGCCGGCGAAGTCCCGCATCTTGCGCAGCACCGCGTGCACGGCGGGGACGACGTTCTCCCCGTCCACCTCGACGACGGCCGACTCCGGCGCGCGCAGGGCGGTGTGCAGCACCGCGCGGCCCTCGGTCGTATTGATCTTCTCGCCCCGGAACATCGCGTCCCGCAGCTCCGCCACGCCCGTCGCCTTCGCGAGCTCGCGCAGCAGCCGCAGGGTGTCGTCGGTGACCAGGTGCTTGGAGTAGTCGACGTAGAGGTCGCCGACGGTCAGCGCGTACCTCTCGGCCCGCCGCGGGTCGTCCGCGAACAGCTCGCGCAGGTGCACCTCCCCGAGCTCTTCCCGGTGCTTGGCCAGCGCGTTCCACTCGGGCGTGCGGTCGAGCCTGTGACGGGCTTCAGCGTTCATTCCGGACATCAGTCCTTCGTTCTTCTCGTAGCTCTCTCGCCTCCCACCAACCTAGTTGATGGAACATCCATTCCGTCGCGCGGCATCACCCGCCGGGGGGACGAAACGGAGGGGACGAAACGGTTCACCCGGAGAACGCGACCGGCCCGGCCGGAAGGCGGATGCCTCCCGGCCGGGCCGGTCGTCCTCTTCATACGGCTCATGCGCCGCGGGCGGTCCTCAGATCTCCCCGCGCAGCTTCGCCAGCGCCTCGGCGAGGATCGCCTCGCCGTCCGCGTCGCTGCGCCGTTCCCTGACGTACGCGAGGTGCGTCTTGTAGGGCTCGGTGCGCGGCGGGTCCGGGGGGTTGTCCCGGTCCTGGCCGGCCGGGAAGCCGCAGCGCGGGCAGTCCCAGGTGTCCGGCACCTGCGCGTCGCTGGCGAAGCTGGGCTGTGTCTCATGCCCGTTGGAGCACCAGAAGGAGATGCGCAGCCGCGGTGCCGATTCGCCGCGCTCCGCCTCCCCCATCGGCCCCGCCCCGACCCGGCTTCCTCGGATCGCGTTGCCACTTGCCACGGTCGTAACTCCCTGCGTGATGGTGCCGCGGAGCGTGACAGTCCGCTCCGCCGCGGGCGCCCAGTCTACGTAAGGCCCAACGCGCGTCCAGCGGCAGGAGTTACCGACCGGCCGTGAAGACGCGGTCACCATCATAGGCCGAGGGTGCGACGGAGCGTCAGCTCTTGAACTTCATCAGCAGCCCGAGCACCACGATGCAGGCGAACCACAGCAGGCCCACGACGATGGTGATGCGGTCGAGGTTGCGCTCGGCGACCGAGGACCCGCCGACGGAGGACTGCATGCCGCCGCCGAACATGTCGGACAGGCCGCCGCCCTTCCCCTTGTGCATGAGCACCAGCATCATCATCAGCAGGCTGAAGACGATGAGGGCGATCGAGAACCCCATGACCACGGCTGGACCAACTCTCTCGGACTGTCACGGACGGACACTGGACGATGACGCTGCGGGGCCGGGCGGCGCGTTTGCGCCGGTCCCGGCCCCGACAGGGTACGACGGGCGGGGCCCGTCGGGATACCGCTACTGGTCGCGGAAGCGAACGATCTTGACGAACTCGTCGGCGTCCAGCGCGGCACCGCCGACCAGGGCGCCGTCCACGTCGGGCTGCGCCATGATCGCGGCGACGTTGCCGGACTTCACCGAGCCGCCGTACTGGATCCGGACCTTGTCGGCCAGCTCCTGCGAGTAGAGCTCGGCGAGACGGCCGCGGATGGCACCGCAGACCTCCTGCGCGTCCTCGGGCGTGGCGACCTCGCCGGTGCCGATGGCCCAGACGGGCTCGTAGGCGATGACGATGTTCTCCGCCTGCTCGGCCGGCACGTCCTTCAGGCCGCCGTCGAGCTGCGCGAGGGTGTACGCGACCTGGTTGCCCGCCTTGCGGACGTCCAGGCCCTCGCCGACGCAGAGGATCGGGGTGATGCCGTTCTTGAAGGCGGCCTTGACCTTGGCGTTGCAGAGCTCGTCCGACTCGCCGTGGTACTGGCGGCGCTCGGAGTGGCCGACGGCCACGTAGGAGCACTTCAGCTTGGCGAGCATCGGGCCGGAGATCTCCCCGGTGTACGCGCCCGAGTCGTGCGCGGAGATGTCCTGCGCGCCGTACTTGATCTTGAGCTTGTCGCCGTCGACCAGCGTCTGCACGGAGCGCAGGTCGGTGAACGGCGGCAGGACGGCGACCTCGACGGCCTCGAAGTCCTTGTCCGCGAGGGCGAAGGCGAGCTTCTGGACGTGGGCGATGGCCTCGAGGTGGTTGAGGTTCATCTTCCAGTTGCCCGCCATCAGCGGGGTACGTGCACTCACGATCTGTCAGTCCTCCAGTGCGGCGAGGCCGGGGAGCGTCTTGCCCTCGAGGTATTCGAGGCTGGCGCCGCCGCCGGTCGAGATGTGGCCGAAAGCGTTCTCGTCGAAGCCCAGGATGCGCACGGCCGCGGCCGAGTCGCCCCCGCCGACGACGGTGAAGCCCGGCGAGTCCAGCAGGCCCTGCGCGACGGCCTTGGTGCCGTTCGCGTAGTCGGGGTGCTCGAAGACGCCCATCGGACCGTTCCAGAAGACGGTGCCGGCGTCGGCGAGCTTCGAGGCGTACAGCTCCCGGGTCTTCGGGCCGATGTCCAGGCCCTCCTTGTCCGCCGGGATGGCGTCCGAGGCGACGAGGTCCGGGTTGGCCGGGGTCTTGCCCTTGAGGTCCGGGAAGTCGGCGGAGACCAGGACGTCCACCGGGAGGACGAACTCCACGCCGCGCTTCTCGGCCCGGGCCAGGTACTCCAGGCAGGCCGGGATCTGGTCCTCCTGGAGCAGCGAGATGCCGACCTCGTGGCCCTTGGCCTTGAGGAAGGTGTACGCCATGCCGCCGCCCACGAGGATGCGGTCGGCCTTCTCCAGCAGGTGGTCGATGACGCCGAGCTTGTCGGAGACCTTGGCGCCGCCGAGGATCACGACGTACGGCCGCTTGACGTCCTCGGTCAGCTTCTTCAGGACGCCGACCTCGGTGGCGATCAGGTCGCCCGCGGCGTGCGGCAGGCGCGCCGGGAGGTCGAAGACCGAGGCGTGCTTGCGGTGCACGGCGCCGAAGCCGTCGCCGACGTAGAGGTCGGCGAGCGACGCGAGGGCGTCGGCGAACGCGCCGCGCTCGGCGTCGTCCTTGCTGGTCTCGCCCGCGTTGAAACGGAGGTTCTCCAGCAGCGTGACCTCGCCGTCGCCGAGAGCGGCGACGGTGGCCTTCGCGCTGTCCCCGACCGTGTCGGTGGCGAACGAGACGTCCTTGCCCAGGATCTCACCGAGCCGCACGGCGACGGGGGCCAGTGAGAACGCGGGGTCCGGGGCGCCCTTCGGACGTCCCAGGTGGGAGGCGACGATCACCTTGGCGCCCGCCTCGGCGAGCTTGGCGATCGTCGGTGCGACGGCGCGGATGCGGCCGTCGTCCGTGATGGAGGTGCCCTCCAGGGGCACGTTGAGGTCGGCGCGGACGAAGATCCGCTTGCCCTCGACGCCGCTCTGAACGAGTTCGTCGATCGTCTTCATGCCGTGACTCCGGTGACGTCCGTAAGGGTCATGGGACGGGGCCCGGACGGCGCGCCGTCGCGCCGTTCGAGCCCCGTCCGCTGCATCGCTGTGCCGGTGGGCGTAGCCGTCAGGCCGGGATCAGAGCTGACCGCCGACGAAGACGGTGAGGTCCACCAGACGGTTGGAGTAGCCCCACTCGTTGTCGTACCAGCCGACGACCTTGACCTGCTTGCCCTGGACCATGGTCAGCAGGGAGTCGAAGGTGCAGGAGGCCGGCCAGTTGACGATGTCCGAGGAGACGATCGGGTCCTCGGTGTACTCGAGGATGCCCTTCAGCTGGCCCTCGGCGGCCTTCTGGAAGGCGGCGTTGATCTCTTCCTTGGTGGTCTCGCGCTCGAGCTCCAGGACGAGGTCGGTGACCGAGCCGGTCGGGACCGGGACGCGCATGGCGATGCCGTCCAGCTTGCCCTTGAGCTGCGGGAGGACCAGGGCGGTGGCCTTGGCGGCGCCCGTCGAGGTGGGGATGATGTTCTCGGCGGCGGCGCGGGCACGGCGCAGGTCGCTGTGCGGGAAGTCCAGGATGCGCTGGTCGTTGGTGTACGCGTGGACCGTCGTCATCATGCCCTTGACGATGCCGAAGCTCTCGTCGAGGACCTTGGCCATCGGCGCCACACAGTTGGTGGTGCAGGAGGCGTTGGAGATGACGTGGTGGTTGGCCGCGTCGTACTTGTCCTGGTTGACGCCCATCACGATGGTGATGTCCTCGTTCTTGGCCGGGGCCGAGATGAGGACCTTCTTCGCGCCGGCGGCGAGGTGCTTGGCGGCGTCCTCGCGCTTGGTGAAGATGCCGGTGGACTCGATGACGATGTCGGCGCCCAGCTCGCCCCAGGGCAGGTTGGCGGGGTCGCGCTCGGCCATCGTCTTGAAGGTCTGGTTACCGACGGTGATCGAGTCGTCGGTGTGGCTGACCTCGGCGTCCAGACGGCCCAGGATCGAGTCGTACTTCAGCAGGTGGACGAGAGTGGCATTGTCGGTCAGGTCGTTGACACCGACAATCTCGATGTCCGCACCCTGCTCCAGGAGCGCACGGAAGTAGTTTCGACCGATACGGCCAAAGCCGTTGATGCCTACGCGGATCGTCACGAACCGATCTCCTCGTTGGTGTGCCGGTCTGTCCCGGCGACTGTATGGGATGTCCCCGACCACCACCGACCCTACCCCCAACCCGGGACGTACGTGACATTGGCGGGCCTGGTGGGACAGGGGTCCGCGCCCTCCGGCAAAGGGGCGCGAAGGGGCGCGGACCGCTACCACAAGGGGCTGCCTCCCGTGGGGGCGCCCCCCGGTCAGCCGTGCACGGCGCGTAGTGCGGCGCGCAGCAGGGTCACGCGCTGTTTACCGTCCCGCACGTGCTCCAGGCCGAAGCCCAGCAGCGCGGTGTCGGGGGTGACGACGGCGGCGGAGGAGTGGGCGAGTGCCCGGGAGGCCGCCCAGTCGCCGATGTTCCGGGCGCTCCCGGCCGGTGCCCCGGGAGCCTTCCAGGTGCCCAGTGATCCGCTCTCGAAACCCTCGGACGCCCGGTCGGCGCCGGTGACGGCGGCCTCGTCGACGAGCGCGCCCCGGCGGCCGGTGCCGGAGTCGGTGACGTAGGAGACGGCCAGCTCGACCTTTTTGCCCGCGTAGGAGCTCAGGTCGAAGGAGGCGGCGTGCCAGCCCTGAGTGGAGCCGGTGAAGCGGTGCCATACGCCGCTGGTGCCGCGGGCGGCGCAGTCGTCGCCGGCGACGGTGAGGTAGTGCTTGAGGAAGGGGTGGAGCGCGACCAGCGCGGAGCAGCCCTGGGGGACCTCGTCCGCCGTACCGCCGTTCGTGTCGCGCAGGGTGGTCCAGTCGTCCCGGCCGACGGTGTGCGCCTCGACGATCACCTGGTCGTACTCGGGCTCGGTGTCGACGCTGAGGCGGAAGCCGAGCGCCGGCTTGGCGGAGGCGCGGACGCCGGTCAGGTCGACGGTACGGGCGAGCCGCATCCAGGCCCGGTCCTTGTGCGCGGCGTTGGCCATCCAGTCGCCGCCCCAGGGCTCGTACGCGCCCCGGACGCCAGGGTAGTCACCGGCCGGCGCGCTGCGGAACTGCGGGAAGGCGCGGGAGCGCAGCGCGTCGGAGGTGACGACGTAGGTGCCGGCGGCGTCGAGCGGGTTCCCGGGCGCGTCGGCGAGGTCGGCGCGGACGCCGGCCAGGGGTCCGGTGCCGGCGAAGCGCTTGGGGTGCTGTGCCGGGGTACGGGTGTAGGCGCCCAGGTAGTACTGGGAGAAGTCGTCGGTGTCGGCCCGGCCGACGCGGGACTCGCCGCCGGCCCGCTCCCCCATCGTGATGAGTTTGCCGCCCTCGTTGATGTGGTCGCGGACGGCGAGCAGGGTGCCGCCGCTCGGCTTGTTGTCGCCCGTGTACCAGAGGACCGTCCTGAAGTGGGAGAGGACGCCGAGCGGGTCGGGGGTGCCGTCCCGGGCGACGTCCCAGATCAGGCCCTTGCGGCCGGCCTTGGACAGGGCCTCGGTGTATGTCACGGCGTGCCGGGCGGGGGCGGTGCCGCCCTCGTCGGCGATGACCAGGGTGTCGGCCTCGGGGCGGTGCCAGACGGTGTAGGTGAAGGGCTTGCTGCGGGTGGCCTTCCCTTCGGCCGTGCGCCCGGTGAACCAGACCTCCACCCTGGCTCCCTCGCGGGCGCCCGGGACCGTGCCCCGGTACTCGTCGAAGCGGACGTTGTCGTGCCCGCCGTAGCGCTTGCCGCCCTTCCAGGGCTTGATCACCGCGGTGTGCGTCTTCCCGCCGTCGACGCGGTAGTTGAGCTTCTTGTCGCGCACGCTCTTGCGGGCGGTGACGGCGACGGTCTGCCCGGTGCCGCGCGCGAAGGAGGCGCCGAACGCGTGCGGGGTGAAGTCCGGGGCGCTCAGACCGGTGACGGAGACCGGGCGGTCGCCGCGGGCGGCGGTCTCGGCGACGGAGAGGGCGAAGGGCAGGTTCTTGGCGAACTCCGCCTGGATCAGCTTCTTGTCGTCGGGGAACGCGAATTCGGACGGGCAGTCGGCCGGGTCCCAGCGGCCGGAGGTGTCCGCGCGCGAGGCGGTGCGGCACGTCGACATCTCCGGGGTGAACATCAACGTCCCGTTGACGTTGGCCGCGTGGCCGTCCGCCTCGCCGTTGGTGGTGTACAGCTCGGAGGAGAGCTGTGGCCGGTAGCCGGGGATCGCGGACTTCTCCGGGGTCCCGGCCAGGGACTTGAGGAGGACGTCGTCGGGCGTGGGCGTGGCGACCTGCCAGCCGACGCCGTAGAGCAGCATCTCCCCGGCCGAGTGGTAGTTGACGGCGTAGGAGAAGCGGACGCGCTTCTCGAACGCGTCCAGCGCCCGGGTCTCCGGTTCGGAGGCGGGGGCGGGGCCGCGGTAGGTCTCGGAGTCGGGGTCGGGGGACGAGCCCTCGTTGTCGTAGCCCCATTTGTAGGGGAAGTTGCGGTTGAGGTCGACGCCGTCGCCCGCGGTGATCTTCCCGTCGCCGTTGTTGTCGCGGAGGTTCTTCCGCCAGAAGCGGGTCTCGGGGCTCTTGAAGGTGTGGTCGTAGCCGTCGGGGTTGGCGGAGAGCACGAACCACAGTTCGGTGCGGTCCACGAGCCGGGTGATCCGCGGGTCCTTGCCGTAGCGGTCGAGGTAGTGGTGCATCAGCCGCCGGGTGGTCTCCGGGGTGATCCACTCCCGGGCGTGCTGGTTGGACATGTAGAGCACGGCGGGCTTGGAGCCGTCCTTGCTCCGGGCCGCGTCCTTGCTGAGCTTGAGCGCGAGGATGTCCTGTCCGCGGACGGTCTTGCCGATGCTCACCACCTTGGTCAGCCCCGGGTGGGCCCGGCCGGTGTCGATCACCTCGCGCTGGAGGCCCTTGGGGCCGCTGTACGGGCGGAAGACGCCGTCGCCCCCGGGCTTGAGGCGCTCACGGGCGCGGGGTGACAGCTGTTTCTCGGTGAGCTTCACGCCCTGTCCGCGCAGTCCGTCGGCCTGCGCGCGGGTGAGGTAGAGCTCGACCGGGACGGCCCGGTCCCCGGTGGGCCGGCCCAGCTCGTGCCCGTCGACGCCCGCCTTGAGCAGCAGCGGCACCTGGGCCTGGGTGACCTCGCCGGTCCATACGGTCGGTGCCTCGGAGGTGTCGGCGGCGCCGGTGTCCGGTCGTGCGGGTGCGAAGGGTGTGGCGTGTGCGAAGGGTGCCGCGGTGACTCCGCCGAGGAGCAGCGTTGCCGCCACGAGGGTCGCTCGTGTCCTGCGTCTCATGAACCCCCCTTGCCGTTGTCTGTCCCGTCCATGCCGGACGACAGGCTTCCGAGGGCCCATGAGCATGTCAATAGGGCCTGGGAGGGGATGGGGGTGTCCTGCCCGGCGGGGCGGCCGCCCCGCCGGGGCTCCCGCGGTGAAGTCGGCCGGAACCGACCGGAGCGGCCGGATCGAAGGGGCCGCGGCGCGACCAGTGGGGCCGATCGTGCCAAGGCGCGCCGGGCCGGCCGCGCGGACCCGGGTGGCGGAGCGGGAGGCCTCCGCGGGGTCCGCGAGAGCGGCCGGGCCGCCGGGCGGCGGCCGGATCCGTCGGGCCGGCCGGTGCTGTCGGCATCGTCCCTGGGCCGCCCGCCAGGCATCCTCACGGCCGGTGTCAGCCGGCCATGCCCTTGACCATGCCGTCCACCAGATCCTCCGGCAGATCGGCCAGTTCGGTCAGGTTGGACTCGGTGCCGGGGATGCCGAGGTCCTGGGCGCGCTTGTCGGCCATCGCGAGCAGCCGGCGGATCCGGCCGGCCACGGCGTCCTTGGTGAGCGGCGGGTCGGCGAGGGCGCCCAGCTCCTCCAGGGACGCCTGCTTGTGCTCCATGCGCAGCCGGCCGGCGGCGGCGAGGTGCTCGGGGACCTCCTCGCCGAGGATCTCCAGGGCCCGCTGGACCCGGGCCCCGGCGGCGACGGCGGCCCGGGCGGAGCGGCGCAGGTTGGCGTCGTCGAAGTTGGCCAGCCGGTTGGCGGTGGCCCGCACCTCGCGGCGCATCCGGCGCTCCTCCCAGGCGAGCACCGACTCATGGGCGCCGAGCCGGGTGAGCAGCGCGCCGATGGCGTCACCGTCGCGGACGACCACCCGGTCGACGTTGCGCACCTCGCGGGCCTTGGCCGCGATCTGGAGCCGGCGGGCGGCGCCGACCAGGGCGAGCGCCGCCTCCGGGCCGGGGCAGGTGACCTCCAGGGAGGAGGAGCGGCCGGGCTCGGTCAGCGAGCCGTGGGCCAGGAAGGCGCCGCGCCAGGCGGCCTCCGCGTCGCAGGTGGCGCCGGAGACGACCTGCGGGGGCAGGCCGCGGATCGGCCGGCCGCGGCCGTCGACCAGGCCGGTCTGGCGGGCCAGCTGGTCACCGCCCGCCACCACCCGCACCACGTACCTGCTGCCGCGGCGCAGTCCGCCGGGGGCCATGACGACCAGGTCGGAGGCGTGGCCGAAGATCTCCAGGATGTCCTTGCGCAGCCGCCGGGCCGCGATGCCCGTGTCCAGCTCCGCCTCGATCACGATGCGCCCGCTGACCAGGTGCAGGCCGCCGGCGAAGCGGAGGATCGCCGAGACCTCCGCCTTCCGGCAGCAGGTCCGGGTGACGGGGAGCCGGGAGATCTCGTCCTTCACCGCTGCCGTCATCGCCATGGGCCGATCCTTCCATGCATCCGAAAAATACGGTCGTACGCGGCGGCCAGCAGTTCCGGATCGTGCGTAGCGGAACTCCCCTGGGCGGCGACCGGCGCCAGCTCGACCGTGCCGCCGAGCCGCTTGGCGGCGTCCCGGAGGCTGTCCCGGTCGGGCACGGCGGCCTCGTCGGCCAGCACCACGTCCAGGGCGAGTTTAGGGGCGTGTCGGGCCAAAACCTCCAAATGACGCTGCGGGGAGAAGCCCTCGGTTTCGCCGGGCTGGGGGGCGAGGTTCAGCGAGAGCACCCGGCGGGCCTTGGTCTCCTGCAGGGCGGTCAGCAGCTCGGGGACCAGCAGATGCGGGATCACCGAGGAGAACCAGGAGCCCGGGCCGAGCACCACCCAGTCGGCGTCCAGCACCGCCTCCACGGCCTCGGGCACGGCGGGCGGGTCCTCCGGAACCACGTGCACGGAGTGCACCTCGCCCGGGGTGAGGGCCACGGTGGCCTGGCCGCGGACCGTGGTGACGGCGTCCGGCTCGCGGGGGTCGTGGCCGCGGACCAGCGCCTGGAGCTCCAGCGGGACGGCGGACATGGGCAGCACCCGGCCGTGCGCGCCGAGCAGCTTGCCGACCAGGTCGAGGGCCTGGACGTGGTCGCCGAGCTGCTCCCAGAGGGCGACGATCAGCAGGTTGCCGACGGCGTGGCCGTGCAGGTCGCCCTCGCTGGCGAAGCGGTGCTGGACGACGCGCGACCAGGTGCGCCCCCAGTCGTCGTCGCCGCACAGCGCGGCGAGGGCCTTGCGCAGGTCGCCCGGGGGCAGCACGCCGAGCTCGTCGCGCAGCCGGCCGCTGGAGCCGCCGTCGTCGGCGACGGTGACCACGGCCGTCAGGTCGCCGGTGATCCGGCGCAGCGCGGCGAGCGAGGCGGACAGCCCGCGGCCGCCGCCGAGGGCGACGACCTTGGGCTGGGTGCGGCGCTGGAGGCGCCGCTCGGCGCCGCGCGGACCGCCGGGGACGACCCGGCGGGCGCGGCGCATCCGGAAACCGCGGCCGGTCACTCGCGCCCCATGTCCCGGTGAACGACGACGGTCTCGACACCCTCCGAGACGAGGCGGTGGGCGAGCTTCTCGGACATGGCCACCGAGCGGTGCTTGCCGCCCGTGCAGCCCACGGCGATCGTCACGTACCGCTTGCCCTCGCGGCGGTAGCCGGCCGCGATGAGCTGGAGCAGCTCGGTGTAGCGGTCGAGGAACTCCTTGGCACCGGGCTGGTTGAAGACGTAGCCCGAGACCTCCTCGTTGAGGCCGGTGAAGGGGCGCAGCTCGGGGACCCAGTGCGGGTTGGGCAGGAAGCGGCAGTCCACCACCAGGTCGGCGTCGACGGGCAGGCCGTACTTGTAGCCGAAGGACATGACGGTGGCGCGGAGCTCGGGCTCCTCTTCGCCGGCGAACTGGGCGTCCATCTTGGCGCGCAGCTCGTGGACGTTGAGGCTGGAGGTGTCGATGACCAGGTCGGCGTCGCCGCGCAGCTCGCGGAGCAGGTCGCGCTCGGCGGCGATGCCGTCGACGATGCGGCCGGAGCCCTGGAGGGGATGCGGACGGCGGACCGACTCGAAGCGGCGGACCAGGGCGTCGTCGGACGCCTCCAGGAAGATCACCCGGCGCTTGACCTTCTTGGCGGCGAGGTCCGCGAGGGACTCGCGAAGGTTGTCGAAGAACCGCCGGCCGCGGACGTCGACGACCACGGCGATCCGCGCCACGTTGCCCTGGGAGCGGGCGCCGAGGTCGACCATGGTGGGGATGAGGGCGGGCGGCAGGTTGTCGACGACGAACCAGCCGAGGTCCTCCAGGCACTTGGCGGCGGTGCTGCGGCCCGCCCCCGACATGCCCGAGATGATGACCAGCTCGGGGATGCCCGCCGCCTCGCCGGTCGTGTCCGCCGTCGTGCCCGTACTCACCTTTGCTCCGTCCCGATCGTGTGCGTTCATGCCGTGCTGCATGTGGTGTCCCCCGTTCTGCCGGCGGGGCCGTGGTCGCGACCCCGTCCGTCCGGCTCTCCCTGTGCTCTTTCCCTGATCCTCGCGGGGTGCGGCGCCCGGGCCGGGGTCACGCGCCCGCCGGCCGCTCCCGCGCTCCTCGCCGTCGTCTCCATCATCCCTCGGACTCGTCCAGGATCTCGCCCGTCGCCATATTGACGGCCGGGGCGGGCGGGGCGCTTTCGGCCAGGGCGGCGGCGACGGCCAGCGCGGTCTTCCGGCCGACGCCGGGCACCTCGCAGATCTGCTCGACCGTGGCCGCGCGCAGCTTCTTCACCGAGCCGAAGTGCTTGAGCAGCGCCTGCTTGCGGCTGCCGCCCAGGCCGGCGACGGCGTCCAGCGGGGACGCCTTCATCGTCTTGGCGCGCTTGCCGCGCTGGTAGGCGATGGCGAAGCGGTGCGCCTCGTCGCGGACGCGCTGGAGCAGGTAGAGGCCCTCGCTGGTGCGCGGCAAGACGACCGGATCCTCCTCGTCCGGCAGCCAGACCTCCTCCAGGCGCTTGGCGAGGCCGCAGACGGCGACGTCGGCGATGCCCAGCTCGTCCAGGGCCCGGCGGGCGGCCTGCACCTGGGGCCGGCCGCCGTCGACCACGACGAGCTGCGGCGGGTAGGCGAAGCGCTTGGGGCGGCCGTTGTCGTCGCGGGGGCCGGCGGTGTCCTCCTCCGGACCGTCGGCTTCCTCTACGGTCCACTCCCCCGTCTTCTGGCTCTCCCGCAGATAGCGGCGGAAACGGCGGGAGACGACCTCGTGCATGGACCGGACGTCGTCCTGCCCCTCGAAGCCCTTGATCTGGAAGCGGCGGTACTCGCTCTTCCGCGCGAGGCCGTCCTCGAAGACGACCATGGACGCCACCACGTCCTGCCCCTGGAGGTGGGAGATGTCGAAGCACTCGACGCGCAGCGGCGCCGAGTCCAGCCCCAGGGCCTCGGCGATCTCCTCCAGGGCGCGGGAGCGGGTGGTCAGGTCGGAGGCGCGCTTGGTCTTGTGCAGGACCAGCGCCTGCTGGGCGTTCCGCTGGACCGTCGCCATCAGGTCCTTCTTGTCGCCGCGCTGCGGGATGCGCAGGTCGACGCGGGAGCCGCGGCGGGCGGTCAGCCACTCGGCGACCGGCTCGACGGGGTCCGGCAGGGCGGGGACGAGGACCTCCTTGGGCACCGCGTCGCCCTGCTCCTCGCCGTAGAGCTGCTGGAGCGCGTGCTCGACCAGGCCCGCGGTGTCCACCGCCTCGACCTTGTCGGTCACCCAGCCGCGCTGGCCGCGCACCCGGCCGCCGCGGACGTGGAAGATCTGCACGGCCGCCTCCAGCTCGTCCTCGGCCACGGCGATCAGGTCGGCGTCGGTGGCGTCGGCGAGGACGACGGCGTTCTTCTCCATGGCGCGCCGCAGCGCCCCTATGTCGTCGCGGAGCCGGGCGGCCTTCTCGTACTCCATCTCCTCGGCCGCCTCCTGCATGTGCCGCTCCAGCCGGCGGAGGTAGGCGCCGGTGCGGCCGGCCATGAAGTCGCAGAACTCGTCGGCCAGTTCGCGGTGCTCCTCGGGGGTGACGCGGCCGACGCAGGGGGCGGAGCACTTGCCGATGTAGCCGAGCAGGCAGGGGCGGCCGATCTGGGCGGAGCGCTTGAACACCCCGGCGGAGCAGGTGCGGACGGGGAAGACGCGGAGCATCAGGTCGACGGTCTCGCGGATCGCCCAGGCGTGCGCGTAGGGCCCGAAGTAGCGCACGCCCTTCTTCTTGGCGCCGCGCATGACCTGCACGCGCGGGAACTCCTCGTTCAGGGTGACGGCCAGGTAGGGATAGCTCTTGTCGTCCCGGTACTTCACGTTGAAGCGCGGGTCGTACTCCTTGATCCAGGAGTACTCGAGCTGCAGCGCCTCGACCTCGGTGCCCACGACGGTCCACTCGACGGAGGCGGCGGTGGTGACCATCGTGCGGGTGCGCGGGTGCAGACCGGCGAGGTCCTGGAAGTACGAGGAGAGCCGCTGGCGCAGGCTCTTCGCCTTCCCGACGTAGATCACCCGGCCGTGCTCGTCACGGAACCGGTACACCCCGGGCGAGTCGGGGATCTGTCCCGGCTTGGGTCGGTAGCTGCTGGGGTCGGCCATGTCTCACACCCTACTTGCGGGCACTGACAAGCCGGTCTCGCGGCAGCCGGAAGGCAGTGCTCCGGCCCCGGCGCGTGGAGGGCGCCGGGGCCGGAGCGTGTGGGGGGGTGACCGGCGTCGCGTCAGCGGCGCCGGAGCCTGCGGACGGCGACGGTGCCGAGGCCGAGGGCCAGGGCGGCGCCGCCGGCCGAGGCGGCCAGGGTGGTGGTGCCGACAGAGTCGGAAGCGGAACCGACGGGCTCGGCGGCGAGCGGCGCCGAGGCGTCGGCCGGCCGTGCCTGGGCCTCGGTCCCGTAGCCGCCCGCCAGGCCCTTCTTCGCGTAGGCCGAACCGGGCAGCTTGTCGCCGTACGCCTTGTGGACGCGGTCCCGGTAGGCGTCCACGGTGGTGCCGCGGGCGCCGACGGCCCGGACGGCCTCGGTGTTCAGGGGCAGGACCCGGTCGGCGCGCTGCACGTACCAGGCGTTGACCTGGGGCTCGCGGAAGACCGTGCCGCCGCTGAGCTTCTTCGCCCCCTCGGCCGCGTAGCGCGTCTCGTCGTCGCCGGTGGCGATGTTGACGACCTTCCAGTCGGTGCCGCCACCGGCCGTCCAGACGGACGCCTTCTGCCCGTCGGCCGAGACGGCCTTGCTGGCGAGGAACTCCAGCGTGGCGACGGGTGCGTTCCGCTTCCCGGCCACGAAGTCGGGCGAGAGGGCGTAGACGGGCACGGCCGCGCCCTCGATCCGCGGTTTGGCGTCCCCCTTGGCGAGGGCGCCGTCCCGGGCGAAGAACCGGGACAGGGTGTCCAGCGTCGTGGAGGACGCCGCCGCGTCGTGGGCCGCCGCCAGACCGGCGGCGGGCGGGGCGGGGACCGCGGGCGGCGGTGCGGCGTGGGCGAGCGGGGCGAGGGCGAGCACGCCGGCGGTCAGGGCACCGGCGGCCGCGACACGGGCGTACGTCCGGCCGGAGCGGTGGGTTTCACGCGTGGTCATGACCTCACCCGCCGATCCGGTAGAGCGAATGCGTCCAGGCGAACTGGTTGTTGTTGACGTACCAGCTGTGCGATGCCCAGTTGTAGCGGTTACTGCTCGGCCACGGGTCGCCCCAGTAGACCATGCTGTTGGAGTCGTCGTAGCCGTAGACGACGTGCATGTGACCGCCGCCGGACTTCCAGCCGATGCGTGTCTCGATGGGCCGGTTGGCGTTGATCTCGCTCTGCACGGTCGGGTAGCGCAGCCAGCCGTCCACGTACGAGCCGCTCTTGATGCCGGCCCAGCGCAGGGCGTTCTGGACGTTGCCCAGGTTGGCCTGGTTGTTGGGGCAGTCGGTGCCCTGCTGCCGGTTGAAGGCGGCGTTGCAGAACTGGTTCTGGCTGTACTTGCGGCCGAACCAGGTGGCGATGGTGTTGCCGGAGGCGGCCCAGCACCAGTTGTCCTTCTGCTGGGCCTGCATGGAGATGTTGAGCCGGTTGGCGCCGCGCAGCTCGTGGCCGGTGGGGGCGGCCGTGGCGGTGGCGGCGGGCAGCGCGATCAGCGCGGCGGCGGTGAGGGCGGCGACGGAGAGCCGTCTGCCGCGCGGGCGGGGGGGTGGGGGTGTTCCCGGGTATGCCGGGTATGTCGGGTCTTTCGAGCTGTGCCGAGGCACGGGACATGGACGTTCCTCCCGTGGTGGGGTGGTTCGGTGGAGGAGCGCGTCCGGACGCTGGTGAGGAGCATCGGATGTTGTCGGGTGTCGGTCAACCGGCTTGAATGCGATAGGGAACACCCAAGTGAACGGATCACGACGGTTGTGAACGCCCTGTGCCCGTCAGGAGGAAGGCTGTCCTCCACGCGGCCGTGACCCCGGTCACCCCGAGTGAATATTCACAGGAGGCAGCGAGCGATGGTACGGACCAGCATGCGAGACGCCGAGGCCGAGTTGGCCCAGGCGCTCCGCACCGGGCCCTTCCACCTGGCCCTGCGCACCGCGTTGACGGCGCGCGGCCTGGCCCTGCACCGGGTGCAGCGCCGGCTCGCCCAACGCGGCGTCACCGTCGGTGTCACCAGCCTCAGTTACTGGCAGCAGGGGGCCCGAAGACCGCGGCGCCCCGAGTCGCTGCGCGCGGTGCGGCTGCTGGAGGAGATCCTGGACCTGCCCGCGCAGGCCCTGACCCGCTTACTGGAACCGGTGGCCCGGCCGGCGTCGGAGCGCCCCGCCGCCCGCTCGCTGCGTGCCCTCATGGACGAGGCCCGCGCGGTGGAACGGCTCCTCGCCGAGCTGGAGACCCCCGCCGACGGCGGGCTGCACACGGTCTGCCACCTGGAGCACGTCCGCATCGGGGCGCGCCGCGAACTCCGCGGCCGCGAGTCCCACCACGTCGTCCGGGCGCACCGGGACGGCGTCGACCGCTATGTCGCCATCCACTACGGGGACCCCGGCTGCGACCCTGCCCGGATCGGCGTACGCGCCACCGAGAACTGCCGCGTGGGGCGCGTCCGGTGGCATGCGGGGGCCGGCGTCCTGGTCGCGGAGCTGCTGTTCGACGCCCGGCTGCGGTGCGGAGAAACGTATCTGCTGGGCTATGCGTTCGACGACGGGACGGGCGGCCAGAGCAGCGAGTACGTCCGCGGCTTCAGCTTCGCCGGCGGCCAGTACGTCCTCCAGGTCCGCTTCGACGCCACCGCGCTGCCCGTCCGCTGCCGCCGCTTCAGCCAGGCCACGGCGAGCGCGCCGCGCGGCGGCCAGGAGGAACTGACGCTGGCGGGACGGCACCCAGGGGTGCACATGGTGGAACAGGCGGTACGGCCGGGGATCGTGGGGATCGGGTGGGACTGGTCGTGAACGGGGGCCGACGGCCTGGGGGCGGATCGTGAGACCGTCGCGGGAGCGGACGGGTCTCGACGCGCGCTGTGAGCGGCCGGGGGCCGTCGTGCGGCGTGGGCCCGTCGTGGATCCGGCCGCAGGGCCGGCCCGGTCAGCTCTTCGGGCCCGCCACCAGCCGGTCGCCGGCCACCCGTACCGGCACCTCGGGCAGCGGGACGGAGGCCGGGCCCCGCAGCACCTTGCCGGTGTTCGCGTCGAACTCGCTGCCGTGGCAGCCGCAGAGCACCTTCCCGTCCTCGATCTTCGAGACGACGCAGCCCGCGTGGGTGCAGACTGCACTGAACGCCCGGTACTCGTCCTTCTTCGGCCGGGTGACCAGCACCCGCTCCTCCCGGTACAGACGCGCCCCGCCGACCGGGACGTCGCCCGCCGCGCCCAGCTCGACGGGGGCGGTGGGCGTCGACGAGGGCCTGCCGCCCTCCGTGCCGCCGCAGGCGGTGACGCCCAGCCCGGCCGCGCCCGCGAGCGCGGCCCCCCGCAGGACGGTACGGCGAGAGGCGCAGCAGGGCGCCGGCTGCGGGCTGGTCATGGAGGCTCCACGGGGGTACGCCGACGGGCGGTGCCGCCGGGGCTGCTGTGACGATCGGTCCCGACGATACCGGCACTGTCCGGGCGTCCCCGCGCGGTCCCGTGCGAGCGCGGCGCCCGTACGGCACCGCACGTGCCGAGCCCACACCCGGCAGAACCGCCCCGCCGCTGCCGCGCGACCGCGGAAGACCCCGGATACGCGTCCGGAAGACCCCGGATACGCGTCCGGAAGACCCCGGATACGCGTCCGGAAGACCCCGGATACGCGTCCGGAAGACCCCGGATACGCGTCCGGAAGACCCCGGATACGCGTCCGGTCCCGTCCCCCGAAGGGGTCCGGGACCGGACGTCGGCTCCGCTCTCAGGCCCGGCGCCCAGCCGCCTTCTTGGCCGCCGCCTTGGCCGGCGCCTTCTTGGCCGCGGTCTTCTTCGCCGCCGCCGACTTGCCCGCCGCGGACTTCCCCGCGGCCGACCTGCCGGCCGCCGCCTTCGCGGCGGTCTTCTTCGCGGGCGCCCGCCGCCCCGCGGTGCCCCGCTTCGGGGCGTCCTCCGGGTCCGGGTCGGCCACCCGCTCGCCGAGCATCTCCCGCAGGAACCGGCCGGTGTGGCTGTCCTCGACGGCCGCGACCTCCTCCGGCGTGCCCTCGGCGATGACCATGCCGCCGTTCTTGCCGCCTTCCGGGCCCATGTCGACGATCCAGTCGGCCGTCTTGATCACATCGAGGTTGTGCTCGATGACGATCACACTGTTGCCCTTGTCGACCAGACCCGACAGCACCGAGATCAGCTTGTTGATGTCCTCGAAGTGCAGACCGGTGGTCGGCTCGTCGAGGACGTACACCGTGCGGCCCGTCGAGCGCTTCTGCAACTCGCTCGCGAGCTTGACGCGCTGTGCCTCGCCGCCGGACAGCGTCGGGGCCGGCTGCCCGAGGCGCACGTATCCGAGGCCGACCTCGTGGAGGGTCCGCAGGTGGCGCGCGATCGTCGGAACCGCCTCGAAGAAGCCGAGCGCCTCCTCGATCGGCATGTCCAGCACCTCGGCGATGGACTTGCCCTTGTAGTGCACCTCCAGGGTCTCGCGGTTGTACCGCGCACCGTGGCAGACCTCGCACGGCACGTAGACGTCCGGCAGGAAGTTCATCTCGATCTTGATGGTGCCGTCGCCGGAGCAGTTCTCGCAGCGGCCGCCCTTGACGTTGAAGGAGAAGCGGCCGGGCAGGTAGCCGCGGACCTTCGCCTCCATCGTCTCCGCGAAGAGCTTGCGGATGTTGTCGAACACCCCGGTGTACGTGGCCGGGTTGGAGCGCGGCGTCCGGCCGATCGGCGACTGGTCGACGTGGACGACCTTGTCGACCAGGTCGTCGCCGTCCACCCGGGTGTGCCGGCCGGGGACCGTGCGGGCGCCGTGCAGCTCGCGGGCCAGGTGCGTGTACAGGATGTCGTTGACCAGCGTCGACTTGCCGGAACCCGAGACACCGGTGACGGCCGTGAGCACCCCGAGCGGGAACGACACGTCGATGTCGCGCAGGTTGTTCTCCCGGGCGCCGCGCACGGTCAGCGCGCGCTTCTTGTCGATCGGACGCCGCCCCTCCGGGGTGGCGATGGCCCGCCGACCGGAGAGGTACTGCCCGGTCATCGACGCCTCGTTGGCCAGCAGCTCGGCCAGCGGGCCGCTGTGCACGACCTTGCCGCCGTGCTCGCCGGCGCCCGGGCCGATGTCCACGACCCAGTCGGCGACCTTGATGGTGTCCTCGTCGTGCTCGACGACGATCAGGGTGTTGCCCATGTCCCGCAGGCGCACCAGCGTCTCGATGAGCCGGTGGTTGTCGCGCTGGTGCAGACCGATGGACGGCTCGTCCAGCACGTAGAGCACGCCGACCAGGCCGGAGCCGATCTGCGTGGCGAGCCGGATGCGCTGCGCCTCGCCGCCGGAGAGGGTGCCCGCCGCGCGGTTGAGCGAGAGGTAGTCCAGGCCGACGTCGACGAGGAAGCGGAGCCGCTCGTTGACCTCCTTGAGGACGCGCTCGGCGATCTTCTTCTCGCGGCCGGTGAGCGTCATGTCCCGCAGGAAGTCGGCGCATTCGCTGATGGACATCGCGGAGACCTCCGCGATGGACCGGTCCTGGATGGTGACCGCCAGCACGACCGGCTTGAGGCGGGTGCCCTCACAGGTCGGGCACGGCACCTCGCGCATATAGCCCTCGAAGCGCTCGCGGCTGGAGTCGCTCTCCGCCTCGGAGTGCCGCCGCTTGACGAACGGGATGACGCCCTCGAACGAGGTGGTGTACGCGCGCTCGCGGCCGTACCGGTTGCGGTAGCGCACCTCGACCTGGGTGCGGTGGCCGTTCAGCAGGGCCTTCTTGGCGCGCTGCGGCAGCCCCGCCCAGGGGATGTCGGTGCGGAAGCCCAGCTCGTCGGCGAGGGCGGAGACCAGGCGGTGGAAATAGTCCTTGCTCTGGCCGTGCGCCCAGGGGCTGATCGCTCCCTCGTCCAGGCTCTTGTCCTCGTCCGGGACGATCAGCTCCGGGTCGACCTCCATGCGGGTGCCGATGCCGGTGCAGTCCGGGCAGGCGCCGAAGGGCGAGTTGAAGGAGAAGGAGCGCGGCTCCATCTCCTCGAAGGAGAGGTCGTCGTACGGGCAGTAGAGGTGCTCGGAGTACATCCGCTCACGCTCGGGGTCGTCCTCGGGGAGGTCGACGAAGTCCAGGATGACCATGCCGCCGGACAGGCCCAGCGCGGTCTCGACCGAGTCGGTCAGCCGGCGCTTGGCGCTGCTCTTGACGGTGAGGCGGTCGACGACCACCTCGATGGTGTGCTTCTCCTGCTTCTTCAGCTTGGGCGGCTCGGTGAGCTGGATCGTCTGGCCGTCCACCCGGGCGCGGCTGTAGCCCTTGGTCTGGAGGTCGGAGAAGAGGTCGACGTACTCGCCCTTGCGCTCGCGCACCAGCGGCGACAGGACCTGGAAGCGGCTGCCCTCGGGCAGCTCCAGCACCCGGTCGACGATGGCCTGCGGCGACTGCCGGGAGATCGGCCGCCGGCACTCGGGGCAGTGCGGCTTGCCGATCCGGGCGAACAGCAGACGGAGGTAGTCGTAAACCTCGGTGATCGTGCCGACCGTGGAGCGCGGGTTGCGCGAGGTCGACTTCTGGTCGATGGACACGGCCGGGGACAGGCCCTCGATGAAGTCCACGTCGGGCTTGTCCATCTGGCCCAGGAACTGCCGTGCGTACGAGGAGAGCGACTCGACGTAACGGCGCTGCCCCTCGGCGAAGATCGTGTCGAAGGCGAGGGACGACTTGCCCGACCCGGAAAGACCCGTGAAGACGATGAGGGAGTCACGGGGGAGGTCGAGCGAGACGTTCTTGAGGTTGTGCTCGCGCGCGCCACGGACGATGAGACGGTCTGCCACGCCGGTCGGCACCTTTCTTGAGAAGACGAGGGGGTGCGCCGGCCCCGCCGCCACGCGACGCCGGCCCGTGAATGCGGGCCCGTCGCGGCGGCAGGGGTCAGTGCGGAGCGATGCTCCCGACCCAGCCAGGGTACGAGAGCGCTGCGGCCATCTCTCCAGGATGCCGCACATCGAGCGTATAGCACGCACATTCGATTTACGGCCGGAGTCCATCTCCTTCACCCGAACGAGTGGCGGCGCTATCGTCGGGCCATGGCTGATCACGAGCACGACCTCGCCCTGGTCGGCGAGGCCACCGACCGGCTGCTGACCGCCGTGGCCAAGCTCCCGGAGTCCGCCCTCGCCGAGTCCTCCCGGCTCCCCGGCTGGACCCGCGGCCACGTCCTGGCCCACCTCTCGCGCAACGCCGACGCCCTGGTCAACGTGCTCGCCGGACGGCCGATGTACGCCGACGCGGCGGTCCGGGACGCCGACATCGAACGGGACGCCCCGCGCCCCCTCGCCACCCACCTCGCCGACCTGCGGGACAGCTCCCGGCGCTTCCTGGAAACGGCCGCCATCCCCGGCGACCTCTCCCGTACGGTCACCCTGCGCAACGGCATCACGGACCGCGCCTCCCGGGTCCCCTTCCGGCGGCTGATCGAGGTCGAGCTGCACCATGTGGACCTCGGGATCGGCTACGGGCTCGCGGACCTGCCCGCCGAGTTCACCGACCGGGAGATCGGCTTCCTGGCCCGGCGGTTCTCCGGGCACCCCGAGGTGCCGGCCCTGCTGCTCGCCGCGGAGGACGGACGGGAGTGGCGGACCGGCGGCACGGACGGCCCCCGGCTCCGCGTCTCCGGCCCGGCGCCCGCGCTGCTGGGCTGGCTCGCCGGCCGGAACGACGCCGCCGCCCTGGACACCGGCGGGAGCCCGGTCCCGGCACTGCCGCCGCTGTGACGCCGGTACGGCCGGGGGACCCGCCGCCCGGCCCGTTGTCGTACCCGGGAACTAGGCTGATCCCATGGCATACACGGGAGCGGTGAAGGTCGGCGGGCCCGCCGACGTACACGAGCTGACCGACCTGATGATCTCCAAGGTCGCGGTCGGTCCGATGCACAACAACGCCTATCTGCTGCGCTGCCGCGCGACGGACGAGCAGCTGCTGATCGACGCCGCCGCCGAGCCGCACACGCTGCTCAGCCTGATCGGCGACGGCGGGATCGCCTCGGTCGTCACCACCCACCGGCACGGGGACCACTGGGGCGCGCTGCGCGAGGTGGTGGACGCCACCGGCGCCCGCACCTACGCCGGGCGGTACGACGCGGAGGGCATCCCGGTGCCCACGGACGTGCCCGTCGAGGACGGTGACACGCTGCGGGTGGGCCGGGTGCCCCTCACCGCCGTCCACCTGGTCGGGCACACGCCGGGCAGCATCGCGCTGGTCTACGACGACCCGCACGGCCACCCGCACGTGTTCACCGGCGACTGCCTCTTCCCGGGCGGCGTCGGCAACACGCACGACGACCCCGCGGCGTTCGCCAGCCTGCTCGGCGATGTGGAGACCAAGCTCTTCGGGCGGCTTCCGGACGAGACCTGGGTCTACCCCGGGCACGGCGCGGACACCACCCTCGGCGCCGAGCGGCCGCACCTCGCGGAGTGGCGCGAGCGCGGCTGGTGAGACGGGTGTGACGGCAGCGCCGGGTTCTCCGGCGCCGTCGGCAGGGGCGCGCACCCGTCGCCAAGCGCCGGGGGCGCGCGTCCGCCGCAGGGTAACCGGAAGCGGAGGTTCCTTCGCGCCCCCGGAAACGCGTCCGCGCGCCCCGTGTCCCGTACCGGTACGGGAAGTTGGACGGTACATGCACCGTGACGGCTCCCCCACCGGCCCTGCCGGTCCCACCGGTCTTCCCGCCATGCTCCGCCTGGCGACCGCCTCCCTCGTCGGGACGGCCATCGAGTACTACGACTTCTTCGCCTACGGCACCGCGGCCGCGCTGGTGCTGGGCCCGCTCTTCTTCCCCACCGCCTCGCCCCTGATGGGCACCCTGGCGGCGTTCGGCACCTTCGGAGTGGGCTTCATCGCCCGCCCGCTGGGATCCGTGCTCTTCGGACACGTGGGCGACCGGTACGGCAGGCGTCCCGTCCTCGTCGTCTCCCTGCTGCTGACCGGCGTCGCCACCGTCGCCGTCGGGCTGGTGCCCCCGTACGCCGCGATCGGTGCCGCCGCCCCGCTGCTCCTCCTCGTGCTGCGCTTCCTCCAGGGGCTGGGCCTCGGCGGGGAGTGGGGCGGCGCCGTGCTGCTCACCACCGAGCACGCCCCCGCGCACCGCCGCGCCCTGTGGTCGTGCTTCCCCCAACTCGGCCCCCCGCTGGGCTTCCTGCTCGCCAACGGCATCACGCTCGGCCTCTCCCTCGGCCTCACCGACGCGCAGTTCCGCACCTGGGGCTGGCGGGTGCCCTTCTGGGCGGCGGGCGTGCTCGCGGTCGGCGGCATGCTGCTCCGCAGCCGGATCAGCGAGTCCCCCGAGTTCCGTGAACTCACCCCCGGGCAGCGGGCCCCACTGCCGATCGCCGAGGTGGTACGCGACCACTGGCGGCTCGTCCTGCTCTCCGCCGGCGGGCTGGCCATGGGCTACGCCGTCTACTACACGGTCACCACCTGGGCCCTCGCCTACGGCACCGAACGGCTCGGCGTGGACCGCACCGTCATGCTGGTCTGCGTCATGGTGGCGGTCGTCGCCTCGGGCGTCGCCACGCCGCCGCTCGCCCTGCTCGGCGACCGCGTCGGACGGCGCCCGCTGTGCCTGGCCGGCTGCGTGGCCGTCGTCCTGTGGATGTTCCCGATGGTCGCCCTGCTGCACACCGGGAACCCCGTGCTGATGACGGTGGGCTTCGTCGTGGCGATGCTGGCCTTCATGATCACGTTCGCCGTGGTCGGCGCGTATCTGCCGGAGCTCTACGCGTCCCGGGTGCGCTGCACGGGCGCCACCGTCGGCTACAACCTCGCGGGCATCCTGGGCGGCGCCGTCACACCGCTGGTCGCCACGGCCGTCACCCGGGGGGACCAGCCGCCCTGGGGCGTGGCCGTCTACCTGATCGCCGTCGCGCTGCTCAGCCTGGCCTGCTTCGCCCTGCTGCCGGAGACCCGGCCCGCGTCCACGGAGGCGCCGGACGCCGCGCCGACGCCCGCGGAGACGCCGGACGCCACACCGGGGAACACGCCGGCCACCGCCCCCCTGGCCGGGCTCCCCGGCCCGCGGAACGGCGCGGGCGCCTGGGAACGCGTCGGCTCAGACGTCCGCGTGGACGTCAGCGCCCTCCCGGTTCCCCTCGGCGGCGGCCCGCTCGGCCTTCGCGGAGGCGCGCAGGCTGGTGACGGTGGTGACGGCGAGCACCGCGCAGATGACGCCCAGCGAGACCGGAATGCTGATCTCCGGCACCGCCACCCCGCTCTCGTGGAGAGCGTGCAGCACCAGCTTGACGCCGATGAAGCCGAGGATGACCGACAGCCCGTACGAGAGGTGGACCAGCTTCCGCAGCAGGCCGCCTATCAGGAAGTACAGCTGGCGCAGGCCCATGAGGGCGAAGGCGTTGGCCGTGAAGACGATGTACGCGTCCTGGGTCAGACCGAAGATCGCCGGGATTGAGTCCAGGGCGAAGAGGACGTCCGTCGTGCCGATCGCCAGCATGACGATCAGCATCGGCGTCATCAGCCGCCGTCCCCCCTCCACGACGAAGAGCTTGGTGCCGTGGTACCGGTCCGTGGAGGGGAAGCGGCGTTCGACCGCCTTCAGGAAGCGGTTCTCCTCGAACTCCTCCTCCTCTTCCTCCGCCCGAGCCTCCTGGATGAGCTTCCAGGCGGTCCAGACGAGGAACGCCCCGAAGAGGTAGAAGACCCAGGAGAAGTTGGCGATGATCGCCGCGCCCGCGCCGATGAACACGGCCCGCAGGACGAGGGCTATGAGCACGCCGACCATCAGCACCCGCTGCTGGTAGGCGGCGGGCACCGCGAACTTGCCCATGATCAGGACGAAGACGAAGAGGTTGTCGACGCTCAGCGACTTCTCGGTGATGTAGCCGGCGAAGAACTCGCCCGCCGGCTGCCCGCCGCCCAGGAACAGCAGGCCCAGGCCGAACAGGCCGGCGAGGACGACCCAGACGACCGTCCAGGTGCCGGCCTCCTTGAGCGAGACCTCGTGCGGCTTCCGGCCGCCGATGAAGAAGTCGGCGGCGATCAGGGCGCACAGACCGGCAACGGTCAGCAGCCACAGCGTCAGGGAGACGTCCACGGGACCTCCGGCATCTCGTACGGCAACTTCCAGCGTCGTCGCTGCCGGAGGCTCCTTCCACTCGCCGGTTCACCCGGCACTTTCGTGCCGGTCGGCGCCGGGGTCGCCTCCGCACCACCAACAGTACAGGAAGCACCAAGAAAGAGTAAAGAGAATCCCAAGTGGCCGCCAAGGGCGGGTCCGGTCAGAGCCCGTAGGCCCGCCTCGCCTGCCCCACCTGCCACAGCACCTGCCGCACCACATCACTGCCGGCCGGGGCCAGCGACGGCTCGTACGTCCAGGCATGCCGCACCCACGGATCGGCGAGGTGGTCGTCGGGCACCGGCGTGATCCGCAGGAGCGAACGCCACAGCGGGTCGAGGACGGGGCCGAAGCCGCGAGAGTCCTCCCGGTCGGCCACCATCATCAGGTGCACGCCCACGGCGGGGCCCTCGTCCGCGAGGTAGCGGAGCTGGGTGACCGCGCGGTCGTCGAAGCCGTGCGGGAAATCGTTGACGATCAGCAGCTGCTCGGCCGTGTCCAGATCGGGCGGCAGCGCGTCGGCGGCTCCGCTGCGGACCGCCATCTGCACCAGGTCGACGCGCCGGGTCAGCTCGGTCAGGACGGCGGAGACCCCCTGGGCCCCGGCCGCCGGGGGACGCGCCAGCACCCCGTGCTCGACGAGCGGCGCCAGGGCGGCCGACGCCGAACCGGCCGGGTCGAGGACGTGCACGCCGAACTCCCCGACCGGGTGCACCGCCAGCAGCCGCGCGGCGTGCGCCACCGCGCAGTCCATGGCCAGCCGGCGCAGCTCGGCCGGATCGGCCATGTCCGTGCCCGAGCCGGTCGCCCGGCCGCAGTCGACCCACAGGCCACGCTGGAGCGGCAGCCGGACCAGCATGGGGATGCGCAGGCCGCGCCGCTCCGGCAGGTGCAGATCACCCAGCCGCAGCGCCATCGGCGTCTCCAGCGGCGCCTGGTAGGCGTGCCAGACGGGACTGTCCCACCGGGCGAGGGCCGGCGGCAGCGCGTGCTCGACGACCTCGGCCTCGGCGGTGAGCTGGGCGAGGTCGCGGTCGAGCACGGCGCGGGCCTGCTCCACCAGGCCGCCGTGCTTGGCGCGCGCCTCCTCGCGGGCCGCGTCGGCGGCCGGCCCGACCCGGGTGGCGGGGTCGGAGAGCACCCGGTCGAGCTCCTTCTCCAGCCGCGACTCGGCGAAGCCGACCGCGCTGCGGTACGCGGCGGTGCTCCGGGCCAGATCCTCGAACATGCCCCACACCTGGTTGTACAGGCGCTCCTCCATCGTCCAGCCGGCGGCGTCCCCGGCCACGGGCTCCGGCGGCGTCCCCGGCCGGGCGGCCGGGGTGGCGGGAGCGGGCTGCGGGGGCTCGGTGGCCCGGCGGCGCGGGTGCCGGTAGTCGACGGGACCGGCCGGCGACGGCGTCTCGGGCGCGGGGACGGCCTGCGGGGCGGCGGGCGGCGCCGCCTCCGGGACGGCCGGCTCGGCGGACCAGTCCACCGCCGGCCCGGCGTGCCGGCAGCCGCTCCCGGCGTGCTGCGCCGAGGGCTGCGACGCGGAGAGCACGGCCGCGCTCCCGGCCGCCTCCGCCTCGACGCCCGCGGCGAGCTCGGCGGCGCGGTCCACCCCGAGGTCGCGGAAGAGCTCGGCGAGGCCACCCGCGTAGCCCTGGCCGACGGCCCGGACCCGCCAGGCGCCCTGGCGGCGGTAGAGCTCCAGGGCCACCAGGGCGGTCTCGGCTTCCAGTTCGGTGACGGTGAAGCTGGCGATGTCGTCGCCGCCGGCCCCGGACAGGGCGACGAACGGCGCGGCCGTCGCCCCGAACCGCGCCGGGCCCCGGCCGCCGGACGGCAGGGCGAGCAGGACATGCACGCGGTGCACCGCGTCGGGCAGGGCGTCCAGTTCGACGGAGAGCCGCTGCGCCGCGGCGACGCCGGCCGGCACCTCCACGCCCGGCAGCCGCGGGGAGCCGGGCCGGGCGACCCGGCCGGCGTCCGGAACCCTGCCGTCCGCGCCGCCGAGCGCGGCCCCCACCACCACCGGATCCCCCGCCGAGACCCGGATCTCCAACCGGCTCTCGGTCAGCGGGTGGTTCTGCCCCCGTACCAGCTCGGCCGTCATCGCCCTGCTCCCCCTCCTCTGTGTCCTGTGCGCCGCAGAGGCCCGGTGGCGCCGCGCCACCGGGCCGTTCCGTACTGTCCGTGCTCCCGTGTCCGCCCCGTCGGACCCGCCCCGCCGGGGGGCTACAGGATGGTCGCGATCACCGGGTAGAGGTCGTGGATCGTCCGGCCGTTGGACGGGGTGCCGATGGCCGTCATCTGCCAGCCGCCGCCCACCCGGTGGACCTTCGCCATGATCTGCGCGGTGTATGGGCCGCCGCCGTCGAGCGTGTAGCGGGCCAGCTCCTGGCCGGTGTTGTCGTCCACCAGCCGGCAGTGGGCACTGGTGATCTCGGAGAAGGTCTGCCCGCTGAAGGAGTTCACCGCGAAGACGATCTGGTCGACGTGGACGGGCACCCGGTCGAGGTCGACCAGGATCGTCTCGTCGTCGCCGCCGGTGCCGGCGCCGCCGACCAGGTTGTCCCCGGTGTGCCGCACCGAACCGTCATGGCTCACCAGGTGGTTGAACCAGACGTCGTCGATGTGCTGGCCGTCGGCGAACATGCTCGCGGAGGCGTCGAGGTCGATCTCCGTGGTGCGCGACCTGAACAGTCCCCGGCGCGGGGCCGACTTCCAGCCCAGCCCCATCCGCACCGCGGTCAGGCTTCCCCCGCCGGCCTTCTGCAGGCTGATGCCCTGACCCTTGGACAAGTTGACTGTCACGCGCGGTCCCTTCTCATTCGTCGTTCGGTCACCGTCATACGACGTCGGACGGTGCATCCCCCGGAACGCCGCGCGCGTGCGCGGCGCATGGAACGACCCTATGCACTCCCGCTCCCGCCTGCTCCACCCAGGGCGGTTTGTGGCGGTCTTGCAACATCTCCGCCGGGCCTTTCCAGACAAAGGGGCGCCGGACAAAGGGGCCGGACCGGGAGCCGGACGAAGGAACCGCAACCTCCGCTCCGGCGGCCCCACCCGGGGGCCGCCGGGGCGGAAACACCGTCAGGCGACCCCCGCCTCCTTCATCTGCCGCAGCTCCTTCTTCAGCTCGCCGACCTCGTCGCGCAGCCGCGCGGCGACCTCGAACTGGAGCTCCGCCGCGGCGGCCCGCATGCGGTCCGTCATGTCCTCGATGAGCTGGGCGAGTTCCGCCGCCGGCCGGTCGGTCGCGACGGCCGCCTTCGCCTTGCCCTTCTTGCCGCCGCCCGCGGCCGTCGGGACGGGGGCCTTCCCCTTCTTCTCCCCGCCCTTGCCCTCCGCCGGCTTCCGGTAGCCCGTGCCCAGCAGCTCCTGGGTGTCGATCTCCTCGCGGACGATGGTGGCGACGATGTCACCGATCTTCTTCCGCAGCGGCTGCGGGTCGATGCCCCGCTCCTTGTTGTACGCGATCTGTTTGGCGCGGCGCCGGTTGGTCTCGTCGATGGCCTTCTCCATCGCCGGCGTGATCTTGTCGGCGTACATATGGACCTGGCCGGAGACGTTGCGCGCCGCGCGGCCAATAGTCTGGATCAGCGAGGTGCCGGAGCGCAGGAAGCCCTCCTTGTCGGCGTCGAGGATCGCCACCAGCGACACCTCGGGCAGGTCGAGGCCCTCGCGCAGCAGGTTGATGCCCACCAGCACGTCGTACTCGCCGGCCCGCAGCTCGCGCAGCAGCTCGACGCGGCGGAGGGTGTCGACGTCGCTGTGCAGGTAGCGCACCTGGATGCCAAGCTCCAGGAAGTAGTCCGTCAGGTCCTCGGCCATCTTCTTGGTGAGCGTGGTGACCAGGACCCGCTCGTCCTTCTCGGTGCGCTCGCGGATCTCGTGCACCAGGTCGTCGATCTGGCCCTCGGTCGGCTTGACGACGACCTCCGGGTCGACCAGCCCGGTGGGCCGGATGATCTGCTCGACGTAGCCGTCGGACTTCGCCAGCTCGTACTTCCCGGGCGTCGCCGACAGGTAGACGGTCTGCCCGATGCGCTCGGTGAACTCCTCCCACTTCAGCGGGCGGTTGTCCATGGCGGACGGCAGCCGGAAGCCGTGCTCGACCAGGGTGCGCTTGCGGGAGGCGTCGCCCTCGTACATGGCGCCGATCTGCGGCACGGTGACGTGCGACTCGTCGATGACGAGGAGGAAGTCGTCCGGGAAGAAGTCCAGCAGGGTGTTGGGCGGGGAGCCGGGCTCGCGGTCGTCCATGTGCAGCGAGTAGTTCTCGATGCCGGAGCAGGAGCCGATCTGGCGCATCATCTCGATGTCGTACGTGGTGCGCATGCGCAGCCGCTGGGCCTCCAGCAGCTTGCCCTGCTTCTCCATCCGCGCCAGCGTCTCCTCCAGCTCCGCCTCGATCCCGGCGATGGCCTTCTCCATCCGCTCGGGGCCGGCGACGTAGTGGCTGGCGGGGAAGACGTACAGCTCCTGGTCGTCCGAGATGACCTCGCCGGTCAGCGGGTGCAGCGTGGACAGCGCCTCGATCTCGTCGCCGAACATCTCGATGCGGACGGCCAGTTCCTCGTAGACCGGGAAGATCTCGATGGTGTCCCCGCGCACCCGGAAGGTGCCCCGGGTGAAGGCCAGGTCGTTGCGCGTGTACTGGATCTCCACGAAGCGGCGCAGCAGATCGTCCCGGTCGATCTCCTCACCGACCTTGAGCGGGACCATGCGGTCCACGTACTCCTGGGGCGTGCCCAGGCCGTAGATGCAGGACACCGAGGCCACCACGACCACGTCCCGCCGGGTGAGCAGCGAGTTGGTCGCGGAGTGCCGCAGCCGCTCCACCTCCTCGTTGATCGAGGAGTCCTTCTCGATGTAGGTGTCCGACTGGGGGACGTACGCCTCGGGCTGGTAGTAGTCGTAGTACGAGACGAAGTACTCGACCGCGTTGTTGGGCAGGAGCTCGCGGAACTCGTTGGCGAGCTGGGCCGCGAGCGTCTTGTTGGGCGCCATGACGAGCGTCGGCCGCTGGAGCTTCTCGATCATCCACGCCGTGGTCGCCGACTTGCCGGTACCGGTCGCGCCGAGCAGGACGACGTCCTTCTCGCCCGCGCGGATGCGCTTCTCCAGCTCGGCGATGGCAGCCGGCTGGTCACCGCTGGGCTGGTAGGGACTGACGACCTCGAAAGGCGCCACTTTGCGTTCGATCTGGGAAACGGGCCGCATGGGACCACCGTACGACCTGCCACTGACAATGGCCGGTGCGGCAGCCCTCACCTGCGGTTTTCCCAGGTGAACCGGAGGTGAGGATCCGACGGCCATCCGCTGCCCGGCCGTCCTTCCTGCTGCGCGGGGGCGGGGGTTTCCGGTACGACTGTCTTCGTACGCCGTCTCCGTACGCCATGGACCGGTCGCCACCGCGCCCGGCATCCCGGACGCCGCGAGGAGCCCCGATGCGCATCCGCCCCGCCTCCCCCGTGACCCGTACCCTCCTCGGCCTGGCCGTGACCGTCCCGGTCGCGCTGGGCCTCGTCACACCGGCCGCAGAGGCCGCGCCGGACTCCGCCGCCACGGCGCGCGCCCGGGTGCCGCTCACGATCGGGCACCGCGGGGTGCCGGTCCAGGCCCCCGAGAACACCCTGGCCTCCATCGACAGAGCCGCCCGGCTGGGCGTCGGCTGGGTCGAGAACGACGTCCAGCGCACCAAGGACGGCAAGCTGGTCGTCATCCACGACACCACCCTCACCCGGACCACCGACGTCAAGAAGCGCTTCCCCGACCGGGCGCCCTGGAAGGTCGGCGACTTCACGCTGGCCGAGATCCGCAAGCTGGACGCGGGCAGCTGGTTCGACCGCCGCTTCGCCGGCGAGCGCGTCCCCACCCTCGACGGCTACCTCCGGCGCGTCGACCACAACCGCCAGAAGCTGCTCCTGGAGGTCAAGGCGCCCGAGCTGTACCCGGGCATCGAGCGGCAGCTGGTGGCGGAGCTCCGCAGGACCGGCTGGCTCGACCGGCGGCACGTCGGCGGCCGGCTCGTCGTCCAGAGCTTCAACGCCGCCTCGCTCCGCACCTTCCACGGCCTGCGTCCGGACGTGAAGACCGGCTTCCTCGGCGCGCCGAAGCCTGCGGAGCTCCGCGACTACGCCAGGTTCGCCGACCAGATCAACCCCGACCACACCAAGATCGACGCGGCCTGGGTGCGGTCGGTGCACGGCGTCAAGGGCCCGCACGGCCGGCGGCTGGAGATCTCCGCGTGGACCGTGGACGACCCCCGGCGCGCGGTCGCCCTGGCCCGCCTCGGCGTGGACGCGATCATCACCAACGCCCCGCACGTGATCGCGGACGCGCTGGAGGAGGCCGCCGAGGACCCGGCCGGCCGCCCGCTCACCCTGGCGGACGTCCCCGACGCGGCCTGACCTGCGCGGACGGCCCGTTGTCAGTGGCACCCCCTAACGTTCCGGGCAGTGAAGGGCGGCCGTCCGGGGCCGCCGGGGAAGGGGGCCTGCCATGTCCGTCACACCGTCCGCGTCCGGCGCGTCCGAGCGCACCTACCTGGAGCTCTCGCAGGAGGGCGCCGGCGCGCACAAGTTCTACGAGGTGACGGTGGACGGCACGACCGTCACCGTCCGCTACGGCCGGATCGGTGCGGCGGGCCAGGTGCAGACCTCGTCCTTCGCCACCGAGGACAAGGCCCGGGCCGCCGCCGCGAAGAAGGTCGGGGAGAAGGTCCGCAAGGGCTACGCGCCGGCCGTGCCGGGCGGCCGGGCCGCCCGATCGGTGACGCGCCGTCAGGTCTCCTCGGCGCCCTCGACCGCCCGCGCGGTCGCCCCGGTGCTGTGGCGCTTCCGCACGGGCGCCGCGGCCTTCGGCATCCACGTCGACGAGGACCGCTGCTGGGTCGGCAACCAGGCCGGCGACGTCTTCACCCTCGGCCACGGTGGCGAGGTCCTCGCCCGCTACAAGCTGCCGGACGGCGTCAAGTGCCTGGTCGCGGACGACTTCTGGATCTACGCCGGGTGCGACGACGGCACCGTCTACGACCTGTCGTCCAAGCTGCCCTTCGCGGCCTACGAGGTCACGCCCTCCGTCGACATCTTCTGGCTGGACATCCACGAGGGCGTGCTCAACGTGGCCGACCGGGACGGCGGTCTGACCGTCATCGACCACGAGGACGAGCACCAGTGGTCGCGCCGGAGCGACGGCAACCACGCGTGGATGGTCCGCCGGGACGCGCACGCCGTCTACCACGGCCACTCCGAAGGCGTGACCGCCTACGCCCCCGACGGCGGCGGCCGGCTCTGGCACAGCCCGACCGACGGAGCGGTCCTCTTCGGCTGGCAGGAGGACCGCTCCGTCTACGCCGGCACCGCCCGGCGCAGCGTGCAGCGGCTGTCGAAGACGACGGGCCGCGTCGAGGCGACCTACCGCTGCGACGCGGTCGTGTACTCCTGCGCCACCGCCCCCGGCGGCCGCTACGTCTTCGCCGGTGACAACTCCTCGTCCGTCTACTGCTTCGACGCCGACGGCACCCGGCTGTGGAAGCTCGGCACCGGCAGCGGCTCGGCGCTGTCCATGCAGTACCTGGACGAGCGGCTGTACATGGTCACCTCCGACGGCTCGCTGGTGTGCGTGGACGCCTCGGACGCCGCGATCACCGCCGCCCGCTCGGGCACCGTCCCGGTGCCGCGCGACATCAAGTCGGCCGCCGCCCTGCCCACGTACACCCCGGCGACCACGGTGGCCACCGTCGAGGCCGTCCCGGCGTCGGGCGTCGTGGTCGAGTGCGTCCAGGAGGGGGGACGACTCCGCGTGCACGTGGTGTCCGAGGGCTACGAGCCCGCCTGGAACGTCCAGTTCCCGCGCCACATCCGCCGGGCGGGCGCCCGCTACGTCGTCGACGCGCTGGCACCGGCCTCCGGAGGCTTCTACCGCGTCCGGGGCGAGATACGGCAGCTGGTCTGACCCGGCGCCGTTACGGGGGTGGCGTACGGTCCGGGTTCCGTCCACCCGGCGGCGGGTGGATCCTGGGAGGGGGAGATGGTGCCCATGCGTACGGGAAACGAGCCCCTCACGGCCCGCAGCCCGCTGCGGCTGCGCTGCGGACTGGCCGTCCTCGGCCTGGTGTTCTCCGGCGCGGGAGCCGCGCTGTTCGCCCTCACCGGCCATCCCGGCTGGGCGGCGGCCTTCGCGGCCCTGGCCCTGGTGACCATCGCGGACCTGTCGGTGGTCATCCACCACATCCGCGAGGGCGCGCATTACCAGCCGGGCCGTGACGTACCGCCCTACGAACCGCTCCGGGACGACAGGCCGCCGGACCCACGGCCCTGACCACGCTGCCGGCCCCCGCCGCACCGGGACGGCCGACCACGCCCTCCACCGGACCGCCGGGCGGCCGGGGCCTGCCCGCCGGCCGAGCGCCCCGCCCAAGCCCCGGCCCCACGGCCGTAACCGGCCCACGGGCCGGCGCCGGCGGCGGAGGCGCGCGATCAGGGGTGCACGGCCCCGGAGCCGCCGGAACACCACGGCTCGCGCCGGGGCCGGTGGGGCGTGCCGGCCCCGCCGCGCCGGGCGCCCTCAGATCCTCAGCCCTTGTCGTCGAAGCGGGCCGCCGCCACGAAGTCCGGCCGGGGGTCGAGCGCCGCGGCCAGCCGGAAGTGCCGTACGGCCTCCTCGGGCCGGCCGGAGCGGACGAGCGTCCGGCCGAGGGCGAAGTGGGCGAAGGCGTTGTCCGGTTCGCGTTCCAGCACGTGCTGGAACTCGCGCTCGGCCGGGCGGAGCCGGGCGGCGGCGAAGTAGGCGCGCGCCCGCAGCAGGCGGGCCGCGGTGTTCTCCGGATGGGAGGCGATGACCGAGTCCAGCAGCTTGACCGCGCCGCGCGGATCGCGGGCGTCCAGCAGCCGCTCGGCGGAGCGGAAGTCGATGACGTGGGTCTCGGGTGTCGGCTCGGCCACGGGCACGGTCCCTTCCCTGTGGATCCCTGGCGTTCCATGCAGGTCACCCCGAAGGATGCGGCCCGCACAACGCCGGGACGTCAAGCCCTATTCCCAGCCGTGCCCCGAAGGTCGCCCCACGCGGCTCCTAGGAGATCCCCCGGCCCTCCGCCGCCCGCGCGCACAGCCCGGCCCACACCTCGTCCACCCGGGCCTCCAGCTCGGCCACCGGACCGTCGTTGGCGATCACGATGTCGGCCGCCGCGAGCCGCTGTTCACGCGTGGCCTGGGCGGCCATCCGGGCCCTGGCCTCCTCCGGCGCCATGCCCCGGAGCCGCACCAGCCGGTCCAGCCGCGTGTCCTCCCGGGCGTCGACCACCACGACCAGGTCGTACAGCGGGGCCAGGCCGTTCTCGACCAGGAGCGGCACATCGTGCACGACGACCGCGTCCGGCGCCGCCGCGGCCTCCAGCTCGGCCGACCGGGCCCGCACCAGCGGATGGACGATGGCGTTCAGCGCGGCCAGCCGCCCGGCGTCGGCGAAGACGACCGCACCGAGGCGGGGGCGGTCCAGGGAACCGTCCGGAGTCAGCACCTCCGGCCCGAACTCCGCGACGACCGCGGCCAGTCCGGCCGTCCCCGGCTCCACCACCTCCCGCGCGATCCGGTCCGAGTCGACGATCACCGCTCCGTGCGCGGCCAGCCGGCGCGACACCTCGCTCTTGCCCGCGCCGATACCGCCCGTGAGACCCACCTTCAGCATGGGCCCCACGCTATCGGCCGCCGGTTCACCGGCCGCCCTCGCCCTCCCGGTCGGCGAGGAACCGCTCGAACTCCGCGCCGAGTTCGTCCGCGGACGGCAGTTCCAGGGGCTCGGCGACGAGGTTCCCGCGTGTCTCCGCGCCGGCCATCGCGTCGTACTGGTGCTCCAGCCCGCGGACGAGCGCCACCAGCTCCTCGTCCCCCTCGGCGACCTGCCGCTCGATCTCCTCCTGGGTGCGCAGCGCCTGACTGCGCAGCGCGTGCGCGGCGTTGGGCAGCACCAGGCCGGTGGCCGAGGTGATCGCCTCCAGGACGACCAGCGCGGCGTCCGGGTAGGGCGAGCGGGCGACGTAGTGCGGGACGTGGGCGGCGATGCCGAGGACGTCGTGGCCCGCCTCCGTCAGCCGGTACTCGAGGAGCGCCTCGGCGCTGCCGGGCACCTGCGCCTCGTCGAAGTGGCCGCGGTGGCCCGGTACCAGCTCCGCGCGGTTGCCGTGCGGGGTGATGCCGACGGGGCGGGTGTGCGGCACACCCATCGGGATGCCGTGGAAGTTGACCGAAAGGCGTACGTTCAGCCGTTCCACCAACTCCCGTACGGCGGCGGCGAACCGCTCCCACTCGACGTCCGGTTCCGGCCCGGACAGCAGGAGGAACGGCGCGCCGGTGGCGTCCTGGACCAGCCGCAGCTCGATCTTCGGCGTCTCGTAGGCGCTCCAGCGGTCCCGCTGGAAGGTCAGCAGCGGGCGGCGCGCCCGGTAGTCGATGAGCCGGTCGTGGTCGAAGCGGGCCACGACCTGGTTCGGCAGCTGGTCGAGCAGCCGCTCGACGATCTGCTCACCGGTCGCTCCAGCGTCGATGTAGCCCTCGAAGTGGTAGAGCATGACCAGGCCGGCGGTTTCCTGAGCCAGGGCCAGGTCGGCCACGGCGAGCCCCTTGGGCTCCCATTCGTACAAACCCTGCGGATCCAACACGGTGACCGTTCCTCCTCATGTTCCTTGGGAGGGAACGCTCTTGGTCGCCCCGGCCATTCCCCGCACGGCCCCCGAACACGCGTGAGGCCCGCTCCCCCGAAGGGGAACGGGCCTCACGTCAGCCTGCGGTCAGCCGCGGCCGGTCAGAGCCTCAGCTCTGGCCGCCGGCGAGCTTCTCGCGGAGGGCGGCCAGCGCCTCGTCCGACGCCAGGGCGCCGGAGGTGTCGGCCGACTCCGAGGAGTACGAACCGCCGGAGACGTTGCCGGCACCGGAGGCGGCGGCCGGAGCGGCAGCACCCTCGGCAGCGGCCTGCTCGTCGGCCTCGCGGGACTTGATGACCTGCGCCTGGTGCTGCTCGAAGCGCTGCTGCGCCTCGGCGTACTGGCGCTCCCACTCCTCGCGCTGCTTCTCGTAACCCGGCAGCCAGTCGTTGGCCTCGGGGTCGAAGCCCTCGGGGTAGATGTAGTTGCCCTGGTCGTCGTAGGACGCGGCCATGCCGTACAGGGTCGGGTCGAACTCGACCACGGACGGGTCGGCACCGAAGGACTCGTTGGCCTGCTTCAGCGAGAGGCTGATGCGGCGGCGCTCGAGGTCGATGTCGATGACCTTGACGAAGATCTCGTCGTTGACCTGGACGACCTGCTCCGGGATCTCCACGTGGCGCTCGGCCAGCTCGGAGATGTGGACCAGGCCCTCGATGCCCTCGTCGACGCGCACGAACGCACCGAACGGAACGAGCTTGGTGACCTTACCCGGGACGACCTGACCGATCTGGTGGGTCCGGGCGAACTGCTGCCACGGGTCTTCCTGGGTCGCCTTGAGCGACAGGGAGACGCGCTCGCGGTCCATGTCGACGTCCAGGACCTCGACCGTGACCTCCTGGCCGACCTCGACGACCTCGGACGGGTGGTCGATGTGCTTCCAGGACAGCTCGGAGACGTGGACGAGACCGTCGACGCCGCCCAGGTCCACGAAGGCACCGAAGTTGACGATGGAGGAGACGACGCCGGAGCGCACCTGACCCTTCTGGAGGGTGGTGAGGAAGGTCTGGCGGACCTCGCTCTGGGTCTGCTCCAGCCAGGCGCGGCGGGACAGGACCACGTTGTTGCGGTTCTTGTCCAGCTCGATGATCTTCGCCTCGAGCTCCTTGCCCACGTAGGGCTGGAGGTCGCGGACGCGACGCATCTCGACCAGGGAGGCCGGGAGGAAGCCGCGGAGGCCGATGTCGAGGATGAGACCACCCTTGACGACCTCGATGACGGTACCGGTGACGATCCCGTCCTCTTCCTTGATCTTCTCGATGGTGCCCCAGGCACGCTCGTACTGGGCGCGCTTCTTCGAGAGGATCAGGCGGCCTTCCTTGTCCTCCTTCTGGAGAACGAGGGCCTCGACCTGGTCACCGACGCTGACGACCTCATTCGGGTCGACGTCGTGCTTGATCGAGAGCTCGCGGGAAGGGATGACGCCTTCGGTCTTGTAACCGATGTCGAGCAGGACCTCGTCCCGGTCGACCTTCACGATGACGCCGTCGACGATGTCGCCGTCGTTGAAGTACTTGATCGTCTCGTCGATCGCGGCGAGGAAGGCTTCCTCGTTACCGATGTCGTTGACCGCAACCTGCGGGGTGGTGGCGGTGGTCTCGGTGCTGCTCGTCATGTGGGAAAGGGCTCCGGTACGGACATTGAGTCGTAGGTACTGCTACGCCATGAGCCCGTATATCGCACCGCCGAAGCCGGACAGCTTAGAAGCGCACTCTCCGGATGACTCCGGAAGCGCCTCGACAACCGAGGGGACATACAACAAGTACGAAAGCGGCCTGCTCGGTCCGAGGCGCGCAGGCTCGCAGCGCAACTTGTAGCATACGGGGGCAGCCGGACACGGTCAATGCGCGAAGGCGCACACCAGGGACAAAATGCCCCGAATCCGGCACAACTCACCTTGTGGGAGCCGTTCGAGACCTCCCAGCGGCCGAATACCTTACCCGCAAGCCCCCCTCACCCCCATCACCCCGGGATCGCGACCACCCAGATGACGCCAGACACGTACGAGCCGCGGCAGGACGTCCAGGACCCCCAGGGGCCCGGGGCAGGCGAACCGGAGGCGACCAGGCGAAACGCCGGCGAGACCGAGAGCAGCCGGGCCAGCCGGGGCTGGTGGGACGGCAACGCGGACGAGTACCAGCGGGAGCACGGGGCCTTCCTCGGCGACGACCGTTTCGTCTGGGGCCCGGAAGGGCTCGACGAGGCGGACGCCGGCCTGCTCGGCCCGGCCGCCGGCCTGGCCGGACGGGACGTCCTGGAGATCGGCGCCGGGGCCGCCCAGTGCTCGCGCTGGCTCGCCGCCCAGGGGGCCCGGCCGGTGGCGCTGGACCTCTCGCACCGCCAGCTCCAGCACGCGCTGCGGATCGGCGGGGGCGTCCCCCTGGTGGAGGCGGACGCCGGCGCGCTGCCCTTCGCGGACGGCTCCTTCGACCTGGCGTGTTCGGCCTACGGCGCGGTGCCGTTCGTGGCCGATCCGGTGCGGGTGATGCGCGAGGTGCGCCGGGTGCTGCGGCCCGGCGGCCGGTGGGTCTTCTCCGTCACCCACCCGATCCGCTGGGCCTTCCCGGACGAGCCGGGCCCCGAGGGCCTGTCCGTCGCGGCCTCCTACTTCGACCGCACCCCTTATGTGGAGCAGGACGAGACGGGACGTGCCGTCTACGTGGAGCACCACCGGACCCTCGGCGACCGGGTGCGGGACGTGGTGGCGGCCGGGTTCCGGCTGGTCGACCTCGTCGAGCCGGAATGGCCGGATTGGAACACGCAGGAGTGGGGCGGCTGGTCCCCGCTGCGCGGGCATCTGATCCCGGGCACGGCGATCTTCGTCTGCGAACGGGACTGAGAGCCCTTCGCCCGCGAGCGGGACTGAGGCCCCTCGTCCGCGAACGGGACCGGGGCCGCACCGCCCCTACGCCGCCCGGCCGCGGATCAGCCCCACAGGACGCCGATCACCCCGGTCGTCAGGAACACCAGCGCGTGCACGCCCAGCACCGTGCGCAGCACCCAGCGCGTGTCCACTGGCGTGTCGGCGGCCGTCTCCGTGACCGCCGGGGCCGCGGTCAGCTGCCGGGTGGCGGTCCCGCCGGTCCCCGGCGCGTCGGCCGGGACGGGCTCGGTCCGGGGGCGTACGGAAGCGGGGCCGGGCGCGTTCTCCGCCAGCTGCGCCGCCAGGGCGACGCGTGCGGCGGCGGCGCCGGAGGCCAGCGCGGCGCTGACGTTCTGGACGGCGACGAGGTGGGCCGCGGAGTGGCCGAGCGCCCGGGCGGTCTCGGCCTGACCCGCGGCGAACATCGCGTTCGCCCCGGTGTTGGAACCGGCCAGGAACCCGCCGACCGCGCCGATCCAGGGCGCGAGGAAGAGGTACGAGGAGCCGAGCGAGGCACACGCCCCGGCGATCTCCCGGCTCATGCCGGTCACGGTGAGCAGGGTACCCAGGGCGAGGAAGACGACGGTCGTCAGGGCCACCTGCCACCAGCGGCCGAAGGCGGCGCGGGCGGCCCCGCCGAGCACCGGCTCGGAGGCGCCCAGCAGACGCGGGGCGAGGACGGCGGTCAGCGGCAGCCAGCCGGCGGGACCGGCGACGACCGTCCACCAGCCCTCCGTGACCCCGGCCGCCTCCAGCGCCGCGCGGCTCAGCAGCAGGCCGGCGACCAGGAACCCGTACGGGGACAGGGCGCGGCCGACGGGCTCGCCGCCCCCGCCGTTCCGCTCCCGCAGCCGGGAGACGAGCAGCAGGACGGCCATCGTGACGAGCCCGCCCAGTACGCCGGCCGGGGGCACGCCGACGTAGGTGTCGACGGCCCAGACGGTGGCCCAGAGCGCGGTCACGGCGATGGCGAGGTCGCCGGCGGAGGCCAGGGCGCGGCGGGCGCCGAGGCCGACGGTCAGGGCGGCGGCGCCGCAGATGAGGAAGACGGGCGCGGACAGCAGGGCGGAGTCGACGCCGAGCCGCTGGAATCCGACGTCGCCGAGTTCGGCCGCGACCAGGCTGCCCGGCGCCAGCGAGCCCCAGGGGACGGTCACCAGCCCGAGCAGGCCGGCCGCGGCGGCGCGCGCCGGGGGCAGGCCGAGCCGGCGCAGCAGCGGGATGGCGACGATCACGCCGATGCCGAATCCGGTCAGCGACTCGGCGAACGGAGTGACTCCCAGCGTCACCAGGAGCACCGCGCGCCCCGGTGAGCTGCAAGCGCTGCCGAGTCGCTCCCCCATGCGCGCCTGGGCGCCGGTGCGGGTCATCAGTTCGCTGAGCAGGATGCCGCCGAAGAGGATCGCCGCGAGTTCGACGACGGTGGGCAGCATGCGCAGGTGGGCGTCGCCGAGGTCGTCCAGGGGCGTGCGGAAGGCCGTGGCGGTGAGGACCAGCGCGGTCGTCAGGGCCGCCAGCGCGGCGTACAGCGCGCGCACGCCCAGGGCGAGGAGCACCAGGGTGACGAGGACGGGCAGGGTGGCGAGAGCGGCGTTCACAGGTGACCTCTGCGGCCCGGTTGCCACCGGACCGATTCTGAGCTGCGGAAACGCGGTGACGGTCGGCCGTCCTCGCGGTTCCTTGCTGTTCTGGGCGGGCAGGGGCGAGCAGCATGCGCCGCGCCCGGCGGAACGCTCAACGGGGTTCCGGATAGTCGGTCACCTCGTGGCCGGAATGGTGTGGTCGGGGTGCGGATCCGTCCTTTCGAAGGGTCGGCGACACTGGTGCGCGTGATCCGTACCGACGTCCTCGACCGGCTTCCCGTCCGCGGCGCGCTGCCCGCCCTCGTCTCCGCCCTGGACGGGCACGGCACCGCCGTGCTCTGCGCGCCGCCCGGCACGGGCAAGACGACGCTGGTCCCGCTGGTTCTGGCGGGGCTGGTGGGGCCGGAGGGTCCGGTCCGGCGGGTCCTGGTGGCCGAGCCGCGGCGGATCGCCGCCCGCGCGGCGGCGCGGCGCATGGCGTGGCTGCTGGGCGAGGAGGCCGGGGGCCGGGTGGGGTTCACGGTGCGTGGTGAGCGCAGGGTGGGGCCCGGGACCGTCGTGGAGGTGGTGACGACGGGTGTGCTGCTGCAGCGGCTCCAGCGCGACCAGGAGCTCTCCGGGGTCGACGTGGTGGTGCTCGACGAGTGCCACGAGCGGCACCTGGACGCCGACACGGCGGCGGCGTTCCTGCTGGACGTGCGGGCCGCGCTGCGGCCGGAGCTGCGGCTGGTCGCGGCGTCGGCGACGACGGACGCCGAGGGGTGGGCCCGGCTGCTCGGTGACGCGCCGGTGGTCACCGCCGAGGGTGTGTCGCACCCGGTGGAGACGGTGTGGGCGCCGCCGGAGCGGCCGGTGCGGCCGCCGCACGGGACGCGCGTGGACCCGGTGCTGCTGGAGCACGTGGCGGGGGTGGTGCGGCGGGCGCTGCGGGAGCGGGCGGGCGACGTGCTGTGCTTCCTGCCCGGTGTCGGCGAGATCGCCCGGGTGGCGGGGCTGCTGGGCGGTCCGGTGGAGCTGGGGGCGGAGGTCCTCCAGGTGCACGGACGGGCTCCGGCGGCGGTGCAGGAGGCGGTTCTGGCGGGCGGGTCGGGGACGCGGCGGGTGGTGCTGGCGACGTCGGTGGCGGAGTCGAGCCTGACCGTGCCCGGCGTCCGCGTGGTGGTGGATTCCGGGCTGGCCCGGGAGCCGCGGACGGACCACGCGCGCGGGCTGAGCGCGCTGGCCACCGTCCGGGCGTCGCGGGCCGCCGGCCGGCAGCGGGCGGGGCGCGCGGGGCGTGAGGCGCCGGGGGCCGTCTACCGCTGCTGGGCCGAGGCCGACGAGACGCGGCTGGCCGCGTTCCCGGCGCCGGAGATCCTCGTCGCCGATCTGGCGGGGTTCGCGCTCCAGGCAGCCTGCTGGGGCGATCCGGACGCGAGCGGGCTGGCGCTGCTGGACCCGCCGCCGACCGGCGCGCTGGCCGCCGCGCGCGCCGTGCTGACGGCCACGGGCGCTGTGGACGCGGACGGGCGCCCCACCGCGCGCGGGCACCGGATGGCCCGGCTGGGCGTGCACCCGCGGCTGGCCCGGGCCCTGCTGGACGGCGCCGCCGAGATGGGGGCGCGGCGCACGGCCGAGATCGTGGCGCTGCTGAGCGAGGAGCCGCCGCGCGAGTACGGCGACGACCTGGCGGCCGCCTGGCGGGCCGCGCGCCGGGGCGGTGACGCCTACTCCGGCCGCTGGCGGGCGGAGGCCAGGCGGCTGGAGTCGGCCCTGCGCGGTGTCGCCGGGGAAAAGCCCGGGGACGCCGGGGGTGCGCTCACCGACGACGCCGCCGCGGGGCTGGTCGCCGCGCTGGCGTTCCCCGAGCGGGTCGCGCGGGCGCGCGGCGAGGGCGCGTTCCTGATGGTGTCGGGGACCGGTGCCGTCCTGGGCGACGGTTCGCGGCTGCGCAGCGCGCCGTGGCTGGCGGTGGCCGTGGCCGACCGGCCGGTCACCTCGGCGTCGGCTCGGGTGCGGCTGGGCGCGGTGATCGACGAGGACACGGCTCGGGCCACCGCCGGGGCGCTCTTCGCCGAGGCGGAGGAGGTGTGCTGGTCGGCGGAGCGGGGTGACGTGGTGGCCCGGCGCGTGGCCCGGCTGGGCGCGGTGGAACTGGCCTCCCGGCCACTCTCCTCACCCGGCCGCGGCCTCCTCCGCGCGGCCCTGGTGGAGGGGCTGCGCGCCGAGGGGCCGGGGCTGCTGCGCTGGAATCCGGAGGCGACCGGGCTGCGGGAGCGGCTCGCGTTCCTCCACCGCGAGCTGGGCGCGCCCTGGCCGGACGTCTCCGACGAGGCACTGCTGGGCGACCCCGAGGCGTGGCTGGGCCCGGAGCTGGACGCCGCGCGGCGCCGCGCCGATCTGGAGCGGGTGGACGCCCGGGCCGCCCTGGAACGGCTGCTTCCATGGGCGAGCGGAGAGGCGGCCCGGCTGGCCGAGCTGGCCCCCGAGCGGATCGAGGTGCCCAGCGGGTCGCGGATCCGGGTGGACTACGCGAGCGGGCGGCCGGTGCTGGCCGTCAAGCTGCAGGAGCTGTTCGGCTGGCAGCGGACGCCGACGGTGGCCGGCGGGCGGGTGCCCGTCCTCGTCCACCTGCTGTCACCGGCCGGGCGGCCGGCGGCGGTCACGGCGGACCTGGCCTCGTTCTGGCGCGACGGCTACCGGGCGGTCCGGGCCGAGCTGCGGGGCCGCTATCCGCGGCACCCCTGGCCGGAGGACCCGTCCACGGCGGAGCCCACGCGGCGGGCGAACGCCCGGCGCCGGTGAGGGCGCCGGGCGGGGCCGGTCAGGGCAGATAGCGTTCCAGCGCCGCCGCGCCCTTCTCCTCGATGTGCCGCCGGGCGGCCTCCACCCGTTCCGGAGTGACGTCGTGCCCCGAGGCCATGACCAGGTCCTCGGGGTCGAAGGGTCGCTCACTCCCGGTGTAGAGCCGCTGCGGCGCTGATGCCGTGGACGCGTCCTCGGGACTCTCCTTCACGGCGAGCCTCCTCTGCTCCGCGGTCCCCCTCCGCGGGGGACCGGCCGTTCGGGTTTCCCTCCATCGTGTGACACGGAACGGGCGTTCGCACACCGATCTCCCGGGAAAAACTTTGGTCTCCCCGGAAACACCGGCCCGGCACGCACCCGGAAACGCGCGCACCCGCCGACGGCCTCAGCGATCGGCGGGCGCGCGGCGGCTCTCGCCGGGCGGCTCAGTGAGCGGCTCAGTGGGCGGCGGACTCCCAGTCGCCGCCGACGCCCACCGACACGTCGAGCGGGGCCCGCAGGCTCACGGCCCCGGCCATCTCCCGGCGCACCAGCTCCTCGACCCTCTCCCGCTCGCCGGGGGCCACCTCCAGCACGATTTCGTCGTGCACCTGGAGCAGCATCCGGGTGGCGAGCTTCTCCTTCTCCAGGGCCTCGGCCACCCGCAGCATGGCGACCTTCACGATGTCGGCGGCGGTGCCCTGGATGGGCGCGTTGAGCGCCATCCGCTCCGCCATCTCCCGCCGCTGGCGGTTGTCGCTGTTGAGGTCGGGCAGGTAGCGGCGACGGCCGAGCATGGTCTCGGTGTAGCCGGTGGCGCGGGCCTCCTCGACGACGCGGCGCAGGTAGTCGCGGACCCCGCCGAACCGCTCGAAGTAGGTGTCCATCAGGCCGCCCGCCTCGCCCGGGGAGATCCCGAGCTGCTGCGAGAGGCCGAACGCGGACAGCCCGTAGGCGAGCCCGTACGACATGGCCTTGATCTTGCGGCGCATCTCCGGGTCGACGTCGGTCTTGGCCACGCCGAAGACCTGCGAGGCGACCGTGGTGTGCAGGTCCTCGCCGGAGGTGAACGCCTCGATGAGGCCCTCGTCCTCCGACAGGTGGGCCATGACGCGCAGTTCGATCTGGCTGTAGTCGGCCGTCATCAGCGACTCGAAGCCCTCGCCGACCACGAAGCAGCGGCGGATGCGGCTGCCGTCGCCGGTGCGCACCGGGATGTTCTGCAGGTTGGGATCGGTGGAGGAGAGCCGGCCGGTGGCGGCCACCATCTGGTTGAAGGTGGTGTGGATCCGGCCGTCCGCCGCCAGGTTGTTGATCAGGCCGTCGACGGTCGTCTTGAGCTTGGCCCGGTCGCGGTGGCGCAGCAGGACGACCGGCAGCTCGTTCTCCGTCTGGGCGGCGAGCCAGGCCAGCGCGTCGGCGTCGGTGGTGTAACCGGTCTTGATCTTCTTGGTCTTGGGCAGGCCGAGCTCCTCGAAGAGGATCTCCTGGAGCTGCTTGGGCGAGGAGAGGTTGAACTCGCGGCCGGCGGCGCGGTGCGCCTCGGCGACGGCCTGCTCGATCTCGCCCAGGTACTCCTCGGACAGCCGCTCCAGGCGGGCCCGGTCGACGGCGATGCCCTCGCGCTCCATGGCGACGAGCAGGTCGCCGACCGGGAGCTCCAGGTCGCGCATGAGCTCCAGCGCGCCCGTCCCGGCGAGCTTCCGCTCGTAGAAGACACCCAGGTCGAGGACCGCGCGGCCTTCGACCATCAGCTTCTCGGCGGCTTCCTTGTCGGCCGTGCCGTCGAAGTCGAACGCCTGCTGGCCGGCCTCGGCCTTGTCGGGGTCGACGCGCGGGAGGGTCCGGCCGAGCTTGTCCTCGACCAGCACCTCCAGCTCGGTGAGCTGGCGCTTGCCCTTGTTGAAACGGACCTTGCCGGCCCGCTTCTGCCGGTGGCGGTTGAGCGGGTCCGTCTCGAACGGCCGGGAACCCGGCTCGTCCAGGTAGGCGGCGACGGCGGTGTCCATGGTGACGCCCTCGACCCGCCAGCCGCGCTCGGCGAAGACGCGGACGACGCGCTTGCCCATGTGCAGCACCTTGGGGCGGTCCGCGTCGGCGAGCCAGGCGGCGAACGCCCGGTCGTCGTCCTCGGACAACTCCTGCGGGACGAACCAGCAGGCTCGGTCGTCCGGCAGGGCCAGCGCCACCTCGTGGACGTCACCCGTGCCGAGCTTCCAGTCGTAGCCGGCGACCACGGCGGCCGGCACGTCCGCCGGGATGTCGGCCAGCCAGCCGGCCAGCTCGCCCTGGCCCAGCATCCGGCCGTCCAGCTCGATCTCCAGCTCCTCGGCCGCCTCCTCGACGACCGCGGCCGGGTCCGTGCCCCACAGCCGGTCGCGCAGGCTCCGGTTGCGGATCTCCAGCCGGTCCAGCAGCTCGCCGAGCGCGCTGAGGTCGTACGCCTCCCGCACCAGGCCCTCCGGGCCCGTCGACAGCTCGACGTCGCGCACCATCTCGGTGAGGCGGCGGTTGAGCTTGACCGCCTCCAGGTGCTCCCGCAGGTTCTGCCCGGCCTTGCCCTTGACCTCGTCGGCCCGCTCCACCAGCTCCGCGAACGAACCGAACTGGTTGATCCACTTCGCGGCGGTCTTCTCGCCGACGCCCGGGATGCCCGGCAGATTGTCGGACGGGTCGCCGCGCAGCGCCGCGAAGTCCGGGTACTGCGCGGGCGAGAGGCCGTACTTCTCCTGGACCTTCTCCGGCGTGAAGCGCGTCAGCTCCGAGACGCCCTTGGTCGGGTACAGCACCGTGACGGCGTCGCTGACGAGCTGGAACGAATCCCGGTCGCCGGTGACGATCGACACCTCGAAGCCCTGGGCCTCGGCCTGGACCGCCAGGGTGGCGATGACGTCGTCGGCCTCGTACCCGTCGACGGCGAAGCGGGGCACCCGCATGTGGTCCAGCAGCTCGCCGATCAGCTCCACCTGCCCCTTGAACTCGTCGGGGGTCTTGGACCGGGTCGCCTTGTACTCCGCGTACTCCTCGGAACGCCACGTCTTGCGCGACACGTCGAACGCCACCGCGAAGTGCGTGGGGCTCTCGTCACGCAGGGTGTTCGCGAGCATCGACGCGAAGCCGTACACCGCGTTCGTCGGCTGGCCGCCGGAGGTCGTGAAGTTCTCCGCGGGCAGCGCGAAGAACGCCCGGTAGGCCATGGAGTGCCCGTCCATCAGGAGCAGGCGGGGACGGCCTCCCGCACCTCCCCCCACGGCCTCGGGGCCGGTCGGCTCGGTCGCGTCGGACGGTGATTTCGATGCCTTTGCTGCCACGCCCCCGATCCTGCCACGACCCACTGACAATCCCCGCCACACCGCCGCCGCCCCGGCTGTCCGACCCCCGTGACAGGATCGTCACCGGCAGCACTCCACGCGACCGCCTCACCGCTCAGGGGGAACGACATGGCAGGCAAACCACCGACCGGCGACCCCGTCCAGGACGCCCCCGAGGTCACCGCGCCGCAGCACGCCGCGGCGGGCCTCACCGCCATCGGGCACTCGCTGCGCGCCGCCCAGCGGCAGATGGGCGTCCGGCGCACCGCGCTCACCCTGCTCAAGGTCAACCAGAAGGACGGGTTCGACTGCCCGGGCTGCGCCTGGCCCGAGCCGGACAAGCGGCACACCGCGGAGTTCTGCGAGAACGGCGCCAAGGCCGTCGCCGAGGAAGCCACGCTCCGGCGGATCACCCCCGCCTTCTTCGCCGCCCACTCGGTCGCGGACCTCGCCGGCCGCAGCGGCTACTGGCTCGGCCAGCAGGGCCGCCTCACCCGCCCCATGTACCTCGCGGAGGGCGCGGACCACTACGAGCCGGTCAGCTGGGAGCGGGCCTTCGGCATCATCGCCGACGAGCTGCGCGCCCTGGAGTCGCCCGACGAGGCCGTCTTCTACACCTCCGGGCGCACCAGCAACGAGGCCGCGTTCCTGTACCAGTTGTTCGCCCGCGAGTTCGGCACCAACAACCTGCCCGACTGCTCCAACATGTGCCACGAGTCCTCCGGCTCCGCCCTCACCGACACCCTCGGCGTCGGCAAGGGCAGCGTCCTGCTGGAGGACCTCTACAAGGCCGACCTGATCATCGTCGCCGGGCAGAACCCGGGCACCAACCACCCCCGGATGCTCTCCGCCCTGGAGAAGGCCAAGCGCGGCGGCACGAGGATCATGACCGTCAACCCGCTGCCCGAGGCGGGCCTCGAACGGTTCAAGAACCCGCAGAACGCGCGCGGCCTCGCCGGCTCCGGCACCCCCCTCACCGACCTCTTCCTCAAGATCCGGCTCGGCGGCGACCAGGCCCTCTTCCGCCTCCTCAACCGGCTGGTCCTGGAGACCGAGGGCGCCGTCGACGAGGACTTCGTCCGCGAACACACCCACGGCTACGAGGAGTTCACCGCCCTCGCCCGCACCGCCGACTGGGACGAGACCCTGCGCGCCACCGGGCTGACCCGGGAGGAGATCCTGGCGGCCCTGCGCATGGTCCTCGACTCCCGGCGCACCGTCGTCTGCTGGGCCATGGGCCTCACCCAGCACAAGCACGCCGTCGTCACCATCAAGGAGGTCGTCAACCTCCTGCTGCTGCGCGGCGCGATCGGCCGCCCCGGCGCCGGCGTCTGCCCCGTCCGCGGCCACAGCAACGTCCAGGGCGACCGCACCATGGGCATCTTCGAACGCCCCGCCCCCGCCTTCCTCGACGCCCTGGAGAAGGAGTTCGGCTTCACCCCGCCCCGCGAGCACGGCCTCGACGTGGTCCGCGCGATCCGGGCGCTCCGCGACGGACAGGCCAAGGTCTTCCTCGCCATGGGCGGCAACTTCGTCTCCGCCACCCCCGACACCGACGTCACGGAAGCGGCCGTCCGCCGCGCCCGCCTCACGGTCCACGTCTCCACCAAGCTCAACCGCTCGCACGTGATCACCGGCGCGCGGGCCCTCATCCTGCCCACCCTCGGCCGCACCGAACGCGACCGGCAGCGCGGCGGCGACCAGTTCGTCACCGTCGAGGACTCCATGGGCATGGTCCACGCCTCCCGCGGCCGGCTCGACCCCGCGAGCCCCCATCTGCTCTCCGAGCCCGCCATCGTCTGCCGCCTGGCCCGCGCCGTCCTCGGCACCGCCTCCACCACCCCGTGGGAGCGCTTCGAGGAGGACTACGGCGCCATCCGCGACCGCATCGCCCGCGTGATCCCCGGCTTCGAGGACTTCAACACCCGCGTCGCCCGCCCCGGCGGCTTCACCCTGCCCCACGCGCCCCGCGACTCGCGCACCTTCCCCACCACCACCGGGAAGGCCAACTTCACCGCGGCGCCCGTCGAGTTCCCCCACGTCCCGGAAGGCCGCCTGCTCCTCCAGACCATCCGCTCCCACGACCAGTACAACACCACCATCTACGGCCTCGACGACCGCTACCGCGGCATCAAGAACGGCCGCCGCGTCGTCCTCCTCCACCCCGACGACGCCCGCGACCACGGGCTCGCCGACGGCGCGTACGCCGACCTCGTCGGCGAGTGGACGGATGGCACCGAACGGCGCGCCCCCGGCTTCCGCGTCGTCCACTACCCGACGGCGCGCGGCTGCGCCGCCGCGTACTACCCGGAGACAAACGTCCTGGTGCCGCTCGACCACACCGCGGACCAGAGCAACACTCCCGCGAGCAAGTCCGTCATCATCCGGCTCGAACCCACCGAGCGCCCCGAGAGCACCACCTGATAACAAACGTCTACGCACCACTTCAGGTACCTCGCGTACCTGAAGTCGCGTGCACCTCACGTACGCCACGAGCACCAGGGGAGCCGAGCAGCATGGGCGAACAGAGCCGGACCGTCTTTCCGCAGGAGATCCTCGACGCCTGGGCCGACAGCGGCCTGGACCTGCCCGCCCTCTTCTCGGCGGGCCACCTCGGCGAGCGCATGGGCGTCCGCGTCGTCGAGGCGTCCCCCGACCGCGTCGTCGGCACCATGCCGGTCGAGGGCAACACCCAGCCGTACGGGCTGCTCCACGGCGGCGCCTCCGCCGTGCTCGCCGAGACGCTCGGCTCCGTCGGCGCCATGCTGCACGGCGGCCCCACGCGGATCGCCGTCGGCGTCGACCTCAACTGCACCCACCACCGCGGGCTCCGCTCCGGCCTCGTCACCGGCATCGCCACCCCCGTGCACCGCGGCCGCACCAGCGCCACCTACGAAATCGCCGTCACCGACGAGCAGGGCAAGCGCGTCTGCTCCGCCCGCCTCACCTGCGTCATCCGCGACAATCCGCAGGCGTCCGCCTGACAAATCCCCGGCCGTGGACGGCAGTTGCGCCCTCCACGGCCGCCGGGTGAACCTCCCGGCGGCAGGGCGGGATCCGCCGATGCGGAACGTGATCTGCGTCATAACAAGACAGTCACATCCTGGGTGACACCTCTGCCCCGCCCTGTCGCCCTGCCCTTACAGTCACGGCCATCCGCCACCCCGCCGGGCGGTTCGCACCCGTTCCCTCCTTCGTCCTTGCCCGGCGAGCGACACGGCACCCGCACCACAGCGAAGCCGCCGCGCCAGGGAAAGGACCCACCGTGCGACACCGTCCCCTGCTCCTGCTCACCACCGCACTCACCGCCGGGGCGCTGACCCTGAGCGCCTGCGGCTCCCGAGACGACGACAAAGGGGGCGACAACGGCGACAAGGGCGGCAAGAAGACCACCGTGGTGATCGGCCTCGACGCCCCCCTGACCGGCGACCTCTCCGCCCTGGGCCAGGGCATCAAGAACTCCGCCCACCTCGCCGTCACCAACGCCAACAAGAGCAACGAAGTCCCCGGCGTCACCTTCGAACTGTCCGCGCTGGACGACCAGGCCCAGCCCACCTCCGGCCAGCAGAACGCCACCAAACTCGCCGGCGACAAGAAGGTCGTCGGCATCGTCGGCCCCCTGAACTCCAGCGTCGCCCAGTCCATGCAGCAGGTCGCCCAGTCCAACACCGTGGCCCTCATCTCCCCGGCCAACACCACCCCCGACCTCACCCAGGGCAAGGACTGGAAACAGGACCAGCGCAAGCGGCAGTTCACCACCTATTTCCGTACCGCCACCACCGACGAGGTCCAGGGCGCCTTCGGCGGAAAATACGCCCACGATCAGATCAAGGCCAAGAACGCCTACGTCATCGATGACCAGAAGACCTACGGCGTCGGCCTCGCGGCCGCCTTCTCCACCCAGTTCACCGCACTCGGCGGAAAGATCGCCGGCACCGAACACGTCAACCCCGAGGACCGCGACTTCAAGGCCATCGTCTCCAAGGCCAAGAGCTCCGGAGCCGACCTCGTCTTCTACGGCGGCGAATACCCGGCCGCCGCGCCCCTGAGCCAGCAGCTCAAGGAGAGCGGCGTCAAAGCCCCCCTCATGGGCGGCGACGGCATGTACAGCGCCGACTACATCAAACTCAACAAGAAATCCGCCGGCGACTACGCCACCTCCGTCGGCAAACCCGTCGAAGAACTCGACTCCGCCAAGAAGTTCATCGCCGACTACAAAGCCGCGGGCTACAAGGACCGCTACGAGGCATACGGCGGCTCCACCTACGACGCAGCCTGGGCCATCATCCAGGCCGTCAAAGCCGTCGTCGCCGACAACGGCGGCAAACTCCCCGACGGTGCCCGCGCCAAGGTCGTCGAGGCCCTCAACAAGGTCAAATTCGACGGCGTCACCGGCACCGTCTCCTTCGACAAGTACGGCGACACCACCAACACCATGATCACCGCCTACCAGGTCGAGGGGAACACCTGGAAGGCCCGCCACAGCGCCGAGTTCAAGCGCTGACCCAGCCCGACCCGTCGGTCAGCCGGCCGGCCGGGCCGCTGACACCGGACAGCCGGCACCGGACCACTGACGCCGAAACGATTCCCCCGGCACTCCCCACCCTCACCGTGCGCCCACCACCCCGGCGCGGACCCACCGGCCCGCGCCGGCCACCCGCAACCCTCCCCCGCACATCCCCCGCACATCCCCGGCACGTCTCATCCCACGGAGGCCCGGCGGTGCACGAACTGCCGCAACAGCTGGCCAACGGACTCATCCTCGGCGCGATGTACGGCCTCATCGCGATCGGCTACACGATGGTCTACGGCATCGTCCAGCTCATCAACTTCGCCCACGGCGAGATCTTCATGGTCGGCGGCTTCGGCGCCCTCACCGTCCACCTCGCCCTCCCCGACGGCACCGCGCTGCTCCTGGCACTCCCCCTCATGATCCTCGGCGGCATCGCCGCCGCCGTCGCCATCGCGGTGGCCGCCGAACGCTTCGCCTACCGGCCCCTGCGCGGCGCCCCGCGCCTCGCCCCGCTCATCACCGCCATCGGCCTCTCCATCGCCCTCCAGCAGGCCGTCTGGAAGTGGTACCCCGACGCCAAGAAGGCCAGGGTGTTCCCCCAGTTCAAGGGCGAGTCCTTCAAGATCCTCGGCGCCACGGTGCAGCGCGGCGAGGTCTTCCTGCTGATCGCCGCCCCGCTGTGCATGCTCGCCCTCGGCCTCTTCGTCGCCAAAACCCGCACCGGCCGCGGCATGCAGGCCACCGCCCAGGACCCCGACACCGCGAAGCTCATGGGCATCAACACCGACCGCATCATCGTCATCGCCTTCGCCATCGGCGCCACCTTCGCCGCCGTCGCCGCCGTCGCCCACGGCCTCAAATACGGACAGGTGGACTTCCGCATGGGCTTCATCACCGGCCTCAAAGCCTTCACCGCGGCCGTCCTCGGCGGCATCGGCAACATCTACGGCGCCATGCTGGGCGGCGTCGTCCTCGGCGTCGCGGAAGCCCTCGCCACCGGCTACATCGAGGAGATCCCCGGCATGTCCCAGTTCGGCGGCGGCTCCTGGAAGGACGTCTGGGCCTTCGTCCTCCTCATCCTCGTCCTGCTGCTCAGGCCCCAGGGCCTGCTCGGCGAACGCGTCGCGGATCGGGCGTGACGGCCATGTCCCTCGACCGCCACCCCACCGGAGGACGACCGTCCGCCACGACGCCGGCCGCCACGCCCCCGGCCGCCACGACGCCGGTACCCGCCACCATTCCGCTGCCTCCGGCGACCGCCCGTCTGCTCACGGGTGCGGGAGCGCTCCTCGCGATCGTCTCCACCTTCCTCGCCTGGACCTGGACCACCGCGTTCCCCGGCAACCTCACCGTCACCGGCTATCCCGGCGGCCTCCAGAACATCACCCTCGCCGGTGCCGCCCTCACCCTGCTGCACGTCCTGGCCGGCTACGGCATCCGCGGACTCCGCTGGCTCGCCCCCTCGGGCACCACGGCCCCCACCCTCCTCCTGGCCCTCGGCACCTTCGCCGCCACCTGGTACACGCTCGGCGCCATCACCTCCGACCTCGGCGGCCTCGTCAACCTCGAGCCCGGCGGCTTCCTCGCCGGCGGCGCGACCCTCGCCGCCGCCCTCGGCGCCCTCGCCCTGCCCCCGGCGCGGCCTTACCCGGCCGGCGTGGAGGGCATGGAGGACGTCGAAGCCACAGACGGCACGGACGGCACCGCCGACACAGACGGCACGGACAACGGAGACGGCGGGGATGGCCGCGGGGCCGGGGATGGCGGCGACGGCGGAGGCGGCCGGGATGGCAAGGGCGGCAAGGGCAGCCGGGACGGCAGGGACGACAGGGATCACGGACCCGGCACCGACCGCCCGGAGAACACCGCCCCCGCCAACCCCTGGCACCGTTTCCGCCACACCCTCACCCCCGGCCGTCCCCCCGCCCCCACCCCACTCCCCACCTGGGCCGACATCCTCCTCATCGCCGCCGCGTTCGCCCTAGGACTCGCCCTCTTCACCTACGGCATCGAAGCCGAATACGGCGAACTCTTCGTCGGCTACCTCCTGCTCGCCGGCGCCGGGCTCGCCGCCGTCGGCCGCTCCGGCCTCACCACCCGCCTCAGCGCCCTCACGGCCCGGCACCGCACCATCACCCTCACCGCCGCCTTCGTCGCCGCCGCGGCCTTCCCTCTCACCCTCACCAGCGACACCTACACCAACCTGGCCACCAGCATCCTCATCTTCGCCACCGTCGCCCTGGGCCTCAACGTCGTCGTCGGCCTCGCCGGCCTCCTCGACCTCGGCTACGTCGCCTTCCTCGGCGTCGGCGCCTACACCGCGGCCCTCGTCTCCGGCTCCCCGGAATCCGCCGCCGGCGTCCACTTCCCGTTCTGGGCGGCCGTCCTCACCGGCATCGGAACCTCCCTCGTCTTCGGCGTCCTCATCGGCGCCCCCACCCTCCGCCTCCGCGGCGACTACCTCGCCATCGTCACCCTCGGCTTCGGCGAGATCTTCCGCATCACCATGCTCAACCTCAATGGAAAGACCGGTCCCGACATCACCAACGGCGCCATGGGCATCCCCAACATCCCCGATCTCGCCGTCGGCGGCTTTGACTTCGGCGACACCCACGACCTCCTGGGCACCCCCATCGGCCGCTTCGGCAACTACTACCTCCTCATGCTCCTCGCCACCATCGCCGTCGTCCTCGTCTTCCGCCGCGCCGCCGCCTCCCGCATCGGCCGCGCCTGGATCGCCATCCGCGAGGACGAGACGGCCGCCACCGCCATGGGGATCAACGCCTTCCGCCTCAAACTCCTGGCCTTCGCCCTCGGCGCCGCGCTCGCCGGCCTCGCCGGCACCGTCCAGGCCCACGTCATCACCACCGCCACCCCCGACCAGTACCAGTTCGCCGGAACCGTCCCGCCCAACTCCGCCTTCCTCCTGGCCGCCGTCATCCTCGGCGGCATGGGCACCATCACCGGCCCGCTCGTCGGCGCCGCCCTCCTCTATCTCATCCCGAACAAAATGGACTTCATGCAGGACTACCAACTCCTGCTCTTCGGAGTCGCCCTCATCCTCCTGATGCGCTTCCGCCCCGAGGGCCTCGTCGCCGACCGCCGGAAACAGCTCGAATTCCACGACGACGCCGCTCCCGACACCGCGACCCTCACCCGAGCGGAGGCGTAACCACCGTGACCACCAGGGCCCCCGACGCCACCGCTGCCACCAGTGCCGCACCCGTCCTCACCGCCACCGGCGTCACCATGCGCTTCGGCGGCCTCACCGCCGTACGCTCCGTCGACCTCACCGTGCACGACCGGCAGATCGTCGGACTCATCGGCCCCAACGGCGCGGGAAAAACCACCTTCTTCAACTGCCTCACGGGCCTCTACGTCCCGACCCAAGGCACCGTCGTCTACCGCGACACCATCCTCCCCGCCAAACCCCACCTCGTCACGCAGGCGGGCATCGCCCGCACCTTCCAGAACATCCGGCTCTTCCCCAGCATGACCGTCCTGGAGAACGTCCTCGTCGGCCGCCACACCCGCACCCACGAGGGCCTCCTCTCCGCCCTCCTCCGCAGCCCCGGCTTCCACCGCGCCGAACGCGCCTCCCACCAACGCGCCCGCGAACTCCTGGAATTCACCGGCCTCGCCGACAAGGCCGACCACCTCGCCCGCAACCTCCCCTACGGCGAACAGCGCAGGCTCGAAATCGCCCGCGCCCTCGCCAGCGACCCCGGCCTGCTCCTCCTCGACGAACCCACCGCCGGCATGAACCCCCAGGAGACCCGCGCCGCCGAACGCCTCGTCCTCGCCATCCGCGACCAGGGCATCGCCGTCCTCGTCATCGAGCACGACATGCGCTTCATCTTCAACCTCTGCGACCACGTCGCCGTCCTCGTCCAGGGCCGGAAGCTCGTCGAGGGCACCCCGCGCACCGTCCAGAGCGACGACCGCGTCATCGCCGCCTATCTCGGCACCCCCTTCGAGGGCGCACCGGGACAGGACGAGGCCGCCGAGGTCGAGGCGGCGGAAGCGGCCCGAGCGGCGGAAGCGGCGACCGCCACGGCGGCCACGACGGCACGCGCCCAGGCGGAGGCAGCGGCCCGGAGGAACGCAAGCCCGCCGACGGCCCCGGACGACGACACGACCCGCCCCCACCCCGAGGAGAACGACCCCCGATGACGGCCCTCCTCGAAGTCCGCGACCTCCGCGTCGGCTACGGCAAGATCGAAGCCGTCAAGGGCATCTCCTTCACCGTCCACGCCGGGGAGATCGTTACCCTCATCGGCACCAACGGCGCCGGAAAAACCACCACGCTCCGCACCCTCTCCGGCCTCCTCCGCCCCACAGCCGGCAGCATCCGCTTCGACGGGAAACCCCTCACCCGGATCCCCGCCCACCGCATCGTCGCCCTCGGCCTCGCCCACTCCCCCGAAGGCCGCCACATCTTCCCCCGCCTCACCATCGCCGAGAACCTCCAGCTCGGCGCCTTCCTCCGCAAGGACACCACCGCCATCGCCCAGGACGTCGAGCGCGCCTACGGCCTCTTCCCCATCCTCGGCGAACGCGCCCGCCAGCCCGCCGGCACCCTCTCCGGCGGCGAACAGCAGATGCTCGCCATGGCCCGCGCCCTGATGTCCCGCCCCAAACTCCTCATGCTCGACGAACCCTCCATGGGCCTCTCACCGATCATGATGCAGAAGATCATGACCACCATCGCCGAACTCAAGGCCGACGGCACGACGATCCTCCTCGTCGAACAGAACGCCCAGGCGGCCCTCACCCTCGCCGACCACGGCCACGTCATGGAAACCGGCCGCATCGTCCTCTCCGGCACCGGCGCGGAACTCCTCGGCGACACATCCGTACGCAAGGCGTACCTCGGCGAGGACTGACCGGAACCCCAAAGCCCCCAAGACCCCGAACAGCACGAAGGGCCCGCGTCCCCATCCGGACACGGACCCCACACCCAACTCACCAGCCACTACTGCGACTGCTGCTCCTTCGCCGCCTTCTTCTCCCGGGCGTCCTCGATGACGGCCTCCGCCACCTGCTGCATCGACATCCGGCGGTCCATCGACGTCTTCTGGATCCACCGGAACGCCGCCGGCTCCGTCAGCCCGTACTGCGTCTGCAGAACGCTCTTCGCGCGGTCCACCAGCTTGCGCGTCTCCAGCCGCTGGGAGAGGTCTGCGACCTCCTTCTCCAGCGCCTTCAGCTCCGTGAACCGCGAGACGGCCATCTCGATCGCCGGCACGACGTCGCTCTTGCTGAACGGCTTCACCAGGTACGCCATGGCCCCGGCGTCCCGCGCCCGCTCCACGAGCTCACGCTGCGAGAACGCGGTGAGCATCAGTACGGGCGCGATCGACTCGGCCGCGATCCGCTCGGCCGCGGAGATCCCGTCGAGCACGGGCATCTTCACGTCGAGGATCACCAGGTCCGGCCGGTGCTCCCGCGCCAGCGCGACCGCCGTCTCCCCGTCGCCCGCCTCACCCACGACGGAGTAGCCCTCTTCCTCGAGCATCTCCTTGAGGTCGAGGCGGATGAGGGCCTCGTCCTCGGCGATCACGACACGGGTGGTGTGCGGAGGGGTGTGCTGCGGCTCGTCGTCGACGGGCGGCTGGGGCTCGGCGGCGCTCACGGGTCTCCTCAGTCCAGGACAGGCGGTGCTCCATGAGCGTACCGAGTGCTGTAGTTTTGAGTACCGGAGGGGTATACACTCTCCTTGCATTACAAGGCCCCGGTAGCCCAACTGGCAGCAGGCAATGGATTCAAAACCCATACAGTGTCGGTTCGAATCCGACCCGGGGCACTTTACCTTCATTTCGAAGGTCACGCCATTGAGTGCCGACATTGGGGATCTTCATCCCTTGCGGTGAACATCTGCGCGAATTCCAGTGCAGTGGCGTTCGTCACGTCAGGCTCGTTCTCATGTACGACCTCGCCACGCGCCGACGCGCCCTCGCCCTGGTCGACCGGGGTTTCAGTCTCAACTCAGTCAGCAAGCAGACCGGCATATCCCGGCACGCGCTCCGCCAATGGCTCACTCGGGTCGAGCCCAGGCAGCCCAGCCGTTCACTGTGCTCACTGTGCCGCGCCGATTCCGAGCCACCCGCCGATGCGCGCGCCTACGCCTACCTCCTGGGGCTTTATCTCGGCGACGGCTGTGTCAGCAAGCACCCCAACGGCAGTTTTACGCTCCGCATCGTCTGCGCGGACGCGTGGCCGGGCCTCATCGAGGCTTGCGGAACCGCGATGAAACGCGTGCTCCCCGAGAACAGCGTCTGCGTCGTCCAGCGGCAGGGCTGCGTGGCCGTCGCCAGTGGCAGCAAGCACTGGCCGTGCCTCTTCCCCCAGCACGGCCCGGGCAAGAAGCACGAGCGGTCCATCTCGTTAGTCCCCTGGCAGCAGCGCATCGTCGACGCGCATCCATGGGACTTCCTGAGGGGCCTCGTCCACTCCGACGGCTGCCGGATGACGAACTGGACTACGCGCCTCATCGGAGGTGAGCGCAAGCGCTACGAGTACCCCCGCTACTTCTTCACCAACAAGTCCGACGACATCCGGCGCCTGTACTGCGACACCCTCGACAGGGTCGGCGTCGAGTGGACGGTCACCCGCCGCGACGGCATACCGTTCAACGTCTCGGTCGCCCGGCGCGCGTCCGTCGCCCTCATGGACGCCCACATCGGCCCGAAACACTGATCTCCCGGGCCCCGCCTACCCCTTCGGCCCGTCGTCCTCCCCGATGTGGTGCACCCGCACGAGGTTGGTCGTACCAGGCGTGCCGGGCGGGGAGCCGGCCGTGATGATGACCATGTCACCCTTGCGGCAGCGGCCGATGCGGAGCAGGTATTCGTCGACCTGGCTGACCATTTCGTCGGTGGTCTGCACCATGGGCCCGAGGAAGGTCTCGACGCCCCAGGTGAGGTTGAGTTGGGAGCGGGTGGCGGGTTCGGGGGTGAAGGCGAGGAGGGGGATGGGTGAGCGGTAGCGGGAGAGGCGGCGGACGGTGTCGCCGGACTGGGTGAAGGCGACGAGGAACTTGGCGCCGAGGAAGTCGCCCATCTCGGCGGCGGCGCGGGCGACGGCGCCGCCCTGGGTGCGGGGCTTGCTGCGTTCGGTGAGCGGGGGGAGCCCCTGGGCGAGGATGTCCTCTTCGGCCGCCTGGAGGATGCGGCTCATGGTGCGGACGGTTTCGATGGGGTATTTGCCGACGCTGGTCTCGCCGGAGAGCATCACGGCGTCGGTGCCGTCGATGACGGCGTTGGCGACGTCGGATGCCTCGGCGCGGGTGGGACGGGATGCGTCGATCATGGAGTCGAGCATCTGGGTGGCGACGATGACGGGTTTGGCATTGCGCTTGGCCAGCTTGATGGCGCGCTTCTGGACGATCGGGACCGTTTCGAGCGGCATTTCGACGCCGAGGTCGCCGCGCGCGACCATGATGCCGTCGAAGGCGGCGACGATGCCGTCGAGGTTCTCGACCGCCTGCGGCTTCTCGATCTTCGCGAGGACGGGGAGGCGGCGGCCTTCCTCGTCCATGACGCGGTGGACGTCGTCGATGTCCCGCGCGCTGCGGACGAAGGAGAGGGCGACGATGTCGGCGCCGGTGGTGATGGCCCAGCGCAGGTCTTCGACGTCCTTCTCGGAGAGGGCGGGGACGGAGACGGCGACGCCGGGGAGGTTGAGGCCCTTGTGGTCGGAGACCATGCCGCCCTCAAGGACGACGGTGTGGACGCGCGGTCCGTTGACTTCGGTGACCTCGAGGGTGACGCGGCCGTCGTCGACGAGGATGCGTTCGCCGCGGGTGACGTCGGCGGCGAGGCCGTCGTAGGTGGTGCCGCAGCGGTGGCGGTCGCCGAGCACGTCCTCGACGGTGATGGTGAAGGTGTCGCCGCGTTCAAGGAGTACCGGGCCTTCGAGGAACCGGCCGAGGCGGATCTTCGGGCCTTGAAGGTCGGCGAGGACGCCGACGTTGCGGCCGGTCTCCTCGGCGGCCTTGCGCACCCGTTCGTACCGCGCCTCGTGGTCGGCGTGGGTGCCATGGCTCAGATTGAAGCGGGCGACGTCCATGCCGGCTTCGACGAGGGCCTTGATCTGCTCGTACGAGTCGGTGGCGGGCCCCAGGGTGCAGACGATTTTCGCTCGGCGCATGGCACGACCTTATGACCTACCGGCGGGTAGAGAATCTGCCGGACACGGCCGCCCAAAGTCCGTTGGGTAAAGGTCTGTTGACAACTAGTGAAACGTGCGCGGGGGCGCTCCGATGAGCGGCGGGAGACCTTGTCAACGCCCCCGCGCGCACCGGTTCACAGGATCGGTGGGGTCATGGTCAACCGTGCGTTGACGTGGGCGTAGACGCTCTGGCGCTGGGGTTCGAGGTCGAGCGCGGGTGGGGCGGAGCCGGCGTAGCCGGCGCTGCGGAGTATGGCGGGGCGGGCGGGGGGTGCGGCGGGTGCGGGGTGTTCGGCGCCGGTGTCGGCGAGTTCGACGAGGGCGACGAGGTGGGAGCCGAGTGCTTCGGCGTATTCGCGAGCGCGTTGGACGGCGTCGTGGACGGCTTGGCGGCGGGCTTCGCGGTGGGCGGGCGAGTTGGCGCGGAGGGCCCACCAGGGGCCGTCGATGCGGGTGAGTTCGAGGTCGGAGAGGCGGGTGGTGAGTTCGCCGAGGATGGTGAAGTCGCTGAGGGTTGCGGTGAGGTGGACGTGGCCGCGGTAGGCGCGGATGCGTTCGTGGCGGCCTTTGTCGTTGAGTTGGGGGGTGATGGTCACGGCGCCGGTTTCGATTTTCTCGACGGCGTCGCCGTGGGTTTTGAGGAGTTCGATGATGTGGTTGTTGCGTCGGGTGAGGTCGTCCAGGGCTTTGTGACGGTCGGTGCCGCGGGCGCTGATGGTGATTCCGAGGCGGGCGATTTCGGGATCGACTTCGAGGTGGGCCTCGCCCCGGACGGCGACGCGTGGGGTGTCGGGGGTTCCGTAGGGCAACGGCTCGGTTGCGGTCATGGGGCTAGCGTCCCAGTCCGTGTTCGTCGGCGGGACTGTCCGGAGTCATCGGATCGCAACCTTGTAAGGGTGTTGCCGTGGTGCCTGTGGGGGCCAGAATCTACGCGCGTTGTACCGGGGGCTCGTGGTGTTGCGGCCGTCCGGTGCCGCTGTCGGACGCGGCCGGCTCTCGGCCGGCCGCGGTGAGATCGTCAGGTGACAGGTAAAGGGATGGGGAATTCGATGCCGCTGAACCGCAGGCGTTTCCTGGGGCGTACGGCTGCTACGGGGGCGGGTATGGCCCTGACCGGTGCGGTGGGCGCCGCGTCGGCGGCGGCCGCCGAGCAGCCCCTCGCGGGACAGGGGGCGCACGGGGGCCGCGGGCACGGCAGGACGAAGCGGTACGCGTTCACCGTCATGGGCACCACGGATCTGCACGGGAACGTCTTCAACTGGGACTATTTCACCGATGCCGAGTTCGACGACAAGGCGCACAACGACGTGGGCCTGGCGAAGATCTCGACGCTGGTGAAGCAGGTCCGCAAGGAGAAGGGGCGGCGGAACACGCTGCTCATCGACGCGGGCGACACGATTCAGGGGACGCAGCTCGCGTACTACTACGCGCGGGTGGAGCCGATCACCAAGGCGCACGGTCCGGTGCATCCGATGGCGCTGGCGATGAACTCCATGGGGTATGACGCGGCGGCCCTGGGCAACCACGAGTTCAATTACGGCATTCCGGTGCTGCGGAAGTTCGAGCAGCAATGCCACTTCCCGCTGCTGGGGGCGAACGCGCTGGACGCGAAGACGATGCGGCCGGCGTTCCGGCCGTATGTCATCAAGCGGATGCGGACGCCGCACGGGCGGGATGTGCGGGTGGCGGTGCTGGGTCTGACGAATCCGGGGATCGCGATCTGGGACAAGGCGAATGTGCAGGGGAAGATGGTTTTCCCGGGCCTTGAGGAGCAGGCGGCGAAGTGGGTGCCGCGGCTGCGGTCGATGGGTGCGGACGTGGTGATCGTGGCGGCGCATTCGGGGACGAGCGGTACGTCGTCCTACGGTGACGCGCTGCCTTATGTGGAGAACGCGGCGGCGTTGGTGGCGGAGCGGGTGCCGGGGATCGACGCGATTCTCGTGGGGCACGCGCATGTGGAGGTGCCGGAGTACCGGGTGGTGAACAAGGAGACGGGTCGGCCGGTGGTGCTGTCCGAGCCGTTGAAGTGGGGGCAGCGGTTGACGCTGTTCGACTTCGATCTGGTGTGGGAGCGGGGCCGCTGGCAGGTCGCGTCGGTGTCGTCGAAGGTGCTGAACTCGAATACGGCCGAGGAGGACGCGGCGGTCACCGGTCTGGTGCGGGGGCAGCACCGGAAGGTGGTGGCCTATGTGAACCAGCGGATCGGGACGTCGACGGCGGCGATGGACGCGGCGGAGGCGCCGTACCGGGACACGCCGATCATCGATTTCATCAATCACGTCCAGGCGGAGACGGTGCGTGCGGCGCTGAAGGGCACGGCGTACGCGTCGTTGCCGGTGCTGTCGCAGGCGTCGTGTTTCTCGCGGACGGCGGCGGTTCCGTCGGGTCCGGTGTCGGTCCGCCAGGTGGCGGGGCTGTATCCGTTCGAGAACACGCTGGAGGCGCGGGTGCTGACCGGCGCGCAGCTGCGGGAGTATCTGGAGTTCTCGGCGCGGTATTACGTGCGGACGCCGGTGGGCGCTCCGGTGGATCCGGCGAAGCTCACGAACGCGGAGAGCATTCCGGATTACAACTACGACGTGGTGAGCGGTCTCTCCTACGAGGTGGACGTCGCGAAGGCGCCGGGTGCGCGGATCGGGAAGCTGCTGTTCGACGGGAAGCCGCTGGACGATGCCGCGCAGTTCGTGCTGGCGGTGAACAACTACCGGGCGAGCGGTGGCGGGAATTTCCCGCATGTGGCGCGGGCGAAGCAGGTGTGGGCGAATTCGGAGGAGATCCGTAACACGATCATCGGTTGGGTGAAGGCCCAGCAGGTGATCGATGTGGCGAAGTTCGCGTCAGTGGACTGGAAGCTGACGCGGGATGGTGTGCCGCTTTTCTGAGGCGGACGCGGTGTGGGGCCGTGGCGTGGGCCGCGGCTCCAGGCCGAAGGTGGTGAAGGCGGTGCGGTGGGGCAGGGGGTAGTGGGTGGTGCCGGTGACGGCGTTGAGGATGGTGGCGCTGCGCCAGGCGGCGAGGCCGAGGTCGGAGCTGCCGATGCCGTGGGCGTGGGTTTCGGCGTTCTGGACGTGGACGGCGCCCTTGACCAGGGGGTCGAGGACGAGGCGGTGCTGGGCGTCGATGCGGGGCCGGCCACCGGAGTCGCGGCGGATGTAGGGGTCGAGGGCGGCGAGGAGGCGGTCGACGCGGCGTTCGCGGTAGCCGGTGGCGAGGACGACGGCGTCGGTGGTGAGGCGTGAGCGGGTGCCTTGCTGGTGGTGTTCGAGGTGGAGCTCGACGCGGGTGGTGCCGACGCGTCCGGCGGTGCGGACGAAGACGCCCGGGGTGAGGGTGGTGTCGGGCCAGCCGCCGTGGAGGCTGCGGCGGTAGAGCTCGTCGTGGATGGCGGTGATGGTGGCGGGGTCGATGCCCTGTTGGAGCTGCCACTGCTGGGGCAGCGCCTGGTCGCGGACGGGTTCGGGGAGGGCGTGGAAGTACTGGCCGTAGTCGGGGGTGAAGTGTTCGCGGCCGAGCCGGCTGGTCTCGGTGGGGGCGAAGGCGGGGGTGCGGGCGAGCCAGTGGAGCTTCTCGCGGCCGACGGGGCGGTGGCGGAGCAGGTCGAGGAAGATCTCGGCGCCGGACTGCCCGGAGCCGATGACGGTGACGTGGTCGGCGGCGAGGAGGTCGGCGCGGTGGTCGAGGTAGTCGGCGGAGTGGTGGACGGGGACGCCGTGGGCCTCGACGAGGGGGCGGAGGGGTTCGGGGATGTCGGGGGTGGTGCCGATGCCGAGGACGACGTTGCGGGCGTAGGTGCGGCCCAGGGCTTCGGCCTCGCCGTCGCGGTCGAGCTGGGTGTAGTCGATTTCGAAGAGGACGCGTTCGGGGTTCCAGCGGACGGCGTCGATGTGGTGGCCGAAGTGGAGGCCGGTGAGGTTCTCGCTGACCCAGCGGCAGTAGGCGTCGTATTCGGCGCGGGTGATGTGGAAGCGCTCGGCGAAGTAGAAGGGGTAGAGGCGTTCGCGGGTCTTGAGGTAGTTGAGGAAGGTCCAGGGGCTGGTGGGGTCGGCGAGGGTCACGAGGTCGGCGAGGAACGGGACCTGGATGCGGGTGCCGTCGATGAGCAGCCCGGGGTGCCAGCGGAAGGTGTGATTCTCGTCATAGAAGGCCGCGTGGAGGTCGGACAGCGGGTGGGCGAGGGCCGCCAGGGAGAGGTTGAAGGGGCCGATGCCGATGCCCACGAAGTCGAGGGGCGCGTCGGGGGCGTGGTCGGAGCTCGGAGGGTTGCTCATGCGGGGGTGCGGCCTTCCCGTGGGCGGCGGCGAACACAGCCGGACAAGTCGTTTATGCCCTTTTTGTTTGATACATCAGGACCGCTTCAAGCTACCGGCTGCACCTGCGGCGTGACGCCTTGTGGGGGATGTTTCCCCCGATGGGGGGACGGTCCGCTCGAGGGCGGGGAGTTGGGGGTCGCACACGGCAAAGGGGCGCGGGACGGGGTGCGGGGCGCGCCCCGGGGGCGGCTTCGACTACCCTGCACCTCATGGCCATGATGAACCTCGCTCTCGACATCGGACCGCTGAAGCCGGACGTTGCCCCGCTCGTCCTCGGTCTGGTGCTGTTTTTCCTCGTCTTCGCGGTGATCGCGAAGGGGATCCTGCCCCGGATCAACAAGGTCCTCACCGAGCGTGAGCAGGCCACAGAGGGGCGCATCGGCGAGGCGGAGGAGACGCGCGCCGAGGCGGAGCGGGTCCACGCCGAGTACCAGGCGCTGCTGGCCGAGGCCCGGCACGAGGCCGCGCGGCTGCGCCAGGAGTCGGTCGAGCAGGGCAACGCGATCATCGCCGAGCTGCGGGCCGAGGGCCAGCGCCAGCGCGACGAGATCATCTCCGCCGGTCACGCGATGATCGACGCGGAGCGCACGATGGCCGAGGCGCAGCTGCGCGAGCAGGTGGGCGCGCTGGCCACCGAGCTGGCGGGCCGCATCGTCGGCGAGTCGGTCGAGACGTACGCGCGGGAGAGCGGCATCGTGGACCGCTTCCTGGAGGAGCTCCGCACGGCCGAGCCGGCGGACGCGATCGAGGACAAGCGCGGCTGACGTAGGCAGCGTTTTTCGGGCCTGGCGCCCGCACCCCCGACCGGGGTGCGGGCGCCTTTGTCATGCGGCGACGGGTCCGTCGGGGGTCATTGTCAGTGGGGTGGTGTTCACTGTGTGTAGCGAACGGTGAGGGCTCGGCGGAGGTCGTCGAGCCGGTCGCGGAGCTGCCGCCTGAGCGCGGGGGTCGGTTCCGTGCCGCTCAGGCATTCCTCGCCGAGGCGCAGGGTGTCGTGGTCGATGTGGGGACGGGGGAATCCATGGTTGCCGGCGGCTTTGGCGAGGGCGGTGCCGCGGCGGGCGGCGAGCGCCGTCGCGTCGGGGTGGTAGCGGTCGCGGTAGGGGCGGGTGAGGTCGAGCTGTTCGGCCTGCCAGAAGCCCTGGGCGGTGGCGGTCCAGAGGTAGGCGGAGAGGCTGTCGTCCTCGTAGAGGGCGTGCCAGGCCGCTTGCTTGGCGGCGGAGTCGGGGAGGGCGGCGTGGCAGCGGGCGGCGCCTTCCCGGCCGGTGGCGCTGGGGTCCGCGGCGAGTTCGGCGTCGATGGCGTCGGGGGTGACGGCGCCGAGGACGGCGAGGCGGGTGAGGACGCGCCAGCGGAGTTCGGGGTCGAGGGCGGGTCCGCCGGGGACGGTGCCGGTTCGGAGCCAGTCGTGGAGGGCGGAGTCCGTGGCGGTGCTGTCGATGAGGGTGCGGACGGCGGCGAGGCGGGGGCCGGGGGCGGTGCCCCGCTCGGTGCGGCGCAGGAGGTCGTGGCAGGTGTCGCGGAGGGTGGCGAGGGCGTCGTCGCGGTGGTCGGCGGGGAGGTAGACGTCGGCGATCTGGTCGCGGGCGAAGGTGAGGACGCCTTCGACGACGGCGTTGTCGGTCTCGTGCGGCAGGTGGTCGCGGGTGGCCCGCAGGTAGGCGGCGGGGGCCAGCAGGCCGTCGCGGACCTGGTCGCGGAGGGCGTTCCAGACGACCGCGCGGGTGAGGGGGGCGGGCAGGCTGGAGAGGGCGCCGAGGGCGGTGTCGTGGGAGGTGGGGTCGAGGCGGATCTTGGCGTAGCCGAGGTCGCCGTCGTTGAGGAGGACGAGGGCGGGCCGGGGGCCGGTGCCGGTGAGGGCGGGGCCGGGGGGACCGGGGAGGTCGATCTCCGTGCGGGCGCGGGCGGTGAGGCGCCGGGGGGCGTCGAGGGCGTGGTCGTAGAGGCCGACGGCGATGCGGTGGGGGCGGGTGCCCTCGTGGTCGACGGTGAGTTCCCAGCCGCTGTCCGTGGTGGTGATCCGGGGGGTGAGGGTGTCGACGCCGGTGGTGCGGAGCCAGCGGGCGGCCCAGGCGTGGACGTCGCGTTCGGTGGCGCCGGCGAGGGAGTCGAGGAAGTCGGCGAGGGTGGCGTTGCCGAAGCGGTGCCGGGTGAAGTGGGCGTTGATGCCGGCGAGGAAGTCCTTTTCGCCGAGCCAGGCGACGAGTTGGCGCAGGGCGGAGGCGCCCTTGGCGTAGGAGATGCCGTCGAAGTTGAGGAGGGCGGTGGCGGTGTCGTGTACGGCGCCGGGTTCGGGGGCGACGGGGTGGGTGGTCTCGCGCTGGTCGGCGGCGTAGCCCCAGGCCTTGCGGCTGATGCCGAACTCGGTCCAGGTGCCGGTGAGATGGGTGGCGTCGGTGAGGACCTGGTAGCCCATGTACTCGGCGAAGGACTCGTTGAGCCAGATGTCGTCCCACCACTTCAGGGTGACGAGGTCGCCGAACCACATGTGGGCCATCTCGTGGGCGATGGTGACGGCGCGGGTCTGCCGCTCGGTGTCGGTGGCGGCGGAGCGGAAGACGTATTCGTCGCGGAGGACGACGAGTCCGGGGTTCTCCATGGCGCCGAAGTTGTATTCGGGGACGAACGCCTGGTCGTAGGAGTCGAACGGGTAGGGCTCGTCGAAGATCTGGTGGAAGCGGTCGAAGCAGCGGCGGGTGAGGTCGAGGAGTTCCTCGGCGTCCGCGTCCAGGTGCGGGGCGAGGGACCGGCGGCAGTGCAGGGCGAAGGGCAGCCCGGCGTGTTCGGTGCGGACGGTGTGCCAGGGGCCGGCGGCGAAGGCGACGAAGTACGTGCTGAGGGGCCGGCCGGCGGGCAGCTTCCAGCGGCCTTCGGCGGGCGGTCCGACGCGGGTGGCGACGGTGTTGCCGAGGACCGTCCAGGCGGGGGGCGCGGTGACGGTGGCGGAGAAGACGGCCTTGAGGTCGGGCTGGTCGAAGGCGGCGAAGACGCGCTGGACGTCGTCGAGGAACAGCTGGGTGTAGAGGTAGGTCTCGCCGTCGACGGGGTCGGTGAAGCGGTGCATGCCCTCGCCGGTGCGGGAGTAGCGCATGTCCGCCTCGACGCGGAGTTCGTGGTCGCCGGGGGTGAGTGCGGCGAGGGGGAGCCGGTTGTCGTCGAGGGTGGCGGTGTCGAGGGGGTGGCCGTCGAGGGTGGCGCTCAGGAGCGCGGCGGGGCGGACTTCGACGAAGGTGTCGCCTGGGGTGCGGGCGTGGAAGCGGATGACCGTGGTGGAGCGGAAGTGCTCTTCGCCGCGGGTGAGGTCGAGGTCGATGTCATAACTGTGGACGTCCAGGAGCCGGGCCCTGGCCTGTGCTTCGTCGCGCGTCAGTACGGTCATAGGGGCCATGCTGCCGCAGCGCCCCGGCGGGGGACGAGGCGTTTGGGGAGCGGGCCGGCCCGTCGCGCGGGGGACGGCGGCCGGGCACGTGGGCGGCCGGCGGAGGCACGGCCGGGGGAAGGCTGTGCGGGCGCGGGGGACGGCGGGGACGGCGAGGGCCGGCGGCCCGGTCCCGGCCGTCCGCCGGAGCGCCCCCGGCGTGGGCGCCGGGGCTCTCCGGTGGGCGGACGGCTGTCAGGCGCGGGCGATGGTCTCGTGGTGCCGGATGACCTCGGCGATGATGAAGTTGAGGAACTTCTCGGCGAAGGCCGGATCGAGCTTCGCGTTCTCGGCGAGGAGGCGCAGCCGGGCGATCTGGCGGGCCTCCCGGCCCGGGTCGGCGGGCGGCATCTTGTGCGCGGCCTTGAGGTGGCCGACCTGCTGGGTGCACTTGAAACGCTCGGCGAGCATATGGATCACCGCGGCGTCGATGTTGTCGATGCTGTCCCGCAGCCGGGAGAGCTCGGCCCGGACGGCGTCGTCGGGCGCGCCCGCTCCGGCCGCGGCGGCGGTGGCCGGGCCCGCATCGCCGGACGAGACGGGGCCGGAGCGGTCGGCGCCGAGGCGGTCGGAATTGGTGCTGTCGTTCATATCGACCGACCTTATGCGCAACGGGCGGCCCGTGCCGACTCGATGATCCGGCCGGTGCCGGTCCGGTGGCCCCGGAAGGCGCGGGGGCGGCGGCCGATGGTCGGGAGGAGAGGACCAGCGGGACGGGTGGGACGAGCGGGACCGATGGGGCGGAAGGTGGGGCGAGAAGTGGAACGGGAGGTGGAGTGGGAGGTGGAGCGGGCCGGGTGCCGTATGGCGGACGGTGTCGCGGCCCGTGCTCCGGCGGTCCGGTGGTCCGGTGGTACGCCCCTCGTCGCGCCCGTCGCCCCGGTGACGGCGGCCCCCGGTGTGGGTCAGGATGGGCGCGGCCCGGGCCGCTCGGGCGGGCCGACGGGGCTGGGGGGCTGCTGTGCCGGACTTCACCGTGGCGGAGGACGGGTTCCGGATCGACGGGCGCGAGGTGCGGCTGCTGTCGGGGGCGCTGCACTACTTCCGGGTGCACGAGGGGCACTGGCCGCACCGGCTGGCGATGCTGCGGGCGATGGGGCTCAACTGCGTGGAGACGTACGTCCCGTGGAACCGGCACGAGCCCGTCGAGGGACGGCCCCACGACGTGGGCGAGCTGGGCCGGTTCCTGGACGCGGCCGACGCGGCGGGCCTGTACGCGATCGTGCGCCCCGGGCCGTACATCTGCGCGGAGTGGGAGAACGGGGGGTTACCGCACTGGCTCACAGGGCGGCTGGGACGCCGGGTACGGACGAGCGATCCCGAGTTCCTGCGCGCGGTGGACGGCTGGCTGGAGGCGGTGGGCGCCGAGCTCGCCGGGCGGCAGTTCGGCCGGGGCGGGCCGGTCGTGCTGGTGCAGGTGGAGAACGAGTACGGCTCGTACGGCAGCGATCAGCCCTACCTCGAGCACCTCGTGGGCCGGCTGCGGGCCTCGGGGGTGGTGGTGCCGCTGGTGACGTCGGACGGGCCGGAGGACCACATGCTCACCGGCGGGACGGTCCCCGGTGCCACGGCGACGGTGAACTTCGGTTCGGGGGCGCGGGAGGCGTTCCGGGTGCTGCGCCGGCACCGGCCGGCCGGGCCGTCGATGTGCATGGAGTTCTGGTGCGGATGGTTCGCCCACTGGGGTGGCGCGCCGGCCGCGCGGGACGCCGGGGAGGCGGCGGAGGCACTGCGGGAGATCCTGGAGTGCGGGGCGTCCGTGAACGTCTATATGGCACACGGCGGAACGAACTTCGGCGGCTGGGCGGGGGCGAACCGAGCCGGCGCGGAGCACCGGGGCGCGCTCCGCCCGACGACGACGTCGTACGACTACGACGCGCCCGTCGACGAGTACGGCCGGCCGACCGCCAAGTTCCATGCCTTCCGCGAGGTGCTGGCCGCCTACGGGGACGGTCCGCCGCCGGAGCCGCCGCCAGTTCCCCCGGTGCTGCGGGAGCCGGTGCGCGCGGAGCTCACGCGGTGGGCGCCGCCCGCCGAGGTGATGGACGCGCTCGGCGGGTCCGCGCGGGAGGCCGTGCTGCCGCCGTCGTTCGAGGAGCTGGGGGTGGACCGGGGGATCGTCCGCTACCGGTTCACGGTCCCGGGACCGCGCCGGGCGCTGCCTCTGCGGGTGGCCGGGCTGCGGGACCTGGCGGTCGTGGCCGTGGACGGGGTGCGGACGGCCGTGCTCCGTGACGAGGACGGGCTGATCGGGGACGTACCGGGGCCGGCGTCGGTCGAGTTGTGGGTGGAATCGCTGGGGAGGGTCAACTACGGTCCGCGGCTGGGCGAACGGAAGGGGCTGACGGGTGGGCTGCTGCACGGAGGGCAGTACGTCCACGGCGTACGGGCGCGGGGGCTCCGGCTCGCGGCGTTCGAAGAGGAGGGCGCGCTCGCGGTGGTGCGGTGGCGGCCGGCCGCCGGCCGGGAGCCGGGGCTCTACCGAGGGGCCTTCCGGGTGCCGGAGGGCGGTGATGCGGTGCTCCGACTGCCGGGGTGGGTACGGGGGTTCGTCTGGGTGAACGGTTTCTGCCTGGGCCGGTACTGGTCCGCCGGGCCGCAGCACGCTCTCTGGGTACCGGGGCCGGCGTTACGTGCGGGACGGAACGAGCTGCTGGTGCTGGAGATGGAACGGGCGGGAACGATGCGGCCGTTGCTGGAGCCGGTTCCGGGGTAGGCGGAACGGCATGACAGGTCGCGGGGCGAGTGACCCGGCGGAGCCGGAGCCGAGCGAAGTGCTCCTTCTCCTCCCGTCGCCGGCGAGCCGTCCCCGCGGCGGCGTGCACGGCGATCGGTGCGGCGGCGTGCACAGCGGTCGGCGGAGCGGCCGACGGACCGGTCGGCTCGGTGATGTGGAGCGGTCGACGGACCGGACGGCGGACCCGGCGGCGGCCGGCCTGCCGGACGGCCGAGTTGTCAGGCCGCCGGGCGGGCGGACCGACGGATCGACGGACGGCCGGCGGATCGGAGCGGTACATACCTCCGTCCCGCTGATCACCGGCCGATGACGGTGACCAGCGGGACGGGCCCTGTGGAGGTGTTGTTCCCAGATGGTGCGGCGTGAAGCCGTCCGGACCGAACCAACTGGTCGGATGTTCGCCTCAGCCATTCCCTCACGTCACATACGCCACCCCAACCCCAGGACGCACGGTTTGTTCTTGCCCGGTGGACAACCCACCGGGGGTGAAGGAGCATCGCAACATGATCGCGAAACTGGACTGCACCGTCATCGACTGTCCGGACCCCTCGGCGCTCGCGGCCTTCTACGGGGCGGTCCTGGGCTGGAAGGTCGACGCGAGCGACCCCGCCTGGGTGTGGCTGAACGATCCCGAGAGCAGCACCCGGATCGCCTTCCAGAAGGCGGAGGACCACCGTCCGCCGCGTTGGCCTGATCCGGAGCACCCCCAGCAGTTCCACCTGGACTTCTCCGTCGGCACCCGGGACGAGCTGGAGCGCGCGCAGCGGGAGGTGACCGGTCTCGGCGCACGGTTCCTGCACGACAGCGGCGGGACGACGTCGGGGTTCCGGGTCTTCGCCGACCCGGCGGGGCACCCGTTCTGCCTCTGCTACGGATAGCCGGTTCCGCCTCTCAGCCGGCCGTCACGGGCTCACCCGCATCACGGGCTCACCCGCCTCACTGGTTCACCGGCGTCAGAGGTTCACCGGCCTCAGAGGTTCACCGGCGTTACGGGTTCGTCGACGTCACGGCCTCACCGGCCCCAGGTCGGCGCGTCCGGTACTCCGCCAGTTCCGCCCGGTCGGGTTCCGGCAGCCAGACGTCGTCCGGCCGCCCCTCGCCCCCAACCGCCACGGTGGAACCGGACCGCCTCCCACCGGGCACCTCCGGGTGCGGCAAGGCACGCAACAAGGCGGCCAACTGGGGATCACGGTTCGAGCGGTGCCAGGTGACGGACCACAGATGCAGGGGCGTGGGGTCCACGATCGGGAGGCGGCGCAGGCGCCCGTCGTGCGGCAGGTCCATCCCGGCCTCCCCCACCGCCACCGCGCGCCCTTCGCGCCGCATGTGTTCGTCGTAGTCGCGGGCGCCCACCGCCGGTGCGGTGAAGCGCAGCGGAATGCCGAACTCCGTGCAGTACCGGGTCAGATAGCCGCGCCACTCCTCCGCGCCGCCGGGGTCGGGCATGGCGATCCCGCCGTCCCGCAGATCGGCCGGGCGGACGGCCGTCCGCTCGGCGAGGGGGTGCCCGGCGAGCACATAGGCGTGCAGCGGTTCGAGGTGGACCGGCCGGTGCAGGAGATCGGCGGGCCAGGGCCGGCCGAGGTCGTGGACGCGGCCGAACGCGGCGTCGAGCTCCCGGCCCAGCACGGCCGGGAGGGCGAGCGCCAGCCCCTGCCGCATGCTGGGGTCGACGCGGACCCCGGGCGTCCGGGCGACCGTGTCGCGCAGCACCCGCAGCGGCGTGAACCGCTCGGCGAACACCTCGACGCGCAGCGCGCGCACCGTGCCCCGGGCGGCGTGGACGGCCGCGTCGAAGGCGGCGACGGCGTCGACGGCGAGCGGCAGCAACCGCCGCCCGGCGGCGGTGAGTTCGACGCTGCGGGTGGTGCGTTCGAGGAGCGGCGCGCCGAGGGCGTCCTCCAGGCGGCGGACGCGCTTGGACAGCGCCTGCTGGGTAAGGAAGAGGCGGGCGGCGGCCCGGCCGAAGTGCAGTTCCTCGGCGACGGCGACGAAGGCGCGCATGCCCGGGAGATCGGGTTCCATGGCGCCAGCCTCAACTGACAACCCGGGGTTGTCAAAGCGTCCGCAAAAGTTGTTGGACACCAGCCCTGAGCTGCGGTTTTCCTGACGTCATGAGCGCATATCCGTCGTCGTCCGGTCCCTCCCCCGTCACCCCACTCGTCCCCCTCGCCCCCCTTGCCCGGCCCACCTCGTCCTCCCCCGTCCCCGCCCCCGCCACCCCCGCCGCGGAGCCCGTCTTCCAGCGGCTGCTGCGGAACCGGATCATCGTGCTCGGGCAGCAGGTCGACGACGAGATCGCCAACCGGATCTGCGCCGAGATGCTGCTCCTCTCCGCCGAGGACCGGCACCGCGACATCCACCTCTACATCAACTCCCCCGGCGGCTCGATCACCGCCGGGCTGGCCATTTACGACGTCATGCAGTTCATCCCGAACGACGTCGCCACCCTCTCCCTGGGCTTCACGGCGTCCATGGGACAGTTCCTGCTCTGCGCGGGGGCGCCCGGAAAGCGGTACGCGCTGCCGCACGCGAGCATCCTCATGCACCAGCCGTCGGCTGGACTCGCGGGTTCCGCGTCGGACATCAGGATCCAGATCGACCAGATGCGGGCGGTCAAGCGGCTGGTGCAGGAGCGGATCGCCCACCACACGGGCCGGCCGGTGGAGCAGATCGAGGCGGACTCCGACCGGGACCACTACTTCACGGCCCAGGAGGCCCTGGAGTACGGCTTCGTCGACCGTGTGATCGCCTCGGCGGACGAGCTCTCCGGATTCCGCGCCGCCGCCTAGCCCTGCCGTTTATCGCCGCTGCCCAGCCCAACCCCACCGCCATCGCCGCCTAACGCCGCCGATCCACCGGAAACACCGCCGTGATCAGCCACCCGCCCTCCGGCGCCGGCCCGGCGGTGAGCCGCCCGCCCATGGCCTTGGCGCGTTCCGCCAGCCCGACGAGGCCGAAGCCGCCCCCACGCGCCGCGTCGGTGAGCTGGGCGGGGCGGCGGCCGTCGTCGGCGATGCGCAGTTCGACGCCCTCGGGGACGCCGCGGACGCCGATGCGGACGGCCGTGGCGTCGGCGGCGTGCTTGCGGATGTTGGTCAGGGCCTCGCGGACGACGCGGTGGACGGCGGCGGCGACGTCGCCCGGGAGCCAGTTCTCCATGCCCTGTTCGATGTAGAGGGCGACGGGCGGGCCGGTGCGGGTGAACTGTTCCGTGAGCGTCCGCACCTCGGGGAGGCCGGCGACGGGCTCGGTCTCGGGTTCGGCGCCCTCTCGCAGGATGCCGACGAGGCGGCGCATGGCGCCGAGCGCCTCCCCGGCCGACCCCTCGATGCGCTCGAACGCGCGGGCGGCGGCGTCCCCCTCGACCGAGGTGAAACGGGCCGCCTGGGCCTGCACGGCGATGCCGGTGACGTGGTGGGCGACGAGGTCGTGGAGTTCGCGGGCGAGTTCCAGGCGCTCGGCGGTCCGGACCGCCGCCATGTCGCGGACGCGCTGGGCCGACTGGGAGCGCAGCAGCAGCGAGTACGCGCCGACGACCACCGTCAGCAGGGTGAACACGGCCGTGAACCGGCCCGGGTCGAGGTCGCGCACCGGCGCGGCGAGCGCCGCCAGGGCGAGCGCGGGACCGAGGACGGCCGCGCGCCGGGCCGGGGAGCGCTGGACGACGTTGGTGAGCAGCACCAGCAGGGCCACGTCCTCCCCCATCCCCCAGACCGCGCCGGGGTGCGGCCCGGCCATCAGCACGGCGGACGTCGTCCAGGACACGCCGGCCGCGACACCCGCGCGCAGGTCGAGGGGGATCCACGCGTACGGGACGGCGCACAGGCAGACGGCGACGCCCGACGCCAGGACGACGGCGTGCGGCGGGCTGGGCTGCCGGGCGAGGACGAAGCCCTCGAAGCCGACCAGGCCGAGCAGGAAGAGGGCGAGCACGCCCTTGGCGACGGTGGCCCGGCTCGGGTGCCGGGCGGCGAACCCGGCGCGCCCGCTCACGTACCGCCCGTGGCCAGCCCGCTCTCCCAGGCCCAGGCGGCGATCTCGACGCGGTTCCGGGCGTCGAGCTTCAGCTGCACGTTGGCCAGGTGGGTCTTGACCGTGGACAGGGAGATGAACAGCTCGGCGGCGATCTCGGCGTTGGTGGCGCCACGCGCGAGACAGCGGACGACGTCCTCCTCGCGCTCGGTCAGCGGCTCGGAGGGGGTCCTCATGGGGTGTTCCGTACCAGCGGTCCCGGCCGGGGCGAGGTCGCGGAGCAGCCGCACGGTGATGGCGGGTGAGATCAGGGAGTCGCCGACGGCGGCGGCGTGCACCGCCTCGACGAGCATGGCCGGGCTGGCGTCCTTCAGCAGGAACCCGGAGGCGCCGTCGCGGAGCGCCGAGTGGACGTACTCGTCGAGGTCGAAGGTGGTGACGATGACGATGCGGGGGCGCCCGCCGCGCTCCGGTTCGGCGGCGGTGAGCGCGGAGAGCCGGCGGGTGACCTCCAGCCCGTCCAGCTTGGGCATGCGGATGTCGAGGAGCAGCACGTCGGGCCGGTGCTCCTCGACGGCGGCCAGCGCGGCCTCGCCGTCCACGACGTCGGCGACGACGTCGATGTCGGGCTGGCTCTCCAGGATCATGCGGAAGCCGGTGCGGACCATCTCCTGGTCGTCCGCGATGACGACGCTGATCGCCATGTCGTCCCCTAGTCCCCTAGTTCTCTAATCCCCTAGGTGCTCGTCCGGTCCCCTAGGTGCTCGTCCCGCCCGGGCGGTCACCGGGCGGTCACCGGGTCGTCGCCGGGTCGTCGTCAGGTCGTCGTCAGGTAGTCCTCGGGCCGGCCCCTGGCCGGTTCCGGCCGTCCGCCGCGCGTCCCTCCATGTCACCGGGGGTGGCGTGGGGCCGCAACAGCAGCGGGCACGGGGAGCCGGGAACGGGAGCGGGGGGGGCGTGCGGTCTTACGCGTCGGCGCGCGCCGCGCGGCGGCGGCTCGCGAGGCGCAGCCCGTACGCGCCCCCGCCGGCGGCCAGGAGCGCCGCGCCGCCCACGGCGAGCGGCTTGCCGACGTCCCGCCGGCCCCCGACCGTCTGGCCGGCCTGCACCATGCGGCGGACGGGGTTGCTGGCGGCCTCATGGCGCTTCACCGGCTTGACGGACTTGACGGGCTTGACCCCCGCCGGTTCGGCCTTCGTCCCCTGCCCGGCCCGCGTGATCTGCTCGGCCTGCCGCACCCCGTGGAGCCGGCCCGCCGGACGGAGCCGCGCCGCGGGGCGCGACACGCCGGGGTGCTCCCGGTGGGTGAACCGGGGGTCGCGCTTACGGGGGTTCACGGCGTGCCCGTCCGTTCCCGCGGCCGGGTGAACGGCGGTCTCCTCCCGGAGGGCGGCGGGGCCGGCCGACGGTTCGCGGGACGCGGCGGGGCCGGCCGACGGCTCCCGGGACGCGGCAGGGGCGGCCGACGGTTCGCGGCCTCCGTCGTGGCGGACCACGGCCCAGTCCTCGCCGGTGCGGTCGCGGTGCCCGGCGTCCGCCGCCTCCGCGCCGGTCACCGGCAGGAGCACCGCGCTCGCGGCGGCGAGGAGGGTGACGGCGGCGATACGGGTCCTGGCGGGCACGGGGGTGCTCTTTCTGTCGTGGTCCTGCGGGTGCGGCGGGGGCCGCGGATCCACGTTACGGGCCTTCGTGCCGCGTACACCTCGACCGGCGGGCCATCTTGGGGGTGTTCCGGCTCGGCCGAAAGGATGACGATGAGGTGCCGGGCGTCATACCGGGGTCGCGTGGTGGGGGATGCCCCGGTCCCGCTCCTTCCCGTTTGTCACGAGGGCGAGCCCCCCCACACACACAACACGCTGCCCGCGCTGTCCTCACACGCCGGACGGGCTGAACCGGCCCGTCCGGCGTCTGCCCGTCCGGCGTCCGCCCGTCCGGCGTCTGTCCCTCCCGCGCTCAGCCGCCCAACCCCGCCGCTCCCTCCGCGATGTCCCCCGCGAACGTGCTCACCTGCGTGTACACCCCGGGGTACCCCGGCCGCGCGCACCCCGTCCCCCAGCTCACGATCCCGACCTGCACCCAGGCCCCCGCGTCGTCCTTGCGGAACATGGGCCCGCCGGAGTCGCCCTGGCAGGTGTCCACCCCGCCCTGGTCCACGTACCCGGCGCAGATCTCCTCGCCCGGTATCAGGCTGCTCCCGTACGCCTTGCCGCATGTGGCGTCGTCGACGTACGGCACCTGCGCCTTGCGCAGTTTCGTCTGCTGGCCGCCGCCCTCGCGGGTGGCACCCCAGCCGGCGACGGTGAAGGTGCCGGAGTCGTACGCGGTGGTATCGGCGGTCTTCAGGGTGGGGAGGTCGAGGGGGCGGGCGAGTTTGATCAGGGCCCAGTCCTTGCCGCTGCCGTTGTAGCCGGGCGCCTGGAGGACCTGGGTGGACTTGACCTTGATCGCCTGCGAGGAGTTGAGGTCGACGGCGCCCGCGGTGACGGTGATCGACGTGTTGGCGCCGCTGCCGTCGACGCAGTGCGCGGCGGTGAGGACGATCTGCCGGGTGTAGAGGGCGCCGCCGCAGCCCATGGAGAGGCGGACCATCCAGGGGAACTCGCCCTGCTGCGCGAGGACGCCGCCGACGACGGTCCGGGGTGCGGGGCCGTCGGCCCGCGCCCAGCCGGCCTGGAGGCCGAGCGCGGCGACGGCCGCCGCGCCGACGGCGACGGTTCTCTTGAGGGCGGTGAGGTGAGTGCTCAAGGTGGTTCCCTTCGTGGGGGGTTGAGGCGCCCGCCGGGATCCGCCACGCGTAACACGCGAATCACGCGTCATCGCGTGTGATCACGCGTGATCACGCGCGATCCTGTGTAATCATGCCCATGACAAGCTGCCGATGCTTGTTGCCCCAGCGGAATCCGGTGGACGCGGTGTGCCGAGTATCGGAGCGTGCGCCGGCGGCGGCAAGGAGGCTTCCGGCCAGTCGGATCCGGTGGGGCCCGGTGTGCGCCGGTGTGCGCGTAAGGTGGGAGGGCAGGGGGCTGGCGGAGCCGCGGGGGTGGTGCTGGTGGGCACGGACGTCGAGATCCTCCACGGGTTCCCGCACCTGGACACGGTGCACTCCGCGATCACCGCCCTCTACCGGCGGATCTCGCCCGACACCCTGCGCACCTTCGCGCTCAGCGTCCCGCCGTCCGACGTCGCGTTCTCCGACGACGAGGACCCCTACCTCGGCGTCCAGCGGATCGCCGGCGTCATGGTGCGGCACCTGCGGCTCCCGGACGCCCGGATGATCGTCTCCTTCCGCGACATGCGGCACGCCGGGAACGTCGAACTCGCCGCGGGGCCCGAGTACTTCATCGAGCTCAACTCCCGCTTCAAGAAGCACCGCAAGGACATCGGCGCGGCCCTCGCCCACGAGGTGACGCACGTCTACCTCCACCGGCTCGGCCTCGCCTTCCCCGGCACCCGGGACAACGAGATCCTCACCGACACCGTCGCCGCCTACCTCGGCGCCGGCTGGCTGCTGCTCGACGCGTACCGCGAGGACGCGGTCAGCACGCAGAAGCTCGGCTACCTCACCCCGGAGGAGTTCGGCTACGTCCTGGCCCAGCGCGCCGAGGTCTTCGCCGAGGACCCCCGGATCTGGTTCACCAGCCCGCGCGCCCACGACGCCTACGTCGCGGGCGCGGCGCGGGCCCGCCAGGAGGCGCGGCGTCCGCCGCTGGCCGCGGCGGGCCGGCTCGGGCGGCACCGCTACGCGCGCGACCGCCGGGCGGCCGAGCGCGGCACGGGCCAGGCGTCACCCGCCGCCGGGTACGCGTTCGAGGGGCGCGACCCGCAGCGCGTCAGCTTCCCCTGCCCCACCTGCCACCAGCGCATCCGGGTCCCGGTCCAGGGGCGACTGCGGGCCCGGTGCGGCCTGTGCGGGAGCGTGCACGACTGCGAGACGTGAGCCTCCCACCGCCCACGACCCGAGACGTGAGCCTCCCACCACCCACGACCGGCGCCCTCACCCATTCCCCCACCACTTCCGCAGCACCTTCTCCGCCGGCTTCCCGTGCGGCGTGTACGCGAGCTTCTTCGGCGTCTCCCCCGTGTCCGGCCAGTCGTCCCACATCCACCAGCACACCCCGGCCCACCACTTCTGCCCCTCGAAGGCGGCCAGCAACGCCTCGTATCCGGCGGCCTGTTCGGCGTCGCCGGCGGACTTGCTGACGGTCCAGGAGTACGGGGCGGTGGTGCTGCCCTTCTGGCTGACGTAGCCGGCCTCGGTGAAGAGGATCCTGCGCCCCTGGGCGGCGGAGAACGCGGCCAGTTCCTTCACCACCGGCTGCCACGCCTCGCGCAGCCGCCCCACGTCGGCGGTGGGTTTGTCGCCGAGCGGCCAGTAGGCGTCGATGCCGATGAGGTCGAGGCTCTTCCAGAACGCGACGTCGCGGTACTCGTCGTAGTTGGCCGCGTAGGTGAGCGGGCCCTTGTAGTGGGCGCGGACGGCGGCGACGGTCTTCTTCCAGTGGTCGCCGTCCCGCGAGACGCCGGTGAGTTCGGTGCCGACGGAGAACTGCTCGGCGCCGGTCTCGCGGGCGAGGTCCGCGTAGTGGGTGATGAAGCGTTCGTACGCCGTGAACCAGGCGTCGGGGTCGGCGGGCCGGATGCCGGAGCGGTCCTCGCCGCCCTTCAGGTCCACATGCGGCTTGATCATGGTCTTGAGGCCGGCGTCGTGGGCGAGGCGGACGATGTGGCGCAGGCTGTCGTCGTCGGCGGTCTCGTCGGTGGGGCGCATACCGGAGTCGGTGAGCTTGTCCTGGTACCAGGTGGGGGTGAAGGTCACCCAGCGGGCGCCGGTGGCGGCGATCTGCCGCAGATACGTTTTGGCCTCGGGCTTCTCGTAGTCCTTGCGGTTCCAGGCGGGGAGCGTGATCCCTTTCAGCGGGACCTCCTTCCGGCTGTCGGGGCGCTTGCTCGCCCCGCCGCTCGCGGTGCCGGCGGGCGGGGTCGCGGGCGCGTCCGAGGAGTCGTCGGAGGAGCAGCCCGCGAGGAAGAGGGCGGCCGCGGCCGCCAGCGCGGCGACCGCCCTCTTCTTCGCGCTCACTGGTTCAGGTCCGTGGGGCCGACGAAGGTGTACCCGAGGGCGCGGATGCCGTCCACCGTCTGCTGGAGCGGGGCCGTCCCGTAGTACGGGTGGTAGAAGAAGCTGGCCACGCCGTCGCGGACGGCCAGGTTGGCCTTGGCGGAGGCGACCAGGTCGGCGGGGAGCCGGGCCGGGTGGTTGTTGTACGGCTCGGGCTCGTAGTTGCCGAGGTTCTCCGGCAGGACCGTGGTGCCGTAGACGTCCTTCACGGCGTACGGGAAGAACTGGCCGATGTACCGGCCGGCGTTCACGGTGGTGCCGGGCAGGGTTCCTGCGAAGTACAAGGTTCTCTCCAGACGCGCGGAGAAGTTCTGACCGACGACACGGTAGTCGGTCGCGGAGGCCGCGTAGTGTGGCGTTGTCCACAGCGTCGGCTTCGGCAGCCCGGCCGCCGCGAAGCCCGCGAGGGCGGACGTAACTCGCGTTTGCGCCCAGAGAGTTGAGTCCTCGGCGGGCGGCCCGTCGTAGATCACGTTGTCGGACGCGTCGACGTGCGCGCGGAAGAACTCGAAGTCGTCGCCGGTGACTCCGCTGTACGGGTTGTTCACGTTGCTGTACTGGTGGGTGTAGCCGTGGTCCATCAGCACCGCGCCGTGCGCCAGCATGTACTTGAGCGCGGAGACGACCTGGGGGCTCTGGGCGAGCGTGACGGTCTCGGCCTTCCCGCCGTTGTAGACGCCCTTGGGGTCCGTGTAGACGGGGATGACGTTGATCCCGTAGGGGATCTTCTGGCCGGAGAGGTAATCCGCCATCTGGCGCAGCTCGTTGGGGTCGGACTTCGGACTGATGTCCTCCAGCCGGACGAACGCCCGGTGCCGTTCGGCGGTGGCGGGGGCCAGCCCGTCGAAGAGCAGGTCCTCGAAGACGATCACCCGGTCGCTCTCGGAGACGTAGGTGAACGGGATCTCGCCGACGTAGGTGAGGTTGCCCGAACGGATCGCCCAGGGGCTGGTGTCACCGGAGTTGGTGTCGGTGGCCTGGGCCAGCTGGGTGACCTGGGGGTAGCCCGGCCCGGTCAGCAGCGCCGGGTGCAGCACTCCGCCGTCGTATCCGGCGGGGATCTTCCGGGTGAGCTGCTGCCCCTTGTACGTGACCTGGGTGATGTTCCCGACCGTGCCGCCGCTCTCGTAGAACGAGTTGGTGGGGTCCCAGCCGTAGTGCTGCTTGAAGGCGTCGACGCCGACGGCGTTGGCCATGCCCCAGATGTTGTCCCCGACCCAGGTGACCGGGTGGGTGGTGGCCAGCGCGTCCTGGTAGAACGCGGCGGGGACGGCGTCCGGGACGGTCCCGCCGTAGTACGTCGAGCCCATGTACACCGTGGCCGTGTACTGGTTGACCATGCCCGCGGTGTACGCCGAGACGGGCTTGGCGGTCACGGTGCCGAAGTGGCCGGCGAGGTTGGCGGCTGCCATGGCGTAGAGCTCGCCCAGGTAACCGTAGGGGCCGGTGTTGTCGTAGAGGACCAGCGCCGAGGTCCCGGCCGCGGCGGCCGGCTGGACGACGGCCGGACCCTGGGTCCCGGCGGTGGCCGGGGCGACGGCGGGGACGGCCGTCGTGGCCGCGGTGGTGCTGCGGGGTGCGACGGCCGGCCGGGCGCTCGTCCCGCCGGTCCCGCCCGTACTACCGGTACCGCTGATGCCGCTGGTGCCGCTGGTGCCGCCCGTACTACCGGTGCCGCTGGTACCGCCCGCCGTCTTCCCGCTCGCCGCCGCCCGCCGGACGACGAGCTTGCCCGACCGGCGCAGCCGGTCGTTGGAGAGCCGGGCGGACTCCCAGGACTTGAGGTCCTTGACGCCGACCCCGGAGAGCGCGGCCGGCCCGGCGCCCTGCAGGGCGTGGGACGCGCGGGACCGGGCGTCCGCCGGCGCACCGGCGGCTCCGGAACCCTCGGATATCGCGAATCCGCCCACGAGGGCCGCGACCATCGAAAGCGTTAGCGAAATTCTGGTCTTTCCCGGGCCTCTGCGGGAAATTCTCATCCTCATTCCCCCCTGACTGCCGTCGAGGCATGGCCGGCATCGCGCCGACAGTTGGCAGATTCTGGTGGGGCGTCCGACGGAGCGTCAATACGCTTCCGAATATCAGTGACACCCTCGTTACAATTCCGGAAAGGCGGACCGCTCTCTTCCGATCCCGGCCGACTCCCCCCTCCGTCGATTCCCGCCGGGTGAATGGTTCAGACCGCAGGTCACACCAGCACCACCCCCGGCGTGAACTGCCAGAACTACCGATCAGTCACAAGAATTTACGCCCTTGAATTCCATGACTTCCCTGATGTAGGACCGGTACGACCGAAGGTCTGGTACGTTCCCAGCGCACGCCTCGCAGGAGGCGGAAAATGGGGGGGAACCCATGTACGGAAAACCTGCACTGGGCACCGTTGTGCCCTTGGCCGGTCTGACTGCGGCACCGAAAGTGCTGCCGGGCCTGCCCTACGCGAAAGGGCTCCAGGAGGCGGCGGGGGCCGGCTTCCTGCTCTACTGTTCGATAGCCGCCGTCCTGCTTTCGCTGAAATTCTGGTACGCGATAAAGAATGTCGGTGGCCGCTCATGACCGACGCACTCGCCACCGCCGCGCTCACCAACGGCGCGCCCACCACCGGCGCACTCGCGCCCGGCACGCTCACCACCGACGCGTCCACGACCGACGGCGCCCTCATCGGCGGCCTCCCGCTCGACGAGCTGCTGCTCTGGTCGAGCATCGCCATCATCGTGATGGCCGGCGTCTACAACACCTCCCTGTTCCTCATCTCCCGGCGGCGCTTCCGCCGTGCGCGCGGGCCCCGGGAACAGCGCTGCTACGTCTTCCTCCTCGCGTGCCTGAACGAGGAGAAGGTGCTGGCCGAGAGCCTGGCGCGGATCACCGCGCTGCCGGCCCGCAACACCCTGGCCCTGGTCATCGACGACGCCTCCGACGACCGCACGGCCGACATCGCCCGTGCGGCCTGCGCCGCCCACCCGGGCACCGTGCACCTGCTCCAGAGACACCTGCCGAACGCCCGCAAGGGCAAGGGCGCGGCCCTCAACGCCGGTATCGCGCACCTGCGTTCGTCGGGCCTGCTGGACGGCCGCGACCCCCGTGACGTCATCGTCTGCGTCGTGGACGCCGACGGCCGGCTCGACCCGCACGTGGTCCAGGCGGTCGACCCGTACTTCGACAACCCGCGCACCGGCGGCACCCAGATCGGTGTGCGGATGTACAACCGGCACAAGGGCCTGCTCGCCCGGCTCCAGGACATGGAGTTCGTCATCTACGGCGACATCTTCCAGAGCGCCCGCCGCTACATCGGCAGCGTCGGGATGGGCGGGAACGGGCAGTTCATGCGGCTGGCCGCGCTGGACACCCTGCTGGGCCCGGACGGTTCCGGCCCGTGGAGCGACTCGCTGACCGAGGACCTGGACCTCGGCGTCCGGCTGATCGCCCGCGGCTGGACCAACCAGCACTGCACCTCCGCCGCCGTCTCCCAGCAGGCCGTCCTCGACGTCCGGCGGCTGGTGCGGCAGCGGTCGCGCTGGTTCCAGGGCCACCTCCAGTCGGCCGGGCTCGTCCCGCTGATCGTCAAGGAGGTGCCCACCCGGGCCGCCGTGGACCTGCTCTACCACCTTTCCAGCCCGGTGCTGATCCTGCTGACCTCGCTGCTTCCGGTGTCCTTCCTGGTCGCCGTCGCCGGCACGGCCGTCGGCTCGATCGAGGCCGGACGGCCGCTGATCTCCCCCATGTGGGTGCTCGGCCCGTACGTCCTCTCCTTCACCGCGGCCTACGTGTACGGCTGGGTGTACTCGCGGCGGGAGCAGGGCCTCGGCTTCGTCCGGGCGGTCCTGCTCTCCCACGTCTTCATCTTCTACGGCTACATCTGGTTCGCCGCCGGGTGGTGGGGCCTGTGGCGGATGATCACGGGCAAGCGCACCTGGCTCAAGACGGCGCGCACGTGAGCGCGGCGCGCGTCCGAGGGCGGCGTGCGGCGAGGCCGACGCACTCCTGACGACGATGCCGCGCCTGACGACGCGGGCTGAAGGCGCAGGCGTGAAGGCGCGGGCGCGGGGCGTGCACGCCTGCCAGACCCCACGCCGCTCGCCCCACCCCACCTCGCCTGCCCGCCCAAAACGCCGACCCGACACATCCGTTCGCCACGCCCGCGCCCCACGCCCGCCCGGCGCGTACACCCACCACGCCCGCCCGGAGCGTACGCCGGGCACCCCACGCCGTACCCACCCCACCCACCCGACCCGTGCGGCCGGCTCGTCCACCCCGCCCACCAGCACCACCCACACCAAGGGAGACCCGTGTCCCCGAACATGATCAGCGCCCCGGTGCGCGCCATGCTCATCCTCGGCACCCGCCCGGAGGCCATCAAACTCGCCCCCGTGGCCCGCGCCATGGCGGCCTCACCGCTGTTCGAACCCCTCGTCGTGACCACCGGGCAGCACCGCGAGATGCTCCACCAGATGCTGGACCTGCTCCAAGTGCCCGACCGCACGGAACTCGACGTCATGCGCGACCGGCAGGAGCTGTCCACCCTCACCGCCCGGCTCGTGGACGGCCTCGGCGAGGTGGTCCGCGGCCTGCGCCCGGACGTCGTCCTCGTCCAGGGCGACACCACCACCGCCCTCACCGGCGCGCTCGCCGCCTTCTACGAGCACGTGCCGGTCGCCCACGTCGAGGCGGGGCTGCGCACCGGCGTCCTCGACAACCCGTTCCCCGAGGAGCTCAACCGGCGGCTCATCGGCCGGGTGGCCCGCTGGCACTTCGCCCCGACGCCGCGCGCCGCCCACCACCTCACGGCCGAAGGGGTGCCCGCCTCGGAGGTCTTCACCACCGGCAACACGGTCATCGACAACCTCCTCTGGGTACTCGAACGAGGCACCGGTCAGAGCCAGTTCACCGCCGACCCCGCCACCGGCCTGCGCCGCGTCCTCCTCACCCTCCACCGCCGCGAGAACCAGGGCGACACCATGCGCGGCATGGGCCGGGCGATACGCCGTCTGGCCGCCCGCGGCGACGTCGAGATCCTGCTCCCGCTGCACAAGAGCCCGGCCGTGCGCGACGCGCTGCTGCCCGAGCTGTCCGGCCACCCGCGCGTCCGCGTCGTCGAGCCCCTCGGCTACCTCGACTTCTCGGCCACCCTGGCCGCCTGCGACCTCGTCCTCACCGACTCCGGCGGCGTCCAGGAGGAGGCCCCCTCCCTCGGCAAGCCGGCCCTCGTCCTGCGCACCACGACCGAACGCCCGGAGGCCGTCGACGCGGGCGCGGCCCGGCTCGTCGGCACCGTGCCCGACGCGATCCTGGCGGCGACGGAACGGCTCCTGGACGACCCCGCCGAGTACGCCCGCATGGCGGAAGCCGGAAATCCGTTCGGCGACGGCCACGCGACCGAACGCATCATCGCCCAGCTCGCGGAGGACTTCGGCGCGGACGCGGACGTTCCGTCCACGGACGCGGGCGTGCCGTCCACCGACACGGGCCTCCCGTCCACCGATCAGTCCACCGATCCGGTGATCGCCCGCCTTCCCGAGGGTCCGGGGTCATACTCGACGGCATGAGCAGAGTTCACCGGCAGCTCGCCCTCGCCGCCCTCGCCGTCGCCGTGCTCGTCGGCCTCGGTTTCGCGGCGGACGCCCTGTGGGGCGGCGGGGGCGCGCCGGAACGGCCGTGGGCCGAGGGCACGGTCCACGGCCCGTGGCGGGCGGTCTTCGACGGCCACGGCACCACCGTCGGCCGCCACGACGGCCTGGCCCTCTCCCCCAAGCCGGCCCGGCGCCCCGAAGAGACCCACGCCGGCCTCGTCGTCTCCACGGCGACGTACGAGAACGTGGACTACGAGGCCCGCATGCGCACCGTCGCCCAACTCCGCACCCCCAAGCCGAACCCGTGGGAAGTGCCCTGGCTGGTCTGGGCCTACACCGACCCCGAGCACTTCTACTACATCACCCTCAAGCCCAACGGCTGGGAGCTCGGCAAACGCGACCCCGCCTACCCCGGCGGCCAGCGCTTCCTCGCCACCGGCGGCGAGTCCTTCCCCGTCGGCCGCACCTCGGACGTCCGCGTCGCCCAGCGCGGCGCCCGCATGGAGATCAGCGTCGACGGCCGCGGCCTCGTCGCGTACGAGGACCACGAACGCCCTTATCTGAAAGGGAGCGTGGGGGTGTACACGGAGGACGCGCGGGTGGTGTTCAGCGAGGTGGTGGCACGGTCGGCGGAGACGTGAAGGCATGGCCGCCGGGGAGGCGGCTCACTCCGCGCCCGCCTCACTCCGCGGCTCGGTCCGCGCCTCTCACCACGGCCTCGTCGAGGTCCCGGACGACCTCCGCCACCGTCGCCCGCGCCTCGCGCAGTCTGCGCACCCGCAGCGGCGCCAGCCGTCCGACGGCCTCCGCCATCCACCGCGGGTCACCGAGCCGCCGGGCCGGCCCCGCCTCGAAGGCCAGCGAGACGAGGAACTGCGCGAGGACGAGTTCGCTGGTGCCGTAGCGCCGCTCGTGGTGTCCGAAGCGGGCGGTCCACGGCTCGTAGGGATGCCGCAGCGTCCCCTGCAGGGAGCAGGTGCGCCGGCCCAGGAATTCCCCACCGGACAGCACGGCCAGCGTCGTCGAGGACTCCAGCCGGGTGCGCGTGGCCGCCAGGTGCAGGCTCATGAACCTGCCCCACGGGACCAGCTCGGGCCCGCCCTTCCCCGGCTCGTGCCGCAGCACCCCCTCCGCCCCGAACTCCAGGTGGGGCCGTTTCTCCCACTCCGTGTCCCCGACGACCCACCGGCCGCCGACCCGCTCGATCGGCCCCAGGCGCTCGCTCATGCCTCTCTGCCCCCCGTTGTCGCTCCCCCGTCCGGACGGCGAGAACGATAACCCCACGGTCAGCCAACTGCTCAGCGGCCACCCGCCCCCGCCTGACGCCCGCGATGTCAGTGGTGGGTGACAGGATGACGACCATGAGCCGGATCATCTCGTACAGCACCGCGGACCAAGCGCACGTCGTGGCCTTCCTCGGCGCCGGGGACAGCCTCTCCGCCGACCAGCGCGACGTCCTCGCCGACATGCGCGCATGCGCGGAGGCCGACCAACTCCGGCTCGAACAACAGGACATCGACTGGGGCCTGACCATCCCCGATGCCCTCGACCACCTCATAGCCGGCCACGCCGACTCGACGGCCGAGTACGCGGCCAACGCCTACTACAGCGCGCTCCAGCACATCATCGACGCCAACGCCTCCGACCCCGCCGACCTGGGCTCGTACTCCAAGCCCTCCACCTTCTTCGGCCTGCTGGACGACGAGCTCCGCCGCCTGGGCGTGGACGCCGACCTGCTGCCCTACGGATACCTCTTCGCCGGACCGCCCGACGGAATCCCCTTCCCCCTCCCCTACCCCACGGACGGATCCCCGGACTTCGGCCGGCTCCCGCTGGCCAAGGCCAAGCCCGCCGCCGACGCCTACCGCCGGGTCCTGGACCGGATCGACCCCGGTCTCACCCACGACGTCACGATTCTGATCGAGATGCTGGACGACGAACACGACAACTGGATATGGGCCCGCGAGCGGCTCGACTGGTACACGCAGGACACCCTCTTCTTCTCCATCAAGGGCTGATCCACCATGAGTTGAGGAGCGGAGACGCCACGCCCGGGCCGGCCCCGGCGCTCACATGTCGATGTCCAGGACGTACCACTGCCGCACGGACTTCCCGCGCACGTAGAGCCGCCGCCCGCGTCCGACGACGTCGGTGTACCGCGTGAGGGGTGTGCCGTCGGGGAGGGTGAGCCGGGTTTCCTCGAGCGGGTCGAGGGTGCCGGCGGAGGCCCGGCAGCGGTGCAGCAGGCCGTCGGCGAGGAGGGCGACCTCCGCGCCGTGGGCCGCGATGCCCCGGGGGCGGGCGACCGGTGTGGTCCAGGACGCGACCCGGCCGTCGGCTCGGACGTGAAGGAGACGGGGCGACGGGTGGTAGGCGAACCAGGCGCCACCGTCGTCGTCGACGTTGAGGGCGTGCGCGTCGACCGGGTGCGGGAGGCCGTCCGGGGGCGTGAGGGACCACTGCCGGTTGCCGTGGCCGTCCCAGCGGACGAGGCCGGCGGCGGCGAGCGGGTCACCGTAGACCCCCTCGTCGGAGTAGGCGCTCCACAGGGTGCCTTGGCGGTCGGCCCGTACGAAGCGGGCTCCGCGGCCGATGGAGAAGCGGTGCGGGGGCCGGCCGTCACGCCCGAGGAGTTGGGCGTTCGACTCACCGGCGCCGCCCCCGACCAGGAGGACCCGGCCGTCGGGCAGGACGTCCAGGGCGGACGGCCGCACCCGCACCCCGGTCAGGGTGCGGTCGACCGGGGGCGTGCCGTCGCTGCTGACGAGCAGGGCGTCGTAGGGGTACCGGCGGGGCTTCGGGTACGACGGCCCGTACGGGTTCCGTACGGTTTCCGCGTCCGGGCAGAGCAGCCACAGGGCGTTGCCCCGGGCATCGACGGTGGTGGCCAGGACGGTCCCGGCGTCGTACGGGCCGGGCAGCGTCGCGTGCGGACGGAGGGCGGTGTTCCTCAAGAACTCACCTCGGGGGCGGGCGGCAGGGTCTGCCATGATCCCAGCCGCCCACGCCTCCCCCTCAGGCGAGGTGCGCCTCCAGCGCCGCCCGGACACCGGATTCGACGGCGCCCTCGATCCAGGACGGCTTGACGGAGGTGTGGTCGCCGGCGAAATGAAGCGGACCCTCGGGTTCCCGGATGGCGCCGAGCAGTTCGGTGTGCTGGCCGGGCAGGAGGACGGACGCCTCACCGTACGCGTACGGGTCGCGCAGCCAGCTCTGGGTGCGGCCGGCGCCGGTGTAGAAGACCTCGACGCGCTGCCCGTAGACCTGTTGCAGCCCGCAGAGGGCGTGCGGGTAGCGGGCCTCGTCGTCGAGGGAGTCCCAGCGCGCGGCGTCGTCGGCCCAGCAGTAGACGGCGAGGACGACACCGCCCTCGCTGCCGGGCACCGGGTGGGAGGGGTTGATCATGAACCGGTTGGGGTTGTCGGAGATGGACCCCCCGCCGACGATGTGCGCCGCCTCGGGCTGGTCGCGCCCTTCCCAGTAGTTGGCGGCGTAGTGGGCGCGCTGGGCCTGGCTGATGTGTCCGTGCGGGACGGAGGGGTGGGTGCCGAGGAGACTGCCGTCGGCGGGCGCCTTGCCGTCCCGGTACGCGGCGTACAGCCCCGGCCGTACCTCCTCCAGCTCCCGCTTCCAGTCCTCCTCCGTGAACTCCCACCACCGGCGGCTGAATTCGAGCAGCACCTTGGTGGCGCTGTCGTAGTGCAGCTCGGTGACCGCACGCCGCTTGCCGTACGACATCAGCGGGCTGACCTGCACGTGCCGCAGCCCCGTGAACGGCACGGTGACGATCGCGAGGTCGCCGGTGAACTGCTCGCGGACGACCTTGCCGTCACGGCCCTCGGACACGGTGTCGACCCACACGTGCGGCCCGCCTTCACGGACATGCGTCGCGCGATCGGCTCCCGTCCGGTCCGGCGACCAGTACTCGATGCGCGTCGCCCGCCGGTCGAGCCGCAGCACGTCGTCGACCTTCTTGAGCAGCGCGTCCGGCAGCGCGGCCGTCCCGCCGACCAGCTCCCAGAACGCGGTGTCCGGACTGATCAGCGACTGGCTGATGAAGCTGTGCACGAACGACAGCGGCAGCCGGGACGTGAGATTCTCCAGCGTCCCGACGAGGTCGAGCGTGCGCTCGTCGAACCCGGCCTCCTCGGTGAGGAACCGGTACATCGACCAGTCCCCGTACTTCTGGATGACCCGGGCCCACCCCTTGACCCGCTCGGGCATCGGCTTGTCGACCCGCTTGCCGTCGGCCCCGGCCGTGCTGAACTCGTCGCGGACGGGGTCGAGCACGCGCCGCAGGATCGTGGACGACGGCGTGTCCCACAGCTCACGCGGAACGCCGAACGACCGATTGATCTTCCGAGGATCCTTGGCGTAGTCGGCACGCCGCATGCGGATCCCGTTGACGTGCAACCAGGCATGATTGACGGGCTTGCCCTGCCCGTCCACATCCACGAGGTAGAAGGGCCGGCGCTTCACCCCGAGCCCGTCGATCAGGCTCATCACCAGCGGGTGGCTGCCGGGGATGCGCATGGCTCCGGCCTCCGCGTACTGCCGGGGATCGGCGAACGGCTGCGCCGCGTGCTCGTGCCCGCCCTTCCGGAACGTCTTGATCCGCCCGCCGACCCGGTTCCCGTTGGCCTCCAGCAACGTCACGTGATGCCCGGCCCGCTTCAACAGCCACGCCGCCACGAGCCCGGCGGGCCCGGCGCCCACGACGAGCACCTTCCGGCTTGCTTTCTTGCCGGTACGCGGCAGCCCGTCGTCGAGAATCTTCTTGTACTCGGGCACCAGCGGCCGATCGTGCTCGTCGACCACGAGCAGGGCTCTGGCCACTTCCACGCAGGTGTCCCAGTCGGCGGTGGACTTGGCGGGCGCGGCTTCCGCCGGTACGGCGGCGGGCACACCGAGCGCGGCGACGGCGGCGGTGGTCGCGCCGGCGGCGACGGCGAACTGTCGGCGCGAGACGGCCGGTTGGCCGTCGGGGGTGGGGAGTTCATCCATGCGTCCTGCATAGGGTGCGGCGCAATGGATATGACCGTCTGATCACGTCGCTCACCTGAACGTGTGAGCGCAGGGGCGCCCGCCGCCCTTCCGCGCGCCGCGTGAGTACACCGGGCTTCGGCAAAGCGGCGGTTTAGCCGCCTGGATACGATCCACGCGACGGCAGGTGCAGCCGCGCTTCCACTCCGGCGTGCCGATGCTCGGCGTCTTCGTCGGCAAGGGCGAGTCCGAGCAGTTGTTCGGCGGTGCGGGCGGATTCCTCGCCCCACTGCCGGGCGCATCGCGGATACCGGTACCCGTCCGGCGGCTCATACTCAAGCCGGCGCCCGACCGAGGCGACGAGCTCGGGGTGCGCCCCGGCGACGATCGGCATCAGCAGCCCAAGATGGCCCTTGAGGTCGTCGTTGACCGCGCTCCGCTCGTCCGCCGACAGCGGCGCACCGAGGGACCTCCTGATCGACGCCTTGATCGTCATCACGTCCAAGGGGGCCAGGGCGGCGCCGTGCTCGGCGTCGATACGCAGCACGGCGTACCCGATGACACCCACCGGCCGATTCCGGTCGCCGGGTGCGTCGTGCGCCAGGGCCGACGGTACGAGTGGGTGTCTGGCCTTGAGCTGCTGATGCAACGTCGGGCGACTGTGCTCTTCCCGCGAGGGCTGCGAGGGCATGGGGGAACTCCAGCGTGAGCGAAGGCGCGGACTGGGACGACGGACGGGGCGACAGCCGACCGAACGCTGATCACCACGGCGAACGCGGCTGTGACGCTCATCACCCTGACTCGGGCAGGATGCCCGCACGGAACCCGGTCAAGCAACCTAGCTACCTGGATTGGCACATGCCGAATTTCCGTTCTATCGACTCGCGCGACCCCGCGCGGGCACAATGCAACCCCCACGGGCCAAACCGTAACCACCGCGCGGCAGTTCGCCACCCCTGGAGGACGATCAGTCCATGCCGAACCAACCAGCCCAGCCGACCCTGCGAAGGCGGCGCCTCGGCGAAGCGCTTCGCAAGTACCGCAACCAGGCGGGCATGAGCCTCGATCGCGTCGCCGAGGTCATGGGGTGGGACCGCACCAAGCTGTCCAAGATCGAGAACGCCAAGGCGCACATCCGCCCCGTCGAGGCGTCGAAGCTGCTGGGCATCTACGGCGTGGACGCCCCGGACATCCTCATGGCGATCGAGGCACTGGCCAGAGACGCGGCGAAGAAGGGCTGGTGGACGACCTACGCCAGCGTGGTGGACGCGCACGTCAAGGACTACCTGTCCCTGGAGTCCGACGCCGAGAGCACCCGGATCTGCTCACCGAACCTGATCCCGGGCCTCTTCCAGACCGGCCCCTACGCCCGGGAGATCATCGCCGCTTCCTCGTTCTGGCGACCCGCCGATGAGGTCACCGCCTTCGCCGAGGTCCGCAAGGCCCGGCAGGCCGTCCTGACGACGAGGAGGGAAGGCGGGCGCCCGCCCCTGAACTTCTGGGCCGTCATCCACGAGGCGGTACTGCACCAGCGATTCGCGGCCCACCCGACGCTGATGCGTGACCAGCTCCGTCACCTGCTCGACATGTCGGGCCTGCCGAACATCACCATCCAGATCCTGCCCATGGCCATGGCACCGAACCCGGCCATGATGGGCCTGTTCGAGATCGTCCGGTTCCCCTCCCCCTGGCCGACGGTCGTAGTCACCGAGAACGTCGTCGGCGGACAGTTCGTGGAGGGCACCGAGCACGTGGCGATGTTCGAGGGCGCCTTCGACCGCACGGTCGCCGCCGCTCTCCCGGTGGACCAGTCCCGGGAGATCATCAAGAAGACCATGGAGACCGACTCGTCATGAACCGCAAGGCAGACCTCTGCACCCTCGATCTGACAGGTGCCACTTGGCGCAAGTCTTCGCATAGCAACGGCGGCAACGGCTGCGTCGAGATAACCGAACTGCCCGGTCCCGAAATCGCCGTCCGAGACTCCAAGGACCACGGTCGCGGGCACTTCCGCTTGCCTTCGGAAAGTTGGAGCGCTTTTTGCTCCTTCCTCGCCGGCGAATAGCCACGGTAGCGAACTGAGCATCGCGCCAGTGGTACGCACATGCCTGAGCAACGAAGGTGCCCTAGGGGGCGGGCCCTCCTGCCAGGCCGGACACCCCCGCGTGCGCGGGGACCACGGGTCTCCACTAACTGCGCAGGTGGAAGCCTGTGGACCACCCCCGCGTGAGCGGGGACCACGCAGCGGTGGTTGATCATCCTGTGTTCCGACCACGGGGACGCCTACGGCGACGACGGATACCACGGCCGCGGCACCGCCCACCCCGTAGTGATGAACGTGCCCTTCGCCGCCATGGTGAAGTAGACGCCCTCCACTAAGCTCCGCGCCATGAGCGACGACGAGTACCGACGAGGCCCGGCCCGCGACGCCGCCGTAGTGGTGGCCCGCGACGGCCAGGGCCTCGTCGCCGTCCTCAGCGCCGACTTCCCCGCCCACGGCGGCGAATACCTTTTCCTGCCCGGCGGGCGGCGCGAGGATGGCGAAAGTCCCGAGGAATGCGCGCGCCGCGAACTCCAAGAGGAAGCCGGCATCACTGCCCGGCGATGGCACTCGCTGGGCGCGTACGCCATCACCCTGGAGTCCACCGCCCGCGTCCACCTCTTCGAAGCCCGCGGCCTGACCCTCGGGCCGCAGCAGCTCACTCCCACCGAGCAAGACTTCAAACTGTCCTGGTGGCCCATGGCCGAGGCCGTCGCCGCCGCCCAGGAAGGCCGATTCCTGCTCCCCGCCGGGCCCCTCGCCCTGCTCCTGTCCGACCACCGCCAGGAAGACGGAGGTTGACGAACTGAGCTGGGCGGGCTTGGGATCGCTGGCTAATCCCGGAGCCCCGTAACCGCAGGTGAGCCACCCTCGCATGCGGCCCCACCGACTCCTCCTGAGCCAGTGCGAGGGCCGGAGGACCACCCCCCGCCCGTGCGGATACCACTCCTCCAGTTGCTTGGCGATGCGGTCGCACGCCGGACCACCCCCGCACGTGCGGGGACCACGTCTGTGGGCGGCCTCCCAGCGTGCCGCCTACAGGGCCACCCCCGCGCGTGCGGGGACCACACTTCGCCACCTGCGGTTTTACCCGGGCTGACCCGGATTTTCATTCACTTCCCGAGAGTCCGACGAAGCCGACATACCACCCACCCCACCTCACCAGCTATGCGCCACATCCACCACCAACTCGTCCCCCACCTGCTCCGCCCGGAACGGCAGCCGGGCCCGTACCCCCACGGCCACCTGAGTCTGTCCCTCGAAGCTCGCGCCGAACTTCGTGTCCTGGAAGGTGCGGTAACCGGTGAGATCCACACCCGGCAGGGGCTGGCGGCCGCGGCCAGGGTAAGTGCGCTGGCCCGTGTTCGGGTCGTAGCTCGGGGCGTTGACGTACACCTGCAGGATCGCGCCGCCCTTGACCGGTATCAGGTCGCCCGAGCCGTCCTGGTGGAACTCGTCCACGTATCCGACCCGGTACCCCAGCCCTGGCGCCGCGCTCCCCAGGTCGAAGACGATGCGGTCGTAGCACGCGTGGCTGCCGGTGCGGATGTTCTTCAGCACGCGGTACTCGTGTCCCTCCGACGACTTGTCCGCGCTGCCCCAGTCCGTCGGGCACTCAACCCCGGCAGAGGTCCCCGCAGGCGCCGCGTCCGCCATCCCCGCCGTGCTCGTCAGGCCGATGCCCGCCGCCAGCACCAAGACCGTGGCCGCTGTCGTCAGCCGTCGCATGTCGTGTGCCTCCTATGAGAGCCGTTGTCGATGTCGATCAGACGCATGCGATACGACCACCGCGCGACGCACCGGCGCCAGCGCCGGCACCCCTTTCGGCCACGACCCACCACCAACTCGGCGTAAACGCAACGTCCGTGCCCCCGGCCGACATCGGGAGCACGGACGTCACACGTCCGGCAAGCGCCTCAGACCGCCAGCGCCCGGTCCGTCGGCCGGATCGGTGCCGGCAGCGTGCTCGCGCCCGTCAGGTAGCGGTCGACGGCCCGTGCCGCCGAGCGGCCCTCCGCGATCGCCCAGACGATCAGCGACTGGCCACGCCCCGCGTCACCCGCCACGAAAACACCCGGCACGTTCGTCGCGTACGACTCGTCCCGCGCCACGTTTCCGCGTGCGTCCAGCGCCAACCCCAGCTGCTCCACCAAGCCGTTCTCGCGATCCGTGCCCGTGAAGCCCATCGCCAGCGTCACCAACTGGGCCGGAATCCGCCGCTCCGTCCCCGGCTTCTGCTCCAGCTTCCCTTCCCGGAACTCCACCTCCACCAGGTGCAGCCACTGCACATTGCCGTCCTCGTCGCCTTCGAAGCGCGTGGTGGACACGGAGTACACCCGCTCCCCGCCCTCCTCATGCGCCGACGTGACCTTGTACAGCATCGGGAACGTCGGCCACGGCTGACCAGCCGACCGCTCCTCCCCCGGCCGCGGCATGATCTCCAGCTGCGTCACCGACAACGCACCCTGCCGGTGGGCCGTCCCGACGCAGTCCGCGCCCGTGTCACCGCCACCGATCACCACCACGTGCTTGCCCTCCGCCGTGATGGTGGGCGCCACGTAGTCGCCCTCCTGCACCTTGTTGGCGACCGGCAGGTACTCCATCGCGAAGTGGATCCCCCGCAGCTCCCGCCCCGGCACCGGCAGGTCGCGCGACGTCGTCGCACCCGCCGCCACGACCACCGCGTCATACCGCCCGCGCAGCTTCGCGCCGTCGATGTCGCGGCCGATCTCGACCTCCGTGCGGAACTTCGTCCCCTCCGCCCGCATCTGCTCGATGCGCCGGTTGATGTGGCGCTTCTCCATCTTGAACTCGGGGATGCCGTACCGCAGCAGCCCACCAATACGATCCGCGCGCTCGTACACCGCCACCGTATGACCCGCCCGGGTCAACTGCTGCGCCGCCGCCAGGCCGGCCGGGCCCGAGCCGATGACGGCGACCGTCTTGCCCGACAACCGCTCCGGCGGCTGCGGCGTGACGTCGCCCGCCTCCCACGCCTTGTCGACGATCGTCACCTCGACGTTCTTGATGGTGACGGGATCCTGGTTGATGCCCAGGACGCACGCCGACTCGCACGGCGCCGGGCACAACCGGCCCGTGAACTCGGGGAAGTTGTTCGTCGCGTGCAGCCGCTCGCTCGCCGCCCGCCAGTCGCCCCGCCACGCGTAGTCGTTCCACTCGGGGATGAGGTTCCCCAGCGGACAGCCGTTGTGGCAGAACGGGATGCCGCAGTCCATGCACCGCCCGGCCTGCTTCGAAATAACCGGCAGCAGCGAGCCCGGAACGTACACCTCGTTCCAGTCGCGGACGCGCTCCTCGACGGGACGGGTGCGGGCGACCTCGCGCCCGGTGGTCAGAAAGCCCTTCGGATCAGCCATGGGTCGCCGCCTCCATCATCTTCTCGTGGGTCTCGGTCTCGGAGAGACCGGCTCGCTCGGCGGCGTCCTTGGCGGCGAGCACTGCCTGGTACGTGGGCGGGACGACCTTGCGGAAGCGCGCCACCGCCGCGTCCCAGTCGGCGAGGAGACCGGCCGCGACAGTGGATCCCGTCTCCTCCTGATGGCGGCGCACGACACCGTGCAGCCACCGCGCGTCAGCCCCGTCCAACGACCCGACAGCGCCCGCCAGCTCCTTGTTGACGTTGCGCGGGTCCAAATCCACGACGTAGGCGACGCCACCCGACATGCCGGCCGCGAAGTTCCGTCCCGTCGGCCCGAGGACGACGGCCCGGCCGCCCGTCATGTACTCGCAGCCGTGGTCGCCGACGCCCTCCGACACGACCACCGCACCCGAGTTGCGGACGCAGAACCGCTCCCCGACCGCACCCCGCAGGAACATCTCCCCACCCGTGGCGCCATAACCAATCGTGTTGCCCGCGATGGTGGAGTACTCGGCGAGGTGGTCGGCGGCCCGGTCCGGGCGGACGACGATGCGGCCGCCCGAGAGCCCCTTGCCGACGTAGTCGTTGGCGTCGCCCTCCAGCCGCAGGGTGACGCCGCGCGGCAGGAAGGCGCCGAACGACTGCCCGGCCGAGCCGGTGAACGTGATGTCGATGGTGTCGTCGGGCAGCCCGGCGCCGCCGTACCGCTTGGTGACCTCGTGCCCGAGCATGGTGCCGACGGTCCGGTTGATGTTGCGGACGGGCACCTGCGCGCGCACCGGCTGCGCCTCCTCAGCGCCCACCGTGTCGAGCGCGTCGGCGGCCAGCTTGATCAGCTGGTTGTCGAGCGCCTTGGCCAGCCCGTGGTCCTGGGCGACGGCGTGGTGCCGGACGGCGCCCGCGGGCAGCTCGGGGACGTGGAACAGCGGGGCCAGGTCCAGACCCTGCGCCTTCCAGTGGTCCACGGCCCGCCCGGTGTCGAGGAGTTCGGCGTGGCCGACGGCCTCCTCCAGCGTCCGGAAGCCCAGCTCGGCGAGCAGCTCCCGCACCTCCTCCGCGATGAACTCGAAGAAGTTGACGACGAACTCGGCCTTGCCGGCGAACCGTTCGCGCAGCACGGGGTTCTGCGTGGCGATGCCGACCGGACAGGTGTCCAGGTGGCAGACGCGCATCATCACACACCCTGAGACGACGAGCGGCGCGGTCGCGAAACCGAACTCCTCCGCCCCGAGCAGCGCCGCGATCACGACGTCCCGCCCGGTCTTGAGCTGCCCGTCGGCCTGGACGACGATCCGGTCCCGCAGCCCGTTGAGTAGCAACGTCTGCTGGGCTTCGGCCAACCCCAGCTCCCACGGCCCACCCGCGTGCTTGAGCGACGTCAGCGGCGAGGCGCCCGTACCGCCGTCATGCCCGGAGATGAGCACGACATCCGCGTGCGCCTTGGACACACCCGCCGCGACCGTCCCGACCCCCACCTCCGACACCAGCTTCACATGGATGCGGGCGGCCGGGTTGGCGTTCTTGAGGTCGTGGATGAGCTGGGCGAGGTCCTCGATGGAGTAGATGTCGTGGTGCGGCGGCGGGGAGATGAGCCCGACACCCGGCGTCGAGTGCCGCGTCTTCGCGACCCAGGGGTACACCTTGTGGCCGGGCAGCTGACCGCCCTCGCCGGGCTTGGCGCCCTGCGCCATCTTGATCTGGATGTCGTCCGCGTTGACCAGGTATTCGCTGGTCACACCGAAGCGCCCGGACGCGACCTGCTTGATGGCGCTGCGCCGCGCCGGGTCGTACAGCCGCTCCGGATCCTCGCCGCCTTCCCCCGTGTTGGACTTGCCGCCCAACCGGTTCATGGCGATGGCCAGCGTCTCGTGGGCCTCCTGCGAAATCGATCCGTACGACATCGCGCCGGTCGAGAACCGCTTGACGATCTCGCTCACCGGCTCGACCTCGTCCAGCGGCACGGGCTTCCGGTCGCTCGCGAACGCGAACAGCCCGCGGAGCGTCATCAGCCGCTCCGACTGCTCGTTCACACGCCCGGTGTACTGCTTGAAGATGTCGTAGCGCCGGGTGCGGGTGGCGTGCTGGAGCCGGAAGACGGTGTCCGGGTCGAACAGGTGCGGCTCGCCCTCCCGCCGCCACTGGTACTCGCCGCCGATGTCCAGCCGCCGGTGGGTGGCGGGGACGCCGGTGGCGGGGTACGCCTTGGCGTGCCGGGCGGCGACCTCGCGGGCGATCACGTCCAGGCCGACCCCGCCGATCTTGGTGGGCGTGCCGTGGAAGTACGTGTCGACGAACGCCTCGTCGAGCCCGACGGCCTCGAAGACCTGGGCGCCGCGGTAGGAGGCGACGGTGGAGATGCCCATCTTGGACATCACCTTCAGCACGCCCTTGCCGAGCGCCTTGATGAGGTTGCGGATGGCGTCCTCGGGCGCGATGCCGCTGAGGAACGTCCCGGCCCTGACCAGGTCCTCGACGGATTCCATGGCGAGGTACGGGTTGACGGCCGCCGCGCCGTAACCGATGAGCAGCGCGACGTGGTGCACCTCGCGGACGTCCCCGGCCTCGACCAGCAGCCCCACCTGGGTGCGCTGCTTGGTGCGGATGAGGTGGTGGTGGATGGCCGAGGTGAGGAGCAGCGACGGGATGGGGGCGTGCTCGGCGTCGGAGTGCCGGTCGGAGAGGACGATCAGCCGGGCGCCGCCCGCGATGGCCGCGTCGGCCTCCGCGCACATCGCCTCCAGCCGCGCGGCCAGCGCCTCGCCGCCGCCGGAGACCCGGTAGAGACCGGAGAGGGTGGCGGCCTTGAGGCCGGGGAGATCGCCGTCGGCGTTGATGTGGATGAGCTTGGCGAGCTCGTCGTTGTCGATGACCGGGAACGGCAGGGTGACGCTGCGGCAGGACGCGGCCGTCGGCTCCAGCAGGTTGCCCTGCGGGCCGAGGGAGGAGACGAGCGACGTGACCAGCTCCTCGCGGATGGCGTCCAGCGGGGGGTTGGTGACCTGGGCGAACAGCTGGGTGAAGTAGTCGAAGAGCAGCCGGGGCCGCGCGGAGAGCGCGGCGATCGGCGAGTCCGTGCCCATTGAACCGATGGGCTCCGCACCGGCGTTGGCCATCGGCGCGAGGATGACGCGCAGCTCTTCCTCGGTGTAGCCGAAGGTCTGCTGGCGGCGGGTGACGGAGGCGTGGGTGTGCACGATGTGCTCGCGCTCGGGGAGGTCCTTGAGCTCGATGAGCCCGGCCTCCAGCCACTCCTTGTACGGCTGCTCGGCGGCGAGGCCGGCCTTGATCTCGTCGTCCTCGATGATGCGGTGGCCGGCGGTGTCGACCAGGAACATCTTCCCCGGCTGGAGGCGGCCCTTGCGGACGACCCGGGCGGGGTCGATGTCGAGGACGCCGACCTCGGAGGAGAGGACGACCAGCCCGTCGTCGGTGACCCAGTACCGGCCCGGCCGCAACCCGTTGCGGTCGAGAACGGCACCGACGAGGGTGCCGTCGGTGAAGGTGACACAGGCCGGGCCGTCCCAGGGCTCCATCAGCGTGGAGTGGTACTGGTAGAAGGCGCGGCGGGCCGGATCCATGGAGGCGTGGTGCTCCCACGCCTCGGGGATCATCATCAGCACGCTGTGCGGCAGCGAACGCCCGCCCAGATGCAGCAGCTCCAGCACCTCGTCGAAGGAGGCGGAGTCGGACGCGTCGGGGGTGCAGACGGGGAACGTCCGCTCCAGACTGCCTTCCGGCCCGAACAGCCCGGAGGCGAGCTGCGATTCGCGGGCGCGCATCCAGTTGCGGTTGCCGTTGACGGTGTTGATCTCGCCGTTGTGGGCGACGAACCGGTACGGGTGGGCGAGCGGCCAGCTCGGGAACGTGTTGGTGGAGAAGCGGGAGTGGACCAGCGCGATGGCCGTGGCGAACCGGCGGTCGGACAGGTCCGGGAAGAAGGGCTCCAGCTGCCCGGTGGTCAGCATGCCCTTGTAGACGATCGTGCGGGCGGAGAGCGACGGGAAGTAGACACCGGCCTCGCGCTCGGCGCGCTTGCGCAGCACGAACGCCTTGCGGTCCAGGGCGATTCCGCGACTCTCCCCGTCCCCGTCCGCCACGAACAGCTGCCGGAACTCCGGCATGGTGGCGCGGGCGGTGCTGCCCAGCAGCTCGGGGGCGACGGGGACGGTTCGCCAGCCGAGGACGGTCAGCCCTTCCTCGGCGGCGATGGCCGCGATCGTCTCGATGCGCGAGACGGCACCCTCCCCGTCGGCGGGCAGGAACGCGATGCCGACGGCGTACGCGCCCGGCTCCGGGAGGGCGAAGTCCACGGCCTCACGGAAGAAGGCGTCCGGAATCTGGAGAAGGATGCCGGCGCCGTCACCCGAGTCCGGCTCGGAGCCGGTGGCGCCGCGGTGCTCCAGGTTGCGCAGGACGGTGAGCGCCTGTTCCACCAGGGCGTGGCTCGCCTCGCCGGTCAGTGTCGCGACAAAGCCGACGCCACAGGCGTCGTGCTCATGGCGGGGGTCGTACATCCCCTGCTGAGCGGGGTGGGATGCAGAACGCATCGGCGCTCCCGTCGTCTTGGCATTCATGGCGGTGCATGTGCCGAGGGACGACGCTGGCCCTCCGCGAAATTTGGTGCAGGCTACATGATGACCCGCTTCTCGCACAGTGGAAGATGGATTCCACTATGTGGACAACAAGGCAGGCTTGACGAGATCCACGAGGGGTGGAGCGCATACGGCGCGGGCCGCACTGCCCGCGGGCGCTTGTGAAGATGTGCCCTGTTGTCGAAGGGTTGAAACCGCGCGGAAACCAGCTCGTGACGCTCGTTCGTTATGCGGCGACCCGCATAGAGCATCACCCGACAGCGGTCCCGAAGGCAATACCCAGGAGATACGTCACACCGGCCGCCGCCCCGCCCAGCAGCAGCTGCCGCAGCCCGCTGAACCACCAGCTGCGCGCTGTCACCCGGGCGACGACCGCACCGCACGCGAACAGCCCCAGCAGCGCCAGCAGCACCGCGGGCCACAGCTGCGTGGCACCCAGCAGATACGGGAGGACGGGCAGCAGCGCCCCCAGCGCGAACGAACCGAACGAGGCGAGCGCCGCCGTCATCGGCGAGGGCAGATCGGAGGGGTCGATGCCCAGCTCCTCCCGGGCATGGATCTCCAGCGCCTGCTCCGGGTCCTTCGACAGCTGCCGCGCCACCTCCCGCGCGAGCGCCGGCTCCACCCCGCGCGACTCATAGAGCGCGGCCAGCTCCTCCAGCTCGTCGGTCGGGTGCTTCCGCAGCTCACGCCGCTCGATGTCCAGCTCCGCGAGGACCAGCTCGCGCTGCGACGCGACGGACGTGTACTCCCCCACCGCCATCGAGAACGCACCCGCGGCGAGGCCGGCGAGCCCCGTGATCACCAGCGTCTTGGAGGTGGCCTCCCCGCCCGCGACGCCCGTCAGCAGCGCCAGGTTCGACACGAGACCGTCCATCGCCCCGAACACGGCCGGGCGCAGCCAGCCGCCGTTCACATCGCGGTGCGTGTGGTTGTCGCGGTGGGCTATGTGCGTGGTGGCGGCGGTGTCGAGGACGGCCATGGTGGGTTCGGTGCTCCTTCGCCCGGAGGGCGGGCCTTGTGCCCTCCCCCTACGGTTCGAAGGTACGCACGAATAGCGCGTGCGCGCTAGCAAGGAAGGCCGAACTTACCTCGCTGACCTGCGGGTTTGTGCCTAGCCCCGGTCCCGCCCTTTCACCGTTTCTGCGGGGAGGGCCCCGCACCCCCTGAAACCGCGCTCCGCGCGGTTGTCCTCAAACTCCCCCAGAGGGGGGACCCCCAACGGGCTGACAATCGCGCCCGGGCGCACGATTCAGCCCGTTGGGGGTACCCCCTCTGGGGGAGTTTGAGGACGAGCGGCGAAGCCGCGAAAAGGGGGTCTGGGGCGCAGCCCCAGGAAACGGCGAATGGGGGTGCCCCCTCTGGGGGAGGGACAGGGGCAACCCCCCCATCCCGCCCCAGCGCAGCGCTAAAGCTTCTTGGCCGGCTTCGCCCCATCCACCGGCTTCGCCGGAGGAGCATCCTTCACGTCCGAACCGGACTCGTCCACCGCCGCGTCGGAGACGCCCGGCTCGACCACGGCCTCCCGCCCAGGGACCTTCTTCGAGGACACGACCATGTACACCACCGCCGCGACGAACACCAGAATCGACGTCCACCCGTTGAGCCGCAGCCCCAGCACATGATGCGCGTCGTCCACCCGCAGGTACTCCGTCCAGAAGCGCCCCACCGTGTACGCCGCGACGTACAGCGCGAACGCCCGCCCGTGCCCCAGCTTGAAGCGCCGGTCGGCCCAGATCACCAGGGCGGCGACGCCGAGGCACCACAGCGACTCGTACAGGAACGTCGGATGGTACGTACCGGCGACCCGCCCGATCCCGGGGTCCGCGTCGATCTTCAGCGCCCAGGGCAGGTCCGTCGGCTTGCCGTAGAGCTCCTGGTTGAACCAGTTGCCCCAGCGGCCGATCGCCTGGGCCACGGCGATGCCGGGGGCGACGGCGTCGGCCCAGGCGGGCAGCGGGATGCCGCGCCGGCGGCAGCCGATCCAGGCGCCGACCGCGCCCAGGGCCACGGCGCCCCAGATGCCGAGGCCGCCCTCCCAGATCTTGAAGGAGTCGACCCAGTTCCGGCCCTCGCCGAAGTACAGCTCGTAGTCGGTGATCACGTGGTAGAGCCGGCCGCCGACGAGGCCGAAGGGCACGGCCCAGACGGCGATGTCGGCGACGGTCCCGGCCCGGCCGCCGCGCGCGACCCAGCGTCGGTTGCCGAGCCAGACGGCGGCGAAGACACCGATGATGATGCAGAAGGCATAGCCGCGCAGCGGGACCGGCCCCAGGTGGAGGACGCCGGTCGACGGGCTGGGAATGTATGCGAGATTCATGGCACCACCGACGCTACCCTGCCGGGGCGCGCGACCGGCAACCCACCCGGGACAACAGCTGCGTAACGGGCCCCGTGCCCCGCACGCGGAACAGGCTCCCGGCCCGTCGCCTCAGTGCTTCTTCTTGGCAGCCGCCACCGTCATCTCCCGCAGCTTCGCCGGGGTCAGCGGATGCGCGGGGTCCCCGTAGACGCTCTTCCCGTTGAGCAGCACGGTCGGCGTCGCCTTGTAGGCGCCCTTCCGGAACGCCTCGTGCGCCTGCTTCACCCAGCTGTCGTGCATGCCGTCGTCCACGCACTTCTGGAAGCCGGGGGTGTTCAGCCCGGGCACCTGCCCGGCGAGCTCGTACAGCCGGGAGGTCTCGGCGAAGGCGTCCTTCGTCTCGGGCGGCTGGTTCTTGTAGAGGACGTCGTGGAACGCCGCGAACTTGCCGACGTCCTGCGCGCACGCCGCCGCGTTGGCGGCCCGGAGCGAGCCCGTGCCGCCCAGGTTCCGGTCGATGAGGGTGACGATGTGGTACTCGGTCTTGAGCTTGCCCTCCTGCTCCAGGTCGCGCACGGTGTCCCGGTACGCGTTCTCGAACAGGCCGCAGGCCGGGCAGCGGAAGTCCTCGTAGACGGTGAGGGTGGCCTTGGCGGCCTTCTTGCCGACCGGGATGGTGGAGCCGTCCTTGCCGAGCGCCCCCTGCGGCGGCAGGGGCGGGCCCGCCGCCTCGTCCTTCGTGCCCCCGCCCGTGTTCGCGACGACCGCCGCGACCCCGGCGCCGGTCCCCAGCACCCCCACCACCGCCAGCCCCGCGATCATCGCCCGTTTGCGCTTGGCGCGGGCGGCGTCCTTCTGGCGCTGTTCCTGCAGCCGCTCGCGGGCGCTGCGCTTTCCGTCGCTGTTCTTCTCGCTCACGTCCCCGTACAACGAACCGGGGGTGCGCCCCAGCGCACCCCCGGTCCCAGGTTCCTTCGAACGGATTACCCGGTCCTACGCGGTCCGGGATCACGCCCAAGGATCAGTCCCGGGGTCAGCCCCGCTTGCGGACGCCCTCCGCCAGCTCCCCGGCCAGCTCCCGTACGGCCGCGAGCCCGGCCGCCTCGTCCGGAGCGTCCAGCATCCGCTTGACGAACGCCGAGCCGACGATGACCCCGTCCGCGAACCCGGCGACCTCGGCGGCCTGCGCCGCGTCGGAGACGCCGAGCCCGACGCAGACGGGCAGCGCGGTGCCGGTGGCGCGGGTGCGCTCGACGAGCTCCTTCGCCTGGGCGCCGACGGACGCCCGGGTGCCGGTGACGCCCATCAGCGACGCCGCGTAGACGAAGCCGCTGCCCGCCGCGGTGATCGTGGCGAGCCGCTCGTCCTTGCTGCTCGGCGCGACGACGAAGACCGTCGCCAGCCCGTGCTTGCCCGCGTGCTCCCGCCACAGGTCCGACTCCTGCACCGGCAGGTCGGGCAGGATGCAGCCCGCGCCGCCCGCCTCGGCGAGCTCGGCGGTGAAGCGCTCGACGCCGTAGCGGTCGATGGGGTTCCAGTACGTCATGACGAGCACGGGCTTGCCGGTGGCCGCGTGGGCCTCCCGGACCGTCCGCATGACGTCCGCGATCCGGACGCCGCCCTTCAGGGCGATGTCGTCGGCGGTCTGGATGACCGGGCCGTCGAGGACCGGGTCGCTGTGCGGCAGCCCCACCTCCACCACGTCCGCCCCGCCGTCGAAGACGGCCTTGATCGCCGCGATGCCGCCGTCCACGGTCGGGAAGCCGGCCGGGAGGTAGGCGATGAGCGCGGCGCGGTCCTCGGCCTTCGCGGCGGCGAGGGTGTCGGCCAACAGTCGTACGTTCCCGCTCACTTGGCGTCCCCCTCGATCTCTGCGGTGGCGGTGCGGTCGGCGGCCACCTCGGCGTCGGTGTCGTAGAGGCCGAAGTAGCGGGCGGCGGTGTCCATGTCCTTGTCGCCGCGGCCGGACAGGTTGACGACGATCAGGCCGTCCTCGCCCAGCTCCCGGCCGACCTCCAGGGCCCCGGCGAGCGCGTGGGCGCTCTCGATGGCCGGGATGATGCCCTCGGTGCGGGACAGCAGGCGCAGCGCCCGCATCGCGGCGTCGTCGGTGACCGCGCGGTACTCGCCGCGGCCGGAGTCCTTGAGGTAGGCGTGCTCGGGGCCGACGCCGGGGTAGTCCAGGCCGGCCGAGATGGAGTACGGCTCGGTGATCTGCCCCTCGTCGTCCTGGAGGACGTAGGACCGGGAGCCGTGCAGGATGCCCGGCTCGCCCGCGGTCAGGGTGGCCGCGTGCTCGCCGGTCTCGACACCGTGCCCGGCGGGCTCGCAGCCGATGAGCCGGACGCCCGCGTCGGGGATGAAGGCGTGGAACAGGCCGATGGCGTTGGAGCCGCCGCCGACGCAGGCGACGGCCGCGTCGGGCAGCCGCCCGGCGCGCTCCAGGATCTGCCGGCGGGCCTCGACGCCGATGACCCGGTGGAAGTCGCGGACCATGGCCGGGAAGGGGTGCGGCCCGGCGACCGTGCCGAAGAGGTAGTGGGTGCGGTCGACGTTGGCGACCCAGTCGCGGAACGCCTCGTTGATGGCGTCCTTCAAGGTGCGGCTGCCGGACTTCACGGCGATGACCTCGGCGCCGAGCATCCGCATCCGGGCGACGTTGAGGGCCTGCCGCTCGGTGTCGACCTCGCCCATGTAGATGGTGCAGTCGAGGCCGAAGAGGGCGCAGGCGGTGGCGGTGGCGACGCCGTGCTGGCCGGCGCCGGTCTCCGCGATGACGCGCGTCTTGCCCATCCGCTTGGTGAGCAGGGCCTGACCCAGCACGTTGTTGATCTTGTGGGAACCGGTGTGATTCAGGTCCTCACGCTTGAGGAACACCCGGGCGCCGCCCGCGTGTTCGGCGAACCGCGGCACCTCGGTGAGGGAGCTGGGACGCCCGGTGTAGTGGACCATCAGGTCGTCGAGCTCGGCGGCGAACGACGGGTCGGACTTGGCCTTCTCGTAGGCGACGGCGACCTCGTCCACGGCGGCGACCAGCGCCTCGGGGATGAAGGTGCCGCCGAAGGCGCCGAAGTAGCCCGCCGCGCTGGGCACCTGGCCCGCGGGGTCGGGAACGAAGAACTCAGAGGACACGGAGGTACTCCTGTGACAGAAAAGGGCGGCGGGCGCGGAGAAGGCACCCCGCGCTCACCGAAGGGACCGGCTACTGCTGAGCGGTCCCGCGCCATCGGCGCCCGTTGATCTGTCCGGGCTCGCACCCGATGTGGTAGCGCACCCTGCGGCCGCGCACCCGCCGCGCCGGCGCGCGGCAGCCCCGGGGGCGGCACCCCCGGGCCAGGCGCGCGTACGCGGTCATGCCGTCCTCAGCTCCTGCCGTGCCGCAGGGCCGGGTGGGCGCCGGCGGCGACCAGGTCGGCGACGGCCCCCTTCGGGTCGCGCCCGGTGACCAGGGACTCGCCGACGAGCACCGCGTCGGCACCGTCGTTGGCGTAGGCGATGAGGTCGTGCGGGCCGCGCACACCCGACTCGGCGATCTTCACGATGCCGTCCGGGATCTCGGGGGCGACCCGGGCGAAGGTGCCCCGGTCGACCTCCAGCGTCTTCAGGTCGCGCGCGTTGACGCCGATGACGCGGGCGCCGGCGGCCACCGCCCGCTCGACCTCGTCCTCGTCGTGCACCTCGACCAGCGGGGTGAGCCCGATGGACTCGGCCCGCTCGATCAGGGAGACCAGGGCCTCCTGCTCCAGCGCGGCGACGATCAGCAGGGCGAGGTCGGCGCCGTAGGCGCGGGCCTCCCAGAGCTGGTAGGCGGTGACGATGAAGTCCTTGCGCAGGACCGGGATGTCGACCTTGGCGCGGACGGCCTCCAGGTCGGCGAGCGAGCCGCCGAAGCGGCGCTGCTCGGTCAGCACGCTGATGACGGAGGCGCCACCGGCCTCGTAGTCGGCGGCGAGCCCTGCGGGGTCGGCGATCGCGGCCAGCGCGCCCTTGGACGGGCTGGAGCGCTTGACCTCGCAGATCACGGAGACGTTCTCACCGCGGAGGGCGGCGGCGCCGTCCCTGGCCTGCGGGGCCTTCGCGGCCCGCTCCTTGAGCTCGTCGAGGCCGACGCGCGCCTGCCGTTCCGCGAGGTCGGCACGGACTCCGTCGATGATCTCGTCGAGCACACTCACGCGAGCGGCCCCCTTCCGGGCTCGGATGATCTGGGCTGATGCGGTTCGTACTCGTCCCACCAGCACACTGTGATGGTACTTGCCGCCGGGCGCGGGTCGCGCATCCGGTTGACGGCGGCGTCGCGGCCGCCGGGTGTCACGGCGCGAGCACCGCCCCGCAGGGCAGGTTCCGCACCACGGTGAACGCCAGCACGAGCAGACCGATCCCCCACCAGTGGACCGGCCGCAGGGCCAGCGGCATCCCGCCGTCCCGGCGCACCGCGCGGACGCACCAGACCGCCCAGAGGACGGCGAAGACGGCGTAGCCGGGGACGGCGAGGGCGTTGGCGCGCAGGGCGGCGGGGAGGTCGCCGTGCAGCAGGGCGTGCAGCCCGCGCAAGCCGCCGCAGGCGGGGCAGAGCAGGCCGGTGAAGTGGAGCAGCGGGCAGACGGTGTAGTGGCCGGGCTCGTTCGGGTCCACCGCCCGGACCAGGGCCGCCGCCGCGCCGAGCCCCGCGGCGACGCCGAGCGGCACGCCCAGCCGGCGGATGGACGGCGCGACGACCCGGCCGGGGGCAGGGCCCGGGCCGGAAGCGGGCTCCCTCACCCCGCCAGTGTCCGCCGGAACGCGCGAAGGCGCGGCTCGGGACGCCCGTACGGATGACCGGAGTGATCGATCGGATACGGGTTCCGGGCCGCGCCTTCGCGCGAGGGCGGTACGGGTACGGGGACCGCCGGTCAGCCGTTCTGCGGCTGCGCCTCGGCCTTGGGCCGCGAGCCCGCCTTGGGGGCCTGGCCGAGGCCCATGAGGCGCATGATGCCGCCGACGACCGCGCCGAGCAGGATGACGCCGACACCGGCCCAGAAACCGACCGGCTTGGCCATCACGATGAACGCGCTGGCGACGCAGAAGCCGATGAAGGAAATGATGACACCGGTCCAGGCGGCCGGGGTCTGTCCGTGGTGTACCTGACCCGACATGACTTGACTCCTCGTTGCTGGGGGTCGCCGAATCGCGCCTGCGGGCGGCGCATGACCCTCGCGGTCATTGTCCCTGACGGCCCGTGACCGTCTCGACGTGGGGTGGCCCTGAGGCGGCCCAGAGGGAGCTACCGGGGCGCGGCGTCGCCGGTGGGGTCCTCCCCCCGGTCGAGGGCCTTCCAGATCTCCTCGGGCCGCTCCGGGTCCGGCGTGCGGCGCGGCCGGCGGGGGCGCGGGCTGCCGTCGCGCTCGTACCGGCCGCCCATGGCGGGCCAGTGCCGGCCGTAGCGCAGCGCGAGCAGCCCGGCGAGCAGCAGCAGGACGCCGCCGGCGAGGGCCACCCAGGGCCAGGGGGTGTGGCTGACGTGCTCGACGGCGGCGCTGGACAGGCCGGTGGTCCTGGCCGCCTTCTCCTCCAGGGCCCCGGTGTCGGACGCGCCGGTGACGGAGCCGACGACGACGCCCGCGCCGCAGAGCGCCAGCACCGCGGCGACCAGCGTCCGGCCGGCCCGCCGCACGGCGAAGACCGCGACGAGCGCGGCGAGCCCGACGATGGCGAGGGCACCGGGCAGACCGGTGACGTCCTGGCCGGTGGCCTGCTCGCGGGCCGCGTCGCGGACGCCCGCCGCCGTGCCCTCGACCCACGTCCGGCCGCCGGCGAGCAGCACGAGCGCGGCGCCGGCCGCCGTCAGGAAGAGGGCGGCGCCGACGCTGCGCCGGGCGCTCCGGCCGGGTGCGGGCTCGGTGCGGGTGCGGGGGTGGGGTACGGCTGCGCTCACCCTTCCACTATCCCCTGCGCCCGCGCGCGCCGCGCAGCCGGGGTCACGCGGGTGCCCCCGGGCGGGTGAGCCGGGCGGCGCCGTGCACGGCCCGCAGCACGGCGGCGGCCTTGTTGCGGCACTCGGTGTCCTCCGCCACCGGGTCGGAGTCGGCGACGACGCCCGCGCCCGCCTGGACGTAGGCGGTGCCGTCGCGCAGCACGGCGGTGCGGATGGCGATGGCGGTGTCGGAGTCCCCGGCGAAGTCCAGGTAGCCGACGCAGCCGCCGTACAGGCCGCGGCGGGACGGTTCGAGCTCCTCGATGATCTGCATGGCCCGGGGCTTGGGCGCGCCGGAGAGGGTGCCGGCCGGGAAGCAGGCGGTGAGCACGTCGAACGCCGTCCGGCCGGGCGCGAGGCGGCCGGTGACCGTGGAGACGATGTGCATGACGTGGCTGTAGCGCTCGATCGACATGAAGTCGACGACCTCGACGCTGCCGGGCGCGCAGACCCGGCCCAGGTCGTTGCGGCCGAGGTCGACGAGCATCAGGTGCTCGGCGCGCTCCTTCGGGTCGGCGAGGAGCTCCTCGGCGAGCGCGGCGTCGGCCTGCGGGGTGGCGCCGCGCGGGCGGGTGCCGGCGATGGGGTGGACCATGGCCCGCCCGTCCTCGACCTTCACCAGCGCCTCGGGGCTGGAGCCGACGACCTCGAAGCCGTCGAACTGGAAGAGGTACATGTACGGGCTGGGGTTGGTGGCCCGCAGCACCCGGTAGACGTCCAGCGCGGAGGCCGCGCACGGCGTCTCGAACCGCTGCGAGGGCACCACCTGGAACGCCTCGCCCGCCCGGATGCGCTCCTTGATGTCCTCGACGGCCGCCTGGTAGTCGGCGCCGCCCCAGCGGGCGGTGAACTCCGGCAGCTCGGCGGACGGCAGCACGGTCGGGTGGGTGGGGACGGGCCGGTGCAGATCGGCGGTCATCGCGTCGAGGCGGGCCACGGCGTCCGCGTACGCCTCGTCGACGCCCGTCTCCAGGTCGTTGTGGTTGATCGCGTTGGCGATCAGCAGGACCGTGCCGTTCCAGTGGTCGAGCACGGCGAGGTCCGAGGTGAGCAGCATGGTGAGCTCGGGCAGCCCGAGGCCGTCGCCCTTCCCCTGCCGGTCGCCGATCCTCTCCAGGCGGCGGACGACGTCGTAGCCCAGGTAGCCGACCATGCCGCCGGTGAAGGGCGGCAGCCCGGCGCCCTCGATCAGGTCGCGCGGGGTGTGCAGGGCCTCGACCGTGGCCCGCAGGGTGCGCAGCGGGTCGCCGTCGGTGGGGACGCCGACGGGCGGGGTGCCCAGCCAGTGGGTCTCCCCGTTCCGCGCCGTGAGGGTGGCGGCGCTGCGGACGCCGATGAACGAGTAGCGCGACCAGCTCCGGCCCTGTTCCGCGGACTCCAGCAGGAACGTGCCCGGCCGTTCGGCGGCGAGCTTGCGGTAGAGGGCGACGGGGGTGTCGCCGTCGGCCAGGAAGCGCCGGGTGACCGGGATGACCCGGCGGTCCTTGGCCAGCGCGCGGAAGGTGTCGGCGTCGGGGACCTGAGCGGGCCCCGGAGCGGTGGAGGTGGCAGCCATGCCAGCGGAGCCTACTGGCCCAACGGCAGCTCTCCGGCGTCGAAACAGGTGCGCGTCCCGGTGTGGCACGCCGGGCCGGTCTGGTCGACCTTGACGAGGAGGGTGTCGCCGTCGCAGTCCAGGGCCACGGACTTGACGTGCTGGACGTGGCCGGAGGTGTCGCCCTTGACCCAGTACTCGTTGCGGCTGCGGCTCCAGTAGGTGCACCGGCCGGTGGTGAGGGTGCGGTGCAGCGCCTCGTCGTCCATCCAGCCGAGCATCAGCACCTCGCCGGTGTCGTACTGCTGGGCGACGGCCGGCACCAGGCCCTCGGCGGTGCGCTTGAGGCGCGCGGCGACGGCGGGGTCGAGCGCGGTGCTGCCGGGGACGGCGGGACGGGAGGAGCGAGAGGAGCCGGTGGGGCCGGTCTCGGAACTGGAAAGGGGCTTGCCGGTCATGGAGCCATTGTGCCGCTCCTGGACCGGTCGCATGGATGTCCGAGGGATACGGCATGCTTCCGTCATGACCTCACCGCCTCCTCCCCCTCCCTCCAACCCGCCGCAGCCGCCCGGGGGCGGCGGCGGCTTCGGACCGCCGTCGGGCTTCGGCCCGCCGCCCGAGCAGCCCCCGCCCTACGGCGACGGACAGCAGGGCCCCGGCGGGCAGCCCCCGTACGGCGGGCAGCCGCCCTACGGCGGCCAGTCCCCGTACGGGCAGGGCCCGCAGCCGTACGGCCAGAACCAGCCGCCCGGATACGGCCCTTACGGGGCACAGCCCGGCATGAATCCGCCGCCCTCGGGGGGCGGCGGAGCGAAGGTCGCCGCCATCGTGGTGTGCGCGGTGCTGGTGGTCGGCCTGATCGTGGGTGGCATCATCTTCGCGACCAGGGACTCGGGTGGCGACGACAAACCGTCCGCGAAGGGCTCTTCCACGCCCAGCACCTCGTCGAGCGAGGCCCCGACGTTCAGACCGTCGCCGCTGCCGACGCTCCCGCACATACCCCTGCCGCCGACGACCTCCGCCGAGCCGTCGCCCTCCGGTTCCTCGTCGATCGTGGTCCCCATGGTCGTCGTCAAGCCCGGCGAGTGCTTCGACCACCCGGCGATGACCCCGTCCGTCACCCGCGTCGAGAAGAAGTCCTGCGACGGCAGCCACGACGGCGAGGCGATCACCAACCGGACACTGAGCAACGGCCTGCTGACCGAGTCGGAGATCCAGGACAAGGCCCGCGGCCTGTGCAAGCCGGACGCCGAGCGGCGGCTGCGCGCCGTGAACGACGGCCGCCTGTACTACTACTTCGCCCTCTACCCCAACGAGCGGACCTACCTGCTCACCGGCGAGCGCCGGGTCACCTGCTGGATCGCCCGCAGCGACAAGCCGGGCGGCGCCAAGCTGACGGCCCCCCTGCCCGAGTAGCCGGCGGGCGCGGCGCCGTGGCACAGCGGCGGCACCGACCGTAGGCTGCCGCCATGTCGACCCACGCACAGCGCGAACGCCTGCTTCTCGCGGATCTGTTGGAGACCGCGGGCCCGAACGCCCCGACGCTCTGCCAGGGGTGGAGCGCCCGCGATCTCGCGGCCCACGTCGTGGTGCGCGAACGCCGCTCCGACGCCGCGGCGGGCGTCCTCTTCAAACCGCTGGCCGCCCGCCTGGAACGGGTCCAGGCCGAGTTCGCCGCCAAGCCGTACGAGGAACTGATCCAGCTCATCCGAACCGGGCCGCCGCGCACCTCGCCGTTCGCCCTCAAGCAGATCGACGAGGCCGCCAACACCGTCGAGTTCTACGTCCACACCGAGGACGTCCGACGCGCCCAGCCCGACTGGACGCCGCGCGAGCTCGATCCGGTCTTCGCCGACGCGCTCTGGGCCCGCCTGGAGAAGATGGCCCGGGTCCTCGGCCGCAAGGCGCCCGTCGGCGTCGTCCTCCGGCGTCCGGACGGGCGCACGGCGGTCGGCAACCGGGGCGTCCCGGTGGTGACGGTCACCGGTGAGCCCGGTGAGCTGACTCTCTTCGCCTTCGGGCGGCAGGCCGCAGCGCGGGTGGAGCTGGAAGGCGACGAGGTCGCCAAGGCGAAGCTGCTGGCTGCGCGGCTGGGGCTTTGAGGGATCCCCAGCCCCGCCCTTTCACCGTTTCCTGGGGCTGCGCCCCAGACCCCCTTGTCGCGGCTCCGCCGCAGGGCGCTTCGGGGGTGCGGGGGCCTGCCCCCGCAAGAAACGGTGAAAGGGCGGGACCGGGGCAAAACTCACCGCACGGGATGCCCAGCCTCCCGCAACGCCCCCTTGACCTCCCCGATCCGCAGATCACCGAAGTGGAACACGGACGCGGCCAGAACCGCGTCCGCGCCCGCCGCCACCGCAGGGGCGAAGTGCGCGAGCTCCCCCGCGCCGCCGCTGGCGATAACCGGCACCGACACATGCCGCCGCACAGCGGCGATCATCTCCGTGTCGTACCCGTCCTTCGTCCCGTCCGCGTCCATCGAGTTGAGCAGAATCTCCCCGGCCCCGAGCTCCGCCGCCCGATGCGCCCACTCGACGGCGTCGAGCCCGGTCCCCCGCCGCCCGCCATGCGTGGTGACCTCGAAAGACCCGGACGGAGTCCGCCGCGCGTCAACCGACAACACCAGCACCTGCCGCCCGAACCGCTCGGCGATCTCCCGCACGAGATCGGGCCGCTCAATAGCCGCCGTATTGACCCCGACCTTGTCGGCCCCGGCCCGCAGCAACTTGTCGACGTCGTCGGCGGTCCGAACCCCGCCCCCCACGGTGAGCGGGATGAAAACCTGCTCGGCGGTCCGCCGCACCACGTCATAAGTGGTCTCACGATTACCGGAAGAGGCCGTGATGTCGAGGAAGGTGAGCTCGTCGGCGCCTTCCCGCCCGTAGACGCGGGCCATTTCGACGGGGTCGCCCGCGTCGCGCAGGTTCTGGAAGTTGACCCCCTTGACGACGCGGCCGTTGTCCACGTCCAGGCAGGGGATGACTCGGACCGCGAGGGTCACGCCGATGCTCCTCTGAATGCTTCTACTTCTACTTCGACCAGGACGCGCGAGTCGACGAAGCCGGACACGACGACCATGGTCGCGGCGGGCCGGATCCCGTCGAAGAGCTCCTTGTGGGCGCGGCCGACCGCGTCCACGTCCCGCGCGTGGGTCAGGTACATCCGGGTGCGGACGACGGACTCGGGGCCGAGGCCGAACTTCTCCAGCGCGGCGAGCGCGTTGGAGAAGGCGGCCCGGGCCTGCTCGTAGGGGTCGCCCTCGCCGACGAGGACGCCGTCGACGAGCGGCATCGTGCCGGCGACGTGCACCCGGTCCCCGGCCGCCACGGCACGTGCGAAGCCGATCGTCGCTTCCCAGGGACTGTCTGTCTGCACGCGCTGCGGAGCCGGGGTCTCACTCATACGGACACTGCCTCCAGGGCCTCTTCCAAGGTGAACGCCTTCGCGTAGAGGGCCTTGCCCACGATCGCGCCTTCGACACCCTCCGGTACCAGACTGGCAATGGCCCGCAGATCGTCAAGGGAGGAGACGCCGCCGGAGGCGACGACCGGCTTGTCGGTGGCCGCGCAGACGTTCTTGAGCAGCTCCAGGTTGGGGCCCTGGAGGGTGCCGTCCTTGGCGATGTCGGTGACGACGTAGCGGGCGCAGCCCTCGGAGTCGAGGCGGGCGAGCGTCTCGTAGAGGTCGCCGCCGTCGCGGGTCCAGCCGCGGCCGCGCAGCGTGGTGCCGCGCACGTCCAGCCCGACGGCGATCTTGTCGCCGTGCTCGGCGATGACCTTGGCGACCCACTCGGGGGTCTCCAGGGCGGCCGTGCCCAGGTTGACGCGGGTGCAGCCGGTGGCGAGGGCGGCGGCCAGCGAGGCGTCGTCGCGGATGCCGCCGGACAGCTCGACCTTGATGTCCATGGCCCGGACGACCTCGGCGATCCGCTCCCGGTTGTCGCCGGTGCCGAAGGCGGCGTCCAGGTCGACGAGGTGCAGCCACTCGGCGCCGGCCTGCTGCCAGGCGCGGGCGGCGGCCAGCGGGTCGCCGTACGAGGTCTCGGAGCCCGACTCGCCATGGACGAGCCGTACGGCCTGGCCGTCGCGGACGTCGACGGCGGGGAGGAGTTCGAGCTTGGGCATCAGAGGGTCTCGATCCAGTTGGTCAGCAGCTGGGATCCGGCGTCGCCGGACTTCTCGGGGTGGAACTGGGTGGCCCACAGGGGCCCGTTCTCGACGGCGGCGACGAACGGCTCGCCATGCTCGGCCCAGGTCACCAGGGGCGGCTTGATGGCCTCGTTGGTGACGTCGAGGCTCCAGTCGCGGACGGCGTAGGAGTGCACGAAGTAGTAGCGCGTGTCGGCGTCGAGCCCGGCGAAGAGGGCGGAGCCCTCGGCGGCGGTGACGGTGTTCCACCCCATGTGCGGGACGACCGGGGCCTTGAGCGGCTCGACGGTGCCGGGCCACTCGTCCAGGCCGTCGGTCTCGACGCCGTGCTCGACGCCCCGGGCGAAGAGGACCTGCATGCCGACGCAGATGCCCATCACGGGCCGGCCGCCGGACAGCCGCCGGTCGACGATCCAGTCGCCGCGCGCCGCGCGCAGCCCGCTCATGCAGGCGGCGAACGCGCCGACGCCGGGGACGAGGAGGCCGTCGGCGTTCATGGCCCGGTCGAAGTCGCGGGTGATCTCGACATCGGCGCCGACGTGGGCGAGGGCCCGCTCGGCCGACCGGACGTTGCCGAACCCGTAGTCGAAGACGACGACCTTCTTGCTCATGACCACAGGCTTTCGATCCGCATCACACCGGCGGTCAGGGCCATCGCGGCCCCGATGCCAAGCAGCACGATGACGCCCTTGGGCATCCCCTGCTTGAGGAAGGAGATAATCCCGCCGACCAGGAACAGGCCCACCAGGATCAGGGCGGTGGAGAGGCCGTTCACAGCGCACCCTTCGTGGACGGGAGGATTCCGGCGGCCCGCGGGTCGCGCTCGCACGCGTACCGCAGCGCCCGCGCCAGCGCCTTGAACTGGCACTCCACGATGTGGTGGGCGTTGCGCCCGTACGGCACGTGGACGTGCAGCGCGATCTGCGCCTGGGCGACGAAGGACTCCAGTATGTGCCGGGTCATCGTCGTGTCGTACGTGCCGATCATCGGCGCGATGTTCTCGGGCTCGGTGTGCACCAGGTATGGCCGGCCGGAGAGGTCGACGGTCACCTGGGCCAGCGACTCGTCCAGCGGGACCGTGCAGTTGCCGAACCGGTAGATGCCCACCTTGTCGCCGAGCGCCTGCCGGAAGGCGGCGCCCAGCGCGAGGGCGGTGTCCTCGATGGTGTGGTGGGTGTCGATGTGCAGGTCGCCGTCGGTCTTGACGGTGAGGTCGAACAGCCCGTGCCGGCCGAGCTGGTCGAGCATGTGGTCGTAGAAGCCGACGCCCGTCGACACGTCGACCTGCCCGGTCCCGTCGAGGTCTATCTCGACCAGGACGGACGTCTCCTTGGTGGTCCGCTCGACGCGACCCACGCGGTGGTTCATCGGTTCTCCTTCATGACGGCGCGCACCGCGTCCAGGAACGCGTCGTTCTCCTCGGGGGTGCCCGCGGTGACCCGCAGCCGGCCGGGCACGCCGTTGTCCCGGACCAGGACGCCCCGGTCGAGAATGGCCTGCCAGGCGGCGTGGGCGTCCTCGAACACCCCGAACTGGACGAAGTTCGCGTCGGACGCGGTGACCTCGCAGCCCATCGCCCGCAGCTCGGCGACCAGGCGGTCCCGCTCGGACTTGAGCCGCTCGACGTAGCCGAGCAGCGTGTCGGTGTGCTCCAGCGCCGCGAGGGCGGTCGCCTGGGTGACGGACGAGAGGTGGTACGGCAGCCGGACGAGCTGCACGGCGTCCACCACCGCCGGGTCGGCGGCGAGGTAGCCCAGCCGCAGCCCGGCCGCGCCGAACGCCTTGGACATCGTCCGCGAGACGACGAGGTGCGGCCGGCCCTCGATCAGCGGCAGCAGCGACGGGTGGTGGCTGAACTCGCCGTACGCCTCGTCGACCACGACCATCGACGGCTTGGCCGCCTGCGCCGCGTCGTACAGCCGCAGCACGGTCTCCGCGTCGACGGCGGTGCCGGTGGGGTTGTTGGGCGAGCAGACGAAGACGACGTCAGGGCGGTGCTCGGCGATGGCGTCGACCGCCGCGTCCACGTCGATGGTGAAGTCGTCCCGGCGCGGCCCGGCGAGCCAGCCGGTGCCGGTGCCCCGGGAGATCAGCGCGTGCATCGAGTACGAGGGCTCGAAGCCCATCGCCGTGCGGCCGGGCCCGCCGAAGGTCTGGAGCAGCTGCTGGAGGACCTCGTTGGAGCCGTTGGCCGCCCACACGTTGGCGCGCCCGACCTCGTGCCCGCCGGTGCGGGTGAGGTACTCGGCGAGCCGGGTGCGCAGCTCGACCGCGTCCCGGTCGGGGTAGCGGTTGAGGTCCCGGGCGGCCTCGGCGACGCGCTCGGCGATCCGGGCGACCAGGGCCTCGGGCAGCGGGTAGGGGTTCTCGTTGGTGTTCAGCCGGACGGGGACGTCGAGCTGCGGCGCGCCGTACGGGGTCTTGCCGCGCAGTTCGTCCCGGATGGGAAGTTCGTCGATACGGGTCACGAGCTCTTACCGGGAACCTTCCACCCGAACCGCGCCTTGAGCGCCGCGCCGTGCGCCGGCAGATCCTCGGCCTCCGCCAGCGTCACCACGTGGTGGGTGACGTCGGCGAGCGCGTCGCGGCTGTAGTCCACGACGTGGATGCCGCGCAGGAAGGACTGCACGGACAGGCCGGAGGAGTGGCAGGCGCAGCCGCCGGTGGGCAGGACGTGGTTGGAGCCGGCGCAGTAGTCGCCGAGGGAGACGGGCGCGTACGGGCCGACGAAGACGGCGCCGGCGTTGCGGACCCGGGCGGCGACGGCGGAGGCGTCGGCGGTCTGGATCTCCAGGTGTTCGGCGGCGTAGGCGTCGACGACGGCGAGGCCCTGGTCGAGGTCGTCGACGAGGACGATCCCCGACTGCCGGCCGGCCAGCGCCTCGGTGATCCGCTCCACGTGCTTCGTCGCGGCCACCTGGGTCTTGAGCTCGGCCTCGACGGCCTCGGCGAGCGCCTCGGAGGGCGTGACGAGGACGGCGGCGGCCAGCGTGTCGTGCTCGGCCTGGCTGATCAGGTCGGCGGCGACGTGCGCCGCGTCGGCGGTGTCGTCGGCGAGGATCGCGATCTCGGTCGGGCCGGCCTCGGCGTCGATGCCGATACGGCCCTTGAGCAGCCGCTTGGCGGCGGCGACCCAGATGTTGCCGGGGCCGGTGACGAGCTGGGCGGGCCGGCACTCGTCGGTGCCGTAGGCGAACATGGCGATGGCCTGAGCGCCGCCGGCCGCGTACACCTCGTCGACGCCGAGCAGGGCGCAGGCGGCGAGGATGGTCGGGTGCGGGAGGCCCCCGAAGTCCTTCTGCGGCGGGGACGACACGGCCAGCGAGGCGACGCCGGCCTCCTGCGCGGGCACGACGTTCATCACGACGGACGACGGGTAGACGGCGTTGCCGCCCGGCACGTACAGGCCGACGCGCTCGACGGGCACCCAGCGCTCGGTGACCGTGCCGCCGGGGACGACGGTGACGGTCTTGTCGGTGCGGCGCTGCTCGCGGTGGACGAGGCGGGCGCGGCGGATGGACTCCTCCAGGGCGGCGCGGACCGCCGGGTCCAGCTCCGCCAGGGCGCGCTCGATCGCCTCGGGCGCGACGCGCACCCGGTCGATGGTGACGCCGTCGAACCTCTCCGCGTAGTCGATCAGTGCCGCCGTCCCGCGATGATGCACGTCCTCGCAGATGGGCCGCACCTTCTCCAGGGCGGCCTCGACGTCGAGTTCGGCTCGGGGCAGCAGGTCGCGGTCGATGACGCCGTCGGTGACGGCTCCGCCGCGCAGATCGATTCGGGAGATCACATGGCCAATTGTCTCAGACCCGTCCCGCCGCACGGCTCTCCGTACCACCCAGTGATACGCCGGCCGGGAATGGATCTTCACTCCGTGGCACCCACCGGCCGAGGTGCTTGACGGGCGCCCGTCAAAGTCGTCGCACGCTGCGTGTTCAAGGGGTCACCCACCGGGAATCGAGCCAGTACGCGGGGCCGGCGCCACGGGGGTGACAGGCGCCGGGCGCCGCCCGAGCGTGCGAGAGGGAGGGAACCGTGACCGCGTCACCCGACGGAGATCCGCCCCCCGGCCTGGAGCTCACCCCCGCCGAACGGGGCATGTGGCGGGCCTTCCGCTCCGGCACCACCCACGACCTGCGCACCCCGCACCCGGAGCGGAACGACCCCGACGGCCCGTACACCTGGGGCCCCGAGCGCAGTGTGCGGGCCCGGGTGATCGCGCTGCTGCTGCTCGACGGGCCGCCCGCGTTACCCGGCCGGGTGCCGGCGCTCAAGCTCAACGGGGTGCAGATCACCGGGCTGCTGGACCTCTCCGGCGGCACGGTCGTCCCCTACGTGGAGCTGCGGAACTGCCGCTTCGAGCAGCAGGTGCTGCTGCCCGAGTGCCGGTTCACCACCCTGCGGCTGGTCGGCTGCACCCTGCCCCGGCTGGAGGCCGCCCGGCTGCACACCGAGGGCGACCTGCACCTGCCGCGCTGCGTCGTCCGGCGCGGGATCCGGCTCAGCGACGCCCGGGTCGGCACCGACCTGCTGCTCAACCAGGCCGTGGTGCGCCGCGACCGGCGCGGGGTGTGCATCGCCGCCGACGGCCTCACCGTCGGCCAGGACCTCCAGGCCGAGCTGGCCAGGGCGTACGGGGAGCTGAGCCTGCGCGGCGCGAAGATAGGCGCCTCCCTCAGCCTGCGCGGCACCACCCTCAGCAACCCCTTCGGACGGCGGGCGCTCAACGCCCCGCAGCTCACCGTCGAACGCACCGTCTACCTCACGCCCGCCGCCGAGGACGGCCCGGTGGTGTCCGGTGCCACGCCCCCCTACGGGATCTCCCCGACCGGCCCGGCGTACGGGACGCGGCTGCGGAACTTCAGCTGCGAGGGCGGGATGCGACTGGACGACGGCCGGTTCGGCGACGCGCTCGACTTCAGCGGGGCGCGGCTGGCGCTCTCCGACGGCCAGGAGGTGTCGCTCCGCCGCATCCAGACGCCGGAGCTGCGCTTCCTCGGGCAGCGGCCGGAGCACGGGCGGGTGGTGCTGTCCGGCGCCCGGGTGGTCAACCTCGTCGACCGGTGGGAGAGCTGGCCGGGACCGGGCGGGCTGGTGATGGCCGGGTTCTCGTACGAGACGCTGATACCGCACGGCCCGTTCCCGCTGCCGCGGCGGCTGGAGTGGGTGTCCGCCGCGACGCCCGAGTACGCGCCCGAGCCCTACGAGTGCCTGGCCGCCTCGCTGCGGGACAGCGGCGAGGACACCGACGCCCGGGCGGTGCTGCTGGCCAAGCAGCGCCGCCGCCGCGAGACGCTGCCCCTGGCCGGGAAGGCGTGGGGCTACCTCCAGGACTGGACGGTCGCCTACGGCTACCGCCCCGGCCGGGCCGCCCTGTGGATGGCCGTGCTCTGGGCACTCGGCACCCTCTGGTTCGCCCGCCACCCCCTGCCGCCGGTCAAACCCCAGGAGTCGCCCACCTGGAACGCGGCGCTCTACACCCTCGACCTGCTGCTGCCCGTCGTCGACCTCGGGCAGGGCCAGGCGTGGAAGACCGAGGGGACGGGGCAATGGCTGGCCACGGCGCTGGTGCTGATCGGCTGGGTGCTGGCGACGACGGTCGCGGCGGGCGCGTCGCGGCTGCTGCGCCGGCAGTGACGGACCCCGGGGGCCGGGCGGGAGGGAGCGCTCCCGCCCCCGCAGGGCCTAGGCTTACCGGCTGTGACCACCGCGCGCCTGCCGATCTTCCCCCTCAACTCGGTGCTGTTCCCGGGCCTCGTCCTGCCTCTGAACGTCTTCGAGCAGCGGTACCGCGCGATGATGCGCCACCTCGCGGAACTGCCCGACGACGCCCCGCGCCGGTTCGGCGTCGTGGCCATCCGCGACGGCTTCGAGGTGGCCCACAGCGCCCTCGGCCTGCCGGCCGAGACCCGGCCGGAACCGGGCCCGGCGACGGGCTTCGGCCCGGACCCGCTCGCCGCGTTCCACGCCGTCGGCTGCGTGGCCGAGGCCGCGACCCTGCGGGAGCGGCCGGACGGCACGTTCGAGGTCCTGGCCACCGGGACGACCCGGTTCCGGCTGCTGTCGGTCGACGCCTCCGGCCCGTTCCTCACCGGCGAGACGGAGGAGCTGGAGGAACGTCCCGGCGAGGGGGCCGGCGCCCTGGCCTCCGGGGTGCTGCGGGCGTTCCGCGCCTACCAGAAGCGGCTGGCGGGGGCCAGCGAACGCACCCTGGCCGGCCGGCAGGACATCCCCGAGGAGCCGTCCGTCCTCTCCTACCTGGTCGCCTCGGCCGCCATGCTCGACGTCCCGGCCAAGCAGCGGCTCCTCCAGGCCCCCGACACCGCGTCCCGCCTGGCGGACGAACTGAGACTGCTGCGCACCGAGACCGCCTTGATCGGTAAGCTCCCCTCGCTGCCCGCGGTGGACTTCACCCGGCGGCCGACGAGTCCCAACTGAGCGGAGGCGACGAGGTTTGGCGAAGAAGGCCGCGGGCGCGTCGGGCGGCACCCCTGCCATAGTCGCCCTGGAGAAGGCGGGCGTCCCCTTCACCCTGCACGCCTACACCCACGACCCGGCGTCCGCCTCCTACGGCGAGGAGGCCGCCGACGCTCTCGGTGTGGAGCCCGGCCGCGTCTTCAAGACGCTGGTGGCCGAGGTCGACGGTGCTCTGACGGTCGCCGTCGTCCCCGTCAGCGGCTCCCTGGATCTGAAGGCCCTGGCGGCGGCGGTCGGCGGCAAGCGGGCCGCGATGGCCGACCCGGCCGCGGCGGAACGCACCACCGGGTACGTGCGGGGCGGCATCTCGCCGCTCGGACAGCGCAAGCGGCTGCCTACGGCGGTTGACGCGTCTGCTTTGGCGCATCCCACGATCCATGTGTCGGCGGGGCGCCGGGGGCTTGAGGTGGAGCTGGAGCCGCAGGTGCTGGCGGAGCTGACGGGGGCGAAGGTCGCGGAGATCGCGCGGGGGTGAGGGTGGGTGGGGATGCCCCGATCCCGCCCTTTCACCGTTTCTTGCGGGGGCTGCGCCCCCGCCCCCCGAAGCCGCGCTCCGCGCGGTTGTCCTCAAACGCCGGACGGGCTGAAGTGCGCGCCCAGGGCCGCACTATCCAGCCTGTCCGGCGTTTGAGGACAAGCGGCGGAGCCGCGAAAAGGGGGTCTGGGGCGCAGCCCCAGGAAACGGTGAATGGGGGTGCCCCCTCTGGGGGAGGGACCGGGGCAACACACCCCCTGGACGCCGACGCCACACCGCGCTACGACAGAAGCGCGACGCGTCACCGACCCGCCCACGAAAGGGCCCGCATGTCCAAGCGCACCCGCAAGCGCAAGTGGCGTCTCAAGAAGAACCGAGCGAACCACGGCCGTCGTCCGGCCTGAGCAAGGCTCAGCGAGAGGACACCCCGGGCCCGGCGCCCGCCTCCCACGGCGGGCCCGGCTCCGGATCCCGCGGCCCGAACGCCGCGGTAAGCAGCAGATGCACAGCCATCGCCGCGATCGGAAAAGCCAGCAGCATCCCCTTCGCCCCCAGCCGCAGCGGCGCGTCGAAGACGACTCCCTTGCCGACCGACCGGGCGTGGGCCGCCACGTCCGAGGCCGGTCCCATGTAGACCCCCAGCCGCCAGGCGAGCACCGACGCCAGCAGGGAGCCCACCGCCAGGGCGGCGACGACGGCGATGCCGCCGGCCCGCCGGAAGAGGAAGACCAGGCCCGCGGCCACCGCGCCGAACCCCAGGCCGAGCAGGGCGAACGTGCCGTCGGCGCCGATCGCCTGTTCGCCCTCCGAGTTCTTGAGGAACACCGCCCGGCCGTCGGAGATCAGCGGCACGTGCGGTGCCAGCCACACCCACAGCAGTCCGAACAGCGCCCCGGAGAGCGTGACGGCCGCGGCCACGACGCCGGCGGCGGGCAGTTCGGCGCGCACCGCGTCGAGGAGGGCGGCCCGGCCGCCGCGGCTCTCGTAGGAGGGGCTGCGCGGGGGCCGGTCGTCGGGGGTCAGTGGTGCGGTCACCCCGCCATCGTGCCAGGTCGAGGACGCGCCGTCGGCGGCAGGACGGGCATCGCGGCGCGTCACCGCACCGCCGCCCGGCGGTAGGCCCAGGTGGCGACGGCCAGTGAGACCACGCCGACGGCCGCGCAGACGCCGAGGTCCCCGGCGACCCGCAGCCAGTCGGGGTGCGCGTCGAAGCTGCGGGCGAACGCCTCCACGCCGTAGGTGGACGGCAGCAGGTCGCGGGCGAGGGCGATCGGCGCGGGCATGTGGGAGGCGGGCAGCACGCCGAGCAGCAGCGCCGCCGACATCCCGAGCTGCCCCAGCAGCGTCGCCAGTTCCTGCCGGGGGGCGAGCAGCCCGAGGGCGGCGCCCAGCCCGGCCAGGGCGGCTCCGGACAGCGGGATGACGCCGGCCAGCACCCACAGATGGGCCAGCGGCAGCTTGAACAGCACGCTCCCGATGACGGCGGTGACGGCCGTCCCGGGCACGGTGAACGAGGCGTAGGCACCCGCCGCGCCCAGCACCACGGCGGCAGGCGGCACGGGCAGCGTCGCGTAGTGGTCGAGCCCGCCGCTCGCGCGCAGCTGTCCGAAGTACTGGGCCAGCAGGTTGAGCGCGACGAACGCGACCACCAGCACGCTGGAGCCGGCCACGACGGCCCGCGCCTCGTCGCCGCCGTCCACGACGCCGCGCATCAGGATCATGATGCCGACGGACTGGAAGGTCGCCACGAACAGCAGCGGGATCCGCGCCACCCGGGCGCGGGAGAGCTGCGCCCGGTAGACGGCCGACAGCGCGGGCAGCAGCCGGGCGCGCGGCGCCAGCGGCGCGGGCTCCCCGCCCACGGGCCGGGGCCGGACCGCACCCCGCTCCCGTACCTTCCCGGACACCGCTTCTGCGGACACAGCACTCACGCGGAACGACTCCTGTTCGGTACGGGCGGGGGTACGGCGGCGGCCGTCCTGCGAGCCCTCACCCCTTCACCAGACCCTCCGCACGGCCGCCCAGCGCGAGGTACACATCCTCCAGGCTGGGCGTGGCGAGCGTGAAATCGTCGAGCGCGGCGAAGGCGGGGCCGCCGGTGACGGCGGCGACGGCCGCCCGGGCCTCGGCGTGGCCGAGCCGCAGCGACCAGCGGCGGCCGGTCTCGGTGGCGATGTCGCGGAGCGCCGCGACCTCGGGGACGTCGAGCGGCGGCGCGTCGCGCCAGACGAGGTCGAGCCGCACCTCGTCCGCGACGAGCTCCTTGAGTCCGGCCGGGGTGTCGCAGGCGATGATGCGCCCGCGCTCCAGCACGGCGACGCGGTCGAGGACGGTCTCGGCCTCGATGACGTTGTGGGTGACGAGCAGGACGGTCGCCCCGCGCTCGGCGCGCCGCCGGTCGACGGCGGCCCAGACGGCGCGCCGGGCGACCGGGTCCATGCCCGTGGTCGGCTCGTCGAGGACCAGCAGCGGGCGGTCGCCGACCAGGGTGGCGGCGAAGCAGGCGAGGCGGCGCTGGCCGCCGGAGAGCTTCTTCAACGGCCGGGCCGCGAGGGCCGTCAGTCCGAGTTCGTCGAGCACGGCGTCCCGCTCGGCCCGCGCCGCCCGCAGCCCCAGCCCGCGCAGCCGCCCGGTCGTCTCGGCGGCCAGCGCCACCGTCAGCTCGTCGAGCGCGCTGGACTGCTGCCCGAGATAGCCGACGAGCCGCGCCGCACGGTCCGGGTACCGGACGAGGTCGTGCCCCAGCAGCTCGACGCTGCCCCGGTCGGGGCGGAGGAGGCCGGTGAGCTGACGGACGAGGGTGGTCTTGCCGGCACCGTTGGGGCCGAGCAGCCCGAAGATCTCGCCCCGGTGGACGTCGAGGTCGATGCGGTCGCTGGCGCGGATCTCCTGGTCGGCCGGTCTTCCGCGACGACCGCGAGCGGCGGCGTATGTCTTGACCAGACCGCGCACCGAGCACACCACCGGCTCCCCGGCGTGCCCTGCCGCCTGCTTCACGCCCATCCTCACGAGCTATGAGGGTACGCGTACGGCGGGCGACGGCTGCGACGGGGGTACGGGGGTGTTGCCCCGGACCCGCCCTTTCACCGTTTCTTGCGGGGGCGAGCCCCCGCACCCCCGGGCGGGCTGGTCTCAGCCCGTCCGGCGTCTGAGGACGAGCGGCGAAGCCGCGACAAGCGGGGTCTGGGGCGCAGCCCCAGGAAACGGCGAAGGGGAGGGACCGGGGCACCCTCAATCGCCGGCAGGCGCGTGCTCCGCCGCCGTCCGCGCATCGATCTCGCGCCAGAACCCGGCGCGAATCGCGTACCGGTCCCGCTCATCGATCTGGTCGTCCTTGTGCGCCAGCAGCCCGAACCGCGCCGCATACCGCAGCAGCTCCCCGTCGATCCGGTGCGGGATCCGCGGATACTCGGTCGACAGGTGCTGCAGGTGCACGGAATCGGTGATCCGCTCGGTCCACCGCCGGGCGAACACCTGCCCCACCTCGAAGGGGTCACCGCCCACCGTGGTGATGTCCTCCTCCCGGTCGGCCCACCGCTGCTCCGCACTGGTGAGCTGGGCGAGGGTCGGGAGGGCGGCGATCTCGGGGGGCTCCCCGGAGCCGTTGCCGGGCCCCCGGTCGACCAGCCCCCGGTCGGAGGACCAGCGCAACGTCGCGTTCGGATGGCCGAGAGCGGGCGCCGCCGGCGCGGCCGCGCCGGCGGCGGGCCCCTTGCCGAGGACGGCGAGGTCCTTGGGTGTGGGCACGGTCCGTGTACCGGGGACCTCTCCCCGCTCGGGGCCGGCACCGGCGGCGGGCTCCGGCGCGGCCCGCACCCCGTTCCGTACGGGCTCCCGCCGCTCGGCGGACGAGGCCGGCGCCCCCACCCGGTCCCCCGCCCCGCCGCTCTCGGGCAGCGGCGCGGAGAGGATCGCCGCGATCTCCGGTTCGGCGGTGGGGGCGGGTGCGCAGGGCCCGGTGAGTTCGCGGGCGCGGACGGCGCGGGTGATCCAGGTGCGGTCGAGGACGCGGCGTTCGTCGGCTTCGGCGACGAGGTCCTCGGACTGGTTGTAGTCGCCGTCGGCGGCCTGGACGGCCCAGAGGTGGACGGCGACGCCGTGTTCCTTGGCGGACATCAGGCCGGGCAGCAGGTCGCCGTCGCCGGTGACGAGGACGATGTCGGAGCAGGCCCGGTTGCGGGCGAGTTCGGTGAGTTCGGCGTGCATGGCCGCGTCGACGCCCTTCTGGGCCCAGCGGCCGTCGGTGCGGGTGAGGGCGCCGAGCCGGACGGTGACCCGGGGCATGACGCGCAGCCGGCGGTGCTCGGGCTGGGGCACCCGGTCGGGGGCGCCGTCGAACCAGTAGATGCGCAGCAGGGGGCGTTGGGTGTCGTCCTCGGCGCGTTCGCGCAGGCCCTGGATGAGGGTGGTGTGGTCGACGGTGATGCGGGACCGGGCGGGCTCCCCGGCCAGCAGGCTGGCGGCGGCGCCCAGCAGGTACCCGGCGTCCACCAGGACGACGCAGCGGTCCACGGTGCACCTTCTCTCCGTATGTCCAGCATGTCCGGCATGTCGAGTGATGCGGTCGCCCCCGGCACGGCAGTGCCCCGGTTGTCACATGGCTTTCCCAGGAGTCTGCCCGACCGCACGGGGGTTATCAGTCCGAACTGGATCATCGGCGTGGCGGATACGGGGTGCGGCCGAGAAGTATCCCTGTCACACATGGTTATGGACCGAAATGCGGGTTTCGTCCGCGCGTGCCAGGGTGTTGTGCGGAGACACCGGGGGGCATCCGGAGTGGAGGCGAACAACGGCCATGGCCAAGAACAAGAAGCAGGACCGGAGTCAGCAGAAGGCGACGCAGGCCGAGCGCGGCCAGCAGCAGGCGCAGCAGTCGTCCATCGAGGCCCAGTCGACACGGGTGACGCCGGCGGACGTCGCCCACAAGAGCCGGCAGAAGCGCTTCGGCCACAACTGACCGACGCACGACCGGCGCCTCGACGCACGCGAGGGCGCGCCCGCGACAAGCGGGCGCGCCCTCCGTCGTACGCGACGGGACCGTCAGCCGGCCAGGCAGGACGGTCCGAGGAGCTGCTTCAGGTCACCGAACAGAGCGGGATCGGGGTTGACCCGGTGCCGGTCCAGCCGCAGCACGGTCGTCTTGCGCGCGCCCTGGAGCTTGATGCGCACCTCGGTGGAGCCCCGGTGATGGGTGAGCACCTGGCCGAGCCGCTCGACCAGCGGCGGGGTGACCTTCACCGTGGGGATGGAGATGATCACGGGGGCGTTCGTCCCCGCGTTGGACAGGTCGGGGACCATCAGCTCCATGGCGACCAGCCGCGGGATGTCCTCCCGCTTGTCCAGCCGGCCCTTGACGAAGACGACGGCGTCCTCGACGAGCTGGGTGGAGACCAGCTGGTAGGTGGCGGGGAAGAACATGCAGTCGATGGAGCCGGCCAGGTCCTCGACGGTGGCGATGGCCCAGGCGTTGCCCTGCTTGGTCATCTTCCGCTGGAGGCCGGAGATGATGCCGCCGATGGTGACGATCGCGCCGTCGGAGTAGTCGCCGCCGGTGAGCTGGCTGATCCCGGCGTCCGCCTTGTCGTTGAGGACGTGCTCGATGCCGAAGAGCGGGTGGTCGGAGACGTAGAGGCCGAGCATCTCGCGCTCCTGCGCGAGGAGGTACGACTTCTCCCACTCGACGTCGGAGAACTCCACGTCCAGCCCGAAGCCGGGCTCGCTGCTGTCCTCCTCGCCCATGCCGCCGAAGAGGTCGAACTGCCCCTCGGCCTCCTTGCGCTTGACCTGCACCACGTTGTCGATCATCGGCTCGTAGTGCGCGGTGAGGCCCTTGCGGGTGTGCCCCATCTCGTCGAACGCACCGGCCTTGATCAGCGATTCGACGGTGCGCTTGTTGCAGACGACCGCCTCGACCTTGTCCAGGAAGTCGGGAAACGAGGTGTACTTCCCCTTGGACTTGCGGCAGCGGATGATCGAGTCGACGACGTTGGCGCCGACGTTCCGGACGGCGGTGAGGCCGAAGAGGATCACGTCGTCACCCTGGGCGGCGAAGTTGGCCTCGGACTCGTTGACGTTCGGCGGGAGCACCTTGATGCCCATGCGGCGGCACTCGTTGAGGTACGTCGCGGACTTGTCCTTGTCGTCCTTGACGGAGGTGAGCAGCGCCGCCATGTACTCGGCCGGGTGGTTGGCCTTGAGGTAGGCGGTCCAGTAGGACACCAGGCCGTACGCGGCGGAGTGCGCCTTGTTGAACGCGTAGCCGGCGAACGGGACCAGCACGTCCCAGAGCGCCTGGATGGCCTCGTCGGAGTAGCCCTTCTCGCGCGCGCCCTTCTGGAAGAGGACGAAGTTCTTCGCCAGCTCCTCGGGCTTCTTCTTGCCCATCACGCGGCGGAGGATGTCGGCCTCGCCGAGCGAGTACCCGGCGATGATCTGGGCGGCCTTCTGGACCTGCTCCTGGTAGACGATCAGGCCGTAGGTGACGGCCAGGACCTCCTGGAGCGGCTCCTCCAGCTCCGGGTGGATCGGCGTGATCTCCTGCTGGCCGTTCTTGCGCAGCGCGTAGTTGGTGTGCGAGTTCATGCCCATCGGGCCCGGCCGGTACAGGGCGGACACGGCGGAGATGTCTTCGAAGTTGTCGGGCTTCATCAGCCGCAGCAGGGACCGCATGGGCCCGCCGTCGAACTGGAAGACGCCGAGGGTGTCACCGCGCTGGAGCAGTTCGAAGGTCGTGGGGTCGTCGAGCGGCAGGCTCAGGAGATCGATGTCGATCCCCTTGTTGGCCTTCACCATCTTGACGGCGTCGTCCATGATCGTGAGGTTGCGCAGGCCGAGGAAGTCCATCTTCAGCAGGCCGAGCGACTCACAGCTCGGGTAGTCCCACTGGGTGATGGTGACGCCGTCGGAGTGCCTGACCCAGACCGGGACGTGGTCGGTGATCGTCTCGCTGGACATGATCACGCCGGCCGCGTGCACACCCATCTGGCGGACCAGGCCCTCGACGCCCATGGCGGTGTCGATGACCTTCTTGACGTCCGGCTCGTTCTCGTACATCGCCCGGACCTCGCCCGCCTCGCTGTAGCGGGGGTGGTTGGGGTCGGTGATGCCGGAGAGCGGGATGCCCTTGCCGAGGACGTCGGCGGGCATGGCCTTGGTGATGCGGTCGCCCATGGCGTACGGGTAGCCGAGGACGCGGGCCGAGTCCTTGATCGCGTTCTTGGCCTTGATGGTGCCGTAGGTGCCGATCATGGCGACCTTGTCGGCGCCGTACTTCTCGGTGACGTACCGGATCACCTCGGAGCGCCGGCGCTCGTCGAAGTCGATGTCGACATCGGGCATCGAGATGCGCTCGGGGTTGAGGAACCGCTCGAAGATCAGGCCGTGCGGGATGGGGTCGAGGTCGGTGATGCCCAGGGCGTAGGCGACGATCGAGCCGGCCGCGGAGCCTCGGCCGGGGCCGACGGCGATGCCCTGCTTCTTGGCCCACATGATGAAGTCGGCGACCACGAGGAAGTAGCCCGGGAAGCCCATCGAGATGATCGTGTCCATCTCGTACTCGACCTGCTTCATGCGGTCCTCGGGGATACCGCCGGGGAAGCGGCGGTGCATGCCCCGCATGGTCTCCTCACGGAACCAGGTGACCTCGGTGTAGCCCTCGGGGATGTCGAACTTGGGCATGAGGTTCTTGGCCGTGAACATGCCGTCGATGTTGATCTGCTCCGCGACCAGGCGGGTGTTGGCGCAGCCCTCCTGCCAGGCGTCCGAGGAGTCGATGGCGTACATCTCCTCCGTGGACTTCAGGTAGTAGCCGGAGCCGTCGAACCGGAAGCGGTCCGGGTCGGAGAGGTTCTTGCCGGTCTGGATGCAGAGCAGGGCGTCGTGGGCCGCGGCCTCGTGCGCGTAGGTGTAATGGGAGTCGTTGGTGACCAGCGGGGGGATGCCGAGCTTCTTGCCGATCTCCAGCAGGCCGTCGCGGACCCGGCGCTCGATCTCGATGCCGTGGTCCATCAGCTCCAGGAAGTACCGGCCCTCGCCGAAGATGTCCTTGTAGTCCGAGGCCGCCTTGATCGCCTCGTCGAACTGGCCGAGGCGGAGCCGGGTCTGCACCTCGCCGGACGGGCAGCCGGTGGAGGCGATCAGGCCCTCGGACCACTGGGAGATGGTCTCCTTGTCCATCCGGGGCCACTTGGTCAGCCAGCCCTCGGCGTACGCGTCGGAGGACAGCCGGAAGAGGTTGTGCAGGCCGGTGACGTCCGCCGCCCAGATCGTCTTGTGCGTGTAACCACCCGAACCGGACACGTCGTCCCGCTTCTGGTGCGGCTGGCCCCACTGGATGCGCCGCTTGTTCCGCCGGGACTCGGGCGCGACGTACGCCTCGATGCCGATGATCGGGGTGATCTCGGCCTTCTTCGCCTGGTGGAAGAAGTCGTAGGCGCCGTGCAGGTTGCCGTGGTCGGACATGGCGATGTGCGTCATGCCCATGTCCTTGCAGGCGGCGAACATGTCCTTCAGCCGCGCGGCGCCGTCCAGCAGCGAGTACTGGGTGTGGACGTGCAGGTGCGTGAAGGGCGGCTTGCTCACGGTGGAGGACCTCCGGCGGGACGGATGGGGGCGGGCGAGAGTCGGCAGTCTTGAAGGTTACCGGCCCGTCCCGGGCGTCGAGCCGGGCCCGGGAGTCACCCACGCCACGGGCGACCCTTCGCACACACATTCGAGTATCACCCGCATGAATCGTCCTTTAAGCAGCGCTTACCGCAGAACGTGCCAGACTCGCCATATGGACATATCCGCAGCACCGGCGCGGGCCCTGCGGGCGGCCCTGTTCACGGCGCTGTGCGTGCTGCTGTCCACCTCCTCCCACGTCCTGCTGTCCGGCCGGCAGCTGCCCGCAGCCGTCGTCGCCGCGGTCACGGCGGGCGTCTACGCCGCGGCCTGGGCGCTGTACGGCCGCGAACGCGGGTACGGGCGCACGGCCGCCCTCCTCGTCCCCCTGGAGCTGGCCGCCTCCACCGTCTTCACCACCGGCCAGCACACCTGCTACGACCCCGCCGGCCGGCCCCTGCCCGGCGCCCTCACCCTGATCTGCGGCGGAGGAGAAGTGGGCGGCCCGCTGGCCCGGGTCGCCGGCCCCGGCACCGTCCCCTGGCTGCTGCTCGCCGGGCACCTCGCGGCCGGCCTGCTGGCCACCGCCTGGCTCGCCCGCGGCGAGGCGGCGCTCGGCCGGCTGGTACGCGCCGCCGGCGCCGCCGCGTTCCGCCCGCTGCGCCTGGCCACGGCCCGCACCGCCCCGGCCGCGCGGGTGCCCGCTCCCACCCGCCCCGCCGTGTACGTCCCCCGCACCGGCGCACGCCCCCTGCTCCTCCACTCCGTCATCCGCCGCGGCCCCCCGGCCCAGGCCGCCCCCGCCTGACCGGAAACCCCGCAGCCACACCACGGAGAAGCAGCATCATGAGCAAGCGCAACAACTGGGAGAACAAGCAGTCCGCCCGCGAGCGGCTGCGCGCCGAGCGCGAGCAGCAGGCGAAAAAGGAGCGGACCCGCCGCCAGCTCCTCGTCGGCGGCGCGGTCGTCGGCGTCCTGGCCCTCGCGGCCGGCATCGGCGTGGCCGTGTCGCAGCTCGGCGGCGACGGCAAGGACTCCGCGTGGGAGGCCGCCGCCAAGAAGACCCTCGTGAAACCGGCCAACACCGCGGGCGACAAGGGCACCGAGATCGTCATCGGCGACAAGAACGCCAAGCACACCCTGGAGATCTACCAGGACATGCGCTGCCCGGTCTGCTCGGTCTTCGAGCAGAACGTCGGCGACACCATCGACAAGGACGTCAAGGCCGGCACGTTCAAGGTCAGGTACCACATCGGCGCCTTCCTCGACCGCGGCCTGGGCGGCACCGGCGCCAAGAACGCGCTCAGCGCCGTCGGCGCGGCCCTCGACGTCAGCCCCGAGGCCTTCTCCGCCTACAACAAGGCCCTGTACTCCAAGGCCAACCACCCCGTGGAGACCAAGGACGCCTTCGCGAACGACGACACCCTGCTGAAGATCGCCCAGCAGGTCCCCGCTCTAAAGGGCAACGCGAAGTTCGAGAAGAACGTCAAGGACGGCACCTTCGACAAGTGGGCGCTGGAGATGTCCGACGAGTTCGACAGCCACAAGGATGTGACCGGAACGCCGACGATCAAGCTGGACGGTGAGAAGCTGACGGTGGACACCCCCCAGGGCAAGGGCGCTCCGATGACCGCCGAGCAGTTCCGCCAGGCGGTCGACGCGCGCCTGAAGTAGCCCGCGCGGCGCGGCTCCCGTCCCCGCCGGAAGATGCCGAATCTTGACACGACAATTACGGCGTGTCGTGGCACACTTCCCGGTTATGGAGGGGACGGGAGTTCGGTTGCGGGCGCTGCGCGCCGCGCTGTTCACCGCGGTGTGCGTCACCCTGTCGTCCGCCTCCCACGTGCTCCTCTCCCGGATGCCGCTCCCGGTGTCCACGGTCGCCGCCCTGTCGGCCGCCTTCTTCGCCCTCGCCTACGCCCTGGCCGGCCGCGAGCGCGGCTACGGGCACATAGCCGCCCTCCTCGTCCCGCTGGAACTGGCCGCCGACACGGTCTTCACCACCGGCCAGCACGCCTGCTACGGCGCGGCGGGCGGCCCGGTCGCGGGCCCGCTGCGCTCGATGGGCATCGACCTGGTCTGCCGCGGCGGCGACGTCGGCACCCCGCTCGCCCACCTCACGGCGGGCCAGGGCCCACCGGCGGACGCGCTGGACTCGGCGGCGCCGTGGCTGCTGCTGGCCCTGCACATCGCCGTCGGCATGCTGGCCGCCGCCTGGCTCCACCGCGGCGAAGTGGCCCTCGCCCGGCTGCTGCGCGCGGTGGCCGCCTTCGCCTTCCGCCCGCTGCTGCTGGCCATCGCGAAGGGCGCGGCACCCGCCCCGTCGGGCGTGACGGCACGCCCGTCCCGCGACACCCCGCACGCCCGCGCCCTCCCCCTGCTCGTCCACTCCGTCGTACGTCGGGGACCGCCCCAGGCACGCACCGCCTGAGCGCACCGTCCCCGACCTTCGTACGTCCCGTGAGAGGACATCATGAGCAACCGCAACAACGCCCAGAACAAGCAGGCCGCACGCGAGCGGCTGCGCGCCGAGCGCGAGCGCCAGGCCAAGAAGGACAAGACCAGGCGCCAACTCATCGTCGGCGCCGCGGTGGTGGGCGTCCTGGCGATCACGGCCGGCGTGGTCGTCGCGGTCACCAAGATGAACGACGGCACCAGCGACCACTGGAAGGCGGCCTCCGAGAAGACGCTCGTCAAGCCCGCCAACACGACCGGTGAGAACGGCAACGAGATCGTCATCGGCCAGAAGAGCGCCAAGGAAACCCTGACCATCTTCGAGGACCCGCGCTGCCCCATGTGCTCGGACTTCGAGCAGGCCGTCGGCTCGACCGTCCGTCAGGACATGAAGGACGGGCGGTTCAAGGTCCGCTACGTCATGGTCAACTTCCTCGACCGCCAGCTCACGGGCGACGGCTCCAAGAACGCCGTCAGCGCCCTGGGCGCCGCCCTGAACGTCAGCCCGGACGCCTTCCTCGACTACAAGGAAGCCCTCTACTCCAAGAAGAACCACCCGAACGAGCGGGACGACGCCTTCGCCGACGACCAGCACCTCATCGACATAGCCCAGCAGGTGCCGGCCTTGAAGGGCAACACCAAGTTCGAGACGAGCGTCAAGGACCACGTCTACGACCGCTGGGCCCTGGAGATGGGCAAGCTCTTCGGCAAGAACGGCGTCAACGGCACCCCGACCCTCCTCCACGGCGACAAGCAGCTGACCGTGGAAGGGCCCAACGGCCCGGTCCCGCCGGCGACCAAGGAGCTGTACGACGGGGTCATGGACAAGGAGTTCGGCCCGCGCAAGAAGTAGCGGCCGACCCCGGCGGGGGAGGCGGAGGCCCCACGCGGACGTCCGGCTCCCCGGCGGCCACCGGACGGTTCCCGACGGCGGCGCGGGAATTCGGCGCGAAATCGAGGCGACCGCCCGGGGATGGACGGACGAACTCCTGACGGAGCGTCCGCCCATATGTGCGAACGGCGATAAAGTAAGCGCCCGTGAACCCACGTCCCCCGATATCCCGCCGCGCGGCCGTCACCGGCGTGGCGGCCACCGCCGCGCTGCTGCCCCTCGCCGTCGCCCCGGCCGCCCGCGCGGCCACCGCCGCCACCGCCGCGGCCCATGCCGAGACGACCTCGGCCCCCGCGTTCCTGCACGGTGTCGCCTCCGGCGACCCGCTGCCCGACGGCATCCTGCTGTGGACCCGGGTGACCCCGGTCCCGGAGGCCGTGCCCGGGTCCGGGCTCGGCCCGGACGTCCAGGTGAGCTGGCAGGTCGCCGAGGACGCCGGGTTCGGCCGGGTCACCGCCTCCGGCACGGTCACCGCGTCCGCCGCCGGCGACCACACGGTCAAGGCCGACGTCCGCGGACTGCGCCCCGGCACGGACTACTTCTTCCGGTTCACGGTCACCGGCGGCGCGGGCACCGGCGGTTCGGGCGAGGTCCACTCCCCCACCGGCCGGACGCGCACCGCGCCCGCCCCCGACGCCCAGGCGGACGGCCTCCGCTTCGGCGTGGTCTCCTGCGCCAACTGGGAGTCGGGCCACTTCTCCGCCTACCGCCACCTCGCCGCCCGCCGCGACCTGGACGCGGTGCTGCACCTCGGCGACTACCTCTACGAGTACAAGTCGGGCGAGTACCCGGCCGCCAAGTACGTCGTCCGCCCGCACGAGCCCAGACACGAGATCGTCACCCTCGCCGACTACCGCACCCGGCACGGCCGTTACAAGACCGACCCGGACCTCCAGGCCCTGCACGCGGCCCTGCCGTTCGTCGCCATCTGGGACGACCACGAGTTCGCCGACAACGCCTGGTCCGGCGGCGCCGTCAACCACACGCCGGGCACCGAGGGCGCCTGGGCCGACCGCGTCGCGGCGGCGAAGAAGGCGTACTTCGAGTGGATGCCGGTGCGCCCCTCCGTCGAGGGCACCACCTACCGCCGGCTGCGCTTCGGCCGCCTCGCCGACCTGCACCTGCTGGACCTGCGCTCGTTCCGCTCGGAGCAGGTCAAGGCGGGCAGCGGCGCGGTCGACGCCCCGTCCCGCACCCTCACCGGCCGCGCCCAGCTCGACTGGCTGAAGGACGGCCTGGCCGCCTCCGACACCACCTGGCGGCTCGTCGGCAACCCGGTGATGATGTCCCCGCTCGCCTTCGGCGCCATGCCCGCCCACCTCCTCAAGCCGCTCGCCAAGCTGCTGGGCCTGCCCGAGGAGGGCATCGCCGCCAACACCGACCAGTGGGACGGCTATACCCACGACCGCCGCGAACTCCTCGGCCACCTCACCGGCCACGGCATCAACAACACCGTCTTCCTCACCGGCGACATCCACATGGCGTGGGCCAACGACGTCCCGGAGACGGCCGCGACGTACCCGGTCTCCCGCTCGGTCGCCACCGAGTTCGTCGTCACCTCGGTCACCGCCGACAACCTCGACGACACCCTCCACGTCCTCCCCCACACCGTCTCGCTTCCGGCCGTCGCCGCCATCCAGGCCGCCAACCGGCACGTGAAGTGGGTCGACATGGACTCCCACGGCTACGGCGTCCTCGACATCACCGCCGAGCGCGCGCAGATGGACTACTACGTCCTCTCCGACAAGCGGGACCCGAAGGCGACGTCGTCCTGGGAACGGTCGTACCGCACGCTGTCCGGGAGCCAGCGGGTGGAACGGGTGAAGGCGCCGGTGCGCTGACCGCTGACCGTTCGTCCTCAAGCGCCGGACGGGCTGATATTCAGCCCGTCCGGCGCTTGAGGACAGCGCCCGCAGGGCGCTTCGGGGGTGCGGGGGCGCAGCCCCCGCGAGAAACGGTGAAAGGGCGGGACAGGGGCCTCCTACAGCTCCGACAGGAACGCGAGCGCCACCCGCCAGGCCCGCTCAGCCGCCTCGGAGTCGAAGTCCGGAAGCTCCGGATCCGTAAACAGATGCCCGGCCCCGTGGTACCGGTGCACCTCAACCTCCGCCCCCGCCCGCCCCATCCGCAAATACCAGGCGTTCAGCCAGTCATGCGGCTCGAACGGATCCGGATCGGCCACATGCAGCTGCACCGGCAGCTCGTCCACCGCCGCGTCCTCCGCCAGATCGGACGTCCCGTGGAAGAGCAGCAGCCCCCGGGCCTTCTCGTCCCCCAGAGCGAGGTTCTGGGCGATCGACCCGCCCAGTGAGAACCCCGCGTAGACGAGCCCCCGCTCGGACAGCGGCGCCGCCGCCGTGATCGCCCGCCGCAGCAGCTCCTCCCGCCCGATCTCGTCCTTGATGGCCATGCCGTCCTCGACGGTGTCCGCCGTCCGCCCGTCGTAGAGGTCGGGTACGTGCACCTCGTACCCCGCGCCGCGCAGCCGCTCGGCGGCCGCGTGTACGGCCGGTCGCAGACCGTAGGCCGAATGGAACAGGACGATCGTGGTAGGAGACGGCACCGGAGTCACTTCCTTGCAGGGCTGGATCGCGTGGCCTCCATCGTGCCAGCTACGGTCGAAAGGAGGAGCGCGCGCCCGGCAGGAGCCGGAAGGAGCTGGTGCTCATGGAGGACGTGCTGCGGCCTCTCGCGGTCCTCGGCGCTGCCCTGGTCATCACGGTCGTGGTGGGCTGGGCCGCCGACAAAACGGTTCGCCGGATCGCCGAACGGCATCCGGAAGCCCCCTTGTGGCGCCTGCTGCGCCGCTGCCGGATGCCCTTGCGGCTGGTGCTGTGCACGGCCCTGCTGCGCGGCGGTTACGAGTCGGCCGAGCTGTCCGAAAAACACGAGACCCTGCTGACCAGGCTGCTCACCCTGGTGCTCATCGGAGCCTGCGCCTGGCTCGCGACGCGGGTGGCGACGGCCATAGTCGAGTCGGCGTACGCGCGCTACGCGGCCGGCAGCCGCGACCCGGCCCGGATGCGCCGGGTCCGCACCCAGGTGACGCTGATCCGCCGCATCGTCACGGCGGCCGTCTGCGTCGTCGCGGTGGCGGCGATGCTGCTGACCTTCCCCGGCATGCGGACGGTCGGCACGTCCGTGCTGGCCTCCGCCGGTCTGATCGGCATCGTGGCCGGTGTGGCGGCCCAGTCCACGCTCGGCAACCTCTTCGCGGGTCTGCAGATAGCGTTCGGCGACATGGTGCGCATCGGCGACACCGTGGTGGTGGGCGGCGAGTGGGGCACGGTCGAGGAGATCACCCTCACCTATCTGGTGGTCACCACCTGGGACGAGCGCCGCATCACCATGCCGGTCTCGTACTTCACCAGCCGCCCCTTCGAGAACTGGTCGCGCGGCAACCCCCGGATGACCGGCACGGTCTTCTTCCACCTGGACCACTCCGCCCCCATCGACCTCATGCGGGAGCGGCTGCACGAGGTGGTGAAGGGGGCCCGGGAGTGGGACGGCCGGGCCTGGAGCCTCGTCGTCACGGACACCACCCCCACCACCATCCAGGTGCGGGCCCTGGTGACCGCCAAGGACGCCGACGACATCTGGACGCTCCGCTGCGTCGTCCGCGAGCAGCTGATCGAGTGGCTGCGCCGGAAGCACCCGTACGCGCTGCCGCGCATCAGCACGGCGCCCGCGCCGGGCCCGGCCGAGACGCCGGACCGCCGGCAGACGCCGCCCACGTCGGGCGACATCGGCCCGGGGCCGGGCCCGGTCTGAGCCGACCGCACGGCGTGAACGGACTACCCGGCCCGAGCGGACCCCTGGCCCCCGGGCCCGGTCCGGGCCGACCGCCCGGCGCAAACCCTCACATCCCCCGCAACGACCGCATGTCCAGCTGCCGCAGCACCCGGTCCACCACCTCCGGATCCATCCACGGCTCGCTCCGCGCGTCGAGGACCGCGTGCCGCGCCGCCGAGAGCAGCTCGGCCTGGATGCGCTGGATGGTGTGCAGCCGCTGCACCCGCTGCGTATGCGCCTCCCGCCGCTCCTCGTCGACCATCTCGGGGCTGATGCGGGCGCCGACGTCGTAGGCGCGCCGGTGGAGCATCTCCCGCAGGTCCTCGGAGAGCTCCTCCTCCTGTTCGATCTCCAGCAGCCGGTGGCGGGCCGCCTTGGCGGCGCGGATGGCGAGCTGCCGCTCCAGCTCGCGGGTCCAGTCGGTGTCGGCGCGCACGCCGAGCAGGTCGACGAGCCAGGGCAGCGTCAGCCCCTGGACGACGAGGGTGCCGATGATGACGGCGAAGGCGATGAAGAGGATCTCGTCCCGGGCCGGGAAGGCCGACTTGTCGTCGGTGGTCAGCGGGATGGCCAGGGCGAGCGCCGCGGAGGCCACGCCGCGCATCCCGGACCACCACATCACGAGGGTCTCCCGCCAGCTGGTGAGGATCTCCTCGTCGACGTCGCGGCCCTTGTGCAGCCGCTTGGCCAGCCAGGCGGCGGGCAGCAGCCACGCCAGCCGTACGACGATCACCACGGCGAGGACGACGCCCCCGATGCCGAGCATCTCGCCCCAGCGGCCGGAGGCGGTTTCGACGGCGTTGTGCAGTTCGAGGCCGACGAGGCCGAAGGCGACGCCGGTGACGAGGGTGTCGACGACCTCCCAGAAGGTGTGCCCGGCCAGCCGCCCCAGGACGTCGTCCGCGTCGCTCGCGAACTCCGCGAGGAAGAGCGCGGTGGTCAGCACCGCGAGCACCCCGGAGCCCTTGAACTCCTCCGCGAGGACGTAGGAGACGAACGGCACCAGCAGCGTGAGCCCGATCTGGAGCGTCGCGTCGCCGAGGACGTCCATCAGCCGCTTGGCGCCCCAGCCGAGCAGCAGGCCGACGCCGAGCGCCACTACGGCGGAGAACACCAGCTCGCCGACGGCCCGCGGTACGGAGAAGCTGCCGCTGACGGCCGCGGCGACGGCCACGTGGTAGAGCACGATGGCGGTCACGTCGTTGAAGAGCCCCTCGCCCTCCAGGATCGACACCAGGCGGCGCGGCAGCCCTATCGAACCGGCGACGGCCGTGGCGGCGACGGGGTCGGGCGGGGCGACGAGCGCGCCCAGGGCCACGGCCGCGGCGAGCGAGATGCCCGGCACGATCGCGTGGGCCACGGCCGCGACCGCCGAGGTGGTGACGAAGACCAGCGCGACGGCCAGCAGGAAGATCGGCCGTTTGTTGGCCGCGAACTGCCGCCAGGAGGTGCGCTGCGCGGAGGCGTAGAGCAGGGGCGGCAGGACCAGCGGGAGGATGAACTCCGGCGGGACGTCGACGTTCGGTACGAACGGCAGCAGGGCGAGGACGATGCCGCCCAGCGTCATCAGCACCGGGGAGGGCAGGCCGAGCCGGTCGCCCAGCGGCACCGTGACGAGCGCCCCGAGCAGCAGCACGAACAGCAGGGCCAGCTGGTCCACGAGTGCCCTCCGGGGCGCATGGGGGAACAGTCGTTCACCCCAGCGTGCCATGAAGCGGCTCGTCAGGCGGCCCCGGGGGCCCCGGCGGCCACCCGCCCCGAAGACGGCCGGCGGGTCAGAGCGCCTTGCTCATCGCCCGGTGCGGTATCCCGCTGCCCTCGTCGAACTCGGGACCGAACGCCGCGTACCCCAGCCGCTCGTAGAAGCCCAGCGCGTGCGTCTGCGCCTCCAGGTAGACGCGGGCGAGGCCCAGCCGCCGGGCCTCCTCCTCGACGGCCCGGACCAGGGCGGCGCCCAGCCCGGTGCCCCGCGCGGCCCGGCCCACGGCCAGCCGGCCGAGCACGGCCGTCAGGTCGTCCGCCACACCCGCGTGGGCGTACTTCCGGCGGGCGGGCTCGCCGTGCAGGAAGCGGACGGTGCCGACGGGCCCGGACGGGCCGGTGGCCAGCAGGTGGACGGCGTGGACGTCGTAGGCGTCCAGCTCCTCCGCCTCGGGGATGTTCTGCTCCCCCACGAACACCTCGCGGCGCACCGCGAAGCAGTCCTCTAGCTCTCCCGGCCCGGCGACGACCCGTACCTGGGCGGGGACCCGGGCGGGGGTCCCGCTCACGCGCTCTCGGCGCGCACGATCTCCAGGGCGCGCCGCAGGTCCTCGGGGTACTCGCTGGCGAACTCCACCCAGCGGCCGTCCGACGGGTGCTCGAAGCCGAGCCGGACGGCGTGCAGCCACTGGCGGGTGAGCCGCAGCCGCTTGGCGAGCGTCGGGTCGGCGCCGTACGTCAGGTCGCCGACGCAGGGGTGCCGGTGGGCGGCCATGTGCACGCGGATCTGGTGGGTGCGGCCGGTCTCCAGCTTCACGTCGAGGAGGCTGGCGGCGCGGAACGCCTCGATGAGGTCGTAGTGGGTGACCGAGGGCTTGCCCTCGGCGGTCACGGCCCACTTGTAGTCGTGGTTGGGGTGCCGGCCGATGGGCGCGTCGATGGTGCCGCTCATCGGGTCCGGGTGGCCCTGGACGAGCGTGTGGTAGCGCTTGTCGACCGTGCGCTCGCGGAACTGCTGCTTGAGCAGGGTGTAGGCGCGCTCGGACTTGGCGACGACCATCAGCCCCGAGGTGCCGACGTCCAGCCGGTGCACGATGCCCTGGCGCTCGGCCGCGCCCGAGGTGGAGATCCGGTAGCCGGCGGCGGCCAGGCCGCCGATGACGGTGGGGCCGGTCCAGCCGGGGCTGGGGTGCGCGGCGACGCCGACCGGCTTGACGATGACGACGATGTCCTCGTCGTCGTGGACGATCTCCATGCCCTCCACGGGCTCCGCGACGATCTGCACCGGCGCGGGCGGCGCGGGCATCTCGACCTCCAGCCAGGCGCCGCCGCTGACGCGGTCGGACTTCCCGGCCTCGGCCCCGTCCAGCTGGACCTTGCCCGCGGCGGCGAGCTCGGCCGCCTTGGTACGGGAGAACCCGAACATACGTGCGATGGCGGCGTCGACGCGCTCGCCCTCCAGGCCGTCGGGTACGGGCAGGGCGCGGATCTCGGGAATCGTGCTCACCCGTCGAGTATGCCGGACGGGTGAGCCGCCGCCGTACGACAGCCCTGGCTCAGGCGTACCCGTGGGGTCAGTCCTGGTGGACGGTCCCGTCCGGATCCAGCCCCCGGAAGGACAGGATCACGATCAGGAAGCCGCCGCAGACGATCGCCGAGTCGGCGAAGTTGAAGACCGCGAAGTGGGCGGGGGCGATGAAGTCCACCACCCCGCCCTCGAACCCGCCGGGCGAACGGAACAGCCGGTCCGTGAGGTTGCCCAGCGCGCCGCCCAGCAGCAGGCCCAGCGCGATCGCCCAGGGCAGGCTGTACAGCTTCCGGGCGATCCGGGCGATCACCAGGATCACCGCCGAGGCGATGATCGTGAAGACGATGGTCATCGTCTCGCCCAGGCTGAACGCGGCCCCGCGGTTGCGGATCACGTCCAGCTGCAGCCAGGTGCCGAACACCTCGATCGGATCGTGGTGCTCCAGCTTCGCCACCACGAGCATCTTGCTGGACAGGTCGAGGAGGTAGGCGAACGCGGCGACCGAGAACAGCGCCACGAGCCGGCGCCTGCCCCGTGCCGCGCCGTCGCCGCCCGTCGTCCCCCCGGTCACGTCGGTGCCCTCCGGCGTACCGGTGGGCCGTCCGGCCTGCTCCGCCTCTGTCACGTGAGTCCTTCGCTTCCGCGCGTCACCCACCACCGGTCATGGCGGTGCCGCGCACCGCTGTGTCTGATGGGCTCCGGGTGCACTGCCCGGATGAGGACGAGGGTACGGCACACCACCCGCGCCGGGTCAGCGACGTTCCTGGCGCTGTTTGCACTCGACACACAGCGTGGCCCGGGGAAACGCCTGCATCCTGGCCTTGCCGATCGGCCTCCCGCAGCTCTCGCAGAGGCCGTACGTACCGGCGTCCAGCCGGACGAGCGCCCGCTCGGTCTGGTCGAGCATCTCGCGGGCGTTGGCGGCGAGGGCGAGCTCGTGCTCCCGGGCGATGTTCTTGGTCCCGGTATCGGCCTGGTCGTCCCCCGCCCCGTCCCCGGAGTCCCGCATCAGCCCGCTGACCGCCTCCTCCGCCGACCGGATCTCGCCCCGCAGCCGCGCCACCTCGCCCTCCAGCACGGTCCGCGCCTCGTCCACCTCCCCCGGCGACCACGGCTCCTCCCCCGGCCGCACGGCCAGCTCACCGGGTGCGGCGGCCCCGTCCGCCCGCGCCCCCGGCACCTTCACCGCGTCCGGCACCTCGCCCACGGTCTTCTTCGCAGCCACGGTTCCCACTCCCGTCTCCTCACTGGTATCCGCCGGCGCGTCCCCCGCGACGACGATCCCCTCTCCCACGGCCCCCGCCTTCAGCGGAGCGGCCTTCGGCGCCACGACCGGCCCGGAAAGCCTCGTCCGGTGCGGCGAGGCGACACTCTTGGCGGGCGCGCCTTCACCGGCCCCGCGCTCCCGCGTGACGGACACCCCGTCCGCACCCGCCGCTTTCCCGGCCACCCCCTTCCGGGCCGCTCCCGTGGCGGAGGCCCTCTTCTTCGCCGGGGGCGCCGCCTTCTTCGCCGCCGCCGTGCCGGCCGAGGGCGAGGCTTTCCCGGCCAGAGCCTTCTTCGCCGGGGGCGCCGCCGTCTTCACCGCCGTCTTCTTCACCGCCGTCGTTTTCTTCGCCGCCGCTTTCTTCGCCGAAGGCGCCGCCTTCTTGGCCGCGGTCTTCTTGGCCGCGGGCTTCCCGGTCGGTGCCGCCTTGGAGGCCGCCTTCTTCGACACCGCCTTCTTCGGCGCCGCCTTCTCCGAAGGGGCTTCCGCGCCGCCCCCGGCCTTCGCCGTCTTCCCAGCGGCGGACTTGGCCGTGGTCACCTTGGCGGCGGCCTTTTCCACCACCGGCGACTTCCCAGCCGTCCCCCTCGCGGGAGCCTTCCCCACGGCCGCCTTCCCGGCCGCCTTCTTCGCGGGCGAAGCCGCCGCCTTCCCCGCCGCACCCCGGGCCGCCGCCTGCTCGGGCCCCGGCACCCCCTTCGCCGCGGCCTTCGACGCCGTCTTCTTGGCGGGCGCCTTGGTGGCCGAGGCCGCCTTCACCGAGGCCTTCTTCGCCGGAACGGCTTTCGCGGCGGCCTTCTTCGCCGGAGCACGCTTCGCGGCGGCCTTCTTCGCCGCTTTCGCCGTCCCCGTACCCGCGGCCCCCGCCATCACAGCGCCCCACTACGCCGGACGAGGCGCACCCGGCGCATCCCACCGCCCCGGCAGGCCCGACGAGCCCGTCCCGCCTGGCCGGCAGGCCCCCGCGCCGCGGTCCCTGTCGAGGACTTCTCCGCCATGACCGCGACCCCTTCACATTTTATGATCTTGCGCGCGAATCGTGCGGGAACGATAAATCGGCTCGGAGCACGCGGCAACGGGGCACGCCGGTGCCGACCCGTGTGCCCCGCGCCCGGCCCTGTAACCCGCGGGGCGCGTCCCGCCCGGCCCCGGACGGAATATCCGGTCGGCCCGGCCCGCCCGCGCCCCGTACACTGGGCGCAGCGAAAGGCGTGGATGGGACGAGTAGCGCCGCACGCAGCCATCAGCGATCCGGGGACGGTGCGAGCCCGGAGGCGTGCGCGGTGTGAAGATCACCCCGGAGCCGCCGGAGGAAAGCCAAGGGTGTCACCACACACCCCGGGTGAGTAGAACCGGCATCGCGACCCCAATGAGGGGGCCGGAGGCACGCGCCTGCGGCCAAGGAGGGTGGTACCGCGGGAGTACGGACAACGGCTCTCGTCCCTCCGACGGACAGCGCACAACCGTCCAGCCGGAGGTAGCCACCGATGAGTTCCGCGAGCCCCCAGAGCCCCGCGCCCCAGTACCGCTCCGTCCCCGCCCAGGTCGACCTGCCCGCGCTCGAACGCGCCGTGCTCGACTTCTGGCAGGAGCAGAAGATCTTCGCCCGCACCCTGGCCCAGTCCGAGGGCCGGCCCGAGTGGGTCTTCTACGAGGGCCCGCCGACCGCCAACGGCATGCCGGGCGCGCACCACATCGAGGCCCGCGTCTTCAAGGACGTCTTCCCCCGCTTCCGCACCATGCAGGGCTACCACGTGGGCCGCAAGGCCGGCTGGGACTGCCACGGCCTGCCCGTCGAGCTGGCCGTCGAGAAGGAGCTGGGCTTCTCCGGCAAGCAGGACATCGAGGCGTACGGCATCGCCGAGTTCAACGCCAAGTGCCGCGAGTCCGTGACCCGGCACACCGACGCGTTCAGCGAGCTCACCACCCGCATGGGCTACTGGGTGGACCTGGACGACGCGTACCGCACCATGGACCCGGACTACGTCCAGTCCGTCTGGTGGTCGCTGAAGGAGATCTTCACCAAGGGCCTGCTGGTCCAGGACCACCGCGTGGCCCCCTGGTGCCCCCGCTGCGGCACCGGCCTGTCCGACCACGAGCTGGCGCAGGGCTACGAGACGGTCGTCGACCCGTCCGTCTTCGTCCGCTTCCCGCTCACCTCCGGCCCGCTGGCCGGCGAGGCCGCGCTCCTCGTCTGGACGACGACGCCGTGGACGCTGGTCTCCAACACGGCCGCCGCCGCGCACCCGGACGTCACCTACGTCGTGGCGACGGACGGCAACGAGAAGCTCGTCGTCGCCGAGCCGCTCCTCGAGAAGGCCCTCGGCGAGGGCTGGACGGCCACGGACCAGCGCTTCACCGGCCGCGAGATGGAGCGCTGGACGTACCGCCGCCCGTTCGACCTGGTCGAGTTCCCGGACGCCGCCCACTACGTCGTCAACGCCGAGTACGTGACGACGGAGGACGGCACCGGCATCGTCCACCAGGCCCCGGCCTTCGGTGAGGACGACCTCCGCACCTGCCGCGCCTACGGCCTGCCGGTGGTCAACCCGGTCCGCGCCGACGGCACGTTCGAGGAGGACCTGCCGCTCGTCGGCGGCCAGTTCTTCAAGAAGGCCGACGAGGCCCTCACCGCCGACCTCGGCGCGCGCGGCCTCCTCTTCAAGCACGTGGCGTACGAGCACAGCTACCCGCACTGCTGGCGCTGCCACACCGCGCTCCTCTACTACGCGCAGCCGTCCTGGTACATCCGCACCACGGCGGTCAAGGACAAGCTGCTCGCGGAGAACGAGAAGACCAACTGGTTCCCGGACTCGGTCAAGCACGGCCGCTTCGGTGACTGGCTGAACAACAACATCGACTGGGCGCTCTCCCGCAACCGCTACTGGGGCACCCCGCTGCCCATCTGGCGCTGCGAGGACGACCACCTCACCTGCGTCGGCTCCCTCGCCGAGCTCTCCGAGCTCACCGGCACCGACCAGAGCGGCCTCGACCCGCACCGCCCGTACATCGACGACGTCACGTTCCCGTGCCCGACCTGCGCCGGGACCGCGACGCGCGTCCCCGAGGTGATCGACGCCTGGTACGACTCGGGCTCCATGCCGTTCGCCCAGTGGGGCTACCCGTACAAGAACAAGGAGCTCTTCGAGAAGCGCTACCCGGCGCAGTTCATCTCGGAGGCCATCGACCAGACCCGCGGCTGGTTCTACACCCTGATGGCCGTCGGCACGCTCGTCTTCGACAAGTCGTCGTACGAGAACGTCGTCTGCCTGGGCCACATCCTGGCCGAGGACGGCCGGAAGATGTCCAAGCACCTGGGCAACATCCTCCAGCCGATCCCCCTGATGGACCAGCACGGCGCGGACGCGGTCCGCTGGTTCATGGCGGCCGGCGGCTCCCCGTGGGCGGCGCGCCGCGTCGGCCACGGCACGATCCAGGAGGTGGTGCGGAAGACCCTCCTGACCTACTGGAACACGGTCGCCTTCCAGGCCCTCTACGCCCGCACCGCCGGCTGGGCCCCGTCGGCCGCCGACCCGGCCCCGGCCGACCGCCCGCTGCTGGACCGCTGGCTGCTCGGCGAGCTCAACACGCTCACCGACCAGGTCACCCAGGCCCTGGAGGCGTACGACACCCAGCGCGCCGGCAAGCTGCTGTCCGCGTTCGTCGACGACCTGTCCAACTGGTACGTCCGCCGGTCCCGCCGCCGCTTCTGGCAGGGCGACGCGGCCGCGCTCCGTACGCTGCACGAGGTCGTCGAGACGGTCACCCGCTTGATGGCCCCCCTGGTGCCCTTCATCACCGAGCGCGTCTGGCAGGACCTGGTCGTCCCGGTCGACCCGGAGGCCCCGGAGTCGGTGCACCTGGCCACCTGGCCGGTGGCGGACGCGTCCCTGACCGACCCGGAGCTGTCGCGTCAGATGCTTCTGGTCCGCCGCCTGATCGAGCTGGGCCGCGCCACCCGCGCCGAGTCCGGCGTCAAGACGCGCCAGCCGCTGTCCCGCGCGCTGGTCGCGGCGGCCGGCTTCGAGACGCTCGGCGAGGAGCTCCGCGCCCAGATCACCGAGGAGCTCAACGTCTCCTCCCTCGCCTCCCTCTCCGAGGTCGGCGGCTCCCTGGTCGACACCACCGCCAAGGCCAACTTCCGCGCCCTCGGCAAGCGGTTCGGCAAGGGCGTCCAGGCCGTGGCCAAGGCGATCGCCGCGGCGGACGCGGCGGCGCTGTCCCTGGCCCTGCGCGAGGGCAACGCGTCGGTGGAGGTCGACGGCGAGACGGTGACGCTGACCCCCGACGAGGTCATCATCACCGAGACCCCGCGCGAGGGCTGGTCCGTCGCCTCCGACTCCGGCGCCACGGTCGCCCTCGACCTGGAGATCACCCCGGAACTGCGCCGCGCGGGCCTGGCCCGCGACGCGATCCGCCTGATCCAGGAGGCCCGCAAGAACTCCGGCCTCGACGTGGCCGACCGTATCGCCCTGCGCTGGCAGTCGGCTGACGAGGAGGTCCGGACGGCCCTGTCCGACCACTCCTCCCTCATCGCGGACGAGGTCCTCGCGACGGACTTCGCGACGGGCGAGGGTGACGAGGCGTTCGGCGAGCCGTTCACGGACGATTCCCTGTCCCTGACGTTCCGCCTGCGCAAGGCGTAACCCCGAGCCCCGCACCAAAGCGCCCTGCGGGCGCTGTCCTCAAACGCCGGACGGGCTGATTAGTCAGCCCGTCCGGCGTTTGAGGACAAAGGGGGTCTGGGGCGCAGCCCCAGGAAACGGCGAAAGGGCGGGACCGGGGCCCCACCCTCTCCAACCAAAGCCAACGCGCCGGAGCGGGACGGAATCGAACCGCCGTCTTCCTAGATGCCATCGAGGCGTTCCACCTACTGAACTACACACCCCGGCGCTGCCGATCAGCATACATGCACACGACAGGACAACGGGCCGGGCCCCGGGGATACCCCGGGGCCCGGCCCGTTGTGATTGCGACGACCACCGCTCAGCGGCAGCGGCCCGCCGCCGTCAGTTGTCGTCCTCGTCGATGAGGAACCCACGCATCGGCGAAGGCGCCTGCATCGGCTGCGGCCCCTGCGGCCGCACCGGAGCCATCGGCTGCGTCATCGCGGGCGACATCTGCTGCTGCCCGCCGTACGACGGGTTGCCCGACGACTGGCCGTGGCCGCCGCCCATGGACGAGTTGCCGCCCATGCTGTGACCGCCCATGCCGGCACCGGCCGAGGCCATCGACCCGCTCATGGAGGGGGCCGGCGGCAGCGACGGGGCGCCGGTGGCGCGCGGCGGGGCGAGGGAGTCGTCCGCCTGGTTCTCCAGCTGGCGCAGCTGGCTCTCCAGGTAGGACTTCAGCCGCGTGCGGTACTCGCGTTCGAAGCCGCGCAGGTCTTCGACCTTGCGCTCCAGCGTGGCGCGGGCGGACTCCAGGGAGCCCATGGCCACGCGGTGCTTCTCCTGCGCGTCCCGCTCCAGCGCGTCGGCCTTGGCGCGGGCGTCCCGCTCCAGGCCCTCGGCGCGGCTGCGGGCCTCGCCGACGATCTTGTTGGCCTCGGAGCGGGCCTCCGCGATCGCCTGATCGGCCGTCTGCTGCGCGAGCGAGAGCACACGGGCGGCGCTGTCGCCACCCGGGCCCTGACCCGGCTGCTGCATCTGGGGACCGGGGCCGCCCATCGGACCGCCCTGGCCCATCGGGCCGGGACCACCCTGGCCCATCGGACCGCCCTGGCCCATGGGGCCGGGACCGCCCTGACCCATGGGACCGCCCATGGGTCCACCCATCGGGCCGCCCTGGCCCATGGGGTTCTGTCCCATCGGACCCGCGCCGTGCGGGCCCTGGGGACCGTGGCCGTGTCCGCCCGGCCCGGCCGGCAGCTGCGGGGCACCGCCCGGAAGCTGCGGCGGGCCGCCCATCTGCTGCTGGTTCGGCGGCACCGGCTGCGGGCCGGATATGGCGGCGGGCACCGGAGCCCCGGGACCTGGTCGTTGGTCCTGCGGCTCGGGCTTGCGCATGTTCTGCTGCTGGTTCTGCGCCGCGGCTCGGGTCGCTGCCGCCAGCTTGGCGCGCAGGTCCTCGTTCTCCCGGAGCAGGCGGGTCAGTTCTGCCTCGACCTCGTCGAGAAAGGCGTCGACCTCGTCCTCGTCGTAGCCTTCTCGCAGACGGACGGTCGTGAACTGCTTGTTCCGCACGTCCTCGGGGCTCAGCGGCATCTCTTCTTCACCTCAACGTAGTCGTCGGCAATCGGCAAGACCGTATCGTTCACAGCCGCGTTCACAGCCGCTCCACGACGGTGATCAGGATGTAGACGATGATCATCAGTACGAAGAAGGACAGGTCGAGCGCCACGCCCCCGAGACGCAGCGGCGGGATGAACCGCCGCAGAAGCTTGAGTGGCGGATCGGTGACAGTGTAGGTGGCCTCAAGGACGACCACCATCGCCTTACCGGGTTGCCACGAGCGGGCGAACTGGAAGACGTAATCCATCACCAACCGGAAGATGAGCACGATGAGGAAGACGTACAGCGCGATGTAGACCACCTGCCGTGCGATGTCCATCCTCGCGCTTCCCTCTCCCCTTGTGCCCGGCCTATTGACCGTCTCTCACCGGCATTGCCTGATTGTGCGTCTCTAGCTCTGGTTGAAGAACCCGCCCTCTGCGATGCGGGCCTTGTCCTCCGCCGTGACATCGACGTTAGCAGGAGACAGCAGGAACACCTTCTGCGTCACCCGTTCGATGCTGCCGTGGAGGCCGAAGACCAGACCCGCGGCGAAGTCGACAAGTCGCTTCGCGTCGGTGTCGTCCATCTCGGTCAGATTCATGATCACCGGGGTGCCTTCACGGAAGTGTTCCCCGATGGTACGGGCCTCGTTGTAGGTCCGAGGGTGCAATGTCGTGATGCGGTAAGGCTCCCGCTCGGACACGACTTTGGGCATGATCACCGGTGCGTTCTTCTCCAGGGAGTGGCGTTCGGGTGTGATGGACGACACGGGGGCGATTCGGGCGGGTCGTCCCGTTTCCGCTGTCAGCGGAGCCGGTTCGCGCTGTGCCGGAGGCTGGGCGACCCGTACCGGTTCGTCCGGTTGCGTCTGCTGAGCCTGGTGTTGCTGGTGCTGCTGCCGGCGCCGGTCGGGCTCCGGCTCGGGCTCGAACTCGTCATCGGGATCGAATCCCCGGCCGTCGTACCCATCGTCCTCCACGAGGCCGAGGTAGACCGCCATCTTGCGCATCGCGCCGGCCATTCTCTGCGTCCTCCGCTCTGTGGTGGATCGGCTCCTCAACGGCGCTGGATCCACTTGGTCCGCCCGCCTTTTGACGGGAATGACCATATTTTGTGCTGTGGTCCGACTCTTGGCGACGTTACCCGAGGCCGGGTCGGTCTCCGAGTACCGCTGTGCCGACGCGTACATGTGTCGCACCCGCCGCCACGGCGTCCTCCAGATCCGCGCTCATTCCCGCGGACACCATGTTCGCAGCCGGATGCGCCGCGCGCAGGTCCGTTGCGATTTCCCGCAGCCGCTCGAAGGCCGCCCGGGGGCGGCCCGCGTAGGGCCCGGCCAGCGGAGCGACCGTCATCAGCCCCGCCGGGCGCAGCCCCTCGGCCTCGGCCAGGGCGTCGGCGAGGGCCGCCACCCCGTCCGGCGCGACGCCGCCGCGGCCGACGCCGTCGCCCGACTCCGCGTCGAGGGCCACCTGGATCAGGCAGCCGATTTCCCGTCCGGGACCCCGGCCTTTCCGTACCGCGGCGGCGGAAAGCGCGGTGACCAGTCTCAACCGGTCAATGGAGTGCACCACGTCGGCATAATTCACCACGCTTTTCACTTTGTTTGTCTGCAATTGACCGACGAAGTGCCAGGTGAGCGGCAGATCCACACATTCCGCGGCTTTCGGCGCCGCGTCCTGGTCGCGGTTCTCGGCGACGTGACGGACCCCCAGTTCCGCGAGCAGCCGGACGTCGCTCGCGGGATAGGTCTTGGTGACCACGATCAGGGTCACCTCGTCACGCTTTCGGCCCACCGCCGCACAGGCGCGGGCGATACGTTCCTCCACCCGGGCGAGGTTGCCGGCCAATTGCGTCCTGCGGTCCGTCATCGACCGTCCCCTCCTTCCCCGGCGCGGTCGTCGCCGAGCCACACATAACTGGCGAGCCGTCCGGTCACGCGGTCGCGCCGGTAGGAGAAGTGGTCCGCCGATTCCATCGTGCAAACGTCCGACTGCCCCGCGAGGCTGACGCCCATTCGGACGAGCTGCGCCCGGACCCCGGCGGCCACGTCCACGGCCGGGGTGCCCCACCGGGTGGTGGCCCACGCCTCGGGCACCACCGCGGTGACGTCGGCCCGCATGGCCTCCGGCACCTCGTAGCAGCCGCCACAGACCGACGGGCCGATCCACGCGACCGTCCGGGCCGGGTCGGCGCCGAGTCCGGTCATCGCCTCGACCACCGCGGGCACCACTCCTGCCACCAGGCCGGGGCGGCCGGCGTGGGCCGCGCCCGTGATCCCGGCGACCGGGTCGGCCAGCAGGACGGGGGTGCAGTCGGCGGTCAGCACCGCGAGGGCGAGCCCCCGGCGGTCCGTCACCACCGCGTCCACCGCGGGGATCTCGTCGTCGGGGCCCCAGGGCCCGTCGACCACGGCCACGTCCCGGCCGTGCACCTGGTGCATCCAGACGACCGCCGCCGGGTCGATGCCGAGCGACCGGGCCGCCCGCTCCCGGTTGGCCCGGACGGCGGCGGGGTCGTCGCCGACCGCGCCGCCCAGGTTGAGCTCCGCATACGGAGCGGCGCTCACCCCGCCCCACCGGTCGGTGAAGGCGAAGTGCGCGCCGCTCTCGTGTGCCACGTGTGGCCGTCCCCTGGTGTCCGGGGCCGGGTTTCCTATCACCGGGGTCACGTCCTGCCCGGTCACTTCAGGAAGTCGGGAACGTCCAGTTCCTCGGCGGTCGAGTCCTGGTACGGACGGGCCGGCGGCACCTGCGGGGAGGCGACCGGGGGCGGCGGGACCTCGGCGACCGGCACCGGGTCCGGGACCGGCTCCTCGGTCCGCGGGGTCACGTTGCCGAGCCCGCCGAACGAGGGGCGGACCGGCTCGGCCGGCCGCTCGGTGCGGCTCACGGCCGGCGCCGGCGCGGCGGGGGTCTCCTCGCGGCCGTAGGAGGAGCCGAGCACCTTGTCGCGGCTGCCCTTGGCCGGCGGCTGGCCGCCGTCGAAGCCGGCGGCGATGACGGTGACGCGGACCTCGTCGCCGAGGGCGTCGTCGATGACGGCACCGAAGATGATGTTCGCCTCGGGGTGGGCCGCCTCGCTGACCAGCTGGGCCGCCTCGTTGATCTCGAAGAGACCGAGGTCGGAGCCGCCGGAGATGGAGAGCAGGACGCCGCGGGCGCCGTCGATGGACGCTTCCAGCAGCGGCGAGGAGATGGCCATCTCGGCCGCGGCCACCGCGCGGTCGTCGCCGCGCGCCGAGCCGATGCCCATCAGGGCGGAACCGGCCTCCGACATCACGGACTTGACGTCCGCGAAGTCCAGGTTGATGAGGCCCGGGGTGGTGATGAGGTCGGTGATGCCCTGAACACCCGACAGCAGCACCTGGTCCGCCGACTTGAACGCGTCGAGCACGCTCACCTGGCGGTCCGAGATGGACAGCAGCCGGTCGTTGGGGATGACGATGAGGGTGTCGACCTCGTCGCGGAGGCTGGCGATGCCGTCCTCGGCCTGGTTGGCCCGGCGGCGGCCCTCGAAGGTGAACGGGCGGGTGACCACACCGATCGTCAGGGCGCCCAGCGAGCGGGCGATGTTGGCGACGACGGGCGCGCCGCCGGTGCCGGTGCCGCCGCCCTCGCCCGCGGTCACGAAGACCATGTCGGCCCCCTTGAGGACCTCCTCGATCTCCTCGCGGTGGTCTTCGGCGGCCTTGCGGCCGACGTCCGGGTTCGCGCCGGCGCCGAGACCCCGGGTGAGCTCCCGGCCGACGTCGAGCTTGACGTCGGCGTCGCTCATCAGCAGGGCCTGTGCATCGGTGTTGATCGCGATGAACTCGACGCCCTTGAGACCGACCTCGATCATCCGGTTGATGGCGTTGACGCCACCGCCGCCGATACCGACGACCTTGATGACTGCGAGGTAGTTCTGCGGTGCTGCCACGTCGAAGGCCTCTCGCCTCGAGTTACGTATGCCTGGGGGACGGTTCGCAATGCCAACCCGAACCCTAACGTTGAAGTTTAGGGTTACCCGTGCCACTGTTCCCTGGGTTCTCGGAACAGGACACTAAGTCGACAAGTGGCGCGTGTTCAACGAACACGCCGAACCTCCCGTTTTTCTTTTCACCCTATGTGATCACCCATAGGCGTAGCCAACCAGGGTGCTGCCAGCTCCGGGCCGCCGTCAACTCCCCGACGCGGCAGGGGCGCCCGGGGCGCTCACGTCGAAGTGGTCCGCCCCGCGCGCCGCCTTCATCAGGGCGGTGAGCGAACGGGCCTTCGCGTCACCCCGTTCACCGCTGCCCCAGACGACGGTCCGACCACCCGTCAGCTCCATGATGATCGAATCGTATGAGCGTACCCGGATCACGCGGGTGTCGCGGCGCACGTCGGACGGGAGCGCGGCGGCGGCGCGCACGCCCTCGCGTTCGAGACGGGGGCGCCCGAACCGGCGGGTGCTCGGAGCGTCCGCCGGGGCCTCCATCACCAGCCGCGGCACCTTGGCGGGCGGCCGGTCGACTGTGGCGAACCGCACTCCGGAGCCGTCGATCTCGACGAACTTGCCGTCCTTTTCGACGATCGCCCGCGGCTGGCGCTCCGTCACCTCGACGGCGACGCCGTGCGGCCAGTCCCGGGAGACGTCGACGGACTCGATCCGGGGCAGCCGTGCGCGCAGCCGGGCGGCGATGGCGTCGGTGTCGACGGAGATCAGCGGGTCGCCGAGCGGGACGGCCGCGGCCTCGCGCACCTCGGCGGCGGAGAGCACCTCGACGCCGTCCACGTCCACGCGGGTGGCGCGCAGCCAGCCGGAGCCGTAGAGGACCCAGCCGGCGCCGGCGCCGAGCAGGACGGCCGCGACCGTCCAGAAGACCAGGCGGGAGCGGCGGGGCAGCAGGCGGCGGAGGCCCGTGCGGGCCCCCGCCGTCGCGGCGGACTTGGGCTTTCCGCCCTCTTTTCCGCCTTTTTTCCCGCCCTTCTTGGGAGCCTGGGAGGAGCCGGCCGGCGACTTCCGCTTCGGCTTACGGTTCCGTTCGTCACCGCGCCGGGCGGTCGTCGGTCCGGCCACGCTTCCCAGCCTCCTGCCGCGACGTCAGCCCCTGCGGGCGGCGATCGCCTCGTAGACCATGCCGACGAGCAGCTCGTCGGCGTCCCGGCGGCCGAACTCGGCGGCGGCGCGGGACATGTCGTACAGCCGCTGCGGGTCGCTGAGGACCGGGAGCACGTTGTGGTGGATCCACTCCGGGCTCAGCTCGGCGTCGTCGACCAGCAGTCCGCCGCCCGCCTTGACCACCGGCTGGGCGTTGAGCCGCTGTTCGCCGTTGCCGATGGGCAGCGGGACGTAGGCGGCCGGGAGCCCGACGGCGGAGAGTTCGGCGACGGTCATCGCGCCCGCGCGGCAGAGCATCATGTCGGCCGCGGCGTACGCGAGGTCCATGCGATCCACATACGATACCGGGATGTAAGGCGGCATACCGGGCATGTTGTCGACATGCGGCACGTCGTTCTTCGGGCCGACCGCGTGCAGGATCTGGATGCCCGAGCGCTGCAGCGACGGGGCGACCGCCTGGACGACCTCGTTCAGCCGGCGGGCGCCCTGGGAGCCGCCCGAGACCAGCAGGGTCGGCATGTTCGGCTCCAGGCCGAACGCGGCGCGCGCTTCCCAGCGCAGGGCCGCCCGGTCCAGGGTGGCGATCGTGCGGCGCAGCGGGATGCCCACGTAACGGGCGTTGCGCAGCTTGCTGTCCGGGGTGGACACCGCGACGCCGGCCGCGTAGCGCGAGCCGATCTTGTTGGCCAGGCCGGGGCGGGCGTTGGCCTCGTGGACGATGATCGGCACGCCGAGCCGCTTGGCGGCCAGGTAGCCGGGGAGCGCCACATAGCCGCCGAAGCCGACCACGCAGTCGGCCTTGGTGCGCTCCAGGATCTGCTCGGCGGCCTTGATGGTGCCGCGCAGCCGCCCGGGCACGGTGATCAGCTCGGGCGTGGGCTTGCGGGGCAGCGGCACCGCCGGGATCAGGCCCAGCTCATAGCCCCGCTCGGGCACGAGCCGGGTCTCCAGCCCGCGCTCCGTGCCGAGCGCCGTGATCCCCACGGTCGGGTCCTGCCTGCGCAGGGCGTCCGCGAGGGCGAGCGCGGGCTCGATGTGGCCGGCGGTCCCCCCGCCGGCGAGTACGACATGCACCGAAATTCACCGCTCTCCGGACGGCCGCTTCTTGACGCGCCGTCTCATCGTCTTCCATCTCACCCCAGGCTGCCGCATGGCCAGCGCCGCCCGCGCACCGGGTTCGTCGCGCGCGAAGGCGATCAGGAGCCCGATGGCGAACATGGTCGGCAGCAGGGCGGACCCTCCGTAGGAGAACAGCGGGAGCGGCACACCGGCGATCGGCAGCAGGCCGAGCACCGCACCGATGTTGACCACGGCCTGGGCCGTGATCCAGGTGGTCACCGCTCCCGCGGCGTACCTCACGAAGGGGTCCTCCGTGCGTCCGGCCACGCGGATACCCGCATAGCCTAGAGCCGCGAAGAGGGCGAGGACCGACAGCGTCCCCGCCAGGCCCAGCTCCTCGCCGGTGATCGCGAAGATGAAGTCGGTGTGGGGCTCGGGCAGTTCGCCCCATTTTTCGACGCTGGCACCCAGTCCGGCACCGAACCAGCCGCCGTTGGCCAAAGCGTAGATTCCGTGCACGGCCTGCCAGCACTGGTCGTTGGCGCCCGGGTCGGTGGCGCCGATGCAGTCCAGGCGGGACATCCGGTTGGCGCTGGTCTTGATGAACAGGACGGCGAGCGCGCCTGTGACACCGATCACCCCGGCGAACAGCCGGGTGGGGGCGCCGGCCACCCAGAGCAGGCCGAACAGGACGAAGGTGAGCACCACGGTGGTGCCCATGTCACCGCCGACCATGATCAGGCCGAGCAGCACGAAGGTGACGGGCACCAGCGGCACCAGCAGGTGCTTCCACTGGGTGAGCAGCTTCTTCTGCTGCTTGCGGGCCAGCAGGTCGGCGCCCCAGAGCACCAGGGCCAGCTTGGCGAACTCGCTGGGCTGGGCCTGGAAGGGGCCGCCGAGGGAGATCCAGTTGGTGTTGCCGTTGATGGTCTCGCCGATGCCCGGCACCTGGACCAGGACCAGCAGGAACGCCGACACGGCGAGCAGCGGGTAGGCGAGCGCCCGCAGCACCTTCACCGGCAGCCGGGCGGCCACCAGCAGCAGGACGGTGCCGATGGCGGCGGCGAGGAGCTGCTTGCGGAAGAAGTACGTGGGGGCCAGCCCGCTCTGCAGGGCCTTGATCTGGGAGGCCGAGTAGACCATCACCAGGCCCAGCACGGTGATCAGCAGCGAGCCGCCGAGGACGAGGTAGTACGCCGTCAGGGGCCGGTCCCAGGCGCGGCGCGCGCGGGCGTGCAGGGCGCGCAGCCCGCCCGGGCCGCCGGGGAGCCGGCCGCGCGGCGGGCCGCCGCGCGGGGAGCCCGTGGCCGGGCGTCTGCCCGCCGCCCCGCGGGCCGGGGCGGCGCCGGACGGGCGGGCGGACCGGGGGCGCGCGGAGGGCCCGCGCAGGGCCGTCCAGGCGCCGGGCGGGCCCGCGGTGGCGTGGACGTGGTCGGCGTGCATCCGGGTCCCCTCCGCTGCTGTTCCGGGCCGCCCGGCCCGCGGCGCGGGGCCGTGGCGGCTAGTTGTCCGTGGCGCGGCCGTCGGCGGGCTCCCCGGGCCCGGCCTCGTCGGCCAGTTCCCGGACCGCCGCCGCGAACGCCTCGCCCCGCTCGCCGTAGTGGGTGAACATGTCCATCGACGCGCAGGCCGGGGCCAGCAGGACCGTATCGCCGGGGGCGGCGAGCCGGGCCGCCTCCCGGACGGCCTCGGCCATCGCCCCAGTGTCGGTCCGGTCGAGGTCCACCACCGGGACATCCGGGGCGTGTCGTGCCAGCGCCTCCTTGATCAGGGCCCGGTCGGCCCCGAGCAGGACGGCGCCGCGCAGCCGCCCGGCGGCGCCGGTGACCAGGTCGTCGAAGGTCGCGCCCTTGGCGAGGCCGCCCGCGATCCACACCACGGACTCGTAGGCGGCCAGGGAAGCCTCGGCGGCGTGGGTGTTGGTGGCCTTGGAGTCGTCCACGTACGCCACCCCGGCCACGTCGGCGACGTGGGCGATGCGGTGGGCGTCCGGCCGGAAGGCGCGCAGGCCGTCGCGGACGGCCTTGGGCTCCACGCCGAAGGCGCGCGCCAGGGCGGCGGCGGCCAGGGCGTTGGCGATGTTGTGCGGCGCCGGCGGGTGGATGTCGGAGACCTCGGCGAGCTCCTGGGCGTTGCGCTGCCGGTCGGCGACGAACGCCCGGTCGACGAGGATGCCGTCGACCACGCCGAGTTCGGAGAGGCCGGGGGCGCCGAGGGTGAAGCCGATGGCGCGGCAGCCCTCCTCGACGTCGGCGTCGCGGACCAGCTGCTCGGTGCGCGGGTCGGCGGTGTTGTAGACGCAGGCGATCCGGTTGCCCTCGTAGACCCGGCCCTTGTCGGCGGCGTACGCCTTCATCGAGCCGTGCCAGTCGAGGTGGTCCGGGGCCAGGTTGAGGACGGCCGCGGAATGGGCGCGCAGCGAGGGCGCCCAGTGCAGCTGGTAGCTGGAGAGTTCGACGGCCAGGACGTCGTAGGGCTCCTGCGAGAGCACCACGTCGACGATGGGGGTGCCGATGTTGCCGACGGCGGCGGTGCGCAGGCCGGCGGCCTCCAGGATGGAGGCGAGCATCCGCACGGTCGTCGTCTTGCCGTTGGTGCCGGTGACGGCGAGCCACGGGGGCGCGCCCTCGCCGCGCAGCCGCCAGGCGATCTCGACGTCGCCGACGACATCGACGCCGGCCTCGGCGGCGGCGGTGAACAGCGGGCTGTCCGGGCGCCAGCCGGGCGAGGTGACGACGAGGTCGGTGCCCTCGGGGAGGGTGTCGGCGTCGTTCAGGCGGACGGTGACGTCGGCGCCGAGGCCGGCCGCGCGCTCGCGCAGGGCCGGGCCGTCGCCGCCGTCGACGACGGTGACCCGGGCGCCGAGGCCGGCCAGGGCGCGGGCGGCGCTGACGCCGCTCACGCCGAGGCCGGCGACGGTGATGTGCTTGCCGTGGAATTCCGAGGTGGTCACTTGATGGCCAGCCATCCCGCGTAGAAGATTCCGAGGCCGACGGCCACGCACAGGCCCTGGATGATCCAGAAGCGGACCACCACCAGGACTTCGCTCCACCCCTTGAGTTCGAAGTGGTGCTGGAGCGGGGCCATCCGGAAGACGCGCTTCCCGGTGAGGCGGAACGAGCCGACCTGGATCACCACGGACATGGTGATGAGGACGAACAGACCGCCGAGGACCGCGATGAGGAGCTCGGTGCGGGAGCAGATGGCCAGTCCCGCGAGCGCGCCGCCGAGGGCGAGCGAGCCGGTATCGCCCATGAAGATCTTGGCGGGCGAGGTGTTCCACCAGAGGAAGCCGAAGCACGAGCCCATCAGGGCGGAGGCCACGACGGCCAAGTCGAGGGGGTCTCTGACCTCGTAACAGGCGGCGCCCGCGGTCAGCGGGTTGCCGCAGGACTGGCCGTGCTGCCAGGTGCCGATGAACACGTACGCGCCGAAGACCATCACCGAGGCGCCGGTGGCGAGGCCGTCGAGGCCGTCGGTGAGGTTCACGCCGTTCGACATCGCGAGGATCATGAACAGCGCCCAGACCACGAAGATCACCGGGCCCAGCGCCCAGCCGAAGTCCTGGGTGAACGACAGCCGGGTCGAGGCCGGGGTCTGGCCGCGGGTGTCCGCGAACTGCAGGGCCAGCACCGCGAAGGCGATGCCGACGATCAGCTGGCCGGCCATCTTGGCCTTGGCCCGCAGACCGAGGCTGCGCTGCTTGACGATCTTGATGTAGTCGTCGAGGAAGCCGACCAGGCCCATGCCCGCGGTCAGGAACAGCACCAGCAGACCGGAGGTGGTCGGCTTGCTGCTGGTCGCCACCTTGGTGACGGCGTACGCGACCAGGGTCGCCAGGATGAAGGCGATGCCACCCATGGTGGGCGTGCCCTTCTTCCCGGCGTGGCCGCGCGGGCCGTCGTCCCGGATGAACTGGCCGTAGCCCTTGCGGGCGAGGAACTTGATCAGCAGCGGGGTGCCGATCAGCGTCAGGAAGAGTCCGACGACTCCCGCGACAAGGATCTGGTTCATCGACCGGTGACCTCGCCCTCACCCGCGAGCAGCTGTTCCGCGACCCGCTCCAGCCCGACCGAGCGGGACCCCTTCACCAGGACGACGTCCCCCGGACGCAGCTCGCTGCGCAGCAGGTCGACCGCCGCCCGCACGTCGGACACGTGCACCGACTCCTCACCCCACGAACCCTCGTTGTAGGCGCCCATGCACAGCCAGGCCGCTTCCCTGTCCCCGACTGCCACGAGCTTGCTGACGTTGAGCCGGACGGCCAGCCGTCCGACCGCGTCGTGCTCGGCGAGCGACTCCTCGCCGAGCTCCGCCATTTGGCCGAGCACCGCCCACGTGCGGCCCCCCCGCGCCCTGGCGGTCTCGCCCATGGCGGCCAGCGCGCGGAGCGCGGCCTTCATGGACTCGGGGTTCGCGTTGTAGGCGTCGTTGACGATCGTCACGCCGTCCGCGCGCTCGGTGACCTCCATCCGCCAGCGGGAGAGCTGGCCCGCCTCGGAGAGCGCGGAGGCGATCTCCTGCACGGGCATGCCCAGCTCGTGGGCGACGGCGGCGGCGGCGAGCGCGTTCGACACGTGGTGCTCACCGTACAGCCGCATGGTCACCTCGGCGCACCCGGTGGGGGTGTGCAGCGTGAAGGCGGGCCGGCCGTCCGGGGTGAGGCGGACGTCCGCCGCCCGTACGTCGGCGTCGGCGGCCTCGCCGAACAGCACCGTACGGGCCTTGGTGCGCGCGGTCATGGCGCGGACCAGCGGGTCGTCGGCGTTGAGCACGGCGACGCCGCCCTCGGCCGCCGCCGGCAGCGCCTCGACCAGCTCGCCCTTGGCCAGCGCGATCCGCTCCCGGCCGCCGAACTCGCCGATGTGCGCGGTGCCGACGTTGAGCACGAGGCCGATGCGCGGCGGGGTGAGCTCGGCGAGGTAGCGGATGTGGCCGACGCCGCGGGCGCCCATCTCCAGGACGAGGTGGCGGGTCTCCTCGGTGGCGCGCAGGGCGGTCACCGGGAGGCCGATCTCGTTGTTGAGGTTGCCGGCCGGGCACACCGTCGGTCCCAGGCGGCCCAGCAGCTGCCCGATCAGGTCCTTGGTGCTGGTCTTCCCGGCGGAGCCGGTCAGTCCGACCACGGTGGCGCCCAGGCGCTCCACGACGGCGCGGGCCAGGGCCCCGAGGGCTGCGACGACGTCCGGGACGACGATGGCGGGTACGCCGACGGGCCGGGTGGCCAGTACGGCGACCGCCCCCGCCTCGATGGCGCGTCCGGCGTAGTCGTGGCCGTCGACGTGCTCCCCGGCGAAGGCCGCGAACAGGCCGCCGGGGACGACCTCACGGGAGTCGTAGACGACCGGGCCGGTAGCCAGGGCGTCCGGGTCCGGTATGTCGTGCTGCCGCCCGCCGACGAGGGCGGTGATCTCGGCGAGGGACAGGGGGATCACCGGGGGTCACCTCCAGCCGTTCGGTCGGGCTTCCGGGGGGAGGTTTGTGCGCGCATGGCGGTCTGTCATCCCTGGTCGTTCCGGTGCTTGGTGACCGCGTGGGTACCGGCGCCGCGCTCGATGGCCTCGCGCAGCACCTGGCGGTCGTCGAAGGGGCGTACCACTCCGGCGATGTCCTGGCCCTGCTCGTGGCCCTTGCCCAGGACGAGGACGGTGTCTCCGGGCTCGGCGCGGGCGACGGCGGCGGCGATGGCGGCGGCGCGGTCCTCCAGGAGGAGGACGGCGCCGCGCTCGGCGGCGGGCACCTCGGCGGCGCCCGCGAGCATGGTGGCGAGGATCGCGAGGGGATCCTCGGAGCGGGGGTTGTCGGAGGTCAGGACGGCGGTGTCGGCGAGCCGGGCCAGCGCGGCGCCCATAGGAGCGCGCTTGGTGGTGTCCCGGTCGCCGCCGCAGCCGAGGACGGCGTGGATGCGGCCGGGGGTGACCTTGCGCAGGGCGCGGAGAACCGATTCGACGGCGTCCGTCTTGTGGGCGTAGTCGACGACGGCGAGGTAGCCCTGCCCGGCGTCGACACGCTCCAGCCGGCCGGGGACGCCGGCGACGGCGGCGACGCCGTCCGCGGCGGTCCGCGGGTCGGCGCCGGCGGCGACCAGCGCCACGACGGCGGCGAGCGCGTTGGCGACGTTGAACGGGCCGGCGAGCGGCGAACGGCCGGGGACGGAGACGCCGTCGGGGCCCTCGATGGTGAACGTGGAGTCGAACAGGCCGCTCTCGACGTCCACCGCGCGCCAGTCGGCGTCCGGGCTGCCCGCGGCGGAGAAGGTGACGACGGGGACCTCGGACTCGCCCCCGGCGAGCCGGCGGCCGTACGCGTCGTCGACGTTGACCACGCCGATCCGGCTGCGCTCCTTGGTGAAGAGCTCGGCTTTGGCCCGGAAGTAGTCCTCCATGTCGGAGTGGAACTCCATGTGCTCCGGGCTGAGGTTGTTGAAGACGGCGACGTCGAAGACGCAGCCGTCGACCCGGCCGAGCACCAGCGCGTGGCTGGAGACCTCCATGGCCACCGAGTGGACGCCCTTCTCGCGCATCACGGCGAACAGGGCCTGGAGGTCGGTGGCCTCGGGGGTGGTGCGCTCGGACTTCACGCGCTCGTCGCCGATGCGGGACTCGACGGTGCCGATCAGGCCGGTGAGGGCCGCCGGGCGGTCGCCGGTGGCGCGGGAGCGCTCCCAGGCGCGCAGGCCGCCCTCGATGAGGTAGGCGGTGGTGGTCTTGCCGGAGGTGCCCGTGATGCCGATGCGCAGCAGGTCCCGGCCGGGCTCGCCGTAGACGGCGGCCGCGAGGGCGCCCATCCGGCCGCGCGGGTCGTCGACGACCAGGACCGGCAGGCCGGTGGCGGCGGCGCGCTCGGCGCCCGCCGGGTCGGTCAGCACGGCCGCGGCGCCGAGCTTCGCCGCCTGCTCGCTGAAGGCGGCGCCGTGGAACCGGGCGCCGGGCAGGGCCGCGTAGAGGTCGCCGGGGCGGACGGCACGGGAGTCGTGCGTGATGCCGGTGACCGCGGCTCCCGCGCCCTCGGGGGCGCGGACGCCCAGCTGACCGGCGAGCTCGGTGAGCGGCACCGGCCGGACCCGGGTGGGGCGGGGCGCTCCCGGAGCGGTGGGTTCCGGGGTGGTGGCTGGGGACTGATCAGCGTGGGGCACGGCGGTGAGCGTACCGGGCGCACCCGGCCCGTCGCGAAGCGAGGGGCGCGCCGGGCCGCGGTTCCCCGGTTCCGACGTGCCGTGCGTCACAGTCGGCACGCCCCGGTGGCGCGGCGCGGCGGCACGGTCAGTACTCCACGGGCAGCCGGGGCGGCCCGCTGCCGGAGGGCGGCACCTGGAGCGTCTTCAGCGCGAAGGACATGACCTGTTGGAACACCGGTCCGCAGATCTGGCCGCCGAAGTAGCTGCCCCGGGTGGGGTTCTGGATGGCGCAGTAGACGGTGACGCGGGGCTGGTCGGCGGGGGCGAAGCCGGCGAAGGAGGCGGTGTAGCCGTGGTAGCGGCCGGTGCGCGGATCCACCCGGTTGGACGTGCCGGTCTTGCCGGCCACCCGGTAGCCGGGGATCTTCGCCTTGGTCCCGGTGCCGTCCCGGTCGTCGACGACCGACTCCAGCATCTCCGACAGCTGCTTGGCGGTCTTCTCGCTGACCACCCGGGTGCGGGGCGGGGCGGGCGCGGGGAGGTAGCGCCCGTCGGGGCCCTTGGTGCCGCGCACCAGTGTCGGCCGGACGCGTTCGCCGCCGCCGGCGATCGTCGAGTAGACGGAGGCGGCCTGGACGGCGTTGAGGGACAGGCCCTGGCCGAACGGGACGGTGTAGCGCTGGGAGGCGCTCCACTCCCGCGCCGGGGCCAGGATGCCCGGCGTCTCGCCCGGGAAGCCCAGGCCGGTGGGCTGCCCGAGGCCGAACTTGCGCAGGTACGAGTAGAGGACCGCGCCCGACTCCTCGGGGGTCTTGCCGAGCTGCTCGCTGGCCAGGATGGTGCCGATGTTGCTGGACTTGGCGAGCACCCCGTTGAGGGTGAGGTGCCAGGTGGCGTGGTCGATGTCGTCGGCGAACGCCCGGTCGGCGCGCGGCAGCCGGTTGGGGACCTCCACCCGGGTGCCGGGGGTGGCGACGCCCTCCTCCAGCACGGCCGCCATCGTCATCACCTTGTTGACGCTGCCGGGCTCGTAGGCGTCCTGGAGCGCGGCGTTGCCCAGCGCGGCGCGGTCGGCGTGGGCGAGGTCGTTGGGGTTGTAGCCGGGGGCGTTGGCCATGGCCAGGATCTCGCCGCTGCGGGAGTCCTGGACGACGACGTAGCCGCGGTCGGCGGCGGACGCGCGGACCTGGGCGGCGATGGCACTCTGGGCGGCCCACTGGATGTCCCGGTCGATGGTCAGCTCGACGTCCGAGCCGGGGACGGCGGCCTGCTCCTTGAGGTCGCCGGTGGGCACCTGCCGGCCGCCGGACTGGGCGTAGACCCGCTTGCCGTCCTTGCCCGCGAGCGCGGTGTTGAGCTGGGCCTCCAGCCCGCCGCCGCCCTTGCCGTCGGCGTTGACGAAGCCCAGTATCCCGGCGGCGAGGTCGCCGTTGGGGTACACGCGCTTGCTGTGCGCCTCGCGGTTGACGCCGGTGAGCAGGTTCAGGGCGCCGTGCGTGCCGCGGACGCGGGCGGCCTTGCCCTGCTTGAGCTCCCGGATGCGGTCCCAGACCTGGGGCGGCTGCTGCCGGGCCAGGACCACGTACTTGGAGGCCGGGTTGGCGGTGAGCTTCTCCTCTACCTCGTCGACGGGCCCGCCCAGGACCGGGGCCAGCAGCTCGGCGGCCTTGTGGGCGGCGTTCTTGAGGCCGGTGCGCTCGGGGGTGAGCAGGTCGGGGGCGGCGGTGATGTCGTAGGCGTCGACGGTGGTGGCCAGGTCCACGCCGTTGCGGTCGGTGATGGCACCGCGCTCGGCGGCCAGGGTGACGGGGATGTAGCGGTTGACGTTGGCGCGGGCGGCGTAGGCGTCGGCGTCGACGGCCTGCACCTGGAGCAGCCGCACGGTGAACACCAGCAGCACCAGGGTGAGGCCGAGGCCGATCAGCCGGAGCCGGGGCCGCGGATTGCCCAGGCGGAGCGGGCGGGCGCCGACGCGGGGGCGCGCCGGGCGGGCCGCGGGGCGGGCGGGCCCGGGAACCGGGCGGCGGGGCTGCTGCCTGGGCGCCGTCACGACGTCACCTGCCTGGAAGTCCGGGGAGGGAGGGTGCTGAGGGTGCTGAGGGTGCCGCAGGTGCCGGCGAGGGCGCCGGTTCGGCCGCCGGAGGCCCCGGGGCCGGCACGGGGGACGGTACGGGCGCGGGTACCGGCGCGGGCGCCGGCGGCCGGTACGCGGCCGGGTCCGGCCCGCCGTCGCCGGGGGCCGCGCCCGCCTCGGGCGCGGGGGCGGGCACGCCGCTGACCGTCCCGTCGGGGTTGAGGAAGGCGGGGCTGCCGCCGGGGACCATGCCCAGCTCCCGGGCCCGGCGCTCCAGCGCGTCGGGGGCGGCGAGCTGGTCGACCTCCTGCTGGAGGGCCTGCTGCCGGTCGGTCAGCTCGGTGGTCTTCCGCTGGAGCCTGCTGAGCTCGAACGAGCCCTGGTTGAGCGCCGAGTTGAGCAGCAGCAGGCCGATCAGCCCGGAGCCGAGCAGCACCACGACCAGCAGCACGAAGGGGGTGCGCCGCGCGCCGCCGGTCCCGACCGGCAGCAGTCGGCCGAGCCGGCTTCCGCCGGCGGTGCCCCGGGTGCGCGCGGTGGCCGTCATGGCGCGTCCGTCACGTCCTCGCGGACGCGCTCCGCTCCGCGCAGCCGGGCGGGGGCGGCCCGCCGGTTCTCGGCGACCTCCTCCTCGGTGGGCAGTTCGGCGCCGCGGGTGAGCAGCTTCAGCCGCGGCTGGTAGCGCTCGGGGACCACCGGCAGGCCGGGGGGCGCGGTGGTGGCGGCGCCCGCCGCGAAGACCTGCTTGACGATGCGGTCCTCCAGCGACTGGTAGGACAGCACCGCGATCCGGCCGCCCACCGCGAGCGCCTTGACCGCGGCCGGAATGGCCCGTTCGACGCTGGCCAGTTCGCCGTTGACCTCGATGCGCAGCGCCTGGAAGGTGCGCTTCGCGGGATTGCCGCCGGTGCGCTTGGCGGCCTGCGGCAGCGCGTCGCGGATCAGCTCGACCAGCCGGGCGCTGCGCGTGAAGGGCTCCTTCTCGCGCTCCCGGACGACCGCCTCGACGATCCGCCGGGCCTGCTTCTCCTCGCCGTACGCCCGCAGGATGCGGACGAGTTCGCCGGGCGGGTAGGTGTTGAGGACCTCGGCGGCGCTGATGCCCTTCGTCTGGTCCATGCGCATGTCGAGCGGCGCGTCCTGCGCGTAGGCGAAGCCGCGGTCGGCCTCGTCGAGCTGCATGGACGAGACGCCGAGGTCGAACAGGACGCCCTGGACGCGCGGGATGCCCAGCCGCTCCAGCACCTCGGGGAGCTCGTGGTAGACGGCCTGGACGAGGGTGGCGCGGTCGCCGAAGGGGGCCAGCCGGCCGCCGGCCAGGGCGAGGGCGGTGGGGTCGCGGTCGAGGGCGACGAGCCGGGCCTCCGGGAAGGCGGTGAGCAGCGCCTCGCTGTGCCCCCCGGCGCCCAGCGTGCAGTCGACGACGACGGCACCGGGCTCCGTGAGAGCGGGGGCGAGCATGTCCAGGCAGCGCTGGAGCATGACGGGGACGTGACGCGCGTTGCTGCTCATGCGCCCTTCTGGGAGTGCGGTACGGCGCGGGGCGCACGCACCGCCGGGTCCCCGCCCGCTCGAAGGGGAGGCGCCGCCCGGCCCGGCGCCGGCGGGCGGCGCGGGACGGCCGGGGAGCGGGAAGGGGCCGAGGGGTACGGACACCTCGCGCACGTGGCGGGTTTCCGGATTTCCTGGTACGGCTGGGTCGCTGGGTTCCGGCGGTTCGGGGGGAGCGGCTCGCCTCCCACTTCGCGCCACTTTAGTCCACTCGTCCCCCCGGTCAATCAACCGGCCAGCGCGCCGGAGGACGGGCCGCGGCGGCGGGCTCACCCGGTCGGCCGCACGCCCCTCCGGGCTGTGGCTTGCCTCACAGATGGCCACGTTGACGGCGTTTGCCCGCCTCTTCGGGGGGCCGACGGGCCGGTAGCCGACTACCTTCGTGCACATGTCGATATCCGCGTCTCCGCCCCCCAGCACCTCCGGCGCCGACGGCGGCCACTCCACGGTCACGGACCGTCTCGTGGCGGCCAACGCGCGCTACGCCGCCGAGTTCACCGATCCGGGCATGGACGCCCGGCCGGTCCTCAAGGTCGCGGTCGTCGCCTGCATGGACGCCCGCATCGACCTGCACGCCGCGCTCGGCCTGGAGCTCGGCGACTGCCACACCATCCGCAACGCCGGCGGTGTCGTCACCGACGACATCATCCGGTCCCTGACCATCAGCCAGCGCGCGCTGGGTACCCGTTCGGTGGTCCTCATCCACCACACGGGCTGCGGCCTGCTGAACCTGACGGAGGATTTCCGGCACGAGATCGAGGAGGAGGTCGGACAGCGGCCGCCGTGGGCGGTGGAGGCGTTCCGCGATCTGGACCAGGACGTCCGGCAGTCCATGCAGCGGGTGCGCACCTCCCCGTTCCTGCCGCACAAGGACGACGTCCGCGGGTTCGTCTTCGACGTGACCACCGGGCTGCTGCGGGAGATCGACCCGCGGCCCTGAACCGCACCGGAGGACCCGCCCGCGCTGCCGTCGTGCCGCGCGGGCGGTGAGAATGCGTAAGGAACCGCCGTCCCGCCCGCCTCGCGCGGACGGGACGCCGGCGGGGTTGGGGAGGGGCCGTTCCCGGTGGGGGGACGGAATCCCGTGAACGTGTGGACGGGCCGAGGAGGGCCGGGGTGACGACCTTTGACGAACGAGCGGGCCTGAGCGATCTGACGAGTACGGCGGAGCGGGTGCGCGCCTCCGTCGAGGCCGTGATCGAGGGCAAGCCGGAGGTCGTCAGGACCGCGCTGACCGTGCTGCTGGCCGAGGGCCACCTGCTGATCGAGGACGTGCCGGGGGTGGGCAAGACCATGCTCGCCAAGGCGCTGGCCCGCTCGATCGACTGCTCGGTGCGGCGCATCCAGTTCACGCCGGACCTGCTGCCGTCCGACATCACCGGCGTCAGCGTCTTCGACCAGGAGCGGCGGGAGTTCGAGTTCAGACCCGGGGCCATCTTCGCGCAGATCGTCATCGGCGACGAGATCAACCGCGCCTCCCCGAAGACCCAGTCCGCGCTGCTGGAGTCGATGGAGGAGCGCCAGGTAACGGCCGACGGCGTGACCCACGAACTGCCCAGCCCCTTCATGGTGGTGGCCACCCAGAACCCGGTCGAGATGGAGGGCACCTACCCGCTGCCGGAGGCGCAGCGCGACCGGTTCATGGCCCGGGTCTCCATGGGCTACCCCAGCCCGGAGGCCGAACTGCGGATGCTGGACCTGCACGGCGGCACCTCCCCGCTGGACGACCTCCAGCCGGCCGCGCACGCCCACGACATCGTCAAGCTGGTCGAGGCCGTCCGGGCCGTGCACGTCGCCGAGTCGGTGCGGCGGTACGCGGTCGACCTGGTCAACGGCACCCGGCACCACCCCGAGCTGCGGCTCGGCGCGTCGCCGCGCGGCACCCTGCACCTGCTGCGCGCCGCCAAGGCCACGGCGGCGCTGGCCGGCCGCGACTACACGCTGCCCGACGACGTCCGGGCGGTGGCCGTCGCGGTGCTGGCGCACCGGCTGCTGCCGACCGCGCAGGCGCAGCTGAGCCGGCGCACCCCGGAGCAGATCGTCCTGGACATCCTGCGGCTCACCCCCGTCCCCGTCCCGGAGCAGGCCGCGCCGCGGCCCCCGGAGGCGCGACGGCCGTGACGGACCACCCGTACCCCCCGGGCGAACCGGCCGCCGACGGCGACGGCGGACTGCGGGCGGCGTTCGGGGGGCTGACCACGCGCGGCCGGTCCTTCCTGGCCGCCGGGGCCGCCGCCGTCGTCTGCTCCTACGTCCTGGGCCAGGAGGGGCTGCTGCGGGTGGGGCTGCTGCTGGCCGTCCTGCCGGTGGTGTGCGTCCTGGTGCTGCACCGCACCCGGCACCGGATCACCGGCGACCGTACGCTCTCCCCCGCCCGGGTGACCGCCGGGCAGGAGGCACAGGTGCGGCTGCGCGTCGCCAACGTCGCCCGCGTCCCCACCGGCGTGCTGCTGGTCGAGGACCAGGTGCCCTGGGTGCTCGGCCCGCACCCGCGGTTCACCCTGGACCGGATGCGGCCGGGCGGCCACCGCGAGGTGGCCTACCGGGTCCGGGCCGACCTGCGCGGCCGCTACCCGCTGGGGCCGCTGCGGCTGCGGCTGACCGACCCGTTCGGCATGTGCGAGGTCAGCCGTGGCTTCGGCACCCACGCGATGCTCACGGCCGTCCCCTACTGCGAGCCGCTGCCGCCGCTGCGGATGTCCGGCGACGCGGCCGGGCGCGGCGACGGCAGCCTGCGCACCCTCGCCCTCGCCGGCGACGACGACATCATTCCGCGCGCCTACCGGCACGGCGACGACGTACGCCGGATCCACTGGCGGGCCACCGCCAGGACCGGCGAGCTCATGGTCCGCCGGGAGGAGCAGCAGCGGCGGGCCCAGGCCACCGTGCTGCTCGACACCCGGGGCGTCGCCTTCGCCGGGGCCGGGCCGGGCGCGCCCTTCGAACGGGCGGTGGCGGCGGCCGCGTCCGTCGCCGTCCACCTGCTCCAACTCGGCTTCACCGTACGGCTGCTGACCGACACCGGCGCCTGGCTCTCCGGCCCCGACGGCGTCGGCGGACGGGCCGGCGGGGCCCTCGACCCGGCGGACGCGGCCGGGACACTGCTGGACGCGCTCGCGGTCGTCGACCACTCCGAGGCCGTCGGGCTGTCCGCCGCCCAGGAGGCGCTGCGCGGCGACACCGGGGGGCTGCTCGTGGCGTTCCTCGGCGGGCTGAGCCCGCAGGAGGCCGCGCGCGTCGCCGGCCTGCGGCGGCGCGGCACCACGGCGCTCGCGTTCCTCCTCGACCCGGTCGCCTGGCCGGGCGCCCCCCTGGGCCACCCGAACGCCTTTGTCCCGCTCCACACCCTCCACGCCGCCGGCTGGACGGCCCTCGCCATGACCCCGCACCTCCCGTTCCCCGCCCTGTGGCAGCTCGCGGGGACACCGGCGGGGCGGGGCGTGCCCGCGCCGGGGCCCACGGGCGCTCCCGGGTACGGGGGGCCGGGAGGATGGGCGTGAACGGGGCGTGGGACACGGCGGCCCCCGGGGCCGCCCGGCGCGGCGCGGGGCACGACGCGGATAGGACGGGTTCGGCGCCCGCGCCTTGCCGGTGCGGGGCACGGCCTGCATCCGGCACGGCGGACGGCACGCGATACGCGATCGGCCGCCCCGGACGACCCGGGGTGCGGCGCGGCACAGGCCGCCGTACGGGCGGGGTGCCCGCGCCGTGCCGGTGCGCGGCGCGGGCACTGCCCGGCACGGCGGACGACACTCGCGGACGCACCCGGGCGCGGCGTGACGCGGGACACCGCGCGGACGGGACGGGCCCCGCGCCCGTCCCCCGCCGGTGCGCGGTACGGCCGGTGCGCGGCACGGCGGACGGCGCTCGCGGGCGGGCCGGGGCGGCGCGGGGCCGGCCGGGGACGGAGCGGGAACGGGCGGGGACGGCCGGGGCCGGAGGGCACGGGCCGTACGGGTCGTATGGGTCATACGTTACGTACGGGCGGGAACGGGGAGGACGGGTATGAGTGGCGGTATACGGGCCGCTCTGTGCGCCGTGGTGGCCACGGTCGGGGCCGCCTGCGCGATGGTGCCACTGGTGGACGGCGCCGGCTGGCTCGTCCAGGCGGCGGCGCTGCTCGCCGTGCAGGCCGCGGCCGGAGTGGTGGTCCGGCGGTTCGTGGCGGCCCGGCCGCTCGCGACCGTCGCGGAGGCGCTCACCGGGCTGCTGCTGCTCACCCTGGTCTTCGCCCGCGGTCACGCCGTCGCCGGGCTGCTGCCGGGCCCGGAGGCGTTCGCGGAGTTCTCCCGGCTGCTGAACCAGGGCGCGGACGACATCGGGCGGTACGCGATACCGGCGCCCGCGTCGCCGGGCATCCGGTTGATGCTGGTCGGCGGCGTGCTGGTGATCGGCCTGGTCGTGGACCTGCTGGCGGTCGCCTACCGGAGCGCGGCGACCGCCGGGCTGCCGCTGCTGGCGCTGTACTCCGTCGGGGCCGGGCTGGCCCAGGGCGGCGGGGACTGGCTGTGGTTCCTGGCGGGCGCGGGCGGCTATCTGCTGCTGCTCCTCGCGGAGAGCCGGGAGCGCCTGGCCCGCCGGGGGTTCGCCGGCCAGGCCGGAGCCCCGGAACCCGCGTCGGGAGGCCCGGTCGGGGGCGCGCTCGCGGGTGCGTTCGGGAGCGCGTTCGCCCCCGGCCGCACCGGCCGCCGGATCGGCGTGCTCGCGCTGGGGGTGGCCGTGGCCGTCCCGGCGGTGCTGCCCGCGATCGGCGGCGGCCTGCTGACGCCGCGCGGCCGGGACTCCGGGCAGGAGCGCGAGGGCGGCACGATCTCCGCGGTCAACCCGCTGGTCTCGCTGCGGGACAGCCTCAACCAGCGGGAGAACCGCGAGCTCCTGCGCTACCGCACCTCGTCCGAAGCGCCGCAGGACCTGTATCTGCGGATCGTCGCGCTCGACCGGTTCGACGGCGCCACCTGGCGCACCTCGGAACGGCGCGTCACCGACGTCCCGGACCGGCTGCCCACGCCCCAGGGCCTCTCCCCCGACGTGCGCACGGTCCGGGTGAACACCTCGGTCGTGGCCGCCGACGGCTACGGGCAGGACTACCTGCCGCTGCCCTACCCGGCGGACTCGGTACGCGTCAGCGGCCAGTGGCGGTACGAGCCGGAGGGCCGGACCCTGGTCGGCGACCACGGGCAGACCACCCGCGGGCTGCGCTACCAGGTGTCGACCCTGGCCCCCCAGCCGACGGCCGAGCAGCTCGCCAACGCGCCCCGGCCGCCCGAGGCGCTGCACCGCGAGTACACCAAGGTGCCGTCGACACTCCCCGCCGTGGTCGCGGAGCGGGCCCGGCAGGTCACCGAGGGCGCGCGCAGCGACTACGAGCGGGCGGTACGGCTCCAGGAGTGGTTCGCGGTCGGCGGCGGGTTCACCTACGACACCGACGTGCGGACGGGCGGCGACGACGAGGCCGTCGCCCGTTTCCTGGAGGAGAAGCGGGGCTTCTGCGTCCACTTCTCCTTCTCGATGGCGGCGATGGCACGGACGCTGGGCATCCCGGCGCGGGTCGCGGTCGGCTTCACCGCGGGCGACCGCCAGGAGGACGGCTCCATGTCCGTCGGCTCCAAGGACGCCCACGCCTGGCCGGAGCTGTACTTCGAAGGTGCGGGCTGGACCCGCTTCGAGCCGACGCCCAGCCGCGGCAGCCGCCCGGTGTACACCGTCGAACAGCCCGCCCCCGGGGCCTCGCCGGGCGCCCCCGTCCCCACCCCGGGCTCCTCCGCCGCGCCCCGGCCGGCACCGACGGCGGGCGCGGACTGCCGCTCCGGGCGGCCGTCGCACGGGGAGTGCCCCGACCCGTCGGGGAAGCGCTCCCCGGCGCTCTCCGCCGATCCGCCGGACTCGGACTCCGGCATCCCGGTCCTCCCGGTGGCCGCCGCGGGCGCCCTGCTGGTGGTCCTCCTGCTGGCCGCTCCCCCGCTGCTGCGCACCCGCATCCGGGCCCGGCGGCTCGGCGGCCCCGAGCCGCGGACCCCGGAGGAGGCGGCGGGCCGCACGCTGGCCGCCTGGCGGGAGCTGCTGGATACGGCCTGGGACTACGGGATCCCGCCCGACGCGGCGCGGACGCCGCGGGGGGCGGTGGAGCGTCTCGTGCGGGAGGGCTCGCTGGAGGGTGACGCCGCTGCCGCGGCGGGGCGGGTGGCCGATGCGGTGGAAGTGGCGTCGTACTCGCCTCGGCCCGCGCTTTCCGGGGCGCCGGCCGGTGACGTGGCCCTTGTCCGGGCCGGGCTCCGGGCTGCGGCCGGGCGGGCCGCCCGGCTGCGGGCGTTCTTCGCGCCGGCGTCGCTGGGACGGTCCCTGCGGGGGCTTCGCCTGCGGCGGTAGGTGCCCCGGTCCCTCCCCCAGAGGGGGGACCCCCATTTCACCGTTTCTTGCGGGGGCAAGCCCCCGCACCCCCGAAACCGCGCTCCGCGCGGTTGTCCTCAAACGCCGGACGGGCTGATTTCAGCCCGTCCGGCGTTTGAGGACAAGGGGGTCTGGGGGCTTGCCCCCAGGAAACGGCGAAAGGGTGGGACCGGGGCGACCTCAACGCCCTTGCTCGTCGCGGCGCCGCTGCCACCGCTGTTCGATCCGGTCCATCATCGAGCGGCGCTGCCGCATCTGCCGGCGTGCGGCGAGGCCGCCGCTCAGGGGTCCCGCGCCGGGCGCGGACCCGGGACGTGGCGCCTTGCGCCACCCCGTCACCACCAGCACCGCACACCCCAGCATGACGAGGAACCCCACCACGCTGATCCAGATCCACTGGGCGACCATTCCGGCCATGAGGAGCGCGATGCCCACCAGGAAGCCCGCGATCGCCTGGTAGACCCGTCGCCGGGTGTACGTGCGCAGGCCGCTGCCTTCGAGCGCTGTGGCGAACTTGGGATCTTCGGCGTACAGCGCTCGCTCCATCTGCTCGAGCATGCGCTGCTCGTGCTCCGAGAGCGGCACGGAGTCCTCCTACTCGTCGGTCGCGGGGGGCGACCGGGGTGCGACCCTTTCAGGATAGGCAGGGAATCGCCCCCGTGAAACCCGCCCCTCTGCGCCAATTCGCCCACCGGACCCGGTGTGGCGGTCGGTGTTGTGGTGAAGACGTCGGGACGTTCATTCCCTGCCCGCCGACCCGTCATGCCGGACCGTGTCTACCGATCATACGGGGCGAACGGGCTGATCGGGCGGGCCCGTGCGGCCCCGGTTCAGACCCGTTCGGCCAGGACGTGGAGCTGGGTGGCCACCGCGTGGAAGGCGGGGAGCGCCGCCGCCTCGGCCTCCAGCCGGGCCAGGGCGTCCCGGGCACCGGGCTGGGCGTCCACGAGAACGCCGGGGACGAGGTCGGCGAAGACGCGGACGCCGTGCACGGCGGTGACGTCCAGGCCGGCGCCGGTGACCAGGTCCGAGAGCTGGTCGGCGGTGAAGCGGCGCGGCACCGGGTCGCCGGCGCCCCAGTGCCCGGCAGGGTCGGTGAGGGCCTGCCGGGCCTCGGTGAAGTGGCCGGCGAGGGCGCGGGCGAGGACCGCGCCGCCGAGGCCGGCGGCGAGCAGGCTGAGCACGCCGGAGGGGCGCAGGGCGGCGGCGACGGCCCGCAGGCCTTCGGCGGGGTCGTCCACGTACTCCAGGACGCCGTGGCAGAGGACGGCGTCGTACGCGCCGCGGCCGACCACGTCGAACAGGCCCTGGGTATCGCCCTGGACGCCGCGCACCCGGTCGGCGACGCCGGCCTCGGCGGCCCGGCGCTCCAGCGCGAACAGCGCGTTGGGGCTGGGGTCGACGACGGTGACCCGGTGGCCGAGGCGGGCCACCTCGACGGCGAACTGGCCGCTGCCGCCGCCCGCGTCGAGGACCTCAAGACCCCCATCAGCCTCGGCCCGCCGGTCGAGGGCGTCCCGCAGGACCTCCCAGACCACGGCGGTACGCAGGGACGCGCGGGGACGCGATGGGGTCTCCCCACCCAGGGAAGGCTCGGACACGGCGGGTGGCTCCTCGGCGCGGGTGGCGGCACCGCCGGTACGGCGGTGGCGGATGACGGTCGTCGGCGCCCCCACCTTAATGGGCCGGGTCCCGGCCGCCCGCACTCCGCTCCTCCGCGGGCCGCGGCGGGCCCGGTCACCCGCCGCTCACCCCACCCCGCCGCGGCCGGGGGCCGGTTGTGCGGGGAGCCGGGGCTGGTGGACCAGCCCCCGTTCGACGAGCCGCAGGAACGTCGCCGCCGCGCGCAGCAGCTCGTCGGCCTCCCGCTCGTCCGCCGCCGACGCTATGCCGGCCTCGGCCCGCGCCCGGCGGGCGGCGCCGGCGGCGAAGAGGGCGCTCCACTCGGCGAGTTCGGGCACCGCCTCGGGGAGGATCTCCCAGGCGCTGCGGATCCGGTGCCGCCGGCGGGCCGTGGTCTCCGGCCGGCCCCGCGCGGCGAGCACGGCTGCGGCGGTGCGCAGTGCGGCGAGGTGGGCGGTGGCGAACCGCTCGTGCGGGGCGTCGAGGGCGGCGGCCTCCACCAGGGCCTGCCGGGCCTGGGCGAGGTGCTCGGCGACGGCGGGCGGGGCGGTGGCGCGGGCGGGCGGGGGCACGTCCCACACGCCCGTGCCCGGGGAAAGGCGGACGTCGCTCCTGCTGCGGGCCATGACGAACCTCCTCCGTCGGGGCGGTGCGGGCCGGACGCCCGTACCACCGTCTGCCCTTATCGTCCTGCACCCCACTGACAATCGCCCTGACCTGCAAGGACTTTGGGCATGCGACCCCGGCGACGGGGCAAAGGAGGGGTGCGCCATACTTTTTGCACTGACTGGTCAGTGCAAGTGCAGGACGCTCACGGAAGCCGCACCACCGCCACGTCACCTGGAGGCCGTCGCATGGACCGCACCTCGCTCGGGGCCGCCGTCACGGCCCGCGGACTCGGCGTCGCCGGGCCCCGCGGCTGGACGTTCCGCGCCGTGGACGTGACCGCCGCCCCCGGCGACCTCGTCGCCGTCGAAGGCCCGTCCGGCTCGGGCCGTACCTGTCTTCTGCTCACGCTCACCGGAAGAATGCGCCCCACCGCCGGGACGGCCGAGGTCGGCGGCCTGCCGCTGCCCCGGCGGATGGCCGCGGTCCGCCGGGTCACGGCGCTCGCCCAGGTCGCCGGCGTCTGCGAGCCGGAGGGCGCGCTGAGCGTCGGGGAGCACGTACGGGAACGGGTGCTGCTGCGCCCGCTGACGGAGCGCCGGGCGAAGGCCGCCGAGCGCGCCGAGGCCGCCCTGGCCGCCGTCGGCCTCGACCTGGACGCGCTGCCCGCCGGCCCCCGCACCCTCGCCCGCGACCTGGACCGGCCGGAGTCGCTGCGGCTGTCCCTCGCCCTGGCCCTGATCGGCGGCCCGCGCCTGATCGCCGTCGACGACGCCGATCTCAAGCTGGACCCGGCCGGACGCGCGGACGCCTGGGCGCTGCTGCGGTCCGTCGCGGCGTCCGGCCCCACTGTCCTCGCCGTCTGCGCCGAGGCGCCCGAGGACGCCGACGCCGTCGTCACGACCGTCCCCGCGCACGGGAAGGAGACGGCCGATGCGTTCGCCGAGGCTGGCCGCGCTTGAGCTCAGGAAGTTCGGCAGGGGCGCCCTGCCGCGTGCCGCGCTCGTCGCGCTGCTGCTCCTGCCGCTGCTCTACGGAGCCCTGTACCTCTGGTCGTTCTGGGACCCCTACGGGCGGCTCGACAAGGTGCCCGTGGCGCTGGTGAACGCCGACCGGGGCGCCACCGTGGACGGCAAGCGGCTCACCGCCGGCGACTCCATCGTCGACGGCCTGCGCGACAGCAAGACGTTCCGGTGGCGGGAGACCAGTGCCGCCGAGGCCCGGAAGGGCCTTGAGGACGGCACGTACTACCTGTCGCTCACCATCCCCGCCGACTTCAGCCGCCGGGTCGCCTCCAGCGCGGGCGACTCCCCGGAGACCGGGGCGCTCCAGGTCCGGACGAACGACGCCAACAACTACATCGTCGGATCCATCTCCCGCACGGTCTTCTCCGAGGTCCGGGCCGCCGCCTCGCGCAAGGCGTCCCGGACCTTCTACGACCGGATCTTCGTCTCGTTCTCGACCCTGCACGGGAAGACCCAGGAGGCCGCCGAGGGCGCGGACAAACTGGGCGACGGCATCGGCACCGCCCGCAAGGGGGCCGGCGACCTCAAGGACGGCCTGGCCAAGGCCGCGGAGGGCAGCGGGCGGCTGCGGAAGGGCGTCGGCGAACTGTACGGCGGCGCCGGGAAGCTGGACGACGCCTCCGGGCAACTCGCCGACGGCGCGGGCAAGGTGGCGGCCGGCACCCGCGAGCTCGCCGACCGGGTCAACGGCGCGGCGACGAGCCCGGACGCCCGCTATGTGAAGGAGCACGCACGCGAGATCGGCGAGGACGCCCGCAAGGTGGCCGCCGAGGCGCGGACGCTCCGCCGGCACCTGGACGACCTGCCGTCCGCCGCCACCACCGCGAAGCTCGCCCGGGGCAGCGCGGCCGGCGCCGAGGTGCTCGGCGACTCGTACGCCGAGCTCTGCGAACGGGCCGCCGAGCCCCCGGCGTTCTGCCCGAAGCTGCGCAAGGCGCTGTTCGCCGCCCGGCAGTCCGCCCTGGGCGCCCGCGAGCTCGACACCCTCATGCAGAACCGGAACGGCGAACTCGACGCGTTCCCCGCCAAACTGGACGCCCTCCGCTCCGGCGCCGAGAAGCTGCGCGACAAGGCGCCCACGCTGGCGTCCGAGATCGACGCGGCCGTCCGGGACGTCAACGCCCTGGACTCCGGCGCCCACCGCGTCGCCGACGGCGCGGAGAAGCTGCACGGCGGCGCCGGGAAGCTGCGCGACGGCCTCGGCACCGCGCGGACGGGCGCCGCCGGCCTCGACGACGGGCTCGGGAAGCTGCGCGACGGCGCCGACAAGCTCCAGGGCGGCATGGTCAAGCTCTCCGACGGCTCGTCGAAGCTGGCCGGCGGACTGCACGACGGCGTCAGGAAGATCCCCGACTACGGCAAGGACGAGCGCGACGCCCGCACCGAGGTGATGGCCGACCCGGTCGGGCTCGCCTCCCACGCCACCCACAAGGCGCCCAACTACGGCACCGGCTTCGCCCCGTACTTCATCCCGCTCTCCCTCTGGGTCGGCGCGATGGTGGCCTACATGCTGTTCCCGCCGCTCAACCGGCGCGCCCTGGCCGCCGGCGCCCCGGCCTGGCGGACCGCCCTCGCGGGCTGGCTGCCGGTCGTCGCGGTCGGGGTGCTCCAGGCCGGCGCGCTGCTGGCCGTCCTCTGCTGGGGGCTGGGCCTGCACCTGGCGCGCGCGGCGGGCACGATCGGCTTCCTGTGCCTGACGACGGCGTCGTTCGCCGCGATCGTGCAGTGGCTTAACGCCCGCTTCGGCCCGGCCGGCCGGATCCTCGTCCTGATGCTGCTGATGCTCCAGCTGACGTCGGCGGGCGGCACCTACCCCGTACAGACCAGCCCCGGCTTCTTCAACGCCCTGCACCCCTTCCTCCCCATGAGCTACGTCGTCGACGGGCTGCGCCACCTCATCACCGGTGGCGATCCGGCGGCCGTGTGGCGGGCGTGCGCCGTGCTGGCGGCGTTCGCCGCGGGCGCCCTGGCGCTCACCGCGTGGACGGCCCGGCGCCGGCAGGTGTGGACGGTCCGGGACCTGCACCCGGAGCTGAGCCTGTGAGGCCCGTGGGACCCGTGGGGTCCGTACCGGAGGACACGGTGCGTACAGGGAGAATCACCGGCATGGACAGCAGCAGTACGCGCCGCGGCAGAACCCGGCGCCGCCTCTTCGAGGCGGCCGTCACCCTCATCGCCGAACAGGGCTTCTCCTCCACCACCGTCGACGAGATCGCCGAACGCGCCGGGGTGGCCAAGGGCACCGTCTACTACAACTTCGCGAGCAAGACGGTCCTCTTCGAGGAGCTCCTGCGGGACGGCATCGAGCTGCTGACCGTCTCCCTGCGGCAGGCCGCCGACGCCACGGCGGCCCGCGGCGGCGGCCGGGTGGACGCGCTCGACGCGATGGTGCGCGCGGGCCTGGACTTCATCGCCCGCTACCCGGCGCTGATGCAGCTGTACGTCGCGGAGCTGTGGCGCACCAACCGGGCCTGGCAGTCGACGCTGATGCAGGTGCGGCAGAAGGCGATCGCCGTGATCGAGGGGGTGCTGGCGGAGGCCGTCGCCGAGGGCGAGCTGAGCCCGGAGATCGACGTTCCGCTGACCGCGTCGGCGCTGTTCGGAATGGTGCTCGTGGCCGCGCTGGACTGGCAGTCGTTCCAGCCGGAGCGGTCGGTGGAGGACGTGCACGCGGCGCTGTCCCGGCTGCTGCAGGGGCGCGTGGGCGGGCACGCCTGCTAGCCGGCGGCCCGAGGGGGCGCGTCCCGCGCGCGGCGCCCGTTCCGCCGCCCCGTGCCGGCGGTGCGGGCGCCGCGCTCCCCCACGGCCCCCACTCTTCCGCCCGCCGGGGCGGGGGCTCATCCGTACCGCTACTCACCCCGTACTCAACCGGCGGCCTCCGGAGGCGTCCGGCGGGCTGAGTACGTCCGCCTACGATCGTCCCCATGTCCGTACTCCCCATGGTGTTCACCAGCGGCTGGGCGAGCGGGATCAACGCCTACGCGGTGGTCCTGCTGCTCGGCCTGTTCGGCAGGGGCGGCATCGGCGGCGACGTGCCCGAGGCGCTGCAGCGCCCCGAGGTGCTGATCGTCGCCGGTGTGCTGTTCCTCTGCGAGGCCGTCGCCGACAAGGTCCCCTACGTGGACACGGTGTGGGACGCCGTCCACACGCTGGTCCGGCCCGCCTGCGGGGCGATGGTCGGGGCGCTGCTGGCCGGGCAGAGCGGCGGCTCGCTCTCCGAGGTGGCCTACGGGGCAGTGGGCGGGACGACGGCGCTGGTGATGCACCTGGTGAAGATGAGCACGCGGATGGCGGTCAACACCTCGCCGGAGCCGCTGAGCAACATCCTGCTGAGCGCCGCGGAGGACCTGGGCGTCGCCGCCCTCGTGGTCTTCGCCCTGTTCCACCCGGCCGTCGCGGCGGGCATCGCCGGGACACTGCTGGTCCTGGGGATCGGGACGGTGGTGATCCTGTGGCGCCGGGTACGGGCGTTCCGGCAGCGGCGCAGGGAGCGGAAGGCGGCGCGGCGGGAGGGGCGTACGGCGGAGGCGTCGGCGTAGGACGAGGCGGGCCCCGGCGGCGATTCCGGTTCCGGATAGGGTCGGCCGCATGGCACGAATTGCGGTGATCGGCGCCGGCATGGGCGCCATGGCGGCAGCCGCCCGGCTGGCCGTCGCCGGCCACACGGTGACGGTGTACGAGCGCGGCGAGACGTACGGCGGGGGCGTCGGGCGGTTCGCCCGGGACGGCTTCGTCTTCGACACGGGACCGCAGCTGCTGCACCTCCCGGCCGTCTACCGCGACCTCTTCGTCAAGACCGGCAAGGAGTCCCTGGAGCAGAGCGTCGGCCTCACCCAGGTGGACCCGGCGAGCGCCCACCTCTTCGCCGACGGTACGGCGTTCGCACTGCCCAACGCCTCGCGCGCCGGCGTCGTCCGGGCGCTGGACGAGGCGGTGGGCGCGGGCGCCGGCGAGCGCTGGAGCGAGCTGGTCAACCGGGCCCGGGAGGCGTGGGACGCGACGCGGCGCCCGCTCCTGGAGGAGCCGCTGAGCCCCGACCCGGCGGAGCGGGCGGCCCTGGCCCGCGACCCGTACCCGGCGCGGCGCGGCCTCTTCCGGCGGAGCGCGCCGGCCACCCTGGCGGCCGTCGCCGACCGCGAGCTGCGCGATCCCCGGCTCGCCGCCCTGCTGGAGAGCCACGCGCTGGCCCACGGCCTCGACCCGCGCACCGCCCCGGCGAGCGCGACCGTCCTGCCCTACCTGGAACAGACCTTCGGCAGCTGGTACGTGGCCGGCGGGCTGCGCGGCCTCGCCGACGCGCTGCACCGGCGGTGCGTGGCCCGGCGGGTGGAGTTCCGGTTCGGCGCCGAGGTGGCCGGCGTGGTCGAGAAGGACGGCCGCGCGGCGGGCGTCCGGCTCGCGGACGGGACGGTCGAGGAGACGGCGTTCGTCGTCACGGGCGCCCCGGATCCGGCCGCGGCACCCCTGTCCCCCGGCCGGTTCACCGTCCTCCTCGCCCTGCGCGGGGGCCGGCCGGCGGGGGTGGCACACCGCACGGTCGTGCACGCGCCGTCGCGGGAGCGGGAGTTGGCGGGCGTCTTCGACGCGGCGGGCCCCGGTTCCGGTTACGTGCCGACCGTCACCGTCCTCCGGCCCGACGATCCGGCCGTCCGGCCCGACGACGGGCACGAGGCGGTCACGCTGACCGCGACGGTCGCTCCGCACGGCCGGGTGGACTGGGGGGACGCGGGGGTTGTCGCCGCGTTCGCCGACCGGATGCTGTCGGCCGCCGAGGCGGCCGTTCCCGGGGTGGCGGAGCGGGTGGTGTGGCGGGAGGTGCGGACGCCGTCGGATACGGCGGTGGTTACGGGGGCTCCGGGTGGGGGGGTGCCTGCGCCTGCGTTGAGTGGGGGTGGCGGTGCTTTCCTGTTCCCCCCGAACAGTGGGGAGTTGACCGGGTTGTACCGGGTGGGTGGGTTTGCCCATCCGGGGGGTGGGCTGGCCCATGCGGGGATGTCGGGGGCGTTGGTGGCGGGGCTGATCGTGGAGGGGGAAGGGTTTCGGGGTTCGCAGTGAGGGTGCCCCGGTCCCGCCCTTTCACCGTTTCCTGGGGGCAAGCCCCCAGACCCCCTTTTCGCGGCTCCGCCGCTCGTCCTCAAACTCCCCCAGAGGGGGTACCCCCAACGGGCTGAATATCAGCCCGGTACCCCCTCTGGGGGAGTTTGAGGACAACCGCGCGGAGCGCGGTTGCAGGGGGTGCGGGGGCGCCCCCGCAAGAAACGGTGAAAGGGCGGGACCGGGGCACCCCTCAATACCCGTACCCCTGCGGCGGAGCCGGCGGCGGCGGAGCCTGCCCGTCGCCACCCCCCTGCCGCTGCTGCGGCACCCACACCCCACCCGGCGGGGTGTCCATGTCGTACTGCCCGTACTGCCCGTACTGCTGACCCTGCGGCTGCTGGCCGTACTGCTGCGGATACGCGCCCTGCTGCCCGTACGCGTCATACGGCTGCTCGTACCCCTGCGACGGCTGCACGCCGGCCCCGGCCCCGGCCCCGATGTACGGATCGGAGTACGCGGGGTACTGCTCCTGGGCCTGGCCGTAGTCGTAACCGCCGCCGCCGAACACGGAAGCCGCGTCCCCGACGGCCGGGAAGGCCGCCGTGTCGCCCGGCCCCGACCCCGCCGGACCCGCCGGCCCGGGCACCCCGTGCTCGTCGGTGGGCTGCTGAGGCACCGTCGGCATCATGGTCGTCGCGGCTCCGGCCTCCGCCGCCGTCAGCCGCTTTCGGCCGGCGCCCGGGGTGCCGGGGGCGGGAGGGGCGTCGGAAGCGGCCGGCTCGGCGGTCGCGCCGCGCTCGGGACGGCCGCGCCGGCGCCCGCCGCGGGAGGCGGAACGAGCAGCGGAACGGGAACCGGAAGCGGACGAGGCCGGCCCGGCCTCGTCCCGGCCCTTGCGCCGCAGCGCCCAGCCCGCAGAGAAGCCGCGCCGGAACGACAGCGTGACGTAGACCTGGCCGATCGCGAACGCCACGGCGCCGACGGCGATGACGGCCACGGACGGGATGACGACGCCGGCCACCACCCCGAGGAAGCCGGTGAACGCGAGCAGCCGCCACCGCAGTCGGGCCTTGTGCTGAAACAGCACTTCGCCGAGCAGCCACAGCCCGACGACGCCGAACGCGATGTAGAGGACCGTCCAGCCCATGAATCGCCCCTCCAGTCCGGCCGCCGCGACCGGCGGGCCGTCAGGACCGCTGGTGCAGTCCCAGGTTCTCGTAGATTTCCAAGGTGGCCGTGGAGTGGTTCAGGGTAATGAAGTGCAGCCCCGGGGTCTCCTCGGCCATCAACCGGGCACACAGCTCCGTCGCGTACTCGATCCCGATCGAGCGTACAGCCGCCGGATCGTCCTCCACCGCCCGGATCCGCTCGGCGAGGTCCGCGGGGAAGGCGGCGTTGCTGAGCTGCGCGAATCGTTCGATCTGCCGGACGTTGGTGAGGGGCATGATCTCGGGGATGATCGGGGTCTCGCAGCCGGCGGCGTGGACGCGGTCGCGGAGCCGCAGGTAGTCGTCGGCGTGGAAGAACATCTGGGTGATGGCGAAGTCGGCGCCCGCCCGGCACTTGTCGACGAAGTGGCGGACGTCGGTGTCCCAGTCGGTGGAGCGCGGGTGCATCTCGGGGAAGGCCGCGACGCCCACGCAGAAGTCGCCGGACTCCTTGATGAGCCGCACCAGTTCGACGGCGTAGTGCAGTCCCTGGGGGTGACGCACCCACTCCCCGGTGGGGTCGCCGGGCGGGTCGCCGCGCAGGGCGAGCATGTTGCGGATGCCGACGTCCGCGTACTGGCCGATGACGTTGCGCAGTTCGGCCACGGAGTGGTTGACGGCGGTGAGGTGGGCGACGGGGGTGAGGGTGGTGTCGGTCGCGATGCGCTCGGTCGCCCGTACGGTGCCCTCGCGGGAGGAGCCGCCGGCGCCGTAGGTCACGGAGACGAAGGTCGGCGCGACCGCTTCGATCCGCCGGATGGCGTTCCAGAGCGTCCGCTCCCCCTTCTCGGTCCTCGGGGCGGCGAATTCGAAGGAGTACGAACGCTCGCCGGACGCGAGCAGGTCACGCACGGTGCGGGCGTGATCCGTCCTGGTGGAGGCAGTGCCTAGGGCCATACCGGTCAAGTTAACCAGCGCGGCGACGATCTTCCCAAGTGGTGTCCACGATCTGGCCGTTTCCCGGCCCCGGGTGTCCGGTACACCCTTCCCCGAACCCTCCCCAAACACCGACTTTCCGGATTTTCCCGGACCGGCGAGTAGGATTCCGGATTCCTGTCCAGACGAATTCCCGTCCGCCCTTCGAAGAAAATACCCTGCGGGAATGACTCGCGAAGCCGCATCCGCTTTCCCTTTCTTTCACAGCCGACGAATCCCGTCCCGCTGACCGGCCCACCGGCCACTCCGCACTCCCGATTCGGCCATGATTATCTGACTTGAAATACGATGAATCGTTTTGGCATGCCTAGTATGGCCATACGCCCTGCGGTCGAACCGGACACCGACCCGCTGCCGGGGCACCTCTCCCCAGGGCAGCGCGGCCGGCCGGACGGATTTCGGGGCGAAAAAGGGTACTCCCATCAAAGGAGACGTCATGAAGAAGACGTACGAAGCTCCCACCCTGGTCAAGCGCGGCACCTTCCGGGCCAAGACCGGTCTGCTCCGGACCAACGGAAACGACCGTCTGATCCTCAGCAAGAACTGACGACGGCCGGAGACAGAGGGCTGAATGCCTACGCCTCGCGAGGCGGGGGGAGCGGGCCCGGGCGCCGCGTCCTTCGTGGTCCTTCCGGACTGCGACGACGCGCTCACCGCGGCCCGCTCCTTCATCCGCCGGAATCCCCAGGACACCCGGGACACCCAGGACACCCACGGAACCCGGGACACCCGGGAAACCCGGACCATCCCCCACCCCTCCGGCCGGCCCTGGATCACCGGCCGCTGGCACGACCGGGACGTCACCGCCGTCCGCACCGGCCGGGCCGCCCTGGCGGTGATCGGCTGCTGCCCCGTCCGGCCCGAGGAGCTCCGCCGGCGGGCGGACGCGCTGCGCGACCTCACCGCCCTGGACGCCCTGGCCCGCGCCCTGCCCGGCAGCTTCCACCTGGTGGCCGCGCTGGACGGAGCCGTCCGCGTCCAGGGCACGGCGTCCGGCCTGCGGCCCGTCTTCCGGGCCACCGTCGGCGGCGTCGAGGTGGCCGCGAGCGACGCCCTGTCGCTCGCCCGCGCCCTGGGCTCCGCGCCCGACGAGGAGGAGCTGGCCGTACGGCTGCTGTGGCCGGTCCCGTACCCCCTCTTCACCACCTCCCTGTGGCGGGGCGTCACCGCCGTCCCCGCCGAGGACGCCCTGTACGTGTCCCGCGACGGGCGGTCGGCCCGCCAGTCCCGCTGGTGGACGCCGCCCGAGCCGGTGCGGTCGATGACCGGCGGCGCGCCCCTCGTCCGGCAGGCCCTCGTCGACGCCGTGGCGGCCCGCACCCACCGGGGCTCCACGGTCAGCTGCGACCTGTCCGGCGGGCTGGACTCCACCTCCGTCTGCTTCCTGGCCGCGGCGTCCCCGGCCCGCGTCATCGCGAGCACCTGGCCGGGGCGCGACCCCGCCGACACCGACCTGGCCTGGGCCCGGCGCGCCGCACGCCACCTCCCGGACGTCGAGCACGTGGTGTGGGACGCGGACGAGTCCCCGCTCGTCTACACCGACCTGCTGGACATCGACGCGCCGATGGACGAGCCGACCATCGGCGTCATGGACCGGGCCCGGGCGCTGCACCACCTGCCGGAGCTCGCCCGCCGCGGCAGTTCCGTGCATCTGACGGGGATCGGCGGCGACCACGTGGCCTGGTGTTCGGAGGGCTACTACCACCGGCTGCTGCGGACGCGCCCGTGGTGCGCGGTGCGGCAGCTGCGCGGTTTCCGCACCCTCTACCAGTGGCCGCTCGCGCCGGCCGTGCGCACCCTCGCCGACTCCCGCTCCTTCGGCCGCTGGCTGGCCGGCACGGCGGCGCGGCTGCGCGACCCGCTCCCGCCCGGCGTGGAGGGGGCGCTGGGCTGGGGCACCGCGCCCCGGCTGTTCCCCTGGGTCACCCCCGAGGCCGCCGACGCGGCCCGGCGGGCCCTGCTCCGGGCCGCCGCGACCGCCGAGCCGCTGCACCCCGACCGCGGGCTCCACCAGGACCTGGAGCAGATCCGGATCTGCACCCGGATCGTCCGCCAGTGGGACCTGATGGCCGCCAGGGCGGGGCTGCCGATGGCGTCGCCGTTCTTCGACGACCGGGTGGTCGAGGCGTTCCTGGCCGTCGACCCGCGCGACCGCGTCACCCCCTGGGCGTACAAGCCGCTGCTGGCGGCGGCGATACGCGGGATCGTCCCGGACGCCTGCCTGGCCCGCACCGACAAGGCGCACGCCTCGATGGACGCCTCGAACGGGCTGCGGGAGCACCGGGGCGACCTGGTGAAGCTCTGGGAGGACTCGTCCCTGGCCCGGCTGGGTCTGGTCGACGCCGGCGCCCTGACCGCCCTCGCCCAGCGGCCCGCCACGCCCGGCCTGGGCGACGCGATCCTCTACTCCACGATCGGCTGCGAGGTGTGGCTGCGGACCCTCGCCCGCTGACCGGCCCACCGGATCGACCGCGGACGACGGCGTCCGCAAGACAGGAAGGGAAGGCTCCATGGCACTGCGGTTCGCCCCGGACGTCGCCACCGCGGAGACCGAGTACGGCACGGTCCTGCTCGACCAGCGCAAGGGCCGCTACTGGGAGCTCAACCCCACCGGGACGCTCGTCGTCCGCACCCTGCTGGACGGCGGCGGGGAGGCGGACGCGGTGGAGGCGCTCGTCGGCGCGTTCGCCGTGGACCGGCGGCGGGCCGCCGCGGACGTCGCCGCGCTGGTCGCGCTGTTGCGGGACGCGGGGCTGGCGGCATGACCACGCCGAGCGCCCTGGTCCGGCCGTCGGACGTGCCGTTCCGCCGGCGGCTGGCCGCCCGGCTCGCCCTGGCCGTCGCCTTCCCGCTCGTCCTGCTGCCGCCCCACCGGCTCCGCGCGGTCCTCGCCGTGCTCCGCCGGGGCGCCGTCCCCGCCTCGTACGAGCGGTCCCGCGCGGCGCGGCGGGCGGTGTGCGCGGCCAGCCTGTACTGCGCGGGGCCGCGCGGCTGTCTGCCGCGCTCGATCGGCACGGCCCTGTTGTGCCGGTTCGGCGGCTGCTGGCCGACGTGGTGCACGGGGGTGCGCAAGGTGCCGCCGTTCAGCGCGCACGCCTGGGTGGAGGCGGAGGGGCGGCCGGTGGACGAGGGGGTTCCGGACGACTACTTCAGCCGGCTGCTCGCCGTGGCCCCCGCCCCGGCGGCCTGGAAGCGACGGCTGCCGTGACGCCGGCCGTCACCGGACGGCGGCGCGGTCCGGGCGCGGTCCGCACGGTGTTCCGGCTCACCGCCGGCCACCGCGCGGCGCTGGCCACCGCCATCGTCCTCACCCTGGTGGCGTCGGCGCTGGGGCTGGCGCAGCCGCTGCTCGCCCAGCGGATCGTGGACGCGAGCACGGGCGGCCGGCCGCTGTGGCCGCTGCTGTTCCTGGCCGCGCTGTTCGTCGCCGAGGCCGGCACGGCGGCGGTGGGCCGCTTCCTCCAGGAGCGGATGGGCGAGGGCGTCGTCCGCGGGCTGCGCCACAGCCTGGTCGGCCGGCTGCTGCGGCTGGAGATGCGGGAGTACGAGCACCACCGGACCGGCGACCTCGTCTCCCGGGTCACCGTCGACACCACCGTCCTGCGCGAGGTCCTCTCCCGGGCGCTGGTGGACCTGGTCACCGGTTCGCTGGCGTCGGCGGGGGCGGTGGCGCTGATGCTCTGGCTCGACCCGCTGCTGCTGCTCCTGGTCACCCTCACGGTGGCGGCGGCGGCCGCGGTGGTGATGTGCGTCCTCGCCGGGCTCCGTACGGCCTCGGAGCGGACGCAGCACGCCGTCGGCGCCGTCGCGGCCGAACTCGAACGGGCCCTGGGCGCCGTGCCGATGGTCCGGGCACACCGGGCGGAGCGGCGGGAGGCCGCCAGGATCGGGGAGCGGGTGGACGCGGCGTACGGCGCGGGGGTGCGCACCGCGCGGCTGGCGGCGGTGATGAGCCCGGCGGTCGAACTGGCCGTGCACGGCTCGTTCCTGCTCGTCCTGGTGATCGGCGGACTGCGGGTGGACGGGCGCACCCACAGCCTCGGCGACCTGGTCGCCTTCCTGCTGTACGCCAGTTATCTGGTGGTGCCGCTGTCGTCGGTGTTCCATGCGGCGGGGCTGGTACAGCGGGGGGTGGGGGCGCTCGGGCGGGTGGAGGAGGCGCTGGCGCTTCCGGTGGAACCGGCGGAGGCGGAGGAAGCGGAGGTCCCGGAACCGGCCCCACCCGCGCCCTCCCCCACCCCGTCCGCCCCCTCCGCCCCACCCGTCCTGGCCCTGGAGAACGTCCGGTTCGGCTACCGCCCCGGACGGCCGGTGCTGCGCGGGATCTCGCTGGAGGTGCCGCCGCACCGGCAGGTCGCGCTGGTGGGCAGGTCGGGGGCGGGGAAGAGCACGGTCTTCGCGCTGGCCGCCCGTTTCTACGAACCGGACGCCGGCCGGCTGCTGTTCGACGGCCGCCCGGCCACCCGGATGACCCGCGCCGAGTGCCGGGCGCGCATCGCCGTCGTCGATCAGAACACCCACGTCGTCCACGGCTCCCTGTGGGACAACATCACCTACGCGGCTCCGGGGGCGAGCCGGGCCGAGGTGCGGCGGGTGGTCGGACTCGCCCGGCTGGACGAGGTGGTGGACCGGCTGCCGGGCGGGCTCGACGGGCCGGTCGGCGAGCGGGGCGCCACGCTCTCGGGCGGCGAGCGCCAGCGGGTCGCCCTGGCCCGGGCGCTGCTCACGCGCCCCGCGCTGCTGTTGCTGGACGAGCCGACGTCCCAGCTCGACGCGGTCAACGAGCTGGCGCTGGGGCGGGTGATGCGCGAGATCACCGAGGAGTGCGCGCTGCTGGTGATCGCCCACCGGCTGTCCACCGTGCAGAACGCCGACCGCATCGTCGTCCTGCGGGAGGGCCGGGCCATCGCCTCCGGCCGGCACGAGGACCTGCTGGCCGGCTGTGCCGCCTACCGCGAGCTGGCGGCGGCACAGATGCTGCGGACGGGCTGAGGCGGGGTCAGCCGCCGAGCTTGGGCAGGCCGGGCAGCTTGGCACCGCCGCTCTGCCGCGCGAAGGTCTCCTTCGGCCCGCCCTCCCAGAAGACGACCATGGAGGTGGCGTCGGACTTCTCGATGAGTCCCCTCGTGCGCTTGTCGCCGCCGTCCGAGCACGTGAGCGTGAGGGACTTCCCGCTGACGGTGCCGGAGCAGGTGCGCTTGCCGCCGTCGGACGCCAGGGCCGCCTGCCCGGCAACGATCGTCAGGGCGACCGGTCCCTCGGCGGACTGCGCCAGGTAGGCGCCCCCGGGAGAGCTGATGAGCTTGTCCTCGGACCCGTCGCCCTTCGCGCCCTCGCCGTCCTGGCCCGGAGCGGCGGACCGTCCCGCCGACTGCTCCGGCTTGGCGTCGGCCTTCTTGCCGTCCTTGTCGTCGCTCCCGCTGGAGCACCCCGTCATCAGCACAGCGGCGATGAGCGCCGCCCCCGTGATCTGTGCCGCCTTGCGCACTGCCCGTTCTCCTTCGCCGTGTTCCACGTCAGCGCCCATTGGACGCGAACACGACAACCTACCGGAGGATCAGTCGCGTTCCCGGATCCGGCGGGCCAGGCGGGCCGCGGCGTCACCGGGGTCGTCGGCCTCGGTGAGGGCGCGGACGACGACGACGCGCCGGGCTCCGGCGTCCAGGACCTCGTCCAGGTTGCTCTCGTCGATGCCGCCGATGGCGAACCAGGGCCGCTCGGGCCGCAGCGCGGCGGTGTGCCGCACCAGGGACAGGCCGGGCGCGGAGCGGCCGGGCTTGGTGGGGGTGGGCCAGCAGGGGCCGGTGCAGAAGTAGTCCACGCCCGGTTCGCGCATCGCCGCCTCGGCCTCGGCCTCGCTGTGCGTGGAGCGGCCGATCAGTACGTCGTCGCCGAGGATGGCGCGCGCGGCGGGCACGGGGAGATCGCCCTGGCCCAGGTGCAGGACGTCGGAGCGGATGGCGTGGGCGACGTCGGCGCGGTCGTTCACCGCGAGCAGCCGGCCGTGCCGGCGGGCGGCGTCGGCCAGGACGGCCAGGTGCTCCAGCTCCTCACCGGCCTCCATGCCCTTGTCGCGGAGCTGCACGACGTCCACACCGCCGGCGAGGACCGCGTCCAGGAACTCCGGCAGGTCGCCCTGGCGCCTGCGCGCGTCGGTGCACAGGTACAGCCGGGCGCCCGCGAGGGCCTCCCGGGCCGTCGGGGCGTGCGGGAGCGTACGGGCGGTGGCGGACATCGGGTTTCCCCCCGGGGTCGGCGGTGCGCGGACGGGACGGGCCCGCCCGCGCACCGCGGGCTGTTCACTGCGGAACGGTCAGACGGCGAGCGCCTGGGCGCGCCGCTTCACCTCCGTGCCGCGATTCTCCCGCAGCGCCTGCGCGGGCGTGCCCGGCAGGGTGGGGTCCGGAGTGAACAGCCACTCCAGCATCTCCTCGTCGGTGAACCCGTCGTCCTTGAGCAGCGTCAGGGTGCCGGCCAGGCCCTTCACCACCTTGCCCTCGCCGATGAAGGCGGCGGGCACCTGGAGCACCCGGTTCTCCCCGCGGCGCACGGCGATCAGCTGGCCCTCCTTCACCAACTGCCGTACGCGCGTCACCTCCACGTCGAGCATCTCGGCGATGTCGGGGAGGGTGAGCCACTCGGAAACGAGGGCATCGGTCTTCGTGTCAATCTCGGTCACGGGACAAGCGTGCCATCCTGCGGGGCCACCTGGTAGCCGGGGACACCCGGGCGTGCTTTTCGGCTGGCGCCGGGGGGGGTGCCCCGGTCCCGCCCTTTCGCCGTTTCCTGGGGCTGCGCCCCAGACCCCCTTGTCGCGGCTTCGCCGCTCGTCCTCAAACGCCGGACGGGCTGATATTCAGCCCGTCCGGCGTTTGAGGACAGCGCCCGGAGGGCGCTTCGGGGGTCTGGGGGCTGGCCCCCAGGAAACGGCGAATGGGGGTGCCCCCTCTGGGGGAGGGACCGGGGCACCCTCACCCCACCGCCGACTTCAGCGGCACCGCCGGATCCATGACCCGCGCCCGGTCCACGACCGCGGACCTCTCGATCAGCTTCCGCCCCTGCGCCAGATCCCGCGGCCGCCCCACCGCCAGCACCGCGACCAGCACACCGCCCCGCAGCCAGCACACCGTCCACGCGGCCCCCGCCGGGTCCCCCCGCCACACCAGCTCGTCAGCGGCCGCGTGATGCCCCGCGTACTGCACGAACCGCCCGAACTGCTCGGACCAGAAGTAGGGCACCGGGTCGTAGACCGGCCCCTCGGCCGGCCCGTGCACGATGTTCGCGGCGACGGTCTTCGGCCCCTGGAGGGCGTTGTCCCAGTGGTGGACGAGGAGCCGTTCGCCGTACCGCGCGGAGGGGAAGGAGGCGCAGTCCCCGACCGCGTACACGTCCGGGACGGACGTCCGCAGCCGGTCGTCGGTGACGACGGACCGGTCGGCCGCGAGCTCGACGCCCGAGCCGGCGAGCCAGCCGGTGGCGGGCCGCGCGCCGATGCCGACGACGACGGCGTCGGCGGTCAGCCGGGTGCCGTCGGCCAGCAGCACGGCGCCCGGCTCCAGGGCGGCCACCCGGGCGCCGGTGAGCAGCCGGGCGCCGCTCTGCTCGTACCAGCCGGCCATGTGCGCGGCGACCTCGGCGGGCAGCGCGCCGGCGAGCGGGCGGTCGGCGGCCTCGACGACGGTCACCCGGCAGCCGGCCTCGCGGGCGGCGGTGGCGAACTCGGCGCCGATCCAGCCGGCGCCGACGGCGACCACGTCGCCCTTCCGTTCCAGCAGCGGCCGCAGCCGCTCCGCGTCGTCCAGGGTGCGCAGCAGGTGGACGCCGGGCAGGTCCTCGGCGCCGGGCAGCCGGACCGGCTCGGCGCCGGTGGCCACCACCAGGACGTCGTATGGGACGGGGCCGCGCGGCGTGTCCACCTCGTGGTCGGCGGCGCGCAGCCCGGTGACCTCCAGGCCGAGTGCGAGCTCGATGTCGAGCGAGGCGAAGTCGACCTCGAACGCGGACCCGTCCGCCTTGCCGAGCAGCACCGACTTGGACAGCGGCGGCCGGTCATAGGGCGGGTGGGGTTCGGCGCCCAGCAGGGTGATCGTGCCCTCCCAGCCCTGTTCGCGGAGGGCGACGGCGGTCTGCACGCCGGCCATGCCGGCGCCGACGACGACGACGCGCCGCCGCACCGTGCCTCCCACCGGCTCGTCGGGGGCCGTACCACTGCGGGTGTTCGTCTGCTCACTCACCCGATCACTGTAGGCGGGCGGACGAGGTCCGCCGGAGCACCGTGCGGCGAGACCTCCGACACAACACCACCGCGCCGCGCGCCCCCGGGGCGGTCCCCGCCGCCTTCCGCCGCGTTCGCGGCCCGTACTAGGGTGGCCGGTGCACAAGCACTCGCGGGAGCCCGGACGGACCGGGCTGAGAGGGAGGCTGGACGGCCTCCGACCGTACGAACCTGATCCGGGTCATGCCGGCGAAGGGAGGGGCTGGACGCCCATGCACGCGTCTACGCGATCAGCACCGGGACCGTACGACGTCCTGGTGGCCGGCGGTGGGATCATCGGCCTGGTGACCGCCTGGCGCGCCGCCCAGCGCGGCCTGCGAACCGCCGTCGCCGACCCGGCGCCCGGTGGCGGGGCCGCCCTGGTGGCGGCCGGGATGCTGGCCGCCGTCACCGAACTGCACTACGGCGAGCAGGCGCTGCTCGCCCTCAACCTGGCCTCCGCCCGCCGCTACCCCGCGTTCACGGCCGAGCTGGAGGAGGCGAGCGGCCGGGACACCGGCTACCGCGCCTGCGGCACCCTCGCCGTCGCCCTCGACGCCGACGACCGCGCCCACCTGCGTGAACTCGGCGCGTTCCAGCGGCGCTGCGGGCTGGAGGCGGAGTGGCTGACCGGCCGCGAGTGCCGCCGCCTGGAGCCGATGCTCGCCCCGGGCGTCCAGGGCGGCCTGCGGGTGGACGGCGACCACCAGACCGACCCCCGGCGGCTGGCCGCCGCCCTGCTGACCGCCTGCGAACGCGCCGGGGTGACCCTGCACCGCGCGGCCGTCACCCGGGTGCTGCTCGACGGCGACCGGGCCGCGGGCGCCGAACTCGCCGACGGGCGGCGGATCGCCGCCGGCCAGACCGTCCTGGCGGCCGGCAGCCACAGCGGCCGGATGGCCGGGCTGCCCGACGCCGTCCTGCCACCGGTCCGCCCGGTGAAGGGCCAGACCCTGCGGCTGCGCGTCCCCGAGGCGTACCGGCCGTTCCTCTCCCGCACCGTCCGGGCGGTCGTCCGCGGCAACCCCGTCTACCTGGTGCCCCGGGAGAACGGCGAGCTGGTGATCGGCGCGACCACCGAGGAGCTCGGCTGGGACACCACCGTCACCGCCGGCGGCGTCTACGAACTGCTGCGCGACGCGCACGAGCTGGTGCCCGGCCTCACCGAACTGCCGCTCGCCGAGACCTCCGCCGGGCTGCGCCCCGGCTCCCCCGACAACGCGCCCCTCCTCGGCCCGACCGGCCTGCCGGGCCTGCACCTGGCCACCGGCCACCACCGCAACGGCGTCCTGCTGACCCCGCTCACCGGGGACGTCATGGCCGAGGTGCTCACCACCGGGCGGCTGCCCGAGGAGGCCCGCCCGTTCACCCCCCGCCGGTTCGCCGCGTCCGGCGCCGCCCCTTCCGCCCTCGCCCAGGAGCCCTCCGCATGACCGACGTCCACACCATCCACGTCAACGGCGAGCGGCGCGCCGTCCCGCCCGGGACCACCCTCGCCACCGTCGTCACCGGCCTCACCGGCCGCCCCGGCTCCCCGGGCGGCGTGGCCGCGGCCGTCAACGAGGCCGTCGTCCCGCGCGGCAGCTGGGCGGACACGCCCCTGCGCGACGGCGACCGCGTCGAGGTCCTCACCGCGGTGCAGGGAGGCTGACGTGGCGGACGACACGCTCACCATCGCCGGCACCCCGTTCACCTCCCGCCTGATCATGGGAACGGGCGGGGCGCCCAGCCTCGACGTCCTGGAACGGGCCCTGCTCGCCTCCGGCACCGAACTGACCACCGTCGCCATGCGCCGCCTCGACCCGGCGGTCCGCGGCTCGGTCCTCTCCGTCCTGGAACGGCACGGCATCCGGGTGCTGCCCAACACCGCCGGCTGCTTCACCGCCGGCGAGGCCGTCCTCACCGCCCGGCTGGCCCGCGAGGCGCTCGGCACCGACTGGGTGAAGCTGGAGGTCATCGCCGACGAGCGCACCCTCCTCCCCGACCCGATCGAGCTCCTCGACGCGGCCGAGATCCTCGTCGACGACGGCTTCACCGTCCTCCCCTACACCAACGACGACCCGGTCCTCGCCCGCCGCCTGGAAGACGTCGGCTGCGCCGCGATCATGCCCCTCGGCTCCCCCATCGGCTCCGGCCTCGGCATCCGCAACCCGCACAACTTCCAGCTCATCACCGAGCGGGCCAAGGTCCCCGTCATCCTGGACGCGGGCGCCGGCACGGCGTCGGACGCGGCCCTCGCCATGGAGCTCGGCTGCGCGGCGGTGATGCTCGCGTCGGCGGTGACGCGCGCCCAGGAGCCGGTGCTGATGGCGGAGGCGATGCGCCACGCGGTCGAGGCGGGGCGCCTCGCGCACCGGGCGGGACGGATCCCGCGCCGGCACTTCGCGGAGGCATCGTCGCCGACGGCGGGGTTGGCGCTCCTGGACCCGGAGCGGCCGGCTTTCAGCGCGCGCTGAAACCGCGCTCCGCGCGGTTGTCCTCAGACGCCGGACGGGCTGATTTTCAGCCCGTCCGGCGTCTGAGGACGAGCGGCGAAGCCGCGAAAAAGGGGGTCTGGGGCGCAGCCCCAGGAATCGGCGAAGGGGCGGGACCGGGGCACACACCACCGTCCGGCCCCACAACCGCACAGCTCCCCGCCGATCACTCGTAGACTCGTCAACCGTGGATACGACCCTGCCGGACCCCCTCGTCGACCAGCTGCTCGACGGCCGCTACCGCATTCAGGCGCGGGTAGCCGCAGGCGGCATGGCCACGGTGTACCGGGCGCTGGACACCCGGCTCGACCGGGTGCTCGCCGTGAAGGTGATGCACCCGGCCCTCGCCGCGGACAAGGTCTTCGTCGAACGCTTCATCCGGGAGGCCAAGTCCGCGGCCCGCCTGGACCACCCGAACGTGGTGAGCGTCTACGACCAGGGGACGGACGGCGGATACGTCTACCTCGCGATGGAGTACGTGGCCGGCTGCACCCTGCGGGACGTGCTGCGCGAGCGGGGCGCGCTCCAGCCGAGGGCGGCGCTGGACATCGTGGAGCCGGTGCTGGCCGCGCTGGGCGCCGCCCACCGCGCGGGCCTGGTGCACCGGGACATGAAGCCGGAGAACGTGCTGATCGGCGACGACGGCCGGGTCAAGGTCGCCGACTTCGGCCTGGCCCGCACCGTGGGCACCAACAGCGCCACCAACACCGGCTCCATCCTGGGCACCGTCTCCTATCTGGCCCCCGAGCAGATCGAGCACGGCACGGCGGACACCCGCACCGACGTCTACGCCTGCGGCGTCGTCCTCTACGAGATGCTCACCGGCGTCAAGCCGCACAGCGGCGCCAGCCCGGCCCAGGTGCTCTACCAGCACCTGCACCGGGACGTGCCGCCGCCGTCGCAGGAGGTCCCGGGGCTGGCCCCGGAGCTGGACGACCTGGTGACGGTGGCCACGGCCCGCGATCCGGAGCTGCGCCCGTCGGACGCGGTCGGCATGCTGGGCCTGGTCCGGGCCGCCCGCGCCACACTGACCCGCGAGCAGCTGGACGCCCGTCCGCCGCTGGCCGCGGGCCCGGCGGTGGCGGGCGACGACGAGGAGGCGACGAGCGTCCTGCCGCGCCCGGTCACCGCGCAGCCGCTGCCCCCGGCGGAGGCTCCTGAGCCGGACCCGATGGACATGACGGCGCGGTTCGACGGCCCGCCCGAGCCCCCGCCGCCGCCCGCTCCCCCGGCCCGCCCCCGGCGGTTCGCCGCCCTGCGGCGCCGGCCGCGGCGCGCGGTGCTGATCGTGGCCGGCGTGCTGCTGGCCCTGCTGGCCGGCACGGGCGTCTGGTACATCAACGCGGGCCAGTTCACCTCCGTCCCCGCCGTACTCGACCTGACCCAGGCGCAGGCGGAGAAGAAGCTGGGCAAGGCCGGGCTCAAGGTCCGCGTCCAGCCCGAGTTCAGCGACACGGTCGAGCGCGGCCATGTGATGTCCACCGACCCCAAGCCCGGCGAGCGCATCCGGAACACCGGCCGGGTGAGCATCGTCGTCTCCCGCGGCCCGGAGCGGGCCGAGGTCCCCAACGTCGTCGGCATGCGGCTGGACGAGGCGAAGAAACGGATCACCCAGGCGGGCCTGACGGTCGGCGACGTCCGGACGCAGTTCAGCGACGAGACCCCGCAGGGCGAGGTGCTCTCCAGCGACCCCCGCGGCGGCGACGAGCGCCGCCCCGACTCCCCGGTGTCCCTGATCGTCAGCAAGGGCGAGCCGGTGGAGGTGCCGGACGTGTCCGGCCTGTCGCCCGACGACGCCCAGTCCACCCTGAGCGACGCGGGCCTGCGGATCAAGGTCTCGGACGCGCAGGTGTACTCCGACCGGGAGAAGGGCGACGTCGCCGAGCAGTCCCCCGCCCGGGGCGTGCAGGTGGCCAAGGGCGACACCGTGACCGTCACCCTGTCCAAGGGCAAGGAGATGCTCACCGTCCCGGACGTCACCGGCCGCAGCGAGGCCGACGCCAAGCGGATCCTGACCTCCGCCGGCTTCCAGGTCCGGGTGGACCGGCCGTTCTTCTTCCCCAAGGACTCCGTGGACAGCCAGTCCGTCCGGGCCGGCGACAAGGCCGCCCGCGGCGACACGATCACCATCCGCCTTAAGGGAGCCCTGTGATGTCCGGCGCTGTGATGTCCGGCGCTGTGCCGGCGGGCATACCCCGCAACCCCGTCGGCGGCCACATCCCGGTGGCCGGCGGCCTGGCCCGCACCGGCCTGCCCTACGCCCGCGAGATCGGCGCCGAAGCCGTACAGGTCTTCGTCGCCAACCCGCGCGGCTGGGCGACCCCGCCCGGCAGCCCGCGGCAGGACGAGGAGTTCCGCGCGGGCTGTACGGAGGCCGGGCTGCCGGTGTACGTCCACGCGCCCTACCTGATCAACTTCGGATCCCACACGGAGGCGACCGCCGAACGCTCCGTGGACTCCCTCCGCCACTCCCTCCGCCGGGGCCGGCAGATCGGCGCCCGCGGCGTCGTCGTCCACACCGGCTCCGCCACCGGCGGCCGCCCGCGCGCCGAGGCCCTGACGCAGGTGGGCGAACGCCTGCTCCCGCTCCTCGACGAGCTGACGCACGACGACGACCCCCGCCTCCTCCTGGAGCCGACGGCCGGCCAGGGCGCGTCCCTCTGCTCCTGGATCGCCGACCTGGGCCCCTACTTCGACGTCCTCGACCGGCACCCGAAGCTCGGCGTCTGCCTCGACACGTGCCACTTGTTCGCGGCCGGCCACGATCTCGCCGCTCCCGGCGGGATGAAGGCGGCTCTCGACGAACTGGTCGCCGTGGCGGGGCCGGGGCGGCTCGGCCTGATCCACGCGAACGACTCGAAGGATGTGGCCGGGGCGCACAAGGATCGGCACGAGAACATCGGCTCGGGGCATATCGGGGTGACCCCGTTCGCCGACCTGTTCACTCACCCGGAGACGGCGGGGGTGCCGCTGACGATCGAGACGCCTGGCGGCGTCGCGGGGCATGCGGCGGATGTGGCGCGGCTGAAGGGGTTGCGGGGCTGACGCCCCGCGGGGGCCCCGGTCCCTCCCCCAGAGGGGGGGGACCCCCATTTCACCGTTTCTTGCGGGGGGCTCCGCCCCCGCACCCCCGAAGCGCGCTGCGCGCGCTGTCCTCAAGCGCCGGACGGGCTGAAAAATCAGCCCGTCCGGCGCTTGAGGACGAGCGGCGGAGCCGCGATCAGGGGGTCTGGGGCGCAGCCCCAGGAAACGGTGAAAGGGAGGGACCGGGGCCACTCACCCCACGGCCGCCACCGCGGCCAGCAGCCGCCCCACCACCCCCACCCCATCCAGCGTCAGCACCGACTCCGGATGAAACTGCACCCCGGCGAAGCCGGGCCCACGGAGAGCGTGAACTTCACGCGTCACAGCATCCACGGAAACATCCACCCCGTGAGCCCCCAGCTCCGCCGCCACCGCCGCATCACACCGCGCCGTGAACGTGTTGTAGAACCCCACCGTCTCCGGCACCCCGAAGAAGTCGATCCGCTCCTGCGCGCCCTGGAAGGGCACCGCCTTCCGGACGATGTCCAACCCCAGCTCGGCGGCGATGAGTTCATGCCCGAGGCAGACGCCGAGGAGCCCGTGCCGGTGTCCGGCGAGAAGATCGGCGGTCAGCCCGCGCAGCAGCCGCATGCGCGGGCCGCCGGAAGCGGACGGATCGCCGGGGCCGGGCCCCAGGACGACCGGGCCCTCATGAGCGAGGGCCGCCTCCCGCAGGCCGGGCTCGTCGAAGCGCCGGACGGTGACGTCGAACCCCGAGGCCCGCAGCAGATGGGCGAGCATCGCCGTGAACGTGTCCTCGGCGTCGACGACGAGAGCATGCCCCGAAGCCGCCCCCGGCACGGGGTCCCGCATCCGCAGCCAGAACGGCGCCAGATCCGCCCGCCGCGCGTCCAGCGCGGCTCGCACCCGGGGATCGTCGGCGAGCCGGACGGGAGCTCCGGCCGCCGGGCGGCCGACGGGCGGCCGGACGCCGAGGGCCGCCAGGACGGCCGCCGCCTTCGCGTGCGTCTCGGCCACCTCGCCGCGCGGGTCGGAGTGCCGGACGAGGGTGGCGCCGACGGAGAGCCGCAGCCGGCCGCGCCGGTCGATGTCGGCGGTGCGGATGAGGATGGGTGAGTCCAGGGTGCGGGCGCCGCCGGCGTCGCGGCCGATGAGGGCGAGGGCGCCCGCGTAGTAGCCGCGCCCGCCGGCCTCGTGGCGGCGGATGACGCGGCAGGCGTTCTCCACCGGCGACCCGGTGACCGTCGCCGCGAACATGGTCTCCTTCAGCACTTCCCGCACGTCCAGCGACGACCGTCCCCGCAGTTCGTACTCGGTGTGGGCGAGGTGGGCCATCTCGCGCAGCCGCGGGCCGATCACCACGCCGCCCCGGTCGCCGACGGTGCACATCATCTTGAGCTCCTCGTCCACGACCATGGACAGCTCCTCCACCTCCTTGCGGTCGTGGAGGAAGGCGAGCAGCCCGTCGGCGGAGGGTCCCTCGGCGGGGTAGCGGTAGGTGCCGCTGATCGGGTTCATGACCACCGTGCCGCCGGACATCCGCACATGGACCTCGGGGCTCGCCCCGACGAGCGTCCGGTCGCCGGTGTGCACGACGTACGTCCAGTACGCGCCGCGCTCGCCGGACAGCAGCCGGCGGAAGAGGGCCAGCGCGTCGGCCGGCCCGAAGCCGTGGATCTCCCCCTCGAAGGTGCGGCGGACGACGAAGTCGGCCCCCTCGCCGCTGCCGATCTCGTCCCGGACGACCCGCTCGACGATCCGCGCGTACTCCTCGTCGCCGACGTCGAACGCGCCGCCCTCCACCCGTACCTCGTGCGCGGGCAGCGCGGCGAGGACGTCGGCGAGCGGCAGCTCGTACGTCTCCTCGGGGTGCAGGACGAGCAGGGGCGTCCCGTCGTCGTGGACCTCGAAGCCGCGCTCGCGCAGCTGCCGGAACGGGACGAGGGCCAGCGCGTCGTGCGCCGGGGCGCCCGGCGCGGGCGGCCCGTCCGGCAGCGCGATGTCCGCCAGCCGCGCGGCCTCGGCGACCGGGCCGGTGAGCAGTTCGACGGTGTCCCCGGCGAGCCCCGGGGTGCGGCGGTGGAGCAGGGCGAACGGCGGGTGGCCCGGGGCGGTGAGCCGGGCCAAAAGGGAGGGGAGGGCGGCGATCGTGTCGTCGTGCACGGGGGTTCCTTCCGGTGGGGAGAGGAACGGCCGGGCCCGGAAACGCCGAAGGCCGCCCCTCGGGCGGCCTCGCGTCGGTTGGGTACGCGCAGTCAGTGGGCCGCCGGGTGAGCGGTCCACCACCAGTTCTGGTGCGAAAGCGCGAGCATGCCGGAACCTTAGTACACGTTCGTGACCTGTGGGCGGTCGAGCGCGTTGCACAGGCCGTGGTCCCCGTGGACGCGGGGGTGGCTCGACCAGAGGGGGCTGGGAGTCGAGGTCGGCACTATCGTCCCCGCACGGCGGGGTTCCCACGGCTCCGCAGTTCTGATCCGACCCGTCTCATCACGTGGGCATCGGCCAAAACGATCCTCGTGACCCCGTAGGGTTGAGATGTGACCGTGAACGCTGATATCGAAGCTGTCGCCGCCCAGGCGACGTGGCAGTCCCTGCCCGCGGCGCAGCAGCCCGACTGGCCGGACCAAGAGGCTCTGCGCGATGTGATCGACGAGCTCGCCGGCTATCCCCCCCTCGTCTTCGCCGGCGAGTGCGACCAACTGCGTCAGCGTCTGGCCGCCGTGGCCCGGGGCGAGGCGTTCCTGCTCCAGGGCGGCGACTGCGCCGAGGCGTTCGACGCGGTCGGCGCGGACCAGATCCGCAACAAGCTCAAGACGCTGCTCCAGATGGGGGCGGTGCTCACGTACGCCGGTTCGGTGCCGGTCGTGAAGGTCGGCCGGATCGCCGGCCAGTACAGCAAGCCGCGTTCGAAGCCGACCGAGACCCGGGACGGCGTGACCCTGCCGACCTACCGGGGCGACTCGGTCAACGGCTTCGCCTTCACGCCCGAGGCCCGGACCCCGGACCCGCAGCGGCTGAAGCGGATGTACCAGGCGTCGGCGTCCACGCTGAACCTGGTGCGCGCCTTCACCACCGGCGGCTACGCGGACCTGCGCCAGGTGCACGCCTGGAATCAGGACTTCGTCCGCTCCTCGCCCTCCGGCCAGCGCTACGAGCAGCTGGCGCGCGAGATCGACCGGGCGATGAACTTCATGAACGCCTGCGGGGTGGACCCGGAGGAGTTCAGGACGGTCGAGTTCTACGCCTCCCACGAGGCGCTGATCCTGGACTACGAGTCGGCGCTGACCCGCGTCGACTCGCGGACCGGCCGGCTCTACGACGTGTCGGGCCACATGGTGTGGATCGGCGAGCGCACCCGGCAGCTGGACGGGGCGCACATCGAGTTCGCGTCGAAGATCCGCAACCCGATCGGCGTGAAGCTGGGTCCGACGACCACGCCCGAGGAGGCGCTGACCCTCATCGAGCGGCTGGACCCGGAGCGCGAGCCGGGCCGGCTGACGTTCATCACCCGGATGGGCGCGGACAAGATCCGCGACAAGCTGCCCACCCTGGTGGAGAAGGTCACGGCGTCCGGCGCCCAGGTGGTGTGGGTCTCCGACCCGATGCACGGCAACACCTTCGAGGCGGCCTCGGGCCACAAGACCCGCCGCTTCGACGACGTGCTGGACGAGGTCAAGGGCTTCTTCGAGGTCCACAAGGCGCTCGGCACCCACCCGGGCGGCATCCACGTCGAGCTCACCGGTGACGACGTCACCGAGTGTGTGGGCGGCGGCGACGAGATCTTCGTCGACGATCTCCACCAGCGGTACGAGACGGCCTGCGACCCGCGGCTCAACCGCAGTCAGTCGCTGGACCTGGCTTTCCTGGTCGCGGAGATGTACCGGGACCAGTAAGAGCCGCCGAGCCGGCATACGCGAGGGGCGCGGATCTGTGATCCGCGCCCCTCGGCGTACCCGTGCGTTGTCGCCGCCTGAGCGGGACGGGTAAGGTAAGGGTTACCTACCTTTTGGATCTTCTTCGATCCCCTTCTTCCGGCGAGGCGGTGACCGCGTGTACGTCTGCTCGTGCTTCGGCATCACGGAGCAGCAGGTGCGTGAGCACGCGGAGAACGGCGCGTGCACGCCCCGGCAGATCGCGTCCGCGACCAAGGCCGGCACGGACTGCGGCAGCTGCGTACGGCGCGTCCAGGCCCTGCTCGGCCGGGGCGCCTGCCCGCGGCGGGAGCTGGTGGACCAGGGCTCCCGGGACCCGCTGGGCGCGGAGGCGAACGGCCCGACGCCTTCCCTCCCGTCCGCTCCACCCGCGCCGCCACTGACACCACCCGTGACGCCGCCCATGACCCCGCCCGTGGACGGAATCGCCCGCGCGGCCTAGCGGAGACCGGGACGGTCCGGGACCGTGCGTCGCCTCAGTGCGACGCCTCGCCGCTCGACTGCTCGATGTACTGCGCCAGGTACAGCGGCTCGCCCAGCTTCTCGATCAGCTCCAGCTGGGTGTCGAGGTAGTCGATGTGGTCCTCCTCGTCCGCGAGGATCGACTCGAAGATGTTGGCCGACGTGATGTCGCCCTTGGCCCGCATCACCTCCACCCCGCGCCGGAGCCGGTCGATGGCCTCCACCTCGACCTGCCGGTCGGCCTGGAACATCTCGGTGATCGTCTGCCCGACGCGGACGTGGAACAGCCGCTGGTAGTTGGGCAGTCCCTCCAGGAAGATGATCCGGTCCGTGAGGACCTCGGCGTGCCGCATCTCGTCGAACGACTCCGCCCGCGTGTGCTCCGCGATCTTGGTCCAGCCGTGGTGTTCCTGCATCTTCGCGTGCAGGAAGTACTGGTTGATGGCGGTCAGCTCGCCCGTCAGCTGTTCGTTGAGGAATTCGATGATCTCCGGGTCGCCCTGCATCGCGCGGGCTCCTTCCCAAGCTCATACCGGCAGGATGCGCGCATCCTCGCACCGGCCTCCCGGACCGTCCAGTAAGTGCACACTTAGTGGGAGTTGTCCGGACAGCGGGCGGCCCCCGGTCTTCGGCATCCGCCGGTGTCTGACACCATGGAGACATGGGTCAGTCGGGTCAGTCGGGTCAGTCGGAAAGCCGCGAAGGGGAACATCTCCAGCTGCCTCCGGGGCAGCGTCTCCAGCGTGGCTGGCCGGTGACCCACTACGGGCCCGTGCCGCGGTTCCGGCCGGAACGGTGGGAGTTCCGGGTCTTCGGCGCGACCGCCGACGGCGACAAGCACTGCTGGACGCACGAGGAGTTCTCGGCCCTGCCGTACACGACGGTGGTCGCGGACCTGCACTGCGTCACCAAGTACAGCGTCCTCGACGCCGAGTGGGGCGGCGTCGCCACCCGCACGATCCTCGAACTCGCCCCACCCGCCCCGGACGTCACCCACGTCATGGTCTGGGCCGAGTACGGCTACAGCTCCAACCTGCGCCTCTCCGACTTCGCCTCCGACCGGTCGATTTTCGCCACCCACAAGGACGGCGAACTGCTGACCGCCGAGCACGGCTTCCCGGTACGGCTGGCGGTCCCCCACCTGTACGCGTGGAAGGGCCCGAAGTGGGTGCGCGGCGTGGAGTACATGACCGCGGACCGGCGGGGGTTCTGGGAGGAGCGCGGGTACCACAACGTGGGGGACCCGTGGCGGGAGCAGCGGTATTCGTACCAGGAGGTACCGGGGGACGGCCCCGAGCTTTAGCAGGCCCCTGCGGGGGCTGTGCCCCGGTCCCTCCCCCGGAGGGGGCACCCCCACCTTCGCCGATTCCCGGGCAAGCCCCCGGACCCCCTTATCGCGACTCAGCCCGTCCGGCGTTTGAGGACCTCGCGGCGAAGCCGCGATGCCGGGGTCCGGGGCACAGCCCTGGAAGAAACGGGAAGGGGCGGGACTGGGGCAACCCCCCGGCGTCAGCCGAAGAGCACCTTGACCTCCTCGTACCGCTCAGCGGAAACCGTCTTCAGACAAGCCGTCGCCTCAGCCAAAGGCACCCGCACGATCTCCGTCCCCCGCAACGCCACCATCCCCCCGAACGCCCCCTCCCGCACCGCGGCGATCGCGTGCAGCCCGAACCGCGTCGCCAGCCACCGGTCGAAAGCACTGGGCGTCCCACCCCGCTGGATATGCCCGAGCACGGTCGTCCGAGCCTCCTTCCCGGTCCGCCGCTCGATCTCCTTGGCGAGCCACTCGCCGACCCCCGACAGCCGGACGTGCCCAAAAGCATCAAGCCCGCCGGAGGCGTCCTTCAGAACGAGCTCCCCGTCGACCGGCATGGCCCCCTCCGCCACGACCACGATGGGCGCGTAACTGGCCCGGAACCGCGAGGTGACCCACCCGCACACCTCGTCGAGGTCGAACCGCTGCTCGGGGATGAGGATGACGTTGGCGCCGCCGGCGAGGCCGGAGTGGAGGGCGATCCAGCCCGCGTGCCGGCCCATGACCTCGACGACGAGGACGCGCATGTGGGATTCGGCGGTGGTGTGCAGCCGGTCGATGGCCTCGGTGGCGATGTTGACGGCGGTGTCGAAGCCGAAGGTGTAGTCGGTGGCGGAGAGGTCGTTGTCGATGGTCTTGGGGACGCCGACGCACGGGATGCCGTGCTGTTCCCAGAGCCGGGCGGCGACGCCGAGGGTGTCCTCGCCGCCGATGGCGACGAGGGCGTCGACGCCGAGGGCGGCCAGGTTCTCGCGGATCCTGCGGACGCCGTCGCGCTCCTTGAAGGGGTTGGTCCGTGAGGAGCCGAGGACGGTCCCGCCGCGGGGCAGGATGCCGCGGACGGCCGGGATGTCGAGGGGGACGGCGGTGCCGGTGAGCGGCCCGCGCCAGCCGTCCCTGAAGCCGGTGAACTCGTACTGGTGGTCCTGGACGCCCTTGCGGACGACGGCCCGGATGACCGCGTTGAGCCCGGGGCAGTCGCCCCCGCCGGTCAGCACTCCGACGCGCATGACGCACACCTTCCCTCCAGCCGGGACGACCGCCCGGCCGCGGGAGACCGGTGGCTCAGGCGTCGTCGAGACCTCGCTCTATGGCGTAGCGGACGAGCTCCACCCGGTTGTGCAGCTGGAGCTTGCCCAAGGTGTTCTGCACATGGTTCTGCACCGTCCGGTGGGAAATAACCAGCCGTTCGGCGATCTGCTTGTAGGAGAGGCCCTTGGCGACGAGCCGGAGCACCTGGGTCTCGCGGTCGGTGAGCCGGGGCGCCTCCGGGGCGGAGGGCCCGGAGGCGGGCGCGGTGGGGGCGGGTTCGGCGGCGAGGCGCCGGTACTCGCCGAGGACGAGCCCGGCCAGGCCGGGGGTGAAGACGGGGTCGCCGGCGGCGGTGCTGCGGACGGCGGCGAGCAGCTCCTCGGTGCTGGCGGACTTGACCAGGTAGCCGGTGGCGCCGGACTTCACGGCCTCCAGGACGTCGGCGTGCTCGCCGCTCGCGGAGAGGACGAGGACGCGCAGCGCGGGGTTCTCGCCGACGAGTTCCTTGCAGACGGCGACGCCGGGCAGGCCGGGCAGGTTGAGGTCGAGGACGAGGACGTCGGGGGCGGCGGCGCGGGCGCGGCGGACGGCCTGGGGGCCGTCGCCCGCGGTGGCGACCACGTCGAATCCGGCGGCGGCGAGGTCCCGGGCGACGGCGTCGCGCCACATCGGGTGGTCGTCGACCACCATCACCTTCACGGCCTGTTCCGCGGCGACCGTCATCACACCTCACTCTTTCGCAGGACACGTGGGACCGTCAGTTCGACCTCCGTGCCCTGGCCGGGCACCGAGACCAGTTCCGCCGTGCCCCCGAGGTCGCGGAGGCGCCCGCGGATGGACAGGGCGACGCCCATGCGCCCCTCCCGTTCCGCGTCGGCCAGCCGGCCCTCGGGGATGCCGGGGCCGTCGTCGCGCACGCTGACGATCACCTGGCCGGGCTCGTCCTCGACGAGGATCCAGGCCCGGGCGTCCTCGCCCGCGTGCCGTTCGACGTTGTCAAGGGCGGCGCCGACGGCGGCGGCGAGTTCGGCGGCGGCGGCCGACTCCAGCAGGACGGGGGTGCCGGGCGCGGAGAAGGTCACCGCGGGACCGGCGTAGGGGGCGAGGAGCGCCCGCAGGTCGCAGGGGCCCTCGGGCGGGCGGGCGGCGGGGACGGGCAGGGGTTCGGCCGGGGTCTCGGCGGGCTGGGCGCCCCAGCGTTCCTGCGGCCGGCGTGGCGGCACCAGGCCGCCGGCGACCAGGGTGCGCAGCGCGATCTCCTGCTCACCCGCCATCCGGCCCAGTTCGGCGGCCTCGCCGCCGAGGGCGGCGCCCCGGCGCTGGACCATGGCCAGCACCTGGAGGACGCTGTCGTGGATGTCGCGGGCCAGCCGTTCGCGCTCGCGGTTGGCCGCCTCGATCCGCAACGCCCGGGCGAGGGTGCGCTCGCTGACGCGGGCGACCTCGACGACGTAGCCGATGGCGATGCTGGCGACCCAGACCAGCAGGACGTCGTGGAGGGTGTCGCGGGGCAGCCCCTCGCGTTCGATCGCGTTGGCGAGGGCGACGAGGGTGGCGGCGCCGGCCGCCCACCGCCAGCCGCCCTTGATGGCGCAGCCGAGGACCGCGCCGGCGGTCCAGACGGACGGGAGGGTGGCGGCGCCGTCCTCGATCCGGAACCGGGTGTCCAGCACGCCGGTGAGCAGGATGCCGCTCAGCGCGACGGCGAGGTCGGCGACGAGGAAGCGCCGGGTACAGCGTTCGGCGGAGGAGACGCGGTTCCAGGTGAGCAGCGTCCACAGGGTGAGTACGCCCATGTAGAGCGCGGCACCGAGCGGGTGGGCGTACTCGTGGTACGCCGGGACGAAGAGGACGAGCGCGTAGCAGAGGGTGACGATCCGGTACCCGGTGAGCGCCCGCCACAGCGGCAGCTCCACCGACATGCGTACCCGGCCGCCCGAACGCCCCGTACCCCCGCCGCCCGACATCCCCCGCCCGCTCTCCCTCTTCCCGTCCCCGCTACTCGCTCCGGCGCCGCTTCCGCTGCTCCGCCGGCTGGTCGAGACCGGCGGCCTTGGCGGCCTTCTCGGCCTCCTTCTCCTCCTCGGCCTTCTTCTTCGCGGCCTCGGCGATCTGCCGCTTGGCGGCCGTCGCGTAGATGTCCACGTACTCCTGGCCGGAGAGCTTCATGATCTCGTACATGACCTCGTCGGTCACCGAGCGGAGGATGAAGCGGTCGCCATCCATGCCGTGGTAGCGGCTGAAGTCCAGCGGCTTGCCGATCCGGATGCCGGGCCGCATCAGCTTGGGCACCACCTTGCCGGGCGGCTGGATCTTCTCCGTGTCGATCATCGCGACGGGGATCACCGGCGCCCCGGTGGCCAGCGCCACCCGGGCCAGGCCGCCCGGCTTGCCCCGGTAGAGGCGGCCGTCGGGGGACCGGGTGCCCTCGGGGTAGATGCCGAAGAGCTCACCGCGCTCCAGCACCTCGATGCCGCTCTTGATGGCCGCCTCGCCCGCGCCGCGGGCGCCGGAGCGGTCCACCGGGAGCTGGCCGACGCCCTTGAAGAAGGCGGCCGTCAGCTTCCCCTTGACCCCGGGGGAGGTGAAGTACTCCTGCTTCGCGATGAACGTGATCTTCCGGGGCAGGACCGCGGGAAGGAAGAAGGAGTCCGAGAACGACAGGTGGTTGCTCGCGAGGATCGCGGGCCCCTCGGCGGGCACGTTCTCCAAACCCTCCACCCAGGGCCGGAAGGCAAGCTTCAGCGACCCGCCGATGGACAGCTTCATAGCGCCGTAGAACAACCGAGAACCTCCTGTGTGTGACGAGGAGACCTTAACCCGCCTACCCGCCGTGCGGCGCTCCGCGTAGGCTGAGGGACAGACCCTGTCCTTCCGCGGCCGCCGCGCGTCGTGCCCGCGGTCACGCTCCATCGATCGGAGATCCCGGTGCCGCTCCTCCCCGGCGCCGAGCCGTTCCGCCATGACGGCGGAGAGGTCGGCGTGCTCGTCTGCCACGGCTTCACCGGTTCCCCGCAGTCCGTACGGCCCTGGGCCGACCACCTCGCCGAGCGCGGCCTGACCGTCTCGCTCCCCCTGCTGCCGGGGCACGGCACCCGCTGGCAGGACATGCAGATCACCGGCTGGCAGGACTGGTACGCCGAGGTCGACCGCGAACTGCGGGCCCTGCGCGAGCGCTGCGCGCAGGTCTTCGTCTGCGGGCTGTCCATGGGCGGCGCGCTGGCCCTGCGGCTCGCGGCCCGGCACGGGGACGCGGTCTCCGGCGTCGCCCTCGTCAACCCCGCGAACAAGGTCCACGGCCTCGGCGTCAAGGCGCTGCCGCTGCTGCGCCACCTCGTCCCGACGACGGCCGGCATCGCCAGCGACATCGCCAAGCCCGGCTGCCGGGAGGTGGGATACGACCGGGTCCCGCTGCACGCCGCCTACTCCTTCCACCGCTTCCTCCAGCTCGTGGACCGCGAACTGCCCCAGGTCACCCAGCCGTTGCTGCTGATGCACAGCCCGGAGGACCACGTCGTCCCGCCGGCCGACTCCGCCCGCATCCTGGCCCGGGTCTCCTCCCGGGACGTCACGGAGCGGCTCCTGGAGCGCAGTTACCACGTGGCCACCCTGGACCACGACGCCCCCGCGGTCTTCGAGGACACGCACGCGTTCATCACCCGTCTCACCCGGCAGGGGAACACCACGCAGGGGAACGCCGCACAGGGGAGCACCACGCCGGGCACCGCCCCACAGGGGACGGCCTCCCGTGGCTGAGCGCGACGCGGGCCACGACCGCGACGACAGCCGCGACCCGCTGGACGAGGACGCCGCCTGGGCGGAGCTCGTCGCCGCCTACGGCGAGCAGCCCGACCCGGAGAAGGGCCGCTGGCCCGCGACGGGCGACGACGAGCGCCCCACGGCGCCGGAGCCGCCCCCGGCGCCGACCGCCCCCGCGGCGCCGCCGTCCGGCCGCCCGGGCGGCTTCATCGTCTACGCCCCGGGCGTCGGCCCCCGCGACGCCCCCGCCCCCGAGCCCATGGACGAGGACGACGACGAGGGCCACTTCATCCCCCCGGAGCCCCCGCCCCTCCCCACCGGTGACGTCACCTCCCGCTTCGCCTGGATCGCCGTCCTCGGCGGCCCGCTGCTCCTGCTCATCATGGTGCTGCTGCGGCAGGAACTGACCTGGTGGATCACCACCCTGGGCATCGGCGGCTTCCTCGGCGGCTTCGCCACCCTGGTGCTGCGCATGCGGGACGGGGACGAGGACGAGGACGACCCGGGGCGCGGCGCGGTGGTGTGAGTCCCGGCCCCCGTGTCCGCCGCACCCGTCACACGTTGGTAGGTGCATGAAACGCCTCCATGCCCTCGGCGCGACGTTCCTCGCCGCCGCCGGTACCCTCACCACCGCGACGCCCGCGAGCGCCACCTCGGTCGTCGGCTTCGGCAACGCGACCGTCGGCAACGCCTGCGCCGAGCACGGCGGCCCTCGCGCCGACAGCACCACGCGGCGGGGCAGCGGCGCCGCCAGCGCCTTGGGCGTCGCGCTGCCCATCGGCGGCCCGGCGAACCAGTGCGGCTCGCTGGGACTGCCGACCGCCCTGCACGAGGGGTTCGGGGTCGACGCCGTCGGCACTCTGACGGGCGGGGAGGTGTAGCCGAGTGTGCGCCCGGGCGCACGCTTCAGCCCGTCCGGCGTTTGAGGACGAGCGGCGAAGCCGCGAAAGCGGAGGTCTGGGGGCGCAGCCCCCAGGAAACGGTGAAAGGGCGGGGCCGGGGCGACCCACTACGCCGGCTCCGCCGGCACCCGCAGTGCCGCGAGCACCGGCAGATGATCCGTCGCCGCCCGCAGATCAGCCTCACTCACCCCGGGCAACCCCATGGGCACCCCGCACCCGAGCACCTCCACCCCGCCCGTGGCGAACACCGCGTCGATCCGCTGCAACGGATCCCCCAGCCGCGTCGTGTGCTCCCGCCCCCACGGCTTCACGGCCCACCCGTCCTGCAACTCCCCCGCCAGCAGCCCGAACGTCCGTCCGTCGGGCCGGTCGTTCAGGTCTCCGGCGACGACGGCGTGCGGCACGCCCAGAGCAGCCACCCGCTCCAGGAGCAACCGCCCCTGCGCGTACCGCTCCTCGTCCCGGATGCTCAGATGGCAGCTAACGACGCCGAGCCGGGCCCGCCCGAACCGCAGGACGGCGGTCGCGAGCCCGCGCTGGTGCAGCCCGGGGGTTCGCGGCAGCAGCACGTCCTCGGCGTGCTCGACATGCGGCCGGAGGGTGGAGAGGATCATCGGCCCGGAGGCGGTGGCCCCACCGGTCACGTACACCAGACCGGACGCCCGGGCGAGCCGCGCCGCCGCCTTGCGCCATCGGAAGAACCGGGGCGCCTCCTGCACACAGACGACGTCGGGGGCGCAGGCCCGGATCACCCGGGCCAGCGCCCCCACGTCGTCCCGCATGGAGCGGATGTTGTAGCTGAGCACGCGGACCACGGAGGCGTCCGCTTCGGTCGAGGATTCCGGCAGGTCCGCGAGCATGAGCCCTCCGCTGAGAGAGATCCGTCCTTCAGACGATCAAGCTCTGCGGACCCTACCGTGCGGGCCCCGCCGTTCCGCCGTCGGCCTTGCCCGCCGTCAGCCCTGGCGGGCCAGGTCCGCGGCCCCCACCAGCCCCGCCTTGCCGCCCAGCTGCGCGGCGAGCACCTGCGCGTGCGGGCGCCACTTGCCGCCGACGAGCCAGCGGCGGAAGGACTTGCGGATGGGGTCGAGGACCAGGTCGCCCTCGTCCGAGAGGCCGCCGCCGACGATGAACGCCGACGGGTCGAACAGCGACGCCAGGTCGGCGAGGCCGGCGCCGACCCAGCGGGCCAGCTCGCGGAAGGAGTCGACGGCCACCGGGTCGCCCTGCCGGGCGGCCAGGCTGATGTGCTTGCCCTCGATGCCCTCGGGGGTGCCGTCGCCGAGGCCCAGCAGGACCGTGGCGTTCTCGGGGGTGGCGTGGGCGCGCTGGCGGGCGTAGCGGACCAGGGCGCGGCCGGACGCGTACTGCTCCCAGCAGCCCTGGCTGCCGCAGCCGCACAGCAGGCCGTCGGGGACGACGCGGATGTGGCCGAACTCGGCGGCGACGCCGAAGCGGCCCCGGCGCAGCTTGTTGCCGATGATGATGCCGCCGCCCAGGCCGGTGCCCAGGGTGATGCAGATGACGTCGTCGTGGCCCTGGCCGGCGCCGAAGCGGTACTCGCCCCAGGCGGCGGCGTTGGCGTCGTTCTCGACGACGACGGGGAGGCCGACGCGCTGCTCGACCTTGTCCTTGAGCGCCTCGTGCCGCCAGTTGATGTTGGGGGCGAAGAGGACGGTGGCCCGCTTGTCGTCCACGTAGCCGGCGGCGCCGATGCCGACGGCCTCGATCTCGTGGTCGGCACTGACGGTGCGCACCGCGTCGGCGATGGCGTCGATGACCCCTTCGGGGGTGTCCGGGGTCGGCACCTTGCATGTCGCGAGGATCGAACCCTCTTCGTCCACCACTCCGGCCGCGATCTTCGTGCCGCCGATGTCGACGCCGATGGTGAGTCCCATGTGTCCCTCAGTTTTTCGCTCGATCCCCGCCGCGACCAACCGTACCGGAGCCGGAGAGCGCCCCGGCCCGTGGCGGTCGCCGGACGGGGGACGGTGGGCCGGAGGGGGTTGAGAGGCTCAGTCGAGGTCGATGCGCTCGGTGCCGCCCGCGGCCTCGCCGCCTTCGCCCTTGCCGCCGTCGCCCTTGCCGTCGCGGTCCCCGGCCGGGCCGCCGCCCGCCGGGCGGTCCTCGGCGGCGCTCCGCGTCCACCGCTGCTCCTGGCCCTTGACGGCGGCCCGGTAGGCGGCCATCAGCTCGGAACCGGCCGACGCGAGGTGGTCGAAGACGTCCGGGTTGCGTTCGATGACGGGCTCGACGACGGCCTTGGCCCGCTCGACGACCTGCTGCACGGCCCCCTGGGCGGCGGCGCCGGCGAGCGGCAGCTGGAAGGACGCGACCTTGTCGGCGACCGCCTCGACGAGCCTGCGCAGCTCCTCGGCGGCGGAGCCGGGCGCCTGGTCCGCCCCGGACCGCTCCCGCCTGCGGGCACGCTCCTCGGCGAGGTCCTCGGCGCAGGCCGCCTCCCAGGCGTCGGGGTCGGGTCCCGTCGGGGAGGCGGGGCGCTCGGTGGCATCGTTCACGACGGACTCCTGGGGCAGGCTCTTTCCTTCGACGGTACCCGAAGGTGGCCCTGCCGTTCAGGGCGCTGCCCACACCCGTAGGGGTGCCCCGGGCGGTGGCGCCGGGGGCGGCTGCCGGGGAGCCGCCCGAGGCCCGGGCGGGGCCGGAACGGGTCCCGGAAGGGCTCCTTACGCCCCCGTCCGCGGCCAGAGCTCCGGATCCGGCGTGAAGCGGACGCAGAGCGCCCCGTCGCGCAGCCCCGCGCCGGAGACCGTGCACCGGCGGAGGGCGGACGGCAGGGGCAGCGCGCGGCGGAACGGGCCGACGGCGACGAGGAGTTCGTCGCCCCGCCGGACCAGGCCTATCCGGTCGCGTTCGGCGCCGGGCAGCGGCAGCCGCCAGACGAGCAGGTTGTCGTCGGCCAGCCGGTCCTCGACGGTGGGGGCCGGCGCCGGCGGCGGAGGGGGGACGGGCCCGACGGCCGCGGCCAGCGCCTCAAGCCCGCCGGAGCCGTCGACGCCCAGCGGGTCCCGCCCGAGGTGCGGCAGTTCGACGACGGGCACGCCCCCGGCGCCGTACTCCTCGTACAGCCCCTTCAGCGCGGCCCGCTGCGCCTCCCCGCGCCCCGCCAGCCACGGATCGCCGCCGTCCGGCAGCAGCCGGTTGGCGACGAGGGCGCCGAGCCGGCAGCCGTGCAGGGCCAGGCCGGCGCGGACGGTCCGCAGGGCGTCGGCGGTGAGCGGACCGGGTTCGGCGACCAGGTGGACGGTCGTGCCCCCGGTGCCGTCGGCGCCCTCCGCGTCGAGGACGTCCTGGACGGCGGCCAGTTCCGCGTCCCAGTGCCCGGCGAGCTCGTAGAGCCGCTGGGCGGGCATCGGCACCCCGGCGAGCTGGGCGAGCACCGGGCGCAGGGCGCGGGCGGCCTGCCGTTCGGGCGGCAGCAGCCGGCGGAGGTAGCGGCGGAGCTGCCCGGGCAGGGCGAGCAGGCGGACGGTGTCGTGCCCGGGGGGCATGTCGACGACGAGCAGCTCCCAGCCGACCCCGTCGGCGTGCGCGGCGCGCAGGGCGGCGAGCAGGGCGAGCGGTTCGGCGCCGGGGAGTTCGGTGAACTCCTCGGGGTCGAGGGGCGCGGCGCCCAGCAGGTCGAAGAGGGCGGAGCCGCGTTCCTGGAGTTCGCCGGCGAGGGCGGTGAAGTGCTCGCCGGTGGCGATCCGGGCGGCCCACAGCCCGGGGGCGGCCTCGACGGGCGGGGTGAAGGGCCGGCGGGCGTCGCCGCCGCCGTCGGGCAGGGGGGTGCCGAGGACGGCGCCGGGCGCCGGCCCGGGGTCGGTGGTCAGCAGCAGGACGCGCCGTCCGGCGCGGGCCGCGGCCAGCGCGGTGGCCGCGGCGACGGTGGTGCGGCCCGCGCCTCCGGGACCGGTGACGAGGACCGTACGCAAGGGGGAAGCCTCCGGAACGGAAGGGGAAAGCGGGGTCAGGAAGCGGCGACGGTCTCGACGCGCTGCTTCAGCCCGGCGAGGGCGCGGTCGATGATGACCTTCTCCGCCTTGCGCTTGATCATCCCGAGCATGGGGATCTTGACGTCGACGGTGAGCATGTAGGTCGCCTCGGTGTGCCGCCCGCCCGCCACCGGCTTGAGGCTGTACGAGCCGTCGAGCTGGCGCAGCATGGCCGACTTCACCAGGGACCAGGAGACGGTGTTCTCGTCGGGCCAGCTGTAGGCGAGGGTGTGGTCGTCCTTGATCGCACCCGCGTCGAGCACCAGGCGCACCTTGGCGGCGCGGCCCTTCTCGTCCCGCTCCAGCACCTCGGCCTGCTTCACCTCGCCCGTCCACGCCGGGTAGCGGTCGAAGTCGGCGATCACCGCCATGACCTCGGCGGGGCTCGCCTCGATCGTGATGCTCGAGCTGGTGTGTTCCGCCATCGCTGTGGCTCCTCCGTGCCGGTCCGGCCGACTGTCCGCGCGGGCTGCGCTGTCTGCCGGTGAAGGCTACCTCTCCCGGCGTGTCACCACTCCATGGCCCACGGTGTACCGGTGGAGGCGAAGTGCCCGACGTTGACGCATTCGGTCACGCCGACGCGCATCCGGCGGGCGAGCGGCTGGTGGACGTGGCCGAAGAGCGCGTACCGGGGGCGGGTGGCGCGGATCGCCTCCAGCAGGGCGGAGCTGCCGCGCTCGAAGCGCCGGGCGACCGTGTCATAGCAGAGTTCGGGCAGGTCAGGCGGGATGTGGGAGCAGAGGACGTCGACTTCGCCGAGCGCTTCGACCTTGGCCGCGTACGCCTCGTCGTCGATCTCGTAAGGGGTGCGCATGGGCGTCCGCAGGCCACCTCCGACAAAGCCGAAGACGCGCCCTCCGATCTCGACGCGTTCGCCGTCGAGGACGGTGGTGCCGGGGCGGGCGAATTCCGGCCAGAGCGGCGGGAGGTCGACGTTGCCGTAGGTGGCGTAGGTGGGGGTGGGGAAGGCGGCGAAGAGTTCGGCGTACTGCTTGCGCACCGCCCGCTCGATGGCGGGGACGCGGTCGACGCCGTCCCAGAGGTCACGGGTGAAGGCGCGGGCCTCGTCGAAGCGGCGGGCGGTGCGCAGCTCGACCAGGCGGGCGGTGTTCGCCGCGCCGAAGAGGTCGGAGAAGATGCCGCGCGCGTGGTCGGCGTAGTCGATGAAGAGGACGAGGTCGCCGAGGCAGATCAGGGCATCGGCGCCGTCGCCCGCCCGGGCCAGGTCCCGGGCGTTCCCGTGCACATCGCTGACCACATGAACCCTGGTGCTCCCGCTGCCTCGCATGAGCAGCACCCTAGGTCGAGTCCAGGCCCTGCGGAAGGGCCGCAGGAGGGCCACAGGAGAGCCACAGGAGGGCCGCGACCTGCGGTTACTTCCGGGTCACCGAAGGGAGGGGCTAGGGTGCCGGGAGCGGTCCCGCGGCATGTGACGCACAGAACATCTGGGCGTGACCCTCTATTCGAAACCAGTACTGGTGGGTAACGTCCGGGCCGTCCTTCACCGTGCCCGTATTACATGGACCGCAGCCGACGCAGCGCCCCTCGACGACGCGGCGGCGCCGGCGCCCGACGAGGAGCAGCAGTCTTGCGCGAGTTCAGCCTTCCGGCCCTCTATGAGGTCCCAGCGGACGGAAACCTGACGGATCTCATCCGCCGGAACGCTTCGCTCCACCCAGATGTCGCGGTCATAGGGCGCAAGGTCGGAGGCCGGTGGCAGGACGTCACCGCGGTCGAGTTCCTCGCGGAGGTGCGCGCCGCCGCCAAGGGCCTGATGGCCTCGGGCGTCCGGCCCGGCGACCGCGTCGGCCTGCTCTCCCGCACCCGCTACGAGTGGGCGCTGCTGGACTTCGCCATCTGGAGCGCGGGCGGCGTCACCGTCCCCGTGTACGAGACGAGCTCGCCCGAGCAGATCGAGTGGATCCTCGGCGACTCCGGGGCCGTGGCCTGCCTGGTGGAGACGGACGCGCACGAGGCGGCCGTCGCCTCCGTCCGGGAGTCGCTGCCGGACCTGAAGCACGTCTGGAAGATCGAGGGCGGTGACGGCGACGAGGCCGGCGCCGGTGCCGTCGAGACCCTCCGCACGGCCGGCAAGGACCTGACCGACGAGGAGGTGGACGAGCGCAGCGCGCTGGCCGACGCCGACACCCCCGCGACCATCGTCTACACCTCCGGCACCACCGGCCGCCCCAAGGGCTGCGTCCTCACCCACCGCAGCTTCTTCGCGGAGTGCGGCAACGCGGTGGAGCGTCTCAAGCCCCTCTTCCGCACCGGCGACTCCTCCGTCCTCCTCTTCCTCCCCGCCGCGCACGTCTTCGGGCGGCTGGTCGAGGTGGCCGCGCTGATGGCCCCCATCCGGCTGGGCATGGTCAGCGACATCAAGAACCTGACCGACGACCTGGCGGGCTTCCGCCCGACCCTCATCCTGGGCGTGCCCCGGGTCTTCGAAAAGGTCTACAACGGCGCCCGCGCCAAGGCCCAGGCGGACGGCAAGGGCAAGATCTTCGACAAGGCGGCGGACACCGCCATCGCCTACAGCCGCGCCCTGGACACCCCGGCAGGACCGGGCTTCGGCCTCAAGCTCAAGCACAAGGTCTTCGACCGCCTCGTCTACGGCAAGCTCCGCGCGGTCCTCGGCGGCCGCGCCACCCACGCCATCTCCGGCGGCGCCCCGCTGGGCGAACGCCTCGGCCACTTCTACCGCGGCATCGGCTTCACCGTCCTGGAGGGCTACGGCCTGACGGAGTCCTGTGCCGCCACCGCCTTCAACCCCTGGGACCGCCCGAAGATCGGCACGGTCGGCCAGCCGCTCCCCGGCTCGGTCATCCGCATCGCCGACGACGGCGAGGTCCTGCTGCACGGCGAGCACCTCTTCACCGGCTACTGGAACAACGAGAAGGCCACCGCCGAGGCCCTGGAGGACGGCTGGTTCCACACCGGCGACCTCGGCACCCTCGACGAGGACGGCTACCTCAGCATCACCGGCCGCAAGAAGGAGATCCTCGTCACCGCCGGCGGCAAGAACGTCGCCCCCGCCGTCATCGAGGACCGCATCCGCGCCCACGCCCTCATCGCCGAATGCATGGTCGTCGGCGACGGCCGCCCGTTCGTCGGCGCCCTCGTCACCCTCGACGAGGACTTCCTCCCCCGCTGGCTCGAACGCCACGCCAAGCCCGCCGGCCTCACGGCCGCCGACCTCGCCGACGACCCCGAGCTCCTCGCCGACGTCCAGAAGGCCGTCGACGACGGCAACGCGGCGGTGTCGAAGGCGGAGTCGGTGCGCAAGTTCCGCATCCTGCCGGGGCAGTTCACGGAGGAGTCGGGGCATGTGACGCCGTCGCTGAAGCTTAAGCGGAATGTGGTGGCGAAGGATTTCGCGCACGAGATCGAGGCCATTTATCACGGGTAGGGGGTGCGCCCCGGCCCCCGGCATCGCGGCTTCGCCGCGAGGTCCTCAAACGCCGGACGGGCTGAGATTCAGCCCGTCCGGCGTTTGAGGACAACCGCGCGAAGCGCGGTTTCGGGGGCGCGGGGGCCGGCCCCCGCAAGAAACGGGAAGGGGCGGGGCTGGGGACCAATCACCCCGAGACGAGCTCGGAAGCCCGCTCAGCCGGAGGCTCCGGCTCCCCCGCCACGGAAGGCGGCACACTGACAGTGGCCCGCCAAAGCCGCCGGCAGGCAACCACCGTCGCCACCACCAGCAAAGCGTTGCGCAACGTCAGCGTCGCGACCCCCAACATGTCGCTGGCGATCACATGCCGGAACCAGATGGGAAACTCCAACTGCGTCAGCGGCGCGGCGAGCAACACCAGCACGATCGGCAACCCCTGCCGCGTAGACCGAACGGTCGCGCAGACGGCCGCGAGCCCGATCAGCCACACCACATACTGCGGGCTGATCACCCGACTCGTCGTCGTGAAGAGCAGCACCGCGGTGAAAGCCGCATCCGACGGTGTGCACTCCTCGAACCTCCGGGCCCGCAGCCGCCACAGCAGCAGCCATCCGAAAGCCACCAGGCTCAGCCCGAGCGCCAGCGCGCTCACCGCGTGCACATGCCGTCCGAGGAACTCGACGGACCCGTAGTGCAGCCGGGCCCGCCCGTGCCACCCGAAGTGCCGGGCCAGGTGGAACACCATCGACCCCAGTGACTCCACCTCGGTCCCCCGGTCCCGCTGGAACGTGAGGAAGGCGAGCGCCCCCGGCATCGCGGCGGCGAACAGCATCAGCAGGACGACGCCGGTGACCAGCGCCGAGCTCCAGGCCGACCGCGTCCGAGCCCCCCGCGGCACCCCGGCCAGCAGCAGCACGGGCCATACCTTCAGCAGCGCCCCGAACCCGGCGAGCGCCCCCGCGAGCCGCGTCCGGCGGCCGAGGGCGAGCAGTCCGGCGACGGCGACGGCGGTCACCATCACGTCGTACCGGGCGTAGACGATCGGTCCGAGCAGCGGTACGCCGAGCACCCACACCCACACCCCGCGCGCGCTGCGCCGCCCGTTCCGCACGGCGTACAGCAGCATGCCGAGGATCGCGGCGTCCGCCGCGAAGCACACCAGGAAGAAGGCGTGCGCGTAGTCGAGGAACGGCAGCAGTCCCGGGGAGAGGACGGCGAGGGCGGCGGCGGGCGGGTACTGCCAGGTGACGTCGTCGTACGGGAAGACGCCGGTCGAGAAGACGCCGTACCAGCGCCGGTAGATCACCTCGATGTCGATGCCGACGTCCGAGCCGGGCATGTCCAGCACCCGGAACACGCACAGGAGGAGGACGGTCCGGGTGGCGGCCCACACCGCCCCCCACCCTGAGGAGCAGCCGCAGTCGTGAGCCCGTACCGGAGGAGCCCGTACCGGAGCCCGCCATCGTCCACCTCGTCCCGTCGGGGCACCACACGCCGTGATGGTGCCGTCACTGCAAGGCATGATGCCCGTCCGGCGACCGGTCCTCGGTGACGTGCGGCGTCGTGGCGCCATTGCCGCCCGATCGCCGCCGAGACGCCGCGGGCACCTCCGACGTCGCAGGGTCCGCCACCGCCCGGCCGCCGTCCCGGCACACAGGGCGGGTACTGTCGCACACGCCCCCTCCCCACGACACCCGCGCCATGCGACGCCGCGCGGACGGAGAAGCGACGGAGAAGCGAACAACCGGCATGCACAAGACCCTGATCGTCACCAACGACTTCCCGCCCCGCCCCGGCGGCATCCAGGCGTTCCTGCACAACATGGCGCTGCGGCTGGACCCGGCGGACATCGTCGTCTACGCGTCGACGTGGAAGCGGAGCCGCGAGGGGGTCGAGGCCACCGCCCGGTTCGACGCCGAGCAGCCGTTCCGCGTCGTCCGCGACCGGACGACGATGCTGCTGCCCACGCCCCGGGTGACCCGCCGCGCGGCCGGGCTGCTGCGGGAACACGGCTGCTCCTCGGTCTGGTTCGGCGCGGCGGCCCCGCTGGGCCTGATGGCCCCGGCGCTGCGGGCGGCGGGCGCGCGGCGGATCGTCGCCACCAGCCACGGCCACGAGGCGGGCTGGGCGCAGCTGCCCGCCGCCCGGCAGTTGCTGCGGCGCATCGGCGAGGGCACCGACACGATCACCTATCTGGGTGAGTACACGCGCTCGCGCATCGCCTCCGCCCTCACCCGCGAGGCGGCGTCCCGGATGGTCCAACTCCCGCCCGGCGTGGACGAGAAGACGTTCCACCCCGGTTCGGGCGGCGACGCGGTCCGGGCCCGGCTCGGCCTCACCGACCGCCCGGTGGTCGTCTGCGTCTCGCGGCTGGTCCCGCGCAAGGGCCAGGACACCCTGATCCGCGCCCTGCCCGCCGTCCTCGCCCGCGTTCCGGACACCGTCCTGCTCATCGTCGGCGGCGGTCCGTACGCCGGCGATCTGCGCAAGCTCGCCGAGGAGACGGGCGTCGCCGCGTCCGTCCGCTTCACCGGCCCGGTCGAGTGGGACGAACTCCCCGCCCACTACGGCGCCGGCGACGTCTTCGCCATGCCCTGCCGCACCCGGCGCGGCGGCCTGGACGTCGAGGGGCTCGGCATCGTCTACCTGGAGGCGTCCGCGACGGGCCTGCCGGTCGTCGCCGGCGACTCGGGCGGCGCCCCGGACGCGGTGCTGGAGGGTGAGACGGGGTTCGTGGTGCGCGGCGAGTCGGCCGCCGAGACGGCGGACCGGGTCACGACGCTCCTCCTCGACCCGGAGCTGCGCGCCCGCATGGGGGCGCGGGGCCGCGCCTGGGTGGAGGAGCGCTGGCGCTGGGACCTGCTGGCGGAGCGGCTGAAGGGGCTGCTGTAGACCGTACCCATGACCACAGAGATCGATTACGGCCGCTTCGCGGAACGCCTGGAGGCGGCCCGGCGGGTGGCGGCGACGGAACCGGCCGGCAGCGCCGCCCGCTGGGAGCTGCTGCGCGCGTTCCAGGAAGAGTGGGGGTACGAGCCGACCGGCGGCGCCCGCTGGGAGCGCGACGAGCCGGACGCGCACAAGGAGTACGTCACCGGCCTGCGCCCCGCCGCGCCCGAGGGCGACGGGACCGACGCCGAACCGGACGACGTCGACCGCTCCCTCCCCATACCCGCCGCCCTGGACGAGTGGTGGGACCTGCCGTTCAACTCCTTCGCCGACCGCTGGCGCCTCTACTGGACGAACCCCGTCTGGCCGCCCACCGTCCGCCCCGACCCGACGGGGTACGGCGTCGCCGACGGCCTGCCGCGCGACAACCCGTTCACGGGCCCGGACGAGGACCCCCGGGTCTGCGTCCTGATGGCCGAGGACCAGTTCTGCAACGAGTGGGGCTACCCGGCGGCCCGCGCCCACCTCGTCGACCCGCCGGTCCTGGTGACCGTCGAGGACCGCGAGTGGACCCTCCAGAGCCACTCGGTCTCGGAGTTCTTCCTCGCGCTGGCGGCCGTCCGCCTCCCCGACCACTACGGCTGGACGGTCGAGGAACCGGAACTGACCCCGGAGGCCATGGCCCGCCTGCGCGAGGTGCTGCGCCCGATGGGCCTGCTGCCGTGGCGCGAATTGGGCGCACACACGGAGTTCCTGGGCGGCCCGGACGTCATCGCGCAGCACAACACGGGGTACGGCGACACGGAACTCGCCTTCTACGGCCGCACCGAGGCGGCACTGCACCGCCTCGCCGCGGCGCTGGGCACGGACTGGTCGGAGGAGATCGCGGAGCCGGAATCCCACCACGAGGAACCCTGACGCACGGGATCAGGCGCGCGGATCGCGGATCAGACCCGCCGCTCCGGCTGCCGGTGCGGATGGCTGCCGGTGCGGATACTGCCCCTGATGCCCGGCCCGCCTCCGTCGGTACACCTCCGCCGCCTCCGCGTCCCCGCGCTGCCGGGCCGCGGTCTCGGCGGCGGTGTACCACCGGCACATCCCGCACTCGTGCGGCGCGGGGTTCACCAACGGCCCGCTCCCGTGCGGCGTCGGCGGCAGGGGCGGCGGGTCCCACATGGGCGGCGGGAACGACCGCGGGCTCACACGTCACCCCGCCGCGAAACGGTCCCGTACCGGGTGACGGCGAACGATCCGCCCGGCACCCCCGCCCGCTCCCGCTCCTCCAACGTCGCCGGCCGCACCCACCCCGGCTCGGCCTCCCACTCCCGCCCACCCCCGGGCGCCCGCAACCACACCCTCGGCCCCCGGTGCTCCATCACCTGCCCGACCTTCCCCCGCCGCGTATCCGTCAGCCACGCGCCGGGCCGGTAGGCGGCCTTCGATTGCGTCATGCGTTCGACCCTTCGTGGTGTTCCGCTCTTCGCGAGCGGGCATCAACCGTGAGGCTTAGACTCCACCTCCACGGCCCGCCTGAACAGGCCGTTTGGGATTCCAAAGCCGCTTGGAATAAGGGGAGTTGAACAAATGCTCGGTCGTTCACCCGGCGAACCGCTCTCCCCCGCCCGCGAGTTCGGCGAGGAGATCAAGGCCGCCCGCGAAGCCCGCGGCTGGACCCAGGAGCAGCTCGCCGACGCCCTGCACTGCGGCCAGCCGTACGTCAGCAAGGTCGAACGCGGCGAACAGCTCGCGTCGGCGGCCTTCGCCGCACAGTGCGACCGGGTGTTCGGTACGCCGGGGACGTACGCGCGGATGCGACAGCGGGCGGCGGACGCGGGGTCTCCGACGTGGTTCATTCCGTATCTGCAACTGGAGCGTGAGGCGCGGGTGATCTGCGACTACTCCAACGCTTTCATCATGGGCATACTGCAGACTCCGGAGTACGCCGAGGCAGTCTTCCGCTCCGCCCACCCACAGGACTCCCCGGCCGAAATCAAGCGGCGCGTCGAGAAACGCATGCGGCGACGCGAGATCTTCGACAAACCGCATCCACCGTCGCTGTGGGTGATCCTGCACGAGGCCGTGCTGTGGTCCGCCGTGGGCGGCACCGACGTCATGCTGGTCCAACTGCGCCACCTGCTGGGGGCATCGGAGTCGCCCCACATCGCAGTCCAGGTGCTCCCCTTCACGGCGAACACGCCTTCGCGAGGAGTGGCGTTTAACCTGCTGACGCGGCAGGACGGAACTGATGTCCTGTACGAGGAGACCTACCAACGGGGGCAAGTGAACGACTCGGCAGCCGTGGTAGCGGAGGCGCGGGCGGCATACGAACGCCTTCGCGCAGACGCGCTGTCTCCTACCCAGTCCCAAGCCCTCATCAGACATGTCTTGGAGGCGTACGCGCATGACTCACACCTCGATCCTTGCTCAGGCGATATGGGAGAAGTCCAGCTACAGTCAGGGAAACGGCGGTCAATGCGTCCAATTCGCCCGCAATCTCATACCGTCCTCAGGTACCGTCCCCGTCCGAGACAGTAAGCGCCCGACGGAACGGGCCCTGGCCTTCCCCGCACCCGCATGGTCTGCGTTCGTCACGAGCATCAAGGCACGCTGAGCAGGGGGCTCACAATGAGCACCACTCCCGACCTCACCAGTGCAACGTGGAAAAAATCGACCTACAGCGAGGGCAACAGCGGCCAATGCCTCGAAGGGGCCCCCGCCTACGCCCCCTCCGGAACCATCCCCATCCGCGACAGCGGACATCCCACCACCCCGACGCTCCTCTTCCCGACCCCGCCTGGTCCGCGTTCATCGCGACCATTCAGGAATAACGGGACTCCGGCCAGCGCAGCAGCACCAGTTCCGTGGTAGGCCCCGGGCCGACGGCGAGCAGCAGGCCGTGCGAACCAGGGGCGGGTGGGCCGGCGGAAGCGGTCAGATGCGGTGCAGGACGTCCAGGACGGCGGCGGAGGAGATGTTGCCGCACGCGGCCGGTGAGGCGCGGCCCGCGAGGCCGGTGAACGTGCGGCGCGCCGCCGCGTCGGCGCCCAGGAACGCCTCGGCGAACACGGCGGCGATCTCCGCCTGCCGGTGCCGGTGCGGCGGCGCGGCCACCGCCACCGAGGTCACCCGGGGTGCCGTCGAGCGCGTGTCACTCATCGCCAACTCCCATGGCCGATTGGCCTCGTGACGACTTACGGTGACGCCGCCGCGCCGCTCCGGGGCAGGGCGTGCGGCGGGCGCGAGGGCGCACGAAGGGGTGTGAGGAGCCTGTGTCGCTCCTGGCCGTCCGAGGAGGCGGTGCGGCCGACGATGCGGAGGGGTATCCAAGTGGGCGTCGGCCACACCGTGGTTCGGGCTACGAAGGGACGCATCGTGATCGGCAGTCGTGGAGCGGGCATCACCCTGGCCTCCCTCGCCCTGCTGGCGGCGGCCGCCGGCGGCGTCCCCGCGGCGCAGGCCGGAGGCCAGGCCCGGGAATACACAGCCCTGGAGTGCACGGGCCAGGAGAACATCACCTACGGACCGGGCCTGGGCCTGTCCTCCGCCGGCTCCGCCAAGGTCTCCGTCGACGGGACGTACCACTGCACGGACGGCTCGGGCCACCGCAGCACGGCCACGTACCACACCGAGGGCATGACGGGAGGCGGCTGCCTCCTGCTGTCCTGGAACAGGTCCAAGGAGACCCTGCGCTTCGCGGACGGCACCACGACCGTCATCGCCTACCAGGCCGGTCCCTCGGTCCGCGTGGCGGGCCTCAACACCGCCCTGCTCAGAGGCGAGGTCGTCGGCGGCCGCGGCAAGGGCGCGGCGGCGGAGAAGACCATCCAGACGCTGCCGGGCAGCCTCCCGACGGACTGCGCGATCGGCGGAGGCATCCGCCACACCACCGGCCTGACCCACCTCAGCATCCACCCCTGAGCGTCGCCCATGCGGCGCCCCGAGCCGCGCGGCCGTCGAGAAAACCGTTCGGCAGGAGTACGCGGGGAAGCCACACTGGGCAAGCGTGTCGTCCGCACGCTGACCCGGGATGGCCGACCTTGGCGGAAGAAGCAGAAGCAGCAGCAGAAGAAGACGAAGAAGACGGGGCGTCGTACGAATACCTCGAAGACATCTACGTCGAGGACATCGGGCTGACGTGGGTGACCTCGAAGTGGGACATCCCGGACGCCCTCTCTCCGGAGGACGCCGAGCGGTACCTCCCCCGGGAAGGCGGACCGGCCGCGTACTGGCTCAGGCTTCCGGAAACAGCGGTGGAAGAATTCGACCGGTCGAAGGCCCGGCAGCTCGGGCAGGACATTCGCCGGCTGCTGCGGTCCCCGCTCCCGGACGAGGTGATCCGTACCGTGTGGCTCGGCGCCACCCATGGGTGTTCCGACCCGGTCGAGTACGCCCCGGATACCCGCACGTGGCTGCGGAGACTCGAAGAAGTTTGGCTCGCCCGAGTACGGCAGGACGACCCCGCGTTCACCCCTCCGCCACCACAGCCGGTGGTGGACGAGGAGATGAGCCGTGCCGTTCTGCGGGCGATTCGGTCGGTCGCGGACGACCTGAGCCGTGCGACGGCGGCCTCCACGTACGGGCGGCCTCCGGTCTCGCTGGTGCCGGCCCTTGAGCAGACGGTCGTCCATGCCTGCGCCGACCTCGGATACCGGCTGTTCCTGCGTTCCATGAACGCGTACTTCGTCGCGATCGACAGAAAGAGCTACGACTCGTTCGACGCGCTCGGGCGACGGTTCGGCTATCCGAGGTTTTTGGTGCACCACGGTCTGAACTATCGCGAGTAGCGTGCCCGGTGGGCAGCGCCGCGCAAGGACGAATTCGGCACGTTCATCCGGCGGTTGCCTCTCCCGCGCTGTTTGAGACATCTGCCGGAAGGCGGTTGAGCGGCGCACGCGGGCGGCGCTAGCTTCTGGTCCGTACCGCGCTGGAGCGGTCGGGCCACGGGACGGCTCGGGCCCGCTTCACGCGCGCTCCGACCGAGCACGGGTGGCATCGCACGCGACCCCTGTTTCCAGAGCGCCCTGTCGCGTCCGGTACCGCCCGCCGACCCGAAAGGGAAGCGCATGCGACCGAACGTTCTGACGAGGACCCTCGTCGGCATCACCGCCGTCGCAGGACTCGTGGCCGGCGGCCTCGCGACTGCGGGCACCGCCTCCGCGGCGTCCCAGCCGGCGACGAGTTCCCAGAGCGTCTCCATCCTCGCGGTGAACAACCTCGGGCTGAACACGACCCAGGCCAAGAACTGGCAGTGCTGGCTGCGCTCCAACGGATACGATCCCGGCACGATCGACGGGCAGCTGGGCGCCAACAGCTGGAAGGCCGCCCAGCGGATGTTCAACGCCCAGGGCTACGGCGCCGGAACCGTCGACGGTGCCGTCGGGCCCAACACGATCAGAGCGCTGCAGAAGTACCTGAACGCGTACGGCTACAGCCTCGCCGTTGACGGAGAAGCCGGGCCCAAGACGATCGCCGCGTTCCGGGACTTCAACTCCAGCGGCTGCTGAACCGGGACCTCCGCACCGGGCGGCGCGCCATCACCGGCGCGCCGCTCACACGGTCCCGTACGGGGCTCCTGACGCCGCCCGCCCCGCCGCCCGCGCGTCCCTCACGGGCGGCGGGCGGTGACGATGAGGTTGACGGGCTCGGTGGCGGCCGGGAGGCCCTCGACGGGTTCCCACGTCACGTCCGTGAAGCCGCAGTCGGCCAGGGCCCGTTCGTACGCATCACGGGTCCAGTAGTGGACGGTGAGGGTGGAGGGCGGGGTGGTGGGGATGGAGATGGTGCAGGGGTCGCCGTCGCGCGGGGCGGCGGGGCGGTGGAGGACGAAGCCGTTGGGCTGGGTGACCTCGGGCTCCAGGCTCGGGTTGCCGACGACGGCGAGCAGGCGGCCCCCCGGCGCGAGGTTGGCGTACGCGCCGCGGCACATGCGGGTGAGGGTGCCGAAGGAGTCGGCGTAGTGCAGGACGGCGGCCGCGGTGACGAGGTCGAAGGCGCCCAGGACGGGCAGGTCGGCGATGTCCCGCACCTCGTACCGTACGCCGAGCGGCTCCTCCCGCTCCTCCAGGTGCGCGAGTTCGATCATCGGGCCCGAGGCGTCCACCCCGAGCACGTCGGCCGCGCCCTCGCGGCGCAGCAGCCGGGTGAAGGGGCCCGTGCCGCAGCCCAGGTCGAGGACCGAGGCGCCGTCCACCGGGCCGAGGGCCCGGAGGATCGAGGGGATCTCCACGTTCTCGCGGTAGGACTGGAGGAGGCGGTCCACCTCTCCGTACTGCGCGGCGATGAGGTCGTACTGTGGCGTCAACTGATCTCCCCCGTCGGGTCTCCGGTGGGCGGTGGGCAGTGTGTCGGCGTACGGCGGCCGATCTTCGCACCACGGCCGGTGGGGCTCAAGAGTGCCCGCGCGGGCGCTCCGGTGGGACGAATGCCCGTATCACCGCCCGAATCAGGGCGGAATCGAGCGTTCCCAGGGTCACGTACGGGGCCGATGTGACCTGAGTTACATGCCTCAGTGCAGCGTCTTCGCTACGTACCCCCGCCATCCCTCCGTGAGTTCCCGCTCCCCCACTCCCAGGACCCCCCGCGCCGCCTTGTCCACGGAACCCGTACCGGCCGCCCGGTAGAAGGCGACGAGCTTCCGTTCGCCCCACCGTTCCGCCACCATCCGGCAGGCGAGCCAGGCGCCCTCGTAGGCGCGGGCCAGGCGGTCGGCGCCGCCGGTGAAGCGGAAGTCCGCGTCGGCGGGGAGCCGCTCCGGGGTCCGGCCGGCGGTGACCGCGCGGGCCAGTTCGGGGGCGATCGCGGCCGGAGTGCGGTCGGCGGTGCGGTAGGCGACCCAGTCGGCGAAGCCCTCCGAGAGCCACATGGGGGTGGTGTCGGTGGTACGGGCGCGGGTGGCCACGTGGGTGGCCTCGTGGGTGAGGACGGCCCGCCGGCCGAAGGGGCTGAGGGCGGTGTACGCCTCGGGGTTGACGACGATCCGCCCGGCGGGGGCGGGGCCGCCGCCGCCCTTCTCCCCCGCCGTGGTGGTCACCGCGGCGATGCCCCGGTAGTCGGAGGGCGGCGCGCCGAGCAGGGCGCCCATCCGGTCCAGCGAGGCCGGCATCTCGACGACGAGCCGCCCGGGACGGTCGCCGTCCGGTCGTTCACTATCCGCCCGCTCGCCGTCCGGCCATGCGGCGGCCACGGCGGGCACCGCCGCGTCGGCCAGGCCGGACAGGGCCCGCAGCGCGGCCGGTTCCTGTCCCGCGCCGAGGACGAGGCTGTGCCGGCCGCGGACGGCGGTGACCCGGCCCTGTTCCCAGAGCTGGCGGTCGCCGGACGCGGTGTCGTCCCCCGCCACGTACCAGCGCCCGCCGCGCCGGACGGCCGTCAGCCGGACCGGGACCGCGACCGGCGCGGTGTCGTAACCGGCCAGCCGGTAGCGGAGTTCGGCCTCGGCGGCGACCCGGTGGCCGTCGCCGGGCGCGGGGGTGAAGCCGCCGGTGCGGACGGCGCCGTACTCCCAGGAGGCGAGCGGCACGTCGGCGAGGTTGGCGAAGACCTGACGCCGGCGGTCCCGGTAGGCGCGCTCGCCGGGGTCGACGGCGGCGAGGTACGCGCCCTCGTCGCGGTCGCGCAGCGCCGTCGCCCAGCCGTCGAGCAGCCGCCGGACGGCGTCCGTGTCGCGGACGGCCGCACCGTCGACGGGCCCGGCCCCGCAGCCGGCGAGGGCCGGCAGGGCGGTCAGTGCGACGGCCAGGAAGCGCAGCGCCGCCCGGCGTCCGCCGCCGGGTCGTCTCGTGGGGCCGTCCATGGCCCGCATCGTACGAGCCGGCCGGCCGGTCACCCGGGCCGGGGCGGCGGGGACGTACTCCGAGACGCGTTCACGGCCGCGTGACCGACGAGATCGGCATCATGTCCGCCCGGTCGTACCGCACCCGCGCTCCCGGGTACGGCGCGTGCACCACCTGCCCGTCGCCGACGTACATGCCCACGTGGCTGGCGTCGTCCCGGTAGATGACGAGGTCGCCGGGGCGGGCCTCGGACAGCGGGACGTGCCGGCCCGCGTTCCGCTGGGCCTGGGAGGTGCGCGGCAGGCCGACGCCCGCGCGGCCGTAGGCCCACTGCGTCAGCCCGGAGCAGTCGAACGCGAACGGGCCGCTCGCGCCCCACGCGTAGGGGAGGCCGACGGCCGAGCGGGCGGCCCGCGCGGCGGCGGCCCCGCGGGCGGAACCGGCGTCGGGGAGCGCGGAGTCCCCGCCCGGCGAGGGGTACGGCGAGGGCACCGCGAACAGGAAGCCGGCGCGGGACCCGCCCGCGGAGCGCGAGGCGCGGGCGTACCGGGCCCGTTCGCCGTCGGGCAGCGTGTTGAGGAGCCGGCGGGCGGCGGCGAGCCGGCCCTCGACCTCGTGCTTGTGGCGGGCGACGGCCCGGCGGCTGTCCTCCAGTTCGGCGAGGGCGCGGGCGGCCTCCAGCCGCTCCTGGCCGAGCGCGCGCTGGGCGGCGAGCAGGGCGTGCAGCCGCTCGGTCTGCCGGCCGGTGACGCGTTCGAGGGCGGAGGCCCGGTCGAGGTAGCGGTCGGGGTCGGAGGAGAGCAGCAGGCGGAGGGCGGGGTCCACGAGCCCGTTCCGGTACTGGGCGGCGGCGACCGTCCCGAGGGCGTTGCGCATCCGGTTGACCGTCTCCTGGCCGCGGGCGACCCGGTCGGCGGCCTGCTCCACCTTCCGCCGCAGGGCGCCGGCCCGTTCGCCGGCGGCGTTGTACTGCTCGGTGGCCCGCTCGGCCTGGCGGTAGAGCCGGTCCAGCCGCGCCCGGACCGTGCCGGACGAAGCGGCGCCCCCGGCACCGCCCGCGGAACCGGCGGGATCGGCGGGGCCCCCGGGGCGGGCGGCGGCGGACGGCGAGAACGCGGCCGCCGCGGTGGCCACGGCGGCGGACAGGACGGTGACCCGTACGGTCCGGGCGAGACCGGAGGACGTGGATCGGCGGTGGGACGCCACGTGGTGCCGTACTCCCTTCGCTCGCGCGGCCCCCTGCCGGCCCCCTGCCGCCCGGACGGGCGGACGACGGCGGGGGCACCGCGCCGGCGGCAGACAGTAGCGGCTCGCTCACTCTCCGTTCAAAGACCGCTACGGAACGTGGAACCCGGGCGCGTCCTCGGGGAAACGCCGGACGCCCCGCCCAAGACGCAGGTCATGGGCGGGGCGTCGGAGCCTCCGCGGCCGATGCGACGCCACCCGAACGGGTGGATTGGCAGGGCCGGACGGCTTAACGGTGGAACCGGAGGGCAGTCGGGTAAGGCGGCCACCCCGTGCCCGGTCAGCCCACGCGAACGCCGAACTGGAACGGCATGTTGCTCATCGCCTCGTAGCGGACGACGGTGCCGGTGCGCGGCGCGTGCAGCACCTGCCCGTTGCCGGCGTACAGCCCGACGTGGTGCATGTCGCCGTAGAAGATGACCAGGTCGCCGGGCTGGAGCTGGCTCTGGTCGTAGATCCGGGTGCCGTCGTTGGCCTGCGCCTCCGACGTGCGGTCGAGCGTGACGCCGGCCTGGGCGTAGGCCCAGGAGGTCAGCCCGGAGCAGTCGAAGGAGCTCGGGCCGGTCGCGCCCCAGACGTACGGGGACCCTATCTTCGACTGCGCGGCGGCGAGCGCGGCGCCCGCCCGGCCGGAGCCCGGGACGGCCTTGCCGCTGCTGCCGGTCTGCCCCGAACCGCCGTCCTTCGAGCCGCCCTTGGACCCGCTCGTACCCGAGTCGTCCGTGCTCGTACCCGCCTTGGCGGCGGCCTTGGCGGCCTCCTCCTTCTCAGCGGCGGCGATCGCGGCGCGCTCCTTCTCCGTCAGGGAGTTGAGGACGTCCTGCGCCTCGGCGAGCTTGCCCTGCACCTCGGCCTTGCGCTCGCCCAGCGCCTTGCGGGTGGACTCCAGGTCGGCGAGCTTGCCCGCCGCCTCCTCGCGCTGCTGCTTCAGGGCGCGCTGCTTGGTGGCGATCTGCCGGAGCGCCTCCGCCTGCTTGGCGCTGACCTGGTTGAGCGTGGACGCCCGCTCCAGGTACGTGTCCGGGTCGGACGAGAGCAGCAGCTGGAGGGAGGGATCCACCGAGCCGGTGCGGTACTGGGCGGTGGCCACCGCGCCGAGCCCGTCCCGGAGCTTGTTGACCTCCTCCTGACCACGCGCGACGCGGTCCTGGAGCTCGCCGGCCTCCTTCTCCAGCTTCTCCTGCCGCTGCTTGGCCCCGTTGTACTTCTCGGTGGCCTGCTCCGCCTGCTCGTAGAGCCGGTCGACCTTCTCCTTGGCCTCGCTGCGGGTCGGCTTGGCCCCGGGATCGGCGGAGGCCGCCTGGGCGGAGAGCGCGACGGCTGCGGCGGCGGTCGCGGTGAGGACGGTCACCCGAGTACGGCTCGGCTGTTTGGGACGACGGTGGGACGCCACGGAGTCGAGCTCCTTTTCTCCTCGGCCGCCGGGGCGCGCTGGCGCGCGGTTGGGCACGGCGGGACACTTCACGTCATCCGGATTGGATGATCACCGCGCGAAGGTTCGAGGCCAGACCTTAGTGACCCTCATATGATCGGTTCAAATCCCTTGAGGGAAATCGTTGCTCAGCTTTCACGTTGTTGACGTGGGGGGGGGTGCCCCGGTCCCGCCCTTTCTCCCCCAGCTACCGCTGGGAGGTGCCCCCAGTTTCTTGCGGGGGCAGCCCCCGCACCCCCGGACGGGCTGATTTCAGCCCGTCCGGCGTTTGAGGACAACCGCGCGGAGCGCGGTTTCAGGGAGGTCTAGGGGCTGACCCCCAGGAAACGGCGAATGGGGGTGCCCCCTCTGGGGGAGGGTCAGGGGCTCAAGTCCGCGCCAGCCTCCGCAGGAGCAACGCCGAAGCCACCGGCCGGGCCCCCGCCTTGGCGACCCCGTCGGCCACCTCCCGGTCGGTGGACACGACCACCACAGGCCGCCCGGGCGGCTCGGCCCGCACAAGCTGACGGATCAGCTCGTCAGCCGTCACCCCGGGCTTACTGAAGAGCACCCGCACCCCGCGCGGCGGCGCGAGCAGCACGGGAGCGGCCAGCTCGGCCCCGTCGAAGACGCACGTCATCTCGGCGCCGGTCTGCGCGGCGAGCATGGAGAGCCCGCCGAGCAGCCGCAGCCGCTGCTTGTCCAACGGCATCGTCGGGTAGCCGGTCTTGGTGACGTTGTAGCCGTCGACCACCAGGTGTGCCTGCGGCAGGGCGAGCAGTTGGTCGAGCAGGGCGGGGTCGGTCTCGGACAGGGCGCGCGCGGCGATGTCCTTGGGTGTCATGCGGCCGGGCTCCACCGCGTCGACGAGGTCGGCGGGGTGGACGGAGGTGGGGGGCAGGGCCAGTTCGCGGCGCAGCCCCTGGGCGGCGTCCAGGACGGTGTCGAGCAGCAGCCGCAGCCGCATGTCCTCGACGCTGCGGCCCTCGCGGACCGCCCGGCGGCTCGCCTCCAGGGCGGACTCGGCCTCCGCGAGCCGGGCCTTGACGCGCCGGGTCTCGCCGAGGGCGGCGGCCAGTTCGGCGGCCGCGTCGGTGCGCAGCGCCTCCAGCTCGGCGTGGGCCTTGCGGAGCGCCGCCTCGCCGCGGCGTACGTCGTTGAGGGCGCTGCGCAGCTTGCGGTGCAGGCCCTCGCCCTCCTTGCGGACGGTCTCCAGCTCGGCGCGGGCCCGGTCGGCCTCGGTACGGGCCTCGTCGCGCACCCGGGCGAGCTCCTCGCGGAGCTGCCGCAGCTCGCGCTGGGCCTCCTCGCCGGCCCGTTCGGCGCTGGCGCGCTGGGCCTCCTCGCCGGCGGCGGTGACCAGTTTCACCCAGCCGGGCGGGCGCAGGACGAAGGCCATGGCCGCGACGTCCTCGGGGTCGGCGGCGGCGGGCGGCGACCCGGCCTCCAGGGCCCGGGCCAGCTCGGAGCCGGTCTCCCGGAGCCGGGCGGAGATCCGCTGCCGGAACGCGGTGTCGGTCTCGACGGCCGCGGCCATCGCGTTGCCCGCGAACTTGGCCCGGCGGGCGGGGGTGAAGCGGGCGTACTGGCGTAGCTGCGTGGGGAGTTCGGGGACCGTCAGCCCGCCGAACGCCTCGGCGACGAGTCCGATGACACGCCGCCGGATCCCCTCGGGCAACGGGCGGTCGAGCACCTCGCCGACGCCGCCGGCGCGGCCGTCGTCGTCACCGGCCGTCTCCTCGCCGTCCGTGTGCTCCACCACGCGTGTCCGCTCCGTTCCTCAGCTCGTCCCCGGACGGTCCACCGGCCCGGTCTCCGGCCCCGCTTCCCGTCCCGCCCCGGCCGGGCGGCTCACGCGGGGGCGTGGGGGGTGCCCGCACGGGGTGCGGCGCCACCGGGCGGTGGCGGTCGGCCGGGGAACGTCCATGGTGCCGTCCGTCCTGTTCGTGGCGTGCGGGGTGCGGGGCGTTCGTCGTAACCCTACGGCCTGCCCGCCCCGTGGCGGGTTGGGACCGGCACGAGCCGGAGCGACCGGCGAGGCTCTCCGTACCGCTTGCCCCGGTACGCCATGATCTGCCCATGATCGTAAAGGCAGTGCGGCGGGACCGGCCCCGCACCCCCTGGGTCACCCGTACCGTTCTGGCCACCTGCTGCGCGGTCTTCCTGATCGGTCCGGCGTCCGGCCTCGATCCCTCGTACGGCACCGGCGCCGACCTGCTCGCCGCGCAGACGGCCTACTTCGAACGGTGGGGAGTGGTGCCGGACGAGCTCTGGCACGGGCTGCCGGCGTCCCTCGTCACCCCGTTCACCGCCCTCTTCGTGCACGGCAACTGGCTGCATCTGCTCGGCAACATGCTCTTCCTCCACGTCTTCGGGGCGATGGCGGAGGAGCGCATGGGCCGCCTCTCGTTCGCCCTGTGCTACGTCGTCACCGGCTTCCTCGCCCTGCTCGGCTACGCCGCCGTGCACGCCGGATCCGCCCAGTCGCTCGTCGGCGCCTCCGGGGCCATCTCCGGAATCCTCGGAGCCTTCCTCCATCTCTTCCCCCGGGCCCGGGTGACCAGCCTCTTCCCGTTCCTCTTCTTCCTCCCGCTGCGCTTCCCCGCCTGGGCCGTCCTCCTCTTCTGGTTCGCCCTCCAGTGGCCCGGCGTCGGCGCCCCCGACGACCGCCCCGGAGTCGCCTACCTCGCCCACGTCATGGGCTTCGCCCTCGGCTTCGGCTTCGCATGGGTGTGCCGGGAACGGCCGGTTAGAGTGAAATCCCCCGTGAACGACGCGGCCGGGCCCGCCGAAGGAGACAAACCGACGTGATCACCTCGATCGTGCTCATCAAGACCGACGTGGACCGGATCCCCGAGATCGCCGAACAGATCGCGGCGCTGGAGGGGGTGAGCGAGGTGTTCTCCGTGACCGGGGCGTACGACCTCATCGCGATGGTGCGGGTGGCTCGGCACGATGATCTCGCGGAGGTCATTCCGGGGCGGATCAGCAAGGTGCCGGGGGTGGCTTCGACCGAGACGCATATCGCGTTCCGCACGTACTCGCAGCATGATCTGGAGGCGGCGTTCGCGATCGGGCTGGACAGCTAGGCCGTTTCTTCTGGATCAGCGTGCTGACCAGAGGAAGATGCCTGCGAGGTGGAGTCCGGCGAGGTAGACGGTGGCGGTCTTCTCGTAGCGGGTGGCGATGTCCCGCCGCTGTTCGAGGCGGTTGACGCGGCGTTCGACGGTGTCGCGTTGCTTGTAGGCCTCACGGTCGAAGGCGGGTGGCCGGCCGCCGTGGCCGCCGCGTCGCTTGCGGCGGGCCTGCTGGTCGGCAGGGACCGGGATCGCCGCCCGGATCCCGCGGCGTCGCAGGTGTCCCCGGATCGCGCGGGACGAAGAGGTCTTGTCGGCAGGACCGCATCCGGCCTCGTCCGGGGCCTTCCGTCGGGGCGTGGCACCCGGACTTTGGCCATGACATGCTCGAAAGCGGGTGCGCCGCCGGCCTGCCCGGGCGTGAGGACAGAGCTCAGTCCGCCCCGGGACCGGCCGAGGGCATGGTCGCCGGGCTCGTCGGCCGGGGCCCCTTTGTGCGGGCCCCGGGCACGTGCGGGTGCGCGCGCACCATGGTCGAGTCGACCGCGACCGCCCACTCCAGGTCTTCGTCCGCGCCGGCCTGGGCGAGCAGGGCGGTGAAGACACGTTCCCAGGTGCCGCAGATCGCCCAGTTCCTGTCAGAGCCGGGATAACGAGGCTTGTGACCGAGCCTGTCCGGCGCGCGATCCGCCGTCTGCCCGAACGCTCTGGCATCCCGCTCCCGAACAGGACGGCACCCTGCGCGCAGGCGCTCAAGTGGCCGGGCCGGCCGGACCGGTCCCCTGACCGGCTATCCCGAGGGCACCCGGATCATGTCCGGCGCGAGCATCTCCACCCCGGCGCCCAGCTGTCCCTGTTCGACCTGGACGAGGGCATGCGCCACCAGGTCTTCCTCACAGCGTCGGGACACAGCCATGCCCACCTACAGATGCCGGGCCGCACACCGATCAAACGAGGTCGACTACCCGCCTGACCACGGCAACCGAAACAGCGAGGCTGGAGGGCGGAGACATCTATGGAACAGCTTGCCCCAGAGTCTGTGGCGGCGGATACTCGGAAGCGAGGCTCCGCACTGGTTCCGCGCGGACGCGCCCCTCGCTCTCAGCCATGCCCACAAGGCCTCGAGACCCTGAGGATTTGACCGATGACTCCCGGCCCCACCGACCGCGCCCGGACCGATCACCCGCTGGCCACCGTCTACGCGATACACGATGCGTTCCGGCGGGACACGGCACGGCTCATGGCCGCGATCGGCGAGCAACGGGCCGCCCAGCGGCCCGGGGTGCGGGCGGGCTGGGAGACGTTCAAGTGCTATCTGGCGCTCCACCACGCCGCCGAGGCGGCCGCGTTATGGCCGGCCCTGCGGACCGAGCCGGCCTGCACGGGCGGCGGGGCGGCATCGCTCACCGCGCTGGTGCGGGAGCGTGAGCGGCTGTGCTCGCTGGCCTCGGGGATCAGCACCGCGCTGGCCGTCCACAACGAGTCGCATCTCCGCTGCTACGGCGAGGACTTCTGTACCTCGTTACTGGTCCACCTCGACCAGGAGGAGACAGAGGTCTTCCCCATGGCCCTGGCCGTGCTCAGCCCGGCCAAGTGGCAGGCATACATGGCAGAACAGTCCCGCAGGGTGCGCCGGGACGGCTCGGCGCTGTACTACCCCTGGCTGCTGGACGGGGCGCCGGAATCCACCCGCCGGTATGTCCTGAATCTGCTCTCTCCCGCCGCGCGCCTGGCCTTTCACACCATCTGGAGTCCCCGATACCGGCGTTCCGCACTATCGGTCCGCCACTGAACGAGAAATTCCGGTCGCAGATCGATCCTCAACTTCCTTTCGATTACTGGCCGGGAGCCAGTGAATCATTGAAAAGCCGATCTGCTTGCCCTAGAGTCCTGAGAACTCCACTGACCTGTCAGCAGGCCCGGCAGTTTCCTGCCAGTACCGGCCAGATCACGCGCTTCACGGACCGAGGCGCTCCGTCTAGCCCGCCTCGGAAGGTGCGCGAAGACAACATGGAATTCTCCGTTCTGGGCCCCTTGCGCGTGAGTGAACAGGGCCATGACTGCACACCGACGGCGCCCAAGCAGCGGCGACTCCTTGCGCTCCTGCTGCTCAACGCGAACCAAGTGGTGCCCACCAGTACCTGTATTGACGAGCTCTGGGAGAACTCGCCGCCGAACTCGGCGCTCTCCACCGTCCAGTCGTACATCCTCCAACTCAGGAAAGCGCTCAGCACCGTTCCACGCATTGGCAGTGCACAGGCGGCACGCGGCGTCCTGGCGACGCGGGACGGCGGATACCTCCTGATCGTCCGCAATGACGAGCTCGACCTGAGGCGTTTCGCCGCACTGGTGCGGGAGGGCCGTGCCCTGCTGCGCGCCGACGATGCGGCGGCCTCCGCCGCACTGGGCGACGCCCTGAGCCTGTGGCGGGGTCCGGCCCTGTCCAATGTGCAGGGCGGGCCGGTGCTGCGGGCCCATGTCGCGGGGCTCGACGAGGAGCGGGTGAGTGTCCTGGAGCAGCGCGTCGACGCCGACCTGCGCCTCGGCCGCCACCGCGACCTCAACGGCGAACTCAGCGTGATCGCCGCGCAGTACCCCACGCACGAGTATCTGCATGCCCAGCTGATGCTGGCCCTCTACCGGTCGGGGCGGCGCACCCAGGCGCTGGGCGTCGCACAGAAGTTGCGGCAGGTGATGCACGACGAGCTGGGCCTCGAGCCGTCGCCGCGCATCCACGACCTCTACCGGGCGATACTGCTCTGCGATCCGGTGCTCGACGCACACGACGGGCCGGACACCGTCTTCGCCCGTGCCGGGTCGGCGCCGGTCAGGCTCTCCGACGCCGGCCCGGATCACAGGGATTCGATGTTTTCCGCGGGCCCCGCGGACCGAAGCCGGTTGCGGCAGTCGAAGACGTAGCGGGCCGAGGAGGCGATCGCGGCGTAGTCGAAGGCGTCATGGTCGGTGGTGAGCAGGACGGCGTGGGCCTCCGTCAGTTCCTCCTCGGTCAGGTCAACCCGCGTGATGCCCGGTATGCCGACGCTCTCGGTGACGTACGGGTCGGCCACCCGGACCGAGGCGCCCGCCTCGATCAGCATCCGGGCGATGGGCAGGGCCGGGGACTCGCGGACGTCACCGGTGTTCGCCTTGTAGGCCAGGCCGAGCATGAGGATGCGGGAGCCGGTGACGGTCTGCCGCCGCCGGTCGAGGCCGCGGGTGAGCCGCTGCACCACGTACTCCGGCATTTGGCTGTTGAGTTCGTCCGCCAGCTCCACCAGCCGGAACCGCTTGCTGAGGGTCCGCTCCACCCGCCAGGAGAGATAGAGCGGGTCGACGGGGAGGCAGTGGCCGCCCACGCCCGGGCCCGGGGTGAACCGCATAAAGCCGAACGGCTTGGTCGAGGCGATCTCCAGCGCGTCCCAGACGTTGACCCCGATGCCGGCGGCGTGCGTGGCGAGCTCGTTGACCAGGGCGATGTTGACGTGCCGGAAAGTGTTCTCCAGGACCTTGGCGAGCTCCGCGACGCGTGTGGACGGCGCGGGCACGGTCTGCCGGACGATGGAGCCGTAGAAGGCCTCCAGGGTCCGCAGCGACTCCTCGTCCACTCCGGAGACCACCTTGGGGGTGGTCTCGAAGGTCCACTCGGCGTTGCCGGGGTCGATGCGCTCGGGGCTGTAGCCGAGGTGGAAGTCGAGGCCGGGGCCGAGCCCGGAGCCCTTCTGCAGGATCGGGGCGAGAACCTCCTCGGTGGTGCCGGGGTAGCTGGTGGACTCCAGCACCACCGTGGCCCCGGGCGTCAGCCGGGAGGCCAGCTCCTCGCCCGCCTGCTCGATGTAGGAGAGGTCCGGCACCCCCTCGTGCAGCGGGGTGGGCACGGTGATGACCGCGATGTCGAACCCGTCCAGGTCGTCGGGGTCGATGCTCGGCTGGTACGCGCCCCCGTCGAGCACGGCGCGCAGCCGCTCGGCGGGGATGTCCCCCACGAACGACTCACCCGCGGCGAGCCGGGTCACCCGTGACGCGTCGGTGTCGTACCCGACGACGTGGTAGCCGTGCTCGGCCGCCGCGACGGCCAGCGGCAGACCGACGTACCCCTGGCCCATGACAACCAGCTTGGTGGTCACTGGCTCTCTCCCTCGTCAGTTGAACCATGGTCAGTTGAAGAAGTCACAGACGGCGTCGGCGATGTACTCGACCTGGGCATCGGTGAGATGGGGCCAGATCGGGATGGCCAGGTTGTGGTCACTGGAGTACTGCGCACCCGGCCACTCGGCGCCCTCCGGGGCGTACGCCGCGAATGCGGGCTGCCCGGGCAGCGGGACCGGGTAGTAGACATGGCTGCCGATCCCCTGTTCCGTGAGCCACGCCCGCAGGTCGCCACGGCGCCGGACGAGCAGGGAATACACGTAGTAGCAGCGGCCGTCGCGCCCCGCGGGCGGGGCGAGCAGCCCCCGGTCGGCCAGCGGCGCGAACCGCTCGGTGTAGTAGTCGGCGATCCTGGCCCGGCGCTCCAGGCGCTCCTCGAAACCGGCGTGGCGGTGGAGCTGGAACGCGGCAACGATCTCGTCGAAGCGGCTGTTCTGCCCGATCTCGTGGTGGAGGAAGCGGTGCACGCCGTCCTGGCCATGGTTGCGCAACCGCCGTACGCGGTCGGCCAGTTCCGCGTCGTCGGTGAGGACGACGCCGCCCTCCCCGGCCGTGCCGAACGCCTTGACCTGGAAGAACGAGAAGACCCCGAGGTCTCCCCAGCGCCCGGACGGCACTCCGGCGAGCACCGCGCCCTCGGCCACCGCCGCGTCCTCGACGACCGGAATCCCGTGCTCCTTCGCGATCTCGTTGATGCGGGGCATGTCCGCCATGATCGAGAAGACATGGGCGGGCATGATCGCCTTGGTGTGCTCCCCGATCAGCCGGGCCACGTCGTCCGGGTCGATGACCATGGTGTGCGGATCGACGTCGGCGAAGACCGGGGTCGCCCCGAGGTTCGCCACCGAACTGGCCACCGGCTGGCAGCAGAACGCCGGCACGATCACCTCGTCGCCCGGGCCGACTCCCAGGGCCTGCACGGCGAGGTTGAGTCCGCCCGTCCCGCTGGAGCAGGCGACGACATGCTCCGCGCCCGTGCTGCGGCGCAGCTCCTCCTCGAGCTCGGCGGTGCGCCTGCCGAGGATGAAGCGCTGCTCGGGGTCGGTCCCCACCTCGTACAGCAGGTCCTTGAACGCCTGCCGGTCCGATTCGAAGAGGTCGGGCGGGAAGAAGGGGATGGTGGCCATGTCACCGCCTCCCGGCGTAGAAGTCGAAGATCGCGGAACACACCGTCTCCAGCCGTTCCTCGGTGAGGTCCGGATAGAGGGGGAGCGCCAGGGTCCGCTCGCAGGCGGCCTCGGCGTGGGGGAAGAGTCCGGGGCGGTGCTGCGGGTGGTCCGCATAGCAGGGCTGGAGGTGCAGGGTGCGCGGGTAGTACGTCTCGGTGCCGATGCCGCGCGCGGCCAGGTACGCCACCAGCTCGTCGCGGCGCTCGACCTCCACCAGGTAGACGTAGCAGACCGGATCCGTGGGGACCGCGCGCTCCACGATCCGGGGCACGGCCAGCACACCGTCGGCGCCGCGCAGCCGCTCCGTGTACGCCTCGGCCAGGACGCGCCGTCGGGCGATGTCCGCGTCGAGCCGGGAGAGCTTGGCGAGCAGCACGGCCGCCTGGACGTCGTCCATCTTGCTATTGGTGCCGGAGACCCCGGAGAGGTTGGAGATACCGGCGATGTGGTCGATGGTCTTGCCCATGCGGCCGTGGTGCCGCAGTACCGCGGCCTGCTCGGCGATGGCGTCGTCCTGGGTGAGCACCATGCCGGCATCGCCCAGCGCCCCGAGGGTCTTGGTGGGGAAGAAGGACAGGACGCCGCCCGCCCCGATCAGCCCTGCGTGGGTGCCGTCCCACCGCATCCCGATGGCCTCCGCGCTGTCCTCGAGCAGCAGCAGGTCATGGCGGGCGCTCAGCTCCGACAGGGCGCCCAGGTCCGCGAGTTGACTGAAGAGGTGGACCGGCATCACGGCCCGGGTGCGCTCGGTGATCGCCGCTTCGACGGAGGCGGCGTCAAGCCCATAGTCCCCGTCGGCGGTGATGTCCGCGAAGACCGGGGTGGCGCCCGCCATGTTCACGGAGGAGGCCGTGGCGAAGAAGGAGAAGGCGGGCACGATGACCTCGTCGCCCGGCCCGATCCCGGCGGCGCGCAAAAGGATCACCAGGGCGTCCGTTCCGCTGTTGACCGCCACGGCATGGGCGGCGCCGGTGTATTCGGCGATGGCCCGCTCCAGCTCGGCCACTTTGCGGCCGTGCGAGAACTTCCCCCGGTCGAAGACGTCGTCGGTGTGGCGGGCGATGAGGGGCCAGAGTGAGGCGAAGGATTCCGCCTGGTCGAAAAAGGGGATCGGCTCCGCCGAGTTTTCCAGTGCCGTGCTTGTCAAACCCGTTCGCCTCGCATTCTCGGTCTGTGCCCGCGTCGGTCCGCTTGCGGCGGAAGCGGCATGCACAGACCATACGGAGCCGTGGAGTTGTGCCGCCACGGGCAAGAACTTGCTGCCATGACTGAGGAGTTAGCAATAATCGGCCGAGGTGACCCATGGCATGCGGAAACCCCCGTTGCGGCATTTTGCGCCGTAACGGGGGCCGTGTTCTTCCGAGTAATGGTCAGGCCACGGTGACCTCGGGCGAGCCCGTGAGGACACCCTCCTTCTCCAGCTGCTCGGCGAGTTTCATCGCCTCCTCGATGAGGGTCTCGACGATCTTCGACTCGGGCACGGTCTTGATGACCTCGCCCCTGACGAAGATCTGCCCCTTGCCATTGCCCGAGGCCACCCCGAGATCCGCCTCACGCGCCTCACCCGGACCGTTGACCACACACCCCATCACCGCCACCCGCAACGGCACCTCCATACCCTCAAGACCCGCCGTGACCTCATCGGCCAGCTTGTAGACATCCACCTGGGCGCGGCCGCAGGACGGGCAGGAGACGATCTCCAGCCGCCGCTGCCGCAGGCCCAGCGATTCCAGGATCTGGATGCCGACCTTGACCTCCTCGGCCGGGGGCGCGGACAGGGAGACACGGATGGTGTCGCCGATGCCCTCCGAGAGCAGCGCGCCGAAGGCGACGGCGGACTTGACGGTCCCCTGGAAGGCCGGCCCCGCCTCGGTGACACCGAGGTGGAGGGGGTAGTCACAGGCGGCGGCCAGCTGCCGGTAGGCGTTGACCATCACCACCGGGTCGTTGTGCTTGACCGAGATCTTGATGTCCCTGAAGCCGTGCTCCTCGAAGAGGGACGCCTCCCACAAAGCCGACTCCACCAGCGCCTCGGGCGTGGCCTTGCCGTACTTCGCCAGCAGCCGCCGGTCCAGCGACCCCGCATTGACCCCGATCCGGATCGGCGTCCCGGCAGCAGAGGCGGCCGCGGCGATCTCCCCGACCTTGTCGTCGAAGCGCTTGATGTTACCGGGGTTGACGCGCACCGCCGCACACCCGGCATCGATCGCGGCGAAGACATACTTCGGCTGGAAGTGAATATCCGCGATCACCGGGATCTGCGACTTCGCCGCAATCACCTTCAGCGCATCCGCATCGTCCTGCGAGGGGCAGGCGACCCGCACGATCTGGCAGCCGGAGGCGGTGAGTTGGGCGATCTGCTGGAGGGTGGCGCCGACGTCCGCCGTGACCGTGGTCGTCATCGACTGCACGGACACGGGTGCGTCACCCCCGACGGCCACCGAACCGACCTGGATCTGCCGGCTCTTCCGGCGCGGGGCGAGCCGGGGCGGCACCGTGGGCATGCCGAGGGCGAGCGCGGTCACGAGACCTCCTGGAGGCGGTCGGGGCGTGCGGCGGCAATCGTCGCCGCGATGTCGTCGGCGGTGAGGCCCGCCTCGGCCAGGACCTCGCCCCGGCTGCCGTGCGCGTAGAACCGCTGGTCGAGGCCGAGCACCCGGACGGGGACCGGCACCCCGGCGTCGCGGAGCGCCTGGGCGACGGCCGAGCCGACGCCGCCGGTGCGGCCGCCGTCCTCGACGGTGACCACCAGCCGGTGCTCCGCCGCCAGTTCGACCAGAGCGGGGTTGACGGGCTTGACCCAGCAGGGGTCGACCACGGTCACCCCGACCTGCCCGCGCAGCGCCTCGGCGGCGGCGAGGCAGGGCTGCGCCATCGCCCCCACCGAGACCAGCAGCACCTCGCTGCGGCCCTCGGGGCGGCCCAGCACCTCCATCCCGGCCACCGTGGTGACGGGTTCCACATCGGGGGCGACCTGACCCTTCGGGTAACGGACCACGGTAGGCGCGGAGTCGACGTCCAGCGCCTCCCGCAGCTGCCTGCGGAGCCGGGCGCCGTCCCTGGGGGCGGCGATGCGCAGGCCGGGGACGAGCTGGAGCAGCCCCAGGTCCCACATCCCGTTGTGGCTGGGGCCGTCGTCGCCGGTGACGCCCGCCCGGTCGAGGACGAAGGTGACGCCGCACTCGTGCAGGGCCACGTCCATGAGCACCTGGTCGAAGGCCCGGTTGAGGAAGGTGGCGTAGAGGGCGACGACCGGGTGGAGGCCGCCCAGGGCGAGCCCGGCGGCGGAGGTCACGGTGTGCTGCTCGGCGATGCCGGTGTCCAACACCCGCTCCGGGTAGGCGGCGGCGAAGGGCTCGAGCCCGACCGGTTCGCGCATCGCGGCGGTGAGGGCCACGACGTCCTCCCGCTCTCCGCCCACCTTGACGATCTCGTCGGCGAAGACGGACGTCCACGACGGCCGGGACCGGGCGCTCTTGGCGACGGGCGTCGCGCCGATGGCGTGGAACCGGTCGCCCTCGTGCTGCTCGGCCGGGGCATGGCCCTTGCCCTTGCTGGTGATGCAGTGCACCACGACCGGACCGCCGAACCCGCGGGCCCGGCGCAGCGCCGTCTCCAGCGCCGCGATGTCGTGCCCGTCGACCGGCCCGACATACTTCAGGCCGAGGTCCTCGAAGAGCCCCTGGGGGGCGACGAAGTCCTTCAGCCCCTTCTTCGCACCGTGCAGGCTCTCGTAGAGCGGCTTGCCCACGACCGGGGTGCGTTCGAGCAGGTCCTTGCCGCGGGCGAGGATCCGCTCGTAGCCGGGGTTGGTGCGCAGGGCGGTGAGGTGCTCGGCGAGGCCGCCCCGGGTGGGGGCGTAGGAGCGGCCGTTGTCGTTGACGACGATGACGAGCGGCAGGTCGTCGGCGACCGCGATGTTGTTGAGCGCCTCCCAGGCCATGCCGCCGGTGAGGGCGCCGTCGCCGATGATCGCGACGGCATGGCAGTCGGTGCGGCCGCGCAGCCGGTGGGCGCGGGCCAGGCCGTCCGCGTAGGAGAGGGCCGTGGAGGCATGGGAGTTCTCGATCACGTCGTGGTCGGACTCGGCGCGGGAGGGGTAGCCGGAGAGCCCACCGCGGCTGCGCAGCGCGGAGAAGTCCTGGCGTCCGGTGAGGAGTTTATGGACGTACGCCTGGTGCCCGGTGTCCCACAGCAGCCGGTCGCGGGGGGATTCAAAGACGCGGTGCAGCGCGATCGTCAGCTCGACCACGCCCAGGTTGGGGCCGAGGTGGCCGCCGGTGCGGGAGACTGCGTCGACGAGGAATTCCCGGATCTCGGCGCCCAGTCGCGGCAGCTCTTGGGGGGCGAGCCCACGGAGGTCGGCCGGGCCGCGCACGGAACGGAGCAGTGGGGTCTCAGTTCGGGGGGTCAAAGCGCACCTCCGTTTCGGGGCCGAGCCCGAGCTCCGGGCCGGTGACCGTTGCGTCGACGGCGATCAGCACGTTGTAGTGGTTGGGGAAGTGGCAGGCGTCGAAGCCGAGGACGGTGCCGATGAGGCGGCCTTCGGCCCGTACCTCGTCGCCCCGGTCGATGACGCCGCCCGCGGCGATCTCGACGAAGCCGAGGAAGCCGACCCGGTCCACGACCGCGCCGGGTGTGGTGTCGTGCTGGTCGGTGGTGACCAGTTCGTGGATCTCGCCGCGCCGGATGCAGCGGCTCGCGAACTCCTCAAGGCGCATGCCCCGGTCGTCGCGACGGTGGGTGAGGACCTTGACAAGGGCGCCGGTGACCGGTCGTTTGGCGCCGTCCTCGGCAGGGTTCACTGCCGTTCCCTCCGATAGCTCTCGGCAACGAGTTCGAGGGCGGCGAGGCCGCCCTCGGAGCGGTCCTCGCCGGCCCGCACGGCGGTGGCGAAGTCGCGCAGCACGCCGGCGTATTCGTGCCACAGCGACTGCTTGAAGGCAGGGTGCCCGGCGAGCATGTCGGCGCTGTGCACGGTGCCGTCGGTGAGGCGGACCTCGATGTCCTTGGTCTCCCCGGGGTGGGACCAGTCCAGTTCGACCCGGGCGGTGGCACCGTCCGCCGCGCGGAGCAGGACGGTGGCCTGCCGGTCGATGCCGTCGCCGTCACGGACGACGGTGGCATCGGTGACCTCGACGGGGCCGAGGAACTGCCGCACGGTGTCGAAGGCGTTGGGGCCGTTGTCGGCGACGCAGCCGCCGCCGCAGCGGGCCGGGTCCAGGTACCAGCGGTCGGTCCCGGCGTGCTCCTCGATCGTCTCCAGGTAGCGGACGGTGAGCGAGGACACGGGGGTGCCGCTGATCTTGTCGAGCAGGGCGAGGGCGTTGTCGTTGTAGCGGCGGTGGAACGAGGTGAACAGCACCGTCCCCCGCTCCCGGGCCAGCCGCACCAGGGCCCGGCCGTCCTCGACGGTGGTGGCCAGCGGCTTCTCCACGCAGACGGCGATGCCGGCGGCGAGGAGGTCGGTGCAGACGGCGGCGTGGGCGTCGTTGGGCACGTTGACGACGACGGCGTCCGGCTCAGCCTCGGCGATCATGGTGCGGTGGTCCGTGAAGCAGGCGGCGCGCCCCTCGAAGGGGCGCAGCGCCTCGGGCCGCAGGTCGCAGACGGCCGCGAGTTCGAGGCCGGGGAGTTCATCGAAGGCGGCCACATAGAAGCGTGAGATGACGCCGAGGCCGACGATCCCGATGCGCAGCGCAGTCACGCGTGCCTCCCTTCGGGGGCGCTGATGCCCACGCCACCGGCTACCGCCTTGAGTTCGTCGTACAGCGCCGCGTCGAGCACGACGCCGTCGGCGCGCGCGGCGGCGGCGAGCTCGGCCTCGCGGACGCCCGGGTAGGCCACGGGTGCGGCCGCATCGAGCGGCGGGCAGTCGGTGAGAGCCCGGAACATTCCCTCGGCGTCGGCGAGGAAGCCGTCCACCGGGCGGAGCGCGCCGGGGGCGATGACGAGGGCGAGGAAGCCGATGTCGTCGTCGCGGCCGGTGGGGCCGCCGTCGCCGCCGTACGCCTCCGGGGCGGGGCCGAGCCCGGCGCCGGGAACCAGGGCGGCAAGCACCTCGACGAGCAGGGCGAGCCCGTATCCCTTGTAGGCACCGGTCTCGGGGCGGCCGCCGAGCCAGAGCGGGTACCCCTCGCCGCGGTCGAGGGCGCCGGGGTCGGTGACGGGCCGGCCGTGCGCGTCCTCGAGCCAGCCCTCGGGGATCTCCTGCCCGGCCCTGGCGGCCTGGCGGATCCTTCCGGTGGGGACGGCGGTGGTGCTCATGTCGAGGACGAACGGCGGCAGTTCGGGCCCGGCGGGGGCGGCGATGCTGAGCGGGTTGGTGCCGAGCATGGCGTACCGGCCGCCCGGCGGCCGGGCGATGCGCTGGCGGCCGCAGTTGGAGGCGAGGACGGCGACGAGGTTGCGTTCGGCGAGCCGCCCGGTGTGGTGGCCGGCGCAGCCGAAGTGGGTGGCGTTGCGCACGGAGACAAGCCCGATGCCGTGCTCGGCGGCGCGCTCGGCCGCGAGGTCCAGCGCCTCGGAGGCCACCCAGAGGCCGAGGCCGAGGTCGGCGTCGAGGAGGACCGAGGCGCCCCGGTCGGCGAGCACCTTCGGCTCGGCGTCCGGCCGGACCCGCCCGGAGTCGAAGAGGGGGAGGTAGAGGCGGGTGAGGTTGGCCAGGCCGTGCGAGCGCAGACCGGTCAGGTCGCCGTAGACGAGGGCCTCGGCGGCCGCCCGGGCGCGTATCGGTGGCACGCCGCGCCGGGTGAGGACCTCGGTCGCGAAGTCGGTGAGCGCACCGTGCGGGATGCGCACCGTGGTGGCGGTGCTTGCCGCTGGTTTCATCGTGGGTGTCATGACGATTCCCTAAAAATGTGAGGCCGCCCGGGCGAAGTGCTCCAGGAGCGAGGCGACGCCGGTGGCGAATGCTTCGAGGTCGCGCAGGTCGGCGAACTCGCCTGCGGCATGGGCGTGGTTGGCTTCGAGGTCGCCCGGGCCGTAGACGGCGGTGTAGGCGCCGGGCACGCCGTGCATCCAGATCGCATCGCAGGTGCACGCCGGTTCGTCCGGTGCGGCGTACGGGATGCCCGCGTCGGTGAGCAGCCGCTCCGCCCATGGGTCGTGGGCGTCGAGGGCGGGCAGGCCCCGCTTGAGCCAGTGCAGGGCGGTCACGTCGCGTGCCTCGGCGGCCGTACGGGCCAGGGCGGGGCGGTCGGCAAAGCGGTGGGCGAACTCGGCGAGTCCGGCGTCCAGTTCGTGCTCCAGGGCCCGGGTGAGGGCGTGCCCGGCCTCGGTGGTGGGGTAGGCGAGGTTCAGCAGCAGCCGTCCGGCGCCGTACACCTTGTTGTGCAGGTCGCCGGTGTGCAGCCCGGCCACGCAGACCCGGGCGCCGGACACGCCTCCGGGCACACTGCCGGGGAGCCGCCCGGCGAGGTGCTGGGCGAGGAAGCCCAGCAGGACGGTGGCGTTGTGGCCGGCCTCCGGGTGGTCGTCGATGGCGTCCTCCCCCGCCGCCTCGATCAGGGCGGTCGCGGCGGCGGTGGACCGGGGCACCATGCGGCCCCGGGTGGGTTCGCAGAACAGGTTGAGCCGGCCGGTCCAGCCGCTCTCCACCAGAGGCCGGGTGCCGAAGACGCCCATGGCCCCGCCTTCCTCGCCGGAGACGAGCTGCACCAGCACCCCGGTGTCGATGCCCAGGCCCGGCACGGCGTCCACCGCCGAGCGCAACCCGGCGAGCAGGGCGACGGCGGGCCCCTTGGCGTCGATGGCGCCCCGGCCGTGGAAGCGCCCGTCCCGGTAGCGGGGTGGCTCTCCGCCGGCCACCGTGTCGAGGTGCACGTTGAACATCACCGTCCGCTCGCGCGGCAGCTCCGGCCCGAGCCGCAGCACCGTGCTGGGCTGGCAGTCCAGGAACCCCGGCGTCCGCTCGGCGGCCTCGCGGACCGGGACCGGCACCCCTTCCCGGTCGAGGACGGACGGGTCGGGGGCGGCCCGGTGGACCACGGTGAACCCCAGCCGGGCCGCCGCCTCGGCATAAGCGCCCTGCGCCTCCCACAGCAGCGGCCGCGGACCGTCGGTCCCGGTCTCCAGCGGCCCGGCCGTGGGGAGTTCGAGGAGGGTGAGCAGCAGCTCCCGTTCGGCGGGCAGCAGTTCGGCGCGGCCCATCATGCGCCCGTCCCATGGCCCGCGAGGAGCCGTTCCAGCTCGCGCCCGTACGCGACGAACTCGGCCACAAGGCCGCCGTCCGGGGCGGTGCCGCTCTCGTGGGGGCGGACGGAGAGGTGCGGCTCGATGGAGAGGAACCCCGCATACCCCTGGTCCTGCAGCAGCCGCACGGCGTCCACGACGCGGCAGCGGCCTCGTCCGGGCAGCGTGTAGCGGGTCTCCTCGGAGGTGCCGAGCGCGTCCTTGATATGCACATGGGCGACGAAGGGTGCGATGTCGGGCAGCAGGTCGTACGCCTCGTACCCGTACGCCACGCCGTTGCCGATGTCGAAGAGGAGCCGGAACGCGGGGCTGTCGAGGTGGTCGAGCAGCTCCAGCATGCGGTCGGCCCTGGTGGCTGCCCAGCCCGCGCAATTCTCGTGCACCAGCACCACTCCGGCATCCTCGGCACGCGCGGTGAGCTCCGCCAGCCGCCGGAACACCTCGGCCCGCCAGGCCGTCTCGGCCAGGCCGTCGTTGGGGTACGACATGACGCGGATCATCCGGGTGCCGAGCCGGGCGCAGCGCCCGGCGAGGATCTCCAGCTCGCGCAGGTCGTCCTTGAGGTCGGCGGTGACGGGGCGGGCCCAGTTGGCGATGCGGGAGTCGACGCAGGCGACGCGCAGGCCCGCGTCGGCGAGGTGGTCGGTGAGGCGGTCGAAGGCGGCGTCGTCGAGGTCGGCGAGGGCGGTGCCGTCGACGCTGCGCAGCTCGATGGCGGACCAGCCGAGGATGGTGAGGGCGGTGGTCTGGTCGGCGAGCGCGGCACCTGCCTCGTCGCCGATGCCGCACAGGGTGATGCCGCTGCCGTCGGCCCATGCGTTGCTATCGGCCCAGGACATGGGTGCTGCTCCTTTCCGCGGTCCTGCCGGCCGCGTGCCGCTTGGCCTGTTCGAGTACCTCGACGACCTGCGCCTGAAGCGTGAACTCGGCGTGGCGGTCGGCGCCTTGGCGGAAGCCGCGGTAGGCATGGAGGATGCAGGCGTCGAGTGCCGCGTCGGGGAAGATCTCGTACCGCTCGGGCAGCCCGATCGGGGTGACGCGGAGGTGGGCGTAGAGGTCGTCGCTGCCGACGGGGTAGTGGCCGACGGCGGTGCCCGCGTCGAAGACGAGGTCGATGCGGCGCTCGCGCAGGGGAGAGGCGAGGTCGGTGGCGATCCGGCTGGTCACCCCGCTGTCGTGGTCCAGGGTCACCGCGGCGCTGCCCATGCGGGGCACCACGGTGTCGCCGACGCGGGCGTCGGTGCAGGTGGCTCCGGTGACGCGGGCGGCACCGGCGAGGCGCAGCACCACCCCGACCGAGTGCGGTAGTTCCACGTCGAACGCGGTGGGGTGGCTGGGGGTGTGCAGCGAGCGGTGCAGCCGCGGCTTGTGCTGCCGTATGTCGATGCGGCGGAGGTGGCCGAGACTGCCGGAGCGTACGAGTCCGTCGAGGCGTTCGGTGAGGGTGCTGTGCAGCCAGGGCGCGACGACGGCGAGCTGCAGCCCGTAGCTGTCGCGCAGCGTGCGCAGCTCCTCGACGACGACGGTGTCGACGCCGATGGGTTTCTCCACGAGGAAGCGGCGGAAGCCGAGTCCGGCGATGTCGCGCAGGAGCTCCGTGCGTTCGGTGGGCGGGCTGCAGAGGTGGACGACGGTGGTGGCGGGGTCGAGGCGGTCCCTGGCCCCGGCGAGAGAGCCGACGGTGCGCAGTCCGGGCTCGGCCCGGCGGGCCGCGGGCCGGATGTCGTAGCCGAGGGGGTCGTCCGGTGCGAACACGCAGGTGTCGCCGGCTCCCGCAGTCCCCCGGTCCGCGCGCAGCCTGCGCAGGACGGGCAGGTGGAGTTCGCGCCCCGATCGTCCGAGGCCGATCAGCAAGGTGTGGAACACGGGAACCCTCCCGGCATTCACGTCTGTGGAGGCCCCAACGCTAGGCGGATCGGCGTAGTTGGTCCGTAGCAGATAACTGTCTGACGGTGCGCGGAGCCGCACTCATTTGTCATGTCCCGGCGCCCGGCCGGTTCCTAGCGTGGCATCAGGATTGCGACGAACGGCGGGAGCTGCCATGACCGTGGAAGCGAAAGAGTACGTCTTCGACCCGGCCTGGGAACGGGAGACGGAGCGGCTGAGGACGAACGAGGCGATCTGGGATCCCGGCACCGTCGAGCGGCTGGAGCGGCTCGGTGTCGGCGAGGGCTGGTCCGTCCTCGAGGTCGGTGCGGGCTCCGGCTCGATCGCGCACTGGCTGGGTGAACGGGTCGGCCCCTCCGGCCGGGTGGTGGCGGCGGATCTGTCGACCGAGCGGCTCGGCTGGCTCGAGGCGCCGCACGTCGAGGTGGCGAGGGTCGACATACGCTCCGGTGCACTCCCCGCCGACACCTTCGACCTGGTGCACTCCCGGATGGTGATCCAGCACCTCGAGGACCGGGAGGGCGCTGTCGCCGCGCTGGTACGGACGCTCAAGCCCGGGGGATGGCTGTTCCTCGAAGACACCGACTCCCTGACGCTGTTCCGCAGTGCCGTCTCCGAGGACTTCCTCCAGGACGTCCGGGTGGCGGGGTACGACCTGATGCGCCGCTCCGGCCATGAGCCGCGTGGTGGCCACTTCGACGTCGCGGCGGCCCTGGCGGCGGGGCTGGAGGACGTCTCGGCCGAGGGCCGGGCGGTGCTGGTGCGGGGTGGTTCGGTGCAGGCCAGGCACTACATGCTGTGGCTGGAGTTCATGCGCCCGCGCATCGTCGCCGAGGGGCGGGTGAGCGGGGAGCGCATCGACGAGGCGCTGCGCGAGATGGCCGACCCGGCTCACCGCTGGCTGTCACAGGTGCTCATCTCGACCTTCGGCCGCAAGGGAACGGGTCGCCGATGACCACGGTCACCGCATCGTCGCCCGTCTCGCGCGCCGGCCGCCTGAAGATCTACGCCAAGCTGGGAAAACTCTCCTTCTACGACTACTACTTGAGCGCCTTCGTCGTCTGGACGGCGCTGCCGGGCGACCCCCTGTGGGCCGGGCGCACCTGGGCGGTCCTGCTGCTGTACATCCTCGGCTATGCGGGCGTGGTCGCCGCGACCGTCGCCCTCGACGACGTCACCGGCATCCGGGACGGCAGTGACGCCCGCAACTACTCGCCCGAGGACGGGGCGTTGCGTGACCGGTCGCGCAAGCCGCTGCTCAGCGGCGCGCTGACCGTACGGCAGGCGGAGCTGTTCGGCTGGGGGGCGGCGCTGTGGGGCGCGGCCGTCTGGGCGCTGACGCTGACCGTCGCCCCGCACCATCCGCTGTGGGCCTGCATCGTGCTGGCGTTGGTGCTGGCCAGCAATGTGCAGTACTCGTACGGGCTCAAGGTCAGCTACCGGGGCGGGCAGGAGCTTGTCCTGCTGACGCCGGGGCTGGCGGTGCTCCTTCCGTACGTGCTGCTCACCGGCCGGGTGACGGGGCTCGTCATCGCGGAGACCTGCCTGTTCGGGCTGTGGAGCCTGCTGGTGTCGGCCTACTCGAACATGAACGACGTGGCGGGGGACCGCCTCGCGGGGCGGCGCAACCTCGCCACGCTCACCTCGGCGGCCGCCTACCGGTGGGTCGTCGCCGGGTTCCACCTGGTGGAACCCGCCGTGGTGGCGACCACCGTCGCCGTGGGCGCCGCACCGGCATGGTTCGCGCTGCTCGTGCTGCCGCTGCTGGCGCTGCGGGTGCGGCAGGCCCGGGCGGGCCTGGTGCGCGGCGATGTCCTGGTGGCCCGCGTCATGGGCATCAAGCTGCACCGCTGGGGCGTGCCCGTCCTGATGGCCGCCAACCTGCTCGCCCTGCACGGGTGATGAGGATCCGACAGAGATGTGGAACACCTTGCACCGAAAGCTCGACGGATGCAGACTGTTCCGCAACTCTGAAACAACTTGTGCCATAACTCGTATGCGAGTGCCCGCCCCCGACGGGACGCCGCCTGACAGGAGATACCGACATGCTCGACAGACTGGCGAGGCTCATCCTCCCCAGGCCCAAGAAAATCTTGTTGGCCGTGCTGGTGATCGTTCTCTGTGTGGGCGGCGCCGCAGCCGGACTCAACGACCGGCTGTCCATGGGTGGTTACGAGAACTCCGGCACCGAGGCCGCCAAGACCCAGGAGACGCTGGAGAAGGAGTTCAAGCAGGGCCGGCCCAACCTCTCCATCGTCGTCACCGCGGACCGGGGCGTCGACGACCCGGATGCCGCCAAGGCCGGCCTCCACCTCACCCAGGAGCTCCAGGCCGACAAGGACCTGGCCGGCGTCACGTCCTACTGGTCCCTGGGCAAGGTCGCCTCGCTGCGCAGTGAAAAGGGCGACCAGGCCCTCGTCAACGGCACCATCCTGGGCGACTTCGACCAGGTCAACGACCGTGTGAAGGACCTGAAGAAGAAGTACACCGGCGACTTCGACGGGCTGAGGATCAAGCTCGGCGGCACGGCGCTGATGAACCTCGAGAACACCGAGACGGCCGCCAAGGACGCCTCGACCGCAGAGGGCATGGTCTTCCCCCTCGTCCTCATCGTCCTCGTCATCATCTTCGGCTCGCTGGTGGCCGCCGCACTGCCGCTGGCCGTCGCGCTCGCCACCCTGCTGCTCGTCTTCGGCCTGGTCTTCGCCCTGACGTTCGTCGCCGACGTCAACAACCTGCTGTCCAACATCACCACGCTCCTCGGCCTCGGACTGGCCATCGACTACAGCCTGTTGTTCATCACCCGATACCGCGAGGAGCTTGGGCGCGGCGCCGACGTCCAGGAGGCCGTCCGCACCACGATGCGCACCGTCGGCCGGACCATCACCTTCTCCGCCGTCACCCTGGCCGTGGCCTTCCTCTCCCTGCTCGCCATCCCCTTCGGCATGGTCCAGACGATCGGCGTCGGCGGCACCATCACCACCCTGATCGCGGCGACAGCCACGCTCTTCATCGTCCCGTCCCTGCTGGTCTGGGCCGGCCCGCGCATCGACAAGCTGCGGCTCATCCGCCGTAAGCCGCGCCCCGAGGCCGCCGAGGGCCAGGGCTACTGGCACCGGCTGGCCCTGCTGGTGATGCGCCGCCCCATCCCCCTGGTGGTCGGTGTGCTCGCCCTGATGGCCTTCCTCGCCTCGCCCGTCGTCGACCTCAACATGCGCCTCGCGGACGAGCAGATGCTCCCCAAGAGCTCCCAGTCAGCCCAGGTCGCCAAGATCATCCAGAAGGGGTTCAACAACCGCGAGGCCCAGGCCATGACCGTCGTCGCGCGGGACATCGGCAACCCCGCGCAACACGAACAGCAGATCGGCTCGTACGCCGAGAAGCTCTCCGCCCTTCCCGACGTGGCCCGGGTCGATGCCCTCACCGGCTCCTACGTCCAGGGCAAGCAGGTGGCCCCGGCCACCGACTTCTCCCGCCACTACGGCGCCGCCGACTCGACCTATCTCTCCGTGGTCCCCGCCGTGGACGGCCTCGGCTCCAAGGGCGAGGACATCGTCAAACGGATCCGTACGCAGGACGCCCCGTTCCCCGTCACCGTCGGCGGCCAGCCCGCCACGTCGGTCGACACCTTCGACCTGCTCAAGGACAAACTCCCGCTCGCCCTCGGCATCCTGGCGCTCGGCACCTACCTCCTGCTCTTCCTGCTGACAGGCAGCGTGCTGCTGCCGCTGATCGCCATGATCCTCAGCATCCTCAGCCTCAGCGCCACCTTCGGCTCCCTGGTCTACGTCTTCCAGGACGGCCATCTCAAGTGGCTCGTGGGTGACTTCATCAACACCGGCTCCATCACCTGGACCGTCCCGATCCTCGTCACCACCATCACCTTCGGGCTCTCCATGGACTACGCGGTCTTCATCCTCTCCCGCGTCAAGGAGGAGTACGACCGCACCGGCGACAACCAACTCTCCGTCGCCACCGGCCTGGAGAAGGTCGGCAAGGTCGTCACCTACGCCGCCGTCATCCTCTCCCTGGTCTTCATCGTGATGATCAGCTCCGGCATCAGCTACCTGAAGGCCATGGGTCTCGGCATCCCGCTGGCCATCCTGATGGACTCCACCCTGGTCCGCGGCATCCTGCTCCCCGCCGCCATGCGCCTCCTCGGCGGAGCCACCTGGTGGGCCCCCGGCCCGCTGCGCCGCTTCCACGACCGGTACGGCATCAGCGAGTCGGCGCCCGAGCCGGCGCAGGCCGCCGCGGTCAGCCCCGCATCCGCGGGCAGCCGCTCCTGAGCCGCACGGCCCCGAACGGCCCGTGCGGCCCGAACAGCGAAGGGCCGCCGACCGGTTACCGGTCGGCGGCCCTTCGCCATGCCGAGCACGGCGTCCGCGGTCAGCGGGCGAGCCAGGCGGCGACCCGGGAGGCCGCCCGGCGGGAGGACGCGATCGCGGCCTCGCTGCTCGGCCGCAGATAGATCCAGTCGCCCGCGTACTCCACGGGCCCCGGCGCACGACTGACGAACGCCTTCCGCAGCGCCAGCGCGGCCGGCGGCGCCTCCGGCAGGCCATTGCGCCACCGCACCACCTCATGGCCCGCATACGCCGCACGCAGCCCGTCGATGAACCGCTCCCCCTCGTCGAGGACACGGTCGAGTACCTGGCCGTCGGGGAGGTCGTACACCTCGGCGGCCCGGCGGGGCGAGATCAGCAGCGTCACCAGCCCCTTGCCGTACGGGACGCGGGCCGGGCACTTGTTGTGCTCCACCGTGCCACCCGAGAGCAGGGAGTCCTCACCGGGGCCCATGACGAAGGCGTACAGCCGCGGCTGCCCAGCGGTCCGCCGCGGCTCCAGCGGCCGGTTGAGCCGGACACAGACCCGGATCATGGTCGTGAACGTCGACGCCTCGAGGAACTCCCGCTCCCCGTCCTCCAGATCAGGCCGGAGCGCCGGGATCTCCGGCGAGGGAAGCGTGACGACGGCCGCCCGCGCGGTGAGCCCGGTGCCGTCCGCGAAGGCCAGCCGCGCCCCCCGGCCGTCCCGCTCCACCGCGGTCACCGTGCGGGACAGATGCACCTTGACATGCTGCGCGAGGATCCGCGCCATGGTGTCCTGCCCGTCGCGGTAGGTCTGCCACCGGTAGATGCCATGCGTGCCCTGCATGATCGCCAACATCGGTGCGGCGGAACTGCGTTCGGGAAGCCAGCCGAAGGCGGCGGACGAGACGGGCGCGAGCAGGTTGTCGACCAGCTCACGGCCGTGCGCCGCACCGTACTGGGCGAGAGTGCGGGTACCGAACCCCGAGTCCTCCGGCCGGTCCGGATCGACCCGGCCCGAGCGGGTCGCGCTCGCCAGCATCATCCGCAACAACTGCACGCGGCCGCGGGCGGTCATCCCGGCGCCGGCCAGCAACGAGCGGGGGTGGCCCACCCAGGGGTGGGTACGGCCACCCCGCCACAGGCCCACCGGATGCCGGATCCGGTGCAGCGCTCCGGCCTGCTCCAGGCCGAGCTCCTTGATCAACTCCCAGGTGGCCGGGTAGCCGTAGGGCGAGATCGTCTCGGCTCCGGTGTCCATGGTCCAGCCGTCGACCCGGCTGGACCGCATCCGGCCGCCCGGCTCGTCCGCGGCCTCGAACACCTCGACGCGGTGGCCGCGGCGGCTCAGCCGGTACGCCGTGGTCAGCCCGGCAATGCCGCCGCCGACGACGGCGACGTCGATATCGGTCACTGTCTCCATGCCTCCTTGGGGACCGGGTGGCCCACTACTCAGCCCGTCCGGCGTTTGAGGACCATCGCGCGGAGCGCGATCGCGGGGGTGCGGGGGCCGAAGCCCCCGCAACGGGGGACGCGGGGGCTTCGCCCCCGCAGAAGAGGGTTGGGGCGGGCCCGGGGCACCCCTCTCGGGTGCGGCCCGGTGGGCCGGGTGGTGCCCACCCGTTCCGCCCCTGGCGGAACGACCACCCGCCACCGGGGGGTGTCACGTCCAACGGCCCGTGCCGATGTGCGACTTGTCGCCGAGCACTTTTTCGCGCAGCTCCAGGCGCCGCACCTTCCACGTCGCCGTGCGCGGCACCTCCTCGAAGGGGATCAGTCGCGGCTCCGCCAGCTCCGGCAGGCCGCGGACGGCCTGCCGCCACTCCTCGGGGTCGAGCCGGCCGTCCTCCGTCGACAGCACCGGCACCGGCAGTTGCCCGGGCACCCCGAGGACCGTCACATCGGAGACCAGGGGGAGCCGGTCCAGCAGCACCGACTCCAGCTCGATCCCGCTCGTGCCCGGAATGATGTCCACCTCGCGGTCGACCAGCCGCAGCCGGCCGAAGCGGCCTAGCTCACCGATGTCGCCGGTGTTCCACCACGCTCCCCGGACCTTTTCCCGCCAGCGGTCGCTCTCCCCGAGGTAGTCGAGGCAGCGGGCCTTGGTGGCGACCATCATGATCCCAGGGCGGCCCCGGCCCACCCGGCGGCCGGTCTCCGCATCGACGACCCGGACCCGGTTGAACCCCGGCGAGGGCCAGCCGATGTCGCTGGTCACGGACGACCCGTCGGCCGCACCCCGCATCTGCCCCCGGGTGAACAAGGTGAAGCACACCGGCCCCACCTCACTCTGGCCCCACCCCTGGAGCCAGACCGGGAACGGCCGCCTGCTGGCGGTCAGGAACGTCCGTACCGTGCGCGGATGCACCGCGTCGAACGTCCCCACGTACAGCCGCACCCGGCGGAACAACTCCGGGCGCCGGACCGCGAGTCCCTCCCACCGCTGGAAGATGTTGGGGCACGCCTCAAGCGTCGTCGGCCGGTGCTCGGCCAGCATCCGCTCGGCGACCTCCGGCTCATGCCTCGAGATGATCACGATCTTCCGGGGGGCCAGCACGAACTGGCCCATCAGCCATGACACGATCCGGCCGTGCGCGAACGACACCGACGTCGCCGCGACATCGCGGTGCTTGCTCGCCAGCACCGGGAACTTGATGCGCTCCATCCGTGCGATGCCGCCGAGCATCGTGGCGGCGGAGTGGACGACAAGCTTGGGCACCCCGGTCGTCCCGGAGCTGTGCATGACGAGCATCGGCTCGTCCCGCCCGGCGGGAGCGGCCGGCGGCACCGGGCCGCCCGCCAGATCGGCCCGGGTCAGCACGGACTCGGGCGTCCCCTCGTCGCGCTCGCCCAGCAACACCACCCGGGTGCGCGGCCCCGCCAGCTCCACCCCGGCCTCTACGGCGCGGGCGAGCGGCCCGGGCGAGATCACGAGCACGGCAGGGTCGAGCCGGGCCAGCAACGCCCGGTGCACTTCGGGCGAGTTCACGGCCGAGATCGTCGCCGGCAAGGCACCGAACCGCGCGGCGGCCGCAGCGGCGAGGGCCATGTCGAGGTGGTTGTCCTTGAGGATCGCCACCCGGTCGCCGCGGCGCGCCCCCGCCGCATACAACTGCGCCGAGAACTGCTGCACCAGCTCGGCCAGTTGGCTGCCGGTATAGAGCGTTCCCCGGTCGGGGGCGATGTCGAAGGGCCGGTCGAGGCAGGCAACGGTCTGGCGGTCCGCCTCCGCATGCCAGTCGAACAGCATTCCCAGACTTGTCGGATGTTTACGGAACGGTATTCCAGCCCTTCCCATCGGGCCCCTTCCATTGCAACGTTCTTGAGAGAGATCGCAGAGCTCCCCAAAATAGGAACCGGTCCGACCCGGCGGCCATGGCAATCGCCCTGACAATTAACTGAGGTGGGGGCTGTCCCGGCTAGCAAGAATCAGCCGCTTCTGCGCCCGGCACCGGCCGCACAGAATCGACCCCCTGAGCCCATGGTGAAGGGAGACCTGAACGCCGTGAATGAGGTGAGTGCCGTGAGCGTCGTGAGTGCCGTGAGTATTCCGGCCCCCGCCCGCAAGCGCATCATCCTGGCCGAACCACGCGGCTTCTGCGCGGGGGTGCGCCGCGCCATCGGCATGGTCGAACGCGCCCTGGAGATCCATGGCGCGCCCGTCTACGTCCGCCACGAGATCGTCCACAACAAGTACGTGGTCAGGTCCCTGGAGAAGAAGGGCGCCGTCTTCGTGGAATCGGAGGAGGAGGTCCCCGAGGGCGCGGTGTGCGTCTTCTCCGCGCACGGGGTCTCGCCCCGCGTGCGGGACAACTCGGCGGCCCGCCGGCTCGACGTCATCGACGCGACCTGCCCCCTGGTGTCGAAGGTGCACCAGGAGGCCAGAAGGTTCGCCACCACCGGCCACACCATCCTGCTCATCGGCCACGCCCGCCATGAGGAGGTGGTGGGCACGGTCGGCGAGGCCCCCGAGCACACCATCGTGATCGAGACCGTCGAGGACGCCCGCACCGTGCGGATCCCCGAGGGCACTTCGGTGAGCTATCTGACGCAGACCACACTCTCGCTCGACGAGACGCGCGACATCACCGAGGAGCTCGTCCGCCGCTTCCCCGACATCAAGGGGCCGGGCTCCGACGACATCTGCTACGCGAGCCAGAACCGGCAGAACGCGGTCAAGGAGCTGGCCTCGAAGGCACAGTTGGTCCTGGTCGTCGGTTCCGACAACTCCAGCAACTCGATCCGCATGGTCGAGGTCGCCCAACGGCACGGTGTCCGCGCCCACTTGGTCGACAACGTCTCCCGGCTCGACGAGAGCTGGCTCCGCGGCGTCGACTCGGTGGGCGTCACGGCCGGCGCCAGTGCCCCGGAGATCCTGGTGGAGCAACTCGTCGACCGGCTCGGCGAACTGGGCTACGACCAGGTGGACACCCTGACCACGGTGGAGGAGGACGTGGTCTTCGCCATGCCGGGCAGCCTTGGCGGTCCCCGGTGACCACGCGCTGACCAGGCGTGCCGGGCCGGCCCGTCGAGCCCGTCGGCCGGGGCGGTGGGCGACCCCCTGGCCCACCGCCCCGGCCGGGGTCACCCCGCCGCGCCGGCCCGCTGCTGCATCACCCGGGCCACGTGCACCCGTGACGGGCACTTCAGCTTGTTCATCACCTGACGGAGATGGTTGACCACCGTCCACTCCGACAGTTCCAGGGTCCGGGCGATCTGCCGGTTGGTCATGCCCTCGGCCACCAGCTCGGCGATCTGGTACTGGCGCGGGGTGAGCCCTGCGGGCGGCTCGGCGTCCGGCCCGCCCGCAGCCGCCGCCCGGTGCTCCGCCTCCAGGGCGGCCACCGGCAGGGAGAGGGCGAGGGTGAGCGCCGACCCCGGCGAGGGGCACTCCTCCGGCGGGACGGTTCGGGCCTGCTCCGCCCCCGCCCCGCACCGCCCGCGCAGCGCCGCGGCCGCGGCCAGCACCTGGCGGACCACCCGCTGGTCGGCCTCGCCCCGGCCGGCCACCGCGCGTCCCGTGGTCTCCAGCGCCAGCGCCACCTCCGCCGGGCTGCCGGAGTGCAGCAGGAGCAGGTCCATGCCCTCCCGTACGGCGGCGTGCGCGGCCGCACACCGGCCCAGGGCGACCCTGACCCGGGCCAGGTCGATCAATGCCAGCGCCAGGGCGTGCGGATCGTCCAGCGACCGCAGGTCGTCGACCGCTCTGAGCAGGGGTGCCTCCGCCTCCGCGGCGCCCTGGCCGGCGAGGGCCAGGCCGAGCTGCCGCCGCGCGGCGGCGGCGCCCCCGACCTCGCGCCGGGCATCGAGCACCGCCACGGCCTGCTGGGCGAGGGCCACCGCGCCCAGCAGGTCCCCGGCCCGCCGCCGTGCCTCCGCGCGGTGGACCGCGACGCCCGCGCCTCCGACGGCGTCCCCGGCGGCCTCATGGAGTGCGGCCGCCCGGTCGAGCAGTCCGCTCGCCCGTTCCATGTCGTCGCCAGCCAGCGTCCAACGGCCCGCCGTGGCCAGCGCGTCGGCGAATAGGGAGTTCGGGCCCCCGTCGGGGCCCTCGTCCGGTCCGGCCGCGAGCGCGTCGAGGGAGCCGTGCAGCAGCGCGGCCGCCTCGGGCAGCAGGTCGTGCACGGCCAGGGCGTCGTCCAGGTTCAGCAGCATCCGTACCGCGTCGGCGTGGCGGCTGCGGGCTTGCAGCCCGCGCACGGCCGTACGGAGGTCCGGCATGCGGGTGAGCACCAGGGCCAGCCAGCGGGAGCGGCCCTCAGCGGTGCGCAGGCCGGTCCGCGCCGCGGCGGCGAACCGGATGCAGTGGTCGATGTGAAGCTCCCGGGCCTCGGCGAACGCCACGGTATCGGCGGCGAGTTGGCGCCGGTAGTGGTCGCGCACCACGGTGAGCATCCGGAACTCCGGGTCGCCGTCCCGCCGTTTGGCGCTCACCAGCAGGCTCTTGTGGACCAGCGAGTCCAGTCGGCGGGCCGCCCGCATGCGGCTGAGGCGGCCCAGCCGCTGCACCGTGAGCAGGTCGATCGTGGACTCGCAGACGGCGAGCCGCCGCATCAGCAGCCGCTCGTCGGCGGTGAGCGTCGCGTCCCCCCAGGACAGTGCACTCGACAGTGAGTGATGTCTGGTCGGCACGTCCAGGAAGTGGCTGTGGTACGGGTATTCGCCCCTGCGCAGCGCCTGCAGCAGCTCCCCCGTGCTCATCGCGCCTACGGACCGCGCCGTCACCTCGATGGCGAGCGGCAGCCCGTCGAGGACCTCGCAGATCTCGTCGATGTTCCGCAGGTCCGCGCCTTGGAGGACGTCGCCGCGGTAGTGCGCCCCTACCCGGTCGAGGAAGAGCTGCGCCGCCACGGAGCTCCCGTCGCCCCGGTCGCGGGTCCGGACGAGCAACGGGGCCAGCGGATGGAGGTGTTCCGCGTAGACGTTGAGCGCGGACCGGCTGGTGAGCAGCAGCCGCAGCCGCAGGCAACGGGCCAGCAGGCAGGGAGGATCGGCGGTCAGCAGGCTCGCCACCGTGTCGCAGTTGTCCAGGACGAGCAGCACCCGGCGGTTGCCGATGCACTCCACGACGGTGTCCGGGACCGCCGCGTGCGCCGCGTCCCCTTCGGCGCCGGGCAGGCCCAGCGCGGCTGCGATCTCGCGCCATACATCGGTGAGGCTGCCGGCGGCGGCCAGGTCGGCCCGGACGACCTCGTCGGCGACCTGCGGGACGGCGTCCGCGACCACCGCCGCCGCCAGGACGCTCTTGCCCACCCCGGCCGGGCCGGTGACGGTGAGCAGCCGCACTCCCGGCTGCCGCAGCAGCCGGGATACCTCGGCGATGTCCCTCTCCCTTCCGTACAGCCGCGGTGCGCGGAACGACCCTGCCTCCCGGCAGGGCCGCGGAACGTGGCACACGCGCACTTCTTCGCGGACACCGCAATCCATCAGCTGGCTCACGCGGAAACTCCCCTCGTTGGCTTGTGCCACCCGAGTGGGCTGTGTTGTCCGGGTACCGCGTCATCCGGGAACGCCGCGTCAACCACCCGTGCCCCTCGCCCCCATACCCCGACGAATCATCGACGGCCCACTCCATGGCACAAGATGTTCCACAGATGATGCCTGAGGTTCCGCCGGGCCATTGGTGCCCCGCAGGTGCGCCACAGGTGTCCCGCTGGAGAGCCAATCAAGATCGCGGAATGGGAAGTTCGGCCAACCCCGTCACTTCTTGGCCGCCTGCGCCCTCAGGAAGTCGTCGACCAGCTCGGCGACATAGCCTCCGGCGAAGTCACCCCCCTCCGCCAGCCGCCGGAAGACAAGCGGACCGATGAGCCGGTCCACGGCCACGTCGATATCGAGCGACCCGGGAAGCTCGCCCCGTGCGCTGCCCTCCGCCAGAATCTCGCGGAGCGCCGACATTCCCTTGCGGGTGCAGGACTCCAGAACCGCCGCATACCGGGGATCGAGGGGCGCCTGATCGATGATGACCCGTAGCGCCCGCTCCTGCTTCGGGTTGCACAACATCGCGGCGATTACCCCCACTTCGCTGCGGAGGTCGCTGCGCAGATCACCCGTGCGTTCGCTGTGATCCACCGAGAAAATATCGGCGAGCAGCTCCTGGATGAGCATCGCCGCCTCCGGCCAGTGCCGGTACAGCGTGGTCCGCCCTACGCCGCTGCGCGCCGCCACGGCCACGTGCGTCACCTCGGCCCACCCGCCCTCGATCAGCAGATCACCTGCGGCCGCCAGCGCCGCGGCCCTGCTGCGCTCCGCCCGTGGATCGGGACCACGCCCCGCGCGGCCGTTCCCCTTGACGGTCTCCTTGGTAGTTGCCTTGGTGGTACTTCTCGCCATGGCTCGACGCCTCCGTTCACCGACCGATTTATGGAACAGCTTGCACCACAAATCACGTGAGGGGAACGGCCTTGGACGGCGGGACCACTACGGCTGCGCGGACGGCCCCCGGAGCACGCCCAGCCGCCGCTCGCGATGCGCCTTCTGCCGACAGGCGGCGGAACCGGGGCGGCCCCCGTACGGGCGGCGGACAGCGAACCGCCACAGACCACACACCAGGTTTCGTCACGCCGGCCCCCGGGGCCTCGGGGGCGGTTTCGTCACACCCCGCCCCGGACGGAGGCTGTCGCAGGCCAGCGCCGCCATCCTGTCGGGCGGCATGCCGGGGCCGCGCCGCCGCTCCATCGAACATCCGAGGAGCAGGGCGAGGACGCCGTCCAGCACCACGTCCCGCCGTACGGCGCCCGCCTGTGGGGCCCGTTCCAGCAGGACGCCCAGGGCCTCGCGGAACTCCCGTCCGACACCCGGCGACGGGGTGAAACGCCCCTCCGCACTCGCCTCCAGGGCGTCGCACAGCCCACGTCATGGCCAGAGTCCGGGTGCCACGCCCCGACGGAAGGCCTAGGCGCTCCGCAGGGCGCATGCGGCGGGCGGTGCCCCGGTCCCTCCCCCGGAGGGGGGACCCCCACTTCGCCGATTCCCGGGGCAAGCCCCCGGACCCCCTGATACCGCGCTTCGCGCGGTTGTCCTCAAGCGCCCTATTCAGCCCGTTGGGGGTCCCCCCTCTGGGGGAGTTTGAGGACGAGCGGCGGAGCCGCTCTGGGGCGCAGCCCCAGGAAGCGGCGAATGGGGGTGCCCCCTCTGGGGGAGGGACCGGGGCACACCCCCGGAGGGACTACCGCCGCACCAACTCCCCCACCGCCCCCACAAACCGCTCAACATGCTCATCAGGCGTCCCGACGCCAAAGCTCACCCGCACAGCCGAGCCCCCCGCAGGAAGCAGCGCCCGCACCAGCGGATGCGCGCAGAAAAGACCGTCCCGCACCCCGATCCCGTACTCCGCCGAAAGAGCCGCGGCGAACGCGGAACTCTCCCACCCGTCGACGACGAACGACACCACCCCCACCCGCGGCGCGTCATCCCCGAACAGGGACAGCACCCGCACCCCCGGCACCGCCGCGAGCCCGGCCCGCAGCCGCGCGAGCAGCGCCTCCTCCCGGGCGGCGAGCCGCTCGAACCCGGCCTCGGTCAACGCCCGGCACGCGGAGGCGACGGCATGCGCGCCGATGACGTTCGGGGAGCCGGCCTCGTGCCGCGCGACGGTGTCGAACCACTCGACCGCGGGCGCGCCGGACGCGTCCCGGGTGACGCTGCGGGTGGCGCCGCCGCCCGCGAGGTACGGCTCGGCCGCCCGCAGCCAGTCCGCGCGCCCCGCCAACACCCCCGCGCCGAACGGCGCGTACAGCTTGTGGCCGGAGAAGGCGACCCAGTCGACGTCGAGTTCACCGATGTCCACCGCGCGGTGCGGCGCGAGCTGTGCCGCGTCGAGGACGACACGGGCGCCGTGCGCGTGCGCGGCGGCGGCGAGTTCGCGGACGGGCCACAGCTCCCCGGTCACGTTGGACGCACCCGTCACACACACCAGCGCGGGGCCGTACGGCTCCCGGGCCGCCAGCGCCCGTTCCAGCGTCTCGACGGCCTCCGCGGGGCTGCGCGGCGCGTCCAGCCAGGTGACGGGCGTCTCGCCGGTCCCGGCGCGGCGGGCCCAGGGCAGCAGGGCGGCGTGGTGCTCGGTCTCGAAGACGAACACCCGGGTGCCGGCGGGCAGGGCCGCGGCCAGGAGGTTGAGCGAGTCGGTGGTCGAGCGGGTGAACACCACCTGGTCGTCCGCCCTGCAGCCGAGGAACGCGGCGACGGTCGCGCGGCTGTTCTCGAACAGCTCGGTGGAGAGCCGCGAGAGGTACCCGGCCCCCCGGTGCACGCTGCCGTAATACGGCGCGTAGGCGGCGACGTCGTCCCACACCCGCTGCAGGGCGGGCGCGCTCGCCGCGTAGTCGAGGGCGGCGTAGGCCACTTCGCCACCGCCGGCGACGGGAACGCGGACGTCCCGCCCGAGGACGGGCAGCGGCAGGGACGGCGCGGAGCCGGCGACAACGGTCGTGGGGGCGAGGGCTGAAACGGCGGAGGACATGACGAACTCCCGTGGAAGGCAGGCCGGATCACTGCGCGGCGGCACGGCGGCGGCGCAGGAGAAGGGAAACGTGCGGGCGCGGAGAAGGGGCTCTCGGCCCTAGCGCATTCGCTGGATCACGGAAGGAACTCCCTCGACGACCAGGATCCCTGGCGAGGGATCCGCGCTTGCCGCAGACCTCGCTGCCTGCGGCCCGGTCATCACCCGGGGCACCCCGCCACGGACGGAGGGTTGCCGGACAGCGGGCCGGGGCCTGTGTCGCTGTCACTCGTGACCTGGCGGCGAGTATGGCATAGCGGATCAGGGCGGCGAAAGCGGGTTCCGCGATACGGACGGTTCACGTCCGGGGGGTGGTGCCCCGGTCCCTCCCCCAGAGGGGGCACCCCCATTCACCACTTCCTGGGGCTGCGCCCCAGACCCCGCTTTCGCGGCTCCGCCGCTCGTCCTCAAACGCCGGACGGGCTGGATAGTGCGGTTTCGGGGGTGCGGGGGCGCAGCCCCCGCAAGAAACGGAGAATGGGGGTGCCCCCTCTGGGGGAGGGACCGGGGCACCCCCACCCCCGTTCACCCCCCGTTGCTCACCCGCACCCACCGCTCCAAAGCGGCCCGCGCCGCCCCCGAGTCGATCGACTCCGCCGCCCGCGCGATCCCCCCGGCGATCCGCACCGCAAGCGGCTCGTCGGACGGCTCCAGAGCCACCAGCGCAGCCGCCGAGTTCAACAACACCGCATCCCGCACCGGCCCGCTCTCCCCCGCCAGCACCCGCCGCGCCACATCCGCGTTGTACGACGCGTCCGCGCCCCGCAGCGCCTCGACCGGCACCAGGTCGATCCCCACGTCCCGCGGGTCGAAGTGCTCCTCCCGCACCGCACCGTCCCGTACGACCCACACCCGCGACGTGGCCGTGGTCGTCAGCTCGTCCAGCCCGTCGTCGCCCCGGAACACCAGGGCGGACGAGCCCCGTTCCGCGAGGACCCCGGCCAGGATGGGCGCCATCCGGGCGTCGGCGACGCCGGTGGCCTGGGCGCGGACGCGGGCCGGGTTGGTGAGCGGGCCGAGGACGTTGAACGTCGTCCGGACGCCCAGCTCGCGGCGGGCGGCCGCCACATGCCGCAGCGCGGGGTGGAACTTCACGGCGAAGCAGAAGGTGATGCCGGCCTCGTGGGCGACCTCCACCACCCGCTCCGGGGAGAGGTCCAGGTTGACGCCCAGCTTCTCCAGGACGTCGGAGGCGCCGCTCGCCGACGAAGCGGCCCGGTTGCCGTGTTTGACGACCTTCACGCCCGTCCCCGCGACGACGATCGACGACATCGTCGAGATGTTCACCGTCTTCGCGCCGTCGCCGCCCGTGCCGACGATGTCCACGCTGGGGCCGGGCACCTCGATGAGGTTGGCGTGCGCGTACATGGCCCGTACCAGGCCGGAGATCTCGGCGACCGTCTCGCCCTTGGCGCGCAGGGCCACGGCGAAGCCGGCGATCTGGGCGTCGGTGGCGGCCCCGCGCATGATGCGGTCCATGGCCCAGGCGGTGTCGTCCGCGCCCAGGTCGCGTCCGCCGAGCAGCGCCTCCAGGACGCCGGGCCAGGACCGGGACACCGTGCCGTCGCCGCCTGTCGGGGTCGCAACGTTCATGGTCCACGCTCCTGGTGGTCGGTACGGGGCCCTGTCCTCGCAGGGCACGTGCCCAGCCTAACCAGCTCCCGGGACGGCGAAGAGCCCCGTCCATGCGCTGGACGGGGCTCCTGCCGTGGCGATCAGCTGTGATCAGTATCCGGAGAGGGAGATCAGGGGATCAGTGGTGGCCGTGGCCGCTCGTGATCTCCTGGAACTCCTCCGCCGTGGCCTTGGGGACGAACTTGTCCTCCCCGTACATGCTCTTGGAGAGCCGGACCTTCATCTTCTGGCCCATGGACGCCTTGCGCGCGACGCCGTTCTTGTCGACCTCGGGCTCCAGCTCCAGCGGCTTCGGCTGCTCGTGCGCGGTGAGCGTGTGCAGCTGCTCCTGCGTGAGCGGCTCGTGGACCTCCACGAACTCACCGTGCGGCAGGCGCTTGATGATGCCGGACTCGCGGCCGTGCAGGACCTTCTCCCGGTCGCGCCGCTGCAGACCCATGCAGATCCGGCGGGTGGCGATGAACGACAGCACGGGGACCACGAAGAACCCGATGCGGACGAACCAGGTGATCGCGTTGAGCGACAGGTGGAAGTGCGTGGCCCAGAGGTCGTTTCCACCGCCGATCAGCATCACGAAGTACGCGGCGATCCAGGCGACACCGAAGGCGGTGCGCGTCGGAGCGTTGCGCGGACGGTCCAGCAGGTGGTGCTCCCGCTTGTCGCCGGTCGCCCAGGACTCCAGGAAGGGCCAGAGGGCGATGGCGAAGAGCACCAGCGGGAAGATGACCAGCGGGATGAACACGCCCAGGACCAGGGTGTGGCCCCAGATGTTGATCTCCCAGCCCGGCATGACGCGGATCAGACCCTCGGCGAAGCCCATGTACCAGTCGGGCTGGGCACCGGTGGACACCTGGTCCGGCCGGTAGGGGCCGATCTCCCAGATGGGGTTGATCGTGGCGATCGCCGCGACGGCCGCGATGGCACCGAAGACGAGGAAGAAGAAGCCTCCCGCCTTGGCCATGTAGACCGGCAGCAGCGGCATGCCGACGACGTTCTTCTCGGTGCGGCCCGGACCCGGGAACTGGGTGTGCTTGTGGTAGAAGACCAGGATCAGGTGGGCCACCACGAGACCGAGCATGATGCCCGGCAGCAGCAGGATGTGGACCGAGTAGAACCGCGCCACGAAGTCCCCGCCGGGGAACTCCCCGCCGAACACGAACATCGACAGGTAGGTGCCGATGACCGGGACGGACAGGATCGCGCCGTCCACGAAGCGGACGCCGGTGCCGGAGAGCAGGTCGTCCGGCAGCGAGTAACCGGTGAAGCCGGTGAACATGCCGAGGAAGAACAGCAGGAACCCGAACAGCCAGTTGATCTCACGCGGCTTGCGGAACGCGCCCGTGAAGAAGACGCGCATCATGTGCACGAACATGCCGGCGAGGAAGATCAGCGCGGCCCAGTGGTGGATCTGCCGGATGAGCAGACCACCGCGGACGTCGAAGCTGATGTGCAGCGTCGAGGAGAACGCCTCGGACATCCGCTGTCCCTGGAGCGGGACGTAGGAACCGTGGTAGACGACCTCGTTCATGCTCGGGTGGAAGAACAGCGTCAGATACACACCCGTGAGGATGATGATCAGGAAGCTGTAGAGGCAGACCTCGCCCAGCATGAAGGACCAGTGGTCCGGGAAGATCTTCCGCATGTTGGCCTTGGCCAGGCTGTAGATCCCCAGCCGGCCGTCGGCCCAGTCGGCGACCCGCTCACCCGCGGGTGCCTTGCGGCCGGGCTTGCCGGCCGCGTTCGTCTCTGCAGTACTCATCCGCGCTCCCAGAAGGCAGGACCGACGGGCTCGGCGAAGTCGCCCATCGCCTCGAGGTAGCCCTTGTCATTGACCTTGATCCGCAGCTGCGGAAGGGCGTGCCCGGCCGGACCGAAGACCACGCGACCGCCGTCGGAGAGGTCGAAGGTGGACTGGTGGCACGGGCAGAGCACGTGGTGGGTCTGCTGCTCGTAGAGGCTGATCGGGCAGCCCACGTGCGTGCAGATCTTGGAGAACGCGACGATGCCGTCGACCGACCAGTCCAGTTCCTTCTTGTCCTTGATGTCCTCCGGACGGAGCCGGACGATCATCAGGGCCGCCTTGGCGATCTGGACCTGGAAGTCGTGGTCCTCCTCCGACATGCCCTGCGGCATGGCGAAGGTGAGGGAGCCGACCTGGACGTCCTCGGGACGCAGCGGCTGCATCGTGTTCTGGTTGACCAGCAGCTTGCCGGCCGCCCACTTGGACTTGCGGAGCTTGGTGCCCGGCTTGGGGCCCAGGCCGCCGAAGAGGAAGAGGGCGGAGAGCGGCATCAGCGCCAGGGCGCCGAACATCGTGTTGCGGATCAGCGGGCGGCGGCCCATCGCCGACTCTTTGGCACCCTCGGCGAAGTCGGCCATGACCTTGGCCTTGACCTCGGGGGACGCCTCGACCGGGTGGCGCTCGTCGATGAGCTCCTCGTCGGACATCAGGGTGCGGGCCCAGTGGACCGCGCCCGCGCCGATGCAGAACAGGGCGACGCCGAGGGTGAGCCCCAGCGTGAAGTTCATGGCGCTGATGTGACCGAGCGGGAACACATAGATGTTCTTGTCGATCGGGATGGCCAGGTAGGCGGCGATGAAGCCGACCGTGGCCAGCATGGACAGCGTGAACATGAACGCCACGGCGCGCTCGGAGCGCTTGGCGGCCCGCTCGTCGATGTCCTGGATGCGGTGCTCGTGCGGCGGCAGGCCCGGGTCGGCGAAGGGGTCGCCCTTGACCGTCACCGCGCCCTCGCGCGTGTCGCCCTGCTTGCTCGGCAGGGTCTCTTCTGGAATGTCTTGGCTACTCATGACTTCTTGGCCTTTGCGGTCCGGGCGGCGACCCAGATGGCGAGGGCGATCAGCGCGCCGAGGCCGAAGATCCACCCGAACAGACCCTCACTGACCGGGCCGAGCCCGCCCAGGTTGAGGCCGCCCGGGCTCTCCGACTTGCTGGTGTTGACCTCGTCGAGGTACGCGATGATGTCCTTCTTGTTCTTCTGGGACATCGTGGTGTCGGGGAAGGACGGCATGTTCTGCGGGCCGGTCTGCATGGCCTCGTAGATGTGCTTGGGGTCGACGTCCTCCAGGCTGGGCGCGAACTTGCCGTTCGACAGCGCGCCGCCCTTGCCCGTGAAGTTGTGGCACTGGGCGCAGTTCGTACGGAACAGTTCGCCGCCCTTGGCGATGTCGCCGCCGTCGGGGCTGTACTGGTCCTTCGAGGGAACCGCCGGACCCGCGCCGAGCGAGGCGATGTACGCGGCGAGCTGGTCGGTCTGCGCCTGCGTGTACACCGGCTTCTTGCGGGGCGCCTGGGCGCCCTGCTGCTGCATCGGCATACGACCGGTGCGGACCTGGAAGTCCACGGCCGCGGAACCCACGCCGACCAGGCTCGGCCCGTCGGAGGTGCCCTGAGCGCCGGTGCCGTGGCAGCTGGCACAGCCGACGGAGTAGAGCTTCTTGCCCTCCTCGATGGCCAGGGACTGGGCGGTGTCATCGGCCTTGGCCGACTCGGCCGGCGCGAAAGCGGCGTACAGCCCCCCGGTTACCGCCAGCGCGAAGAGTAGGACGACGACCGCCGCCAGCGGATGGCGTCGTCGTGCGGAGAGCTTTTTCACGGATTACCCCGGTGTCAGGATCTTCTGCGTCGATGCTGGACTGTTGGTCCGGTGCGGGACGGGACCGATTACTTGATCAAGTAGATCGTGGCGAAGAGGCCGATCCACACCACGTCGACGAAGTGCCAGTAGTAGGAGACGACGATGGCCGCCGTCGCCTGGTGGTGGGTGAACCTCTTGGCCGCGTACGTCCTGCCCAGGACCAGCAGGAAGGCGATGAGTCCGCCCGTCACGTGCAGGCCGTGGAAGCCGGTCGTCAGGTAGAAGGCCGAGCCGTACGCGTCGGAAGACAGCGAGAGGCCCGCCTCCTTGACCAGGTCGGTGTACTCGAAGATCTGGCCACCGATGAAGATGGCACCCATCACGAACGTGATCACGAACCAGGTGCGCAGCTTCTTCACGTCACCGCGCTCGGCCGCGAACACGCCGAGCTGACACGTGAGCGAGGAGAGCACCAGGATCGTGGTGTTCCCCGCCGAGAACGGGACGTTCAGATGCGACGCCATGTCCGACCAGTGGTCGGTGCCGGTCACCGAACGCAGGGTGAAGTACATCGCGAAGAGGGCCGCGAAGAACATCAGCTCGGAACTCAGCCAGATGATGGTTCCGACGCTGGTGAGGTTCGGTCGGTTGACCGAGGGGTGCGCGTGCCCGGTATCTACTGCTGTTGCTGTCGCCACGACCGACATTATGTCGGTCGCTTATCTCGCGCTCACTCCGGGGGGTGCCGTTCGGTGTGTCAAGGACGTGTGCCCTGCTCGTACGGCCGAATCCGACAGTCACCCGACAAGCACCGAGTCGTCCCCCGAAGGGGGGAAGGAGTCCTTCCGCGGGGCTCCTGGGGCGGTGGCGCACCGGGTGGTGACGGGCCGTCGGCGCCCGTGCGGGACGGCCGGGCGGTACTCGCGGTGATCGCGCCCTCCTCCCCGGCCCCTCCTGCGGAGTAGCATCCGCGCCAGCGGTCCCCTCGTTCCACAGCTGTGCCCGAGACACCCCTGTCATGAGCGTGGAGGTAACGATGCAGCCGACGGCCACGGTGCTGGTCTACAGCGACGACGCGCGCACCCGCGAACAGGTGCGGCTGGCCGGCGGCCGGCGACCGGCGGCGGACCTGCCGCCGGTGGACTACCTGGAGTGCGCCACCCTTCCGGCGCTGCTGCGGACGCTGGCGGAACACCGCGTCGACGTCTGCGTCCTGGACGGCGAGACGGCCCCCGCGGGCGGCATGGGCGTCTGCCGGCAGCTCAAGGACGAGGTGTTCCGGTGCCCGCCGGTGCTGCTGCTGATGGGCCGCCCGCAGGACGCCTGGCTGGCCACCTGGAGCCGGGCGGACGCGGCGGTGACGCACCCGGTGGACCCGGTGGCGTTCGCCACCGCGCTGGCCGGTCTGCTGCGCGAGCGGGCGGGGGCGCAGGCCACCGCGGACGCCTGAGTCAGACGCGGGGCCGCAGCCGGGCCGCGTCGGCCGGGGTGGCCCCCTCGCGCGTCCCGGCCGCCAGGGCGCTGCCCTTGCGCCAGTCCTCCCACGACAGGTTCCAGTCGCCGAAGCCGTTGTCGAAGGGGGTCATGGTGGCGCCCGCGCTGCCGACGACCTTGACGATGTCACCCACCCGGACGGTGTCGAAGAACCATTTGGCGTTCTCGGTGGACATGCCGGTGCAGCCGTGGCTGACGTTGTCCGCGCCCTGCGAGCCGACGGACCAGGGTGCGGCGTGCACGTATTCGCCGCTCCACGTCACCCGCGTGGCCCAGTAGACGGGCAGGTCGTAGGAGTCCGCGCTGCCCTCAGCGATGCCGATGGTGTCCCCGCGCATCCGTACGAATGATTCCTGGCCGAGGATCACCTTGACCCCGTTGCGCGTGTCGTAGCCGGGTTTGCCGGTGGTGACCGGGATGGAGCGGATCTCCTGGCCGTTCTTGAGGACGCTCATGTAGTGCCCGGCGGCGTCCGTGACGGCCTCCACCCGGTCGCCCGTGTCGAGGTGCAGCGGCTTGGACGGGCCGCCGTACATGCCGCCGCCGACCTTGATGCCGTCGAGGGTGGCGTGGACGTCGATGGACGCGTGGGCGGGCCAGTACTCCTTGGGGCGGTAGTGCAGCACCCGGTTGTTCACCCAGTACCAGGAGCCCTGCACGGCCGGGCGCGACTCCACCCGCAGGGTGCGTTCGACGACGGCCCGCGCGGCGGGCGTCTGGACGGGGGTGCTGAGCTCCGCGGTGATGGGCTGTCCGACGCCGTAGGTGCCGGTCTTGGGGCCGAACGCGACGGTCAGCAGCCGGGTGGCCGGGCCGGTGTCGAAACCGATCGTACGGCGGCCCTGAGCCCCGTCCTCGTCCTCGGTGCTCACCCGGACGGTGTAGTGCGCGCCGGCCGCGAGGGAGCCGGTGCTGTGCCAGGAGGAGCCGTCGGGGGCGAGTTCGCCGCCCACGTAGCGGCCGGCGGCGTCGGTGGCGATGACGTCGGTGATGCGGTCGTCGCCGGTGGCCGTCACTTCGAGGGGCACGCTCGGGTCGACCTTGCGGCCGTCCTCGGCGTCCTTGAGCACGACCTGGCCGGCGGCGTCGTAGGGCGCGTCGGCCAGCGGGTTGGACGAGCTGCACCCGGTGCCCCCCAGCGCCAGGGGGACCAGCAGCAGCGCGCCGCCGAGCACCGTGCGGCGTCGAGGAGAGTGGCTCATGGTCACACCGTAGGAAGAATCGCCTCCTTCGGCCCCCGGGGAGGGGCAAACGGGTGGGCTGAGACGCCAAAGGCCGGGCCCCGCACACCGAGTGGTGTGCGGGGCCCGGCCCGTGCGACGGGGAACCTACTGGTTCTGGTTCTCGCCGCGGTAGAACTCGAACACCCAGCCGAAGAGGCCGACCGCGATCAGGGGGGCGGAGAAGTACATCAGCCACCAGCCGATCGCGATGGACGCGAAGGCGAGGGCGCCACCGACCGCCAGGGACAGCGGCTGCCAGCTGTGCGGGGCGAAGAAGCCCAGCTCACCGGCGTCGTCCGCGATGTCCGCGTTCTTGTTGTCCTGCGCCCCGGCGTCCACCCGGCGTGCGGTGAACGCCAGGTAGTAGCCGACCATGATGCACAGGCCGAAGGCGAGGAACAGCGCGGTCGTGCCCGCCGGCTCCTTCGACCACACGCCGTAGACGACGGCCATGGCCAGGATGAAGACGGAGAGCCAGATGAACATCCGGCCTTGGATCTTCACTTGCCGGCCTCCTTGCCACCCGCGAGGGCCTTGTCAGCGAGGTTCTCCTCCAGCTCCAGCGCCGCGATCTCCGGGTGGTGCAGGTCGAACGCCGGGGATTCGGAGCGGATGCGCGGCAGCGTGAGGAAGTTGTGCCGCGGCGGCGGGCAGGAGGTCGCCCACTCCAGGGAGCGGCCGTAGCCCCAGGGGTCGTCGACCTCGACCTTCTTGCCGTACTTGGCGGTCTTCCAGACGTTGTAGAAGAACGGCAGGATCGACAGGCCGAGCAGGAACGAGCTGATGGTGGAGATGGTGTTCAGCGTGGTCCAGCCGTCGGCCGCCAGGTAGTCGGCGTACCGGCGGGGCATGCCCTCCGCGCCCAGCCAGTGCTGGACGAGGAACGTGCCGTGGAAGCCCACGAACAGCGTCCAGAAGGTGATCTTGCCGAGCCGCTCGTCCAGCATCTTGCCGGTGAACTTCGGCCACCAGAAGTGGAATCCGGCGAACATCGCGAACACCACGGTGCCGAAGATGACGTAGTGGAAGTGCGCGACGACGAAGTACGAGTCGGAGACGTGGAAGTCCATCGGCGGCGAGGCCAGGATGACGCCGGTCAGACCACCGAAGGTGAAGGTGATCAGGAAGCCGACGGCCCAGAGCATCGGTGTCTCGAAGGACAGCGAGCCCTTCCACATGGTGCCGATCCAGTTGAAGAACTTCACACCGGTCGGGACCGCGATCAGGAAGGTCATGAAGGAGAAGAACGGCAGCAGCACGCCACCGGTCACGTACATGTGGTGCGCCCACACCGTCACCGAGAGGCCGGCGATGGAGATGGTGGCCGCGATCAGACCCCAGTAACCGAACATCGGCTTGCGGGAGAAGACCGGGATGACCTCGGAGATGATGCCGAAGAACGGCAGGGCGATGATGTAGACCTCGGGGTGGCCGAAGAACCAGAAGAGGTGCTGCCACAGCAGGGCGCCGCCGTTGGCCGCGTCGAAGATGTGGGCCCCGAACTTGCGGTCCGCCTCCAGCGCGAAGAGCGCGGCGGCCAGCACCGGGAAGGCCAGCAGGACCAGGACACCGGTCAGCAGGACGTTCCAGGTGAAGATCGGCATCCGGAACATCGTCATGCCGGGCGCGCGCATGCAGATGATCGTGGTGATGAAGTTGACCGAACCGAGGATCGTACCGAAGCCGGAGAAGGCCAGACCCATGATCCACAGGTCACCGCCGACGCCCGGGGAGTGGGCGGCGTCGGTCAGCGGCGCGTAGGCGAACCAGCCGAAGTCGGCCGCACCCTGCGGGGTGAGGAAGCCGGCCACGGCGATCAGCGAGCCGAACAGGTACAGCCAGTAGGCGAACATGTTCAGCCGCGGGAACGCCACGTCGGGCGCGCCGATCTGCAGCGGCATGATCCAGTTCGCGAAGCCGGCGAACAGCGGCGTCGCGAACATCAGCAGCATGATCGTGCCGTGCATCGTGAACGCCTGGTTGAACTGCTCGTTCGACATGATCTGCGTGCCGGGGCGAGCGAGTTCGGCGCGCATCAGCAGCGCCATGACGCCGCCGATGCAGAAGAACACGAACGACGTGACCAGGTACAGGGTCCCGATCGTCTTGTGGTCGGTGGTGGTCAGCCACTTGATCACCTGGTTGCCTGGCGCCTTGGCGCGAACAGGCGGTGCTGCCGGGGCTGATGCGGCGGCACCCTGGGGTTCGTTGAGGATGCTCACTTGTTCTTGGTCTCCGCGTTCTTCGCGTGATCCGTCTGCGCGATGCCCGCCGGCAGGTAGCCGGTCTGCCCCTTCTCGGCCAGCTCCTTGAGGTGCTTCTGGTACCGCTCAGGAGAGACGACCTTGACGTTGAAGAGCATCCGCGAGTGGTCCTGCCCACAGAGCTCGGCGCACTTGCCCCGGAAGGTGCCCTCCCGGTTGGGGGTCACCGTGAAGCTGTTGGTGTGGCCCGGGATGACGTCCTGCTTCATCAGGAACGGCAGCACCCAGAAGGAGTGGTTGACGTCGCGGGAGGTCAGGACGAACTCGACCGACTCCCCCTTGGGCAGCCACAGCGTGGGGCCGGGCATGCCGTTCTGCGGGTTCCGGGTGCCCGGGATGCCCGTGTCGTAGACGCCCGCCGCGTCCGCCGGAGCCTTCTTCAGGAACCGGTCGGGGATGGCGTCGAGCTCCTTGATGCCACGCAGCGCCTTGCCCGGCTTCTGGCCCTGGGCGGTCTCCATGTAGTTGAAGGCCCAGTTCCACTGGAAGCCGATCACGTTCACGACGTGCTTCGGCTTGTCCGGGTTGGCGATGAGCTTGTTCTCGTCACGGGCCGTGAAGTAGAAGAGCACCGAGACGATGATGATCGGGACCACGGTGTACAGCGCCTCGAGAGGCATGTTGTACCGGGTCTGGGTAGGAACCTCGATCTTGCTCCGGCTGCGCCGGTGGAAGATGACGCTCCAGAGGATCAGGCCCCACACCAGGACACCGACCGCGAGGGCCGCGGCCCACGAGCCCTGCCACAGGGAGAGGATCCGCGGCGCCTCCTCCGTGACGGGAGTGGGCATTCCGAGGCGGGGAAAGTCCTTCGATGTGCAACCGGTGGCGGTCGCCAGAACAGCGCCCGCGGCCAGCGCCTGCAGCAGCTTCCGCCGCACCGGGCGCCGCGACGAGCGGTCGGAGCCGTTGGGACTCACGTAGCGCCTTCCCGAGAGTCTCGCCCGCGCGGCCGGCTGCGGCCGTCTCGGTCGGTCGCCGGCCCGCTGCGGGCAGGGTTTGGATGTTTATGCGGACCAAACCCTACTGGACGCTATTTGGGGTCGCGCGGGGAGGGTGCCCAACGCGCCGGGGGGCCGGGTCACAACTCACCGAAGGGATGGAACCACCGGCTCCGGGCGGGATCTGGGAGGGCGTCAGCCCAGGCCCGCGCGGGGGGCGGGGCGCGCGCTAGGTTCGATGACGTGCCCTACTTCGACGCCGCCTCCGCCGCTCCCCCGCACCCCGTCGCCCGCCAGGCGCTGCTCGCCGCCCTCGACGAGGGCTGGGCCGACCCCGCCCGGCTCCACCGCGAGGGCCGGCGGGCCCGGTTGCTGCTCGACGCGGCCCGGGAGACCGCGGCCGAGGCGGTCGGCTGCCGCCCCGACGAACTCTCCTTCACCCCTTCGGGTACCCGCGCGCTGCACGACGGCATCGCCGGCGCGCTCGGCGGCCGCCGCCGGACCGGACGCCACCTGGTGGTGTCCTCCGTCGAACACTCCGCCGTCCTCCACGCGGCCGACGCCCTGGAGGCGGACGGCGGAAGCGTCACCCGGGTGGGTGTGGACCGGACGGGCCTCGTCGACCCCGCCGCGTACGCGGCGGCCCTGCGCCCCGACACCGCGCTGGCCGCCCTCCAGTCGGCCAACCACGAGACCGGCACGGAGCAGCCGGTGGCCGAGGTGGCTTCGCTCTGCCGGGCGGCGGGGGTGCCGCTGCTGGTCGACGCGGCCCAGTCGCTCGGCTGGGGCCCGGCCCCGGAGGGCTGGTCGCTGCTGACCGCGAGCGCGCACAAGTGGGGCGGCCCGGCGGGCGTCGGCCTGCTGGCCGTCCGCAAGGGCACGCGCTTCTCCCCGCCCGGCCCGGTGGACGAACGGGAGGCGGGGCGCGCGCCCGGCTTCCCCGCGCTCCCCGCGATCGTCGCCGCGGCGGCCTCGCTGCGGGCGGTACGGGCGGAGGCCGACGCGGAGGCGGCCCGGCTGCGCGCCCTCGTCGACCGCGTCCGCGCCCGCGTCCCCGCCCTCGTCCCCGACGTCGAGGTCGTCGGCCACCCCGCCCGGCGCCTGCCGCACATCGTCACCTTCTCCTGCCTCTACGTCGACGGCGAGGCCCTCCTCCACGCCCTCGACCGCGAGGGCTTCTCCGTCTCCTCCGGCTCCTCCTGCACCTCCAGCACGCTGGAACCGAGCCATGTGCTGCGGGCGATGGGGGTGCTGTCGGAAGGCAACGTGCGGGTTTCGCTGCCGCGGGGGGCTCTTGAGGCGGACGTGGAGCGGTTCCTGGAGGTCCTGCCGGGGGTGGTGGAGGGGGTGCGCCGGCACCTCGGGGCGCCTGCGGAGGCGCCGGCCCCGGCCGGGGGTGCGCCTGAGGTCGTCGTGGACGCGCTCGGGAAGCGGTGTCCGGTTCCGGTGATCGAGCTGGCGAAGGTGTTCGACCGGGTGCCGGTCGGGGGGCTGGTCACCGTGCTGTCCGATGACGAGGCTGCGCGGCTGGATGTTCCTGCGTGGTGCGATATGCGGGGGCAGGAGTATGTGGGGGAACGGGCGGTGGAGGGTGGGGTGGGGTATACGGTGCGGCGGGTTTCGTAGGGGGGTGTGCCCCGGTCCCGCCCTTTCACCATTTCTTGCGGGGGCTCCGCCCCCGCACCCCCGAAACCGCGCTCCGCGCGGTTGTCCTCAAACTCCCCCAGAGGGGGCACCCCCAACGGGCTGATATTCAGCCCGTCCGGCGTTTGAGGACAAGGGGGTCTGGGGCGCAGCCCCAGGAAACGGCGAAAGGGCGGGACCGGGGCACAGCCCCCCCGCAGGGGTCAGCCGGCCAGGTGAGCCTGGACCTCCGCCGCCGCCTCATGCCCGTACGCCTTCGCGAACCGCTCCATGAAGTGCCCGCGCCGCAGCTCGTACTCCTGAGTGCCCAGCGTCTCGATCACGAGAGTGGCCAGCATGCACCCGAGCTGAGCGGACCGCTCCAGGGACAGCTCCCAGGTCAGACCCGCGAGGAAGCCCGCGCGGAAGGCGTCACCGACGCCCGTCGGGTCGACCTTCGCCTGCTCCTCGGCGCAGCCGACCTCGATCGCCGGCTCGCCGGTCCGCTCGATGCGTACCCCGCGGGAGCCGAGCGTGGTGACGCGGGTGCCGACCTTGGCGAGGATCTCGTCGCCGGTCCAGCCGGTCTTGGACTCGATGAGCGCCTTCTCGTACTCGTTGGTGAAGAGGTACGTGGCGCCCTCGACGAGCTGCCGGATGTCGTCGCCTTCCATGCGGGCGAGCTGCTGGGAGGGGTCGGCGGCGAAGGGGATGCCGCGGGTGCGGCACTCCTCCGTGTGGCGGAGCATCGCCTCGGGGTCGTCGGCGCCGATCAGCACCAGGTCGAGGCCGCCGACGCGGTCGGCGACCGGCTGGAGCTCGATGAGGCGGGCCTCGCTCATGGCGCCGGTGTAGAAGGACGCGATCTGGTTGTGGTCGGTGTCCGTGGTGCAGACGAAACGGGCGGTGTGCAGAACCTCGGAGATGTGCACCGACTCCGTGTCGACGCCGTGCCGGTCCAGCCAGGCGCGGTAGTCGGCGAAGTCCTCGCCCGCCGCGCCGACGAGGATGGGGCGCAGGCCCAGGACGCCCATGCCGAAGCAGATGTTGGGGGCGACGCCGCCGCGGCGTACGTCGAGCTCGTCGACGAGGAAGGACAGGGAGACCGTGTGCAGCTGGTCCGCCACGAGCTGGTCGGCGAATCGGCCGGGGAACGTCATCAGGTGGTCGGTGGCGATGGAGCCGGTGACAGCGATACGCACGGCGAATCTGCTCCTTGCGGGGCGAGGCGGTGAAGGGCGATGGCGCTACGGGAGAAAGCGGGCCGATCAGTGAAAGGCCGTACCACGCTATCGGCTCCCGCTCGGGACACCAGCCCCGATCTCGCCACGAGCGGCTGAATTTACCTGATGACCGGCCTTTCTCCGTGGCCGTGACGGTCGGTACGGTGCCTGTATGGCGACTCCTGTGAACCACGTCACTCCGGTCGGCTCGCCCGCCGCCGACGGTGACACCCTCGCCGCGCTGCGCAGGGACTGCGCCGGAATGCTGCCGCACTGGCGGGTTCCGGCGGCCGACGGGCCCGTCGGCGAGGCGCCCGCGGCGCGGCCGTCGCACGGGGTGTCGGTGCCGGAGCGGACGGTGCGGCTGTTGCGCGGTATGTCCGAGTACGGGGACTGAGCCCCCGGGCCGCCGGGCCCCCGCCGTGGAACCGCCCACTCCCCTGCCCCGTCTCACCGGCGCCTCACCCCGGCCGGGGCGGGGACCGGATCACCGGTGGAAGCGGAGCGAAGGAGCGATGCGGTGGGCACCGAGGGCGACACCTCCGGCAAGCGGCGGCGGAAGTACTCGCCGCCGGTGGTCGCGTCGGTCGCGGCGGCCGTGCTGCTGGCCGGGGGCGGCGGCGCGTACTGGGCCGCGACGGCGGGCGGCGGTTCGTCCGGGCCGGCCGCGGAGGAGCGGGCGGTGCCCCCGCCGCCGCTGGCGCTGGACGACGACGGGAGCGCCGGCGCCGGCGGTTCGTCCGGGCCGCCGCCGGGCATCGCGGTGGGCGAACCGGACCCCAACGGCGGCGGCACCCGCTACCGGGCCGAGGGGAAGCTGCCCGACGGCCCGGCCAAGGCCCCCGTGTACACGGCGGGCCGGGCGCCGACGGCCGCCGAGGTGGCGGCGCTGGCCCGGACGCTGGACGTCCAGGGCGAGCCGCGGAAGGCGGACGGCGTCTGGACCGTCGGGCCGAGGACCGGGCCGACGCTGCGGGTGGGGGCGGACGCGCCGGGCGACTGGACGTACGCGCTGCACGGGATCGCGGGCGGGAAGCCGTGCGTCCACCCGCCGGGCGCGGGGCCGGAGAAGGACGGACCGGACGACGCCCCCGCCTGCCCGTCCTTCCGGGACCGGCCCGGCGGTTCCGACCCGGCGGCGGCGCGCCCGGTGTCGGAGGAGCGCGCGCGGGCGGCGGCCCGGCCGGTGCTCGCGGCCCTGGGCCTGGGCGACGCGAAGGTGGACGCGAGCCGGGTGTTCGGTGCCGTACGGACGGTCGCGGCCGACCCCGTGCTGGGCGGACTGCCCACGTACGGCCGGCAGACCGTCCTGCGGGTCGGCGCCGACGGCCGGGTGACGGACGGCGCGGGAGCGGTGGTGGCGCCGGTGAAGGGCGCGGAGTACCCGCTGGTCAGCGCCGCGCGGGCGCTCGACGGGCTCAACCGGCGGGCCGGGAAGGGCGGCGGAGTGCGGATCGGGGGCTGTGCGACGCCGGTGCCGGCGGACGAGGGGGCGGGCGGCGCCCCGGGGTCGGCCTCGCCCCCGTGCTCGGGCGGCACGCTGCCGCGCGCGTCGGTGCCGATACGCGGGGCCACGTTCGCGCTCGCCGCGCGGTCGGTGGGGGGGCCGTCCGGCGCTGGTGCCGTCGTGGCTGTTCGAGGCGGCGGTGCCGGGCGGCGGGAAGGCGACGGTGACGGTCGTCGAGCCGGCGGTGGACCCGAAGTACCTGACGTCCGCGCGGGGGGACGCGGCCGGCTCCGGGCGGCGGGCCGGGGCGGACGGTCCCCGCCCAGGTGACGTCGTACAGCGCCGACGGGACGCGGCTCACCCTGCACTTCTGGGGCGGGGTGTGCAGCGACTACGCGGCGTCGGCGCCGGCCCAGTCGTCGGCGGCGGTGACGGTGAAGATCACGGGCGTCGAGCGGGAGCCGGGGCGGCCGTGTGTGCTGATGGCCCGGCGGTTCGACCGGAAGGTGGCGCTGGACCGGCCGCTGGACGGGCGGAAGGTGGTGGACGTGGTGACGGGCGAGCCGGTGCCGCGGGGCTGACGCCGCCCGGACACGCGGAAGGCGGGCGCCCCCTCGCGAGGGGGCGCCCGCCTTCCGTACGCGGTGCCAGTGGCCCGTGCGCGGGGCCGGTGACCGTCAGCTGAAGGAGTCGCCGCAGGCGCAGGAGCCCGTGGCGTTGGGGTTGTCGATCGTGAAGCCCTGCTTCTCGATGGTGTCGACGAAGTCGATGGAGGCGCCGCCCAGGTACGGGGCGCTCATCCGGTCGGTGACGACCTTGACGCCGTCGAAGTCCTTCACGACATCGCCGTCGAGCGAGCGCTCGTCGAAGAAGAGCTGGTAGCGCAGGCCGGAGCAGCCGCCGGGCTGGACGGCGACGCGCAGCGCGAGGTCGTCCCGGCCTTCCTGCTCCAGCAGGCTCTTGACCTTCGCTGCCGCGGCGTCGGACAGGAGGATGCCGTCGCTCACAGTGGTCTTCTCGTCCTGAACGGACATCTGCTTCACTCCCGGGTTTCGTGCGGACTGCTTGCCCTCGGCTGAACCGACGGAGCCCGGGATTCATTCCGGGTCCGGCCGTGTGTTCCTGGCTTTCATGCTCGCACATCCGCTGCGCGCCCGGGAATGCGTCACATCGACGCAATGGGCATCGTCAAAGTGACACGAAGCAGTTATGATAGATAGCGTCAAATTGACGACAAGGCCGGTGCAGCTCAGTCCGGTCGTCCGCAGAACAGAAAGGGTGCGTGTCGTGACCACCGCCCAGTCCCTGGATTTCCAGGACCCCGCCCCGTCGCCCCTCGCCCTGCTGCTGCTCGGCCGCGAGTCCGACCCGCGCAGCGAGCGCGGCGTGGAGTGCCCCGGCGACCTGCCCGCGCCCTCCGACCCGGACCTGGTGGAGCGGGCGCGCGCCGCGAAGGCGAAGCTGGGTGACCGGGTGTTCGTCCTCGGCCACCACTACCAGCGCGACGAGGTGATCGAGTTCGCGGACGTCACCGGCGACTCCTTCAAGCTCGCCCGGGACGCGGCGGCCCGTCCGGACGCGGAGTACATCGTCTTCTGCGGCGTGCACTTCATGGCCGAGTCGGCCGACATCCTCACCACCGACGCCCAGCAGGTCGTCCTGCCGGACCTGGCCGCCGGCTGCTCGATGGCCGACATGGCCACCGCCGAGCAGGTCGCCGAGTGCTGGGACGTGCTCACCGAGGCGGGTGTGGCCGAGACCACCGTCCCCGTCTCGTACATGAACTCCTCCGCCGACATCAAGGCGTTCACCGGCAAGCACGGCGGCACCATCTGCACCTCCTCCAACGCGGAGCGGGCGCTCACCTGGGCGTTCGAGCAGGGCGAGAAGGTTCTCTTCCTCCCGGACCAGCACCTGGGCCGCAACACCGCCGTCCGCGACCTCGGCCTGTCCCTCGACGACTGCGTCCTCTACAACCCGCACAAGCCGAACGGCGGCCTCACCGCCGAGGAGCTGCGCGGCGCGAAGATGATCCTCTGGCGGGGCCACTGCTCCGTCCACGGCCGCTTCTCGCTCGACTCCGTCCGCGAGGTGCGCGAGCGCATACCCGGCGTCAACGTGCTCGTGCACCCCGAGTGCAAGCACGAGGTCGTGGCCGCCGCCGACTACGTCGGCTCGACCGAGTACATCATCAAGACCCTGGAGGCCGCCCCGGCCGGGTCCAAGTGGGCCATCGGAACGGAACTCAACCTGGTCCGACGGCTGGCGAACCGTTTCGCGGCGGACGGCAAGGAGATCGTCTTCCTGGACCGGACGGTGTGCTTCTGCTCGACCATGAACCGGATCGACCTGCCGCATCTGGTGTGGGCGCTGGAATCGCTCGCCGAGGGCAAGGTCGTGAACCGGATCGAGGTGGATCCGGAGGTGGCGGCGTTCTCGAAACTGGCGCTGGAGCGAATGCTGGCGCTGCCGTAGGCAGCGGTTTTCCGGCTTTTCGCGGCTTCGCCGCTCGTCCTCACACGCCGGACGGGCTGACTGTTCAGCCCGTCCGGCGTGTGAGGACAACCGCGCGAAGCGCGGTTTCGGGGGGCCCGGGGGCCCTCCCCCGCAAGAAACGGTGAAAGGGCGGGGCTGGGGCCTACTCCCCCCGAGGCCGCACCAGCCCCGTCTCATACGCGATCACGACGAGCTGCGCCCGGTCCCGCGCCCCCAACTTCGCCATCGCCCGATTGACATGCGTCTTCACCGTCAACGGGCTGACAGCCAACCGCTCCCCTATCTCGTCGTTCGACAACCCACCCGCCACCTGCACCAGAACCTCCCGCTCCCGCCCGGTCAGCGCGCCCAGCGCCTCCGCCCCGCGCCGGGCCGGCCCCCCGCCGTAGGAGCCGCCGCCCTGGGCGAGGAAGGTGGCGATGAGGCCCTTGGTCGCCGCGGGCGAGAGCAGGGCCTCGCCGGCGGCGGCGATGCGGATGGCGGCGAGCAGTTCCTCGGGCTCGGCGCCCTTGCCGAGGAAGCCGGAGGCGCCGGCGTGCAGGGACTGCACCACGTACTCGTCGACCTCGAAGGTCGTGAGCATCACCACCCGTACTCCGTCGAGCGTCGGGTCCGAGCAGATCTCGCGGGTGGCGGCGAGGCCGTCCACGCCGGGCATCCGGATGTCCATGAGCACCACGTCGGGGCGTACCTCGCGGGCCAGGCGCACCGCCTCGGCGCCGTCCGCCGCCTCGCCGACCACGCGCATGCCGGGTTCGGAGTCGACGAGCACCCGGAAGGCGCTGCGCAGCAGGGCCTGGTCGTCGGCGAGGAGAACGCTGATGGAGGACTCGTCCGTCATGGGGGTCAGCGTAGGCGCCGGGCGCAGGCGGGGACGGGCAGCCGGACGCGGACGCGGAAACCGGCCGTCCCCTGCCGGGGTCCGGTCTCGATCGTGCCGCCGAGCGCGGTCACCCGCTCCCGCATCCCGACGAGTCCGTGCCCGCCGACCGGCCCGGTGTCGCCCGGGACGCCGTCGCCCGGGGCGTCGTCCTGCGGGCCGTCGTCCAGGACGGTGAGCACCAGGCTCCCGGGAGCCCGCAGTATGACGACCTCGGCGCGGGCCCCCGGCCCGGCGTGCTTGTGCACGTTGGTCAGCGCCTCCTGGAGGACCCGGTACGCGGTGAGGTCGACGGCGGCCGGCAGCGCGCCGGCGACGGACGCGGCGGGGTCCTCGTCACCGGTCCCGGGCGCGTCGGCCGGGGCACCGGTCACGGTGACGGCCACGCGCATTCCAGCCCGGGTGAAGCCGTCCACGAGCTGGTCGAAGGCGCCCATGCCGGGGGCCGGCTCGGTGGGCGCCTCCGGGTCGCCGTACTGCCGCAACAGGCCGACCGTGGCCCGGAGTTCGTCCAGCGCGGACCGGCTGGCCTCCCGGACGTGGGCCAGCGCCTGCTTCGCCTGGTCCGGGCGGCTGTCCATGACGTGCGAGGCGACCCCCGCCTGGACGTTGACCAGCGCGATGTGGTGGGCGACGACGTCGTGCAGCTCGCGGGCGATACGCAGCCGCTCCTCCGCGACCCGGCGGCGCGCCTCCTCCTCCCGGGAGCGCTCGGCGCGCAGCGCCCGTTCCTCGATCGCGGCGATGTACGCGCGCCGGCTGCGGACCGCGTCGCCCGCGGCGGCGGCCATGCCGGCCCAGGCGAGCATCCCCACGTTCTCCTGCGCGTACCAGGGCGGCGGGCCCAGCAGCATCACCGCGCCGGTGAGCGCGGTGATCGTCACCGCCGCGATGCGGAGGGCCGCGGCCCGCTCGGTGCGGGAGACGACGGTGTAGAGCGCCACGACCGCCGACAGCGCGACCTGGATGCGCGGGACCCCGTCCCCGGCGTCCGCGGCGCCCACCGCCGTCAGGACGGACGTCACCACCAGGACCGTGCGCGGCGCCCGGCGCCGCACGGCGAGGGCCGCGGCGGCGAGGACGGCGCAGGTGACGAAGAGGGGGGAGAGGGGGTGGGCGGCCACCCGGTGACCGACGAAGACGCTGCCGATCATCAGGGCGAGGACGGTCGCGGCGACGGCCGCGTCGGCGGCTGCCGGGTGGGCGCGGAGCCGGCCGCAGACGGCGGGGGTGGTCATCGGTCCCCTCGGGGGCGGAGTGCGTTCTGCTGCGGGCGCCTGCGGCGGGCTGTGCCCCGGTCCCTCCCCTTCGCCGATTCCTGGGGCTGCGCCCCAGACCCCCTTTTCGCGGCTTCGCCGCTCGTCCTCAAACGCCGGACGGGCTGATCTTCAGCCCGTTGGGGGTCCCCCCTCTGGGGGAGTTTGAGGACAGCGCCCGCAGGGCGCTTCGGGGGAGGGACCGGGGCACAGCCCCCGCAGGGGTCACCCCGGGATGAGCCCGTCGTCGCTGAGCATCTGGCGGACCTCCGCCAGCGACGCGTCCGGCGCCGGCAGGATCAGCTCGGAAGGCTCCAGCGCGTCGTCGGGCAACGGACTGCCGAGCCGCCGCACCGCATCGAGCAGAGCCCCGAGCGTCCGCCGGAACCCCTCCTCGTCGCCGCTCTCCATCTCATCGAGCAGTTCGTCGTCCAGCGCGTTGAGCTCGGCGAAGTGGCTGTCGGCCAGCTTCCACTGGCCCTCCCCCATGATGCGAACGATCACGGCGCCTCCTCTCGTTCCGCGGCCCGCGCGTCAGCGCTTGTGGAAGTCGGGCCGGTCCTGCGGCTGGGCGGACTGCGACGAGGCGCCGCCCTCGATGGCCGGCTTGGCGCTGCCGCCGGAGAGCTCGGCCTTCATCCGCTGGAGTTCCAGCTCGACGTCCGATCCGCTGGACAGGCGGTCCAGCTCGGCCGTGATGTCGTCCTTCGCCATGCCCGTGGGGTCGTCGAGGGCGCCGGAGGCGAGGAGCTCGTCGATGGCGCCGGCCCGGGCCTGGAGCTGGGCCGTCTTGTCCTCGGCGCGCTGGATGGCCATGCCGACGTCGCCCATCTCCTCGGAGATGCCGGAGAATGCCTCGCCGATGCGGGTCTGGGCCTGGGCGGCGGTGTAGGTGGCCTTGATGGTCTCCTTCTTGGTGCGGAAGGCGTCGACCTTGGCCTGGAGCCGCTGGGAGGCGAGGGTGAGCTTCTCCTCCTCGCCCTGGAGCGTCCGGTGCTGTGTCTCCAGGTCGCTGACCTGCTGCTGGAGGGCGGACCGCCGGGTCAGCGCCTCCCGCGCGAGGTCCTCGCGGCCGAGGGCGAGCGCCTTGCGGCCCTGCTCCTCCAGCTTCGCGGACTGCCCCTGGAGCTGGGTGAGCTGCAGCTCCAGGCGCTTGCGGGAGGTGGCCACGTCGGCCACGCCCCGGCGCACCTTCTGCAGCAGCTCGACCTGCTTCTGGTACGAGTAGTCGAGGGTCTCGCGCGGATCCTCGGCCCGGTCCAGGGCCTTGTTGGCCTTCGCGCGGAAAATCATCCCCATACGCTTCATGACACCGCTCATGGGCCTCGCGCGCCCCCTTCTGACCGACTTTGCTCGGGCTTCGGCTCCATCACACCTACAGAACCCACAGTACGGGGCCTGTCCCCATTACCGCACTGTCCGGACCCGGATGCGCTCCTCCTGCAGGACGATCAGGGGGACGCCTTCCTCCGGCAGGAGGAGGAGACCGCCCACCGGGTGGGCCCGGGGCGCCCGCGGCACGGGGCGTCCCGCGGAGGCCATCCCGGGATCATTCCCCAGAACGCTGGGGTCCACCCCCGGGACCCCGTACCCTTGGGTCCCGTGTTCCGAAGCCGTTCGAAGGAAGAGCAGTCCGCCAAGGCCGCCGACGCCAAGGTGACCGCGGACCAGCCCCAGCAGCCCCGTCATCCGGAGGCCCCCAAGGGCCGCCCCACGCCCAAGCGCAGCGAGGCCGCGGCCCAGCGCCGCAGCCTGGCCAGTACGCCGGCCAACCGCAAGGAGGCCGCGAAGCGGCAGCGCGAGACCCGTCGGGCCGACATGGCCCGGCAGCGGGAGGCACTGGCCAACGGCGACGAGCGGTTCCTGCCCGCCCGTGACAAGGGGCCCGTCCGGCGCTTCGCGCGGGACTTCGTGGACTCCCGGTTCACCGTCATGGAGTTCTTCCTCCCGCTCGCGGTAGTCATCCTCGTCATGAGCATGTTCAACCGCGGGAAGTTCCAGCAGTACGTGCTGCTGGCGTGGATGGTCGTCATCCTGGTGATCGTCCTCAACTCGGTCGTCCTCGCGGTCGGCCTGCGCAAGGGCCTCAAGGAGCGCTTCGCCGGCGAGAGCACCCGGGGCGCCGTCCCGTACGCGCTGATGCGCTCCCTGCAGATGCGGCGGCTGCGGCTGCCCAAGCCGAAGGTCGCGCGCGGGGAGAAGCCCTGAGCGGCTCCCCGTGGGGCCCGGCCGGCACGCTGTCGGACGGGCCCGGAGCGGTACCGGGATCCGAGGTGTCCGAGGAGTACGTCTGGACGTACCCCGGCGCGGCCCCTGAGGGCGCTTTCGGGGCCGCACCCGTGATGGCCCCCGGGCCGGCCTGGGGGGACGTCCCCGAGCCTCGCCCCCACGACGGTGGCGCCTGGCCCGGGACGTTCCCCGGCGCGGCACCGGCCGGGTACGCCGGGGCCGTGCGGGCCGCCGACGAGGGCCTGTGGGAAGGCCTGCGGAACACCGTCCGGCACGAGCTCGTCGCCCGGCAGATCGACGAGCAGATGGCCGCGCGCTTCCCGGCCGGGCAGCGCCTGCGCGTCCTCGACGTGGGCCTCGCCCACGGCACCCAGGCACTGCGGCTCGCCCGCGCGGGACACGAGGTGACCGCGCTGGAGTCCGACCCGTCGACGGTGGCCGCCGTCCGCAAGGTGCTCGCCGCCGGGCCCGCGGAGGTCCGGGAGCGCGTCCGGCTCCTGGAGGGCGACGGCCGGGACACCGGCGCGCACTTCACACCGGGCGCCTTCGACCTCGTCCTCTGCCACGGCGTGCTGATGTACATACCGGAGCCCGACCCCCTGCTGGCCGGGCTCGCCCGCGTCCTGGCCCCCGGCGGCCTGCTGTCGCTGCTCGTCCGCAACGCGGACGCGCTGGCCCTGCGGCCCGCCCTGGCCGGCGACTGGGACCGGGCGCTCGCCGCCTTCGACTCCCCCTACGACACCGACCGCACCGGCACCCCCGTCCGCGCCGACCGGCGCGAGACCCTGACCGCCACCCTGGCCGGCATCGGCACCCCGCTGCGCGCCTGGTACGGCGTCCGCGTCTTCACCGACCCGCCGGCGCGCCCCCGCCAGGCCGACCTCGACCGCCTGCTGGCCGCCGAGGACCGGGCCGGCCGGACGGACCCGTACCGGGCGGTGGCGACGCTGCTGCACCTGTGCGGGGTGCGGGGCGGGTAGGGCCGGGGACCCGGGGGCGTCCGGCCGGCCTGGGGTCACCCCCGGGCCGGAGAGCGGCCGCGCGGCGCGGTGCGAACGCCTCGGACCGGCCGCCGGCCGGGCGCGCGGCGCGCCCTCAGCTCTCCGCCGCCGCCCGGAGGCTCATCGGGGAGTCGTAGATCTCCTGGCCGTCCTCGAACAGACGTACCTGTTCCACGCCGCCCTCCAGCAGCGCCCGCCACTCCTCGCCGAGCCAGGACTCCGCGTCCCCCTGCGTCGAGAACTCCTCCGGCTCGACGGCCGGGGCCGTCTCCGTCCCGTCCGCCTTCTCGAACCGCCACACCCACGCCATGCCAGCCTCCAAAGGCTCGTGGTTCGCTGCCGGAACGCAGCCTAACTCCCGGCCGGGCGCGCGGTCCCGGGGCGAGAAAGGGTGATCCCGGCGCGCCCGCCGCGCACGGACGCGAGACGATCGGGGCGTGGAACTGACTCTGCTCGGCACCGGGGCCCCCGAAGGGCTGCCGCGCCCCGGCTGCCCCTGCGCCGCCTGCGCCACCGCCGTGGGCGAGAACGCCCGGGCGGCGACCGCCCTGCTCGTCGACGGCGAGCTGCTGCTCGATCTCACGCCCGGGCCCGCGTTCGCGGCCGCGCGGGCGGGCCGGAGCGTCGCCGGAGTGCGGCAGGTGCTGCTCTCCCACCCGCACGACGGCCCGGCCGTCGAGCTGCCGCCCGGCCTGCCGGCGCCGGTGCGGGTGCCGGACGGCCGCGACCTGTCGGTGATCAGCGGGCACCGGGTGCGGGCGGTGGCCCTGGACGCGCCGGGCACGGGCTACGAGGTGACGGGCCCCGACGGCGACCGCCTGCTCTACCTGCCGCCCGGCGGCGCCCCGGCCGGGCTCTCCGCCGCGTCCGGCCCGTACGACATCGTCCTCCTCGACGTCGTGGACCGGCCGGACGCCCTGGCCCGGCTGCGCGAGACGGGTGCGGTCACCGCGACGACGGACGTGATCGCCGTCCACCTCGGCCACGAGGTGCCCCCGGGGCGGGAGTTGCACCGCCGGCTGGCCGCGGCCGGGGCGCGGGCCGTCCCGGACGGCAGCACGCTCACCGTCGGGGACTACCACGCCGTTCCCGACGTGCCCCGGCGGACGCTCGTCCTCGGCGGGGCGCGCTCGGGGAAGTCCGTGGAGGCCGAGCGGCGGCTGGAGTCGTTCCCTGAGGTCACCTACGTCGCCACCGGCGGCACCCGGGACGGCGACTCCGACTGGGCGGCCCGCGTCGCCCTGCACCGCGAACGCCGCCCGCCCTCCTGGCGCACGGCCGAGACCTGCGACCTCGTCCCCCTGCTCGCCGCCGACGGACCGCCGTTGCTGATCGACTGCCTCTCGCTGTGGCTCACCCACGCGATGGACGCCGTGTCGGCGTGGGACGACGCGGTGTGGGCGAACGGGGGTGCGTCCGCGCTGGCCCAGGAGGTCGCCTCGCTCGTCCGCGCCGTCCGCGAGACCCGGCGGACCGTCGTCGCCGTCAGCAACGAGGTCGGCTCCGGGGTGGTGCCGGCGACCGCTTCCGGGCGGCGGTTCCGGGACGAGCTGGGGCGGTTGAACGCGGCTTGGGCGGCGGAGTGTGAGCATGTGCTGTTGGTGGTGGCGGGGGCGGCGGTGCGGTTGCGGTAGGGAGGGGGGTGTGCCCCAGACCCGCCCCTTCGCCGTTTCCTGGGGCTGCGCCCCAGACCCCCTTTTCGCGGCTTCGCCGCTCGTCCTCAAACGCCGGACGGGCTGGAAAACCAGCCCGTCCGGCGTTTGAGGACAACCGCGCGGAGCGCGGTTTCGGGGGTGCGGGGGCTCGCCCCCGCAGAAACGGCGAATGGGGGTGCCCCCTCTGGGGGAGGGACCGGGGCACCGCACCCCCGTCCCCCGCCCCGCGCAGCGGTAATGTGTCGCGGATGAGCGGTCTGAATCTTGACGAGTTCGCCACGCTGATCGAGCGCCCCGACCCCGACATCCGCCGCGAAGCGGAGCAGCGGCGGGAGCGCCTCGCCGTCCGCCCGGGCTCGTTCGGGCGGCTGGACGAGCTCGGCGAGTGGCTGGCGGCCGCGCAGGGCGGGGTGCCGGTGAAGCCGGTGGAGCGGCCGAAGGCGATTCTGTTCGCGGGCGATCACGGGGTCGCGTCGCTGGGCGTCTCCGCCGGGCCCGCCGAGGGCGCGTACGGGCTGGTGCGCGCCGCGCTGGACGGGGAGAGCGCCCCGGCCGTCCTGGCCCGCCGCTCCGGTGTGGAGCTGCGGGTCGTCGACATGGCGCTGGACTGCGATCCGGAGCTGCTGCCGGCGGAGGTCACCCGGCACCGGGTGCGCCGCGGTTCGGGCCGGATCGACGTCGAGGACGCGCTGACCGCGGAGGAGGCGGAGGCCGCGTTCCGGGCGGGGATGGCGATCGCCGACGAGGAGGCCGACTCCGGCACGGACCTCGTCGTCCTCGGCGACCTGAGCGTGGGCGGTACGACCGCCGCGGGCGCGCTGATCGGCGCGCTGTGCGGGACGGACGCGTCGGTGGTGACCGGCCGGGGCGGCGCGGGCATCGACGACCTGGCGTGGATGCGCAAGTGCGCGGCGATCCGGGACGCGCTGCGCCGGGCCCGGCCCGTCCTGGGCGACCAGCTGCGGCTGCTGGCGACGACCGGCGGCGCGGACCTGACGGCGACGACGGGGTTCCTGCTGCAGAGCGCGGTGCGCCGGACGCCGGTGATCCTGGACGGCGTGGTGTCCGCGGCGTGCGCCCTCGTCGCGCAGCGTGTCGCCTTCCGTGCCCCGGACTGGTGGCTGGCCGGGCAGAGCAGCGGTGATCCGGCCCAGGCGAAGGCGCTCGACCGGATCGCGCTCAACCCTCTGCTCGATCACGGCGTCACACTGGGCGAGGGAACGGGGGCGCTGCTCGCTCTGCCGCTGGTGCGGGCCGCGGCGTCTCTGGCGGCGGAGCTTCCCGAGCGTTCCTGAGGCCGGCGCACAGCCGACGCGGAGCCCGACACGGTACCGACACGGACCGGAAGGTCTCGACAGCGGTCACCGGCAGCGGAAACGTGGGGGGCCACGCCGTCCGTCACGTCCCCTCGCCCACCGTTCCGTCGCCTTTTCGGGAGAAGTCCGCTTGACTCCGGATGACGAGGCGCGCCCGGGCCCCTGGCCCCGGCGCGCCGCAGCCTTCGCCGTGTGGTACCTGCGTGCCGCCGCCTTCGTCAACCTGCTCAGCGCGGTCTGGGTGTCCTTCGGGGCCAGCATCCGGCGGCACAGCGTCGACGACTACTTCACGCCGTACCTGCTGGAGGCCAGCTTCACCTCGGCCGTGGTGTCGCTGTTCATGGCGGTCACCCTGCGCCGCCGCAAGCGGGCCGCCTGGATCCTCAACCTGGCGCTGGCCGGGGTGCTTCTGCTGCTGCTGACTCTGCTGATGTGGTTCCCGGAGTTCCGGGCGCACGGGCAGAACTGGTTCTCGGTGGTGATCACGGCGCTGTTCGTGGCCGCCCTGGTGGTGGGCCGGCGGGAGTTCTACGCGGTCGGGGACCGCTCCAACCCCAAGCTGGCGGCGGCCGTCGCGGCCGGGGGCCTGCTGGTCTGCTCGCTGATCGCGGCGTTCCTGGTGACCGTCACCAACCAGGCGGGGGACGCGTACCGGTCCACGTTCTGGGACCGCTGGCGCTACGGCGTGCGGCGGTTGATCTTCCTGGCGAGCGACGACAGCCCGTTCCCGGCGATCGACACCCCGGACTGGGTCAACGTCACCATCAACGTGATGAGCACGGTGCTGCTGGTGCTGGTGGTGTGGGCGGCGTTCCGCTCCCGCCGCGCCACCGACCCACTGACGCCTGAGGACGAGGCGCGGCTGCGGGCGCTGCTCGACAGGTACGGCGACCGGGACTCGCTGGGCTACTTCGCGCTGCGCCGCGAGAAGAGCGTGGTCTGGTCGCCGTCCGGGAAGGCGGCGGTCACCTACCGGGTGGTCGGCGGGGTCTCCCTCGCGTCGGGCGATCCGCTCGGCGACCCCGAGGCGTGGCCGGGGGCCATCGAGCCCTGGCTGGCCGAGGCCCGGGCGCACGGCTGGATCCCGGCCGTGATGGGCGCGAGCGAGGAGGGCGGCACCGTCTACGCCCGGCACGGCATGGACGCCCTGGAGCTCGGTGACGAGGCGATCGTCGACACCGCGGAGTTCACCCTGGAGGGCCGGGCCATGCGGACCGTCCGGCAGGCGTTCAACCGGGTGAAGCGGGCCGGGTACACGGTCCGCATCCGGCGGCACGAGGACATCCCCGAGGAGGAGATGGCCGAGCTGCTGCGGCGCGCGGACGACTGGCGCGACGGCGCGACCGAGCGCGGCTTCTCGATGGCGCTCGGCCGGCTGGGCGACCCGGACGACGGCCGCTGCGTGATGCTGGAGTGCCACGACGGCGAGGGCGAGCTGCGGGCGCTGCTGAGCTTCGTACCGTGGGGGCCCAAGGGGCTCTCGCTGGACCTGATGCGCCGGGACCGGGAGTCCGAGAACGGCCTGATGGAGTTCATGGTGATCGAGCTCCTCCAGCGGGCGAAGGAGCTGCGCATCGCCCAGGTCTCGCTGAACTTCGCGATGTTCCGCTCGGTCTTCGAGCGCGGCTCCCGGCTCGGCGCGGGACCGGTGCTGCGGGCCTGGCGCTCGCTGCTCAGCTTCTTCTCCCGCTGGTGGCAGATCGAGTCGCTGTACCGCGCGAATGCGAAGTACCGGCCGATCTGGGAGCCTCGTTTCATGCTGTTCGAGAAGAGCAGTGACCTGCTGCGGATCGGCATCGCGAGCGCCCGCGCGGAGGGCTTCCTGGAGGCCCCGGGGCTGCCGAAGTGGCTGAACCGCAAGCACCTGGAGAGCCGGCGATGAACCGTGCGGCGCTCCGACGCGCCGCGCGCACCGAATGGGGACCGCTCCTCACCCACGTGACCGAGGCGCTCGCCCGCGACCGGCTCCGCGCCATCCCGCTGACGCTCTCGGCGGTCGGTCTCATCGTCGTCTTCCAGCTGGTGCAGAACCAGCCCTGGGGTTACGGCCCCGTCCAGGCGGTCGGCTCGGTACGGGCCGAGGTGCCCTGGTGGCTGGCGCTGCTGCGGACGCCGTTGTCGCTGTTCGTCCCGGCGCTGGACCTGCCGGTCTGGGGGTCGCTCGTCCAGGTCCTGCTCGTCTTCGGGATCGCCGAGGTCTGCCTGGGCCGCCGGCGGACGCTGGCCATCGCCTACGCCGCCACGCTGGCCGGGACGATGTACGCGCGGGTGGCCATCGCCCTGGGCCCGGGCTTCTGGGGGCTGCCGGCGCACGCGGCCAAGGTGGTCGACACCGGCCCGTCGGCGGCCGTGGTGGGGCTCGCGGTGTACGTGTCCTGGCGCTACCGGGCCTGGGCCACCTGCGCGGTGGTGGTGCTGGCGATGGTGGCCGAGGTGGCCGTCAAGCCGAACCTGGCGGGCAAGGAGCACATCGCGGCCGTCACGGCGATGCTGGCGCTGAGCGCGGCCGACGAGGTGCGCAGGCGCCGCCGCAAGCCACGGGACGACCGCTTCCGGGGCGGGCCCGGCGACCCCGGGAACGGGGGGCTCCGGGGCGGGCCCCCGGGTCCCGGAAGCGGGGGTCAGCGGTCGGGGGCGCCCGCGACGAGGTCGTGAAGCCGGTTGCGGACGGCGTTCCAGCGGGCGTCGTGGCGGTAGGCCCGCACCCGGGCCCGGCGGCGGGCGCGCGGGCGGTTGCGGTAGAAGCGGCGGGCCCACGGCGAGCCGGGCCGGGCCAGCCGTACCGCGCCGATCAGCGCGACCAGCGGGACGACCGCGCCGATGAGGGCTATCCGCGGCTTGCCCTTGGCCAGGGCGAACAGCGCGATCAGGAAGTTGATCAGGATGTTGGAGACGAGGATGCTGCGGCTGCGCAGCTCCTCGGGGGTCAGCTCGTTCACCCCGAAGGGGGAGAACCCGAAGAGGACCAGGGCGACCAGGGCGGCCGTCAGCACCACGATCTCTACGCTCTTGCGGCCCTGTTCGGTCCAGTAGACGTCGTCAAGGTGCAGGATCAGCGCGAACTCGTCCAGCACCAGCCCGGCGCCCATCCCGAAGAGGACCGCCGCGACCACCGCGCTCAGCCCGTGCCGGCCCGCCGCCACCGCGCCGAAGCCGCCGATCACCATCAGCACCACGCCGGGGACGACGTGGTGGACGTGCAGGCCGCCGGGGCGGATGTTGCGGAAGGGGCCCTTGCCCGCACGGATCAGCCGGGTGATCACCCGGGTGACGAGGAACGTCAGCACGAACGAGGCCAGGGCCGCCAGCAGCGGCAGCTTGCCCGGCTCGACGATATTGCGGTCAAGCCAGTGTTCCATCGGACTCCCGCACTTCCGAACTCCGCCCTGACGTGCAGTTTATCGACAACCGGGCGCGTTCCCCCGTTCCTCCGCGGGCCCCGCGCGGCCGCCGTCCGGCTCTCTCCCAGCCACCACCTGACTGCCCACCCGGCCGTCGCCCGGCCGCCCGGCACCGCCGGGATACCCTGCCCGCGATGACCGACACGCCCGCTCCCGGCACCTCCCGCGCGACCACCGGCGACGCCCTCCGGTTCGCCTTCGGCACGTTGACCGTACTGCCCGTCCGCCTCACCCGCTGGGACCGCCCGGCGGCGCGCGGGGGCATGCTCGCCGCCCCGCTCGCCGGACTCGTCGTCGGCGTGTGCGCCGGTGCGACGGGCTGGTTCCTGCTGCTGCTCGGCGCGAGCCCCCTCGTCGCGGCGGTGGCCGCCACCGCCGTACCCGCCGTGCTCACCCGCGGGCTGCACCTGGACGGGCTGGCCGACGTGGCCGACGGGCTGGGCAGCGGCAAGCCCGCCGAGGACGCGCTGCGGATCATGAAGCAGTCGGACATCGGCCCGTTCGGCGTCGTCACCCTGGTGTTCGTGCTGCTCGGCCAGGCCGCCGTGCTCGCCGGCCAGTACGCCGTCGGCGGAGCGCGCGGCGCCCTCGCCGCCCTGGTGGCGGCCGTCGCCGCGCGCTGCGCCCTCACCCTCGCCGCCCGCCGCGGCGTCCCGGCGGCCCGCCCCGGCGGGCTGGGGGCCGCGGTCGCCGGGGTGGTGCCCGTCCCCGCCGCCCTGGCCGTGACCGCCGCGGCCTGCTGCGCGGCGGCCGGCGCCGGCGCGCTCCTGGGTCCGGGCGCGGCCGTCCGCGCGGGAGCCGCCGTGGTGCTCGCCGTCGCGGCGGCCGAACTCCTCCTGTTCCACTGCCGGCGCCGCTTCGGCGGCGTCACCGGGGACGTCTTCGGCGCCCTCGCGGAGACCGCTGCCACCGGTGCCATGATCGTCACGACCCTGGGCTGAACGACCGTGCGGGGATAGGCTCGCGGCAGCCCGAAGGCCCGGAACCCGGCGGCGCACACGCGGCGCATACGATGCGCGGTGGCGGCCGGCACGGCCTCGCTGTGCTTCCAAGCCGTGGAAACTCAACGGAAGTAGGGACACCCACCACCGTGACTGCTCTCACTCTCAGCACCTCCGGCGCGGCGACGCTGCGCGCGGACGCCCTCGTCGTCGGTGTCGCCAAGGGCCCGAAGGGTCCCGTCCTCGCGCCCGGCGCCGAGGCCGTCGACCAGGCCTTCGACGGCAAGCTGGCCGCCGTCCTGGAGACCCTCGGCGCCTCCGGCGAGGAGGGCGAGGTCACCAAGCTCCCGGCCCCGGCGGGCGTCAAGGCCGCCGTCGTGGTCGCCGCCGGCCTCGGCGGCGTCCCCGCCAAGGGCGACGGCTACGAGGGTGAGGCGCTGCGCCGCGCCGCGGGCGCCGCCGCCCGTGCCCTCACCGGGACGAAGAAGGCGGCCTTCGCGCTGCCCGTGACCGACGCGGACGACGCCGCGGCCATCGGTGAGGGCGCCCTGCTGGGCGCGTACTCCTTCACCGCCTTCCGCAGCAACGGCGGCGGCAAGGGCGCGTCGAAGAAGGGCGAGCCGCTGGCCGACGCGGTGATCCTGGGCGGCAAGCCGCGCGACAAGGCGTTCAAGGCCGCGATCGAGCGCGCCACCGTCGTGGCCGCCGAGGTCAACCGCGCCCGCGACCTGATCAACACCCCGTCGAACGCCCTCCACCCGGCCGCGTTCGCCGCCCTCGCCCAGGAGGCCGCCAAGGAGCACGGCCTCACGATCGAGGTGCTGGACGAGAAGGCGCTGATCAAGGGCGGTTACGGCGGTCTGATGGGCGTCGGCCAGGGCTCGGCCAACCCGCCGCGGCTGGTCCGCCTCGGCTACACCCACCCCAAGGCGGAGAAGAACCTCGCCCTGGTCGGCAAGGGCATCACCTACGACTCGGGCGGCATCTCGCTCAAGCCGGCCGGCCACAACGAGACCATGAAGTGCGACATGAGCGGCGCCGCCGCCGTGTTCTCCGCCGTGCTGGCCGCCGCCAAGCTGGGCCTGCGCGTCAACGTCACCGGCTGGCTGGCCCTCGCGGAGAACATGCCGTCCGGCACGGCCACCCGTCCGGGCGACGTGCTGACCATGTACAGCGGCAAGACCGTCGAGGTCCTCAACACCGACGCCGAGGGCCGGCTGGTGCTCGCCGACGCCCTGACCCGGGCCTCGGAGGAGCAGCCCGACGCGATCGTGGACGTCGCCACCCTGACGGGGGCCATGGTCCTCGCCCTGGGCGACCGCACCTTCGGCGTCATGGCCAACGACGACGCGTTCCGCACCGCCGTGTACGAGATCGCCGAGTCCACCGGTGAGCAGGCGTGGCCCATGCCGATGCCCGCCGAGCTGCGCAAGACGATGGACTCCCCGGTCGCGGACATCGCCAACATGGGCGTCCGCAACGGCGGCGGCCTGATCGCCGGCCTGTTCCTCCAGGAGTTCGTGGGCGAGGGCATCACCTGGGCGCACCTGGACATCGCCGGCCCGGCCTTCCACGAGAGCGCCCCCTACGGGTACACCCCCAAGGGCGGCACCGGCTCCGCCGTCCGTACGCTCGTCCGGCTGGCCGAGCGCACCGCCGAGGGCGACCTGGGCTGAGCTCCGGGCCCGCGTCGGCCCCCTTCGCGAAACCGCCGCGCGGCCCCGGGAATGCGTCCGGGGCCGCGCGGCGTTCGCTCAGGACGAACGCCCCGTGTCACCGCGCCGGTGGACATCCCTACGCGCGAGTAACCCCTCGAAGGTGACGCATCAGTCGTCCCTCAGCCCGGCCCGGCGTCCCGCCGTCCGTCAACAAGTGCGAAGATGTTGTCTCGGCAGGACAGGGCCCCCAGTAATCACAGGGCCGAAGCAAAAGCGGCCGAACGACAGCCGCCGCCCGGTCATCGACGACCGGCAACGGCGTACCCATGCATGGAGGACGTGACGTGGCGAACGACGCCAGCACCGTTTTCGACCTAGTGATCCTCGGAGGCGGTAGCGGCGGTTACGCCGCTGCCCTGCGTGGAGCGCAGCTGGGTCTCGACGTCGCCCTGATCGAGAAGGACAAGCTGGGCGGCACCTGCCTGCACCGCGGCTGCATCCCCACCAAGGCTCTGCTGCACGCCGGCGAGGTCGCCGACTCCGCCCGCGAGAGCGAGCAGTTCGGCGTCAAGGCGTCCTTCGAGGGCATCGACATCGCGGGCGTCCACAAGTACAAGGACGACGTGATCTCGGGCCTGTACAAGGGTCTGCAGGGCCTGGTCGCCTCGCGCAAGGTCACCTACATCACCGGCGAGGGCCGCCTGTCCTCCCCCACGTCCGTCGACGTGAACGGGCAGCGCGTCGAGGGCCGCCACGTCCTGCTGGCGACCGGCTCCGTGCCGAAGTCCCTGCCGGGCCTGACCATCGACGGCGAGCGCGTCATCTCCTCGGACCACGCGCTGGTCCTGGACCGCGTCCCGAAGTCCGCGATCGTGCTGGGCGGCGGCGTCATCGGCGTCGAGTTCGCCTCCGCGTGGAAGTCCTTCGGCACCGACGTCACCATCGTCGAAGCGCTCCCCCACCTCGTCCCGGTCGAGGACGAGAACAGCTCGAAGCTGCTGGAGCGCGCCTTCCGCAAGCGCGGCATCAACTTCTCCCTGGGCTCCCGCTTCTCCGGCGTGGAGTACACCGCCGACGGTGTCAAGGTCTCGCTGGAGAACGGCAAGACCTTCGAGGCCGAGCTGCTGCTCGTCGCCGTCGGCCGCGGCCCGGTCTCCCAGGGCCTGGGCTACGAGGAGGCCGGGGTCGCGATGGACCGCGGCTACGTCCTCGTGGACGAGTACATGCGCACCAACGTGCCGACCATCTCGGCCGTCGGCGACCTGGTCCCGACCCTCCAGCTCGCGCACGTCGGCTTCGCGGAGGGCATCCTGGTGGCGGAGCGGCTGGCCGGGCTCAAGCCCGTCCCGGTCGACTACGACGGCGTGCCGCGCGTCACGTACTGCCACCCGGAGGTCGCCTCCGTCGGTATCACCGAGGCGAAGGCCAAGGAGCTGTACGGCGCCGACAAGGTCGTCGCCCTGAAGTACAACCTCGCGGGCAACGGCAAGAGCAAGATCCTCAAGACCGCGGGCGAGATCAAGCTCGTCCAGGTCAAGGACGGTGCCGTGGTCGGCGTCCACATGGTCGGCGACCGCATGGGCGAGCAGGTCGGTGAGGCCCAGCTGATCTACAACTGGGAGGCCCTGCCCGCCGAGGTCGCGCAGCTGATCCACGCGCACCCGACGCAGAACGAGGCTCTGGGCGAGGCCCACCTGGCCCTGGCCGGCAAGCCGCTGCACTCGCACGACTGAGTCCCGAGCGCACCCCTATCCCACTACCCGTAAGGAGCAACCGCACCATGGCGGTTTCCGTAACCCTGCCGGCGCTCGGCGAGAGCGTGTCCGAGGGCACCGTCACTCGCTGGCTCAAGGCCGAAGGTGACCGTGTGGAGGTCGACGAGCCGCTGCTCGAGGTCTCCACCGACAAGGTCGACACCGAGATCCCGGCGCCCGCGTCCGGCGTCCTCGCCTCCATCAAGGTGGCCGAGGACGAGACGGTGGAGGTCGGCTCCGAGCTGGCCATCATCGACGACGGCTCCGGCGCCCCCGCCGCGGCCGCCGCCCCGGCCGCCGCCGAGGCTCCGGCCGCCGAGCCCGCCCCGGCGCCCGCCGCCGAGGCCCCCGCCGCGCCGGCTCCGGCCGCCGAGGCCCCCGCTGCCGCCGCTCCGGCGGGTGGCGCCACCGGTACCGACGTCGTGCTGCCCGCGCTGGGCGAGTCGGTCACCGAGGGCACCGTCACCCGCTGGCTGAAGGAGGTCGGCGAGGAGGTCTCCGAGGACGAGCCGCTGCTCGAGGTCTCGACCGACAAGGTCGACACCGAGATCCCGGCCCCGGCCTCCGGCGTCCTGCTGGAGATCGTCGTCGGCGAGGACGAGGTCGCCGAGGTCGGCGCCAAGCTCGCCGTGATCGGTGCCGCGGGTGCCGCTCCGGCCCCGGCCGCCGCCCCCGCCCCGGCTGCCCCGGCCGCCGCTCCGGCTCCGGCCGCTCCGGCTGCCGCCCCGGCCGCCCCCGCGGCTCCGGCTGCCCCCGCGGCCCCCGCCGCGCCGGCTCCGGCCCCGGCCCCTGCCCCGCAGGCTCCGGCCGCTCCGGCTCCGGCCCCGGCCGCCCCCGCGGCTCCGGCCGCCCAGGCCCCGGCCGCCGCCGTGGCCAACGCCGAGGGCGCCTACGTGACCCCGCTCGTCCGCAAGCTCGCCGCCGAGAGCGGCGTCGACCTCGCGGGCGTCCAGGGCACCGGCGTCGGTGGCCGCATCCGCAAGCAGGACGTCCTGGCCGCCGCCGAGGCCGCCAAGGCCGCGCCGGCCCCGGCCGCTCCCGCTGCCGCCGCCGCTCCCAAGGCCCCGGCCCTGGAGGCGTCCCCGCTGCGCGGTCAGACGGTCAAGATGCCGCGCATGCGCAAGGTCATCGCCGACAACATGATGAAGGCGCTGCACGGCCAGGCCCAGCTCAGCTCCGTGATCGAGGTGGACATCACCAAGATCATGCGGATGCGCGCCAAGGCCAAGGACGGCTTCGCCGCCCGCGAGGGCGTCAAGCTCTCCCCGATGCCGTTCTTCGTCAAGGCCGCCGTCCAGGCGCTGAAGGCCCACCCGGTCATCAACGCCCGGATCAACGAGGACGAGAACACCATCACCTACTTCGACTCCGAGAACGTCGGCATCGCCGTCGACTCGGAGAAGGGCCTGATGACCCCGGTCATCAAGGGTGCGGGTGACCTCAACATCGCGGGCATCGCCAAGAAGACGGCGGAGCTGGCGGGCAAGGTCCGTACCGGCAAGATCAGCCCGGACGAGATGTCCGGCGCGACCTTCACGATCAGCAACACCGGCTCGCGCGGTGCGCTGTTCGACACGGTCATCGTGCCCCCGAACCAGGTCGCGATCCTGGGCATCGGCGCCACGGTGAAGCGTCCGGTCGTCATCGAGACCGCCGAGGGCACCACCATCGGCGTCCGCGACATGACGTACGTGACGCTCTCCTACGACCACCGCCTGGTGGACGGTGCCGACGCGGCCCGCTACCTGACGACGGTCAAGGCGATCCTGGAGGCCGCCGAGTTCGAGACCGAGATCGGTCTCTGATCCCGGCTCCCGCCACCTGCTGAGCGGCGCGGCCCCGGCCCCGTACTCCGGTACGGGCCGGGGCCGCGCCGTTTCCCTCACCCGGATAATGGCCGGGCGAACGTCCGGCCGCCGAGGAGCGCCCATGTCACCACCCGTCGTCCACTCTTTGCGCGAGCAGATCCGCGAACACATCCTGGAGGGGATCGTCAGCGGCCGGTGGCAGCCGGGCGAGCGCATCGTCGAGCGGCGGATCGCCTCGGAGCTGCTGGTCAGCCAGACGCCGGTGCGCGAGGCGCTGCGCGAGCTGGAGTCGCTGCGGCTGATCGAGTCGTCCCCGAACAAGGGCGTCCGGGTCCGCGAGCTCACCGCCGCCGACCTCAAGGAGAGCTATCCGGTCCGCGCGGGCCTGGAGCAGGTCGCCGCCGAGCTGGCGGCCGAGGCGCTGGCCGAGGACGCGTCGGCGCTCGACCGGGAGGTCGAGCCGCTGTACGAGGCGGACCGGCGGGGTGACCGCGAGGCCCAGGTGCGGCACACGGTGGCCTTCCACCGCGAGATCGTGCTGGCCTCCGGCAACTCCGTGCTCCTGCACACCTGGGAGTCGCTGGGCATCGAGGTGTGGACGACGCTCTCGATCCGCTGGCTGAGCCCGCGCCCGACGGCGCACGCCGAGGACCACGCGGAGCTGGTGGCGGCGTTCCGCAGGCGGGACCCGCGGATCGGGGAGCTGCTGCGGACCCATGTACTGGGTTGCGCCCCGCAAATCTGACGGAGGACCCCGGTCCGGTTGATCGATCATCGATCAGGGCGTATCGTCTCCGCGGAGCCGCCCGCGCGCCCTGTCCTGTGTCGCGGAGCGGCTCAGGGGTGACGACAGGTCCTCGTCCGTCGACCGATGCCCTGGCTGGGCGTACGGGTACCTGTCGTCGTCCCCTGATGACTTCTTTCTCGTCACGGCATCATGGGCGCATGCGAGCGGCCCGCCTGATCAAACTCGTCCTGCTGCTGCAGTCCCGCGCGTCCATGACGGGCGGCGAACTGGCCCGGCGACTGGAGGTCTCCGAGCGCACGGTCGCCCGGGACGTCCTCGCCCTCTCCGAGGCCGGCATACCCGTCTACGCCGACCGCGGCCGCACCGGCGGCTACCGCCTGGTCGGCGGCTACCGCACCCGCCTCACCGGCCTCGGCCGCACCGAGGCCGAAGCCCTCTTCCTCTCCGGCGTGCCGTCCGCCCTCCGCGAGATGGGCCTCGCCGACGCCGCCTCCGCCGCCCGCCTCAAGGTCTCCGCGGCCCTCCTCCCCGAACTCGGCGACGCCCCGGCGACCGCCGCCCAGCGCTTCCACCTGGACGCGCCCGGCTGGTGGCAGCCGGCCGATCCCCCGCCCCTGCTCCCCGCCGTCGCGGAAGCCGTCTGGGACGACCGCCCGCTGACCGCCCGCTACGGGCGGCGGGACGGCACGGAGGCGGAACGGGAGCTGGAACCGTACGGCCTCGTCCTCAAGGCCGGCGTCTGGTACCTGATCGCCCACGTCACCGCCGACCGCCCCGGCCACCGCGTCTACCGGGTGGACCGCTTCACCGCCGTCGCGGCGGGCACCGGGCACTTCGACCGGGACGAATCCTTCGACCTGTCCGCCTTCTGGGAGGAGCGGGCCGCGCAGTTCGCGCGCTCGCTACTGCGCGAGACCGTCGTCCTGCGGCTGACCCCGGAGGGCGCGCGCCGGCTCCCGTACGTCACGGACCGGCAGGCCGGGCGGGACACGGTGGAGGGGGCGGGGGCGGCGGACGCGGCGGGGTGGATCACGGTGACGCTGCCTGTCGAGTCGCTCGATGTCGCCCAGGAGCAGTTGCTGGCGCTGGGGCCGGAGGCGGAGGTGGTGGAGCCGGCGGAGTTGCGGGGGCGGTTCGCGGAGGCGGCTCGGAGGAGTGCGGGGTTGTATGGGGTGGGGTGAGGTGCCCCGGTCCCTCCCCCAGAGGGGGCACCCCCATTCGCCGTTTCCTGGGGCTGCGCCCCAGACCCCCTTGTCCTCAAACGCCGGACGGGCTGGAAAACCAGCCCGTCCGGCGTTTGAGGACCTCGCGGCGAAGCCGCGATGCGGGGTCTGGGGGCTTGCCCCCAGGAATCGGCGAAGGGGCGGGCCTGGGGCACAGCCCGCCGCAGGCGCCTACCGATACGCCTCCGCCGTCCCCTCCCGCCCCCCGAACACCACGTCCGTGAAGTACCCGAGACAGTCCGGCTGCGACCCGTCCACATCGGTCACTCCGTAATGAGCGGCAAGCTCGCCGCCGAACCGCGCCTGCCCGTTCCACCGCCCCCGCTCCGGGTCGCCGGCGAGAGCGGCGACCACCCGCCCCAGATACGCCGGCGACTCGGCGATCGCGAAGTGCGGCTCCTTGGCGACCGCGTCCCGCCAGTTCGCCTCGGTCACCCCGAAGTGCTCCAGCATCTCCTCGGACCGCAGGAACCCGGGGCTGAGGCAGACCGCCGTCCCCTCGTACGGCTCCAGCTCCCGGGCCAGTGCCCAGGCCATCCGGGCCGGCGCGAACTTGGCGAGGTCGAAGACCATGTTCCCCCGGTAGTGGTCGGTGTTGAACTCCGGCGTCCCGTCCGTGATCTCCACGACCAGCCCACCCGCCCGCCGGATGAGCAGCGGCAGCGCACAGTGGCTGGTGATCAGATGCGCGTCCTGCGCCAGCCGCAGCATCCGCAGCGCCCGCTCCATCTTCAGGTCCCACACCCGGGTCTCGAACTCCAGCAGGTGGTCGCCGCCCCAGACGTCGTTGACGAGCACGTCGAGCCGGCCGTGGTCCCGGTCGATGCGTTCGACGAGCGCCTTGACCTGGTCGATCTCCAGGTGGTCGACCTGGACGGCGATGCCCGTGCCGCCCGCCGCCGTGACCAGCTCGGCCGTCTCCTCGATGGTCTCGGGCCGGCCGACCTCGCTGCGCTGTCCGCGCGTGGTGCGGCCGGTGGCGTAGACCACGGCCCCGGCCCGGCCGAGTTCGACCGCCATGGCCCGGCCCGCTCCCCGCGTGGCGCCCGCGACCAGTGCGACCTTGCCTTCGAGTGCCCTCGTTCCGGCGTTCACGTTCGTGTCGTCCCCTTCCGATCCGTCCCGTCGTCACGGCACCCCCGCGCGACAGGAGGAACGGTGCCATGAATACCGGACACCTCCTGTCGTGATTTCTCGTCCGCCCCACACGAGCCCCTCCACGTGCGTCCTGGCAGGCCAGGACGGATGCTGTTGCCGTGATGGACGAGACGGAGTTCTGGCAGCTGATCGACGAGACGCGGGCCGAGGCCGGCGGTGATCCCGAGGACCACGCCGATCTGCTGGTCGAGCGGCTGATGCGGCTCGACCCCGACCGCGTCACGGACTTCGCCCGGCACTTCGAGGTGCGCTACAACCGCGCCTACCAGTGGGACCTGTGGTGCGCGGCGGCCGTGCTGCTCGGCGGGGCGGGCGACGACGCGTTCGACTTCTTCCGCTGCTGGCTGATCGGCCAGGGCCGGCACGTCTTCGAGGGGGCCCTGCACGATCCGGACCGTCTCGCCGAGCTGCTCGACGACTTCGACGAGGAGGCGGACGGGGACGGCGAGGACCTCGGTTACGCGGCCGAGGAGGCGTACGAGCAGCTCACCGGCGCCGAGCTGCCGGACCTGGCGCTGCCGCCCGCGCCGGCCGAGCCGCAGGGGACCCCGCTCGACCTGGCGGACGAGGACGCGCTGGCCGAACGCTTCCCCGCGCTGTGGGAGCGCTTCCGGTCGTGACGGCCGTCGTCCGGTCCACGCGCAAGCAACGGCCCGTCGGGCGTGGACCCGACCCGCTCCCGTCGGGCGTGAACCCGGAACACCCGGGAAAGGTGTGACCCATGCGCATCGCCCTCACCGGCTCGACCGGCCTCATCGGTACGGCGCTCATCCGCTCGTTGGAGGCGGACGGCCACCGCGTCACGCGGTTCGTGCGCCGTACGCCCCGGGGCGAGGGCGAGGCCGAGTGGGACCCGAAACGGCAGCGGGTGGACACCCGCGCGCTGGCCGGCTGCGACGCGGTGGTGCACCTCGCGGGCGCCGGCGTGGGGGCGCACCGTTGGACGGAGGCGTATAAACGGGAGATCCGCGAGAGCCGGGTGCTCGGCACGGCGGCGGTCGCCGAGGCGGTCGCGTGCCTCGACACCCCGCCGCGGGTGCTGGTGAGCGCGAGCGCCACCGGCTTCTACGGAGACGCGGGCGACCGCGTCCTCGACGAGGACTCCCCGCCCGGCCGCGGGTTCCTGGCCGGGGTCTGCCAGGAGTGGGAGGCGGCCACGGCCCCCGCCGCCGAGGCGGGCGTACGGACGGTGCTGATCCGGACCGGGCTGGTGGTGAGCCGGAGCGGTGGCGCCTGGGGCCGGATGTTCCCGCTGTTCCGGCTGGGGCTGGGCGGGCCCCTTGGGAACGGCCGCCAGTACTGGAGCTTCATCTCCCTGCGCGACCACATCGCCGCCGTACGCCATCTGCTGGACACCCCGGAACTGTCCGGTCCGGTGAACCTGACCGCGCCCGAGCCGGTCACCAACCGCGGGGTGGCCCGGACGATGGGGCGCGTACTGCGCCGTCCGGCGCTGTTTCCCGCGCCCGCCCCGGCGCTCCGGCTGGTGCTGGGGGAGCTCGCGTCGGACGTGCTGTCCAGCCAACGGGTCGTGCCGAGACGACTGCTGGACTCGGGCTTCCGGTTCGCGCACCCGGACGTCGAGAGCGCCGTCCGCGCGGCTCTCACCCCCGGGGACCGCGCTTCCGCCCGATGATTGACCGCCCCGGAACCGTAACCGTGCGACCGCCGTGCGACCGTGCTCTATCCGTGCGCGACTGTTATTGACCGGAATTCTCTCTACGGTCGAGGCGAACTCGCGCATTGCGCCAGCCGGTTGGGGGCATCACGCCCCCGAGCGAGCGGACCGACCCCGGGAGGCCACGTGGCCAGCAGCGCACGCCACACCGCACACCACGCCGATGTCGTCATCGTCGGAGCCGGCCTCGCCGGGCTCTCGGCAGCACACCAACTGACCAACGCCGGCGTCGGCGTCACCGTCCTGGAGGCCGCGGACCGGCCGGGCGGGCGGATGGCGACGGACCGGATCGACGGCTTCCGGCTGGACCGTTCCGGCCAGCTGCTCAACACCGCCTTCCCCGACCTGCGGCGCACCCCCGGCCTCGGTGCCCTCGCCCTGCGGCCCTTCCTGCCGGGCGTCCTGGTCCACGCCGACGGCCGCAACCACCGGATCGGCGGCGAAGCGCGCGGCGCCAAGAGGGCGTTCACCACCGCCCGTGCCCTGGCCACGGCCGCCCGCGCCTCCCGGGCCACCGGCCTCGACCAGGCCCGGCTCGACGCGGCGCTCGCCCGGCTCGCCGCGCTGCCCACCGACCGGCTGCTGGCCCGCCCGGACCGCCCGACGGCCGCCACCCTCGCCGGCCGCGGCCTGCCGGCCCGTACGATCGAGGGCTTCCTCCGCCCGCTGCTGGCCTCTCTGCTGTCCGACCCCGAACTCACCACGTCCAGCCGCTGCGCCGACCTCGTCCTGCGCGGCTTCGCCCGCGGCCGGCTCTGCCTCCCGGCGGGCGGGGCGGGCACGATGGCCGAGCTGCTGGCGGGATTGCTGCCGCCGGGGACGGTCCGGACGGGCGTCCGGGCCACCTCCGCGGACATCACCTCCGTCACGACCGCCGACCACGGTGAGATCGGCTGCCGCTCGGTGATCGTCGCCACCGGCGCCCGGGCCGCCGCCGACCTGCTGCCCGGCCTCCGGCTGCCCGGCTTCCACCCGGTGACGGTGCTTCACCACACGGCCGCCGAGGCCCCGCCGTGCGACGCCGCCCTGATCGTGACGGGCGGCCGGGGCGGCCCCGTCGCCCACACCACCGTCGCCAGCGAGGTCGACCCCGACCGGGCCCCCACCGGCCGCGTCCTCATCACCTCCACCGTCCTCGGCCGCGCGGCGGGCACACCGGTGCCCGAACTCGACCGCACGGCGCGGACGCAGCTGGCCCGGGTGTACGGCCTCGCCCCCGACGACTTCGAGCTGCTGACCGCCCATCACGACGCGGACGCCGTTCCGGCCATGCCGGCGCCGCACGATGTGCGGCGGCCGGTGCGGTTGTTGTCCGGGTTGTACGTGTGCGGGGATCACCGCGACACGAGTACGGTCCAGGGGGCCCTGTTCTCGGGGCGGCGGGCGGCGCACGCGCTGCTGCGGGATCTGGGGATCCGGCCGGAGCAGGACGCTCAGGCGCTGCGCGTGGCGTAGGGGGGTTGCCCCTGTCCCGCCCTTTCACCGTTTCTTCCAGGGCTCCGCCCCCGGACCCCGGCATCGCGGCTTCGCCGCGAGGTCCTCAAGCGCCGGACGGGCTGAAATCAGCCCGTCCGGCGCTTGAGGACAGCGCCCGCAGGGCGCTTGGGGGGTGGGGGGCTCAGCCCCCCGCAGGGGAACCCCCTACAACACCGCCACCTTCTCCCGGTACCCCCGAACCGCCGCCGCGTCCCGATAGGGATCGAGCCGCCGCTCGAACTCCCGCACATACTCCACGGCCCGAACCGACCGCATCTCGGCCGCCGCCTGCGCCGCCTCCACCCCCAGCGCGCACGCCTGCTCCAGCTCCCCGAGCCCCAGCCGCGCAGCGGCCAGCACCACCCGGCAGAAGAGCCTGCTCCGCGCGTACGCGGGTGCCCGGAGCTGCAGCGACCGCTCCGCGTGCTGCGCGGCCGCCCGCCACTGCTGCAGATCCCGGTGGCAGTGCGCGAACTCGTCCGCGAGCTCCGCCTCGTCGAAGAAGCGGATCCAGTACGGCACGTCGTCCGAGGGCCGGGCCGTCTCCAGTGCCCGTTCGGCGCGGGCGAGGGAGGCGGAGCAGGCCCGTACCTCGCCGAGCACCGCGTGCCCGCGCGCCTCCACCGCGTGCAGCAGGGACTGCACGACGGGGGGTGCGCCGGACCCGACGCCCTGCTGGGCGACGCGGGCGAGCTGGACCGCCTCCCGGCCGTGGCCGAGGTAGACGGCCTGGCGGCTCATGGTCACCAGGACATAGCTGCCGTACGCCCGGTCGCCCGCGGCCTGTGCCAGGCGCAGCGCCTGGACGTAGTACCGCTGGGCGAGCCCGTGGGCGGCGATGTCGTACGAGGTCCACCCGGCGAGCCGGGTGAGGTCCGCGGCGGCGCCGAAGAGCCGGCGTCCCGTGGTCTCGCCGTACGTGCCGCGCAGCATCGGCTCGGCCTCGTGCTCCAGGTAGCGGACGAGCGCCTGCCGCGCGTGCCCGCCGCCGTACGCGTGGTCGAGGGTGCGGAAGAGCTCGCCGACGGAGCGCAGGGCCGCGATGTCGCCCATGGAGACGCGGCTCCCGGGCGCCCGTTCGGCGCGCTGCCGGGGGACCAGCGTCCGGCCCGTCGGTCTCTCGCCGATCCGGCCGCCGCCCTCGCCGGGTGGCGGGGGCCCGCCCGTGCCCGGCCCCTGGGCGCCGGGGGCGCCCGGTGTACCGGGTGCGCCGGGGGGTCCGGCGGCCCCGGGGGGCGGGGCGGGTGTACGGGCCACCCGGTCGTCGGCGCGTCCGATCAGCCAGTCGCGGCTGGGCACCACCAGCCCCGCGGGCGTGAACGCGATTTTGCGCAGCTCGGTGTGGCTGCCGGAGTCCTTGCGCCACAAGCCGCTCACGATGTCAATGGCCTCCGCCGGCGACGCGGCGAATTCCAGCCCCGCGTACACCGGCGCACACGCGTCGAGCCCAAGGTCCTGCGCGGACAGCCGCCGTCCCAGCCGCCGGGTGAAGACCTCGGCGATCAACGCCGGTGTCGTGCCGCGCGGCTGCTGGCCGCGGAGCCACCGGGTGACGGAGGTCTTGTCGTAGCGCAGGTCGAGGCCGTGCTCCAGCCCTAATTGATCGACGCGACGTGCGAGCCCCGCGTTGGAGAAGCCGGCCTCCGCGATGAGCGCGGCTAGCTGGCGGTTGGGAATGCGCTGTGGGGGTCGTTCCGTCATCAACCTGCCCGGTCTCCCTGATCGCCATTCTGGGAACGGCGTGAATTTAGCGGTCCCCGCCGCCCTGAACGCCGCCTTCGCCCCGCATTCATCCGATCGTGTGAGGACAGATCAGAGACAGATCAAATAGGCACGGAAAAGCGCCGCCAGACGATCTTGTAAGGGGCTCGACCGCAGCCCATTCGGAGGTCGCCGTACAGTGGCCTGGGCACGGCGTACGCGTCCGGGACGTTCGCGTCCGCCGGTGCCAGGGGTCCGGAGCGGACCCGCGAGGACGGGAAGACGGGAACAGGAGCTGCCGTGAGTGAGCTGCGCTTTGTCCATCTGGGCTTCGGGGCGGACGCCGTCGAGTACCAGGAGGCGTGGCAGGAGCAGCGCCGCGTCCACGCGGCCCGGTTCGCGGACGAGATCCCGGACACCTGCCTGATGGTGGAGCACCCGGCGGTCTACACGGCCGGACGGCGCACGGAGGACAGCGAGCGCCCCCTGGACGGGACGCCGGTCGTCGACGTGGACCGCGGCGGCAAGATCACCTGGCATGGCCCGGGCCAGCTCGTCGGCTACCCGATCCTCAAGCTCCCGCGCCCGGTGGACGTCATCGCGCACGTCCGCCGGCTGGAGGAGGCCCTGATCCGGGCCTGCGCGGAGTTCGGACTGGCCACCACCCGGGTCGAGGGCCGCAGCGGCGTCTGGGTCCTCGGCGAGGCGCGCGAGCGGCTCGCGGCCAGCGGCCTGCAGCTGGACCTCGCGGCCCCCCGCCCGGCGGACGACGAGTTCGACCCGCGCCTCAGCGGCCCCGAGTACGCCCCCTCCAACGCCGGCCAGCGCGGCGAGGACCGCAAGCTCGCCGCGATCGGCATCCGCATCGCCAAGGGCGTCACCATGCACGGCTTCGCCCTGAACTGCGACCCCGACAACACCTGGTTCGACCGCATCGTGCCGTGCGGCATCCGGGACGCCGGAGTGACGTCGCTCTCGAACGAGCTGGGCCGGCGGGTCACCGTCGGCGAGGTGCTGCCCGTCGTGGAGAAGCACCTGCGGGAGGTCCTGGAGACGGCCGAGCCGCTGCCGCGGGCGGTGTAGCGGGCCGGGCCGCGGGATGGCGACGGCCGGTTTCGGCCACCTGACGCCACCGTCACGTCCGCGCCCCCAGGGGCCGCCGCCCCGCCCCCCTCCGGGAATGCCACCGCCGTCTCGCCGGTTCCCCGGGCGTAAGAACATCAGAACGAACGGGCGTACCCTGGTGTCCGCCGAAGAATCGAAGTCATAGGGAGCCGGAGTGTCCGCTGTCGCACCCGACGGACGCAAGATGCTGCGCCTTGAGGTCCGGAACGCCCAGACCCCCATCGAGCGCAAGCCCGAATGGATCAAGACCCGGGCGAAGATGGGCCCCGAGTACACCGAGCTCCAGGGTCTGGTGAAGCGCGAGGGCCTGCACACGGTGTGCCAGGAAGCGGGCTGTCCCAACATCTACGAGTGCTGGGAGGACCGCGAGGCGACGTTCCTCATCGGCGGCGACCAGTGCACCCGGCGCTGTGACTTCTGCCAGATCGACACCGGCAAGCCGCAGGCCCTGGACCGCGACGAGCCCCGCCGCGTGGCCGAATCCGTACGGTCCATGGAGCTCAAGTACGCGACGATCACCGGCGTGGCCCGCGACGACCTGGAGGACGGCGGCGCCTGGCTGTACGCCGAGACCGTCCGCCAGATCCACGGCCTGATGCCGGACACCGGCGTCGAGCTGCTGATCCCCGACTTCAACGCCAAGCCCGACCAGCTGGCCGAGGTCTTCTCGTCCCGCCCCGAGGTGCTGGCGCACAACGTCGAGACGGTCCCCCGGATCTTCAAGCGCATCCGCCCCGGCTTCCGCTACGAGCGCTCGCTGGAGGTCATCACCAAGGCCCGCGAGGCCGGCCTGGTGACGAAGTCCAACCTGATCCTCGGCATGGGCGAGGAGCGCGAGGAGATCACCCAGGCCCTCCGCGACCTCCACGAGGCGGGTTGCGAACTCATCACGATCACCCAGTACCTGCGCCCGTCGCCGCGCCACCACCCGGTGGAGCGGTGGGTGAAGCCGCAGGAGTTCGTGGAGCTCCAGCAGGAGGCCGAGGAGATCGGCTACGCCGGCGTGATGTCGGGTCCGCTGGTCCGCTCGTCGTACCGGGCGGGGCGGCTGTACCGCCAGGCGATCGAGAAGCGGAGCGAGGCGGCGGCGTAAGCGCCCCCTGTCGTCTTGTCGTCCGACGCGGCCCGACCGGCCCCCCTTCCCGCCCGGGAGGCCCCGGTCGGGCCGCGTCAACGTTTCATAGTCTTTGACCAGCCCGTCACGCGCCGGTAACACCGGTGGGTAACGATGTGCGCACGAACAGTCGTACCCCTGTCAGACTTGTACACGAGCACAACCGCGCACGAAAGCACCGCTCGCACCGACCGCTCCGCCCGCTCCCCCACCTCTCACCCTTCCGCCCACGAGAGGACACGACATGCAGGCCGCGCCCGCCCGCGCGACGACGGCGACCGCCGCGCACTCCTTCTCCGCCCTGCCTTCCACGCTGGCCGTCCGGCCGCCCTCGGTGACGGGCGCGCTGCTGGCCCTGGAACGCCTGCTGCTGCGCGGCGGCCAGCGCACCGCCCGCCGCAACGCGTGGACCGCGGTCCTGGAGGACCGCCGCCGGGCCAAGGACCGGCGCGAGGCCCAGCACCTCCTGGAGACCGCGGTCCTGGAGGCCGCGGCGGCCCCCGGCCCGCAGGACACGTAAACTTCGCCATATGGCGAGGAAGGAAACATCCGAGAACCCCGGGCGACTGAAGCAGATCGCCCTGACCTACAAGATGACCAAGAAGGTCGATTCGAAGGTCGGTCTTGTCGTCGCGGGCGTGGGCATTGTCACCTTCGGTGTCCTCCTCGCCATCGGCTTCTTGATCGACCACCCGATCTACCTGGGCATCCTGGGCTTCCTGCTGGCCTTCCTCGCGATGGCGATCGTCTTCGGCCGCCGTGCCGAGCGTGCCGCCTTCGGGCAGATGGAGGGCCAGCCGGGCGCCGCGGCCGCGGTGCTGGACAACATCGGCCGCGGCTGGACGACGACGCCCGCGGTGGCGATGAACCGCAACCAGGACGTCGTCCACCGCTCGGTCGGCAAGGCCGGCATCGTCCTGGTCGGCGAGGGCAACCCGAACCGGCTGAAGGGCCTGCTGGCCGCCGAGAAGAAGCGGATGGCGCGCATCGTCGCGGACGTGCCGGTGCACGACGTCGTGGTGGGCAACGGCGAGGGCCAGGTGCCGCTGAAGAAGCTGCGCACCACCCTGCTGAAGCTGCCCCGGGTGCTGCCGGGCGCGCAGGTGACGGTCGTGAACGACCGGCTGCGGGCGCTGGGCGACCTGATGAGCAACATGCCGATCCCGAAGGGTCCGATGCCGAAGGGCATGCGGATGCCGAAGGGCCGCTGACGCGACTGACACGGCCGCAGCGAAAGGCGCGGGCGCGATGAGGGCGGGGCGGGACCGACACGGTCCCGCCCCGCCCTCATTCCATCGTCCTGTGGTGTTCTCTCAGATCCGCACCTGAACGGCCTTGGCGAGCCGGTCGTGCAGCCCGCGGGTGTCCCGGTCCCAGATGACGGCCGGGATGACGATCACGAGGAGCACGCTGCGCAGCAGGGCCCTGGGGAACGTCAGCCGGTCGCCGCTCTCCCCGATGACCCGGATGCGGAGCAGTCGCTTCCCGGGGGTGAAGCCGACCGTGCCGACGGTGAGCACGCTGAGCAGGAAGAAGACCAGCAGCGCCCAGTTGCCGGCCCGGTGGATCTCCCCCCGGGCGAAGAGGCCGTAGGCGATGAGCATGCTCAGGCCCCAGTCGATGAAGATGGCGGAGAACCGCCGTCCGAGCGGGGCGACGGAGCCCGGCCCGTGCTCCGGCAGCCCGAGTTGCTCCCCGCGATAGCCGAAGTCGATGCCCATCTGCTCCGCCGCCGCGCGGGGTCCGGAGAGCCACGAGCCGATTGCCTGCCTTTTGTCCACCCGTCCACGGTACTGGGAAGGCTTGCGATCACCGCGGGCCGGGTAGGCGCCAACGCGATTCGATGATCATTCCGCGGCGCTCCGGTTAACCTCGGCGAAACAAATGGGTCATGCTTGGGAAATCCGGTCTCTCTAGGGTCGGCCGCAGCACCACCGAAGCAATCCCCGACCGCTGGCGGCCGGGCTAGGAGGGTTGGATGTTCCAGAACGGCGACGACGCCAAGAAGTTCATCAAGGACGAGGACGTCAAGTTCGTCGATGTCCGTTTCTGTGACCTGCCGGGTGTGATGCAGCACTTCACCATTCCGGCGGCGGCGTTCGACCCCGAGGAGGAGCTGGCCTTCGACGGCTCGTCCATCCGCGGTTTCCAGGCCATCCACGAGTCCGACATGGCCCTGCGCGCCGACCTCTCCACGGCGCGCGTGGACCCGTTCCGCCGGGACAAGACCCTCAACATCAACTTCTTCATCCACGACCCGATCACCGGCGAGCAGTACAGCCGTGACCCGCGGAACGTGGCGAAGAAGGCCGAGGCGTACCTCGCGTCCACCGGCATCGCGGACACCGCGTTCTTCGGCCCCGAGGCCGAGTTCTACGTCTTCGACAACGTCCGTTTCGAGACGTCGGCGAACCAGTCCTTCTACCACATCGACTCCGAGGCCGGCGCCTGGAACACCGGTGCGGTGGAGAACAACCGCGGCTACAAGGTCCGCTACAAGGGCGGCTACTTCCCGGCCCCGCCGGTCGACCACTTCGCCGACCTGCGCGCCGAGATCTCCCTGGAGCTGGACAAGGCCGGCCTCCAGGTCGAGCGCCAGCACCACGAGGTGGGCACCGCCGGCCAGGCGGAGATCAACTACAAGTTCAACACCCTCCTCGCCGCCGCCGACGACCTGATGCTCTTCAAGTACATCGTGAAGAACGTCGCCTGGCGCAACGGCAAGACCGCCACCTTCATGCCCAAGCCGATCTTCGGCGACAACGGCTCCGGTATGCACGTCCACCAGTCCCTGTGGACCGGCGGCGAGCCCCTCTTCTACGACGAGCAGGGCTACGCGGGCCTCTCCGACACCGCCCGCTACTACATCGGCGGCATCCTCAAGCACGCCCCGTCGCTGCTGGCCTTCACCAACCCGACGGTGAACTCGTACCACCGCCTGGTCCCCGGCTTCGAGGCCCCGGTCAACCTGGTCTACTCGCAGCGCAACCGCTCCGCCGCGATGCGCATCCCGATCACGGGCTCCAACCCGAAGGCCAAGCGCGTCGAGTTCCGCGCCCCGGACCCGTCCTCCAACCCGTACCTCGCCTTCTCGGCCCTCCTCCTGGCCGGCCTCGACGGCGTCAAGAACAAGATCGAGCCCGCCGAGCCGATCGACAAGGACCTCTACGAGCTCGCCCCCGACGAGCACGCCAACGTCCCCCAGGTCCCCACCTCCCTCCCCGCCGTCCTCGAAGCCCTTGAGGCCGACAACGAGTACCTCCAGGCCGGCGGCGTCTTCACGTCCGACCTGATCGAGACCTGGATCGACTACAAGCGCACCAACGAAATCGCCCCGATGCAGCTGCGGCCGCACCCGCACGAGTTCGAGCTGTACTTCGACATCTAGGAGGCGGGGCCGGGCGCGCACCGCCCGGCCCTTTTCTTGGCGCAAGGCCACTGCGAGGGCCGCTACCCGATAGCCGGGTAGCGGCCCTCGGCCGGTTATCGGTACAGCGGCCGGCTTCCCGCCCGGGGCGGCACGGGTCGAGCAGGCCTTTCGTCGAGCAGGCCCTGTTCGGCGAGGTCTCATCGGTGGGCTGCCGCCGATGTCGGTACTGCAAGGTGAAGGCCGACCGGGGCGACGACGACATCGGGGCTACCCCCGCCCGAGGACCATGCTTGTCGCACGCCCGCCTCGTACAACTCGTCGCTGCGGCCCGATCAGCACTCGGTGTTCGCGATGGGCACAGCACCCGATGTCAGAGCCTTCTGGTATCCCTAGAGGCAATGGATCGCTTGTTCGATTCAAGGGGGGATGTAACGCATGCGCGACCTCAACCACAACATCGTCTGTCGCAAGGTCACACGAGCCCTATTCCCCGGTGATCCTCACAGGACTATCCTCACGATCACTCGACGGGGAGGGGATCGGGTGACAGCGGAGGCGACAAGCTGGCAGAAGGAGCAGGTCAGTCGCGCTTACGTGCATGCCCTTGCCACACAGGGCGGTTACACGATCTGTGACTGGAATGTGGACAAGGACGGAGTCGATATCACTCTCCGTTCAGGCGGATTGATGGTCGACATCCAACTGAAGTGCACTCAGAAGCCACGCTCCGTTCGTGGCGGATTCAGCTTCGACCTGGACATCGAGACGTACGACAAGTTGCGAGCACCCGACCGCTCAGCGCCCGGCCACCTCGCCTTATTGATCGTCCCACCGGACATCGACAGGTGGGTGACCCACCAGCCGGACTCGATCGTCTTGGCCTGCCACGGCTACTGGGCATCACTTCAAGGTCAGAAAGCGGCGAACAGCAGCGTCACGACAGCGATTCACCTCCCCGAGCACCAGCTGCTCACCGTGAGCGCCATGAGCACCATGTTCGATGCGGCGCGCCGTATGACCGGCGTCGGCAGCTGGGGGGTGAACTGACATGGTGCAAGTGAAGCCCGACTTCGGCCCCGGAGAGATCCGGAGTTACCTCAAAGTGTCCGGCTGGTCCCCCGTCTCAGGTAGTGAACTGGCCGAACTGTGGCGCTTCCGAGACTGTGAGGACAAGGTCGTCCTGGTCCCGATGAAGCCGGGAGCCCCCGACTTCGCGAAGCGCACCAACATTCTTCTCAGTGACGTCTCCCGGCTCGAATCCCGCGATGTACGCACTGTGCACGATGCAATCGCCACCGTCTACCACGACGTCACCGACCTCAGGGCTTCCCACCCTTCCCTCAGCGATGGCTCCATCCCCCTGGAAGCAGGGTACGAGCTGTTCATGTCCGCCAAGCGGCTTCGCGTGGCCTCTGCCGCTGCCTCGATTCGCCGTCAGGGGCACTTCCGCAACTTCCCGTTGCGCGCCAAGGACCAGGCCCGCGAGGTCCGGCTGGGACAGACTCGCCGCGGTTCCTACATCGTGCCGATCATTAGTCAGGCCAGGTCCCCAGAGGACGTCTACGTGCCTCAGCAGGAACACATCGACATCGAGATCGAGGAAACCCTCTTCGACAGGCGCGTGACGGCGACCATGTCCCGGGCGCTTGGCGTGTTGGAACAAATGGCGAGCTCGGAACGCCGTCCCACGGGTAGCGAGATCGCGGACTCGGTCGGTGAGGGGGTCTCGTACGAGCTTTGCCGAGCCCTCAGCAAGGTCGTCAACGCCGAATCGGTCGCCGCGTTGGACATCACGTTCAATTGGTCCCGGGTTGCCTCGCCTCCCCCGGGATCGTCCAACCGCGTGGAGTTCAACCGCGATGCCATCGAGATCGTCGATGAAGTCTCCAACAGGCTGAAATCCCAGCTCTACACGCATGAGCACGTGCTTTACGGAGTCATCACCGACCTCAGCCGGCGCCCTGATGAGGCGACTGGCCGCGTGGGCATCGAGACGTTGATCAAACGCCGCCGGAGGACCGTATGGTTCGATCTTGCAGATGAGCCCTACCACCTAGCAGTGCGCTGTCACGACACGGGTACTCCGGTGAGAGCGCAGGGCGTGCTTGCGAGCCCGCCAGGCGGCATCGCCACCATGGAGGTCAGTCACTTCGGGCCGGACCGCTCCCTGGGGACGGACGCATGAGCTCAGGGCTCGGCTCCTGCCGACGGCACACCATGTGCGCTGGAGTGCGCCGAGCCAGGCAGGGAAGCGTAATTCCACTGGTCAAAAGGCTCTGCCGCCTCAACCTCTAGGGAGCGAGGCAGCGCTCTGAGCGCGCGGCGAGGGCCGCTTCCCGTAGTCGGGGAGCGGCCCTCGCCGTGTGTGCGGTGGGTGCGGGACAGTCAGACCGGTTCTGGCGCCGGTGCGGGCTGGGGTTCTGCGCGCTGGGGTTCCGTGGCGGGTTTTGGGTCCGGGAGGGGGATGAGGGGGTTCGCGTCCCACTGTCTGGTGGTGCGGAGGTAGCCGTAGATGACCGAGAGGGTGGCCAGGATGAGGAGGGGGCCGAAGAGCCAGGGGTTTTCGGCCATCTCCACCGGGAGGAAGCGGTAGGCCAGGAGGAACGCGGTGAAGACTGTGGTGCCGTAGGCGATCAGGAGGATGCCCGAGCGGTCGGGGCCGCGGTCGTAGAGGCGCATGGCCGCCTCGATGGTGAGGGCGAAGACCACGCCGGCGATGACGTCCGAGCCGTAGTGGTAGCCGAAGCCCAGGGTGGCGCTGATGGTGGCGGCCAGCCAGAACGCGCCGCCGTACCGCACCCAGCGGGGGCCCTTGCGGGAGTGGATGAAGATCGCGGTGGCCCAGGCCGTGTGCAGGCTGGGCATGCAGTTGCGCGGGGTGAGGTCGTCGTACGTGAAGGGGTGCGGGATGCCGATCGCCGGCGGGGTGTGCGGCCAGATGTTGGCCGTCGCCCATTCCACGCCGCCGGTGCCGGAGGCGCCCGGGCCGTAGGCGAAGACCGGGCCGACGACCGGGAAGAGCATGTAGATGCCCGGTCCGAGGAGGCCGATCACCAGGAAGGTGCGGATCAGGTGGTGCTGCGGGAAGCGGCGCTCGGCGGCCACGTTGCGGAGCTGGTACAGCGCGAAGACGATCGCGGCCACCGCGAGGTGCGCGTAGACCAGGTCGAGGACGTGCGGGCCGATCGGCTCGGTGGCCTTGAGGATGCGGCCCGCCGCCCACGACGGGTTGCCGAGGGCGTGGTCGGCGGTCGCCACGTACTGGTCGAGCACCTTCGGGCGGGTCTTCCACGTGATCATCAGCCAGGAGTCGCCGACCTTGCGGCCGGCCACCAGCAGCAGGCCCAGTCCGACGCCCTTGAGCAGCAGGGTGCGTTCCCGGCCGGTGCGGCGTGTGAGCGCGATGACCGCGGTGCCCAGCATCACCCACAGCGCGCCGTTGCCGAAGTAGCGGCCGTCGGTCACCTTGACGTCGGCCGCCCACCGCCCCAGCACGAAGACGAGGTCGATGCCGACCGCCCAGGCCGCCGCGATGAGCCGTTGCCGCCAGGTGAGGACCACCATCATCAGCGCCAGGCCGGCGTACAGCGGGCCCGGCTTGGGCGGGAAGACGAGCTCCTTCGCCTGGGTGACCAGCGGGCCCGGCTCGCCGCCGACACGGCGCGCGACGATCTCCAGCACGATGAAGAACGCGAGCGTCACCGCGCCCGCCACGGTCCACAGGATCACCCGTGGTTGCCGCCACGCGGCGAGCTTGTCTCTGCTGCTTATTCGCGCGAACACTCAGGACACTATAGACGTCAACTGTTGCGATGATTTGGTCGGATCTGTGGGGGTGCGGTGCGGTCGGCTACTCCCCGTGACGGGGAGTGCGGTGACCTCGGGCGACGGTGTCACGGCGGGCCGAAGGGCGGCGGCATCCGTTTCCGGTGCCGCCGCCCTCCGGCGTTTTGTTTCGCTCTCCGTCAGTACGCGGAGTTGACGTTGTCCATCGAGCCGTACTTGTCGGCCGCGTAGTTGCAGGACGCGACGATGTTGGCGACCGGGTCCCAGATGTCCCAGGACGTGCCCTCGACGTGGTACGCCTTGAAGGTGGGGTCGATGATCTGCAGCAGACCCTTCGACGGCACACCGTTGACGGCGTTGACGTCCCAGTCGTTGATCGCGTGCGGGTTACCGGTCGACTCCCGCATGATGTTCCGCTTCACACCCTCGTACGAGGCCGGGATGCCCTTGGCCTTCATGATGTCCAGAGCCTGGGAGATCCAGCCCTCCAGGTCGTTGCCGTACGCCTTCGGGGCGGGAGCGGCGGGGGCAGCCGGCTTCCGCATCGGCTTGCGGGCGGTGGAGCGGTTCGCGGTCTGCTTCTCCGCGCGGTCCTTGTCCGCCTTCACCTTCGCCGCCGCCTCGGTCTTCGCCCGGGCCACGGCCTCGTCCGCGTGACGCGCCGCCTCGCCCTGGCCCTGGCCCTCGAACGCCTTGGCCTCGAACGCCACCGGCTTGACCACCGGACGCGCGTCCGCCACGGCCGTACCACCGGAGACCACCGCGAACGCGACCGCGGCGGCACCCGCGGCACCGAGACCGGCGGCGGAGAACTTATGGACCTTGGACAGACGGGTATAGCCGGAGTGGGTGGAACGCATGGAGAGGTGAACCTTTCGGATCGGGGAACCGCGACGGGCCTGGACCGGCGCAAAGAAAAGCGCCGTTCTCGGTCGTACGGCGCCGTGCGGTCCCACCATTCTTAGCGGCGGCCGAAAACCCCGACAAGCACTGTGACCTACTCCCCCGCATCGTTCACCGAGCCGGGAAAGACCCGGAAATCCCCGGGAATTCGGGAACGCCTGGGACTAAAGAAGTCCGTATGTGATCGAGGCCCTATGCGCGGCCTCACAACAGCCGCTCCCCGCCGTCACCGTCCCCTCACCGAGAGGTGCGTGAAAAGGGGGTGCGGGGCTCGGGTGGGCGCGTCAGGATGGCGGCGTCGTCCGAGGGAGGGGATTCCGTGGGTCCTGGCGAGTGTCTGGTCCTTTCCGGGCTGCCCGGGGCCGGGAAGTCGAGTGTGGGGCGGGAGGTGGCCGGGAGGCTGGAGCGGTCGGCGTTGGTGTCCGGGGACGCGGTGGCGGACATGATCGTTCGCGGGCGGGTGAGCGTGGTGCGGCTTCCGGAGCCCGAGGCGCGGCGGCAGCTGCTGCTACGGGCCCGGAACATCTGCTCGCTCGCCGCGAACTTCGCCGACGCGGGCTTCACGGCCGTCGTCGACCACGTCGTCCCCGACCGGGAGGTGCTCGACCTCATGGTCGGGCTGCTCCGGCCGCGGCCGGTGCGGTTCGTCGTGCTCGCGCCGCCGGTCGAGGTATGCCGGGCGCGCAACGCCGCGCGCCCGGAGCGGGAGCGGGTGGACTACGACGTGGCCCCGCTCGACCGGTCGATGCGGCAGCGGCTGGCCGGTGCCGGCTGGTGGCTGGACACGGCGGGGATGACCGTGGAGGAGACGGCCGGGCTGATCCTGGAGCGGCCGGATGGGCTGATTCCGTAGGGGCCGGACGGGCTGATTCCCTAGCGGGCGGATCGGCTGATTCCGTAGGGGGCGGACGGGGTCGATCGTCGTGTCCGCGGGAGGGGTGACGTCCGGGGGCGGCTGCCGGGCCCTCCGTGCCGAGCGGCCCCGGCCCCACCCCGTCACCCCCCGTCACCCAACGCGTCAGTCCGTCACCAGGACCAGCTTCCCCGCCCGCCCTCCGCGCTCCCCCGCCGCATGGGCCGCCGCGGCCTCGGACAGCGGGTAGGTGCCGGCGACCACCGGGCGGAGGCGGCCGGCCGCCGCCAGGTCGGCGAGCGCGGTCATGCCGCCGTGGTCCGCCTCCACGATCATCACCTCGCCCCGGACCCCGGCCGCACGGGCCGCCGCGGCCAGTTCCTCCGTGCCGTGGGGCTGGAGGGAGACGAGGGTGCCGCCGGGGCGGAGGAGAGGGAGGGAGCGGGTGCGGTAGTCGCCGCCTATGGGGTCGAGGACGGCGTCGAACCCGGCGAGCCCGGCCGCCGCGAAGTCCGTCCGCCGGTAGTCGATCAGTTCGTCCGCGCCCAGCTCGCGCAGGAGGGCGTGGTGGGCGCCGCCGGCCGTGCCGGTCACCTGGGCGCCGCGGGCCTTGGCGATCTGGACGGCCAGGTGGCCTACGCCCCCGGCGGCCGCGTGGACCAGCACCCGGTCGCCGGGCCCGACGCCGGCGACGTCCACCAGCGCCTGCCAGGCGGTGAGCCCCGCGAGGGGGAGGGCGGCCGCGTGGACGTGGTCCAGGGCCGCCGGTCTGCGGGCGAACGCGCGCGTCGGACCGACCGCGTACTCGGCGTGCGCCCCCACGCCGTACGGGTGCGGCAGCATGCCGAAGACCTCGTCGCCGGGCCGGAACAGGGTGACGCCGAGGCCGGTCGCCACGACCGTCCCGGAGACGTCCCAGCCCAGGACGAAGGGCGGGTCGCCGAGGAAGGCCGGGGCCGCGCGGTGCTTCCAGTCGGTGGGGTTGAGGCCCGACGCCCGCACCCGGACCAGGATCCGGCCGGGGCCCGGCGCCGGGACGGGCAGCCGGACCTCCTTCAGGACCTCCGGGCCGCCGAAGGCGTCCTGGCTGATCGCCCGCATGGTGGCGGGGAGCGCGCTCGTGTGCATTCCGGCGCCCTCTCAGCGCTGCGGGAGCGAGCCGACGAGGCCGCCGTCGACGATCAGGTCCTGGCCGGTGATGTACGCCGCGTCGTCCGACGCGAGGAAGGCCACCGCCGCCGCGATGTCCTCCGGCCGTCCCAGCGTGCCGAGCGGCACGTCGGCGGTGTTGCGGGCGTGCTGGGCCGGGTCGGTGACGGACTCCCGGTACATCTCGGTGTCGATGTAGCCGGCGCTGACGGAGTTGACGCGGATGCCGCGCGGCGCGAAGTCGGCGCCGAAGGTGCGGGCCAGGTTGTGCACGGCCGCCTTGCCGGCGGAGTAGACGGAGGCCACGGCCATGCCGCGGTGCAGGGTCCAGGAGGCGTTGAGGACCACCGCGCCGCCCCTCCGCAGCAGCGGCAGTGCTTTGCGCACGGTGTAGAAGACGCCCTTGACGTTGACGTCCAGCATCCGGTCGACGTCGTCCTCGGTCAGCTCCTCGGCGGGTTTGAAGATGCCGATGCCCGCGTTGGCGAAGACCGCGTCCAGGCCGCCGCGCCAGGACTCCACGCGGCGCATCAGCGCGTCGAGGTCGGCCGGGGAGGCGGCGTCGGCGCGGACGGCCAGGACGCGGTCCGGGTCACCGCCGAGGGCCTCGCCGAGTTCCTCGACCGCGGCCTTGAGGCGGGCGTCGTCCCGGCCGGTGATGGCCACGTACGCGCCCTCGTCGAGGAGGCGGCGGGCCGTGGCGAGGCCGATGCCGCTGGTGCCGCCGGTGATCAGGACCGTCTTGTCGGTGAAACGATTCATGCCTCAGATCGTCGGATCGCGGGCAAGGGTCTGGGGAGCGTGTGCCGAACCTGTTGTCGGCACCACCACGCTCGCGCCGTCCGCCGCCACCCGGCCGGCTCGCCGGGCTGGAACCTTCCCCCTTCCCGGGGTCGTCTCCAGTCCCCGAGGCGCTCGCCCACGATGCAGGATGAAGGGATCCCAGCGGTGACCGCACGTTCTTCGAGGACCGGCGTGAGCCGCGGGCGCGGCGTCCGTGCCGGGGTCTCCCCCGTCCGCGCCGGGATCCCGGCCGCGGCCGCCCTGCTCGGGCTCCTCGTGCTGGCGGTGCTGGTGCTCCGGCACGGCAGGGGCGGCTTCCCGGTCGACGTGGACGTCCGTGCCTGGGCGCTCGCCCACCGGCCGGCCGTCGGAGTCGCCGCCGCCCGGGCGGTCACCGCCACCGGCACCGGCCCGTTCCCCTATCTCCTGGCCCTCCTCGCCGGGTGGCTCGCCGTGCGCGGCGGGCGGCGGCGGAAGCTGTGGGCGGCGGGCGCGGCGGTGACCGTCCTGGCCTGCGGGCAGGCCGTCCGGTACGCGGTGCTGGAGTCGGTCGCCCGGCCGCGGCCGCCCGTCGACGGCTGGGCGACGCACGCCGACGGCTGGTCGTTCCCGTCCGGGCACACCTCCACCTCGGCCATCGCCGCCGGCCTGGTCGCCGCCGCCGTCCTGCTCCGCTCCCGCCGGGCCGCCGGGCCCGTGGTCGCGGTGGCCGGGTGCTGGGCGGTGGCGGTGGGGCTGAGCCGCGCGTACCTCGGCGTGCACTGGTTCACCGACGTCGTCGGCGGCTGGCTGTTCGCGACGGTCTGGCTGGGCGCCTGCGCGTGCGCCGCCCTCCGCCTCCTGCCCGGCACACGGTACGGGTCCGTGCTGCTGGACGGCCGGAGGGACGGGGACGGGAGCGGGGACGAAGGCGGGGACGAGGACGGGGGACGGAGGCGGGGGAACTCGGAAGCGCACCGCCCCCACCCGCCCCTAGGGTGACCCGCATGCGCCCCCAGTACCCGTCGAAACCCCGCCCCGGTGACCGTGTCGCCGTCGTGTCCCCCTCGTCCGGGCTGCCCGGTCTCCTCCCCCTCCCCTTCGAGCTCGGACTGCGGCGGTTGCGGGAGGAGTTCGGGCTGGTGCCGGTGGAGTATCCGGCGACCAGGAAGCTGGGGGCGTCGCCGCGCGAACGGGCGGACGACCTGCACGCCGCCTTCGCGGATCCGGACATCACCGCGGTGTTCAGCAGCATCGGCGGCGACGACCAGCTCACCGTCCTCCCCCACCTGGACCGGGACCTCGTCCGGGCGCACCCCAAGCCCTTCTTCGGCTACAGCGACAACACCAACCTCCATGCCTGGCTCTGGAATGCGGGCGTCGTGAGCTACCACGGCGCGAGCGTCATGGTGGAGCTGGGCCGGCCCGGGGCCCTGCACCCCGTGACCGCGGCCTCGCTGCGGGCCGCGCTGTTCGGCTCCGGGCCGTACGAACTGGTCGAGGCGCGGGAGTTCAACGAGATCGACCGGCCCTGGGACGACCCCGAGACGTTCCGGAGCGCGCCCATGATGCGCCCCTGTCAGGGGTGGGCCTGGCGGAACCCCGACCGGGTGGTGGAGGGCGTCTCCTGGGGCGGCAACATCGAGATCCTGTCCTGGCTGCTCATGGCCGACCGGGAGATCCGCGAGCCGGCGGCGTACGAGGGGTGCGTGTTCTTCTTCGAGACCTCGGAGGACCAGCCGCGCCCCGCCGACGTGTACGGGATCCTGCGCTCCCTGGGCGAGCGCGGGGTGCTGCGCCGCTTCCCCGCCATCCTGGTGGGCCGGGCGAAGGGCTGGTCGCTGGACCGGCGGCGCGGCCCCGAGGAGGCGGACGGCTACCGGCGGGCGCTCCGGGCGGCGGTGGAGCGCGCGCTCGACGCGTACGCCCCCGACGTGCCGGCCGTCTTCGACGTCGACCTCGGGCACACCGACCCGCAGCAGGTGATCCCGTACGGGGGCACGGTCCGGGTGGACGGGCCGGCGCGGCGGATCACGGTGACCTACTGACGCGGCGGGGGGAGAGAAAGGGGGCGGCCTTCCCTCCCACCCCCTCCCCCGCGTTCCTGGTCACATGCCCGGAACGGGCCTGCTGCCCCGCCCGCGGCCGTGCTTCAATAGGGGCATGGCCAGCCACCGGAACATCGCGAAGGGTCGCAGCGACCTCGAGCCCTTCTGGCCGTCCCGTCAGCACCACGACTTCGACCGAGTGTGTTGTCGCGCGTGTCCTTCCGCGCAGGCCCACTCCCCTCGCTGACCCCCGTCGAAGTCAGCCGCCGGCACCGCTGCCGGCCAACGGCCCGCGCCCAGCACGTCTTTTCGACGTCCACCGCGCGAAAGAGCTGAGCTCATGTCGAACCTCCGTACGCTGACCGCCGCTGCGACCCCGACCCCCTCCCCCCTCCGTCCCACCACCCACCCCACTGCCTCCTCCCTCCCCGCCCAGCGCCACCGTCTCCGCGCCGTCGCTCCCGACGAGGCACCGCCCGTCGCCGACCTGCTGCATCCGGGGGCGACCTGGCTGCCGGCGCCGCAGGAGGCGCTGCCGGTGCTGCCGGGCCGGCCGCCGATGGTCGGCTACCTGGTGCTCGTACCGGCCGACCGGCAGCCCGCCGGCGGTGTCGGCGCCGGCCAGGTGACCGCCGGCGAGCGGGGTGACGGCCTGCCCGCCACCGGCCGGGGCGACAGCCTGGTGAGCATCGATCCCGACCAGCGCATCGCCCGCGTCGCGGGCCGGCCGCTGGACCTCACCTACCTGGAGTTCGAGCTGCTGGCCCACCTGGTCGCCCACCCTCACCGGGTGCACACCCGCGACCAGTTGGTGACCACCGTGTGGGGCTACGGGCACGTGGGCGACGGCCGTACGGTCGACGTCCACGTGGCCAGACTCCGCCGCAAGATGGGGGTGGAGCACCGGTCGTCGATCGTCACCGTGCGCCGCGTCGGCTACAAGTACGCGCCCCCGGCCGCTATGTGACGTTCCATCAGATCCTCGGCGTCCGCCAGCCGCGTTCGCCGAGGAGGGCCAGCACCGCCGGCAGCAGCACCATCCGCACCACCGTGGCGTCCAGCAGGACCGCGACCGCCAGGCCCACGCCCATCTGCCGCATGTCCTGCATCGACAGGGTGGCGAAGACCGCGAAGACCGCGACCATGATGGCGGCGGCGCCGGTGACGGCGCCGGCCGTCGCGCGGACGCCGTCCCGGATGGCGTCCGGTGCGGTGAGCCCGGACAGCCGGGCCTCGCGGATCCGCGAGACGACGAACACGTGGTAGTCCATCGACAGCCCGAAAAGGACGACGAGCACGAACAGCGGCAGCCACGCCTCGACCGCCCCGGCGCTCTCCACGCCCAGCCACGACGCGCCCCAGCCGTGCTGGAAGACGGCGGTGAGCACCCCGTACGCGGCGGCCACGGACAGCAGACGCCGGCGGGGAGGCGGGTACGGCCCGGGGCGCCGGCCCCGGGTTCGTGGGGATCGTCATGCCCCTCACGCTAGGAACGGAAGCCGCGCCTCCCCAGCCGTCCCGCACCCCTGTCGCCGGGACGGAAGGCCAGGTGAGAGGGTGTTGCCAGGTACACCCCCGGTCCGCCGCCCACACCCCGTGACCGGGCGGCCGGCGGGACGGCAGACTGGGACCGGATCCGGGGGCGACCGCCCCGGACGGGCCACGGAACGACGGGGGAACGACAAACCCATGAGGATCAGCAGAGCTTTCGGCGCCCTCGCGAGGTCCACGGGACTCGCGTGGTCGGGGGTGCTGGCGTCGACCCTCGTCTACACCTACGCGGTGGTGTCGCTCTGCCTGGTCCCCGTCGGGATCGGCGTCCTCACCACCCCGCACGCTCTGCGGGTCCTGCGGGCGTACGCCGACCGGCGCAGGGCGCGGGCCCAGGAGTGGTCGGACGTCCACATCCCCAGCCCGTACCAGCCGCTCCCCACCCGCCGTGGCTTCCTGGGGCAGGCCGAACGCACCCAGGCGCTGCTGCGCGACCCGGCCACCTGGCGCGACCTCCAATGGCTGCTGGTCGACATGACCGCCGGCTTCTTCCTCGCCGTGCTGCCGTCCGCGCTCGTCCTCTACCTGCCGTGGGGCGTCGTCCTGGCCGCCGGCGTGTGGAAGCCGATCGTCGAGGCCGGCGGCAACGTGTGGTTCACCTTCCTGCCCATCAGCGACCAGAACACCGCCAACATGGCCGCCGCCCTGGGCGCGGTCTACGCGGTCCTCGGCGTCGCCTTCGCCCCGTTCCTGCTGCGCGCCGACTTCCGGCTGGCCCGTACGCTCCTGCGGCCCACGGCGCAGCGGGAGATGGCGCTGCGCATCGAGCACCTGACGGAGACCCGGCACGACGCCGTGGACAGCTCCGCCGCCGAACTCCGGCGCATCGAACGGGACCTGCACGACGGCGCGCAGGCGCGGCTGGTCGCCATGGGCATGAGCCTGGGCACCGTCGAGGCGCTGATCGAGAAGGACCCGGCGCAGGCCAAGCGGCTGCTCGCCGCCGCCCGCGCGGACTCCGCCGAGGCCCTGACCGAACTGCGCGACCTGGTACGCGGCATCCACCCGCCGGTGCTGGCCGAACGCGGCCTCGGGGACGCCGTCCGGGCACTGGCGCTGCGGCTGCCGCTGCCCGTCGAGACGGCGGTGGACCTGCCGGGCCGGGCGCCCGAACCGATCGAGTCCGCCGCGTACTTCGCCGTGAGCGAGCTGCTCACCAACGCCGTCAAGCACTCCGGCGCCCGCCTGATCCGGATCGACCTGTACCACGCCGGCGGGATGCTGCGGGCCGCCGTCACCGACGACGGCCGGGGAGGCGCCGACATCGGCGGCGGCACCGGGCTGCTGGGGGTCGAGCGGCGGCTCGGGGCGTTCGACGGGGTCCTGGCGGTCAGCAGCCCGCCGGGCGGGCCGACGATGGTCACGATCGAGATCCCGTGCGCTTTGACGGCGGTGGCCGGATGAGGGTCGGCCAAGCGGCTCACCTGAAAGCCGGCTCCGCGGCCGGCTGACCTCATTCACCCCTCCGGAAACGCCGGCCCCGCCCGTACCGCCCGCCTCACCGCCGGGCGGCGGCGGGGCCGGCGCGGTGGCACAGTGGACGCATGCCGGAGACCTCGCCCCTGGTGGCCCTCTACGGACTGCGCCCGCACGAGGAAGGCGGCTGGTTCCGCGAGACCTGGCGCACCTCCCGAACCGCTGTGCCCGACGGCTACCCGGGCCCACGGCCGTTCGCGACGGCGATCCTCTACCTCCTGCACCCGGGCGAGCGCTCCCGCCGGCACCGGGTGCGCTCCGACGAGCTGTGGCTGTGGCACCGCGGCGGCCCGCTGCGGATGCGCCTGGAGGGCATCGGCGGCGACGGGGACGCCGAACGGCTCCTCGGGCCGGTGGCCGAGACCGGGCAGTGGCCGCAGGTGCTGGTCCCGGGCGGGGCGTGGCAGTCCGCCGAGCCCGCCGGCGACGAACCGGTGCTGGTGTCCTGCGTGGTGGCCCCCGGCTTCGACTACGCGGACTTCACCCTGGAGCGGTGACCCGGGCGGCGGGGGCGGCCCACGGGAGAGCATGGGAGACCATGGTGACACCGGGCCCACGGGGGGCACGGGCCTGATCACCACCGTGGAGCCGTTGTGCGCGTCGTCATCGCCGAAGACCTCTTCCTGCTGCGTGACGGGCTGGTGAGGTTGCTGGAGGCATACGACTTCGAGGTCGTCGCCGCGGTGGAGAGCGGCCCCGAGCTGAGCCGGGCCCTGTCCGAGCTGCGGCCGGACGTGGCGGTGGTGGACGTCCGGCTGCCCCCGTCGTTCACCGACGAGGGCCTGCAGTGCGCGCTGGCCGCGCGCAGGGCCGTCCCGGGGCAGCCGGTGCTGGTGCTGTCGCAGCACGTGGAGCAGTTGTACGCGCAGGAGCTGCTGGCCGACGGCACCGGCGGGATCGGCTACCTGCTCAAGGACCGGGTCTTCGACGCGGAGCAGTTCGTGGACGCGGTACGGCGGGTGGCGGGCGGCGGTACGGCGATGGATCCGCAGGTCATCTCCCAGCTGCTGACCCGGCGTTCGCAGGACGCGCCGATGGCCCGGCTGACGCCGCGCGAGCGCGAGGTGATCGAGCTGATGGCCGAGGGCCGGTCGAACACGGCCATCGCGGAGCGGCTCGTCATCACCGAGCGGGCGGTGGCCAAGCACACCTCCAACATCTTCGGGAAGCTGGGGCTCTCCCCTTCCGACGACGACAACCGGCGGGTGCTGGCGGTGCTGGCGTACCTGGACCGGGGCTGAGGCGGGGGCGCGCGCCCCGCGTGTACTCCGCGCGGGCTCGGCGCGTGCCCCCCACGCCACGCGCGACCCCGCACCGCGCGCCCCTCTGAGGCTTCCGAAACTCACTGTTGCCGGTGTGCATCCTGGTGCTATCGTCAACGGCGGTGCGCAGCATGGGGCTTCCGCCCATAAAGAAGGAAGCCTTCCGCTTTTTCCGACCGTTACCCGACCCGCACGGCACGCACGGTCCCGCCGCCCCTGCGGCCGGTGCCCCCTCGAACCGGTCCGTCCTCTTCTCTCCCCCCACCCACGCACCGGACGAGCCGCCTGCTCCAGGTCGGTTCCCTTCGCCCTGCCCGACCGGCAGGAGTCAGACGTTCACGGATCAGGAGAGCACCCATCATGCGACTGTCCATGAAGACCGCCGTCATCGCCTCCACCACCCTGCTCGGCCTGGGCGCGGCCGCCCCCGCCATCGCGGCGCAGGAGTGCGCCGCCAAGTCCATCCTGGGCGTCAACAACACCTGCAAGGCGGTCACCAAGCAGACGCCGGGCCCGTTCGGCTTCTGATCCCGAACAGGCCGCTGGACCGCGAACGCGTGGGGTGCGGGGCATCGTACGGCCCCGCACCCCGCGTCCGCCCTCTCCCACGGCCGGATGGAGTACGCGCGTCCGGCCGGGAGGGGGCGTACGACTTTTCCCGAGCGCCCGGGCACGGCCCCCGCGCCTTCCTCCGCCCCGGCGAAGCGACCCTCGCACGGTGGTGCCGTCGCGGGCTCGGCTACGGTTCTCCACAATAAAAGTGGAAAGCGGAAAAACGCCCGCGACAGTGCCGAAGGCCGACAAGAGGGAGACGCGCGCATGCCGCAGTTCGACGCCTCGACCATCATCAACCTCCGCGACCTCGGCGGCATCGCGCTCGTGGGCAACTCCGCCGTCCGGCCCGGCCTGCTGCTGCGTTCCGGCCAGCTCGACCGGCACGACCCGGTCGCGGACCCGGCCGTCGCCGCGCTCGGCATCCGCACGGTGGTGGACCTCCGCAGCGAGAACGAGCGCCGCGAGCACCCGGACCGGCTGCCGCGCGGCGCCCGGCTGATCGTCGCCGACGTCCTCGCCGAGGGGACGCTCCCGGGCGGCGCCGCGATGCCGGCGCGCATCGAGTCGGTGCTCGGCAGCCCGGCCGCCGCGGACGAACGCCTCGGCGGCGGCAAGGCGGAGAAGCTGATGTGCGAGTCGTACCGCGCGTTCGTCACCTCCGACGCCGCCTGCCGCGCCTACGGCCGGCTGCTCACCACCCTCGCCGAACCGGACTGCGGGCCGCTGCTGTTCCACTGCACGGCCGGCAAGGACCGCACCGGCTGGGCCGCGACGGTCCTCCTGCTCCTGCTCGGCGCCTCCCGGGAGACGGCGGAGGAGGAGTACCTGGCGGTCGCGCCCGCGGTGCGGGCCGCCTTCGCCCCGATCACCGACCGCTTCGCCGCGGCCGGCGGCGACCCCGAGATCGCCTCCGCGGTCTTCGGCGTCCGCCCGGCGTACCTGGCGGCGGCGCTGGAGGAGGTACGGCGGCTGTACGGGACGGTCGAGGGGTACGTACGGGTCGGGCTGGGCGTCCCGGACGCGGCCGTGAACCGGATCCGCGCGCGGTACGTGGCGTAGGAGCGCGGGGCGCGTCGGGCGCGGGACGCGGTGGCGCGCGGGCCTCGGGTCTGGTGGCCCCCGCTCGGGCGCCCCATTCATCAGGCCGACCACCCGCCCGCGCGGCAGGACACGACCGGGGCGCGACGACGTACAGCCACCAGGACGTACGGACGCGAGCGCGGACGGACGCCCAGACGCCCGGCCCCGGGAGCCCGGCGCCCCCGCCGCCGCCCCTCCCCCAACGGACGCTCCGTTACGCGGGCGCCGCCACACGTGGGCGCGCACGCCGCAGCCCTGGGCTTCCGGCCCCGCCACAGAGCGCGAGCGCCCCTCCCCCAGCCGGGTGGCGCACCCGTGCGCCGTCGCTCGCCGGGGTGAGGTGACCATCCCACCATTCACTCGTTCTACCGACGTGGAGCAGCAAGCGACAGCCCCCCGGCCCCCCGCCGGCAACGACGCCCCCGCCGGTCACCCCAGCACCCCCAGTCCCGTCAGCCCCCTCTGCCCCCTAGATATCGAGCAGGCCGAGGCCGCGATCGTCGAGCACTATCCCCGCCTGGTGCGGCTGGGCTACCTCGTACTCCCCGCCGGTCTCGGCCGCAACCGCAGGGTGCTCACGGCGCACGCGCTGGTGCAGCGGTCCCTGCCGCGCAACCGGGTGAGCCTCGTCGAGTGCGCCCCGGACACCGTCCCGGGCCCACGCGGGCCGGAGGAGCGGCGGAACGACGACCCCGGCTACGCGTACGTCCGGCTGCGGGTCCTGCGCGGCGCGCTGGCGGCGGGCCGGCCGCGCGGCCGGCTGTGGCCGCCGCGGCCCGGGCTGCTGCCGCCGCCGCTGCCGCAGGTGTGGGGGCTGCGCCTGTTCCCCCGCTCGGGAGGCGCCGACGAACTGGCCCTGGACCAGGCGCTCGGCCGGCTCTCGCCGCCCGCCCGGGCCGCGTTCGTGCTGCGCGCCCTGGAACTGCCGACCGACCGGGAGGTGCGGGCGCTGCTGGCGGCGGCCGGGGTGGCCGAGCCGGGCGCGGCCCTCTCCGAGGCCGCGGCCGCCCAGGTGCCGGCGGGTTCCCGGGACGGTTCGCTGCTGAAGTCCGCGGAGTTCGACCCCTGCTCGCTCCAGGCCCGGCCCACCGACCTGATGCGCCGCCGCCAGCACCTGCGGGCCGCGGCGGCGGCCCTCGCGGCGACCGCGGTCTGCGGCGTGCTGCTCGCCGTGCCGGGCGGCGGCTGGGGGCCCGACGGCGCCGCGGCCCCGGCGTACGCCCGGAACGCCGCCGCCGAACAGGCCCTCGATCCAGGCAGGTTGACCCGCGCCCCGGCCGACGCCTGGCGCCGCGCCGACCGTCCGGGCTTCGCCTCCTGGCCCGCCCGCGGCGACCGTACGGACGACGAGGCGCTGCTGCGCCGGGCGCTGTCCGTCTGGGCCCGCCCGGGGAGCACGGTCCAGGTGACCGCCACCCCCGGCACCCCGGCCGGGCCCGCGCCCGGCCCGCCGCAGCTGCTGTACGCGGGCGCGGTGGACTCGGCGGTGGTCGTCCTGCTCTACGACGGCCTGCGCGTCGTGCGGTACGCCGAGCCGAGGAACGGTGACGCCACGGCCGCCGCCCTGGACTTCGCGCGGACGGACGCGGCGGACGCCGACGCGGCGACGGCCGTCGTCCTCGGCCGCACCGACGGCAACGTCCGCTACCTGACGGCCCCTTGGGTCGCGTCGACGGCCGTCCGCGACCTCCTCGACCCGGCCGGGGCCGCCCAGCCGCTGCACCGGAGCGCGGACGGGGTGACGGACCCGACGGCCGGTCCCGCGGCGGCGGGCGACTGCCGGTCCTGGCCGGTGCTCCAGCTGGGCGGGCGGCTGGTGACGGACCTCGGCGAGCTGGTCCCGGCGCGGCTCACGGGCGGGGCGCCCGCTCCGGGCCCGACGACCGGGGACGCCGACACGGGCGCGGCCGACCGCGCCGTCTGGGCGCACACCGCCTGCCTGCTGCCGAGCCTGCGCTCGCAGGGCGTACGGGCCGTCAACGCCTGGCGGTTCGCCCGGCAGCCGCTGCCCGGCGGGGCGGGCGTCGCGGAGTGGCTGTGCACCCGCGCGGAGACCTGGCGCGGGGCGGGCAGCCGTGCGGTCGCCGGGTTCCTGACGCCCGGCGGCCGGCCCGCCGCCCAGGCGGCCGTCGTCGCCCGCGCGGAGGACACCCCGGCCTGCGGCACCCGCCAACCGCACGCCCTGGCAGGCGCGTTGTGGAAGTCGCCCGGCGGGAACTGGTACGCGCTGGCGGCGGGCAGTCCGGACATCGTCTCGATCACCTCGACGGGCGGCGTCCACGGCACCGGGGCCGGCCCGGCCCTCGCCCTCCCGGCCGGGCAGGGCGCGGTCGCCCGGCTGGCCGGGCGGACGCGGGACGGGAAGCGGGTGGCCGCGCTGCGGTGACGCCGGGGACGCAGTGGGGTGGCCAGGGCCGGGCGCGGCGTCACCGTCGGCCGGGCCCGGGCGGCGCCGGGCCACAGCGCCGCCCAGGCCGGGGCCGTGGCCGTGGTCGGGTCCGACAGCGGCGCTGGGGCCGGGCCGGCGATGACACCGGGGCCGGGCCGGCGGAGACAGCGGCACCGGGCTGAGGCGACGCCGACGGTCGCGTGCGGTCAGAGCGCGGCCAGCGCCGTCGCCGCCTCCGTGAACGGGCCGTCCGCCGGCTCCTCGGCCACGATCCGGCGCAGCACGGCCGCCATCCCGTCGTCGTGCGCCGCGCCCACCGCCGTCAGCGCCACGAACGAGTGCACGAGCTGCGACTCCAGCTCCGCGCGCGGGATCCGGCGGCCGTCCGGCCACCACCGGGCGGCCGTCTCCGCGACCGAGATCCACGACCGCAGGACCACCTCCAGGCGGGGGCCCGGCGTCTCGACGCCCAGGTGCGCGAGCAGTTGGCCGTACGCCGCGTCCCGCACCCCGTCGATCAGGTCCGGGTGCGCGCGGAGCAGCGTGAAACGGCCGGAGCCGTGCGTCTCGACGAAGTCCAGGAACCGGCCGGCGACGGCCAGCAGCCCCTCACCGGGCGGGAGTTGGTCCGACGCCGTCAGGAGTTCCGTGAGGTCGTCCGCCGCACGGCGCAGGGCCGCCTCGTAGAGGCTCTGCTTGCCCGCGAAGTAGTGGTAGACGAGGGGGCGGGAGATGCCGGCCGCCGCGGCGACGTCGTCGAGGGAGACGTCCTCGGGGGGCCGTTGGCTGAACAGGTCCAGGGCTACGGTGATCAGTTGCCGGCGGCGCTGTTCCACGTCCATTCTGCGGGGCGGCCGGGGGTTCATGGGGGCATCCTAAGCGGTCGGTTGGGGGTGGGGGTGGGGTGCCCCCACGTGCAACACCAGCGCCGTCTCCGCCGCCACGGACGCCGTGAACCGCCCGTCCCGCCCCACACGCACCCGCCGTCCGCTCAGGACGTCGCGGTAGTCACCGGCCGGGAGCGCCGTGGCGAAGGTGCGGGCGACGGCGGTGCGGCCGTGGTTGATGACGATGTAGCCCTTGGCGCCCCGGCCGAAGGCGACGGCGTCGGCGCCGTCGTCCCACCACCGCGTGACCCTCGTGCCCCGCACCGCGTCACGGAAGGCGACCATGCGGGCGGTCTCGGGGAGCCGGTGCTCGTAGGTCCAGCCGTCCCCCGGCGCTCCCGCGTCGCGGTCGGTGAAGGCGTACCCGGAGTGCACGTCAGGAGACCCGTAAGGCCACGCCAGCATGGCGACGTTGGCCAGCGCGTACGCGGGACCCGCCGTGCGGTTGAGCGTGCTGCCGTCGCGCTCCGTGTCCCAGTTGTCGACGAAGACGGACGCCTTGCCGCCGGGCACCCACCCGCGCGCCTCGCCAAAGCTCCGCAGCTCGGCCAAGTGCCCCTGCCCCGGCGTCATGACGCGCTTGAGCTCGCGGGCGTAGCGGAACTCCTGTACGTCGCCCGTGCCGAGGTACTCCTCCGGGCGGACGGCCTCCCCCGCGCCGTAGATCGTCTCCTGCTTCCAGTAGACGTCCGGCTTGCTCAGCCGCGCCTTGACGGCCGCCAGGTCGGTGCTCGGGATGTGTTTGGCGGCGTCGATCCGGAAGCCGTCCGCGCCGAGCGAGAGCAGGTCGTCGAGGTAGCGGGCGAGGCGGTCGCGGACCGCCTCGCGGCCCGTGTCCAGGTCGGACAGGCCGACGAGTTCGCAGTTCTGGACGTCGTCCCGGCTGGTGTAGTCGGAGACGGGCCGCCGGCAGCGGTGGAAGTCGGCGTCCCCGTACGTACCGGGGTAGTCGTACTTCGTGTACGCCGTGCCGCCGGTGCCCCTACCGGAGCCGGCGGACATGTGGTTGAGCACCGCGTCGACGACGACCTTCACCCCGGCCCGGTGGCAGGCGGTCACCATGTGTGCGAAGGAGGCGCGGTCGCCGAGCCGGCCGGCGATCCGGTAGCCGACGGGCTGGTACGAGGTCCACCACTGCGGGCCCCGGATGTGCTCCTGGGGTGGCGACACCTGGACGTAGCCGTACCCGGCGGGCCCGAGCGCGGCGCCGCACTCGCGGGCCACGTCGCCGTACCGCCACTGGAACAGGACGGCGGTGACGTCCCGTCCGCCCGGTGCGGCGGCCCGCGCCTCGGGGGCGGGGAGCGTGGCCCCGGCCAGCAGGGTGAGGACGGCGGCCAGGGCCCTCCGTACGACGGTACGACGCGGCATGTCGGCTCCCGTGATGGCGGGGTGGGGGGGATGCGGGGGTGGCGGGGTGGCGGGGCGTGGAACGCGCGCGAGGGCCGCAAGGCGGCTGCAAGCGCGCTGCAAGAAGGCGGCAGCCCCGCCGCGCCCCGAGACCGTACGAGCCCCACCCGCCCCGGTCAACCCCTCAGGACACGGTCCGGTGACGACGCCGGAATCCCCGCTTTCCCTCCTTGCAAGGTCTTTCGCAAGAGATTGCAGCCTGTTAGCTTCCTCCTCAGCTCGGGCCGCCCGCTCCAGGATCGGCCCTCGTGATGAGGAGAACCGGATGCGAAGAGGCATATCGGTCGCCGCCGTCGTCGGTGTGCTGGCCCTGACCGTGACCGCCTGCGGCAGTGACGGCGGTGGGGGCGGGGGCGACGGGTCCAAGGCGGCCAAGGATCCGGGCGGTGTGAGCGGGACGGTCACCTGGTGGGACACGTCGGACGCGACCAACGAGGCACCGGCGTTCAAGAAGCTGGTGAAGGACTTCGAGACCAAGTACCCGAAGATCAAGGTCGATTACGTCAACGTGCCGTTCGACCAGGCGCAGCAGAAGTTCAAGACGGCCGCGTCCACCGGCAAGGGCGCCCCGGACGTGCTCCGCTCGGACGTCGGCTGGACGCCGGGCTTCGCGCAGCTCGGCTACCTCAAGGACCTCACCGGGACGCCGGCCCTGGACAAGCGGGACGACTTCCTCGAAGGGCCGTTGAAGAACGCGGCGTACGAGGGCAAGACGTACGGCGTCCCGCAGGTCACCGACACGCTCGGGCTCCTCTACAACAAGGACCTCTTCAAGAAGGCGGGCGTGGACAAGCCGCCGGCCACCTGGCAGGAGGTCAAGGAGGCGGCGAAGAAGGTCAAGGAGAAGGCGGGCGCGGACGGCATCGGCCTCAGCCCGGACAGCTACTACTCGCTGCCGTTCCTCTACGGCGAGAAGAGCGACATGGTCGACGCGGCGGCCAAGAAGATCACCATTTCCGACGCGGCGTCCCGCAAGGGCATCGAGACCGCCGTCGACCTGGTGAAGTCGGGCGCGGCGCCCAAGCCGGCGGGCACCGACGGGTACAACGCTCTGAAGACGGACTTCAAGAACGGCAAGCTGGCGATGCTGGTCGACGGCCCCTGGGCGACCAAGGAGCTGTTCGGCGGCGAGGCGTTCAAGAACAAGGACAACCTGGGCATCGCGGCGGTGCCGGCGGGGTCGACCGGGGTGGCGGGGGCTCCGGTGGGCGGACACAACCTGGTGGTCTACGCCGGATCGGGGAACTTCGACGCGTCGTACCTCTTCACCCGGTTCATGACGGACGCCGAGCGCCAGACCGAGATCTCGAAGGCGATCGGGCTGCTGCCGACGCGCAAGGCGGCCTACACGCCGGAGGTGCTGGCCGACCCGGTCCGCAAGTCCTTCCACGAGGCGCTGGCCACGGCGCACCCGCGCCCGCCGATCCCGCAGGGCGGCGACCTGTTCACCGTCTGGCTCCAGCACTACACCCGGATCCTGACGCTCAAGGAGGAGCCGCAGGCGGGTCTGGACGCCACGGCCAAGGAGTGGAAGTCCGCCCTCCTCAAGGACTACGCGGTCCAGGAGTAATGCCGTGACCGCTGCCGTGACCACGACCGCCCGCTCCCGCCCGCGCCCCGGCCTGCTGGCGCGCGCCCGCCGGTCCTTCGACACCCACTGGTACGCCTGGGCGATGGTGCTGCCGGTGGTCGTCGTCCTCGCCGTCCTCGTCGGATACCCGCTGGGCCGGGGGATCTACCTCTCCCTCACCGACGCCAACGAGGCCAACGTCGGCCGGACGATCGGCGTCAACCACATCCCGTCCACGTACGAGTTCGTCGGGCTGGACAACTACTGGAAGGTGCTCTCCGGCCAGGAGGGCCACTTCTACGGCCGGCTCGGCTGGACCGTCGTCTGGACGGCCGCCTGCGTCTTCCTGCACTACGCGATCGGCCTCGGCCTGGCCCTGCTGCTCAACCGCACAATGCGCTTCCGGGCGCTGTACCGGGTGCTGCTGATCCTGCCGTGGGCGGTGCCGGCGTTCGTCGCCACCTTCTCGTGGCGGCTGATGTTCAACGCGAAGTACGGCGTGCTGAACGCGATGCTGGAGAAGCTGGGCGTGGGCGCGGTGGACTGGCTCGGCGACAGCACGCTGCAGAAGATGGCGGCCGTCGCGGTCAACGTGTGGCTCGGCGTGCCGTTCATGATGGTCGCGATCCTCGGCGGGCTGCAGTCCATCCCGGCCGAGCTGCACGAGGCGGCCGAGATGGACGGCGCCTCGCCCTGGCAGCGGTTCCGCCATGTGACCCTGCCGGGGCTGCGGCCGGTGAGCGGGACGGTGATCCTGCTGGGCACCATCTGGACGTTCAACATGTTCCAGGTCATCTACCTGCTGATCGGGCAGGGCGCGAGCTCCGAGAGCGAGATCCTCGTGACGTACTCCTACCGGCTGGCCTTCCAGGGCATCCGGGACTACGCGGGCTCGGCGACGTACGGGATCCTCATCCTCTCGCTGCTGCTGGTGTTCGCCGTGTTCTACCGCAGGCTGCTGGCACGGCAGGAGGAGGCGCGATGAGCGGCGGTACGAAGGTGCGGGCCCGGGCTCGCGGGGAGCGGTCGCGCGGCGCGTCCGTCGCCCTGCACGCGACGCTGGTCGTGGCGTCGCTGGTCTCGCTCTTCCCCGTCCTCTTCATCGTCTTCGTCTCGCTGCGGGGGCGGGACGGCTGGCAGGAGCCCACCCGGTTCTCGGGGTTCGGGTTCGGGAACTACACCCACATCTTCGGCGAGACCAAGTTCCTGACCTGGTTCGGCAATTCGCTGATCGTGGCGCTGGGCGCAACCGTCGTCGGCGTCCTGATCGCGGCTACCGCCGGGTACGCGGTGTCGCGGCTGCGGTTCCCCGGCAGCCGGCCGCTGATGTGGACGTTCCTCGTGGTGCAGATGTTCCCGATGGCGGTGCTGATCGTGCCGCTCTACAACATCCTCGGCCAGTTGAAGCTGCTGGACTCGTACGGCGGTCTGATCCTGACGTACTGCTCGATCTCCGTGCCGTTCTGCGCCTGGATGCTCAAGGGCTACTTCGACTCCATACCCGCCGAGATCGACGAGGCCGGGCGGGTCGACGGGCTGACCCCCTTCGGTACGTTCTGGCGGCTCATCCTCCCGCTGGCCCGGCCCGGCCTCGCCGTCACCGGCTTCTACTCCTTCATCACCGCCTGGGGTGAAGTCGCCTTCGCCAGCCAGTTCATGAGCAGCGAGGAGCACTACACCTTGGCGGTGGGGCTCCAGACGTTCGTGGGGCAGCAGAAGGCGGAGTGGGGGCTGATGACGGCGGCGGCCGTGCTCATCACCGTGCCGGCGGGGCTGGCGTTCTTCTTCGCCCAGCGGCACCTCGTCGCCGGGCTGACGGCCGGCGGCACGAAGGGGTAGCCCTCCGGGCGGGGTTGTGCCCCGGTCCCTCCCCCAGAGGGGGGACCCCCACTTCGCCGCTTCCTGGGGCTGCGCCCCAGACCCCCTTTTCGCGGCTTCGCCGCTCGTCCTCAAACGCCGGACGGGCTGAAAGTCAGCCCGTCCGGCGTTTGAGGACAGCGCGCGCAGCGCGCTTCAGGGGTGCGGGCCCTCCCGCGGAAACGGTGAAAGGGCGGGACCGGGGCACCAGACCGCCGCAGGCGCCCCACCACCACCCTCCCCAACCCTCACCCGATAGGACCCGCATGACCCACAACCTCGCGCCCACCCCCACCACATCCACCACCCCGTCCGGCACGGACGAGTGGTGGCGCCGAGCCGTCATCTACCAGATCTACGTCCGCTCCTTCGCCGACAGCGACGGCGACGGCATCGGCGACCTCCGCGGCATCCGCGAACGCCTGCCGTACCTGGCGGAGCTGGGCGTGGACGCGGTGTGGCTGACGCCGTTCTACGCGTCGCCGCAGGCGGACGGCGGGTACGACGTGGCGGACTACCGGGCGGTCGACCCGCTGTTCGGTGACCTCCAGGACGCGGACGACCTCGTCCGCGAAGCGCACCGCCTCGGCCTGCGCGTCATCGTGGACATCGTGCCCAACCACACCTCGGACCGGCACGCCTGGTTCCGGGAGGCGCTGGCGGCCGGCCCGGGCGGCCGGGCACGGGCGCGCTACCACTTCCGTCCGGGACGCGGCACGGCCGGCGAGCTGCCGCCGAACGACTGGGAGTCGGTCTTCGGCGGCCCGGCCTGGACGCGCACCGAGAACCCCGACGGCACCCCCGGCGAGTGGTACCTCCACCTGTTCGCCCCCGAACAGCCGGACCTCAACTGGGACGACCCCGAAGTGCGCACGGAGTTCGAGTCCGTGCTCCGCTTCTGGCTGGACCTCGGCGTGGACGGCTTCCGCATCGACGTGGCGCACGGCATGGTCAAGGCCCCCGGCCTGCCCGACATCGGGCGAAAAGAACAGGCCAAACTCATCGGCGCCCAGGTGCTGCCGTTCTTCGACCAGGACGGCGTCCACGAGATCCACCGTTCCTGGCGCCGGCTGCTGGACTCCTACCCGGGGAACCGGATCGGCGTGGCGGAGGCGTGGGCGCCGACGTCCGAGCGGCTGGCCCTGTACGTCCGCCCGGACGAACTGCACCAGGCGTTCAACTTCCAGTTCCTGACCTGCGCGTGGGGCGCGGAGCCGATGCGCGAGGTGATCGACGCGTCACTCGCCGCCACCCACTCCGTCGGCGCGCCCACCACCTGGGTGCTCTCCAACCACGACGTGGTGCGGCACACCACCCGCTACGGCGGCGGCGAGCGGGGCGCCCGCCGCGCCCGGGCCGCCGCTCTGCTGATGCTGGCGCTGCCGGGATCCGCCTACGTCTACCAGGGCGAGGAGCTGGGGCTGCCGGAGGTCGTGGACCTGCCGGACGAGGTGCGCCAGGACCCGGCGTTCTTCCGGGGGGACGGCCAGGACGGCACCCGCGACGGCTGCCGGGTGCCGCTGCCGTGGTCGGGCGAGGAGGCGCCGTACGGCTTCGGGCCGGGCTCGGGTCCGGAGGGCAGCTGGCTCCCCCAGCCCGCCGAGTGGCGGACGCTGTCGGTGGCGGCGCAGTCCGGCGACCCCCGCTCGACGCTGGAGCTCTACCGCTCCGCGCTCGCCCTGCGGCGCGCCCTGCCCGGGCTCGGCGCCGGGGAGATGACGTGGCTGTCGGCGCCGGAGGGCGTGCTGGCGTTCGCCCGGCCGGGGTTCGTCTGCACCCTCAACACCCTTCCGGAAGAGGTGGAACTGACAGTTCCGGGGCGTCCGGTGCTCGCCACCGCCGCCCTGGAATTCCACGGCGGAGCCGCCCGGCTGCCCGCGGAATCCTGCGTCTGGTGGGAAGTCTGAGATGGCGTCCGACGGAAAGCCCAGGACGGCGTCCGGTGGGAAGCCCCGGACGGCGCCCGGTGGGAAGTCCGGGACGCGACCGGTACAGTCACCTCCCGTGACCGCACGGCTGGCCGATATCGCAGCCCAGGCGGGTGTCAGCGAAGCAACCGTCAGCCGCGTCCTCAACGGCAAGCCGGGGGTGGCCGCCTCCACCCGCCAGTCCGTGCTGGCCGCACTCGACGTCCTCGGCTACGAACGGCCGGTGCGGCTGCGGCAGCGCAGCGCCGGCCTGGTCGGGCTGATCACGCCCGAGCTGGAGAACCCCATCTTCCCGGCCTTCGCCCAGGTGATAGGGCAGGCCCTGACGCGTCAGGGCTACACGCCCGTGCTGGCCACCCAGACCCCCGGCGGCTCCACCGAGGACGAGCTGACCGAGATGCTGGTGGAGCGCGGGGTCGCCGGGATCATCTTCGTCTCCGGCCTGCACGCCGACACCTCCGCCGACATGCAGCGCTACGAGCGGCTGCGTGCGCAAGGCGTCCCGTTCGTCCTGATCAACGGCTTCTCGGCGCACGTCAGGGCGCCGTTCGTATCTCCCGACGACCGGGCCGCCATGCGCCTCGCCATCACCCATTTGGCGGAGCTCGGCCACCGCAGGATCGGCCTGGCCCTGGGCCCGCACCGGTACGTGCCGGTCCAGCGCAAGATCGAGGGCTTCCTCGGCGGCATGCAGGACCAGCTCGGCCTGGCGCCGGACGACGCGGCGGAATGGATCGAGCACTCCCTGTTCACCCTGGAGGGTGGACAGGCGGCCGCCGCCGCGCTCCTCGGACGCGGCTGTACGGCCGTGGTGTGCGCCAGCGACATGATGGCCCTGGGCGCGGTCCGCGCGGCCCGCAGGGCGGGCCTGGAGGTCCCCCGCGACGTCTCCGTCGTCGGCTTCGACGACTCCCCGCTGATCGCCTTCACCGACCCGCCACTGACCACGATCCGCCAGCCCGTGCGCCCCATGGGCCAGGCGGCGGTGCGCGCCCTGCTGGAGGAGATCGGCGGGACGCCCGCGCCGCACAGCGAGTTCGTGTTCCTGCCCGAGCTGGTCGTCCGCGGTTCGACGGCCTCGGCGCCGGCCGCGCGGAGCGGCGTCCCGGGCGCCCGTACGACGTCCGCGCGCCCGGCCGAAAGCGCACCAAACCCGACTTGAGGTCGATCTGCGCTCCTGCGGACTCTGGCACACTGTGGGCCTATGGGTGAAGCGACAGCAAGGACCCTGGAAGGCCGCACGGCCTCCCCGCCGCCCAACGGGGAATGCGGGGACAGGCCACCCGCGGACCGGCCGTCGCGGCGCGGACCGCGGACGCCGCGCCGCCCGCGGCTGTGGTTCGAGGTGCTGCTCATCGCCATCGGCTACTGGACCTACTCCCTGGTCCGCAACGCCGTTCCCGAACAGCGGGCCGACGCGCAGCGCAACGCCGACTGGATCTGGTCCACCGAGCAGACGCTCCACATCGCCGTGGAGCACACCGTCAACAAGGCCGTGAACTCGGTGACGTGGCTCATCGTCGGCATGAACTACTACTACGCCACCCTCCACTTCGTCCTCACCATCGGCGTCCTCGTCTGGCTCTACCTCCGGCACCCCGGCCGCTACGGCGCCGCCCGCCTCGCCCTCTTCGCCACCACCGGCGTCGCCCTCCTCGGCTACTACCTGTACCCGCTCGCACCCCCACGGCTCATGGACGACGGCCCCGGCTTCGTCGACACCGTCCTCCAGCACCACACCTGGGGCTCCATGGCCTCCGGCAACCTCGCCGACGTCTCCAACCAGTACGCGGCGATGCCGTCCATGCACATCGGGTGGTCGGTGTGGTGCGGTGTCACCATCGCGCTGTTGGCGCGGTGGGTGTGGGTGCGGGTGCTGGGCGCTCTATATCCGGTGGCGACACTCGCCGTCATCGTCTCGACGGCGAACCACTTCTGGCTGGACGCCGTCGGGGGGCTGCTGTGCCTCGCGTTCGGGTTCGCGGTGTCGTACGCGTGGTACCGGGCGTTTCCGTACCGGCTGGCGCGGCAGGTGGCCGCTTCGCGGTGAGGGTGCAAGCCCCCGCACCCCCGAAGCGCCCTGGGGGCGCTGTCCTCAAACGCCGGACGGGCTGAATATCAGCCCGTCCGGCGTTTGAGGACGAGCGGCGAAGCCGCGATCAGCGGGGTCTGGGGCGCAGCCCTAGGAATCGGCGAATGGGGGTGCCCCCTCTGGGGGAGGGACCGGGGCACACACTCCCTACCCCCCATAAAACCGCTCCTCGACCACCGCCCGAGCCCGCCGCGTGACCCGCCGGTAATCGTCGAGCATGTCCCCGACATGCCCCGGCTCGTACCCCAGATACCGTCCCACCGCCGCCAACTCCCGAGGATCACCCGGAAACGTATCCCCGGGCCTCCCGCGCACCAACATCACCGCATTCCGCACGCACGTCGCGAGCACCCACGCCTCGTCGAGAATGCGGGTCTCCTCGGAGTCCAGGAGCCCCGCCGCGCACGCCGCCGCGAGGGCCTCGCGTGTACGCGTCGTACGCAGCCGCGGCTCCGCGTGCCCGTGCCGCATCTGCAACAGCTGGATGGTCCACTCCACATCGGAAAGCCCCCCACGCCCCAGCTTGGTGTGCGTGGTCCGATCGGCGCCCCGAGGCAACCGTTCCGTCTCCATCCGGGCCTTGAGCCGCCGGATCTCCCGAACGGCGTCCTCGGACAGTCCTTCCGCCGGATACCGCAGCGGATCGATCAATTCCACGAACCGCCGTCCGAGCTCGGCGTCACCGGCGACCGGTTCGGCCCGCAGCAGCGCCTGGCTCTCCCAGACCAGCGACCACCGCCGGTAGTAGGCGGCATAGGACGCGAGACTGCGCACCAGCGGCCCCGATTTCCCCTCCGGCCGCAGATCCGCGTCGATGAGCAACGGCGGATCGGTCGTCGGGAGTTGCAGCAGCCGCCGCATCTCGTTCGCGACCGCGAAGGCGGCCTTCGCGGCCTCCTCGTCGCCGACGCCGTCCCGGGGCTCGTGCACGAGCAGGACGTCCGCGTCGGACCCGTACCCCTGCTCGCGTCCCCCGAAGCGTCCCATGCCGATCACGGCGAACCGCGTGGGCAGGGTGTCGCCCCACTCCGCGCGGACGGCGGCGCGCAGGGCGCCGGCCAGGGCGGCGGCGTTGAGGTCGGAGACGGACCGGCCGACGAGGTCGCAGCGGGCGCCGTGGTCGCGGGCGCCGGCTTCCGGCGCGGGCGCGCCGGGGCGTCCGTAGGCACCCACGATGTCGGCCGCGGCCGTACGGAACAGCTCCCGCCGCCGTACCCCGCGCACGGCGACGATCGCCTTCTCCGCGTCCTCGGCCCGGCCCACGGCCGCCAGCGTCTCCTGTTCCAGCGCCTCGCGGTCGCGCGGCCGCAGCCCTTCGGGGGCGCCGAGCAGGGCGACCGCCTCGGGGGCGCGCAGCAGCAGGTCGGGGGCGAGCCGCCCGGCGGACAGGACGCGGGCGAGGTTCTCCGCGGCGGCGCCCTCGTCGCGCAGCAGCCGCAGGTACCAGGGCGTCTTGCCCAACGCGTCCGACACCTTGTGGAAGTTGAGCAGTCCCGCGTCGGGGTCGGAGGAGTCCGCGAACCAGCCCAGCAGCACGGGCAGCAGCGTACGCTGGATCGCCGCCTTCCGGGTCACTCCCGAGGCAAGCGCCTCCAGATGGCGGAGCGCGGCGGCGGGATCGGCGTATCCGAGCGCGCCGAGGCGCTGGCCGGCGGCCTTGGGGCTGAGCCGGATCTCGCCCGGTTCGAGCTGGGCGACGGCGTCCAGCAGCGGCCGGTAGAACAGCTTCTCGTGCAGCCGCCGCACCTCACGCGCGTGCCGCCGCCACTCCTTGCCCAGTTCGGCGACGGGTTCCGTCCGGAAACCCAACGACCGGCCCAAGCGCCGCTGTTCGGCCTCGCCCTCGGGCACCAGGTGCGTACGCCGCAGCCGGTGCAGCTGGATGCGGTGTTCCATGGCGCGCAGGAAGCGGTAGGCGGCGTCCAGCGCGGCGGCGTCGGCCCGTCCCACGTAGCCGCCGGCGGCGAGCGCGGCCAGCGCGTCGAGGGTGCCGCCGCTGCGCAGCGTGGCGTCGCTGCGGCCGTGGACGAGCTGGAGCAGCTGGACGGCGAACTCGACGTCCCGCAGCCCCCCGGGCCCGAGTTTGAGTTCGCGGTCGAGCCGGTCGGCGGGGATGGAGGCGACGACGCGGCGGCGCATCTGCTGCACGTCGGGGACGAAGTTCTCGCGCTCGGCGGCCTGCCAGACGAGCGGCGAGACGGCGTCCGCGTACTCCTGCCCGAGCGCGGGGTCGCCGGCCACCGGCCGCGCCTTGAGCAGCGCCTGGAACTCCCAGGTCTTCGCCCACCGCTGGTAGTACGCGAGATGGCTGCTGAGCGTGCGCACCAGGGGACCGTTGCGGCCCTCGGGGCGGAGGTTGGCGTCGACGGGCCAGATGGTGCCCTCGGGGGTGATGTCCGAGCAGACCCGCATCATGCGGGAGGCGAGCCGGGTGGCGGCCCGCAGCGCCGTCCCCTCGGGGGTGTCGCCGCGCGGCTCGGCGACGAAGACGACGTCCACGTCCGAGACGTAGTTGAGCTCGTGGCCGCCGCACTTGCCCATGCCGATGACGGCGAGCCGGCAGGCCGCCGCGTCATCGGGGTGCTCGTCGGAGGCGATGGCGAGGGCCGCGCGGAGGGTGGCGGTGGCCAGGTCGGCGAGTTCGGCGGCGGTCTCGGCGACGTCGGTGGTGCCGGTGACGTCCCGGGCGGCGACGGTGAGCAGGCAGCGGCGGTAGGCGGCGCGCAGCGCGTCGGACGGCGTCAGCCCGGCCTCCCGCCCCGCTTCCACGCCCTCGGCGAGGGCCCGTTCGAACTCCTCGGTGCCGGGGTGCAGGTCGGCGCGCTCGAACGTGACGAGCGCGTGCCAGTCGCCGGGGTGCCGCGCGAGGTGGTCCCCGAGCGCCTCGGACGCGCCGAGCACGCCGAGCAGCCGGTCCCGCAGGGGCTTGGCGGTGACGACGGTGTCGAGCAGCGCCTGCCGTTCGGCCGACCCGCGCTTCGCCTCCAGTGACTCGGCGAGCCGGACCAGTCCGAGCAGCGCGAGATCGGGGTCGGCGGTCGCGCCGAGCGCGTCCAGGAACACGGGGTCGTCGCGGAGCGCCGCCAGCCCGTCGGCGTCGTCCAGCAGCCGCTCGGCGGCGGCCGGATCCGCGAACCCGCTCCGCACCAGCCGGGTGTACGTACTGCCGCGCCGGCTCTCGGGCCGCCCGTCCGGCACTGTCATCCCATCGCCCCATCGCCTCCGACTGACCATGCCCGGTCAAGGCCCGGTCTCCAGCGTATCGACAGGGCCGTCCGCGCGGGGCACGGCACCCACCCCCCGATCGGTGCGGAATCCCCCGTTCCCCCCACCGCCCGCGACCGCGACTGCCACGCTGACCGACCAGTGCTACGCGGAGGTGGACGCGATGAGTGACAAGAACGGCTGGGAGCTCGACCCCGAGGACGATTCCGTGGTGCTGGTCGCCGCGGTGGGACGGCAGCTGAAGCTGTGGCGGGAAGCGGCGGGGATGGACGCGGCCGAGCTGGCGGCGGCCATCGGCTACAGCAGGGATCTGGTCTACAAGGTGGAGCGGGGCCTGCGCGTCCCCCAGCCGGACTACCTGGAGCGGGCCGACGAGGTCCTGGAGGCGGGCGGAAAGCTCGCCGCCCTGCGGAAGGACCTGGCGGAGGCGCGCTACCCGAAGAAGGTCCGGGACATCGCGAAGCTGGAGCGGGAGGCGGTCGAGCTGGGCTCGTACAACAACTCGGTCATCGACGGGCTCTTGCAGACGGAGGCCTACGCGCGGGCGGTGTTCGGCAGCTGTCGGCCGCCGTTCAGCGAGGCGGAGATCGAGCGGTACGTCGCCGCGCGCATGGCCCGCCAGGAAATCGTCGACGCCTCAGCGGCCGAGCCGGTCTTCAGCTACGTGATGTGCGAGGCCGCGCTGCGCCGCCCCCTTGGGGGCAGAATGGTGATGCGCCGACAGCTCGAACACCTTGTGGAGGCCGGTCACTTGCGGAACGTCGAGCTCCAGGTTCTACCCCTGGCGCTTGAGGAGAACTCGGGCCTTGACGGCCCGTTCCGGCTGCTGAAGCTCATGGACGGCACGATGGTCGGACTCGGCGGGGTGCAGCTCTTCAGTCATGTGATCACGGACCACAAGCAAGTACAGGCCCTTGACCTGCTGTACGGAGTCATCCGGGCTCAGGCTCTCAGCCCACAGAAGTCACTTGCCTTCATCGAGAAAGTACTGGGAGAGACATGAAACTCAATGCCTCGGCTGAAAACGGTTCAGCGACGGGATGGATAAAGAGCAGCCACAGCGGCGCGAACGAGCCCTCGTGCGTCGAGGTGGCAGCGACCCCCGGCGTGGTCCGCGTGCGCGACTCCAAGAAGGAGGAAGGACCGTCCGTCGCGTTCCCGGCGGGGGCGTGGATCTCCTTCATGGGATTCGCTTCCGGCGGGTGACTCCACGGCTACCCGGGGGGGGAGCGGCCCTGAGGAAGTAAAGGAAAAAGCCGTCGCCCCCCAGGAATGATGCAGGTCACGAAGTATGCTCCCCGCGCACGCGGGGGTGGTCCGGACTCGCTTCCCCGGCGGGCCCGTTTCCGAGGATGGTCCCCGCGCACGCGGGGGTGGTCCTCCACGGGGCGCCCATCTTGACCTTGATCTCGGATGGTCCCCGCGCACGCGGGGGTGGTCCCCGGCCACAGTGCCCGCAGCGACAGGAGCGGCGATGGTCCCCGCGCACGCGGGGGTGGTCCGAGGATGATGTCGGCTTCGGGCGTCTCCACCAAATGGTCCCCGCGCACGCGGGGGTGGTCCGGTCGACAAGGTCACCCATGCCCGCCTCAAGGCATGGTCCCCGCGCACGCGGGGGTGGCCCGCGCCCCTGGAGCGACATCACCGGCACGCCGGAATGGTCTCCGCACACGCGGAGGAACCCCCGGCGTCACCACCCCAGCCCACAACCAAAGCGCGGGGCCCGCAGCCGACAACCGCGGGCCCCACCGCGCCCCTTGAGGCAGGAGACCCCGCCCGCCCCGCAGGGCTAAAGCACCGGCAGCATCTTCCGCAGCTCGAACGCCGTGACCTCCGACCGGTACTCCTCCCACTCCTGCTTCTTGTTGCGCAGGAAGAAGTCGAAGACGTGCTCGCCGAGCGTCTCCGCGACGAGCTCGCTCCGCTCCATCAGCTCGATGGCCTCGCCGAGGTTCTGCGGGAGGGGTTCGATGCCCATGGCGCGGCGTTCGGCGTCGGAGAGGGCCCAGACGTCGTCGTCGGCGCCGGCGGGGAGTTCGTAGCCTTCCTCGATGCCCTTGAGGCCGGCGGCCAGGAGGACCGCGTACGTCAGGTACGGGTTGGCGCCGGAGTCGATGGAGCGGACCTCGACGCGCGTGGAGCCGGTCTTGCCGGGCTTGTACATGGGGACGCGGATGAGGGCGGAGCGGTTGTTGTGGCCCCAGCAGATGTAGGAGGGGGCCTCGCCGCCGGCGCCGGCGGTGCGCTGGGAGCCGCCCCAGATGCGCTTGTACGAGTTGACCCACTGGTTGGTGACGGCGGAGGTCTCGGCCGCGTGCCGGAGGAGGCCGGCGATGAAGGAGCGGCCGACCTTGGAGAGCTGGTACTCGGCGCCGGACTCGTGGAAGGCGTTGCGGTCGCCCTCGAAGAGGGAGAGGTGGGTGTGCATGCCGGAGCCCGGGTACTCGGAGAAGGGCTTCGGCATGAACGTCGCGTGCACGCCCTGCTCCAGCGCCACCTGCTTCATGACCAGGCGGAAGGTCATGATGTTGTCGGCCGTGGAGAGCGCGTCGGCGTAGCGCAGGTCGATCTCCTGCTGGCCGGGGGCGCCCTCGTGGTGGCTGAACTCGACCGAGATGCCCATGGATTCGAGCATGGTGATGGCCTGGCGGCGGAAGTCCATGCCCACGTTCTGCGGGGTGTGGTCGAAGTAGCCGGAGGAGTCGGCGGGCACCGGGCGGGTGCCGTCCACCGGCTTGTCCTTGAGCAGGAAGAACTCGATCTCGGGGTGGGTGTAGAAGGTGAAGCCGAGGTCGGAGGTCTTGGCGAGGATCCGCTTGAGGACGTAGCGGGGGTCCGCGTACGACGGGGAGCCGTCCGGCATCAGGATGTCGCAGAACATCCGGGCGGTGCCGGGGGCCTCGGCGCGCCAGGGGAGGATCTGGAAGGTACCCGGATCCGGCTTGGCGATCATGTCGGATTCGTACACCCGAGCGAATCCCTCGATCGCGGAGCCGTCGAACCCGATGCCCTCGTCGAACGCCTGCTCAAGCTCCGCCGGGGCGACGGCGACCGACTTCAGGTAGCCGAGCACATCGGTGAACCACAGCCGCACAAAGCGGATGTCGCGCTCCTCGAGGGTGCGGAGCACGAACTCCTGCTGCTTATCCATAGCTACCTATCCTCGCTGGTCAGGCCGTCCGCTCCCGGCCGCGGGGGAGGCCGGGGCACATCAGCATCCCACCACACGATTTCGCACGCGTTGCGCCCGGGCGTCCCGCGGTGGTCGGTTCCATTGTCGGTGCCGCGGAAGACCGGCGCAGGGGGTGGGCCCTCGAAGGCCCCCGGAGTCCGGCCGCGGCCCGTCCCCGTACACCCGTTCACCCCCCGGTGATCCTCTTGTACGCTCCTCGCGTGCCGAGCACCGGGCGGGCGGGCCGCTCACGGGTCACGGCGTGGCGCCCGGGGGTCGGGGGCGTCGCGGAGGTCCTGCACGCCCGCTTCTTCGAGCACGCGTACCCCATGCACACCCACGACACCTGGTCGCTGCTCATCGTGGACGACGGCATGGTCCGCTACGACCTCGAACACGACGAGCACGGAGCACTCCACCACCAGGTGACCCTGCTGCCCCCGCACATACCGCACAGCGGCTCCCCGGCGACGCCCGGCGGCTTCCGCAAGCGGGTGCTGTACCTCGGCGCGGACGTGCTGGGCGAGCAGCACATCGGCGCCGCGGTGGACCGGCCGACGCTGGCCGACCCCCTGCTGCGCCACCGCGTCCACCAGCTGCACACGGCCCTGGCCGAGCCCGGCGGAGAGCTGGAGGCGGAGAGCCGGCTGGCGTTCGTCGCCGAGCGGCTGGTGCGCCATCTGGACCTGCGGTCCGCGCCCCGGCCCGGCGCCCGGCCCGCGCCGGGCGGACGCGACGCGGCCGTCCTCGCGGACCGGCTGCGGCAACTGCTCGACGCCCGCGTCGTGGAGGGGCTGACGCTGCGGGAGGCGGCGGCCCGGCTGCACGCCCATCCGACGCGTCTGGTGCGGACGTTCAGCCGGGCGTTCGGCATCGCCCCGCACCAGTACCTCACCGCGCGCCGCGTCGACCGGGCGCGCCGGATGCTGCTGGACGGAATGCCGCCGAGCACGGTGGCGGCGGCGGCCGGGTTCTACGACCAGTCGCATCTGACGCGGCACTTCAAGCGGATCGTGGGGATGGCGCCGGGCCGGTACGCGGCGGGGGCCGCCGTCCTCAGCCGGCCGCGGCCTCCGTGACCGCGAGGATCGCCGCCAGCCCGGCCCGGTTCTCCTCCAGCTCGGCGATGCGCTCCTCCATGCCGCGCAGCTGCTCCCGGAGCCGGTCGCTCACGCACGGGTGCACGAACAGCCCGTCCCCCTCCACGCAGGGCAGCACCTCGCGGATGACGCGCGTGGGCAGCCCCGCGTCGAGCAGCGCCCGGATCCGGCGGACCGCCAGGGGCGCCTCCGGCCCGTACGAGCGGTGGCCGCCGGGCGTGCGGACGGAGGTGAGCAGGTCCTGCTCCTCGTAGTAGCGCAGCAGCCGGACGCTGACTCCGGTGGCCGCCGACAGTTCTCCGATCTTCATGGATGGTGATCCCCCTCACAGTGCCGGGTTCCAGCTTGAAGCTCACACATGTGTGAGCTTCTAACTTCTCCGGCATGCAGCAGAACACAGCGCACACCACGGCTCCCATCCACCCCCCGGTCCACGCCATCGGCGACGACCTCGTCGTGCCGCGCATGGGCTACGGCGCCATGCGCCTCGCCGGCCGTCCCGATGAGCGGCGCGGCTTCACGGCCCCGATCTGGACGGCCCCCACCGACCGGGCGGAGACCATCGCCCTGCTCCGGCGGGCGGTCGAGCTGGGGATCCGCTTCTTCGACACGGCGGACGCGTACGCGCTGGGCGAGAACGAGAAGGTGGTGGCCGAGGCGCTCCGCCCGTTCGCCGGCGAGGTGATGATCGCCACCAAGGCGGGCGTGGTCCGGCCCTCCCCCACCGAGTGGGTCACCCACGGCCACCCCGCCTACCTGCGGCAGCAGGCCGAGCTGAGCCTGCGCCGGCTGGGCACCGAGCGCATCGACCTGTTCCAGCTCCACCGCGTCGACCCCGCGTACCCGCTGGCCGACCAGGTCGGCGCCCTGAAGCAGCTCCAGGACGAGGGCAAGGTCCGGCACATCGGACTGTCGGAGGTGACCGTCGAGCAGGTGCGGGAGGCGTCCGCCATCGTCCCCATCCGTACCGTCCAGAACCTCTACAACCTCGGCGAGCGCGGACACGACCCCGTCGTCGACTACGCCGCCGGGCACGGGATCGCGTTCCTGCCCTTCTGGCCCATCGCGATGGGCGAGCACGCGGGGCCGGACAGCCCCGTGACGGTGGTGGCGGCCGTGGCGCGGGAGCTCGGGGCGACCCCGGCGCAGACGGCCCTGGCCTGGCTGCTGCACCGCTCGCCGACGATGATCCCGATCCCCGGCACCTCGTCCCCCGAGCACCTGGCGGAGAACCGGGACGCGCTGGACCTGCGCCTCACCGCCGAGCAGTACGCCCGCATCGACCGGGCCACGGCCCAGGCGGCCCCGGCATCGTGAACGGCAACCCCGGCATCGTGAACAGCAACCCCTTCAACCTGCGGGTGATCGAGGAGTTCCGCGCCAACGGGGGCGTGGTGGGCGGCGAGTTCGCCGGTACGCCGCTGCTCCTGCTCACCACCCGGGGCGCCCGCAGCGGTGAACTCCGCACCACACCCCTGGTGTACCTGCCGGACGCCGACGGCCGCCCGCACGTCTTCGCCCTCAACGGCGGCGCGCCGGTGGCCCCCGCCTGGTACCACAACCTCCGCGCCCGCCCGGAGTCGCTCCGCGTCGAGCTGGGCGGCGACGCCTTCCCCGCCCGGCCGGTGGAGGTGTCGGACCCGGCGGAGTACGACGAGCTGTGGCGGCGGCAGGTCGCGGCCGAGCCGAAGTTCGCGGGGTTCCGGGAACGGGCGGGGCGGGCGATTCCCGTGGTGCGGCTGGAGCGGCGGGGGTAGCGCGGGATATCGCAGGACTGCGGGGCAGCCCCCAGGGTTTGAGCGACTGCTCAAAACGCCGTACTCTGCGTTTTGAGCAGTCGCTCAAACCATCGCTCCGGGGGGACATTTGATGGGCCTGTACATCGAGGCGCTGATCCGCGCCGATCCCGACGACCTGTGGGACCGCACACAGCAGCCCGCGCGGCACCGCCGCTGGGACCTGCGGTTCACCGAGATCGACTACCTGCCGTGCGCACCGGGCGAGCCGCAGCGCTTCCGGTACGCCACGCGCGTCCTGCCGTTCCTGACGGTCTCCGGCGTCGGGGTCGCCGCCGGGGAGCGGCACCGCCCCGACGGCACCCGGACCTCCGCGCTCCGGTTCTCCTCGCGCCATCCGCTCTCGCTCCTCAAGGAGGGCCGCGGCTACTGGCGTTACGTCCCGACGGACGACGGCGTCCGCTTCCTGACGGGGTACGACTACCGGGTGCGGTGGGGCCGTTGGGGACGGCCGGCCGACCGGCTCGTCCTCCGGCCGCTGATGGGCTGGGCCACGGCCTGGTCCTTCGACCGGCTGCGGCTGTGGTGCGAGCGCGGCATCCCGCCGGAGCGGTCGCTGCGGTACGCGCTCGGCGAGTCCGCCGTCCGCCTGCTGGCCGTCGTCGCGGTCGCGAAGACCGCCCCGGCGGCCGGCCCGGCCGCCGCGGCGCTCGCGCTGCTGCTGCCGCCCTCGCCGGTGACCCCGGCCGCCCGGCGCTGCCTGCGCCGCCCGCCCGGACGCGCACGGACGGCACCGCCGGCCCTGCTCGCCACCCTGCCGGACGCCGCCACCGCCATGTCCCCTGCCGCCATGTCCCCTGCCGTCACCGCCACCATCACCGTCCCGGAGCCGTCATGACCTCGATCTTCCAGCGCGCCCTCGGGGCCGACTTCGACCGGCTCCACCCGCAGATCCGGCGGCGCTTCTCCGTGGGCCTCGACAGCGGTACGGCCTGCGTCGGGCGCGGCACGATGGACCGCGTCCGGCACGGCCGGGGGTTCGTCCGGCCGTTCCTCGCGCTGGGCGGCACCCGCAACATCCTCGTCCCGCGGGCCGGGCGCGACGTGCCGTTCACCATCGAGAACGTTCCCTACCGGGACTCGTACGGACGCGAGACCGTCACCTTCGTCCGGACCTTCTCCTTTCCCGGCGGCGACCGGCGGCGGTTCGACGCCACCATGATCTGGAGCCCCGAGCGCGGCTGCGTCGTCGACTACCTCGGCACCCACCAGCACCTCGCCACCGACCTGCACTTCTCGGCGGACGCCGACGGGTCGCTGGTCATCCGGTCCGGCGAACACCGCTTCCGCGAGGGGCCGGTGGACGTCCGCGTCCCGGACCTCGTCGCCGGCGACGCGGTGGTGCGCGAGTCGTACGACGACGCGGCGGGGTGCTTCCGGATCCGGGTGGCCGTCACCAACCGGCGGTTCGGCCCGCTCTTCGGCTACACAGGCTCCTTCACCGCGGACTACGCGGACGTACGGGAGCACGGCGTCAGACGGGGACTACGGCCGGTGCGCGAGGAGGCGCGGGTATGAGCCGGGGTACGAGGTCGGGCTCGGACGCGGGCACGGACACCCGCGCCAAACTGCTGGACGCCGCCCTGCGCACCCTCGCCGAACAGGGCATCGCCAAGGTCTCCGCGCGGAGCATCGCCGCCACGGCCGGAGTGAACCAGGCCCTGGTCTTCTACCACTTCGGCAGCGTCGACGAACTGCTCTCCACCGCCTGCCGGCACGGCGCCGAGCAGCGGGTCGCCCGCTACCGGGACCGGCTGGACCGGGTCCGCACCCTCTCCGAACTCCTGGAACTGGGCCGCGAACTGCACGCGGTCGAGCGCGCCGAGGGGAACGTGGCCGTCCTCGCGCAGTTGCTGGCCGGGGCGCAGAACCAGCCGCGGCTCGCCCCGGCCACCGCGGCGGGCCTCGCCCTCTGGATCGACGAGATCGAGCGGGTGCTGGTCAGGGTCCTGGCGGACACACCGCTCGCCGGTTTCGTCGACTCCCCCGGGCTGGCACGCGCGGTCGCGTCCGCCTTCGTCGGCCTGGAACTGTACGAGGGCGTGGACGCGGACGGCGCCCTGCGCGCGCTGGACGCGCTGGACCAGCTCTCCGGGCTGGTGTCCGTCCTGGAGGGCCTGGGCCCGGTCGCCCAACGGGCGGTCCGCGCCCGCTTGCGGCGCGGCGCGGGGGGCCGGGGGCGGGGGTGACACGCGGGGGGCCGGGGGCGGGGGTGACACGCGGGCGGCCGGGGACGGGCGGCACGCCGAACGCGGCCCCGGCCCCTCAACCGGCCCCGTGCCCCCCCGGCCCCTCAACCGGCCCCGTGCCCCCCGGCCCCTCATCCGCCCCGGGTGCCCCCGGGCATCGGCCACCCACGTCCCGTCACCCGGCGGCGCCTCCGCCCCCGCCGGCGTCCCCGTCCGCCTCCCCGTCCCCATCCCCGTCCCCATCCCCATCGCCGTCCTCGACCCGGTACCCCGGCACGGACGGCCACCGCACCGTCAGCACCACCGACTCCTCCTCCGCGCGCCAGGAGTGGTCGACCCCCTCGCCCCACACCACGTAGTCCCCCTGCTCGCTCAACAGCACGCTGCGTCCGGGGAGTTCCACCCGGAAGCGGCCGCTGATGAGCACCAGCAGGGCGGTACGGGCCTCGCCGGTGACCCAGCGGGCGCGCTCGTCGCCGGGCGGGTGGACGCCCCACTTGATCTCCACCGCCTCGCTGTGGCGGGGGTCGGAGACGTCCTTGAAGTGACCGAGCAGCCAGCCCCGGTCGAGGGCCGCGTCCTTGCCAGCGTTGCCCACGTACACCGTGTCGTTCATGGTTCGGGACCGTATCAGCAGGTCAGGAACCGTATCGGCAGGTCCGGGGCCGTATCGCCAGGCCCGGGACAGCGTCGGCAGGTCAGGGGCGTTCTCCCAGGGACGCCACGATCTCGGCCGCCCGGCCCGCGCCGTCCTCCTCCGCGACGCGGGCCGCCAGCCGGCGGGCCGCGTCCGCGTACGGCCGTTCCGTCGCCGCCCGGACCAGCGCGCCGGCCAGCCCCTCCGCCGTGAGCTTCCGGAAGGGGACGGCGGCCGGGGCGGCGCCCAGGGCGACCAGGCGGGCGGCCCAGAAGGGCTGGTCCGCCATGACCGGGACCGGGACGGACGGGACGCCCGCGCGCAGGGTGGCGGCCGTGGTGCCCGCGCCCGCGTGGTGGACGACGGCCGCCACGCGCGGGAACAGCAGCTCGTGGGGCACGTCCCCGATCGTCAGGACGTCGTCCGCGTCGGTGGCCAGGCCCGCGCTGCCGGACTGCAGGACGCCGCGGAGGCCCGCGCGGCGCAGCGCGTCCACGACGAGGGCGCTCAGCCGCTCGCGGTCACCGGCGGGCATGCTGCCGAAGCCGACGAAGGCCGGGGGCGGGCCCGCGGCCAGGAAGTCCTCCAGGACGGCCGGGAGCCGGTCGGCGTCCCGGTGCGGCCACCAGGTTCCCGTCACCGTGTGGCGCGGGTGCCAGTCCGACGGGCGCTCGACCAGGGCCTCGCTGAAGCCGTACAGCACCGGCCGGTCCGACTCCTCCTGCCTGCGGCGGACGGCGGCCTGCTCGGCCGGCGGCAGGCCGAGCTCCGCGCGCAGCGTCCGGGCGGCGCCGGCGAAGAGGCGGTCCGTCACCCGCAGGGAGAACCGGCCGACGGCCCGGTTCCCCCACCGGCCCAGCGAGCGGGTGCCGCTCACGACGGGCGGGAAGTCGCCGGTGGGGGCGTTGGGCGTGAGGTGGACGTCCAGGCTGCGGATGCCGGTGGCCTCGGCCAGGTGCCAGCCGAGCGGGGCGGTGGTGGTGGAGAGCAGCAGCAGGTCCGCGCCGCCCCCGGCCCCGGTGACGGCCTCCGCCATTCCCTGCCCCAGCCGGGCGGCGAACGCGGCCGCGGCGCTCATCAGCTGGCGCTTCCCCTCGGCCTGGCCCCCGGTGCGCGGGTCGGCCGGGAGCGAGCGGAACGAGAGTCCGGCGGCGCGCACCAGCGGGGCGAAGAGCTCGTCCGTGGCCACGGTGACGTCATGGCCGTCCGCGCGCAGGCGGGCGCCGAGGCCGGTGTACGGCGCGACGTCGCCGCGCGAACCGGCCGCGGTGATCAGGATCCTCACCGCGCCTCCTCCTCGGCCCCGTGCCGGGCGGCGTTGGCGCGGACGGCCGTCCGCACGTACGCGGCCAGGCCCGGCCGCTGTTCGGAGGGCGGCACCAGCAGGGCGAACGCGCGCGGGTCGGTGGCGAAGTCGTCGGCGACGCGGACGTGCGTCTCGGGCGGGCAGGACATGAACCAGCGGTCGAGGTGTCCCCGGTGCGCCTCGGCCAGGTCCATGGCCCGCGTGCCGTCCGCGGGCTCACCGGCGTCGAAGACGGCGCACAGCTCCCGCCGCCACTCCGTCATTTCGCTCATGATGGCCCGCCAGTCGTCCTTGCTGTGGGCGGCGGCGCTGGCCAGGGACTGCCGGTGCTTGTCGCTGTCCCGCCATTTGAGGGCGGCCTCGGTGGCGTAGCTCAGGTCGAAGGCCACCTCGCCGAACACGTCGAAGCGCTCGCCCGGCGTCAGCGCGACACCGGTCTCCTGCACCTCCATCGCCCGCTCGGCGACCTCCACCAGCCGCCGCAGCCGGCCGATCTGCTCGCTGAGCAGCTTGTGCCGGGCACGCAGCTGGTCGATGGCGTTGGCCTGGGGGTTCTCCAGGATGGCGGCGATCTCCTCCAGGGAGAAGCCGAGTTCCCGGTAGAACAGGATCTGCTGGAGGCGGGCCAGGTCGGCCTCGCTGTAGAGCCGGTAGCCGGCCGCGCTGCGCTCACTGGGGCTGAGCAACCCGGTGCGGTCGTAGTGGTGGAGGGTTCGCACGGTGACGCCGGCGAAGCCCGAGACCTGTCCGACGGTGTACGTCATGGGGTCCTGCCTTTCGTCGCGCCTCAGCCTGCGGCCTGACGTGGGGTGAGGGTCAAGCGGGGGCCCTGTGACGCCGCACGTGCACGTCAGAAGGGCAGCCCGACGATCCCCCACCCCCGCGCCCGCGCCTCCCGCACCACTTCCGCCCACTCGCGCAGGAGGACGGCGAACTCGTCGTGGTTCGCGATCCACCGTCCCGGAGCGTCGGCGTGCGCGGTGTGCGGCCCCTTGAGCCCGTCGAGGAGCGGCTCGGCGACGGCCCAGGCGGCGGCGAGGACGGGAACGGCCCGGGGCGGGCAGGCGACCAGGAAGTACGGGTTCCGCCAGCCGCCCTCGTGCGGCACGAACTCCCTGATCTCCGGCGCGTCGGGCCCCGTGCCCGCCGGCGGAACGGCCATGTCGTAAGGATCCCAGAACAACCCCGACAGAAACACGTCCAGCGCCGCCCGCAGCTCCGGCACGGCCTGCTCCCGGACGTCCTCCCACCGCTTCCCGGCCCAGAAGTGCGCCTTGAACGACCCGCTCGTGGAGTGGAACTCGTACAGCGCGGACCACTCCGCCACCTCGTCCGGAAACCGCACCCACCCGTCGGGCAGCCCGGCCCGGAACACGTCCTCACACCCGTCCGGATAAGCGGCGTCCGTAAGCCGCTCCCACCGCTCGGCGGGCGCGAACCCCCCGACCCGCTCCCAGTCGACGACCAACACGCTGATGTCAAGCCCCACGCTCTTCCCTTCCACCCCGGGTGGACTCCCCGGCCCCGCCCTTTCACCGTTTCCCCCAGGGGCTGCGCCCCCGCACCCCTCAGGCCCCGGACGGGCTGAACGATCCGTTCCGCCGTCCGGCTACCTCGGAGAGCGTGCAGGGTAGCCGGGGTTCAGGAACAGACCGGCGCATGAACGGGGTCCGTGGCAGCGGCCGAGCCAGGCCGACAGTCCGGCGGTGGAGCCGGACAGCGTTGCCCGCAGCAGACTGACGTGCAGGTCGGTTACGTCGACGCGGCCGGCATCGGCCAGGAGATCGCTTCCTCTCCGAAAAAATCACTGGCACCGATGCGGGCACGTGGTTATGCTGGATTTCGTACTTTTGATCGCATACAGGGCGCACTTGTGCGTACGCCCTGACCTCTGAGCCTCGTGCTCTTGGAAAGAGTGTTTTGATGACCCCGGCCCGCGCCGAGCGAGCCTCGCTGCACACCGCGTAAGCATCCGCTTGCTTCCGCCGCGCTATCTGCGCGCCGCTGCCGGATGCCATCTTCCGGTGTTCCCGTCCATACCTCGCGCCCGCTTCCTCTGAAGGCGTGGTGCGCCCGTGTGGGCCCCGCTCGTCGAGGCCGCTCGGCCTGCTTTTGCTGTCATGCCTGACTTCTCAGCAAGGAGCACCCGGGTGTCCATCAACAACACCCTCAACACCCTCGCCGTCGAAACCTTCACCTGCGCGTGGTGCGGCCTGACCGTGACCGCGACCACGGACGGAACTCGTCGCAACCACTGCCCGTCGTGTCTGCACTCGCGGCACGTCACCGACCACGTCGAGGGCGGCCCCAGCAACTGCCACGGCCGGATGACGCCGATCTCCATCGCCGTGCTGCGCACCGGCGACTGGATGCTCATCCACCGCTGCGTACGCTGCGACGAACTCACCTCCAACCCCGTCTGCACGGACGACAACCAGCTCGTCCTGATGCGCATGGCCGTCCGCCCGCTCGCCCAACCGCCGTTCCCGCTCGAAGCACTCGGCACCCTGTAACCAGGAAGGAGGAGATCGCCATGCCTCGACGTAACACCGACCGAGCGCAGGATCCCGCACGCCATCGTTCGCAGCGGCACAAGGGCCGGCGTGCACAGCGGCACAAGGACGTGCTCCACGAGCACGGCGGGCACCGCGCGCACGACTTCAAATGCGCCGGATGCCGCCTGGACGTGTCCCTCGACGCGCCGGGCACCGGGCACCGCAACCACTGCCCCAACTGCCTGGTCAGTCTGCACGTCGACGCCCGCATCCCGGGCGACCGGGCCGCCTCCTGCCGTGGCCGCATGGAGGCGGTGAGCATGTCCGCGCGCCCCGACGGGGAGTGGATGCTCATCCACCAGTGCCTGAGCTGCGGTGAGCTGAGCGCCAACCGCATCGCGGGCGACGACAACCCGCTCGCCCTGGTGCGTCTGGCCCTCAGACCGCTCCAGGGCGCGGGCACCGGCATCGCCCACCGCGCGCTGCTCACCCTGTAACCGCGCACCCGGGCGGGCCACGGGAACCACCGGCACCACGCCGGCCCCCGTGGCCCGCCCACCACCAGCCGGGCACCTGGCTTCGATGAACGGCGGTACGAAAAGCGCACCACCGCCGAGCGGACGATCAACAGACGAGAGCAGCAGCACTGCCGGCCGTGGCCACTCGCCAGGACAAGCACGGTGACGCCTACCTGAGCACCGCCCCTGTCCGCAGGGCAACTCCGTAGTCCGCGAGATCCCCCGCGAAGTTGGCTTGGTCCGCAGACTTCGACGTCACAGGACAGGAATCACCGCACGGTGCCGCTCGCGAGGTCCGCGCCCAAAGCGCACTGCGCGCGCCGCGCCGTCCTCACACGCCGGGCGGGCTGAATGATCAGCCCGCCCGGCGATCGGGACATGTGGCACAGCCGCCTTCCCCGGGGCACTGGCGGCCGGGAATGGACGGCTCGTCGCCGGGGCGGCAGAGTCGGTGGGCATGGAAGAAGAGGGGAAACGGCCCAGGAAGAGTTGGAGCTACCCGCGCTTCGCGCGTCTCACGGACGGGCCGATGGGCTGGCCCGTGCCCGCCGCGCCGCGGTATGTGTCGGCGGCGCGGATGCGTGAGCTGACAGACACCGCCCGGCGGGAGGGGTTCAGCAGGAAGGCGCGAGGGCTGGAGGAGGTGGAGGCGGACGGGTTCCTCGTGACCCCCTACCACCCCGAGCCCTCGCCTCAGCCGAGCTGGATGTGCTACGTCTTCGCGCTCCCCGCCCAGGAGCCGGCCGACTGGAAACGCACGCTGCGGGGGCCGTTCCGGCTCGACATCCGGATGCGCGAGTTCTCCGCGCTGCCCAAGGCCAAGAGGAGGACGGTGCAGGCGTTCCTCCCCTTCCTGGCTGCCCAGAGGCACGGCGAAGACTGATCGGCGGGGCGCGCGGCTGCTCTCACCGGGGCGCGGGCCCGTCCGCCGACACGGCGGAGGGGTGGAACCGGGGCGCCTCCAGGATCGCGCCCGCCACCGCCTCCGGGCGGTCGTACATCAGGAGGTGGCCGGCCGGGGCGACGGTGGTGAGATGGGCGTCGAGGAGGGTGGCGAGGGCGCGTTGGCGGGTGAGGCGGCGCCGTTCGAGGCGGGAGTCGGTGCCGGTGGAGGCGGCGAGGACGTGGGTGGGGACGGGGGGGCAGCGGGTGGGTCGCGCGGAGGTGTTCCAGTTCGGCGGCCACGTCGAAGTAGCGGGCGTTCTCCATGAGGAGGGCGCGTGCCACGCGGCCCGTGCCGTACGTGCGGCGGACGAGGTCGGCGGGGACGGGGTCGGCGCGTTCGAGGGACGCGGCGCGGACGGCCAGCCGGCGCAGGGCCGGGCCGAGGGCGCGCGGCAGGCCGGCGGTGGTGAAGGCGTGGCCGCGCGCCCGGGCGGCGGCGGTGCGCAGGGCGCGGGCGGGGAGTGGGCGGGCGTTCTCCTCGACGCTGGTGTCGACGAGGACGAGGCCGGCCGTGCGCTCCGGGTACAGCCGGGCGAACGCCTCGGCGTGGAAGCCCGCGAGGGAGTGGCCGACGACCGTCGCCGGGCCGGGCAGGCCGAGGGCGTCGAGTACGCCGGCGATCCGCGCGGCCTCTCCCTCGGCGGTGGGCGGCTCGGCCTGCGGGGCGCTGAAGCCGAGCCCGGGCCGGTCGAAGCGGACGACCGTGCGGTGCGGGGTGAGCAGGGGGACGACGGGATCCCAGTCGAACCAGCCCATGCCAAGACCCGGGCTCAGCACGCACACCGGACCCGAGCCCTCGCTGAGGACGTGCAGGACCGTGCCGCCGATCCGCAGCATCCGACCCGGTGGCCGGCCTTCGCCCATCCTCGCCCGCCCTCCTCCTCGTGAACTCCCGTTGGCGGGGAGGAGCGGCGGCGCCGGCCGCCCCTCCCCGTCGGGAAACGGCGGACGGGCGGCGAGGGTTCCGGAAGGCGCGGGTCAGTCCGCGTCGGGCGCCGCCCAGTGCGGTCTGCGGAACGCCAGGAAGGCAAGCGGCGCGAGGAAGCCGATGGTCAGCAGCCCGCCGCCGACGATCAGCAGGTACCGCCACAGCGGCTGCCCGCCGAACTGCTCCGGCGGCACGAACCCGATGCACATCGCCGCCAGCGAGGCCGCGAACCCGACCCCCGCGACGAGCCGGACCGCCGGCACGCGGAAGCCGCGCGGCCGGGCCGGCTGGAGCCGCCGCAGCCGCACCACGGCCGCGAACATCAGCAGGTAGACGACCAGGTAGATCTGCGTGGTGATCACCGAGAAGATCCAGTACGCGCTGGAGACGTCCGGCAGGAACGCGTACAGCAGCGCGATGACGGTCGTCAGCACGCCCTGGGCGACGAGGATGTTGCGCGGCACGCCGTTCCGGTTGAGCTTCTGGAGGACGGGCGGCAGGTAGCCCTCCTGCCGGGCGACCAGCAGCAGCCCGCTGGACGGCCCGGCCAGCCAGGTGAGCATGCCGCCGAGCGCGGCGGCGACCAGCAGCACGCCGGTGACCTTGGTCAGCCAGCCGACCCCGAAGTGGTCGAAGAAGCCCTGGAATGCCTGCATCACCCCGGCCGTGAGGCTCAGGTCCTCGCCGGGCATCACCCAGCTGACCGCCAGCGCGGGCAGGATGAAGATCAGCAGGACGAGTCCGGTGGCCAGGGCCATCGCGCGCGGGAACTGCTTGCCGGGCCGGCGCAGGGACGCGACGTGTACGCCGTTCATCTCCATCCCCGCGTAGGAGAGGAAGTTGCCGACGATGAGGACGAGGCTCGCGACGCCGGTCCACGGCGGCAGCACGTGCCCGCCGTCCATGGGCGCGGCGGACGGGTTGCCCTGCCCGAGGAAGACCAGGCCGAGGACGACGAGGACGGCGCCCGGCAGCAGCGTGCCGATCACCAGGCCGATGCTCGACAGCCCGGCGACGGCCTTGGTGCCGCGCGCCGAGATCAGGACGCCGGACCAGTAGACGACGACGATCACCAGCGCCACGTACAGCCCGTTGTCGGCCAGCGACGGGTCGACGATGTACGCGAAGGTGCTGGCCACGTACGCGAGCAGGCTCGGGTAGTAGGCGATCGTCATCGCGAACTGGCACCACACCGCGAGGAAGCCCAGCGGCTTCGACAGCCCCTCGCTCACCCAGCGGTAGACGCCGCCCGTCCAGCCGGACGCGAGCTCGGCGGAGACCAGGGCGGTCGGCAGCAGGAAGACGACGGCGGGGAGGAGGTAGAGGAAGACGGCGGCGAGGCCGTAGAGGGCCATGGAGGGCGCGGGACGGAGGTTGGCCACCGAGGCGGTGGTCATCAGGGCGAGGGTCGTCCAGGAGATGAACTGCCGTCGGCCGGTGGCCGGTTCTTCGACGGGACCTTCGACGGGGGCGTCCGGGGCACGGCCTGCGGGGGGACGTTCGTCCCTGACCTGTTCCGAGAGGGGCATGAGAGGGAGGAGCGTCCTTCGGGGCAAAGCAATCGATCGGTTTCGTCCCATCATCGGACAGAGGGCTCGTTCCGCGCACATCCGCTCGATCGGACGGGCGTGCGGGCCGCCGGTCGGCCGTATACCCCGTAGGGGTAGGGTGCCGGGCGTACGAGGAATCGTTCCGGCGCGGGGAGGGCGCGATGCGCGGGCAAGCGGGTGCCGCCGTCGGCGGCGTCGGCACCTGGTACGGCCGGCTGCTCCTCCTCGCCGCGCTGCTACTCGGCATCGTGACCATGCACACGCTCGGGCACCCGATGGGGCACGGGCGGGCGGAGGCGCATACGTCCTCGTCCTCGATCGGGGCGCTCACACCCTCGTCCGGGGCGCGCACACCCTCGATCGGAACGCGCACGTCCTCGGCGGTAGTGCTGACGCCCCCGCCCGGGACGCGGACGCCCTCGACCGTGACGGCGCCGGGCCGCGACGCGAGCGAGCCGCGCGCCCTGACGGCGGCCTGGCGCGCGTCGACGGCCCCGGGAACGCCGTCCGCGACGGCCGTCGAACACGGCGACGAGCCGCAGGCCCGAGCCGCCATGGCCACCAAGCCGGCGACCACGGCAGCCCGGGTGGCACGAGCGGCGCCAGGCGGCCCGCCGGCCTTGCGGGCCGCGTACGCCATCGCCCCGCCCGCCCAGGCGGCAGTCGGCGACGGCCCCGCCGCGCACCGCACCCACCCGCCGGCCGCGCCGGCAGGCGCCGCCGCCGCGTCCGACGGCGCCGGCCCTCCCCCACCCCACCACCCGGACCTCAACCCCGCCTCCGTCTGCCTCGCCGTCCTCGCCGGCGCCGGCTGGACGGTCGTCCTGCTGCTGGCCCTGGCCGTCCTCCGCCGTCCGGCCGGCGCCGCCGGGGCCGGGCCGCGCGCGCTCGGCGCGCACGCCCTCTGGGCCGTCCCGCCGCCTCCACCCCGGCGGAAGGCCCTCGCCCGGTTGTCGGTGCTGCGCGTATAGGAGCGCGTCCGCGCCCGTACGCGTCCGCGTGCGCGCGCACGCGCCCGCAGACACCACCGACGACACCCGCAGAGGGGTTCCTTCACCATGCGCACCACCACGCGCCGCGCCGTCCTCGGCGCCGGCCTCGCCTCCGCCGCCGGCGGACTGCTCACCGCCTGCTCGGGCTCGAACACCCAGTCCACGAAACCGGCCGCCTACGTCGCCCCCGACGGCAAGGAGGTGGACGCCGCCGAGGCGCGCCGGCACCGCGCCGGCGGCTCGGTCCGGGAGGTCAGGCTGACCGCCGCCGCGACCACGCTCGACCTCGGCGGCCGGAAGGTCGCCAGCTGGGCGTACGGCGACGCCCTGCCGGGCCGGGAGGTCCGGCTCACCGCGGGCGACACGCTCGCGCTGACCCTCGCCAACCACCTCCCCGAGCCGACGTCCCTGCACTGGCACGGGCTCGCCCTGCGCAACGACATGGACGGCGTCCCGGGCGTCACCCAGCGGCCCGTCCGCCCCGGCGGCTCGTTCACGTACCGCTTCGCGGTCGACCGCCCGGGCACGTACTGGTTCCACCCGCACTCCGGCACGCAGCAGGACCGCGGCCTGTACGCGCCGCTGATCGTCGAGGACCCCAAGGAGCCGCTGGCGTACGACAAGGAGTGGGTCGTCGTGCTGGACGACTGGGTGGACGGGGTCGACGGCAGCACCCCGGACGCCGTCCTCGCCGAACTCGCCAAGGGCATGGACCACGGCGGAGGCGGCGGCATGGACCACGGCGGGGGCGGCGGCATGGACCACGGCGGAGGCGGCGGCATGGACCACGGCGGGGGCGGCGGGATGGGCGGCATGCACCACATGGCGGCCGTCACCCCCTCCGCCGACGACGGCCCGTCCCGGATGCTCATGGGCGCCACCAGCCCCGTCCTCGGCGGCGACGCGGGTGACGTCGCGTACCCGTACTACCTGGTCAACGGCCGGACACCGGACGCCCCGCAGACCTTCACGGCGAAGCCGGGCGACCGGATCCGGATCCGAATCGTCAACGCGGGGGGCGACACCGCGTTCCGGGTCGCGCTCGGCGGCCACCGCATGACCGTCACGCACACCGACGGCTTCCCGGCCGAGCACGTGGAGACGGAGTCGCTGCTGCTGGGCATGGGCGAGCGGTACGACGTGCTGGTGACGGCCGGCGACGGCGTCTTCCCGCTCACCGCGCTCGCGGAGGGCAAGAAGCGGACCGCCCTGGCGCTGCTGCGCACCGGCGGCGGCGCGGCGCCGGCCGCGGACGTCCGCCCGGCCGAGCTGGACCGCACACCGCTCACGGCGGGCCGGCTGAAGGCCGCGGGGCCGGTCCGGCTGAAGGAGCGCCGGCCGGACCGGACGCTCACCTTCGAGCTGACGGGTTCGATGGAGCGCTACGACTGGGCGCTGAACGGGCGGCGGTACAAGCCCTCCGAGCGCTACCCGGTGGCGGCGGGCGAGCGGGTGCGGCTGGCGTTCGTCAACCGCAGCGCTATGTGGCACCCGATGCACCTGCACGGCCACACGTTCGCGCTGCCGGGCGGCGGGCCGCGCAAGGACACGGCGGTCGTGCTGCCGGGGCAGCGGCTGGAGGTGGACTTCGACGCGGACAACCCCGGGCTGTGGATGCTGCACTGCCACAACGTGTACCACGCGGAGTCGGGGATGATGACGCTGCTGGGTTACCGGAAGTAGCACCCAAGGGGCCGCCCTCAGGTGGCCCCTTTCACCCCGCCATCGCGTCAGGAAGACGATTAGACTGACGGCGTGGCTCGACTCCGTCTCGCACTGCACCAGATCGACTCCACCGTCGGCGATCTCGCCGGGAACGCGGAGTCGGTCCTCCGCGGGGCCCGCCACGCCGCCGAACAGGGCGCCCACCTCGCGGTCTTCCCCGAGATGGCGCTGACCGGCTACCCCGTCGAGGACCTGGCCCTCCGCTCGTCCTTCGTGGACGCCAGCCGGGACGAACTGCGCGCCCTCGCCGCCCGGCTCGCCGACGAGGGCCTGGGCGGCCTCCCCGTCCTCGTCGGCTACCTGGACCGCTGCGAGGAGGCCCGCCCCCGGCTGGGCCGCCCGGCGGGCGCGCCGCTGAACGCGGCGGCGGTGCTGCACGGCGGCCGGGCGGTGCTCACGTTCGCCAAGCACCACCTGCCCAACTACGGCGTGTTCGACGAGTTCCGGTACTTCGTGCCGGGCGACACCCTGCCGGTGGTCCGGGTGCGCGGCGTGGACGTGGCGCTGGCCATCTGCGAGGACCTGTGGCAGGAGGGCGGCCGGGTGCCCGCCGCCCGCACCGCCGGGGCCGGGCTGCTGGTGTCCGTCAACGCCTCGCCGTACGAGCGGGAGAAGGACGACACCCGGCTGGAGCTGGTCCGCAAGCGCGCCCAGGAGGCCGGCTGCACCACCGCGTACCTCGCCATGACCGGCGGACAGGACGAGCTCGTCTTCGACGGCGACTCCATCGTCGTCGACCGGGACGGCCGGGTGATCGCGCGGGCGCCGCAGTTCGAGGAGACGTGCCTGGTCCTGGACCTCGACCTGCCGGAGGCACCGGCCGCGGCGCCCTCCGGCACGGTGGACGACGGCCTGCGGATCGACCACGTCACGATCTCCGCCGACCCGGCCCCGGCCGCGGAACCGGCGCTGCCGGGCACGATCGCCGAGCACCTGGACGACGACGCCGAGGTCTACCAGGCGCTGGTGACCGGCCTCCGCGCGTACGCCGCCAAGAACGGCTTCCGCAGCGTCCTCATCGGCCTCTCCGGTGGCATCGACTCCGCCCTCGTCGCGGCCATCGCCTGCGACGCGGTCGGGGCCGCGAACGTGTACGGCGTCGCCATGCCGTCCCGCTACTCCTCCGCGCACTCGATCGCCGACGCCGAGGAGCTGGCCCGGCGCACCGGCCTCACCTTCCGTACCGTGCCCATCGCCCCGATGTTCGACGCCTACATGGGCGCCCTGGGCCTGACCGGCCTCGCCGAGGAGAACCTCCAGTCCCGCCTGCGCGGCACCATGCTGATGGCCATCTCCAACCAGGAGGGCCACATCGTCCTCGCGCCCGGCAACAAGTCCGAGCTGGCGTGCGGCTATTCGACGCTCTACGGCGACTCGGTCGGCGCGTACGGCCCGATCAAGGACGTCTACAAGACGGGCATCTTCCGGCTCGCCCGCTGGCGCAACCGCCACGCCGAGGAACGCGGCGAGACCCCGCCCATCCCCGAGAACTCCATCACCAAGCCCCCGAGCGCCGAACTCCGCCCCGGCCAGGTCGACACCGACTCCCTCCCCGACTACCCCGTCCTCGACCGCATCCTGGAGCTGTACGTCGACCGGGACCGGGGGTACGGACAGATCGTCGCCGAGGGCTTCGACGAGGAGCTGGTGGCGCGTGTGTTGCGGCTGGTCGACACCGCCGAGTACAAGCGGCGGCAGTACCCGCCGGGCACGAAGATCTCCCCGAAGGGCTTCGGCAAGGACCGCCGCCTGCCGATCACGAACCGCTGGCGCGAACGGGTCTGACGCCCCGCACTTCGAGGCCGTCCAGCAGGCGTGCCGTCGCCTCCGCCACCGCGTCGACGGCCTCGTCGAAGACGGCCTTGTTGTGCGCTGCGGGCGCCCGGAAGCCGGAGACCTTGCGGACGTACTGGAGGGCGGCGGCGCGGATGTCGTCCTCGCCCGGGTCGGGGGTGACGGGGGCGCGGAGGGTCTTGATGCTGCGGCACATGCTTCCAGTGTGCGCCCCGCGGTGGGCCGGCGCCCCGGTCCCGCCCCCCTTGCGGGGCCCCGCACCCCCGAAGCCCTGTCCGCGAACGCCGGACGGGCTGACCGCCCTCACCCGGCGGAGCCGCCCCCTCCATGATTCCGGCGGACATGCTCCGCCTTGTTGCCCGCGTACTGGTCTCGCTGCCGCTCGGCGGCGGTGCGCCCCCACCGGTCCCGGGCGGCCCGCACCCGCGCCTCGGTCCTCCCGATCACGGCGTCCCACCACTGGCACGCCTCGCACGCCGTCACCACTTGCGCCCCTCCCGGTTCAGCTCGCTCACGCGGACGCGGAGCTTGTCGGTGGCCCGGCGACAGCGCCTCGGCCGCCAGGCCCGTCCGCCGTCCAGGGGACGAAGGGTGACCCGCCGGGTGTCCTGGTCCCAGCCGACGGCGATACCGAACCGGTCGCTTCGGCTGCTCCTACGAGGCGATCGCGGACTCCGCCTGCTCGGCCACGACGATCCGCAGCCGCCGCGACGAATGGGTACGCCTGGGCCTGTTCGCCGAGTTGAAGCAGATCGCGCTCGACGCCCATGACCGCATCGTCGGTCTCGTCCTTGACCAGATGCCGTGGACGGCGCCATCACCAAGGCCCCCGGCGGCGGCGAAGCGGCCGGACGCTCACCGGTCGACCGGGGCACACAGGGCATGAAGCGCTCGGGCATGACCGACGGCTACGGCATCCCGCTCGGCCGCGTCCTGGCCGGCGCCAACCGCGACGACTCCCCGCTGCCGGCCCCGACTCTCGGTCTCCTGAGCGAACTTGTGCCCCTGCCCGACGAGATCACCATCCATCTCGGCGCCGGCTACGACTCGGCCAACTCCCGCGCCGTGCTTGCCGAGCGCGGTCTGCACGGCCGGATCGCCCGCAAGGGGATCAAAGCGCCGGTCCGGGCCACCCACCGTTGGCACACCGAGCGCATGCACGCCTGGCTGAACGCCTTCCACCGGCTCACGCGCTGCTACGAACGCCGGACCCGCGTTATCGAGGTCTTCTTCGACCTCGCCGACACGATCATCACCGTACGTAGTCTGATCCGCCGAGCCTGGACTACTCACCGCTGGGCAGCCCGCCGCCGACGCCGACCGTGACGGGCCGCCGGCGGCAGGCAATGCCCCTCGCCGACCGGTAGCGCGCCGTCACTGACCGCGGCGGTGATGTCCTCAACGAGGCGAGGGCGATCGGCCGACTTGAATGGCGGCCCACAGGGCGAGCGGCTGTGTCAGCCTTGGCGGCTGGGAAGCATGGTCAGGGCCTGGGAACGCTGTGCGACGAGGTCGTCGTAGGTGCCGTCGCGCTCAGCCCAGCGGTGCATAAGGACCCGGTTGACCAGGATCTCCTCAGGGGTGGGGTCCTGCGAGAGCAACTGCATGACCTCGGCGCCGAAGTCGTCGAGCGGCAGTGCATGCGGGTTCACCTTCTCCTGTCCTGCCGTGGCGACGGCCGGGGGGACGAGCTCGACGACGCTGACGCCGGTGCCGTCGAGTTGTGCGCGCAGTGCCTCGGAGTAGGCGTGCACCGCGGCTTTCGAGGCGGCGTAGGTGGGCATGGGCGGGAACGGCAGGAAGGCGATGCCGGAGGTGACGGTGATGAAAGTGCCGGCGCCGCGTTCAACCAGGTGCGGGGTGAAGGCGTCGATGACGCGGATGGTGCCGACCAGGTTGGTGTCGATCGTCGTCCGTGCCGCCTCGAAGTGCGCGGAGTCGCGCAGGTCCTCCAGGAGCATGACGCCCGACATGGTCACCACGGTGTCCAGTTCGGGGTACTGGGCGAGCACGGCGTCGCGGGCACGTGCGACGGACACACTGTCGGTGACGTCGATGCCGAAAGCGCCGAAGCCTTCCTGGGCGAGTTCCGAGAGGGCCTCCGGGCTACGGCCGCCGACAGCCACGGTGCTGCCCGCTGCGGCGAACCGGCGGGCCAGTTCCCGCCCGATGCCCGAGGTCCCGCCGACGATGAGAACGGTGCGGTTGGAGAGATCCACGAGATCTTCCCTTCAGTTCAGGGCGCGACGGCGTTTAGGCTCGCGGCGCATTCAGCGATGGTCCCTGTCCTTCACAAACAGTGATGCCGCAAGTCTTGACGGCATCCGCCGGGTGCGGCAGAGCCCCCGTCTTCCCTGGTCCTGCCAGGGCCCCCTCTGAAACGCGCGCATCGCATTACGGTGTCGGTATGAAGGATGAGGAATCCGGCAACCGGCTCGGCAGCTACCTCCGCGCCCGGCGTGAGCTGGTCTCCCCGGTGCGGGCGGGGCTCCCCTCGGGCGGCAACCGCCGCGTCCCGGGCCTGCGCCGTGAGGAAGTCGCCCTGCTCGCCGGAATCAGCGCCGATTACTATCTGCGCCTGGAACGGGGCCGCGACAAGAATCCTTCTCCTCAGGTCCTCGCATCACTCGCGCGTGTCCTGCACCTCGACGACATCGAGCGGACGTATCTGCTCGGCCTCGTGGCAGCCCGCCCAAGGACGCCGCGCCGCAAGCGACCCGAGCAGGTACCGGCACGGGTGCACCAGTTCCTTGCCCACCTTCAGATCCCCGCGTTCGTCGAGGGACGCGCCTTCGACGTCCTGGCCTCCAACCCGATGGCCGTCGCGCTCTCCCCACGACTGCGGCCCGGTGAGAACCGGCTCCGTTCCCTCCTCCTCGACCCCGAGGAACAAGCCTTCCACCAGGACTGGACGAAAGCCGCCGCCGGCTTCGTCGCCACCCTTCGCACCACCATCGGGGACGACACCGACAATCCCCGGTTCGTCGAACTCGTCGGAGAACTCGCACTGTCCAGCCAGCGGTTCCGCACCCTGTGGGCCCGACACGACGTCCGCAACCTCGACGGAGGCACCACCACCGTCAACCACCCAGTCGTCGGTGAACTACGGCTCCACCGAGACAAACTCCCCATAGACGACGTCATCCTGGTCGTCTACTACCCAGACAAGGACAGCGACAGCGACGAGAAACTGAAACTCCTCGCCGCACTCTCACACACCGAACCTACCGACACAGCACGCAGCAGGCCGGCAGACACCAGGCACCCGAAGACACCCTGACGAACCTAGGGCGTGTGTCGGAGCGTGGCGACAGCGCGGTGCCTCTTGAGGCGGTTGATCCCGCACTCGACCGCATGGCGCTCGCGGTGGTCGACCGGGTCGAAATGCGGTGGCCGGCCACCCCGGGGGCGGAGCTTCTGGCGGTTGCGCTCCTGGTCGGCCCTGTCCGGGACGGTGCAGCGGATTCCGCGGCGGCGCAGGTAGGCGCGGTTCCTGCGGGAGCCCCTCGCCGCACCCGATGCCTGAACCGGTGTCAGGTCACGTCCCGGCAGGGCGCGTTGCATAGTTGCATAGAAGGAATCGGGAAGTTCGCCGTGAGGGAGAGGAAGGGGCCCCGCAGCCTATGGAGCCTATGGAGCCGAGCGATCTCGTATGGCATGACGCGGTCGGCCTCGCGCGTCTGATCTCAGCGGGCACGGTGAGCGCCGTCGAGGTGGTGGCCGCCCACCTCGACCGGATCGAGGCGGTCGCGGACCGGGTGAACGCCTTCGTGACCGTGCTCGGTGAGCAGGCTCTGCACGCCGCGGCGCGGCCGGCCGCCGGCCCGCTCAGCGGAGTCCCCTTCACGGTGAAGGACTCCTTCGACACCGCGGGCGCCCCCACCACCCGGGGGTCGAGGATCTTCGCCGACCGGGTGCCCGACACCGATGCCACCGCGGTGGCCCGCCTCCGGCAGGCCGGCGGGATCCTGCTGGCCAAGACGAACCTGCCGGAGATGTCCTACTGGACCGAGACGGACAACCGCCTGACCGGCAGGTCCCTGAACCCCTACGATCCGCGGCGCACACCCGGGGGCTCCAGCGGCGGTGAGTCGGCGGCCATCGCGAGCGGTCTCTCACCGCTCGGTATCGGCAGCGACGTCGCCATCTCCGTGCGCGGGCCCGCCGCCGACACAGGGATCGCCTCGATCAAGCCCACCCACGGCAGAGTGCCGATGACCGGCCACTTTCCCGCCGTGCCACGCCGCTGGTGGCACGCCGGCCCCATGGCCCGCAGCGTGCGCGACCTGCGCCTGGCGCTCTCCCTCATGGAAGGGCCCGACGGCCGCGACCCCTACGCCGTGGCGCTGCCCGCCGCGGACCGCACCGGCGGCGGAGGCCGGCTGCGCATCGGCTGGACCACCGCGGCGTTCGGCGCGGTCGACCGACAGGTCGCCGCTACGGTCGCCGCGGCGGCCACGGCGCTGGCCGAGTCCGGGCACGACGTCCGGGAGAGCGAGCTTCCATGGCTCGCCGAGCGGGACTGCACCCTGCTGTCGGCGACGCTGTTTCCCGCGGAGATACGGCCCACCCTGCGCGCCGTCACCTCCGGCCGCGAGACGGAGGTGCACCCGGTCATCGCGGCCGCGCTGGAGTCCGCCGAGGTTCCGCTGGCCGACTACGTCGCCGCCGAACACGAGGTGGAGCGACTGCGCACGCGGTTCGCCGCATGGTTCGCCGGCCACGACGTCCTGCTGTGCCCCGTCACGCCTTTTCCCGCGCCGCCTCACGGCCGCAACCGCGTCGATGTGGACGGCGTCTCCCTCCCGGCACGCGCGGTGATGCGGGCGACCGTACCGTTCAACCTGACCGGCCTGCCTGCCCTCGCGCTCCCCTTCGGTGCGACGGACGACGGCCTGCCTCTCGGCGTCCAGCTGGTCGGCCGATGGTGGGCCGAGGCCCTCCTCCTCGACCTGGCGGAGCGCCTGGAGGAGGTCAGCCCCGTCCGCGGCCGCCGGCCGGCCTTCTGAGCGGGAGGACCCGCTGCCAGGTGCCGTTCCGAATCCGCTTTCGGTACACGGCCCAGCTGTATTGATCACGACCGCGTGGATCCCGATCGGTCAGGATCGCGGAGGCCGGTGCTCCGAGTGGCCTGGGCGGGTCCACTGGCGGCCCGCCCACTCGCACTCCGGTATCGCGCCTTCCCAGTCGTCGGTGCACCGGTCGGCCCAGGCCCGGCCCACCATGACCGGACGGGTGACCAAGCAGCCGGCGGTCTCCTGCACCCGCAGGACCAGACCGAGCGCATCGGCTCCGGGGTTTCCTCGCGGGCCGTAGGACACCTCGGTCACCCCGCACCGGTGAGCGTGCAAGAGGAACCGCTCCAAATCGTCCGGGACGCACGAGGTCAACTCCCGCCCCCAGAGCGATATCTGCGGTCCGTGGACCGCGTCGGCCGCGACGCAGAACAGTCGGCCGTCCGTGAAGTAGGCGGAGACGGCGGGCTTCTCCGGCTCCGTGCCGAACTCCACGCCCAAGAGCCCGGGAAACGACGGATCAGCCCGGAACCGTCGCAACTCGGTCATGCCCGGCAGCCCTGCGGCGACCTCCGCGACGAGCGTGCCGAAACTCAGCGGCCCGACGCCTTCCAAGGGCATGAGTTCCCAGTCCACCCGCGCCGGCCCTTTCCCGGCGCTCCGAGGCTCTGCCGCCGCCACCGGTTCGCCCGTTCCCTTCCCCGCACCGAGCCGCTCCGGTCCCGATGCCCGACATCATCCTCGCAGGACACCGGGCCCGAGATCCGCCACCGAACCCGGTCGGAGCCGGTCCGCCTCCGTGCCCGCCCGCTCGGCGCAGACCGACCGGATATCCGCCAGCAGCTCCGGGTAGTGCTCTCCGTATGTGTGCAGCGCATGCCACACCGCGTCCAGAGCCGCTTTGAGCGGGTCGGACTCGGCGGCGGCGAGCACGGCGGGGAGAGCGAAGTGCGGCTGTGAGATCTCTCCAGGGACACGAGGCGTGCCGGTCTGGTGCACCAGCACGGCGGAGATGGGCTCCGCGTCCGCTGGTGGTGCCGATTTCGCGTCGCCGGACACCGCCGGTACGAGGCCGTCCGGCAGCCGGCCGAGCTCGTACCGCCTCACCCCGTCGTCTCTCGGCTCCTCCGCGAGGACCCACGTCCACCCGGCCGGCGGCGGAGGAAAGTACGGCGGCCGCTCGGGGGGCATCGCCTCCAGCACCGGCGGCCCCGGTACGAGGGGTGTGGAACGCAGGGCCTCCAGCATCCGGGCCCGGTCGTCGAACGGCGGCGGAAGCGGATTCCCCTCCGTCAACGCGGTGAGCGCCTGGGCGACCCACCCCACATCGGTCAGGCGCGCCGTCTCGCACGCCCGCCGCGCGGCCAGCAAGGCCACCACACGCTGGACGTCGGGATCCGCGGCACCGAGGGCATGCACCAGATCGCTGTCGAAGGGGAGCATTCCCAGGACGTTGCTTCCGCGGACACCGCGCAGCCTCTCGCTCGGCAGCCTTCCGCCCCACTGCCACCTCTCGTGGTGCAGTCGCCGTTCCTCCGCGGCCCGTACCTCGTCCATGCCCGGCCCGTGCACACAGCACCCCCCTTGTGAGGACGGCCTCGGGAGTCCCCGGCGGGTGGGCCGTCACATGACTCGCATCATGCCGCAGGCCACTGACATCGCTTCAGGGCCGACGCCATCGCCGGGCCGGCGGAAGGAGCCCGGCCCCGCCTCGCGCATCCCTCAGAGCTTCACCCGCGCCGCCACCGGCAGATGATCGCTGCCCGTCTCCGGCAGCGTCCAAGCCGACCGCGGGTCCATCCCCCGCACCATGATCTGGTCGATCCGCGCCATCGGGAAGCTGGCCGGCCAGCTGAACCCGAACCCGTCCCCCGCGGCCCCCTGCGCCGACCGCAGTTGCGACGTGACGGGGGCCAACGACCGGTCGTTCATCGTCCCGTTGAGGTCGCCGAGCAGAATCGTCTTCTTCAGCGGCTCGGCGGCGATGGCGTGCCCCAGCGCCGCGGCGCTGTTGTCGCGCTGCCCGGCCGTGAAGCCGGCGTTGAACTTCACGCGCACGGACGGCAGATGGGCCACGTACACCGCGACCGGTCCCTGCGGCGTCTCGACGGTGGCGCGCAGCGCACGCGTCCAGCCCATGCGGATGTCGACGGGGCGGGCGTCGCTCAGCGGGTACTTGCTCCAGAGGCCGACCGTGCCCTGTACCGAGTGGTAGCGGTACGAGCCCGCGAGGGCGCTCTCGTAGCGGGAGGCGTCGCTCAGTTCCTCCAGGGCGATCACGTCCGCGCCGGAGGCGATGAGGGACCGCGCGGTGCCGGCCGGGTCGGGGTTCTCGGCGTTGACGTTGTGGCTGACGACGGTGAAGTCGCCGCCGGACGCGGACTTGCCGGTGAGGAGGCCGCCGAAGAGGTTGATCCAGGCGACGGCCGGCAGCAGGACGGCGATCAGCGCGCTCGCCGAGCGCCGCAGCAGCGCCAGGACCAGCAGGACCGGGACGAACAGCCCCAGCCACGGCAGGAAGGTTTCGGTGAGGCTGCCGAGGTTGCCGACGCGGTTGGGGACGCTGGAATGCAGCAGCATCAGCAGCCCCAGCACCAGCGCCAGACCCGCGATCACCAGTCCGCGCCGCCAGATCCCCGGGCCGCGCCAGTCGCCCAGCCAGTCGCCCACGCGGCGCCGGACCCCGGAGCCGGCCCGCTCCGGGCCGACTCCCTCACGGCCCGTCTCCTGCATGTGCGCCTGCGGCATCCGCATGTCCTCACTCGGTCTCGCTGTGTCCCGTCACCCGACGATAGGTGATCGACGGTCCGCCGTGATCACCGCGGGAGGGCTGTCCCGGCCCCCACCGGAAGGGGGGCTTCGGGGAGGAGGACGGCCCGTCGGCCCGGGCGGGTTCCTGCCGGCGGGCCCATGGGGGCGTCCTGTGACACAACGGGCACATTCGGGCTCTGGCCGCCCCTCAAGGCCGTACGCCGTCCAGCACCGTGTCCACGATCCCCTCCGCCAGCCCCGCCGGCAGCTCCTTCCACTCGTGCAGCACCGCCCGCACCAGCATCGGGCTGACGAAGAGGTCGATGAGCAGGTCCACGTCCACGTCCGGGCGGATCTCCCCGGCCGCCGCGCCCCGCCGCAGCACCGCCCGGAAGGACTCCCTCCGGGCCGCGACGACCGTGTCGTGGTACTCCCGCCACACCCGCGGCTGCGCCTGCACCTGGCCGACGACGGTGCGCATCACCGCGGAGGAGCGCTTGGCCAGGCCGCGCCGCCGCAGGAAGTCCAGCAGCGCGACCAGGTCGTCGCGGACGGAGACGCCGGCGAGCTCGGGGGCGTCCTCCTCCAGCGAGCGCAGGACGTCGAGCATCAGCGCCTCCTTGCCGGCCCAGCGCCGGTAGACGGTCGCCTTGCCGACGCCGGCCTCGCGGGCGATCCGTTCCATGGACAGCTCGCCGACGGTGACGCCGCCCTCCAGGAGCCGCAGGACGCTCTCGATCACGGCGGTGTCGACGGCGGCGCTGCGCGGCCGCCCGCGCTGCTGGACGGGCAGGGGGGCGCCGGCGTCCCGCGCCGGGCCGCTCACCTGCGGGCCTCCGCCTGTTGTCGCTCGGCGGGCCGGCCGGGGCCCGGGGCGGGCGGGGCCGCGTTCTTGCCCGGCAGGAAGACGCCGGCGACCAGCGCGCCCAGCGCCGCGACGCCGGCCGCGCCGAGCGCGGTGACGTGCATGGCGTGCAGGAACGCGTCCTGGGCGGGCCCGACGAGGTCCCGTCCGGCCGGGCCGAGGCGGCCGGCCAGGCCCAGGGTGGCCTCTATCGACTCGCCGGCCGCGTGCCGGGCGTCCCCGGACAGGCCGGGGACGCCGTCCAGGTGCGCGGTGATGCCGTCGCGGTAGGTGGTGGAGAGCACCGAGCCGAGCACGGCCACGCCGAGGGCGCCGCCGACCTGCCGGAAGGTGTTGTTGACGGCCGAGCCGGAGCCGGCCTTCTCGCGCGGCAGCGACTGCATGATCGAGACGGTGGCGGGCGGCATGACGTGCGCCATCGCGGTGCCCTGGAGGAAGAACAGCACCTCCAGCATCCAGATCGGGGTGTCGGCGTCGAGCAGCACGAAGCCGGACATCGTGCAGGCGACGAGCACCATCCCGGCGCAGCAGACGGCCCGGGCGCCGAACCGGGCGACGACGAGCCGGGCGCGTGGCGCGAAGAACATCTGCGCGGCGGCCAGCGGGAGCAGCAGCAGACCGCTCTCCAGCGGGCTGTAGCCGCGCACGCTCTGGGTGTAGAAGACGGTGAAGAAGGTGACGCCCATCAGCCCGAAGAAGACCAGGCCGATCGAGGCCACCGCCGCCGAGAACTGCGGCTTGCGGAAGTACCGCATGTCCAGGGCGGGATGGGCGCTGCGCCGCTCGTGCAGGACGAAGAGGACGAGGACGAGCAGTCCGCCGCCGGCCGTGCCGAAGACCTCGGGGTCGGTGAAGTCGGCGAGCTGGCCGCCCTTGATGATGCCGTACACCAGCAGCACCAGGCCGACGACGGACAGCAGCACGCCGACCGGGTCGAGGCGGCCGGGCGAGGGGTCCTTGGAGTCGGGAACGAGCACCACCATCGCGATGATGGCGACGATCACGATCGGCACGTTCACCAGGAAGACCGAGCCCCACCAGAAGTGGTCCATGAGCAGGCCGCCGGTGATCGGTCCGATGGCGATGGCGAGTCCGACCGCGCCCGCCCATATGCCGACGGCCTTCGGCTGCTCGTCGCGCTCGAAGACGTTCATGATGATGGCCAGGGTGGCGGGCATCACGAAGGCGCCGCCGAAGCCCATCACCGCACGGAACGAGATGAGTTCGCCGGGCGAGCCGGAGGTGGCCGACAGCACCGAGCCGATGCCGAAGACGACCATGCCGAAGAGGAGCACCTTCTTGCGGCCCAGCCGGTCGCCCAGCAGGCCGGCCGTGAAGAGGATGCCGGCGAAGACCAGGGTGTAGGAGTTGATCGCCCACTCCAGCTGGCTCTGGGTCGCCCCGAGGCCGGTGGGCGCGGGTGAGGCGATGGTCTTCATCGCCACGTTGAGGATCGAGTTGTCGAGGACGACGACGAGCAGGCTGAACAGCAGGACGGTGAGGATCGCCCACCGCCGTTTGTGCACGGCCTCGGATACCTGGCGCACCGGCGCTTCACCGGCAGGGGATGTCATACCTCCCACCGTAGACCGCTTTTCGATACGGCACCGTCTCGTATTGCGGAGGTTTTGCCCGCAGGGCAAGCGTGGGCCCCGCATGAGCCCTCTGTTACCCCCGGCGCCTTCCTCGCACCCGCGCCGCGTGTCAGCATGGAGGGGATCCGGAGACGCCGCAAGGGCGCTTCGAGACGACATACAGGAGCCACTGCCATGACGCATGCCGTCACATCCCCGGGAACGGCCGACAGCAGTCGTACGGGCGCCGCGCCCGGCAAGGCGCTGTACGGCGGGACGGGATCCCGGCGCATCACCGTCCGTGACATCGCCGCCGCGAAGGGGCGCGGCGAGAAGTGGCCCATGCTGACCGCCTACGACGCGATGACCGCCTCCGTCTTCGACGAGGCGGGCATCCCCGTGCTGCTCGTGGGCGACTCGATGGGCAACTGCCACCTCGGCTACGAGTCCACGGTGCCGGTCACCATGGACGAGATCACCCTGCTCTCCGCCGCCGTGGTACGCGGCACCCGGCGCGCCCTGATCGTCGGCGACCTGCCGTTCGGCGCCTACCAGGAGGGTCCGGTGCAGGCGCTGCGCAACGCGACCCGGCTGGTGAAGGAGGCGGGCGTCGGCGCGGTCAAGCTGGAGGGCGGCGAGCGCTCGGCCCACCAGATCGAGCTGCTGGTCCAGGCCGGCATCCCGGTCATGGCCCACATCGGGCTCACCCCGCAGTCCGTCAACGCCTTCGGCGGCTACCCGGTCCAGGGCCGGGGCGAGGAGGCGGCCCAGCAGCTGCTGCGCGACGCCAAGGCGGTGCAGGACGCGGGCGCCTTCGCCGTGGTCCTGGAGCTGGTCCCGGCCGAGCTGGCGGCCGAGGTCACCCGCATCCTGCACATCCCGACGGTCGGCATCGGGGCGGGCGCGGAGTGCGACGCCCAGGTGCTGGTCTGGACGGACATGGCGGGCATGACGTCCGGCCGGGTGCCGCGCTTCGTCAAGCGGTACGCGGACCTGCGCGAGGTGCTGGGCGGCGCGGCCCGGGAGTTCGCGGAGGACGTGGTCGGCGGGGCGTACCCGACGGAGGAGCACTCCTTCCACTGACCGGCCGGGTCAGCGAGCGATGACAGGGCGCCGACACGGCCGCACCCGGCCGTGCCGGCGTCCTGTCGGGCGGATGTCGGCCCGTTGTCAGTGGGGCCTGTCAGCCTCTTCCCATGACACGAAACGACATCCCCGAAGACCGCGGCAACGCCGTGGAGGTCCGAGGGCTGGTCAAGCACTACGGCGAGACCAGGGCCCTGGACGGGGTCGACCTGGACGTCCGCGAGGGCACCGTCCTCGGCGTCCTCGGACCCAACGGCGCGGGCAAGACGACGCTGGTGCGCGTCCTGTCCACGCTGATCCAGCCCGACTCCGGCACGGCCCGCGTCGCCGGGTACGACGTCCTCTCCCAGCCCCGGCAGCTCCGCCGGGTGATCGGCCTGACCGGCCAGTACGCCTCGGTGGACGAGAAGCTCTCCGGCTTCGACAACCTGTACATGATCGGCCGGCTGCTGGACCTGTCCCGCAAGGAGGCCCGGCGCCGCGCGGACGAGCTGCTGGAGCGCTTCTCCCTCACCGAGGCGGCGAAGCGGCCCTCGGGGCAGTACTCGGGCGGCATGCGCCGCCGGCTGGACCTGGCCGCCTCGATGATCGGCCGGCCCGCCGTGCTCTACCTGGACGAGCCCACCACCGGCCTCGACCCGCGCACCCGCAACGAGGTCTGGGCCGAGGTGCAGTCCCTGGTGCGGGACGGCGCCACGGTGCTGCTCACGACGCAGTACATGGAGGAGGCCGAGCAGCTGGCCAGCGAGCTCACGGTGATCGACCGCGGAAAGGTGATCGCCGGCGGCCGGGTCGACGAGCTCAAGGCCAAGGTCGGCGGCCGGACGCTGCAGATCCGCCCGGCCGACCGGGCCGAACTGCCCCGGATGGTCGGCGCGGTGGCGCAGGCCGGGCTCGACGGCATCGCCGGCGCCACCATGGACGAGGCCGAGGGCCTGGTCAACGTCCCGATCGTGAGCGACGAGCAACTCACCGCCGTCGTCACGATGCTGGGCGCGCGCGGCTTCGCCATCGCCGGCATCAACACCCATCTCCCCAGTCTGGACGAGGTGTTCCTGGCCATCACCGGCCAGAAGACGTCCCTCGCCGACGACGCCCCGCGCACCGGCGCCGACACCGACGCCGAAGCCCTTCAGGAGGCCGCCGCATGACCACCGCGACGATCGGCGCGCCCGTGGCGGCGCCCGCCGGCGAGGGGCGGATCCCCCTCCGCTCCCACCTCCGGCACATCGGCGCCCTCGCGCGCCGCAACGTGCTCCAGATCCGGCAGGACCCGGAGTCGATGTTCGACGTCCTGGCGATGCCGATCATCTTCACTCTGATGTTCGTCTACGTCTTCGGCGGCGCGATGTTCGGCCCCGGGCAGCAGGAGCAGTACGTCAACTACCTGGTGCCCGGCCTGATGGCGATGACCGGCCTCAACATCGCGATGGCGGTGGGCTCGGGCGTCAACGAGGACTTCCGCAAGGGCGTCATGGACCGCTTCCGGACCATGCCCATCGCCCGTTCCTCGGTGCTCATAGCCAAGATCGTCACGGAGATCGGGCGGCTGCTGGTGGCCGTGGCGGTCCAGCTCGCCATCGGCTTCGCCCTCGGGCTGGACGTCAAGACCTCCGTGCTGCACCTGCTGGGCGCGGTCGGGCTGAGCGTGGTGTTCGGCTCCGCGCTGATGTGGATCTTCATCCTGATCGGTCTGACGATGAAGACCGCCCAGGCGGTGCAGGGCATGGGCATGCTCGTCCTGATGCCGCTCCAGTTCGCCAGCTCGATCTTCGCCAAGCCCACCACCATGCCGGGCTGGCTGCGCACCTTCACCGAGTACAACCCGCTGGCCAACCTCGCCGACGCCTCCCGCAACCTGGTGATCGGCGGGCCGGTGGCCCACTCGGTCTGGCTGACGCTGGCCTGGTCGGTCGGGATCACGGCGGTGACGGCACCGCTGGCGGTCCGCCGCTTCCGCAAGAAGACCTGAGGGCGGTGGCGTGCCGGGTCCTTGGCCGGACGGGCCCGCGTCGACCGGGCTCGCGTCGGCCAGGCCCGCATCAGCCGGGCTCGCGTCGGCCAGGCTCACGTCGGCCGGACTCGCGTCGACCGGGCCCGCATCAGCCGGGCTCGCGTCGGCCAGGCTCACGTCGGCCGGACTCGCGTCGACCGGGCCCGCATCAGCCGGGCTCGCGTCGGCCAGGCTCACGTCGGCCGGACTCGCGTCGACCGGGCCCGCATCGGCCAGGCTCGCGTCGACCGGACTCACGTCGGCCGGCGGGCCTCCGTCCGGCGGCCGGGGGGTTCACACCAGCGCGGCGGCCTCCTCCAGCGTGAGGCGGCCGCCCTCGGCGTGCGCCCGCGCGTACGCCTCCTCGCCCAGGGCGGCCAGGGCGGCGGCCGTCGCCCGCTCCCTGACCTCCCGCTCCACGGACGCCTCGTACAGCCCGGCGGGACGCAGGACGGCGACCGCGCCCAGCAGCCGGGCCGCCGCCGCGGCGTGCTCGCGGCCGGGCAGTGCGGAGTTGGCGAGGGCGGCGTTGAGGAGCATGTGCACGGGCAGGTGCGCGGCGACGAGGGCGGTGAGCGGGTCGTCGGTCGAGGTCAGCGCGGAGCGGAGCTTGGGCAGCGCGTCGGCCGGCCTGCCCTGGAGGACGTCGAGCCAGCCGAGCACGCTCTGGAGCATGCTGGCGAACAGCGGGATGGAACGGTCCTGCAACTCCCCGTACAGCGCCTCGAAGATCTCCCGCGCCTCGGCGTGGCCGCCGTTGCGGGCGATCCGGATGCCGAGCGAGATCCGGATGAAATAGGCGGCGTCGGGGTTCAGCGGCTCGGCCTCCTCCAGCGCCTCCCGCAGCAGCCGCTCGCCCTCCGCCCCGTCGATCTCCCCGGCCTCGATGAGCACGTCGGCGAGCCGGCACCTGAGCATCGGGAGCTGGGCGCGCGACCCCAGCTCGCGGGCGTTGTCGAGCGCCTCGCGGTAGTCCCGCGCGGCCTCCGCGAACGCGCCCCGCCGCTCGTGGCTCTCGGCGCGCCCCGCCAGCGCCTCGGCCACCCCCCAGACGTCCCCGATCCGGCGGAACAGCTCCAGGCTCTCGTCGGCGTCCCGCAGCCCCAGGTCGGCGCGGGCGGGTATCTCGTTGAGCACCTTGGCCCGCTGCTGGAGGTGGAAGGCGAGCTCCCAGTCGTAGCCGAGCTCGCGGCACAGGTCGACGCCGCTGTCCAGGTTCCGGTAGATGCTCTCCACGTCGCCGGTGAACAGCCGGACGAAGTACCAGGCGAAGCCCGGCACGCGGCAGTTCTGCGGCTGCCCCGGCCCGTAGGCGTCGGCGACGCGGCGCATCCAGTCCTGGATCTCCGGGTCCTCCATCACCCGGATGTCGTGCTCCCGGTTGGACAGCCAGACCAGCCGGACCTCGCGCCGGGCCTCTTCCAGCAGCTCGGGCGACATCGGCGGCGGCGCGTCGATGCACCGCTCGTACAGCGGCGGGGCCGGCCGCACGGGCGCGTCGAACGGATCGGGGCCCAGGCCCATGACGGCCTCCGCCCACGTGCTCCCGTCGACGCGGTGGTCGCGCAGCTGCCAGAACCAGCCGAGGGACAGCACCAGGCACAGCGCCTCCTGCTCGTCCCGCGCGGCGACGGCCCGCCGCAGCGCGGTGCGCAGGTTGTCGTGCTCGCGCTCCAGCCGGTCGAGCAGGACGCGCTGATCCGGGCCGCGCAGCAGGGGCTCGCTGGTCCGGGCCAGCTCCCGGTAGTGGACGAGGTGCCGGCGCTCGACGGCGGCCCGCTCCCCCGCCTCGTCGAGCCGCTCGGCCGCGTACTCGCCGACGGTCTCCAGCAGCCGGTAGCGCATCTCCCCGTCGTCGGCGGGCGCGGCGACGACGAGCGACTTGTCGACGAGCGAGCCGACGAGCACGGCGACGTCCTCCTCGGGGACGTCGGCCGCGGGGATCTCGGCCGCCCGGCCCGGGCCGTCCGCGCAGACCGCCTCCGCCGCCGCCAGGTCGCAGCCGCCCGCGAAGACCGACAGCCGCCGCAGGACGGCGCGTTCGGGCGCGTCCAGCAGGTCCCAGGACCAGTCGACGACCGCGCGCAGGGTCTGCTGGCGCGGCAGGACCGTGCGGCTGCCCGAGGTGAGCAGCCGGAAGCGGTCGTCCAGGCGGTCGGCGAGACCACGCGGGGTGAGCATCCGCAGCCGGGCGGCGGCGAGTTCGACGGCGAGCGGCAGCCCGTCGAGCCGGCGGCAGATCTCGGCGCACGCCGCCGGATCGTCCTCGATCCGGAAGCCCGGCCGCGCGGCGGCCCCCCGGTCGGCGAGCAGCCGCAGCGCCACCGGGTCCGGCAGCGGTTCCACCGGGCGTACGGACTCGCCGGGCACGGCGAGCGGTTCGCGGCTGGTGGCGAGGACGGTCACGCCGGGGCAGTGCGCGAGCAGCGTCTCGGCGAGCCGGGCCGCGGCGTCGATCACGTGCTCGCAGTTGTCGAGGACGAGCAGCATCCGGCGCGGCCCGCACAGTTCGGCCAGCCGGGCCAGCGGGTCGCCCGAGGTGGCCTCGGAGGCGGCCCGCAGCCCCTCCACGGTGCCGCGCACCACGGTCTCGCGCCCGCCGAGGGCGGTGAGCACGGCCTCCGGCACGGTCGCGGGGTCGTCGACGGGCGCGAGCTCGGCGAGCCACACCCCGTCCGGCCAGGCCCCCGTCTCCCGCGCCACGGCCTCGGCGGCCTCCTGCGACAGCCGCGTCTTCCCGGCCCCGCCCGGCCCGAGCAGGGTGACGAGCCGGTGCCGCTCCAGGTCCCGCCGGATCACCAGGACGTCGTCCTCGCGGCCGACGAAGGAGGTGAGCCGGGCGCGGAGGTTGCCGCGGGGGGCACGGCCGGCCGGGGCGAGGGCGGTCGGGGCGAGGGCGGAACCTTCCGCCCCGGCCCCGGCCGGACGGCCCTGGGTGCCGTCGGCGTACGGGCGCGGCGGGGCAGGCGAGGCATACGCGCCGGGTGTGCCGTGCGCGCTGGACGAACTGGACGAGTTGGACGAGCTGGGCGCGGCGGACCCGGGGTGCCCGGCGGGCCCGGGGGGCCCGTCAGGCCCGGACTGGCCGTCAGACCCGGGCTGGCCGCCCTGGCCGGTCTGACCGGCCGGATGCCCCACACCGGCGGACGCGCCCTCTCCACCTGTCCCGGGAACACCGGCCGTCCCGGTAGCACCGGCTGTCCCGGCTACCCCGGCCCACGAGCTCTGCCCGTCCGTCCCACCCTCCCGGACACGACCGTCACGGCCGTCACGACCGTTCTGAGCATCCTGACCGGCCCAACCACCCTGTCCGACCCGACCGGTCTGACGGGCCTGGCCGTCCTGACCAGCCTGACCGGTCCGATCATCCGGCCCGGCCCAACCGGCCTGGCCATGCCGTCCCGCCGTCCCGCCCGCGTCCCGGGCGGCCGCCTCGGGTCCGGGGCCCCCGGGGTGGCCGGGCCACCCCGCCGCGGTCCCGGATCCGTCCGAGGAGCCGTCCGAGGAGCCGTCCGAGGAGCCGTCCGCGCCGGCCGTCCGGCCCGGCGCGGGGCGCCCGGGCCGCCCGGATCGTCCGGACGCGGCGCCTCCGGACGCCCCGGACGCCCAGGGATCCCCCGCGCCCTCGCCCCCACCCCCCAGCAGCTCCGCGTGCAGCGCGCGCAGTTCCGGGCCCGGGTCCGTGCCCAGCCGGTCGGAGAAGGCCGCGCGGACGTCCTCGTAGGCGGCCAGGGCCTCCGCCGGGCGGCCCGCCGCGCGCAGGGCGCGCAGCCGGAGGGCGTGCAGCGGCTCGTCCAGGGGGTGGTCGGCGCAGAGTTCGGCCAGCTCGGGCAGGGCGGCGTCCGGGTCGCCGAGGGCGACGGACGCGGCGAGCCGGCCGCGCCGCGCGGCGAGGTGCCGGGCGTCCAGCCGGGCGGCGAGCGCCTCGTGTCCCGGCAGGTCGGACAGGGCGGACCCGCGCCACAGCGCGAGCGCGTCGTCCAGCAGCCCGGCCGCCTTCACCGGGTCGCCGTCGGCGAGCGTCCGCTCGCCCTCGTCGGCGAGGCGCTGGAAGCGGTGCAGGTCGACGTCGTCGGGCCGGGCGTTCAGCCGGTAGCCGCCGGCCACCGACTCGACCGCCCCGGCGCCGAGCGCCCGCCGGAGCCGCGCGACGAGCGCCTGGAGCGCGCCGGGCGCGTCCGCCGGTGGCTCGTCGCCCCAGACGAGGTCGATGAGCGTGCCGGACGCGTGCCCCCGCCCGGGGTTGAGGGCGAGCGCCGCGAGCAGCGCGCGCAGCCGCGCGCCGCCGACGGCGACGGGCCGCCCGTCGTCGGTATGGGCCTGGGTGGTGCCGAGGATGCCGTAACGCACCGGGTCATTGTCCCCGCTCGGACCCGGCGGGCGTTACGACTTTCCGGCCCGACCAAGTACCGTCCTGCCGGTACACCCGTGCCGCCCCGCCGGTACACCCCCGCGCCGGGCGTCCCCGGCCGCCCCCGCAGACCCCTGGAGCGCAGAACCATGGCATCCGACGCGACGCACGCCGAGCGGCGCGTGAGCCCCGTCTTCCTCGCCCTCGTCGCCGTGATGGCGGTGTCGATGTGGGCGGTGTGGACCGACTACGCGGCGAGCCCCGGCTTCGCCGTGTTCCTGTTCGTCGTCTCGGGCTGGGTCGTCTCGCTCTGCCTCCACGAGTACGCGCACGCCCGCACCGCCCTGCACGGCGGGGACATCACGGTCGGGGCGAAGGGGTACCTCACCCTCAACCCGCTCAAGTACACGCACGCGGTGCTGAGCGTCGTCCTTCCCGTCATCTTCGTGATCATGGGTGGGATCGGCCTCCCCGGCGGCGCGGTCTTCATCGAGCGGCACCGCGTCCGCGGCCGCTGGAAGCACAGCCTGATCTCGGCGGCCGGGCCGCTGACGAACGTCCTGTTCGCGGTGGTCTGCGCGGCGCCGTTCTGGCTGGGCGCGCTCGACGGGGTGCCGGACACGTTCCGCTACGCGCTGGGCTTCATGGTGCTGCTCCAGGTTTCGGCGGCGATCCTCAACCTGCTGCCCGTCCCGGGCATGGACGGCTACGGGATCGTGGAGCCGTGGCTGTCGCCGGGGGTGCGGCGGCAGGTGGAGCCGTTCGCGCCGTTCGGGTTCCTGGCGCTGTTCGGGTTCCTGATGATCCCGGAGGTCAACAACGCGTTCTTCGACCTGATCCACGCGGTGCTGCGGGTGCTGGGCGTCGAGGAGTGGGACGCGTACTGGGGACGGCGGCTGTTCCAGTTCTGGGACGCTCCGGAGAGCGTCCCCTCGCCGGCCGACCAGTGGCAGTGGATCCGCGTCGGCTGACGGCGGCCGGGAACGGCGGCCTCACTCCGTGACGGCCGCCGCCGCCCGCGCCGCCTCGCGGTCCATCTTCTGCTTGCGGACGTAGAACCAGGCCATGTTGGAGGCGACGCCCGCCAGCAGGATCCAGATCACGCCGAGCCAGCTGCCCCGGTAGAAGGAGACGACGGCCGCGGCCACCGCGAGGACGCAGACGGCGAGGGCGTAGAGGGCGAGGCGGGGCATGGGGGGCGGCTCCTGTCCGGGGACGGGGAACGTGAACGGTGATCCGGCGCGAGTGCCTACGATCCCGGTCATTGTCCCCCATGCCCGTCAGCGGCCCACGGGCGCCCCGCCCGGCCGGGCGCCCGTCCGGCAGCGGGGCCGGGGCGGTCAGACGTCCGTGACCCGCAGCCCCGCGTGCGCCTTGTACCGCCGGTTGGCGGAGATCAGATTGGCGACCAGCGACTCCACCTGGTGCGCGTTGCGCAGCCGTCCCGCGAAGACGCCGCGCATCCCGGGGATGCGGGCGGCCAGCGCCTGGACGAGGTCGGTGTCGGCCCGGTTCTCGCCGAGCACCATCACGTCCGTGTCGATCTCGTCGATCTCCGGGTCGGACAGGAGCACGGCGGACAGGTGGTGGAAGGCGGCCGTCACCCGGGACTCCGGCAGCAGGGCGGCGGCCTGCTGGGCGGCGCTGCCCTCCTCCGGCTTCAGCGCGTAGGCGCCCTGCTTGTCGAAGCCGAGCGGGTTGACGCAGTCGATCACGAGCTTCCCCGCGAGCTCCTCGCGCAGCGCCTCCAGGGTCTTGCCGTGGCCCTCCCAGGGCACGGCGACGATCACGATGTCGCTGCGCCGGGCGCACTCGGCGTTGTCGGCGCCCTCGACGCCGAGTCCCAGTTCGGCGGCGGCGGCCTCGGCGCGCTCGGCGGCGCGGGAGCCGATGATCACCCGCTGGCCGGCCTTGGCAAGCCGGTAGGCGAGGCCGCGCCCCTGGTCACCGGTGCCGCCGAGGACGCCGACCACCAGGCCGGAGACGTCCGGAAGGTCCCAAGGGTCCTTGGCTGCGGGCTTTGTTGTGTCAGCGGAAGTCGTCATGACAGCGATACTGTCACGCCCGCCGTGAGCGGCACCGGGCAGCGCCACGAGCCGCGTCCGGCAGTGCCACGATCCGCCCCGGGGAGCATCGCGAACCGCATCGGGCAGCGCCACGACCCACGCCGGGCGGCACCGCGAACCGTGCCGGGCAGCCGCCATGAGCCACATCGGGGAGCCGCCACGATCCACGTCGAGCAGCCCCCCGCGAATCGGGCCCGGCAGCCCCCGCGAACCGCGTCCGACCGCGCCACGATCCGCCCCCGGCAGCACACCCGCCCCATCAGCACCGCCGGGCGTACCCCGGCCGGGGCACAAACGGGTGAGCCGGGCGGCTTCCCCGTTTTCCTCCCGGTTCGTCGCGGCAGGATGGTGAGTCATGAACGCTGTGCGTGTCGCGCTGTTGCGCGAAGTGCTCGACGGGACCGACTGGTTGCGGGACACGCGCCGTTTCGCGGGGACGCTGCGCCGGTCGGCCCGGGCGCGCGGCGGGGGCCTGCTGCTCGTCGGGACGGCGGAGTACGAACCCTGGCACCTCGCGGCGCACCTGGACGAGGAGGCGGCCCGCTCCGGCCGCCCCGAGCTGCACCCCACCCTCGTCCGGCACCGCGTGCCGCCGGGCGCCCCGGCGCACCTGGCGGCGGGCCTGGAGTGGCTGGAGGGCGGCGCCGGGCGCGGCGGGGCGCTGCTGCTGGTGGTGCCGCAGGCCGGGCCGCCGCCCGGGGAGGCGCTGCTGGAACGGGTGGACGGCGTACGGCGCGGCGGGACGACGGTCCTGGCGCTGGACGGCGGCGGCGCGGGCGCAGGCGGCGGGGAGCTGCGGGCCCTCGCGCACGAGGTGCTGCCGGCCCCCGCCTCCGCCGGGCTGGACCTGGACACGGTCCAGCACCTGGTGAGCGCCGCCGCGGGCGAGGACGTCCCGCCCGGGCGCCGCTTCCGCGACCGGCTCTCCCGGCTGGCCGCCCGGCTCGCCGCTCCACCTCCGGAGCCGTACCCCAGGGAGCCGTGGTGAGCGGGCTCGCGCGGCGCCTCCGGGCGCGTAAGGCGCCTCCCCGGCATTCGGGCCGCGCCTCCGCGCCGTCGGCCGGTCCGGCCTCCCGCGTGAGACCCGTCACGCACCGCCGCCGCGTCACCCACCACGCGCGCGGCCGCCCCCCGCGGCCCAGGGGCCGCGCGGCACACCGCAAACTCCCCTCCTCTCGCGGGCTCTTCGCGACCTTCCGCGAATTCACCCACCTTCGCCCCTTCCGCCCGCTCCGTCCCCTGCGCTCCTTCTGGAGCTCGCGCCCCGTGCGGCGCCAGGGGAAAAACGTTTGCTCATACCACTACGGCCACGGACCATGGACCCCCGTGACCGAGCACGATCCCTCCGCCTCCGCCGCCCCTCCCGACCCCCTTCCCGCCCCGGCTCCCGCCCGGGGCCGGCTGCGGGCCCTGCTGCCCGACCTGACCCCCTGGCGCTCGTCGCGCGACTTCCGGCGGATGTGGATGGCCGGGCTCGTCACCGTCTTCGGCAGCTTCCTCACCTTCGTCGCCCTCCCGGTGCAGCTCAAGGAGCTCACCGGCTCGACGCTCGCCGTCGGCGCGATCGGCGCGGTGGAGCTCGTCCCGCTGATCGTCTTCGGCCTCTGGGGCGGCGCCCTCGCCGACGCCCTCGACCGCCGCAAGCTGATCCTCTGGACCGAGGCGGGACTGGGCGTGCTGAGCGCCCTGCTGCTGCTCAACACCCTGCTGCCGCACCCGCTCGTCTGGCCGCTCTACCTGGTCGCCGGCCTGGTCAGCGCGCTCACCGGACTCCAGCGCCCGGCCCTGCAGTCGATCGTCCCGCGCATCGTCGCGCACGAGCAACTGCCCGCCGCCATCGCCCTGAACACCATGCGCTGGCAGGTCGGCGCCATCGCGGGACCGTCCCTCGCGGGCGTCATAATCGCCTTCGGCGGCCTCCAGTGGGCCTACGCCCTGGACGTCGCCTCCTACGCGATCTCCGTCCTGTTCACCATCGGCCTGGCCGCCTCCCCGCCCGCGCGCGACGCCGAGAAGCCGTCCGTGCGCGGCATCCTGGAGGGCGCCCGCTACGCCTGGAGCCGCAAGGAACTGCTCGGCACCTACGCCGTCGACATGGCCGCGATGTTCTTCGCCTTCCCCAACGCGGTCTTCCCGTTCCTCGCCGACGACCTCCACGCCCGCTGGGCGCTCGGCCTCATGTACGCGGCGAGCGCGATCGGTTCGCTGCTGGTCAGCCTGACCAGCGGCTGGGTCTCCCGGGTGCACCGGCACGGCCGGATGGTCGTCGGCGCGGCCCTCGCCTGGGGCGCGGCGATGGCTCTGGCGGGCTGGATGGGCAACATCTGGCTGGTGCTGGTGATGCTGGCGCTGGCCGGCGCGGCGGACACGGTCAGCGGCCTGTTCCGCTCGGCCATGTGGGACCAGACCATCCCCGACGAGCTGCGTGGCCGGCTCGCGGGCATCGAGCTGCTCTCCTACTCGGTGGGTCCGCAGCTCGGCCAGGTCCGCGCCGGCGGCATGGCGGCCCTCACCAACGTCCGCGCCTCCATCTGGGCGGGCGGCCTGGCCTGCGTCGCCTCGGTCGGCCTGCTGGCCATGACGCTGCCGAAGCTCCTCTCGTACGACCAGCGCACCGACGAACACGCGATCCGCATGCGCGAACGCCAGGCGGGCAAGCCCGAGGTGGCGGAGGCGGCGTAGGGACGGGATCCCGTCCGCCGCACCGCGCGCCGGTCAGCTGTCGGCGAGCCGGTGGAGGCGACGTCCACGGGCGAGGCGACGTGCACGGCCGAGCCGACATGCACGGCCGAGCCGACATGCACGGCCGAGGCTCTGGCCGGATTCGCCCGCTCGGCTCGGCGAGCCCGGGTGCGGCCGGGCGCCGGAGGGCCGTCTCACGCCCTCGGCCGGTCTGGTCCGGCCCCTAGACGCTCACCGCCGTCTCCAGCAGCTCCTTCAGCCGGGTCAGGTCGGCGACGACCATCGCGGCGTCCCGCTCGAACTCGGCGTCGGTCATCCCGGGCTGCCGGCGGAGGGTGAACACGGCCTCACTGCCCGCGCCGTGGGCGATCACGCGGAACGGGTTGTAGACGGTCTCCCCGGAGGGGAGGGTGACATCGTGGTCGAGCACGCCGAACGCGTTGCGGGGCACGAAGGAGACCTCGACCCGCCCCATCGGGGAATCCTCCGCGACCCAGTGGTCGCCGTGCTCTTTGATGGACCCGCCCAGGCCGAGGGCCCAGGCCGGCATGTTGGCGGGATCCGACGCGTACGCGTAGACCTCGTCGACGGGGCGGTCGATGTGGACGCCGATGTGGCGGCTTTCCTTGTCGGTACTGGTCATGGCGGCGACGGTAGCGGGACGGCGACGCCGTTTTCTTGAACGGATCGGACATGCGGGGCGGGCGCCGCGCGCCCGGGTCACGCACGGGCAGTCGGGCGCCTGGGCCGCGCACGGACAGCCGGGGCCAGGTCATGTACGGACTCGGGGTCCGCCCGGTCACGTACGGGCTCCGCGCCACCGGAACACGTAAGACCCCGAGCCCCCGGTCACGAGGGGCACCGACGGAAGTCGCTGATCAGCAGGTCTGTCGGGAGTTGGCGCTGCGATCCCCACGCTGTGGGTGATCGTTTCCCGCCGAGTAGCTACCTGTCTGGGCACAGTCAGTGGCGCCAGCGTTCGAAGAGATACCACTTGGCCTGTCCTGGGAGTTGGTGGCGCCAGAGCCACCAGGGCAGATTGCGGCGTGGGACGAAGTCCCACAGATCGTCGTCGGCTTCGTTGCCGCGTGGCTGGGTGCGCAGCAGGGCAAGGCATTCCCGGTCGACGGTGCGGTGCAGTCGCGCGACGTGCGCAAGCGCCACGGTGCCTTGGTGTTGCCGCGTGGGGTCGGTGGCGCGGAGCGCCTGGGCGACGCGGGGCAGGATGGTCCCGGGATCGGGGTGGTGCAGGGCGAGCCCGATGACGGCGATGCCGACATGGCGTTCACCGCGTTCGAAGGCCGCGTCGACGATGGCCGGGTCATGGACGCCGATCAGTCCGGTCCCATGCTCCCAGTCGAGGGCTAGGGGCTGGGTCTCCGGGATCTCCTCGTACGCCATGACCGGACGATAGGCCGAGCGGCGTGGTCCGAGCCATTGGGTATTGAAGGCTCCGCAGCGCGGCAGACCTCATAGGCCCTCCGACGGAGAGCAAGCGGCCCATGGACAGTCCCTTTCGTCGTTACACAGAAGCACCTTTCATCGCTGCTCCACGTACGGGCTCGTGCGACCCGGTCGTGTACGGGCTCATGTGACCCGGTCATGTACGCCCCCCGCCCCCCGGTCACGCGCGGGCCCCGCCCGGCGGGGCACCCCAGGCAGCCCGGCGGGGCACCCGGAAAGCAGCGGGGCACCCGGGAAGCGGCGGGCCGCCCAGGCAGCAGCCCTGCGGGCCGCCCGCGGAACGGCGGATCACCCCCCGAACGTCACCCCTCCCCGCCCCGCCCCCGCTCCCCGTCGTTCCAGCGCGGGTCCTGCCGCCACTCCTCCTCGCGCTCCCGGGCCGTCTCCATGGCGTGCGACGCCTCCTCGCGGGTGGCGTACGGACCGAAGCGGTCGGCGGCGCGGCACTGCGGGCCCTCCTCGACCGTGCCGTGTTTGAGGCAGTAGTACCACTCGCCCGGTTTGCCCGCCGGGCGCTTCTTGAACAGCGCCATGACTCCTCCTCCGTCGGTTCCCTCGCCGGTCTCCGCGACCTCTCGCCCCCATGCTCCCCGACCGGCCGTGACTACACTCGCAGGCATGTCTGGCCAGTCACTTCTCGTCCCCGGGAAACTCTCCCCCGCCCGCCCCGTACCCGCGTCGATCCCGCGCCCCGAGTACGTCGGCAAGGAAGCGCCCACCCCGTACTCCGGACCCGAGGTACAGGACGCCGAAACGATCGAGCGGATGCGGATCGCGGGCCGCATCGCCGCGCAGGCGATGGAGGAGGCGGCCAAGCACATCGCGCCCGGCGTGACCACCGACGAGCTCGACCGGGTCGCGCACGAGTTCATGTGCGACCACGGCGCCTACCCCTCGACGCTCGGCTACCGCGGTTTCCCCAAGTCCCTCTGCTCCTCGGTCAACGAGGTCATCTGCCACGGCATCCCGGACTCGACCGTCCTGCGCGACGGCGACATCGTCAACCTCGACGTGACGGCCTACATCGGCGGCGTGCACGGCGACAACAACGCGACGTACCTCTGCGGCGACGTGGACGAGGAGTCGCGCCTGCTGGTGGAGCGCACCCGGGAGGCGCTGAACCGGGCGATCAAGGCGGTCAAGCCGGGCCGCCGGATCAACATCATCGGCCGCGTCATCGAGTCCTACGCCAAGCGCTTCGGCTACGGCGTGGTCCGGGACTTCACCGGCCACGGCATCAACTCGTCCTTCCACTCCGGCCTGATCGTCCCGCACTACGACAGCCCGCACCACGACACCCTGATCCAGCCGGGGATGACATTCACCATCGAGCCGATGCTGACGCTGGGCACGTACGAGTACGACATGTGGGAGGACGGCTGGACGGTCGTCACCAAGGACCGGAAGCGGACGGCCCAGTTCGAGCACACCCTGGTGGTGACGGACACGGGCGCGGAGATCCTCACGCTGCCCTGACCGGTCGCATCCGACCGGTCATCCCCGACCGGTCGCCCCGACGGCCCCTCCCGCGGGAGCGGCGACGGCGGTATCGTCTTTCCGACAGCGCGTCGGCAAAACGATTGACTTAGGCAAGCCTAACCACGGACAATCGGCTCAGGGGACGCTTCGGTGTCCTCGTGGACCGGTTGTCCGTCGCTCGCCCGTCGCTCCCGTCCCTTCGTCATCGGAGGTCCGCCGTGGACTCGCCCGACACGACCCCGCCCGCCGCCCCCTTTTCCGTGCTGATCCGCACCGCCTCCCAGGACCCGCACACCGAGGCCGAGAACTCGTCGTTCATGGGCGACCTGCTCGGCGGCCGGCTCGGCGTCTCCGCCTACCGCCGCTACACCGAGCAGCTCTGGTTCGTCTACCGGGCCCTGGAGGACGCAGCCCCGGCCCTCGCCGACGACCCCGTCGCGGGCCCCTTCATCCGCCCCGAACTCGCCCGCACCACCTGCCTGGAACGCGACCTCGCACACCTGGGCGGCCCCGAATGGCGCACGGGACTGACACCCCTGCCCGCCACCGAGGCGTACGCCGCCCGGATCCAGGAGTGCGCCCGCGACTGGCCCGCCGGCTACGTCGCCCACCACTACACCCGCTACCTCGGCGACCTCTCCGGCGGCCAGGTCATCCGCGGCACCGCCGAGAAGACCTGGGGCTTCGAGCGCAAGGGCGACGGCGTCCGCTTCTACGTCTTCGACGGCATCGGCAGCCCGACGGCCTTCAAGCGCCACTACCGGGAACTCCTCGACGCGCTGCCGCTCGACGACCTGGAGAAGCAGCAGGTGATCGCCGAGTGCAAGCGCGCCTTCGGGTTCAACACGGCGGTGTTCCGGCAGCTCGGCGAGGAGTTCCCGCTGAGCGCGTGAGCGGGGGCCGGCTCCGGAGCGGGGGAGGGCACCAGCCCGATCCCTGGCGGAAGGCCCTCAGTGCCGGGGGACGAGCAACGTCGCGACGGCGGCCGAGACGAGGACGGCCAGTCCGATGACGGGCAGCGCGCGCCACAGCCGGTCCCGTCGCCGCCCGGCCGTCCCGACCCGGGTTCCCCCTTCCGTGCCCAGCTCCCACCAGTCGGTGATCCGCCGGTAGTCCGTCTCCAGCTCCGGGGCCGGGTACCAGGAGCCGCGACGGAGCCCGGGCAGCGAGCGCTGCCACCCGCTGGAGAGCGTGATCCGGACCGACAGCGAGGGCCTGTCCCCGCTCCCCGACTCGCACAGGTCGACCGACCGGATCTCGTGCCAGGGGTGCGTCCGCCCCCGTCCGACGCCCCAGGAGACGGTGACGCCGGCCGCGCCGACCACCGTCCGGCTCCGGAGCGCGACGAAGAGGGAGCCGCCGACGACCACGACGGCCACGCCGAGCAGCCATCGGAAGACGGTCGCCTCGAACGCCCGGTGGGCGAGTGTCAGTTGTCCGGCCAGTACCGCGATCAGCACGGCGAAGCGGACCCAGGAGGGGCGGTTTCTTCCCTTCCTCCCGAAAACCAGCTCGTCCATTCAGCTTCCCGAGAAGAAGACGACGACCCCTATGGCAAGCGTGATCACGAGGCCCAGCAGGACCCCCGCCACCGTGGGGGAGACCCGGTCCCGCTTGCGCGGCGGAGGCCGGAACCGGGCGGACGGGCGGGTGGAGAACTCCCACCAGTTGACGACCTGCCGATAGGCCACGTCGAAGTCGGGGGCGGGGTAGAGGCTGCTGTGCTGGAGCGCGGGCAGGGAGCGGCGCCGGCCGTCCCCGAGCGTGATGCGGACCGAGAGCGTCTTCTCCGCCCCCTTCCCGGTCTCGCGCACGTCGATCCAGCGGATCTCGTGCCAGGGGTGGGTCCGACCGCGCCCGAAGCCCCAGCAGGTGGTGATGCCGGCCGCCCCGACCACCGTCCGGCAGCGGAGGGTGACGAAGACCCCGACGACCAGGATCGCGGCCGTCATGGCGAGCATCCAGCCGAAGCCCACCGCGCCCATCTCACGGTACGAAGCGGTCAGCTCGATGACCATGATCAGTAGCAACACCGCGAACTGCAGCTTGGAGGGGCGGTAACGGTCCTTGCCCCGGAAGATCAGTTCGTTCATCGCGCGCACATCCCGGCGCGGCTCCGAGGACGCTCGTCTCCCGGCCGGGAGCGTGCGGACGATCGGCCGAGGCCGGACACGTTCATGGGTGCTTCTTTCTTGCGGTCGTGCGAGCGCGCTCGCGCGCTGTGGGTGGAGCAACCGGCCGACGACGACGGCAGGCCGGTGAGCGGGTGGAGTCCGGCGGCCGGGCCCTGGTGCCCGGCCCCGGCTCATTGCCGGGTCCGGGCACCAGGGCCACCCCCATGTCCCCCCGCGCCGATGATGACCTGCGATGACGCGAAAGCGCACTGCCGGAACCCGGCAATCTTCCGACCCCGTTCACTGCCGTACCCACACCCACCCCGGCGGATCCCGGCGTTCCGGGACCCGGGCCGTCGGGGCCCCGGGAAGCGTCTGTCACCCTGATCCCTCGACCGGGCGCGTCAAGGAATCGTCAGGGGCGCGCCAAGAAAGCGGGAGGGTACGTGACACGGGAGGCATCGCCCGGCACCCGGGAGGAATCACCCGAGCACTACGTGACGGGCTACGCCGACATCGTCCTCGACGCCTCGGCCACCGGCCGCCGGCTCTGCCGGGAGGAGCTTGACTCCCGGCGCGCGCTCGGCGAACGCGCCGCCCGCAGCCCGTACGGGTTGCGGACGCTGATCGGCGCGCACCTCTCCGCCACCCGCGCCCTCACGTCCGCCCTCCCCCTCGCCACGGGAAGCCGCGACGCGCGGGCCGTCATGGACGGCGTCCTCTCCGCGGCCGAACAGGCCGTGGACGCGTTCGCCGACGGCTACGAGCGGGCGCGGCGCCTCGCCGTGCGCCAGGAAGAGGCGGCGCGCCGCGAGTTCATCGACGACCTGCTGCACGGGCGCGGCAACCTCGGCCGGCTGGCGGAGCGCGCCGAGCACGTCGGGCTGCGCCTCGCCCACACCCAGGCGGTCGCGGTGGCGGCCGGTCCCGAGCCGTTCGGTGATCTGCACCGCACCGCGCGGCAGGTGGAGGCCGCTCTGGGCGCGCGCTTCGACGAACGCCGCATCCTGCTGGCGACCAAGTCCGGCCGGCTGGTCTGCGTGGCCCAGGGCGATGGGCACGAGCTGCTGGACTTCTTCGCCGAGCGCGTCCTGGAGGCGACGGGCGGCCGGGGCCGGGTGGCCGTCGGCCGTCCCCAGCCGGGCCCGGGCGGCGTCGCCCGCTCGTACGAGGAGGCACTCGACGCCCTCGACCTGGCGGAGCGGATGGCGCTGCCCGCGCCCGTACTGCGCGCCGAGGACCTGTTGGTCTTCCCGGTCCTCACCCGCGACCGGCAGGCGCTGGCCGATCTCGTCCGGTCCACCCTCGGGCCGCTCCGGCAGGCCAGCGGCGGCGCCGAGCCGCTGCTGGAGACGCTGAACGCCTATTTCGAGGCGGGCTGCACGGCCGCCGAGGCGGCCCGGCGCCTGTCCCTGAGCGTGCGCGCCCTCACCTACCGCCTGGAGCGCATCCACCGCTACACGGGCACCGACCCGGCCGACCCCCTGCACCGCTACACGCTCCAGACGGCGGTCATCGGGGCCCGGCTGCTGGGCTGGCCGGCCCAGGAAGTCTGAACACGGCCGCCCAGGAGGCGGGTTCGCCGGTCACGGGATCACACCACCCGCTCCTCCACGGCCACCGCCCGCCCGCCGACCTCGATCGTCCCGTCCGGCAGCGGGCGTGTGACGATCCGCGAGCCGACGCCCTGCCGGATCTCCAGGGCGCGGCCGAGCTCGGCGGTGAGGACGAGGGCGGCGGCGCCCGTCGCCTCGTCCTCCGCGATGGCGTCGCCGCGGCGCGGGAAGGCCCGGGCGCGGACCCGGCCCGCCGCCTCGTCCTCCCAGGCCCAGGCGTACAGCCAGCCCTCCCCGGGCGGCGGTGCGGGCAGCGCGTCGACCTCCGCCACGGAGCCGTAGCGCTCCATGCGCCGCCCGGACGCCCACTCGGCCCGCCCGGCGATCCGGATGACGTCCCCGTCGCGGCGCACGGGCACCTCCCCGGCGGGCGGGCGCAGCACATCCGCTTCGGTGAGCAGTGAGGCGACGCCGATGAGCGGATGCCCGGCGAACGGCAGCCGGACGCTGGGCGTCCAGATGTCGACGGCCCCGCGCTCCGCGTCGTCGACGAACACCGTCTCGCTGAAGCCGAGTTCGGCGGCGAGGGCCTGCCGCCGCTCCGGTCCGGGGACGGACGCGCCGTCCAGGACGACGCCGAGCGGATTGCCGCCCTTGCCGCCGGGGCCGCGGAACACGCTGAGTATGTGAACGTGGATCATCGCGCCATTCAACAGCAGCGCGGGTCCGCGGAAATGGTGGGAGCCGCGTCGCCGGCCTGCCCGTGCCGGGCGCCCGGCCTCACTGTCAGTGCCCTGTGACAGGATGCGAACGCGTCCATGGGGGGGTGGGTCGCGGACTACTGATCAGCAGAGGAAGCGGGAGATGGGTGCGGGTACCGAGCCAGACGGCTCGTCCAGGTCCGACGAGGAGTGGGAGCGGTTTCTGCGCGAGTCGGCGGCGGGTGTCGCCGACGCGCCCAAGGAGCCGTCGGCGCGGGCCCGCGAGGTGGCGAAGCGGCTGCGCGCCGAGCCGGACCGCGGCCCGGAGAGCTGGCGCGGTTACCCGCCCGCGCGGCCCAAGCGGCGCACGGGCTGGTACGTGGCCGGGCTGCTGGCCTCGCTGGCGCTGCTGGTGGTCGCGCTCGTGCCCGGGCGGGTAGTGGACCTGTTCACCGGCGCCGACTCCACGCCGTCGGCGGCCGAGACCGGCCGGCCGGACCAGGCGCCCCCGGCGGAACCGGCCGGACGTCCCACCCTGGCCGAGCCGTTCCGGGGCTCGCCGGCGGCGCGCTGGGCGGACGGAGCGGCGGGAATCACCGTGCCGGAGGCCAGGGCGGTCGGCTGGATGAGCGCGGCCGAGGTCGAGCGGGCCCTCGCCCGCAGCCGGGACTTCCTCGTCGCGTCCGGCCTGGACCGCGGGGTGCTCCGGGGCGAGCGCCCCGAGAAGGCGATCGCACTGATCAACCCGCGCCAGAAGGACGTCCAGGACCTCCTGGGAACCGCTTTCCGGAACCCGGGCGAGAAGAACGACCCCCTCCTCCTCTTCAGCCGCTTCCAGCCCTCCCGCACCCGGCTGGTCGGCGACGTCGTGAAGACCCGGGGCCGGCTCACCTACCGGGAGGGCGAGCGCGGCGCGCTCCAGGTGACCGCCGACGTCACCTTCGTCTACCCCGTCACGCGCGCGGACGCGGGCGACGGCGGCGGGGCCGGCGGCCGCGACGGCGAGATCGTGCGGACGATCGTCCGGCGCGAGCTGGTCCTGAGCTGGGACGACCCCGCCAAGGTGGACACCGAGCCGGGCACGTTCTCGATCGTCTCGTACAAGTACGACATGACCAACGGCGGCTGTGGCACCCCCACGGGCTACTTCACCCCGCCCTTCGGCACCGACCGCCGGACGGACGGAGCCGGCCCGGAGGTCGACCCGTACGACCGCAGCGCGCCGATACGGCGGGGTGAGCCCTCCAGGGACGAGTGCGGGAGGGCGACGCGGTCCTAGCGGGCAGCACTCGGCGGAGGCCGCCTCGGCCCCGGGGGGTGACGAACGTCCAGCCGCCGATCCGCTCCCGGCACCGGCGTCGGGGCAGTCGGCCGAGCTCCGCGCCCGCCCCGGCGGCGAGGCGCACAGGTGCCGGCCCGTAGGGGACTTACAGCGCGACGTACACCGCGACTCACACCGACGCGGGCAGCGCGTACCGCACCCCCGTCGCCTCCTCCGACAGCTCCCACAGCCGACGGCCGGTGGCGGGATCGGCGGCGGCCGGGGCGAGTTCGACCTCCTTCGGGGCGCCGCGCAGCTCGCCCTTGCCGGACGGGCCGATGAACAGGCCGCCCGCCAGGCCGGGTTCGGTGGCGGCGTACAGCTGGGGAAGGGCGCCCTGCTCGGGGGTCTGGGCGAGGAGGGCGTTGCCGACGCGGCCGAGGAGGAGCCGCTGCAGGGCGCTCGACGACTTCATCTGGAGGCCGGAGGCCGTGTATCCGGGGTGCGCGAGCAGACTGCGCACCGGGCTCCCGGCCTCGGTCAGCCGGCGGTGCAACTCGCGCCCGAAGACCGCGTTGGCGAACTTCGACCGGTTGTAGGCGCCCATCGGCGAGTACCGGCGCTCACTGGTGAGGTCGTCGAAGTCCAGGCCAAGTCCCGCCTTGCGGTGGTTGACCGAGCTGATGGTGACGACGCGCGGGTCGCGCCCGGCGGCCAGCAGGTCGAGCAGGAGTCCGGTGAGCGCGAAGTGGCCGAGGTGGTTGCAGGCGAACTGCGACTCGTGGCCGTAGGGGGTGAGCGAGCGCGGCAGCGCCATCACCCCGGCGTTGTTGACGAGCACGTCCAGGTGGCCGTGGTCCGCGCGCATCCCGTCGGCGAAGGCGCGGACGGAGTCCGGGTCGGCCAGGTCCAGGTGGCGCACCTCTGGCCGCCGGGCGTCACCGGGCAGCTCGGCGACGACGTCCGAGGCCGCCCGGCGCCCCTTCTCCACGTCCCGCACCGCCAGGATCACGCGCCCGCCCCGGCGCACGAGCGCCCGGGTGGTCGCGAGGCCCAGCCCGCTGTTGGCTCCGGTGACGACGAACACCCGGCCGTCGAGGTCCGGGATCCGGTCGGCGGTCCACCGCCGCTGCTGCTCCTTTGTCATGCGACACACGCTGCCGCGCGTGTCACTCGGTGTCAAGATGTCGCTTGGTGCCACGCGCGCCACTGTGCCGGTACGATGGCGTGGTGACCTCCCGCCCCGGCCCCGCACCAGCGGCCCCCGCCGCCCTCAGCCTCGCCGAGCGCAAACGCCGGCTCGTCTCGGACGAACTGTCGGAGGCGGCCCTGCAGTTGCTCGCCGCCAAGGGGTTCGACGCGGTGACGGTGGACGAGATCGGAGCCGCAGCCGGCGTGTCGAAGCGGACCTTCTTCCGCTACTTCGCGTCGAAGGAGGACGTCGTCGTCCGCTTCCTCGCCGACATGGGCACCGGCATCCACGCCGAGCTCACGGCCCGCCCGGCCGACGAGCCGCCGTCCACGGCCCTCCGCCACGCCGTCTGGGTGCCGGTGGCCGCCTGCGCGGGCCACTCGGAACGCGCGTTGCGTGTGGTGCAGTTGATCCTGCGCACGCCCGCCCTGCTGGCCCGCCTCCTGGAACGGCAGGCCGAGTGGCGCGAGCACCTCGCCACCGAACTCGGCCGCCGCCACGGCCTCGACCCCGAGGCCGACCTCTATCCGCGCATGGCCGCCGGAATGGCCCTCACCGCTTTCGACGCCGTCCTCCGGCGCTGGAGCGACAGCGAGGGTGCCGAGGACCCCGCCGACCTCCTCGACCGGGCGTTCGCCGTCATCGCCCCGGCTCTCGACGCCGTGGGCTGAGCGGCGGGCAACCAGAACTCGGCGCTGCTGCGCCCCCAGCGGCTGAGGTGACGGATGGTGCGGGCCACGACGGTGGCGGCGGCGCGGTCCGCCCGCGCGGCGTCCTCGGGGGAGGGTTCGACGACAGGCGGCAGTTCGCGGGGCCGCAGGGCGCCGTAGTCGGTGAACCGACGCGTCCCGCACGCACGGCAGCGCTCCTCGCCACCTTCCGACTCCCATCCGTCGACGTGACGGCAGTGCCCGACGAGTCGCCCGACGGTTCGCTTCACGTCCACGACCTCCCTCACCGCGCGCCGTCGGCGCCGGGGCACCGGAAGGCGCGGCTACGACTGGGGCAGGCGAGCAGCATGAGCCGGACGATCCGTCCGTCGGCGGTCGACCACTGCAACGGCACCTTGCGTTCGCCGTGGTCGAGTTCTCCCCGCGCGTACCCGACGAGCGACGGCGCCGGCACCCGCGCCACGGGCGGTTCGGCGGCGAGCCGCGCCTCAAGCCAGGCGAGGCAGGCGCCGGTATCGGCGAGTCGGCCGACGTGCAGGGAGGCGGGTTTGCGCGCCCAGGCGGCGGAGGCGGCGTTGACGGCGGGCGGCTTGGGGCAGTCGGGGTCGGTCTCCTCGTCGCGCGTGGGGGGTTCGCCCCCGGCCCAGTAGAAGGCGTGCCAGTGCGACGGCGGCGCGGACTGCTCGACGACCGGGGTCCGCCGCTCGCCCACCGGCAACCGGCAGGTGACGACCTTCCCCCCACCGGGTGACCGCTCGGCACTCCACGCCCCACCGGTGAGCCGATCGACGATCAGCAACCCTCGCCCCTCCTCGCACTCCAGCACCCCGCGCGCCGCAGGCCACTTGACGGCGGGCAGAACGGAAGAGCCGTCCCGCACCCGAATGTGCAGCGCCCCACCACACACCCGCAGACTCAGCCCGCACTCCCCCTCCCCCACGTGCTTCACCACGTTCGCCAGCAACTCACCGACGACCACGAGGCCGTCGTCGACGACGTCCTCCGCCAGCCCCCACCAGCGCAGTTGCAGCCGCACAAAGCTGCGTACCTGCGGCAGCTTGGTCGGGGTGGGGACGAGGGCGAGCGACATCTCAAGCTTCAGGTCGTGCACAGGGAGGGTCATCGCAGCTCCAAGCGCGGGCAGCGCAACGCACCAGGACAGGGGCGGACTTCGGGTCACGCCGCGAGTGCGCTGTGTGATCGGTGCCATAGTGGACCGCCGAGGCGGAGCCGGGCAACTATTGCCGGTCAAGCAATACATTTCCGAGTGACTTGGCATATGCCAGGCTGACGGCCCTGCGGGATGGGCCATCATGCAGTCATGGATCAGAGGAGCATGCCCACCATGAGGAGCAAGCGGCTCGGCAACGAGCTGCGGCGCCTGCGCCGGGCCAAGGGGTTGACGGTCTCGGAGGCAGCCGTCCGGCTGGGATGCGGGCAGCCCAAGGTCTCCCAGATCGAGAACGGCAAGCGCGGCATCAGACCGGCCGATCTGACCGCGCTGTTGGACCTCTACGACGTGACCGAGGAGGGGCGCCGCCGGAGCATCAAGCAGCTGGCGCGCGACATCCACAAGGTCGACTGGTGGACGTCAGAAGGACCGTTGACCGGCAGCACCTTGACGGACTACCTCACGCTGGAGGTCGATTCCGAACTCATCCGCACGTACGAATCGACGGTCGTTCCGGGTCTGCTCCAAGCCGAGTCCTACTTCCGGCAAGTCATCACTCCAGCCAATTGCGGGGACGAGGCGGAGGCGCGCATCCAAGCGCGACTGAAACGCAAGGAACTTCTCGACGGCTACCCCGCACTTCAGGTCAGTTTCATCATCGATCAGCTGGCTCTGAACCGCATTCAAGGAAGTCACGAAGTCATCAGCGAACAGCTGCACCACCTCATCGACATGGGACATCATCCCAACGTGATGGTGCAGGTACTGCCACTCAGGGCGGACTTGCCGCCTAGGCAGTACGTGCCGTTCAGCCTTGCCCGCTATCGGGGAGAGTCGTCCCTCGAAGTTGTGTGGCTAGAGCACACAAACGGTGGCACGTTGCTGGAACAAGACCATGATGTGCGCATCTACCAACAGGTATGGGCAGAACTCACTGCAGCAGCACTCTCCCCTGCGGACTCCCGATCGTTTCTCCGCGAGCTCATAAAGGAATAAGCTCCATGAGGCCCATCCCCTCAACACCCGCCCGAATAAAGGCGGAGACGCGCTGGAACACCAGCAGCTACAGCGGCCACGCAAACAACTGCCTTGAGCACGGCGTGCTAAACGGAGCCAAACAGGCGGTCCGCGACACCAAGGACCCCGTCCGTCGCACTACACTCACCTTTCCCGCCGGTTCCTGGCAAGCCTTTCTTGAGGCCATCGCGCGCGAGACGCTATGACGACCGCTTCGACAAGCGAGGAGACACCGGTGACTGACCTGGAGCCCTCACGCTGCCGCCCTCAGCCGAGCTCATGGCGCACAAGCACGTACACCGGCAGGGACAACAACTGCCTTGAGCACGGCGTGCTGAACGGAGCCGAACAGGCCGTCCGCGACACCATGGATCCCGCCCGCAAAACCACCCTCACCTTCCCCGCCCCCGCGTGGCAAGCGTTCCTCAACGCCGTGGCGGGCGCGGTGATATGACCGCGCGCATCGGCCCGTCTACGGCCGTCGGCCGCTGTTTCGGGCTTGGGACTGGTGGGCTCGCATGGTGAGGTGTCGCGTATGCGTAGCCGACGTCGGTAGCCCCATGCCGCTGAGTGAGCTGCCGGGGGCGGTCGATCGCGGTTTGGGAGGATCTCGCGCGGAGCGCCCTCGTGGCGAGTGACCGGCAGCCGGCGGCTCACTCCTCCAGCGACGACGGCCAGACGTACCCGTACGCCTCGGCGCACTCGCGATAACCGCCGCAGACCACCGCGCCGTTCAAGGGGTGCGGGCGCTTGAGGGTGGCGACGATGCGGTCGGCCTGAACCTCGGGGTCTTCCTCGGTGACCGCGATCCCGACCATCAACTGGACGTAAGGATCGGCGCTCTCACGCGGAACACTCAGGGAGATCAGGACCTCCTCGGGGTTCGAGTCCCACACGGAGACCCAGAACGGGTCGCTGTCCCACTCGGCCAGGGGATTGGGCACGACGAGCAACCGCTTCTCCACCAGGTCCGCGACATCCCACGTCCGTGAAGGTCTCTCCGCTCGCGCCACGGTGCTCCTCTTATGCGAATCTGCGCGTCTGCGCGCTCCGGCGTGGAGTACGCGCAGGCCGTCGCCTTGGGCAAGATCGCCCCACCCTATCGGCGCGGCAGTTCGCCCTGCGGACATGGGCCACGGCCCTGTGCTGCGGGGCCCGCCGGCGCGGTGCGCTGCAGGCGGGCGCTGACGCTGCCGGCCTCGGCGGGCGGGAACGCCGTCCCGGTGATCGGATCGCGCGCCTGGGCCGGGGGGACGAGGAGACCGTCCGCGACGTGAACGCGCCGGTACCGGTGGCGGGAGAGGCGGCTCACCGGAGTTCGTCCCCCCGCATCCACCGGGTCGGCGGGCCGCTGCCGGCACCACGGTTCTGGCCGGTGGCCGAGCCGGCGCCTCAGCCGCCGGACAGGGCGCGGTCCAGGAGGGGGAGCAAACGGTCCCAGTGGCGTTTCAGCCCGGAGGCGCTGAAGGCGTCGGTGTCGGACATGGTGAAGCCGTGGACGGTGCCGGGGTAGATCTCGGAGGTGTGGTCGACCCCCGCGGCGTCCAGGGCCTGGTTGAGCTCGTCCAGGGCCTCGGGCGTCATGTCGCCTTCGGCGTGGGCGAAGTGGACCTGGGCGGTGAGCCGGGAGAGAAGGCCGGGCCCGTCGGCGCCCACGGGTCCGTGGAACCCCGCGACGGCGGCGACCCGGCCGGGGTGGGCCGCGGCCGTGCGCACCGCCAGGAGGCCGCCTATGCAGTAGCCGGTCACCGCGACCGGGCCGGCGCCGGCCTCGGGCTGGGCGGTGAGGAACCGGAGGTAGGCGTCGGCGTCGCGCAGGGCACGTTCGGCGGTGTGCGCCTCGATCAGGGGCATCAGCCGGGCGAAGACCGCGGGCCGGGCCTCTTCTCCGATGTGCTCGGGAAGCTCGATCACCGGTGCCGGGCCGTGCCGGTAGAAGAGATGGGGGACGAGCACGTAGTACCCGTGCCCGGCCAGTTCGTGGGCCAACTCCCGTATCACCGGCCGGATGCCGAAGCCGTCCGTGTACATCAGCACCCCTGGGTGCCGCTCGCCGTCGTCGGGGAAGGCGGCGAACGCGTCGGCCGTACCGTCCGGAGTGGGGAGCCGCAGTGACTTGATGGGCATGGGTCTCCTGTCGTGGTGGATGTGTCGAACTGTGATCAACACTGATCAACACGACGGAGGCGGGGCACGCGCGGCGGCGTCGGGTCCTCGCGCGGGCGGCGGGGCCGCACCGGCCCGTACGGCGCTCAGGAGAGCACCGGGTCACCGATCCGAGTGCGGCGCGAGGCCGTCCCGGTCATCATGGTCGGGCAGCGTAGTCCACCGTAACGAGCCGACGCCGGCGCGCAAGCGAAGCGTACGGTGCACGAGGACGCCCTCGACGGGCACTTGGGCACCGGACCAGGTCCACGCGCGAGCCCGTGAGCGAGCGGGATACCGGTCTCACGACCGCACGGCCGCCACCGCGCCTCGCACCGCCCCTCGGCCTGGCGCCCCGGCCCGGCGAACCGGTGCGGTCACGGCGCTGCGTAGTCGTCCGGGCCGGTGGCCGGAGGCGGCACCTCGGCGACGAAGAACAGGAAGCAGGGTGTGGTCGAAAGCCGGCGGAAGCCGTCGGGGAAGAGTTCACGGGCGGCCGGGTCGGGCTGTGGTTCGCTGATGGTGGAGAGGCGGAAGCCGGCGGTGGTGAAGGCGTCGGTCATCGCGTGCAGCGGCTTGCGCCAGAACTTCATCGGGACGGTCCGGCCGCCGAAGGTCCAGTCGAAGGTGTAGCTGGTGGTCGCGAAGTAGTCGGGCCGGGGTTCCCGGATCGTGTAGGCCACGAACGGGTGGTCCACCGACGCGATCAGCCGGCCGCCGGGCTTGAGGACGCGCCGCAACTCGGCCAGCGTCGGCCCCCAGTCCTCCAGGTAGTGCAGGACCAGTGAGGAGACCACGTCGTCGAACGTGCCGTCGTCGAACGGCAGGCGGTCGCGCAGGTCGGCCTGGTGCAGGTCCGCTTCGTCGCCGAGCCGTCGCCCGGCCAGGGCCAGCATGGCGGCGCTGGAGTCGACGCCGGTGACGACGGCGCCGCGGTCGCGCAGTGCCGCGGACAGGGGGCCGGAGCCGCAGCCGGCGTCCAGGATCCGGCGGCCGGTGACGTCGCCGGCGAGGTCCAGCATCGCGGGGCGCGCGTAGTACGCGTTGACGAGGCTGTGCTCGTTCTCCGCGGAGTACGCCTCGGCGAAACTGTCGTAGTCGTTCACCCGGGCCGTGTCCGCGGACCGGGCGGGGCGCTCGGGTACGGCGAGGCGCTCCGGTACGTCGGTTACGCGTTCCATCGTCGCAGCTTAGTAGCCACAAGATCCGCCGGACAGGCCCTGGATCACCTCCGAGCGGCCGTCGGCCCCGCGTGACAAGCGTTCCTGGATGCCCTGGTGGTCGAGGAGTTCTGACCTACCGCGCCGCCGGTGGCCGAATCCGGGATACGCCGTCCGTTCCGAACCGTCGCGTGAGAAGCCGAGCCGAGCCTGTACCGGCTTGCGCACACGACCCGCTCGCGCGAGAGCGCACCGCTTACCGCGAGCGGCCCGGCGCCCAGCGAAGCGTCATGTCGGGCAGGTTCTCCATGTTGCGCTCGCCGTCGGTGGTGTCGAGGACGGTGAAACCGTGGCGTTCGTAGAACGCGCGGGCGTCGGCGTTCTGCTGGAAGACGTGCAGGGACACCCCGTCGGGGCTGTGCCGCCTGACCTCGTCGAGCAGCAGCGTGCCGATTCCCTGCCGCCGGATCTCCGGGCGCAGATAGAGGTGTTCGAGCACGTCGCCGTCAAGGGCCGCGTAGCCGACGATCTCCGCGTCGCGCACGGCGACCCAGGTGCGGCATTGCCTGAGCAGGACGTCCCGGACCCACCGGGTCACCTGCTCGTGGCCGCGCCTCTGCGGGGGCAGATAGGGCATGGTCGCCGACCGGGAGGCCATGTGGATGTGCGCGATCACCGCCGCGTCCGCTTCCACGGCGCTTCGGATCCGAGTCCTGCCGTCGTCACTCATGTCGGGAACCTACAAGGCCGGCAGCGGCTCGATCCACCGGTCGGTCCGGTGGACGCCACCGGTCACCACACCGGCCGCGAGCCACCAGCCGCTTCGCGTCCGCGAGACCGGGCGGGGCCGACTTGGCCGTTCGAGCAGGAGCCGTTGGGCCCCTCGGCTACCCCACCCCGGAGCCGGACCCCTCGCTCGTCAGGGAGAGGTCCCCGGACCATGTGCCGCACCGGACGCGCGCGCCGGAGCCGAAGGTGAGCACCAGCGCGATCCGCCCGGTGCGCGGGTCCCACTCCTCGTCGACCGCCCGAATCGTTTCGCCGAGGTGGTCGGCGAAAGGCGTCTCGCCGCGAATCGGGGTCACTTCGACGCGGCCCGACTCGGCCATGTCGTACCCCGGGCCCGGGGCCGAACGGTCAACGATCAAGCACCAGTCGGACCCCGTCGTCACACGGGTGGAGACCTGTTCGCTGTCGATCAGCCACACGTCCAAGGGCCCGGACGGGGCTTCCGAGCCGTACAGGTGCCACGAAGCGACCACCTGCTCAAGACGTCGCCCGACCAGGTACGCGGGACGCACACCGGCTCCGTGCAACGGGCACCCGCTCGTTTCCCTCGGCTCCATCCGACGACCGTACCGCCCGGCGGAGCCCAGGCCACACGCCGGTCCGGAACAAGGCCCGGCCACCGAACGATCGCGGCTGCGCCGCTCCCAACTCGTCGAAGCGCTCGGAGCGCGCACGCGCCGTTCCTCGCGGCGACGGACCAGACGCCCCGCCTCCGACGGCACCGCTCACGGACAAGAAGCGCAGCAAGCATCACCAACTTCTGCCGCGCAGGGGACCGGCAACTACGCCTCCCCGACCGCTGGTTCGCGTCGGCTGCGGTGCGCCCGGCTCCCTGCTACGCGATCGTGCCACACACCCCCGTACCAGGCACCCCCATATCCTCGGAACCGCCGTACCCGCCTACCCGGAGGTATCCGATGTCCAGTTCAGACACGCCGGACCAGCCCGTCCCGCAGGCCGACACGGCCGCAGCCCTGATGAAACGCCTGGCCGAACAGCTCGGTGGCCGGGGCTCGGCAACAGCCGTCTTCGGCACCCCCGTCACCAGCGGCGGCACCACCGTCATTCCGGTCGCCGAGATCGCCTTCGGATTCGCCGGGGGCACGGGCCCCGAAGCCGGAGCCGCCCACACCGGCGGAGGCGGGATCGGCGCCCGCCCACGCGGCTACATCGAGATCAAAGGCGGCACCGCCGCCTACAAACCCCTCTGATCCCGCTGGATGGACGTCGCCATACCGCTCACCGCCCTCCTGGCGGGAACCGTCATGCCCCTGCTCGTCCGCCGCCTCGCCAAGCGCCGTCCTCACTGAACAACCACAACGACGAACCGGACGGCACCTCACGTACCGCCTTCCAGACCACGGGCGTCAAACCACGGGCGCCAAGCCACCCGCGCCAAGCCACCCGCGTCAAGCGACAAGCGTCGCCGCGGCCAGTTCCGCGATCTCGGCGGCGACGGCGGCCGGGTCGGGGGCGACGGTGGTGTGGGCGACGCCGTCCAGGTCCGGGTGGGTGCCGACGCGGACACCGTGCCGCGCGTTGCGCAGCAGGTCGAGGTCGTTGATGTCGTTGCCGAAGGCGTTGTAGTGGTCGATGCCCAGCGAGGTCAGGGCCTCCCACTTGGTGGTGGCGCCCGGGGCGAAGTCGATGAGCGCCTCGTCGAGGTGGTGGTTGACCGTCATCCCGAGCCGGCGGCCGGCTTCGGCGAGGGCGGGCATGTCGGTCGCGTCGACCACGAGGAACTTCACGACGGCGGGGAGGTCGGCGAGGTCGACGCGGCGGGCGAGGCGGCCCTGGTCGACGCGGCCGAGGATGGGGTGGTCGGCGGGCCCGGTGTAGGCGTAGTCCCATGGACCGTCGGCGAGGTAGCCCGCCTTGAACCGGGCGGCCTCGGCCAGGAGTTCGCCCAGGTCGCCGGCCTCGAACGCGGCCCGCGCCCGGACCCGGCCGTCGACGGAGACGAGGCTGCCGTTCCCGCCGATCAGCGTCGCGGCGGGGAAGGCCCCGCCGAGGACGGGCAGGAGGTCGCGGACCGGGCGGGCCGAGGCGAACACCAGGTGGTGGCCGGCACGTTCGCATGCTTCGATGGCGGCGAGGATCCGGCTGTCGATCGTCCTTCCGTCGAAGCAGAGGGTGCCGTCGACGTCGAAGACCGTGGTGCGCGCGCTGGTGATCACGACGGGATCGTATCGAGCCGGTGTCGTGGGCGGTCCGCCGCCCGTCGGGTGGGCGCCTTCCTCACCGACGGGCCCGCCGCCAGGCCCGCCGACCCCGCCCGCGACGCGGCGGCCGTGATGTCGATCGACATCGGCACCGGTGCGGTGCATGAGCTGGTCAAGGACATCGACATCTCGGGGCTCGGCGTGTCGGGGGACGGCAGCGTGGCCGTCGTCTGCCGCCGGGAGGAGGCCGCCCCGCCCTCGTACGGGGTGGCCCGCTACCAGGCGGTACGCGTCACGGACGGTCGGGCGCTGCGTGGCTTCTCCGCCGGACCGGACACCACGTGCCGGGAGACCGCCGTCAGCCGGCGGGGCGAACGCTACGCCGCGTACGGCTCGTCGGGCGGGTGGGCTCTCGTCGACACGGCTTCTCAACAGGGGGACGCCGTACGGTTCTCCGGCCCGGTGTCCACGAGCGGGATGGCCTTTCTGCCCCTCCTGGGGACCGCGGACCATCCCGTCCTGGTGTCCGGCGGCAAGAACGGGGTGACAGGATTCGCGCTGGCAAAGGACACCGGGGGCACCGCCTACGGCCTTCCGCACCTGCTGGGCGACGGGAGCGCAATGGTGGTCCGTGTGGGCAGTGACGGCAGGACCCTGCGCGTCGTCGCGACCGAGGACGAATGGCGCGTGCTGGCAGAGGCGAAAGGCGATACCGCCGCGACGCCCCCGGACAAGTCCCAGGATCTCCAGGTCAGCAAAACGCAGAGCCTGGTGGCGGATGTGTCGGACACGAACCGGATCACGGTGCGGGCCCTGCCCTCGCTGCGCCGGGTCGCCGAATTCACCACGGCCCGGCTGCCGGCCGGGAAAGAGCGGCCGGAACTTCTCCAATTCCGGTTCCTCGACGACGAACGGCTCGTCACGGTCTCCGGAACGACCGTCGAGGAGTGGGACGCCCGGCGCGGCCGCCGCCTGTCGCCACCGCTCGACCTGCGCGAACTGCGGCTGACGACACAGGACCATCCGTACTACGGCGTCGGCCGCCACCGCGAGCCGGGCTATGTGGCGGTCACCGTGGGCGGCCAGCCGGAGGTGCACGCCGTCGATCTGCGCACGGGAAAGGAGAACCGCGATCTCCGGATCCGGCTCGGCGACGACCTCAACACGGCTGTATTCCTGACCGATTCACGCTATACGGCGGAGATGACCAAGGGCGGGATGGTGGAACTCTGGTCGGCGCGGCCGGGGAGCGAGCCGAAGCGAACGGTCGGGCCGATCGGGCCCATGAGCCCGGACCGCTGGGCGGCCGGCCTCTTCGGACGGACCGGCTTCTTCCTGGCCAACGCGACCTCGGTGCGCATCCTCAAGGCGGACGACGCGGAATACCGGGAGACGTACGAATTCATGCAGAAGCAAACCTTCCTGGCGGCCGGCGACGGCGGCAAGGCCCTGCTGCGCGGCGACCGCGAAGGCGACATGAGCCTGCTCCGCCTCGACCCGGCCCTCTGGAAGCGTCACCTGTGTGCCGTCCTGGGCCGTGACCTCACCGAGGATGAGCGGGGTGGCCTGCCACCCGGGCTGCCCGCCCTTTGCCGGGCCGCGGCGTGACGGGTGGGACGGGTGTGTGGCCGGTTCCTGTGTGGGGAAGCCGGCGGCCACCCCGGGACACCCGAGCCGTGTGATGGGATACGCCGCATGGGTCCCCGACAGCCGTCCCCACCACCCCGTCCCCCGTCCCGCCCGAAGGCCGGGACGCCGTGAGCGCCCACCGGGAGCCGCCGGAGCAGCCCGGCGCCGAGGAGCCCGGCGCCGTCCCCCTCGACCCCGAACTCGCCGCCGTCCTGGCCTCCTTGAGCGACGAGGCGAAGGAGCCGGTCACCCCGGGGAACCTCGCGGCCCGGCAGGCGCGGGATGCCGCCGCCCGCCCGCGGCCGACGGTCGAGGACCTGCGCGCGGGCGGCCTCTTCGAGGTGGCGGAGCTGTCCGTGCCGGGGCCGCCGGGCGGCCCGGACGTCACGCTGGTGAGCGCGCGGCCGTCGGCCGCCCCGGCCGGGCCCCTGCCGCTCCTCTACTACCTGCACGGCGGCGGGCTGATCGCGGGCAACGCGTGGTCCGTCCTCCCCCGCGTCCTCCGGGACTGGGCGCTCCCGCTGGGGCTGGCGGTCGCCTCGGCCGAGTACCGGCTGGCGCCGGGGGCGCGCTACCCGGAACCGCTGGAGGACTGCTACGCCGGGCTGGCCTGGGCGGCCGGGCACGCGGACCAACTGGGCGTCGACCCGGACCGGATCATCGTCGGAGGGAAGAGCGCGGGCGGCGGCCTCGCCGCGGCCCTCGCCCTGCTGGCCCGCGACCGCGGCGGCCCCCGGCCGCTGGGCCAGCTCCTGCTGTGCCCGATGCTCGACGACCGCGCGGCCACCTTCTCCAGCCGTCACCTGTCCGTCCCGGGGGCCCTGGACCGTACCTCCGACGCCACGTCGTGGCGGGCCTACCTGGGCGACCGCCACGGCACCGCCGACGTCCCGCCGTACGCGGCCCCCGCGCGCGCCACGGACCTCTCCGGCCTCCCACCGGCCTACGTCGACGTCGGATCGGCCGAGATGTTCCGCGACGCGTGCGTGGCCTACGCGAACGCACTCTGGCAGGCCGGCGGCCAGGCCGAACTCCACGTCTGGCCCGGCGCGTTCCACGGCTTCGACACCATGGCCCCGAAGGCGGCCCTCAGCCGCACCGCCCGTACCGCCCGCACCGACTGGCTCGGGCGGCTCCTCACCAGCCCAGGGCGGTGAGCAGGACGAGGACGAGGGTGGCGACGGCGAGCAGGCCGTGGAACAGGACGACCGACGCGGCGGGGAAGTGCCGTTCGGCGGGGACGGACTCGTCGGTCCCCAGGGGCGCCGTCGCGGCGGCCCGGGCGCGGCGGACGGGGATCCAGCGGGCCGGCATCACGAATCCCAGCAGCGCGACCGGCAGCAGCAGGCCGAAGGCGGCCCGCGCCAGGGCGGCCCGATGGGTCGCGAGGTAGCCGATCCAGACCTCCAGGCCGATGGCGGCCAGGGCGAAGTGGCCGAAGACGACGGGCGCGGGCAGGCGGCTGGTGCCGGTCCGCTGCTGTCGGACCCCGCCGCGCCGGATTCAGACGCCGAGCATGAAGAGGCCACCGAGGACGGCGCGGAGGGCGATGGACGTCCGCCGGCCGATCGACCAGGCCGTCAAGGTGGGGGCGACGAGGCGCTTCGGTGGGCGAGACGTCACCCGAGCGGCCGGGAAACCGGACGGCGTCCATACTGGACACCGTCCGCATGGTCGGCTGCCGGGTCGCCGGGGCGGCCGGCCCCGTCCGTCCCCTCCTCCGCACCCGGGAGCACGTCATGAGGATCTACCTGACCAGCGTTTTCGTCGACGACCAGGAGAAGGCCCACCGCTTCTACACCGACGTCCTGGGGTTCGTGACGAAGCACGACGTCCCGGTCGGCGATACGGACCGGTGGCTGACCGTCGTCTCGCCGGAGAACCCCGACGGGACCGAGCTCCTGCTCGAACCCTCCGGGCACCCCGCGGTGAAGCCGTACAGGGAGGCGCTGGTCGCGGACGGCATTCCGGCCATCGCCTTCGCGGTGGACGACGTCCGGGCCGAGTACGAGCGGCTGCGCGGGCTGGGGGTGCGGTTCACGCAGGAGCCGGAGGAGATGGGGCCGGAGGTGACGGCGGTGCTGGACGACACCTGCGGCAATCTGATCCAGATCGCCCAGTCGGAGTAGGCGACGGGCCCCGCCCCGGGGAGGTCTGGTCGTCCTGCGGGCTCAGTCCTGCGCGGTCGGCCGTACGACGATGTCTCCGACGTCGACGCCGTCCGGCTGCTCGATGGCGAACGCGATGGCGCGGGCCACCGCGTCCGGCGGGAGGGCGGCCTCGGCCATGCGGTCGGCGATCCGGGCCCGTACCTCCGGATCCATGCGCTCCGTGAACTCCGTACGGACCATGCCCGGTGAGACGACGGTGACACGCAGCCTGTCGCCGGCCTCCTGGCGCAGGCCCTCCGCGATCGTACGGACGGCGTTCTTGGTGCCGGCGTACACCGACTGGAGCGGGACGACGCGCAGTCCGGCGGTGGACACGGTGTTGACGAAATGCCCGCGGCCCTGGGCGCGGAAGACCGGCAGGGCGGCGGCGATGCCGTACAGGACGCCCTTGAGGTTGACGTCGATCATCTCCTCCCAGTCCTCCACGCGGAGTTCGTCGAGCGGGGAGATCAGGCCGACACCGGCGTTGGCGACGAGGACGTCGAGCCGGCCGTAGCGTTCGCACGCCAGCCCGACGAGGCCCGACAGGTCCGCGCGCCGTGTGACGTCCGTACGTATCCAGGCGGCTTCGCCGCCGGCCGCCTCGATGCGGCCGGCCAGGGCCGCGAGGCGCTCGGTGCGGCGTGCCCCGAGGACGACCTTCGCACCGCGTTCGGCGAGCAGCAGCGCGGTGGCCTCGCCGATGCCGCTGCCGGCGCCCGTGATCGCCACGACTTCGCCTTCGATTCCCGACATGGTCGGCGGTCCTCCCGGAGGGTGGGCGGGGGCAGGGCGGAGACATGGCCTACGGTGAAAGCGGAGGCGCCGCCGGTTCACTCGAACAGTAAGCGGAGGCGCCGCCGCTTGCAACGGGGGTCGAGGAAGGGCGAGCGCTGATGACCCGAGAGACAGAACGCCCGCTGCGGGCCGACGCGCGGCGCAACCGGGAGCGGATCCTGGCCGCCGCTGTACGCGTCTTCGGCGAGGAAGGGCTGAACGCGCACTTCGAACGCATCGCCCGGGAGGCGGGCGTGGGCACCGGCACCCTCTACCGCAACTTCCCCACCCGGGAGGCCCTGGTCGAGGCGGCCTACCGCAACGAGGTCGCCCGGCTCTGCGACGCCGTTCCCGGCCTGCTGGCGGCGCAGCCGCCACGGGAGGCGCTGCGCGCGTGGACGCGCCGCTTCATCGACTACGCCACCGCCAAGCTCGGCATGGCCGACGTTCTCCGGGCGCTCGTCGACACGGGAACCAACCCCTATGCCGAGAGCCGCGACCTGATCCGGGCGGCCCTCGCGGCCCTCATGGAGGCGGCCGCCGACGCCGGAGCGATCCGGTCCGACATCGGCCCGGACGACATGTTCGCCGCCCTCGCCGGCATCGCCCTCACCTCGGCCGCACCGGAGCGGCGCGAGCAGGCCGAACGCCTCCTCGACCTCGTCCTGGACGGCCTGACGCGCGCACCGCGCCCGACGGCCGCCGACTCGTGAGAACCTCCCCGAAAACCGACCCGTAAATGCAGCCGATGCCGGCCATGGCCCGCAAAGGCATGGCCGGCATCAGGGCGGCGGTCCGGGGCAGGCGGATTACCTGTCACCTGAGGCGAGGGAAACCCGCTGGACGCCGGGAAAACGGCGGCAATGGCCGTAAGCGCGCGCGCCACGAGAACCGTGGCCCCGGGCCGCCGCCCCACCGCTGCGTCAAAGGATTTCGATGGAGTTGACCTTGGGCGGCCGGTTCGGGAAAGTGATTTCGTGCCAGCGCTCGATTTTCACCGAGTCGCCGTTGGCGTCGTAGTAGATCAGGTCGTTGTTGCCGGTGGATATCTTGTCGACCCACCACCCGCCGAAGTCGGTCCTCCCGCGGTTCGCGTAGCAGTCGACGCTCTGACGTCCGCCGCTGTGCGACCAGATCTTCAGGAAGGGCTCCCCGCCACGGCAGGGGATATGGTCGATGGCGTAGGCGTTGCCGGCCGGGACGACCACCGTGAGCGCGGCGGCGGCCGCGAAGGCCATGGCGACGGAAGTCGCGGTCTTTTTCGCTTTCGACAGCACTGGCTGAGTCTCCTTCTTCGCATGCCGAAACGGGAGTTCACCCCGCGACCGCTATGGGTCGCGCTGTGATTCGTGCGTCGTGCGTCACGCATCGCGCCGGGACGAGAACTTTCGCGGCGACTTCGATTACGGAAGGCCGCCACGCCCTCTCGTCTCGCGCTTGCATAACGACGGTCCCCCGCAACCGCTGCACATAGCAACCGTTGACTGCTCAACTGACTGGAACACCCCCCTCCGGTGTCCGGATCGCAACCCCCTGGGGCAGTTGCCCGGGATGGTCCGCGCGCGGCGACCGCCCCACGACAGGCGAGCGGGAGAGAGCAGTTGGGGCAGCAGGACCCGGGCCCCCGGCCCCCTCCGGGGGCCGGCTGAGCGGACGGCCGTCGCGGCGGCGGTGTGAGGTGAGCGGCCCCCTGCGGGCTACTTCAGCAAGGAGTTGACGGTGCTCGACAGGCCGGAAGTGGCGGACTGGCCCGTGCTGTTCGCCGCGTCCTTGGCGCTCGACACCGCCCCGGGCTCGGACGCCGATGCCGAAGCTGAGGACGACTGTGCGGCGGACGACTCCTCGGGCGTCGTCGACGAGCCGCCGGACGCCTTGGGGGCGTACTGGTAGGTGTCGGTCACCTTGTGCTCCTGGGTCAGCTTCCCCGGTGCCGGCGACACCACCAGCACCGGGTACCCGTCGTCGGCGTGGTGGTGGTGATGATGGTGGTGGTCGTCGGCCGACGCGGCGGGTGCCAGGCCCAGCACCGCCGTTCCGACGGCGGCGGCCACCACAGTGACCATGAGACGACTGCGCAGCGATGCCATGACGTTCACTCCCACTCTCGTTGAGGGAACACACCTGCCGCAGGCACACGGGTAACACCCGTACCAGCAGCGGGAATCCACCAGAGCATCGCATTCCCGTGCCGCCCGGCACAGGTGCCAGTGGCGCGCCGAACAGCGCCCCGCGCCTTGTCGCTTCGTAGGAACAATCCGTGGCGCCCGGTGCGGCGTTTCCTCAGGGGGCGATGGGGAGTTGGCGCTTGTGGTCGGTGAGGCGGTAGCGGCGGACGATCGTCTCGAAGGCGCGCTCCTCGACCGGCTTGCCCTCCAGGAAGTCGTCGATGTCGTCGTATGTGACGCCGAGCGCGTCCTCGTCGGCCTTGCCCGGGTCGAGGGTCTCCAGGTCGGCCGTGGGGGTCTTCCACACCAGCTCGGCGGGCGCGCCCAGGGCGTCGGCGACGGCGCGCACCCGGCGCTTGGTGAGGCCGGTCAGCGGGACGAGGTCGGCGGCGCCGTCGCCGTACTTGGTGAAGAAGCCGGAGACCGCCTCGGCGGCGTGGTCGGTGCCGACGACCAGGCCCTCGTGCGCGCCGGCCACCGCGTACTGGGCGATCATGCGCTGCCGGGCCTTGATGTTGCCGTGCACGAAGTCCTGGTGGTGGGCGTCGCGGAAGCGGGTGCCGCCGGCGAGCGCGGCCTCCAGCGCGGCGTCGCTGGCGGGCTTGACGTCCACGGTCAGCACGTGGTCGGCACGGATGAAGGAGAGGGCGAGCTGGGCGTCGTGCTCGTCGGCCTGGACGCCGTAGGGCAGCCGCATCGCGTAGAAGTGCGCCTCGTGACCGGTGGCGCGGGCCCGCTCGACCGCGAGCTGGCAGAGCCGGCCGGCGGTGGTGGAGTCGACGCCTCCGCTGATGCCGAGGACGAGGGAGCGCAGGCCGGTGGAGGTCAGCCGCTCGGCGAGGAAGGCCACCCGGCGCTCGATCTCCCGCTCGGCGTCGAAGTCCTCGGCGACCTGGAGTTCCCGGGCTATCTCCTGCTGCAGGGCGGTGGACGCCGGCTCGCTCACGTCTGCTCCTTGGTGCGTGCGGTTCGCGTGGTGCTGTCCCGCCACCCTACCCAGTGGGGGTACGGGAGCCCTGCCCCCGCCGCCGGGGGGCGGTGGGGGCAGGGCTCTGCGCAGGCGAGCCGCCGGAGATCAGCCGGTCAGCTTCGCCGACTTGCGACGCGCCGTCCAGACCGCCGCCCCGCCCGCGAGGACGAGCGCCGCGGCGCTGCCGACCAGGGGGCCGGTGGGGGTGTCGTTACCGGTGTGGGCGAGGGAGTCGTCCGTGCCGGTGCCCGTACCGGTCCCCGTGCCCGTACCCGTACCCGACGAGTTGCCGGTGCCGCTCGTGCCGGTGCCGTCGGTGTTGGTGCCGGTCGAGTCGTCGTCGAGCTTGGCGTCCTTGTTGACCGCGATCTTCGCGGTCACCGGGTCGAGGCCGTCACCCCTGTTGAGCGTGACACCCGGGATGGTGAGGGCCTTCTTCCCCTCCTCGGTGAGGGCGGCCTGCACCATGTTGAGCGTGACGACGCCGTTGGTGGCCGCAAGGGAGTCCTTGTACAGGGTGAGGTCCGCCAGCACGGTCTCCTTGTCGGACAGGCCGGGGGCGGCCTTCCCGTCCTCCTTCCTGGTGACGTGGGCCAGCAGCTGCCCCTTGTCGCCGTTCGCGGCGATCCGGAACTTCGAGAGCGTGAGTTCCACGCTCTTGCCGTTCGGGTGGGCGGTGAAGCGCACCGTCCCCTTGAACGTGGCGTCGAGCTTGGACTTCGCCGCGTCGTAGCTTCCCGTCGCCTTGGTGAAGCGGAAGCCGCCCGTACTCTGCTGCTCGGCGCCGTCCGAGACCTCGATCTTCCCGCCGAGCGTCGTGCCGGTGACGGCACTGCGGAACGCCTGCGAGACGCCCCAGTCCAGGCGGCCGTCGTAGACCGTGGAGTCCGCGGCCAGTTGCTTCGGCTGCTCGGTACTGCTGCCGGTGGTGCCCGTGCTGCCGGTGGTCCCCGGCGTCTCCGAGCTCCCGGTGCTGCCCGTCGTCCCGGGGGACGCGGAGGAGCCGCCGGTCTCCTCGGCGCCTCCCTTCGGGTCGCCCGTCTCCGGAATGAGCGACTCCTCCTCCGGGCCCGTGACCTTGCCGTCGTCGACGCCCTCGGGCTTGGGCTCGGAGGACGGGGTCTCCTTCGGAGTGGGGTCCCCCTTCGCGTCGGAGGTCTTCTCCGGCTCAGGGGTCTTCTTCGTGTCGGACGGCTTCTTCGTGTCAGAGGTCTGCTTCGGCTCGGAGGGTTCCTTCGGCTCGGAGGGCTCCTTCGGCTTCGGGTCGGGCGTGGGCTTCTTGCTGGGTATCGGGGCGGGCTCGTGGTCGTCCGGGAGCGGAGCGCCCTGCTTCGCCGAGAGGGAGAGGCCGTCGAGGGACGCCCCGGCCTTGTAGACGGAGTGCTTCTTGTAGGTGAGCGCCTTGGCACCGTCGGCCGTCAGGGTCGCGGGGACCTTGGCGAGTGCCGGGACGTCGTTCTTGGCGCCGGCCTTGGCGTCGTTCCCGGCCTGCTCCTTGCTGCCGCCGTCCTTGCTGTCCTTGGCGTCCTTGTCGGCCTTCTTGTCGGCCTTCTTGTCGGCCTTCTTGTCGCTCTTCTCGGCCTTGTCCGCCTTGTTCGGCTCGCCGTCCTTCCCCGCCGGCTCCGCCTTCGCCAGGTCGAGCGTGGCGAGGGTGACGTCGTCGCGGGTCTTGCCGGACGTCGTGACGTCGGCGGTGACGCGGCCCTTCCCGCCCTCGCCGATCACCTTGAGGTCGCTGAACTTGACGTCCAGCCCCCAGTGCTTCTTCTTCCCCTCGCCCTTGGCGTGGCCCAGGAAGCGGACGCTGCCCTTGAAAGCCGTGGTGAAGGAGTGCTTCTCGCGGTCGTAGGTGCCCTTGCCGCCGGAGAAGGTGAAGGCACCGTTGCCGTCCGCCTGTTCGACGCCGTCGGCGACGCGGATGGTGCCGTCGGCCTCCTCGCCCGTGACGTACTGGCGGAACGATTCCTTGATGCCCCAGGTGAGGGTGGCGTCCTTGAGCTGGAACCCGGTCGGCTGCTTGGCCGCCGCGTCCGGCTCCTCACCGGCGGCTCGGGCGGGCAGGGTGAGCACGGTGGCCCCGAGGGCGATCGCCGTGGCGACGGCGGCGGTGAACGCCGTCCGTCTCTGGGTTACGGCCATGTGTCAACTCTCCTTAGGGGTAGTGCGGCCGGTGCCTGCCGGCACATGAAAGGTAGTCAGTCGAATGGATGCGCGGAAAGCGGAAAAGGGTCCCTCGCACGGCACATGAGTCATCACACGAGTCGCCGGCCGCGTCGCGCGCACCACCGGACAGCTCTCCCGCCCCTGTCCGAGGTGGCCGGATTCGTCCCCTATCCGCCCGGCGGCCCCCGACGTCCGGCGGAGCCGGCCGCCCGGGTACGGACACCCGCACGGACCCGGGCGCGGACCCCGGCGCGCGCATCGGCTCACGTCCGGGCTCCGCGCCGCGACCACAGCGGCTCCCCCGCACTCCCGCGAATGGAAGCGCGGCGTGGGGCAGGAGGGAGGACGCCCGGCCGCCCCGACCGCGTCGACCCCCGCCCGTAACAGAAGTGACCCGACGGACTCAAGTGATCGATCTGCCGAGCGGGGCGAAATTTTGCCGCATGAGAGCAGGATCACGTGCACTTTGGGGAACGACTCAGGCAAGCCTCAGATAAGTTAGGTCGGCCTTATTAGAGGTGCTTTTTCAGCCACACCTCCTCCCTTTGTGACGGAGATGTGATGAAAGGGCAGGTATTCCGACTTCCGAGCACGCCTGGAGCCCGTATGCGAGCCCTCCGCTCCTCCGCTGTCACCGTCGTCGCCGCGGCGGCGGCCCTGGCCGTCGTGTCCGGCTGCGCAGAGAAGTCGGACGCCGGTGACTCCGACGCGATCCGCGTGACCGCCTCCGACGACAAGTGCGAGGTCTCGAAGACCTCGTTCCCCGCCGGTGATGTGAAGATCAACATTCAGAACAAGGGCTCCAAGGTCACCGAGGTGTACGTCTACGCCGCGGACGACCGGATCGTCACCGAGCGCGAGAACATCGGCCCGGGCACCAAGGCCGAGATCACCGCCACGGTCAAGAAGGCCGGTGACTACGAGATCGCCTGCAAGCCCGGCATGAAGGGCGACGGCATCCGGCAGAAGATCACCGTCACCGGCGGCGACGGCAAGCAGAAGAAGACCGACCCGGCGCTCGACAAGGCCGTCGCGGAATACCGCAAGTACGTCCAGGAGCAGGCCGACGCGACCCTTCCGCTCGCGCAGAAGTTCATCGACGCCGTGAAGGCGGGCGACCTCGACGCGGCGAAGAAGGCCTACGCCCCGTCCCGCCTCGGCTGGGAGCGGACCGAGCCCGTCGCCGAGTCCTTCGGTGACATCGACCCCAAGGTCGACGTCCGCGAGGACGGCCTGGAGAAGGGCCAGAAGTGGACCGGCTGGCACAAGCTGGAGAAGTCGCTCTGGGACGGCAAGAAGATCACTGACGAGGACAAGGCCCTCGCCGACCAGCTGTCGAAGGACCTCGTCGACTGGCAGAAGCGGGTCGGCAAGGCCGACATCACCGCCACCAGCATGGCCAACGGCGCCAAGGAGCTGCTGGACGAGGTGGCCACCGGCAAGGTCACCGGCGAGGAGGAGCGCTACAGCCACACCGACCTGGACGACTTCCAGGCCAACGTGGAGGGCGCCGAGAAGTCCTACGAGCTGCTGAAGCCCGTCGCCGCCAAGAACGACGCCGCGCTCGTCAAGGAGCTCGACAAGCAGTTCGCGGACCTGAAGAAGCTGCTGGGCGACTACCGCGACGGCGACCACTTCAAGGCGTACGACTCCGTCGGCAAGGACGACCGCAAGAAGCTGTCGGACGCCGTCAACGCCCTCGCCGAGCCGCTGTCCAAGCTCGCCGGCGCCGTCGCGAAGTAACCCGGGGGCACGTGCGATGAGTGACGCGATGAACGAGAAGAACGAAACGAACGGGACGACGACGTCCGGCGACCGGGCCGAGGAGCCCGCGGTGGCGAAGGCGGACGCGAAGACCGACGCGAAGACCGACGCGAAGACCGACGCGAAGACCGACACCACGACGGACACGAAGCCGGAAACCGGCACCGCCGGAGAAAGCACCTCCCGCAAGCCCTCCCGCCGCGCCCTCCTCGGCTGGGGCGGCGCCGGTCTCGCGCTCGGTGCCGCCGCGGCCGGCGGTACGGCCGCGGCCCTGCGGCTGGGCGACGACGACAAGTCGCCGGCCGCCGCCGAGGGCGAGGCCGTGCCCTTCTACGGTCCCCACCAGGCCGGCATCGCCACGCCCGTCCAGGACCGGCTGCACTTCGCCGCCTTCGACGTGCGCACGGACGACCGCGAGCAGTTGATCAAGCTGCTGAAGGAGTGGACGGCCGCCGCCGCCCGGATGACCGCCGGTCACGAGGTCGGCGAGGGCGCCATCAGCGAGAACGACGAGCTGCCGCCGGACGACACCGGCGAGGCGCTGGGCCTCAAGCCGTCCCGGCTGACGCTCACGTTCGGCATCGGGCCCACCCTGTTCGAGAAGGACGGCAAGGACCGCTTCGGCCTCAAGGGCCGCCGCCCCAAGGCCCTGATCGACCTGCCGCCGTTCCCCGGCGACAACCTGGACCCGGCCCGCAGCGGCGGCGACCTCTGCGTCCAGGCGTGCGCGGACGACCCGCAGGTCGCGGTGCACGCGATCCGCAACCTGGCCCGCATCGGCATGGGCCGGGTCGCGATCCGCTGGTCGCAGCTCGGCTTCGGCAAGACCTCGTCGACCACCCCCGACGCCATGACGCCGCGCAACATGATGGGCTTCAAGGACGGCACCCGGAACATCGCGGGCACCGAGACGGACCGGCTCGACAAGTTCGTGTGGGTGGGCGAGAAGGACGCCGACGGCTGGATGGCCGGCGGCTCGTACCTCGTCGCCCGCCGCATCCGCATGCACATCGAGACCTGGGACCGCACCTCGCTCAAGGAGCAGGAGGACGTCTTCGGCCGCGACAAGGCCGAGGGCGCGCCGCTGGGCAAGCGCAAGGAGCGCGAGGAGCCCAACCTCCGGGTGATGAAGCCGGACGCGCACGTCCGCCTCGCCCACCCCGACAGCAACGCGGGGGCGACGATCCTGCGCCGCGGCTACTCCTTCACGGACGGCACCGACGGCCTGGGCCGGCTCGACGCCGGACTGTTCTTCATCGCCTACCAGCGCGACGTCCGGGACGGCTTCGTGCCCATCCAGACCCGGCTGTCGCGTTCGGACGCCCTCAACGAGTACATCCAGCACGTGGGTTCGGCCGTCTTCGCCGTCCCGCCGGGCGTCCGCGACAAGGACGACTGGTGGGGCCGGACGCTGTTCGGCTGACGGCCCCGCACACGAAGGAGGCGCCGCGTGTTCGGCAACTACCTGATCGGCCTGCGCGAGGGGCTGGAGGCCAGCCTGGTCGTCTGCATCCTCGTCGCCTACCTGGTCAAGAGCGGCCGCAGGGACGCCCTGCGGCCGGTCTGGCTCGGCATCGCCGCGGCCGTGCTGCTCAGCATGGGCTTCGGCGCCGTGCTCCAGTACGGCTCGCAGACCATGACGTTCGAGGCGCAGGAGATGCTGGGCGGCTCGCTGTCCGTCATCGCCGTGGGCCTGGTGACGTGGATGGTCTTCTGGATGCGGCGCACCGCGCGGCACCTGAAGAAGGAGCTGCACGGCAAGCTGGACGCGGCGCTGGCCATGGGCACCACCGCGCTGGTGGTGACGGCGTTCCTGGCCGTGGGCCGGGAGGGCCTGGAGACCGCGCTGTTCATCTGGACGGCGGTGCAGGCCACCGACGACGGCGTACGGCCGCTGGTCGGCGCGCTGCTCGGGCTGCTCACGGCGGTGCTGCTGGGCTGGCTGTTCTACCGGGGCGCGCTGAAGATCAACCTGGCGAAGTTCTTCACCTGGACCGGCGGCATGCTGATCGTGGTGGCTGCGGGCGTGCTCGCGTACGGCTTCCACGACCTCCAGGAGGCCGACGTCCTGCCGGGGCTGAACTCCACGGCGTTCGACATCAGCGAGCAGGTGCCGGTCGACAGCTGGTACGGGACGCTGCTGAAGGGCGTCTTCAACTTCCAGCCGGACCCGACGAAGCTCCAGGTCTGGGTGTGGGCGCTGTACCTGGTCCCGACCCTGGTGCTGTTCTTCCGCCCCGGCCGCACCGGTAAGGTGGCGCCGTCCCCGGCAGCCACCGCTGCCAGCGCAGCCACCGAGGAGTCCAAGGCCGATGCGACGTCGGACGCGCCCGCGCCTTCCGCGCCTTCCGCGTCGGCTGCCGCGCCTTCCGCGTCGCCGGCCGTGGCCGGTGCCGTCCCGGGTGCTCCCGCTGCTCCTGCTGCCGGCGCTGCTGGCGACCGGGTGCGTGACGGTGCACGGCGAGCGGGAGATCGTCCCGGCGGTGGACAGGGCTGAGGCCGCCAAGGCCCTCGGCGACTTCACCGCCGGCTACACCAAGGCGTACCGCGCCCTCGACCCGGCCCTCGTGGACCGGGTCGAGACGGGCGCCCTCGCCGAGATCGGCCGTGCCGACGTGACCGCGCAGCGCAAGCTGCTGCCCAAGGGCAATCCGGGCTATCCGGCGCTGGAGCTGCGCGACGCCCGGTTCGCCATCCCCAAGTCGGCGGGCTGGCCCAAGTTCTTCGTCGCCGACACCCTCAGCAACCGGGACAAGAACCGGTGGCTGGTGGTGTTCACGCGCGACAGCGCCAAGGACCCGTGGAAGGCCGCCTACCTGACGCTGCACGCGCCGGGCACGGTCCCGGCGTTCCGGACGGACGGGGACGGCTGGGCGGAGGCCGTTCCGGTACGGGCCGGTCAGCCGTCCGGTGAGCCATCCGGTCAGCCGTCCGGGCTGGTGCTGGAGCCCGACGCGGTCAGCGGCGCGTACACCGGCTTCCTGCGCACCGGCAAGGGCGACGTCTTCGCCCCCGACCTCGCCACCACCCAGCTCCGGGCCGACCGCGCCAAGCTCGCGCGGACGCCCACCTTCTGGACCGACTGGATCGACACCCCCGAACAGGGGCCGGGCTTCCCCGCGCTCGCCCTGCGCACCGCGGACGGCGGCGCCGTCGTGTTCTTCACCGCCCACCACCGCGAGAAGCGGACCATGGCGAGGGGCGTCCGTCCGGCCGTCACCGAGCAGCGGACGAAGTCCCTGCTGACGGGGCGGCTGTCGACGGCGATCACGTATACGCGGGTGTCGGAGTCGGCGGTGCGGGTGCCGGCGAAGGGAGAGCGGGTCAAGGGGGCGGCGTCCCAGGTGCGGTTCCTGAACCGGATCGAGTCGCTGATCGCGGCGAAGGGCGAGTAGGCGGAGCGGGAGGGGCGGAGCGGGAGGGCGGCGTCCTCAGCGGCCGATCGGCCAGGCCGCGTGGTGCTCGTGGTCCGGCCGGTCGCCCGCGTATTGGGCGCACGCGTCCGTCAGCGTCTCCAGCAGCGTCAGCGGGTCCGGCAGCGGCCGTTCGGGACCCACCAGCCAGGCCACGTACGCGTCGTCGCCGGGGAGGCGGGAGGGCGGCAGGAGGACGTAGCTGCCGCGGCAGTGCCAGCGCAGGCCGGGGTGTTCGTCGAGGGTCTCGGGGTGGCAGTCGAGCTCGCAGGGCCACCACTCGTCCTCGTCGTCCGGGGTGCCGCGGGTGGCGGTGAAGAAGAGCATGCGGTCGGGGGCGACGGTGGCGACGGGCCCGACCTCGACGCCGGCGGCCGTAAGCCGGTCCAGCGCCTTGCGGCCGGCCTCGGCGGGGACGTCCAGGACGTCGTGGGCCATGCCGGTGGCGGTGACGAAGTTGGCCTCGGGCTGGGCCCGGAGCCATTTGGTGACCTTCTCCGGGTCGGTGGTGGCGAGGGTCTGCCAGGCGAAGGAGACGGGATGCCGGCCCGGGGTGGGACAGCCGATGCGTTCGCACGAACACCCGTAGCCGGAGGGGTGGGCGGCCGGGGCCAGGGGGAACCCCGCGGCGGCCGCGGCCAGGAGCAGTTCCTCGCGGGCGGCGCCGGTGGCCGCCCCCGCACCCGTATCGCCGCCCGCTCCGCTCCTGGGGCGGCGCAGCCACTGGGAGAATCTGCTCTTGCGTTCCATCTATCCCCTCACTTCGACCGCGGTCTCCGGTCAATGCTGCCACCATCCTGCGCCCGGCGTGACCGTCGGGCGCATCCGAGGGTGTGACACGGACCGCTCCGGCGGCCGGGCGGGGCGTGGACGGGACCCGGCGGCGGCGCCGGCGGCGGGCCCGGCGGCCGGGTTCAGCGCGGGGTGAGTCCCCGCAGGGTGATCTCGACGACGCTGTCGGCGTAGGCGTGGGTGAGGGGCTGGGTGCGCAGCATCCAGCGGTGGGCGAGCGGGCCGACGAGCAGTTCCAGGGCGATGCGCGGGTCCACGTCCGGGTCGGCCTGCCCGGCCTCCTGGGCGGCGCGCAGCCGGGTGACGTACAGCTGGAGCTGCGGTTCGAGCACCGCCCGTGTGAACTGCGCGCAGAGGTCCGGGTTGGCGATGCTCTCGGCGGCGAGGGCGCGCGAAGGGGCGTCGTAGCGCGGGCTGTTGAGCTCGTCGACGGTGGCGCGGAGGACGACCTTGAGGTCGGCCTCCAGGTCACCCGTGTCCGGGAGCTCGTGGTGCCCTTCGGCGGCCTCCTCGCCGAGGGCGACGAAGGCGTCCAGGAGGACGGCGGCCTTGGAGGGCCACCAGCGGTAGATCGTCTGCTTGCCGACGCCGGCCCGGGCGGCGATGGCCTCGATGGTGAGCCGCTGGTAGCCGGTCTCGCCGGTGAGCTCCAGGGCGGCTTCCAGGATCGCGCGACGGGAACGCTCGCTGCGGCGGTTGGCGTCGGGCGGGGTCTTGGTAGTGGCCATGGGGGCAGGGTAGCTGTTCAGTGAGGCGAGACGTTTCGTCTCGTTGGGGGTTGACGGGGCGGGGTGGCGCATGGCGTAATAACGGAGTCATCGCGAGACGAGACGTCTCGTCTCAGGCACATGCGAGACACCGACGGAAGGAGCCCCCATGACCCGGGGAAACGGCAGGATGCTCGGCGTGGGCGGGACCCGCAGCAACCTCTCGCGCAAGGCGCTGCGCGGCAACGCGTCCGGCGGGGCCGGCCGGGGCGCCGACCCGCTCGCACAGAAGCGGGAACTGCTGCGCGCGTTGCGGGAAGGAAGGAGCGGTACCACGGGGGCGTGAAAGGCCGTGCGTAAACCACCCGTACGGTTCATGCGCGAACAGCGCCCAGCGTGGACGATTTGGGCACGTACGCTCGCCGCGTACGTGCCCAACACCACCGTGAGGAGCGCGACTTGCGTACCGCAGCACCACGGGCGGCGAGCCCCCGTCATTATCTGATGTGCCCGCCCGCCCACTTCAAGGTCACCTACTCGATCAACCCGTGGATGGACCCGGCCAAGCCGGTCGATCTGCCGCTCGCCCTCACGCAGTGGGAAACCCTCCGCGACCGCTACCGCGCCCTCGGCCACACCGTGGAGGAGCTCGAACCCCGCCCGGAACTGCCCGACATGGTGTACGCGGCGAACGGCGCCACCGTCGTCGACGGCCGCGTCCTCGGCGCCCGCTTCGCCCACCCGCAGCGCGCCGCCGAGGCGGCCGTGCACGTGGAGTGGTTCCGGTCGCACGGCTACTCCGTGGTCCGCGAACCCGAGCACATCAACGAGGGCGAGGGCGACTTCGCCGTCACCGACTCCTGGCTGCTCGCCGGCCGGGGCTTCCGCAGCAGCCCGCTGTCGCACCCCGAGGCACAGGAGTTCTTCGGCCGCCCCGTCATCGGCCTGGACCTGATCGACCCCCGCTACTACCACCTCGACACGGCCCTGTGCGTCCTCGACGCCGCCGAAGACGAGATCATGTACTACCCCGGCGCCTTCTCCCCCGGCAGCCGGGCCGTCCTGGAACGCCTCTTCCCCGACGCCCTCGTCGCCGACGCGGAGGACGCGGCGGCGCTCGGCCTGAACGCGGTCAGCGACGGCCGCCACGTCCTCCTCCCCCAGGCGGCCGTCGGCCTCTTCGGGCCGCTCCGGGAGCGCGGCTTCGAGCCGATCGGGATGGACCTGGGCGAGCTGCTGAAGGGGGGCGGCAGCGTGAAGTGCTGCACGCAGGAACTGCGTTGACGGGTTGACGCGTTGGCCCGTGCTGCCGGACTATCCGGGACGCCCGGCCGCAGCGGGCGGGCCGGGCACCGGCCGGGGCAGCCGTCCGGTGGGGGTACGGGCACGGGGCCGCCGGGCGCGCGGACCATCCGGACGCGCCGGCCGCCCGGAGCGCCGGGCGGGCGCCGACGACCGGGGGGGCGTGGGGTGCGCGGCGTGAGGCGTGGAGCGTGGGGCGTCAGCCCTCGCCGTCCTCCGGCGGCCACGCGTCGCCCCAGTCCGCGTCCCGCGCGGCGCGGTAGAGGCCGCCGTGGCGCTTGGTGACCGTCTCGCGGCGCAGCCCCTCGTCACGGGTGCACAGTTCCAGGAGCACCTGGCCCTTGCGGATCTGCGGGCGGCGTACGACGCGGGCGCGGGCGGCGGGGAGGCCGCTCGGGTCGTCCGTGCCGTCGCCGGTCCGCACAGCGGCCACGTACGAGAACTTCTCGTCCTCGTACGCCAGCGAGCCGCCCTTGACCTGCCGGTGCAGGGAGGAGCGGCTGACGCGGGCGGAGAAGTGGCACCAGTCCGTGCCCGGCTCTATCGGGCAGGCGGCGCTGTGCGGGCAGGGGGCGACGACCTCGAAACCCGCCGCGATCAGCCGGTCGCGGGCCTCGATCACCCGGCGGTAGCCCTCGGGGGTGCCCGGTTCGACGATCACGGCGGCGCGGGCGCGGGCGGCTTGGTCGACGACGGACCGCCGGGCGTCGTCGGTGAGTTCGCCGAGGACGTAGGAGACGGTGACGAGGTCGGTGCCCTCGGGGACGGCCGGGCCGCCGCCGATGACCTGCCGCTGCCAGCGCGCGGCGCGCAGCGCGGGCGAGGCGGCGGCGCCGGCGAGTTCGGCGCCGAGGGCGAGGGCGGGTTCCGCCCAGTCCAGGACGGTCGTCGTCCGCTCGCCCTCCGGCCAGGCCGCCGCGACGGCCCAGGTCGCCGCGCCCGTACCGCCGCCGAGGTCCACGTGCGTGCCGGGCGACCAGTCGGGCAGCCGGTCCCGGAACGCCTCCAGCGCGTGCCGGACGGCCTCGAAGGTCGCGGGCATGCGGTAGGCGGCGTAGGCGGCGACGTCGGAACGGTCGCGCAGGACCGGCGCGTCGGTCGGGGTCCGCCCCCGGTAGTTGGCGATCAGCCGCTCGACGGCCCGGGCGGCCTGCCGGGGCGGCAGACCGTCGAGCAGTCCGGCGAGCGCGGCGCGGAGGTTCTCGCCGGTCGGCGGCGTGTTCTCGGGGGCGTGCATTGGGTGGATTTTACGGGGTGGGGTCGGGGTGGGGCCGGAGTGGCCGCCGCTTGCCCGTTCAGCGGGCGGCGTGACGAGCGCGGGCCGCCGCGCGACGGCACGGCCTGTCGGGCCACGCGGCGGGCGCGGCGCGGGCGGGCGTCACGCGGGCGGCGCGGCGCCCGGCGTGAGCGCGGCCGGGTCGCGGGCGCGCGCCGGGTGTCCGTCGTCCGATCGGACCGGTCCTGGCCGCTCTCCGGATCGGGCGCCGGCCGAGTGTCGGCGCCTGAGGCGGGGCCGGCACGTCCCGCTGCCGGCATCGCCGCCGTGCCCGCCGTGCCCGCCGTGCCCGCCGTGCGGAGCCGACCGCTGCATACGTGGCGGAGGAGGAGAGAGCAGCCGTCCGCCGTCCTGCGGGGCTGCGGGGCTGCGGGGCTGCGGGGCTGCGGGGCTGCGGGGCTGCCGCGATCGTGCGTACCGGCACGGCTCCTGTACCCCCCTGCGCCCGCGCAGTGCGCCGCCCGCGGACGCGCCGGCACCGCGGACGTCCCCCGGGCGCGCCGCGACGAACCCGTCGCCCCCGGCGTACCGCACGGCCGGCCCGCGCGGGCCGGGCTACTCCGCGGCCTCCGCGGCCTCCGCGCCCGTCACGCGCGTGCGGCTCTCGGGGCTCTCACCCGCCGAGGCCGACGAATCCGATGAATCCGACGACCCCGCGCCGCCGCGCCGCCCGCACAGCAGGACGAAGCTGAGCACCGCCGCCACCGCGCAGCCGAGCTGGACGGTGGCCATGGGGACGGCCGTGTGCTCGCCCGCGATGCCGACGAGCGGGGAGGCGATGGCGCCGAGCAGGTAGGTGGAGGTGCCCAGCAGGGCGGAGGCGGAGCCGGCCGCGTTGCCGGAGCGCATCAGGGCCTGGGCGTTGGTGTTGGGCATGGCCAGACCCATGGCGGCCATCAGGACGAACAGGCCGGCGGCGACCGGGGCCAGGCCCGGCTCGCCGAGGACGCCCGTCGTCAGCACCAGCAGGGCCGCCGCGGCCAGGGTGATCACGGCGAGGCCCCAGCCGAGGGCCTTGTCCAGGCTGACGCGGCCGACCAGCACCTTGCCGTTGATCTGGCCGACGAGGACGAGGCCGACCGAGTTGAGGCCGAACAGCAGGCTGAACGTCTGCGGCGAGGCGCCGTAGATGTCCTGGACGACGAACGGCGACGCCGAGATGTAGGAGAAGAGGGCGGCGAAGGCGAAGCCGCCGGAGAGCATGTAGCCGGTGAAGGCGCGGTCGGCGAGCAGGCCGCGCATCGCGCGCAGCGTCTCGCCGAGGCCGCCGGACTGCCGGCGGCCGGGCGGCAGGGTCTCGTCGAGGTAGCGGTACACGAGGAACGTCAGGGCGAGACCGACGGCGGTGAGCACGGCGAAGACGCCGCGCCAGTCCGTGAAGCGCAGCAACTGGCCGCCGATGAGCGGCGCGACGACCGGGGCCACGCCCGAGATCAGCATCAGGGTGGAGAAGAAACGGGCCATGGCCACGCCGTCGTACAGGTCGCGCACCACGGCGCGCGCGATCACGATGCCCGCGGCGCCGGCCAGGCCCTGGACCAGGCGGAACGCGATGAGCAGGGCCGCGTTGGGGGCGACCGCGCAGAGGACGGTGGCGACGACGTAGAGCGCCATGCCGACGAGCAGCGGCCGGCGGCGGCCCCACTTGTCGCTCATCGGGCCGACGACGAGCTGCCCCAGCGCCATGCCCATGAGGCAGCCGGTGAGGGTGAGCTGCACGGTGGCCGCGGGACTTCTCAGGGAATCCGTCACCTCAGGGAGTGCCGGGAGGTACATGTCCATGGACAGCGGGGCCACGGCCGTGAGCCCGCCCAGGGCGAGGGTGACGAACAGCCGGTTCCGGCGGCCGGGCGACGTCCCGGCCGAGGAGGATATGTGCTGGTCGGACGCGGTGTCCCCGGGCGTGTCGACCGCCGCGGGTGCGGGCTCCTTCATGCGTTACTCCATGGCTCGTACAGGTATCCGTCCATCGTGTCATGGACGCATCCCGAACCCGTCCCTTACAAGGGCGCACGCCGCGGGGAGCGCGCCTGCCCCTGCGCCTCATACGCCTCCCTGAATGGCTGATTCCGGGAGTAGCGTCCCGTCACGCTCGGCCCAAAGGCAGGCTTCATGCGGGCGCGCGGGCACCGGGCACGCAGGCATGCGGGTATGCAGGCGTACCGGTACCCAGGCGTACAGGCGCGTACGGGGGCATGAGGCACGCAGGCACTCGCCGGGGCCATACCGAGGGGGACGGACATGAGCGCCGGAGATCCACCACACCTGCCCGATCCACCGGGGACCCCGCTGTGGCGCCGCGTCTGGGCCTACTGGGTCACCGGCGGGCTGGCCATCGTGCTCGGGTCGCTCCTGCCCATCCTGCTCCAGGGGCACTCCTCGAACGACAAGGCGGACCCGCCGACGCCCCCGCCGACCGGCGGCCCGACCACCGGCCCCACGACCGGCCCGACCGGCGGTCCGACGAGCAGCACCCCCTGGACGCCCCCGGCCTCCGGCCCGACGGCCACCCTGCCCCAGCCCGTCCCGCCGCCGTACACGACGGCGCCGGCGACCCTACGGGTCTCGGCCAGTGTCACCAGCGTCCTCTCCCAGGGGCCGGCCGGCGTCGGCCTCACCAAGGTGCAGGCGAACATCACGTTCAACGGGCTGAAGGGCAAGATCGTCTCCATCAGGTGGCACACGTACAACGACCTGACCAAACAGTCCCTGAGCCTCGACAGCACCATCCGGTCGCCGGTCCTCAGCTGGGACATCACCAACTGGCACCCGACCTTCGTCGTCATCAACCCCGCCGTGCACTGGCAGCTCCAGGTGACGGCCTACGGGCCGGACGGCACCCAACTCGCCACGAACCACTCGAACTTCACGTTCTCTTCGTGACGGCGTCGGCAATGCAGGGCCGTACAGGTGGTACGAGTGGGACAGGTGGTACTGGCGGTACGCGACGGGGGCGGGGGCTGAGTTTGGCGCGTTTTGACCCCTGAGGGCACTTCCGTCGCACACTTCGGAAAAGAGTTCGATGCCCTGTGCAACCGACATCGCGCTTTTCCCGTATTCCCCAGTGAAGCCCCGCCATCGGGTCATCGAGACCCAACGGGTCCATCAGGGAGGAATACGTCATGAACCGTGCCTACCGCTTCGCCATAGCCGGTGCCCTCGCCGCCGGCCTCGCCGCCGGAGGCGCTGCCACCGCCTTCGCCGCTCCGGTGCCCGCACCCGCGGCCGCCCCCGTCGCGTCCGTCGCCACGGCCGCCCCGGCCACTCCGGCCACCCCGGCGGCCAAGCCCGCGCTCACCGCCCAGGCGAGCGTCGCCACGATCGGCGCCTGGCAGGAGTTCCGCGTCAGTGGCAAGGCCACCGGCATCAAGGCGGGCACCACGGTCGTCCTCCAGCAGCAGCAGGGCGCCAAGTGGGTCTCCCTGCCCGCGAAGGTCGCCGTCAACAAGAACTCGGCCTACTCCATGCGCGTCAAGCTCGGCATCAAGGGCAAGAACGCCCTGCGGGTGACGGGCGGCGGCGCGGTCTCCGAGCCGATCTACGTCACTGTGCGCTGAGGCGACGCGCACGGCATTCCTTCCGAGGCCCTGTTCCGGCGGCCGGCCGGGCGGGGCCTCGGGTACGGGTACGGGTACAAGCACGCGTACGGGTACGGGTACAGCGCGGTTCCATATACGGGAACGGCGTAACGAACCGAACCCAACAGGACCGGAATAACCGCCCGCCTCCGCTCGGTTGGGGTGGCCATGACGATCACCGACGGCACCGCCGCCTCCGCCGCACCCGCCACCCCCGCAGCCCCCGGCACACCCGAGGTCCTGCGCTACACCGCCTTCTCCGCCGACCCGGCGGGCGGCAACCCCGCCGGCGTCGTCCTGGACGCGGCCGGGCTCGACGACGCGGACCTGCTGCGGATCGCCGCCGAAGTCGGTTACAGCGAGACCGCATTCCTCACCGCGCCGCCCGAGGGCGCCGCCGAGCCGGACCGGTCGTTCACCCTCCGCTTCTTCAGCCCGCTGGCCGAGGTCTCCTTCTGCGGCCACGCCACCGTCGCCACCGCCGTGGCCCTGGCCGAGCGGCGCGGCCCCGGGGAGTTCGTCTTCGTCACCCCGGCGGGGACGGTCCCGGTCTCCGTCGCGGAGCACGACGGCGTCCTGCGCGCCACGTTGACCTCCGTCGAGCCGCACACGGAGGACGCCGCTCCGGAAGACGTCGCCGAAGCGCTGGCCGCCCTGGACTGGCCCGCCGCCGACCTCGACCCGGCCTTCCCGCCGCGCATCGCCTACGCGGGCGCCCGCCACCTCGTCCTCGGCGCGGCCACCCGGGAGCGGCTCGCCGCCCTGGACTACGACTTCGACCGGCTGACCGCCCTGATGCGGAAGCTGGGCCTCACGACGGTGCAACTGGTGTGGCGGGAGGACGAGTCCGTGTTCCACGTCCGCGACCCGTTCCCCGTCGGCGGCGTGGTCGAGGACCCCGCGACGGGCGCGGCGGCCGCCGCCCTCGGCGCGTACCTGCGGGAACGCGGACTCGTCGGCGACGACGCGACGCTCACCCTCCACCAGGGCGCCGACCTCGGCCGCCCCGGCCTCCTGGAGGTCACCCTCCGGCCGGGCGACTCCCGCGTCCGGGTGTCGGGCACGGCGGCGCGCATCGCCTGACGCGGGCCGTCCGGGCGCGGGCGGTTCGGCGCGAGCGCTCGACGGGGGCGGTTCGACGAGGACGGTTCAGCGCGAGCCGTTCGGCACCGGACGGCCGACGCGGACCGCTCGCCGCGGGCCGTCCGACACGGACCATTCGCCCCGGGCCGGCCGGTGGACCCACGGCTCCCGCCCCTACCCGGTGGCGTCCGCGGCGCCCTCGGCGCCCTCGGCGAAGACCATCCGCAGCCGCACCGCCGTCCGCCGGATCTCCCGCGCCCGGGTGTACTCGGGCGAGGCGTACCACCGTCTGATCCGTTCCATGTCCGGAAACTCGATGACGATCAGGCGGGACGACGGCCAGTCCCCCTCGACGGCCTCGGGCGTCCCGCCTTTCACGAGGTAACGGCCGCCGTGGGCACGGATGGACGGCTCCCCGCCTGGTGGTACCTGCCGGCGGCCTCGGCGTCCAGCACGTCGGCCTCGACGATCACGTACGCGGGCATGGTTCTCCTCCGTCCGAGCGGCCGGGTTCCGGACTCCGTTACCCGGCCGGTGGTTTCTTCGGCGGGCGGTGGCGGCCGCCCGGCCGCGGTTCGACGCGAAACGCGCCGCCGACCGACCGGCCCCTACCGGCCCCGATCAGAGCCGATCAGAGCCGACCGGCCCGATCAGAGCCGATCGTGACCGTCCGTCGGCCGGAGCCGCCCCGTCCGGGCCAGGAAGGCGACGAACGCGGCCATGACGATCCAGCCGGGCCACCCGGTGAGCCCCATGTGGAGCGGATCGAGGGCGGCGTCCGGGTCGGCGAACTCCTTGACCATGCCCACGCTCAGGGAGCTGACGAAGGCGTGGGCGACGACGGCGGGCACCACCGAGCCGGAGCGCAGCCGCAGCCAGGTGAAGACCGGCAGGACCAGCGTGCAGCTCACCACCATCGCGGGCACGGACACGTACCAGGGCCGGCCGGGGTACTGGCCGCCCATGATCAGTGTGGGCAGGTGCCACAGGGCGAAGGCGGCGCCGGTCAGCAGGTACGCCCGGAGCGGGCGGGTCCGGTGGCCGTCCCGCAGCAGGCGGGGGAACAGGTAGCCCTGCCAGCCCAGTTCCTCGCCGAAGAACAGCGGCAGCGACACCACCATCCCCACCAGTCCGCCGGCCAGCCGGCCGGTCACGCTCGCGGCGTCCAACTCGCCGACGGGAACGACGGGATACCGCCCGACGAGGGCCCCGAGGGTCAGGGCCGCCACGGTGAGCCCCGCCGGCACGGCGACGGCCGTCAGGCACTCCCGCACCGCCCGCCCCCACGGCCTCGGCCACCGCAGGGCCAACGCCTCCCGCAGACGCCCTCCCCCGCGTACGTACCGCACGGCGACGACCGCGCCGAGCGCGGGCGCGAACATCGCGAAGGCGATGCACACTTCCGCCAGCGCGCCCGTCCCCTCGCGGGCGTCACCCCGCCGGTACCCGCTCACCAGCAGCGGCAGCATCGCCAGCCACATGCCGGCGTATGCCACCCCGAGATAGAGCCACAGGCCCCGTCGCCGGCTCACCGACGACACCTTCCGCGCACGCCTGAGAAGGGGCGTTCCCCCCGTCGAAATCGTCATGCCGTCGACGCTACGAAGCGGCGCACGCTTCCCGTAATCCGGCCGACTACGCCTCGGAGGTGCAGTTTTCTGCACCTGCCCGGCTCGCATACCGCTCCGGCCTCTCAGCAGACCGGAACGCGCCTCACAGGCGCCGATAGCATCCGGGCATGACGCTCTGGGCGGCGCCACTCCTCATCTGCGCGTGCTTCTTGGCCGTGTGGTTTCTCTTCTACATACCGTGGTGGCTTGCCTGCCAGACCGTGAAGGTTTACCGGCTGCGTGCTCACGGGCCCCGCGTGACAGGCACGGTGATCCGCATATGGACCACCACGGACGGCGACGGGGACCTCCAGCACTACCCCGTCGTGTCGTTCACCCTCAAAGACCCACCGCACACCACGGTCGAGACGAGATCGGCGACCGGTTCGCCGCACAGGTGCGCTCTGGCCCCGGGAGACGAAACGGAGGTCATCTACGAGCCGGAGGATCCGGAGAACATCATCGTCGTCCAGCACGACTGGGTCGCCCGCCCGTTCCGGTACGGGCTCGCCACACTGCTCATCGGAGCGACCTGCGCATGGATGCTGACCCCTGTGTTCAAAGCGGTGTACAGATTCGGAGAGCTCGTGTTGCGGTGACCCGGCCCCCTCACCGCCCTACTGCCCCACCGTGACCACGATCTTGCCCACCTGTCCGTTTCCCTCCATATGGCGGTGGGCGTCGGCGATGGCCTCCAGGGGGAAGGTGCGGTCGATCAGCGGGGCGAGGGCTCCGGAGCGGAGACCCGACTCGATGAAGGCGGTCGCGCGCCGCCGGCGGTCGTCGTGGTCGAGGACGGCGGGCAGGGCGAAGCCGTAGACGGCGAGCGGCCAGTGCGGGGGCAGTGGAGTGGGGCGTCCGTCGAGCGAGCCGTAGACGATCAGCATGCCGTCCCGGGCCACCATCCCGGCGAGGCGGCTGAGTTCGGGTCCGCCCACCGCGTCGAAGACCACGCGGGCGCCCGCGCCGTCCGTCAACTCGTCCATCACCGCGACGAGATCGTCCTCGTCCAGGGTGATCACCCGCGCGGCGCCGGCCTTGAGGAGCTGCTCCCTCTTGGCGGCGGTGCGGGTGACGGCGATCGGGACGGCCCCGACGAGGTTCGCCACCTGGATCGCCGCGATGCCGACGCTGCTGGAGGCGGCGGTGATCAGCACCGTGTCGCCCGGGCGCAGCCCGCCGATCTCCACGAGGGCCCCGTACGCGGTGAGGTACGACAGCCAGGTCGCGGCTCCGGTGACCGCGTCCACCGACGGGGGCCGCCGGAACAGCGTGCTCGCCGGGACGTTGACGCGCTCCGCGTAGACGCCGTAGGCGGACATCGCGCCCATGGCCGTCGCCAGCACGGCCACCGGGTCGCCGGCGGCGAACCCCTCGACCTCCGGACCCACCTCCTCGATCACGCCCGCCGCCTCGGCACCGATGCGGGACGCGGGCAGGTCGGGCGCGTAGTAGTACGCCCCCGCCCGGAACAGGGCCTCCGACCGGTTGAGGCCCACCGCCTCCACCCGGACGCGGACCTCGCCCGGCCCCGGCGCGCCGAGCTCCACTTCCTCGATCCGCAGCACCTCAGGGGCGCCCACCTCGTCGAACAGCACCGTTTTGGCCTTCATCGCCCCGCCCTTCGTCGCGCCCGCGGCGCCTCCGGACTGACGCCGCACGTTTTCCGTGCACCGTTCAGTTTTCACTCGCTGCACTGTAATGCAGCGCTGTAAAGTGTCAAGCGTGATCCCACAGACCCAGGGCAGACGGGCCCGGCTCCGCGCCCAGACCACGGCGGAGATCAAGGCGACGGCGCTCCGGCTGATGTCCGAGGGCGGACCGGACGCCATCTCGCTGCGCGCCATCGCCCGCGAGATGGGCATGAGCGCCAGCGCCGTCTACAGCTACTTCGCCACCCGGGACGACCTGATCACCACGCTGATCAACGACGTCTACTCGGCGCTCGTCGACCGCGCGGAGGCCGCGCGCGACGCCTGCCCCGCCGACGACACGGCCGGCCGGATCCAGGCCTGGTGGCGGGCGCTGCGCGACTGGGCGCTCGCCGAGCCGGACGGTTTCCGGCTCGTCTACGGCGATCCGGTGGCCGGGTACGTCGCGCCGGCCGGCGGCCCGGCACCCCGCCCCTCCAAGCGCGCCTGCCTGGGCCTCGTCGAACTCATCGCCGCCGCCTGGCCGCAGGCCGCGCCCCGGCAGCCGCCCGGCGACCACGCGTGGTCCGACTTCACGCCCGAGCTCGCCGAGGAGATCCGCGGGCACCTGCCGGACGTGTCCCCCGGCGCGGTCGCGCTGGCCTTCCGCGTCTGGGGCCGGATGTACGGGCTGATCGGACTGGAGGTCTACGGCCACCTCCGCCCGAGCCTGACCGATCCGGGAGCGCTCTACGAGGCGGAACTGCACGACCTGGTCGTGTCGCTGGGGCTCGTACCGCCGGGGGCTCGCTGAAGCGGGACGGTGGACGGCCCACCGCATGCCCGCCACCGAGGAGCCGAGCTCCCGTTCCATCGCGGGGAGGGCGACGTTCAGGGCGGTCACATCGATGCCGATCATCAGCAGGGCGACGCAGCAGACCGCCAGGACGACGCTCCGACGGTCGCCGACCGGTGCCGAGGGGGTGGCGCGGGCACGGCGTGCCTCCTGGTCCGACGGGGACGGTGGTGCTGGTGCGGGGCCGGAGCCGCCCGGCGCGCTCCTCGCCCCTCCCTCCCCCCCCAGCATCCGACCGCGCGGCGCCGCCCGCCCCCGGGAGGGCGGGCGGGGTGCCGGGGGACGGCTCGTCCTCCGAACGGGGGACGGCCCCCTCACACCCCTTCCGTTCACAGCACTCCCGTCCCCGTCGGACCAGGAGGCACCGCCGCTCCCGTCCCCCTACTCCCCCCGCTCCCGGCACAGCGCGACGGCGACCGCCCCCGCCAGCGTCAGCCCGCCCGCCGCGAGCGCGGCGCGGCTCAGGCCGAGCCCGGCCTCGTGGGCGGCCCCGCCGCCGTGCGGGACAGCCGCCATGACGGCGGCGATCAGGGCGACGCCCACCGACGAACCGAGGTACCGACCGCGCCCTGGACGAGCCGGCCACACACGAAGACGAGGGTGCCGGGCGCCGCCGCGCACACCGCGCTCGCCAGGACGAGCAGCAGGCCGCCGGCCGTGAACGTCCGTTTGCGGCCCCGGTCGTCGGCCAGGCCGCCCGCCGCCATCAGGCTGGCGGCGAGGCCGACGCCGATGGCGCCGAGGATCCAGGTCCGCCCGGAGGGGCCCGAGTCGAGGTCGGCGGCGACGAGCCCGGCGGTGGGCAGGGTCGCGGTGAAGTTCATGAGGACGAGCAGGGTCGCCGCGCAGGAGACGGCGAGGGTCCTACGGGCCGAGGGCCGCGGGGGCGCGGCCGGTTCGGCGGGCTGGGCGGGTTCGGCCGGTCCTTCGGGTTCGACGGCCACCGTCATGACGGTCTATGCCCTGGCGCAGTGGGGTGAGCGCTGGCTCACTCCGGACGGCGCGCGCCGCCTCTTCAGCCACGCGTCCTGCGGCACGGACGTCACTCCGGTCAGCCTCTGCCCCACCTGCGACACCGTCCCTCCCCCGGCCGGCCTCGTCATCCGGCAGGGGCCAGGCGCCGATCCGACGCTGCGGGACGACCGGGTGAGCGAGGCGCTGTGGCGCAAGCCGCACCGGCTGCTGACGGACCTCTTCCCGGAGCAGCCGGATCAGCCGGAGGCGGCGGTCCGGGCGGACGGGGCGGGCCGGACGTCCTAAGTCACCGGCCCCGCCGCCCCCTCACACCCCTCACACAGGTCACAGACCCCGCGCCTCTCGCGGTCTTCCCCGCCCCTCAACTCCCGTCGAAGCGGCGGACGAAACGCTTCTGCCAAGGCGTCTCGACGGCGTGCGGATCGTAGTGCCGCCGCACGTACGCCACCGCCTCCCCCGCCGGCACCCCGTCGAGCACCGCGAGGCAGGCCAGCGCGGTGCCCGTTCGCCCGCGTCCCCCGCCGCAGGCCAGTTCCACCCGTTCGGCCCCGGCCCGTTCCCATGCCGTCCGGAACACCGTCCGGGCCCGTTCCGGATCGGCCGGCAGCCGGAAGTCGGGCCAGCGCAACCACTCCACCTCCCAGGCCACTTCGGGAGGCCGCTTCCCCAGCAGATACACGGCGTACTCCGGAACCGGCCCGTCCGGCACGGGCCGCCGCAGCGCCCGTCCCCGCACCAGCCGCCCGGAGGGGAGGCGGAGGAGACCAGGGGTGTTCTCGGGCCATGGGGGATTCACGCGACCACCTTAGGTGGCGATGCCCATGCCGTCCCGGCGGCCGACCGGTCCACCCTCACGGGCGACCGAAAGGACTGAACTCCCCATCGAAAGAGTGCGTTTACTGTCGCTTGCGTCACGACAACAGTGCACAGAAAGTGTGAGGTGCATCACTTTCACATGCTCGCAAAGCGTGCCACCTGCACCCATGACGGCGAGTCACCTTCACCTCACGTCGATCGAGATCTGACCGCTTGTCGAAATCGATCTTGAATAACGGGCAAGATGGACCCGTTGCAGCAGCGCAGGGGTGACGTAGATCACAATCCTGCGGATCGGCTTGCGCTCTTGGTGACACTTGTACTGCGGAAGGGCGAGAGCCCCATCCCTGAGCCCGCGAAGCCGTGGGGATGAGGCCCTCTACCACCCACCGCAGCGGGGCCTCGGTCTTCACGGACCGGGGCCCTGTGCCATGCGCAGGCGGATCACATCCAGTCCCACACCATCCTGAAGACGGCGTAGAGCGGACCGATCCAGCGGACGCGGCGGTAAAGCCGGTCCCACCTGCTGCCGCCGCGGTGACCCTCCGGACGCGTGGCCATCGGGCCACCCCCTTCCGGGGTCCAGCGTTCGTGGACCCCATGGAGTGCTCCACGAAGCCGTCGCTTCCCCGGAGGGGTGGCTGGTAACGCATCACCCTAGCGGTCGGAGTTGACGGTGGGACCCCACCGCCGTCCCACCACAAGCGCCCATCAGGCCGCCTCGACGGGCACCGAGTGCCGCGACATCCGCGTGTTCGATGGAACGGTCGCTCGAATCACGCTTCCCACCAGGGCGGTTACCGAGGGGCACGGCGATGCGGAGTGCCAGTTCCCCTGACGCCCGTCACCTAAATCACATTCCCCGACCGGCTCTTGCCGGTGGCAGGGCACCCCCTCCGCGAGAAGGTCCAACGACCGCCGTAGCGACCGGAGTCGATCACTAGGAGGCCCGTTGTCAGTGGTGGGTGCCATGCTCTTCTCATGGACAACGACGTGCGGAGGAACGGGGGAACGGACGGTGCGGCAGCACGCCGTCCGGCCCCCGCGTCCGAGCGCGCGCCCGGCCAAGCAGCGTACGGAGAACGACCCGCAGCGTACGGAGAACGACCCGTGGACGATCTCGTGAACGACACCGTGAGCACCGCCCTCCCCGTCTTCCCCTACCACCCCGACCCCCTGGCCACGGGCTCCGTCGCCCCCGACCCGCACACCGCCTGCGCGTGCTGCGGCCGCGTCCGCGGCCATGTCTACGCGGGTCCGGTGTACGCCGAGGCGGACGAGGATCTGCGCGGCCGGCTCTGCCCCTGGTGCATAGCGGACGGCAGCGCCGCCGAGCGGTACGGGGCCTGCTTCAGCGAGGTCGTGGCGGGCGAGGTGCCCGATGCCGTCCGTCGGACGGTCGAGCGGCGCACCCCCGGCTTCACGGCCTGGCAGGAGTCGGTCTGGCTCACCCACTGCGGGGACGCCGCCGCCTTCCTCGGCCCGGTCGGCAGCGCCGAGCTGGCCGCGTATCCGGACGCGGTGGACGCCCTGCGCCGCGAGGCCGTCGCCTGGCAGTGGTCCGCCGACGAGATCGAGCGCTACCTCGGCTCGTTCGACCGGGAGGGCCAGCCGACCGCCTACCTCTTCCGCTGCCGGGTGTGCGAAGCGCACCTGGCCTACTCCGACTTCACATAGATGGCGCAGGTGCCGGTGACCATGAACGGACCGACTTCGAACGGACCGACTTCCCGGCGTCCGCGCGCGCCCGGCTCCCTCCGGCGGCTCCGGCCCCGCGTCTTCGGCCGCCTCCACCCCCTTGGCCGGCTCAGCCGACTCGGCTTGCCCGGCCGGCTCGACCGGGTCGGCCTGCTCGACGGGGCCGCCCCGCTCGGCCGGGTCGCCGCCCGTGTCCAGGGCTCGCGCCGTCCCCTCCGACCGCGCGAGCCCCGAAGTCCGGTGTCCCGCCTGTGCCGTGCGGCGGCCGGCCGGCTCGGCCACGCGCTCCGGAGTGTCCGGGGCGGACGGCCGACGGCGCGTGGGGCGATGATGACGGCCGTCGGCCACGGGCCCGTGCGGCGGGGGCCGACCAGGTACGCGTCGGTCACGGGGCGCCCGCCGGACCCTCCCCCGCCCGAGCCCCGACGGTCACTCGCGGAGGACGATCCGGCCCAGCGGCGTCACGAGCAGCCCGAACCGGTCCGCGTGGATCAGCCGGCGGCCCACGGGCACCGCCGTGCCGCCGCCGGTGGGGGTCACCGTGCCCGTCGCCGTCGTGCTGTCCGTCGCGTAAACCTCGTGCTCCTCCACGACCAGCCGGTACTCCGAGAGCGGCAGCAGTTGCGGCGCCGGTGGCACCAGGTCGCCGGACCAGACGAAGGACGATCCCTTGGGGACGCAGGTGAGTTCGAGGACGGTGCCGGTCCCGGCCCAGTCCAGATCGCCGCTGCCGACGGCCCGCCGTTCCACGGAGGCGAGGACGCGGCGGCTCGCGGCCATCGCGGCCTGGCCGGTGCCGACCCGCTTGCCCAGGGCGTTCAGCGCGACCGGGCCGCTCAGCTCCAGCCGGACGGCACCGGCGGACGTCATGGTGGCGGTGACCGTCCGGTCGGGCAGCAGTTGGAGGAAGTCCGCGGTCACGACCTTGGACAGGTGCAGCGGGTCGACGGAGTACGGCTGGTAGCGGGCCAGGGCCAGGCGCAGGTAGGGGAAGTAGGCCGTGGCGCCGGCGGCCGGCCCGAGGTCGACGTCGATGTCGCTGGTCCACAACCGCAGTTCGTGGTCGTAGTCGGCGGCGAACGCGGCGACCGAGGCGGTCGCGGGCGCGCCGCCCACCGGTTCCGCGAGCACCCGCCCGTCGGCGGTGAGCACGGCGCCCGGGAAGTTCGCCGGGGTGAGCCGGGGCGGGGCCGTGGGATCGGCCCAGACCGGGTCGGTGGCGCAGCGGCTGACGAGCTCGTCGGGCAGCGGGGTACCGGTTCCCGGGCCACCGGTACCGGTGCCGGGATCGAGGACGACGGCGAGGAGTTCGTCGTCGCCCGACGAGAACCAGGGGCGGCGCAGGTGCACCCGGAAGCCGGCGTGCCGGCGGGTGCGGGCCACCCGGTGCCGTTCGTGGTCGACGGTCTGCTCCCAGCGGACGGTCGGGACGAGGTGGCTGACGTCGGGCGGTTCGGGCCGGCGGGAGCTGGGGACGTGCCAGCCGCGGCCGTCGGGCCCCGCGCTCGCCGGGCCCTTGCGGGTGATCAGATCGGTCTGGTCGGTGATGGCCGGGGGGAAGTACTCGCGGAACCGGGTGGTCGCGGTCGGGGTGTAGGTGACGGCCCGGTGCAGGGTGTCGCGGAACTCGTGGCGGAGGCCGAAGAGGGAGTGGTCGTCCTCGAAGCGTTCGAGGGTGAAGTGGCCGATCCGCGCGTGCCGTTCGGTGCGCTGGGGCGCGTCCTGAGCCACGTCGTCCGTCCACTCCTGCCAGCTCGCGTCGATGTCGACGCGGCCGGTGCTGCGGGCGTGGCTGCGGAGGTTTCCGGAGAACGGGGTGAAGGTCTGTTCCTCCTGGCGGGGGAAGGTGAGCGGGCCGAGCTCCGGTGCGGCGAGCGGCTTCTCCACGGCGTGGACGAGGGTGAGTTCGACCCAGGGGGTGATCATCCAGTTCTCGCCGTTCGCGGCCGCGGCGGTGAGCTCGTCCTTCTTCGCCTGCGGCAGCCCGGTGGTCGGGTCCGGGTCGTTCCACAGCTTGGAGGCGGTCAGCAGTTCCCAGGCGCGGAAGAGGGTGAGGTCGGCGGGGTCGAGGCGGCAGCTCATCCGGACGGTGGCGACGGCGGCCTTGGGCAGCCGGACGGTCAGTTCGCGCTCCAGGAGGCCGCTCCAGGCGGGCGGCCCGTCCCCTTCGACGATCTTCAGCCGCAGCGGCCGGGCCTGCGGCCAGGGCCCGGGGAAGTCGTAGGTGGCGTTGGGCGGCGCTCCCGGCAGGCCGCGCAGGGAGACGCCCCGGGCCGGGACGTCCGGCAGGTACGGCAGCAGGAGCTGCGCCCCCCGGTGGACGACGTACTCGCCGGGCCGGAGGCCCTGCCCCCGAGGGACGGGAAGTTCGGTCGGCGGTTCGGTGTCGTGGACGTCGTGCTTCGCGACCTTGATCTCGCCGAGGAGTTTGAGGTCGGTGGTGATGTCGGGGTTCTCGGGAAGGCTGACGACGGTGTCCAGGTAACTGCCGGCCTCGCGGGACGCGGCGGTGAAGTAGCGGCGGCGGACCAGGTCCGCCTTGTCGGGCCCGAACACGGTGTCGTACATGCCGTGCTGCTCGGCCGTCTGGAGCGGTGTCTTGGGCGGGCTGACGTGCCGTTCGTCCCAGGCGCGGTAGCGGCGGTCGAGTCCGTCGACGGGGGATTCCGCGCGGTGGTCGGGGACCTGCCCGTTGCGCATCGCCGCCCAGGCGTCGGGCGGCACGGGCGTCCCGTCGTCGCGCACGGTGCTGCGGATGACCAGCCGTGGCTCCGACTCGCCCTCCAGGAAGGGCCACCGGGGGACGAGCGCGGGCGGCGGCACGGGTTCCCAGCGCCGGTAGGTGACGGGTGCGGAGGCGGTGCCGTCCGGGGTGTCGGCGTCGAGGCCGGGGCCGTTGCCGGCGAGGTCGCAGAGCCGGGCGCGCAGCCGGTACGTCCGGCCGAAGCGAAGGGCGGGCAGCGACCCCTTGACCGGGCGGAACGCGGTGTCCAGCGGGAAGACCGGCGACACCTCGGGCGCGGGCACCCGGGGCCGGTCGTCCGGCCCGAGGGTCCGGCCGGGCGGCGGCGCGGCCAGGCTCCAGCCGTGCCAGCCGCAGAGGGCCTGGTGGACGTAGAGCTGGTTGCCGTCCTTCTTGTCGTGGGTGACGGCGGTGGCCTTGACGTGCCCCTCGTCGGGGGCGACGGTCAGCGGCAGGACGGGCTGTCCAGGGCGGCGGATCGCGTAGCGGCCGGTCCGCGCGAACAGCGGACGCCAGACGGTGACGGGCGCGGCGGCATCGGCATCACCAGTCTCTCCATCGGCCCCTGCTGCTCCCGCCTCCCCCGCCTCCTCGACCACGCCCACGTCGACGCGGTACCCGCGGACGAGGTCGGAGGCGTCGAGGACGGCGACGGCGGGCGTCTGGCCCACCGGGCCGACGCCGGCCGTGTGCCGGGCGTCGGCCTCCATCCGGTCGGCGAGCTCCACGTCCCGGCCCTCCCGGAAGACGGTGAGGCCGGCGCCGTGCAGGGCGGGCGGGGCCGTGCTGTCCGGGGCGACGGACAGCTTGGGGTCGGCCAGCGCGGCGAGCGTCTGGTCCACGATCCGGGAGAACTCCACGAACTTCATCGCGGCGCCGTCCATGTCCAGGTCGGTGACCAGGATCCCGTCCCCGCCGAGCCGGAGCATCCGACGCCCGTACGGGCCGTCGTCCGGGGCGTACGGCTCGAAGCGGCTCCCGGCGACGTAGCGCAGGTCCGTCCACGGCCGCAGGCCCTCGTCGTCGTTGAGCGGCTGCCGGTCCGCGGTGAACACCACCCGCGCCTGCCAGCGGTCGGCGAGCCCCGGTGGCGGGGTGACCAGCAGGTCCACGGCGAGGCCGAAGCGGCGCAGGAGTTCCGGGTAGTCCGCGAGCAGCGCGCAGGCGGTGTGGAAGTCGACGTCGGGTGCCGTGGGCGGGGGCGGCGTGGCCACCTGGGGGCGGTCGTAGAAGCGGTACGCCTCCGCGAGGTTGTGGGCGGCGGCGTTGGCCCGGTAGGCGTCGCCGGTGCGGTCCATGTACCGGGGGCGGAACGGGTTGGCGGCGACGGCCGCGGGCCCGCCCGTGCCGTGTTCGATCAGCTGGTCGAGGCCGGGGTAGGAGGCGGCGACGCCGCGGGCCAGCTCCAGCAGCGGCGGCGGGAGCGGGGCGCGGAGGTCGCCGGTGGTGGGGTGGTCCCAGGTGGCGGGCCGCGCGGCGGCGGCACCCTCGCCGCCGGGCAGGACCGCTCCTTCGCCCCCACCCGGGACCGCGCCCTCGCCGCCGGACGGGACCGCACCCTCTCCCCCGCCCGGGACCGCACCCTCTCCCCCGGACGGGAAGGCGCGGCGGCGGGCGGTGGCCGTGGCGACGGCCTCGTAGAGGGTGCCGATCCGGTCGTGGACGTCCCGGGCCGGATAGGAGCGCAGGGTGGGCGGCACGGCCGCGGCGGCGGCGAAGGCGCCGGCGGGCGGGCGTACGGGGGAGGTGGTCGGGAAGAGGGCCTTCCACAGGTCGCTGTCGGCGGGCGGATAGCGGTCCTGCCGCGGGGCGACGGGCACCGCGGCCCCAGGCCCGGTGGTGCCGGGCGCGCGGAACTCGATCCGCAGGGCGGTCGCGTAGCGGCCGAGGGTGCCGGGCCAGTCGTGGAAGGCGGGGAAGGCGTCGAGCGTGGTCCCCCCGGTGAGGCGGGGGCTGACCAGGACGGTGAGGCGGAGCCGGCCGTCGGCGGCGGTTCCGTCGGGCAGTACGGTCCACCGGATCGTCTCGGGCATGGCGTCAGCTCACTTCCGCGAAGGCGGTGCAGTACTCGTCGACCGGGTCGCGCGGCAGCCCGGTCACCGGGTCGGGGTAGGGCGCCATCATCTGGGCGAACGTGGGGGGCCGGACGGCGTCGTCGGACGCGCTGAGCGGGCTCGGGGAGTGCCCGGCGCCCAGGAACCGCTTCTCGCACTCGATGGTGACCGACTGGGACCAGAACCCGATGTGGACGCTGATCGAGATCCGGGCCCGGCCGTAGACGGTTCCGCTGCCGCTGTCGTAGGTGAGTTCCAGGAGGAGTTCGATGGAGGCGGAGACGATACCGAGGACGTCGACCTCGCCGCGGGCGCGGAAGTAGCCGGTGATCCGGCATTCGGAGGTGGCGAGTTCGAGCCGGAAGTAGATGCCGGCCATCACGGACAGGCTCCCGCTCGCCACCCCGAGGTTCATGGAGACGGCGGCCCCGAACTCCAGGGCGGCCTCCAGGACGGCGACGTGCTTGGGCGTGATGACGATGCCGAAGAAGCCGCCGCCGCCGAGCAGGGACACGGTGAGCCGGAAGGGGGCCTGGCGGCTGCAGAAGGAGAAGCCGATCTCCAGCGGCCGGCCGATGAACGGCAGGTCCAGATAGGCGTCCAGGCGGATGTTCTCCAGGCTGAATACGCCGACGGCGAGATTGGGGAGGGGGATGCCGTAGCGGGCGGTGATGCCGGCCGTGGTGACCTGGATGCCGGGCGGGTCGCTGAAACCGTCGATGGGGATGAGCTGCCGCAGCGTCTCGACGAAGGACAGCGGGCCGATGAACTCGACCTTCCGGAAGCCGACGTCGATGTCCGGCTTCTCGCCCGCGCGCATCCGGAAGCGGACGCGGTCGAAGGTCAGCCGCATGGCCTGGAAGGAGGGGATGAGGACGAGGTCGAACTTCTCCAGCGAGCACGTGACGTCGGCCCCGGAGGACACGTCCGGGCGCAGCGAGCCGCGCAGGTCGACGACGAGGGAGAGCCGCCCGACGGTCCGGGTGCCCTCGGTGTGCGGGACGAAGACCGGGTCGCCGGTGTCGGGCCAGGGCTTGATCTGCGGGCTCCACTCGATGCGGGTGCTGACCGTCTCGGGGAGCTTCAGGCCCCGGGCGGCCTGCTGGAGCGCGTCGCGGAGGGAGGGCAGTTGCCCGGCGGCGGTGGTCCAGGTGTCGGCCTGTTCCCGGACCCGGGTGAGCAGGGTGCGGAGGCCAGGGTCGGCGGTGGCCGGGAGGGAGGTGAGGAGGCTGGTGAGGGCGGTGGAGAAGGCGGCGAAGGCGTCGTCGATCTGCTGGAGGGTGACGGGCGGGCCGGCGGCGGGCGCGGTGCTCGGTGGCGGCGTACTGGTGGAAGGCGCGGCGCTCGGTGGCGGCGGGCCGGTGGGCGGCGCGGCTGCCGCCGGCGGACCGGTGCCCGCCGCGGGACCGGCTGCGGGCGAACCGCCCGTCAGCGGCACGGCGGTGGGAAGGGAGGGATGGGAGAGGTGTTCGGCGAGGTAGGCGGCGACGAGTTCGGCGAGCCGACGGGCGGTGTCGGCCACCTGCCGTGCGGCGGGCGGCAGGCCGGGCGCGGCGTTGTCGGCCAGGTCGCGGACGCGGCGCAGGTCGGTGAGGAACCCGGTGACCGAACTGACGGTCTGGGTGATGAAGTTGGGGACGTGCAGGGCCGGCAGCGGGTCGCCGGGCAGGATGTGCCGGATGACGTCGGCGAGCGAGAGGACGCCGAGGAAGTTGATGTCGAGGGTGCCGAAGAAGTCGGCGGGGTCGAACTCCCCGCCGGCGATGCGGTCCACGGCCGTGGCGACGGGTCCGGTCCCGGAGACCGGGCCGGTGGCGCGGGACAGTCCCGCGATGTCGAAGCTGGGCGCGACGAGCGCGCCGGAGCGGTCGCGTTGGCTGCCGAAGTCCATGGCGAGCGCGGGGGCCCCGGTGTGCAGCAGGCTGAGGAAGACCTCGCCCGGGTTGCCCTTCCTGGCCCCCTGGGTCGCCGCCGCGAAGCCGGACAGGGCGTACCGCCGCGCGTACGTCACGGGTACGGCGGCGGCACCGCCTCCCGTCAGCGCGCCGACGGCGGGGACGGCGGCGGTGGCCCAGCTCAGCTGTGGGATGAACTGCGCCTCGCCGGGCGCCGGATGGGCCGGGTCCGGGACGGCGAGGGCGGGCGGCGCGGCGGCGGCCCAGACGAGGTGGGCCACGTCGACGCTGGTGTCGTCCGGTTTGACGGGCGGCGCCAGGGCCACGGACTGGCCGAGCAGCGCGGCGCTGGTGAACGTGGGCGGGTCGACGGTGGCGGCGGTCCGGGAGCCGTCGGGTGCCGGCACCGGGGGCAGGGACGGGCGGTTGTACTCGGCGAGCACGGCGGCGAGTCGGTCCCCCCGGCTCAGGTGCTCGGGGACGAAGAGCAGCGGGGTGCGGAACTCGATGATCCGCCCCTGGTGGTCCACCGCCGTGGCCTTGAACAGGAAGGGGTCCTCGGTGGCCGTCGCCGGGAAGAACGAGGCGGAGGTGGGCGGATCGGGCAGGTGGACGAGGTTCGGGGTGACGAGGGTGTCCAGCCGGACGCTGGTGAAGGGGAAGAGGAGGTTGGTGAGGTCGGCGGCCGGGTCGCCGTCCTTGGCGGGCAGCGGCCGCCCCGGGTCGTAGGTGCGCAGGGGCTGCCGGACGAGGACGTAGAAGCGCTGGAAGAGGAAGGCGGTCCGGGGGTCCTTGAACTTCCGTTCGGTGACCGTCACGACGGCCGCGCGGTGCCCGAAGGGGCACAGGTACCCCTCGTGCATCACCCGCACGTAGTGGTCCCGGCCGAGGGTGGTGTGCTGCCGCCAGTCCGACAGGTCGATGCCCGCCGGCCGCTCGGGCCACTGCCCGACGCTCTCCAGCCAGCCGCCGAGCGCCGACAGCATCAGTGTGCGGGCTCTCACCGGCAGCGGTGTGAACGGCTTGCCCTCCACCGTGGACAGCCCGTCGTGCGCGGTGAGATCGACGAGGTCGGTGCGGTCGCGCGGGGTCAGCGGCAGCCGAGTCACCTCGGGGGCGGGCGTCCCCGGGTCGCGGTCGCGGTTCCACACCGCGCGGACCGTCCCCCCGGACAGCCGGGTGTGCCAGAGCGCCACCCGCTCGCCCGGCCCGGGGTCGTCCACCGCGTCCCGGTGGATCCAGCGGGCCTGCCCCGGGGGCGACAGCAGGAGCCTGTACGGCAGTTCGATGCCGGTGCGGGGGTGGGCGGGGTCGGCGAGCGGGTTCTCGGGGGTACGGGGGACGGGCGGTGCGCCGGCCGCCTCGGCCGCGGCGGCGAGGGTGGCGTCCACGCCGTACCGCGCCGTGAGCTGGGCGGTGGTGCGCAGCAGCCGCACGAGGGCGAGGGCCCGGTCCGTGGCGTCACCGTCCGCCTCCGCTCCCCCGCGCACCCCCGCGCCGTCCGCCCCCTCCGGTCCCGTCCCACTCGCCCCGCCCGCCCCGTCCGCCTCCGCACCGGGCGGTGGCCGGACCGCCACCACCGCCGGGTCGGCCTCCCGGGCGGCGTCGACGACGCGCAGCGGCAGCACCCGCATGGCCGCCAGCAGCCCCGCCTCGGAGTACCCGACCGCGTCCTGTGCCCCGACCTCGAAGACGAGGACGCTCCGCCCGCTGACGAGCGAGCCGACGGGCGCGTCCCGCGGATCCGGATCGGTGCCCTCCTCCAGCAGCGCGTGCTCCGTGACGTGCTGCGGCCCGAGCGTGACGACGAGCAGCCCGTCCTGCTGTGGATCGGCGCGGACCAGCCGCCGGCTCCCCGGCCGGTCGTCGAACTTGAGCCCGACGAACCCGAAGCTCAGGTCCAGCAGGTCGGTTCCGCGCAGTACCCGGATCGGTGCCGGAGTGCTCATGCCGCCCCCTATCGCGCTGCCCAACCCCCTGGATACTCCCGTGGGAGCGGCAGGTGTATGGCCCGAACGGGTGATGGCGGAACGTGATACTCCGAACAGGTGATACCGGGACAGGGCTCTTCCCTTGCGGACGGAGGGGGCGAATTCTCCTGTGGAAGGGCGGACCGGGCGGCGTCCACGCGGTGCCCGTGCCACCGGTCCCGGAGACCGGCGGCCCTCCGCCCACGAAGGGGGTACGCAGTGTCCACATCCTCACGGCGCCGGGCGGCGAGACCGGCCCTGGTCCTCGCGGCGGCCCTGGCCCTGACCGCCGGCCTGGCCACCACCGCACCGGCCGCCTCCGGCGAGTTCATCTACCAGAGCCGCGCCACAGGGTTCACCCGCACCTTCGTGGACCCGATGAACAACGTCTGTCTCTTCTTCGAGTTCGGCGCCAACAAGATGGTCAACAGCACGAACAGGACGGCCCGGGTCTACCTCGGCGGCAACTGCGGCGAAGGCGGTTTCGCGGACATCCCGAAGGGCGGTACGAAGACGGTCACGCTCGACGACTTCCACAGCGTGAAGTTCCTGTAGCCGGCCGGGCCGGGGCCGCCGCCCGGACGACGGCCCCGGTCACCCCGCGCACATATCCGTCGCCCAACCCACCGGACAGCAGGGCCCGTTGGGCGCCTGACCCCCGGGCGGCCCTCAGAGCTCGGTCACCACCACGTCCACCGCCCACGGCCGCCCCGCCCTCTCCGGAGCGCCGCCCTCCACCACGTACCCCAGGTCCCGCAACGCCACGACCAGCTCCCCCGGGCCCGCGGGCACGGCCCCGGCCACGAGCAGGTCGCGGACCATCCGCCCCTTGGTCGCCTTGTTGAAGTGACTGACCACGGACCGCTTCTCGACCCCGCCCACGACCCGCGACTGCAGCACCCGCACCGTCACCGTGCGCTCCGCCACGTCCCCCTTCGGCTTCCAGGCCGTCGCGTAGGCGGCCGAGCGCAGGTCCAGGACGAGGCCCTCCCCCGCGGCGGCGGGCAGCGCCTCCGCCATCGGCCCGCGCCAGAACGCGCCGAGCGCGCCCAGCCCCGGCAGCTTCACGCCCATCGAACACCGGTAGGACGGGATGGCGTCCCCGACGCCCACCGCGCCCCACAGCCCGGAGAAGACCAGCAACGACCGCTCGGCGGCGCGCCGGGCGGCCGCCGGGAGCGTGGTCAGACCGAGCGCGTCGTAGAGGACGCCGGTGTAGACCTCGGCGGCGGGCCGGGTGCCGGCCGTCCGCAGCCCGGCGTTCTTGGCGACCTCCCCCCGCAGCCCGGGGCTCAGCCCCAGCACGCCGGCCGCCTTCTCCTCGTCGCCCGAGCACAGCTCCACCAGCTCGGCGAGCACGGCGTCCCGCGCGGCGGCGAGCCCCGGAAGGGAGAGGGCGCCGGTGTCCACCGGGGCCCCGGTCCCGCCGGTGGCCTTCCCCTCGGACGGCGGCAGCAGCACGAGCACGATCGGTTCTCCTTGTATCCCTGTGTTCCTGTGTCCCTGTTCCGACGGCCGCCCCGGCGAGGTTCTCGCGGCGGCCCCGGCGAGCCTAACGCCGTACGCCACACTCACCGCGCCACCCGCCCGGCCCGCCCCTACGCTCGGATCATGCCCCGCCGCACGATGCGGGTGACGGACGAGGACCGCGCCCCGCTGCAGAGAGCGCTGCGCGAGCTGCGCGAGCGGACGCACGCCCCCGCCGGGTTCCCCGCGGACGTCCGGGCGGAGGCGGACCGTGCCGCGCGGCGGCGGCCCCGCGTCCCGGCGTACGACGCGACGGCGCTGCCCCTGTTCACGATCGACCCGCCCGGGTCGAAGGACCTCGACCAAGCCCTGCACCTGGCCCGCCGCGCGAAGGGCGGCTACCGCCTCCACTACGCCATCGCCGACGTCGCGTCCTTCGTCACCCCCGGCGGCCCGCTGGACGCCGAGACGCACCGCCGCGCGGTGACCGTCTACTACCCGGACACCCGCGTCCCCCTCCACCCCGCCGTCCTCTCCGAGGACGCGGCGAGCCTGCTGCCCGACCACGACCGGCCGGCGCTGCTGTGGGAGTTCGACCTGGACGCGGACGGGGCCGTCGTCCGTACGGACCTGCGCCGGGCCCTCGTCCGCAGCCGCGCCCGCCTGGACTACCCGGGCGTCCAGCGGGCCCTCGACACCGGCACCGCCGACGAGCCTCTGGTCCTGCTCCGCGAGACGGGCCTGCTCCGGCAGGAGCGGGAACGGGAACGCGGCGGCGTCTCGCTGAACGTCCCCGAGCAGGAGATCGTCCGGCAGGACGGCCGCTACGTCCTGGAGTACCGGACGCCACCGCCCGTGGAGGGCTGGAACGCGCAGCTCTCCCTGCTGACGGGCATGGCCGCCGCCGATCTGATGCTCGCGGCGGGCACCGGCGTCCTCCGCACCCTGCCGGCCGCGCCCGGACCCGCGGTCGCGGCCCTGCGCCGGGCGGCCCGCGCGCTGGGCGTGAACTGGCCGGACGACATGCCGTACGCCGTCGTCCTGCGGGCCCTGGACCCGGCGCACCCGCAGCACGCGGCGTTCCTCCAGGAGTGCACGGCCCTGCTGCGCGGCGCGGGCTACGCGGTCTTCGACCGCGAACGCCCCGCCGAGCGCCCCCCGCCCGCCGACCCCGTCCACGCGGCCGTCGCCGCCCCGTACGCCCACTGCACCGCCCCGCTGCGCCGCCTGGCCGACCGCTACACGCTGGAGTGCTGCGTGGCGGCGGTGACCGGCGCCTCCGCCCCCGAGTGGGTCCGCACCGCCCTCGACGCCCTCCCCGCCGAGATGGCCGCCGGCTCCCGCCGGGCCGCGGAGGCGGAGCGCGAGTGCGTCGACCTGGTGGAGGCGGCGCTGCTCCGCGACCGCATCGGCGAGGTCTTCGACGCGTACGTGGTCGACGTGATCGACCGCCGCCCGACCGCGGGCACGGTCCACCTCTACGAACCCGCCGTCGTGGGCCACGTCGAAGGCGACCCCGACGGCCCGCCGCTCCACCTCGGCCACCGGACGCGCGTCCGCCTGATCGAGGCGAACCCGGGCCGCGACAAGGTCTGGTTCGCCCCGGCGTGACACCACCTCCGCCGGGGCCCCCGCCGGCACCCGCTCCCGCCGGGCAGCCGTCCCGACGCCCGGCGTGACCGCCTCCCCCGACCGCCCGGTACCATGGTCGACACGGCGGACGAGCCGGCCGGGCGGCCGCGTGGGATCTTCGGATCCCCCGAGGAACGTCCGGGCTCCACACGGCAGGGTGGTGGGTAACGCCCACCCGGGGTGACCCGCGGGACAGTGCCACAGAAAACAGACCGCCGGGGATCTTCGGATTCCCGGTAAGGGTGAAACGGTGGTGTAAGAGACCACCAGCGCCTGGGGTGACCCAGGCGGCTAGGTAAACCCCACCCGGAGCAAGGTCAAGAGGGGCCGCCTTCACCGGCGGCCCTGCGCGGACGATCGAGGGCTGCCCGCCCGAGTCCGCGGGTAGACCGCACGAGCCTGCCGGCAACGGCAGGCCTAGATGGATGGCCGCCTCCCCAGGGCCCGCAAGGGCCCCGGGAGACAGAACCCGGCGTATAAGCCGACTCGTCCGTCGGCCATCTTGCGACAGACCCCCTGATCTGCTTAAACAGCAGGTCAGGGGGCCTTTTGCTGCTGAGCCGCCCACCGCGTCATTCCTGGGTGATCATGGCCGTTCCAGCCCGTTTCCGGGCATCGTGTGGCGATGGTGTGGCGGCGGTGGAGGCCGGAGCGAAGGCTGTCAGGGGCGCCGGTTGTACTCGGCCATGGTGGTCTTGGAAGTGGACGCGTCCTTGAACGTCAGCTCCCACGGGCCGGTGTTCACATCGAAGTCCTTCCCGAAGCCGACCCACTTGCCGATCATCTTTCGGCCAGTAGGTTCGACGAGCAGTTGCAGCGCCCCGTGGTAGACCGCCCCGGCGTAGTAACCGCACTGAGCGGTCTCCTCCCGCCACGTACCCGTGACGACGTTGCCGTCCACGGTCAGGTCCATCGTCAGCGGGGAATCCGGGTTGGAGGAACCTTCCGGCAGGGACCGCACGGTCAGCTTGTTGCCGTGCTGGATGATGACGACGAAGTGTTCGCCGGTGAAGTCGGATCCCCGGCCGGACGAGTGGTACTCGTACCGGGAAAGCCAGATACCCGACAGTGTCCCGTGGTTGCTTTGTTTGGGCATGGGGGCAGTGCCTTCCGGGGCTGTTGCGGCTCCCACCTCTACCACCTCTCCTTGCACCGGCCCGTGGCCGTTCATCACGGCCGGATTTTTCGATCGAGCGTTCGGCACCGGTAGGGCGAACCCTAGGGCCTCAATCGGCAAGCCGGTCACTCGTTCCAGGGGTCTCACGTAGACGGGCCGGGGCATCCCGACCGCTCCCGACTCCCACCGCTGAACGTTGCGCTTTGCACACTCATTCGGTTGCCCAATCTCCTGACCGGCCTCACGTATAGCCCGGGCAAGATCATCCTGGGACATACGCAGGCTGACTCTCACGGCGCGAAGGATCGTGTTCGGTTCGGCCACGCTTCGACAGTAGGCCCGAAGGCGACAGTCCGTCATGGCTTTTGACCGATGAATGACGCCGATATGACGCCTTGACGGTCGCCGCGCCACTACAGAAACCGCCGGTAGACCTATCTCCACGACGGGGGCCATGGAGAAGGGACGAACTGCATGGCTGTACGCACTGTGATCCGGATGGCCAACTGGACCGTCCAACTCGACGGGGAGCCGGACGCCAAACGGCCCACGTACGCCCTGGAATGCGACATCTGCGGCGAGGGGTCTCCAAGGGGCACCGACGAGGACGAGGCGACGCAGTGGATCTTCCACCACGTGAAGACCAACCCGTCGCACAACTCCTACACGGAGATCGTCAAGCGCGGTTGGCGCGCATGGATGAGGCAGTCGTGATCCGGCGGAAGATCCTCCGCTGGGCGGGGCCCATCTGGGCCTTGACCGTCGTCCTTTCCACGGCGATGGCGGTCTCCCTGGCGATTCTCGGCAACCCGCACCACTCCTGATCTTCCGCTCTCCGATGGCGACTCCTGTACTCCCGCGCAGCGCTCCGCAACGCGGGGCCGGCGGAGAGCGGGCCCCACCGTCCACCTGGTGGCGCCACAGCGACCGGCAACGCTCCTTGCCCTTGCTTCCGGCCCCTCCGCTACGAGGGGAGCGGAGGGACAGGAACCCCACGTGCGAACACACCGACTTCCACGACAAGGTCAAGCCGTATGACCGTCACTCCCGCACCGGGACACCCGATGAGGTCCTGCGTGCTGATCACTAACTCCCAGGGGCATGCGCTCGTTGTTACTCCTGCGAAGCAGAACGCGCCGTGGATGCTTCCCGGCGGGCTCGTCGAGCAGGGGGAGTCCCCTCTTGACGCCGCTCGGCGGGAAGTCCGCGAAGAACTGAACCTCGACCTCGGCGAGCGCATCCGCGAACTGGCAGCCGTCGAATGGCTTGCTGCCACCCGACCCGGGCGACGCGACCGGCTCGTGTTCGTCTTCGCAGGCCCCCAACTCCGGCCCGACGAAGAGGAGAGCATCATCTTGCAGCACGACGAGATCGCCTTCTGGCGCTGGATGCCTGTCGGCGACTTGATCTCGCAGTACCCCCGCATCGCGGCCCGCATCGTCCCGTGGCTCCATCAGCCCAACAGCACCTCATACCGCGAGACAAGGCACCCGGAAGGAACCTCATGACCGACTTCGCCGACCGCCCCCTGCGCATCGGCACCCGCAGTTCACCCATGGCACTCGCTCAGACCGAACACGTCTCCCAGCTCCTCCGCGAACTGGTGCCCGGCCTTGCGATCCAGGTGAAGCCCACTACGACGGAGGCGGACCTCTGGCAGGGGGACCTTGCACGGCTCGGCGGCAAGGGCCTGTTCGTCAAGGACATCGACGCGCAACTTCAGCGCGGAGACATTGACATGGCGATCCACTGCCTCAAGGACGTGCCCGGTGACGTCCCGATGCCGCAGGGCCTCGTGTTCGCCGCCATGCTCCCGCGGGCAGACGTCCGGGACGTTCTCTTGGTCCCCGAGGGATCGACGGTCAAGACACTGGCAGATCTTCCCCCCGGCGCCGCCGTGGCCACCACAGCTGTACGTCGCAAGGCCCAGATCCTCAAGGTGCGCCCCGACCTGAACGTGATCAGGGTGCGCGGCGCGGTCGGGACCCGCGTCGAGAAGCTCGACCGCAAGAAGGGTGATCTTCAGGCAGAAGCCATGGTGCTCGCCCGCGCCGGACTGGAACGACTCGGCATCGAAAGCCGGATCCGCCACGAGTTCTCGGTGCACGAAATCCTTCCGGCCGTGGGCGCCGGCGTCCTCGCCCTGGAATGTCGCCGCGACGACGGCCCCGTCGCAGCCCTGCTGGAACGCCTGAACGACCCCAAGACGCAGACCGAGGCCACTGCCGAGCGGGTCATGCTGCACGGCCTTCGGGGCCACTGCAACAGCCCCATTGCTGGGTACTGCACTACCGATCCCGATGGACAACTCAGCCTGCGTGGCATGGTGTTCTCCCGCGATGGCTCGAAGTTCGTTCACGCCCACATCTGGGGCGAGGCATCGAACGACCCCGGCACCCTCGGTGCCCGTGTCTCCGCCGAACTACTCCGGCAGGGTGCCCGGGACATCATCGAGGGCATCCCTCACTAGACCCCATCCGGATTCCCGGTGAAGGCTGACGACCGGGCGGAGTCACCCGAAGCGTGAACGGTCACGGCAAAGTCCCCCACCCGTCTTTGGGTGGGGGACTTCGTTTGTTCGGGCTACCGGTCAGAGCAGGGCTAGGAACGGGTTCCCCTCCGGGTCCGGACCGGGCCGAGTGATCGGCTCGGGCGTGGACCGATAGGCGTCCAGTCGGACGACCGTCGCGGGACCGTTCTCATCCTCCACGCGGGCCAGCTGCCTCGCAGGGGGAGAATGCGTCTCCACTTCGGCCAGGCGGAAGACGTTGGCGGGGCGCCCCCCGTTCCCCTTCTTCTCTCTGCTCACGACGATGCCAGGCAACGCCTTGACCTCGGCGGCCGTAGCACCCACGTACGGAAGTATCTGGGACGACGTAGCCCGACCACCGTGCATTTCGATCCGGGCCCGGACCTTGTCCGCAAGGCTGAGCGGCTGCCGCTTCACTTTGGGCGCGTCGGCCCCCTTGCTGATCCGGACAGCATCCTGGACGGAGCGGCGCACCAGGGTGAGCGCCGCCCACAGCATCTCTTCCGTGATGGTTTCGGAGCACTCGGACGCGGCAAGGCAGGCCCCGACTCTGAGCGTCTGCTCTGCGGTCCGTTCGATGAAGACTGCCTGTGTCTCCGGGAGCGTCTCACCAAGGATGCGGGCGTACCGTCGCACAATTCGCCACAGTGGCCGGGCGTCCTCGGCAAGGGTGATCACGCGGGGGCGGGCCGTGGCCCAGCCGTAGGCGTCGGCCAGTTCGGCGCCGTCAACCTTCGGCAGGCTCACTCGGTCGTCGTCCAGCATCGGAACCGACCCCAGGAGAAAGGGCAGGATGCGGTTGTACGACCCCCCGGCCGCTTCCGACTCGCCCACGTACTTGGCCCAGTCGGACGGGGTGATGTGGGAGTGCAGCACCATTGCGGGATCGCGGACCTCCTGCGCCTCTTCCTTGGTGGTGTTCCGGAGGGTGGCCCCGTCCCACGCGGCCCGGAGTTTGGTCGTAAACGACGGATCGCGCTTGACCCGCTTCAGTACCTCGGTCCATTCCTCTTCCACCACCAGGGCCCGCACGTCCCGACCATGCTCGGTCTCGGCGGTGGCTTCCTGCTGGTCCCACAGGTGGTTGACGAGGCTGGCCCCGGAGGTGATCCCAGAAGTGGTGTGGGTGGCCAAGAAGCGGCCCAGGGACTTGTCCAGGGCGTGATGAGCGGCCCGGAGCGCGGTTCCCTTACCGCGTCCCGTTCCGGCCACCAGGGCCGACCACAGCAGCACAGGGCGGGCAGAGCCACGGGACGACACCTTGACCGTGCCGCCGATCGCGGCCGACCACATCGACAGGAGAGCCACGTAGATGCCGAGGGGATCGGTTTCCGTAAACGGGGCGAGCTTACGGACGGCACGGCCGATCGGACCGTAGAAGGCGGGGGTGGTCATGCTTCCTCGAAGTCCATGAGTGAGAGTTGAAGGTGAGGCAACCGGGGAGGGCGGGCGCATGGAGCGCCCGCCGCAGCGGGGGCGACCTTCAGGCCGCTACCGCTTTTCCCTCGGGCATGGTCTTGCGGCTCAGTTCGTAGGCGTGCCGCACGTGCATCGGTATGCGTCCCTTGTCGGGCACCTTGTATCCGTTCTCACGGGCCCACGAGCGAACCAACCGGTTCCGCTCCCGCTCACTCATCCCCGACCGACCGGTCTTCACCGGCTCAGGAATCGGGTCACCACCAACCAACTCCCCCGCTCTTACGGCATCTTTGAACCGGCCCGGGGCCTGGACATCCATCACCGGCAACCCACGTTCAGCGGCGTCCCGAAGCTTGTGCCCAGCATGCTCCCCACGCTCACCAAGGATCAGAAGAACCGTGGAGTCATCGGCACGCCCCACCACCTCGTACCCCAGGTTGCGCACGGCTTCTCGTGCGGTGTCCCAGTCGTATCCCGGCACCTCACCCGCGATCATCACGGACCGCACAGGCTCAGGCTCATTCGCTTCCTCGCTCGCGTCCTGCGCTTCGCACTCCGCCACGACAGGTGACGGCTCAACCACAGGTGCGGGATCAAACTCAGGAACCGGCGCGCTCAGGGGCTCCGACTCGGTTGCTTCCCCCTCGGCAGGGGTGCCCAGTGCATCGCACAGGTAGCGGCCGAACACAACGTCGTGCTCCAAGCACAGGTCCCACGAGTACCTTCCCAATGCCAGAGTCGATGACGCTTCCACCTCGGTTCCGTCCTTCGCGATGTGGGCATCGCACAGAACCTTTTCTACGGGGACCAGAACCGTCTTGCGCATGGCATTCCTTAGTTCGTTGGGACTGAGAGGCGAGGAGAGCCGGATCCTTCTTGGCGACCCTTCCCGGTCCGCACGATCGCCGGTCGGCGGAACCGAAATCATCATGCCCTGCAAACGAACTAACTCAATCCAAATTGGGCCGTGAATCAATTCATAGACACTAACACGCCCAAAACTCTTCCCGCTTAATGCATCCGGGGGATATCATTAGATTGAAAGAAAAAGGACCCACCGGGGGTGCCTCTTTCCGACCGTGTACGGGTATCAAACATTCAGAAGTCTCAACCTCTACTGCATTTCAGGGTTGAAGAATGAGATGTGGGGCGGCTCAACAGAGGCAATAAGGAATGGAATGTGGGCCTTTGAGTGTGAGTCGCGCCCCATCTGCGGCCTCAACCTCACGGAATGGCGAAATGACATCTACTCGAACACCTAGGCGCGGGAAGCCGTCCACCCAAGATGGCCAAGCCCATTGTCACGGTGTGCCGATGGCCGGCTGACTCCTTGCAGGACGGAAAGCGAGAAGAAGCTGAGCAGCATCCCCCGGGTTAGTCCTGACTCAACAAAAAAAGGGGGGCCTCCGCCGAATTGGCAGAGGCCCCACATCATCTCTACAAAATCAAGCAGCAGTCGGCCACTCCACAGCGGCCTTCACGATTCCCTTGGTCGGCTTCGATTCATCGAACACGTTGCCTGGCTTCTGGGTGTCCATTCCCGGGTACCGAACGATCTTTCCGCCATAGAGGTGGAGTGTATCCATATAGTCGCCCCGGTACTTCTCTGACTGCCCCAGGCGGAACCCGATGAACTGACTGGCGTAAGTGGCAAAACCTAGCTGCCCTGCCACCATGTCCACTCCCTTGGGCATAGCCGTGGTAGACAGCACCGTGAAGCCAGCGAGACGCGCCACGACCCCATTAATCGTCACACCGGCTTCACCGTAGGCTCCAGCGTTGGCAATAGCCGGATGTTCAATCAGGTAGCGTTTAACACGCGGCGAGACCACCACATACCTGAAATTCGGGGGGACGTCGTTTTCATCCAGGGCCAGCATCATGTCTAGGACAGTCCCATAGAGCGCTTGGGGGGCATTCCCAGGGACGGCCTTGACATTGGGGAGCGGCGTGGCCCCCTTCGCGATCACGTTGCCCATGAAAGCATCGGCCTCGCGAGCTAGAGCCCGGATCATCTCCTGGTTAATCGGGGAGCGCAGCCCCCCGGCTGACTGAACCTTTTCGACGTCCTCCACGAGCACCTGAAGGTACTTCGCTTCGGTGATCTGAAGTTCCTGGTCAACAGTCTCCGGCCGCTGAGAAGTCATCCCGTCCGGGAGCTTGTAATCCCCCACAGTGGGTCGCATCAGCGAGTTAACATGAACAACGTCGCCCTGCTTGCGAATGTCTCCCTCGTAGGCCCTGTTGCACACGATACGGGAGGCCCACACCAATTGTGAGTCAAACTGTGTCAGTAGCTCAGTGTTCCAAACCTCCGGAACAAAAGAGTGGCTGAACTGATTCTGATAGCTGTAAGTCAAGCAAATCTCCTATCTTGTTATCGGCGACGACCGTCAAGGGACGGTACGGGTACGCCAACGCCACGGCCGCTGTAGTGGCCCGCTCCCATCAGCTTGGGGAGGTCCAGCCCTGTCGGCTCCCCGTGCACCCGCACCGCCTCACGGATGTTCTCCGCCGAAGGCCAACCGTCCTCGCCAAGAAGCTTTGGGGCGTCTATGTACTCAAGGACGTGGGATACGTTTACACCGTCATGGGCTGCTTGGGCCTTGAACTCAACCAGCGCCAGCCTGGCGGCATACTCGCGCTGCACCTCGGCACGAGCCTCGGCGCGAACAGCCTCGAAGGGATCGATGGCGTCAGCCGGCTGGACCTCGGTCACATCGGTGGTGGGGTTTTCGTCGCTCATAGCGACACCTCCTAAGTGTCGTGATTCGAAGGGCTCTTTGGGGTAGATGACCTAGAGGCCCCTGGCCTCGAAAGCGGCTCGATCTTTCTCCGCCGCATTGGCGTCAGCCTTGGCCATCAGGATTCGACCCGATCCCTGCGTCTCGTGGCGCAGTGCCTCGGCTGCATAAATGGCCTTGATAAGCACGGCCCGACCGTCGTTGTCATCGGCCGGATCCTGAACTACTTGCTCCACTAGCTCAGCGATGCTGACGCGTAGGTGGTGAGCAAGCCTGACGGAAGTGAGGAAACTCGGACGGAGTTCCCCGCTCTCATACTTGTAGATGGCCGTTGCCGAGACACCACAGAGATTGGCGAGGCGAGCGGCAGACAGGCCCAGTTCCTTTCGGCGCGCCTTGCCGCGCACAGGGTCATAGAGATTCACTCACTCTCCAAGCAAGAAGTCTCAGTGAGAAGTTGAGTCACCCCCCCTTAAAGGGGGGGTGACTCAATCTTCAACTCAAGAGAACTGAACTAACTTTTCTCTTCATTAAGTACGTAGGTGTCACCTACTGGGGTTGGTGACGGTACCGCTTGGAGATGTGGCGCATGTCACTGTAGGGGGCCGCCTCACAGCGGCCCACCTGCACGGGGTTCGGCCAAGGCCTTCACCCCTCTATTAAGAGGGGCCGTAGAACTCGCTCTTGATATCAAGCGGCCGAGGTCGTCACTCCGTTAACGCCCCGACTCAGGCGGTTCCGCACACCACGGGCCCAGGCTGCCGAAGCGAAGGCGCCGCCGCGGCGGGCGATGTTGTCGCACTCCGCCTCCCACTGCTGCGCCTCCTCCATCGTGCCGAACATCCAGTCCTCTTGAGCGTCGTCCCAGGCGATGTTGTGCCCGTGCGTAGCGCACTCCTCCCGCTTACGGACCGACCTGGCATCCAGCGAGGCCACCCCGTGCGGCACCAGCAGGCACCGCGCCGATGCCGAGGGTGCGAGTTGTCCGGCCTTGATGAGGGACAGGCGCGCCTGCCGGTAGCGCCCCGCGCTGTAGGGCTCGCCTTTCTCGTTCGTCAGGATGGCCTGCAACTCCCCCGAGCCGAGCGGAGCGTGCCCGCCCCGCTGCATCCGGTCCATGGCCAGCAACCACATGCGCAGCTCCAGGTGGAGCGTCGCGCATCCGATGGCCGGGTTCGTGTGCTCCGGCCGGTAGACCTTGACGAATCGGCGGCTCACTCCGCCCCCTGCTCGTCCAGCCAGCGATCCAGGTCCACCGGCCGGCACCGGAGGGACTGCCCGACCTTCCGGAACGGGATCCGCTCACGCTTCCAGTTCCCATACACCCAGGACCGGGGCTTGGTCAGGTAGTCGGCCACCTCGTCAACGGTCATCAGCTTGGGCTGCATCGTCCTCCTCTGGGCTCAGTTGCCGGGCACGGGTTCAAGCCCGCCGCCCGAGAGTTCAGAGATTACGCGCATGTCGATGCACTCTGCCAATTCGAATCGTGTTACCTTGCCGACGTGAAGACAAACCTGCCGCCTGGTTGGCGGCTCGACGATCCGAACGACCCACAGACTCTCGTTTGGGAGGAGCGACGCGGCCCTTGGCTGCTGCGTGCAACCTGTCCGCTGTGGGCGCCCTACGAAGGGCCAGGGAAGGTGTCAGTCCTTCTGAAAGGCCCGGACGATGAAGCAGCCGGCGGGGTGCCCGTGGATGCCCTGCGGACCTTTCCACTGAGAGAGGTCAAAGCTCAGGCCCGCAGTCTGCTGGCCAGGGTGAAGGAAGACTTGGCGCTGTCCGAGGTGTGGGGAACGCCGTTCGACGACCTGCCCCAGCGGTGCCGCCATGATGCCGACTACGCGGTCTGGGCGGTGGCCTGGATGCTGATCAACCGCATCAGCAAGACCTCCCCCGTCAAGGCGCTGACAGAGCGGACGGGGCTGGCTCAGTCCACGGTCTCCACCCGCATCGCGAAGCTGCGCAAGGCCGGACTCATCGACGACGACAACCAGATCACCGCGCGGTGCCAAGCCATCTTGGAGGCTCGCGCGGCGGCCCTCTTCGACGACCAGGAAGGCAACTAATCAACATGGCGGTCACCAAGCGGTGCAAGTGCCCCTGCCTGTGCGCTGACCAGTGCCGACACAAGGACCCCGCCAAGTGCATGTGTCGGGGACGGTGCCAGTGCGAGCGGAAAGGCTGCTCCCACGGCTGGACGGCCCGAGTCCGCGACGCCAACGGCGACACGGCCGACATGACCTTTGAGAAGAAGTCGGAAGCCCAGGCGTACGAGCGGAAGGTACGCGAAGCCAAGTCGCAGGGGATCGCTGTTCGGCCCCGGCACCTGAAGACCACGTTCAAGCAGTGGTCGGCCGAATGGCTCGTGGCCAAGGAACGGAAGCCCGGCACACAGGACTCGTACGAGCGGAACATGCGGAACCACATCTCCCCCGAGTTCGGCGGGATGCGGCTCCACAAGATAGAGCCCACCGACGTTCAGCGCTGGATCAACGGCCTGACAGCCAAGGGTCTTGCGCCTGCAACAGTCCACCTCGTCTACAAGACGTTCCGGGCCTGCATCAACTCGGCGGTCAGGAAACGGGTCATCCCCTTCTCTCCGTGCGTCGACATCGACCTTCCCAAGCTCACGAAGAGACGCGTCATACCCGCCTCCCTGGCCCAGGTCATGGGTCTCTACGAGGAGCTGCCCAAGCACTACCGAGCCTTGGTCCTGATCGGCGCATGCTGCGGACTCCGTTCGGGTGAAGCGTTCGGGCTCTGCCGGGACGCCATCGACTTCGATGGTGGGACCCTCGTGGTGAAGCGCCAGGTGATCAAAGTCAGGTCCAAAGCGGTACTGGTGGACGGTGCAAAGACGGAGACGTCGTTCGGCCGCGAGGTTCCGTTCCCCAACCTGGCCAAGGCCGTCGTCCTCAAGCACGTTGAGGAGAACGTTCCCAGCGGTCGGGACCTTCTCTTCGTGACCTCCCGGGGCAACCTCATCCGACGGGACGCCTTCTACAAGCAGTGGAACAAGGCCAGGGCAGCCGTCGGGCTGCCGGACGGGTTCAGGTTCCACGACCTCCGGCACACGTTCATCTCGACGGCGCTCAAGGAGGGCGCGCCGCTGTCGGAGGTGAGCCTGTGGGTAGGGCACGCGTCCGAGGCCGAGACCGAGGGGACGTATAAGCACCAGGTGCCCGGGTCTGCTGCGGCCGGGCGGAAGTTCCTGGACAGCGTCTTCACCCTCACCGGTACCCACTTCGTGCCGCCGCCCGCCGTGGTGGAGGTGGAGGAGTACGAGGAGGCGGCATGAGTGGCGGTCCTCAGACATGTGGCGATTCAGTGGCGATCAGGCAGCCCAGGGGGATGAAGCAGCAGGTCAGACCCCATAGGGAGACTATCCCCGGCGGACAGGCCGGCTCGTCCGCCCTCGCAGAACTTCCGTGCTCCCCCGGTCAGATCGAGCCGGCCGCCTTGTCCAGCAGCGCCGCCAAGTCCGCGGGACGCGAGAGCATCGGCCAGTGGCCCGTCGGGAGGTGGTGGAGGTCCATGCGGGCCATGGGGGCGAAGACCGGGTTGCCGGTGGCGGCCAGGGTGCGGGCCTGGTCGGGGGTGAAGGTGCAGGTGATGACCGTGGCGGGGACCTCCGCGGGGTTCGCGGGGCGGTCCAGGGTGCCGGTCACCGTCGCGAAGGGCTGGGGGGTGGACAGTGCGCGGAGGCGGGTGAGGTGGTCGTCGGAGAGGCCGGCCAGGTCGTCTGGGGCCGTCGCCGGGTCGAACGGCGGGGGCGGGAGCCGCCAGCCGTCGCCCTCCTTCGTGACCTGGTCGCGCCAATCGGACTGCGTCTGCGGGTCGTTGAAGTCGATCACCGCCATGTCCGCCGGCAGTGCGCCCGTGTCCACGTACACGATCCGCGCGATCCGGTCCGGGATCCGGGCCGCCGCTCCGGCGACCGGCACGCACGCCCCGCTGTGCCCCACCAGCACCACGTCCCAGAGGTCACCGTCCTCGATGACGCGGACGACGTCGTCGGTGTGCGTGTGGACGTCCACCTCCGGCGTCGCCTCGGCCGCCCGTTCGGCCAGGCCGGTCAGGGTGACCGGGTGGACGCGGTGTCCCGCCGCCCGCAGTGCCCGTGCCACGTCCTCCCAGACCCATGCGCCCAGCCAGAACCCGGGGATGAGAACGATCTCGGCCATCGCCGCCTCCTCTTTCCTTGCCGTCTGCCGTGTTCGGCCGAGCGTAGGGGGGATGGCGGACAGGAGGTGGCCTACATGGAGCGTGCCGGTCCCCTCGCGCTTCCCCGGCGTCAACTCGCCGCCGTGCCAACGGTGATCATCGGGCCGGAACGGCGATAACCTGCCCCATGCCATGAACGAATTCGTTGACGAGGCACGCTCACGCGTCGCACACCTGCTCAGGATGGCCAACACGACGGACGACGAGGTGAGGGCGCGGCTCATCGCGTACGCGGACGCCACGCCCGAGCCGCCGATCATGGACCGGGCGGGGATCGTCACCACGGGCTGTGCCCGGTGCCGGGGGACGGCGTGGCGGCGGCAGGACAGGGACGGGCCCGTGTGGGTGTGCGGGTCCTGCGGGTACGTGGAGGGGGTGACGGTGGAGTGCCCGCACTGCGCGGTGGACATGGAGCCGCCGCTGCCCGGGGCGCCGGACCTGTGGTGCTGCCCCGAGTGCCCCCGCACCGCGGCCACCGGCGAGGGGCCGCGGGAGATCGAGGAGCGGGAGCGGGAGCGTCAACGGCGCCGTAACGGCGGGCTGTTGGGGCGGACCGTCGTCGGGACCGGTGTGATACGAAGCGGCGGTCCCGACGGCGGCCCCCCGTCTCAGCGCAGGTGCGACGTATCGTTCAGCAGCCGCAGCGACGTGTTCCCGTCCGCGTAATAGGCCACTGCCGACAGCGACGCCGCCGACAGCTCCATCTTGAAGAGCGACTCCGGCGGGGCCCCAAGTGCCAGCCGCACCAGGGACTTGATCGGGGTCACGTGCGACACCAGCAGCACCGTCCGCCCCGCGTAGCGGGTGAGGAGGCGGTCGCGGGCGAGGGCGACGCGGCGGGCGACGGCCGCGAAGCTCTCGCCGTCGCCGGTGGGGGCCGCCTTGGTGGAGGCGAGCCAGGCGTCGAGGTCGGCCGGGTGACGTTCCTGGACCTCGGCGAACGTCAGGCCCTCCCAGGCGCCGAAGTCGGCCTCGCGCAGCCCCTCTTCGATGTGGACGTCGAGTCCGAGGCGGGACGCCACCGCGCCCGCCGTCTCACGGCAGCGGCGCAGGGGCGAGCTGACGACGGCCTGGATCGTGCCGCGCGCGGCCAGCGCGGCGGCGACGGCCTCGGCCTGGCGGCGGCCGGCGGGCGACAGTCCGGGGTCGGAACCGCCGCTTCCGGAGAATCGCTTCTGCGGGGTGAGCGCGGTCTCGCCGTGCCGGAGCAGGACGAACGTCGTCGGCGCCCCGAGGTCGGCGGGCGCGGCCCAGCCGAGGGGCGCGGCCTTCGGTTCCCCGAGCGGTTCCCCGAGCGGTTCCGCAGGGGCCGGACCGACCGGCGCCGGCTCCACCGGCGCCGCGGCGTCCGAGGCACTGACATCCGGCCGCGGGCGTCCCGAGGGCTCCCAGGGCAGCCCCCGCTTCCCCGCGTCCATGGCCTCGTTGGCGAGCCGGTCGGCGTGCTTGTTGCGCTCGCGCGGGATCCACTCGTAGACGACGTGGTCCACGGGGAAGACCAGCCGCGCCCGGGCGGCCAGCGGCCGCATGTCCGGGTGCTTGATCTTCCAGCGGCCGGACATCTGCTCCACGACGAGCTTGGAGTCCATCCGCACGGTGATCTCCGCGTCCGGGTCGAGCGCCCGCGCGGCCTCCAGACCGGCGATCAGCCCCTTGTACTCGGCCACGTTGTTGGTGGCGGTGCCGATGAACTCGGCGGCCTCGGCGACGACCTCGCCGGTCGCCGCGTCGAGCACGACCGCGCCGTACCCGGCGGGACCCGGGTTGCCCCGGGAGCCGCCGTCGGCCTCGACGACGAAGCGGTGGGCCATGTGCTGCCTACAGCCCCGACTCGGGGGTGCGGACCAGGATCCGGCGGCAGTTCTCACAGCGGACGACCGCGTCCGCGGCGGCGGCGCGCACCTCGTTGACCTCGGTGATGTTGAGCTCCAGGCGGCAGCCCTCACAGCGGCGCTGGTAGAGGCGGGCCGCGCCGACGCCGCCCTCCTTCTCGCGCAGCTTGTCGTAGAGCTTCAGCAGGTCGGCGGGGACGGAGTCGGCGACGAGGCCGCGCTCCTTCGTCACCTTGGCGACCTCGGCGTCGATCTCGGCCAGGGCCTCGTCGCGGCGCGCGACGGCCGCGTCGACCTTGCCCTGGACGGCCTCGACCCGGGCGGTCAGCTCGGTGACGCGCTCCTGGGCGGCCTCGCGGCGCTCCATGATCTCCAGGACGACGTCCTCCAGGTCGCCCTGGCGCTTGGCGAGGGAGGCGACCTCGTGCTGGAGGTTCTCCAGGTCCTTGGGGGTCATCCCGGCGCCGGAGTCGAGCCGCTGCTGGTCGCGGGCGGCGCGCTTGCGGACCTGGTCGACGTCCTGCTCGGCCTTGGACTGCTCGCGGGCGGTGTCGCTCTCCTCGGTCTGCGCGGCGACGAGGAGGTCACGGTGCTGGGTGAGGTCCCCTTCGAGGGCCTGGATCTCGGCGTGCTCGGGCAGGGACCGGCGCTTGTGGGCGAGCTGACCGAGGCGGGTGTCGAGGGCCTGGAGATCCAGGAGGCGGATCTGGTCGGCGGGCGCGGCGTTCAGTTGGGGGCTCCTCTTACTGGTGATCGGAGTGATCGGTGGGGGCGGAGGACGCCGCGTGGGCGGTCCAGGGGTCGGTGACCAGGCGCGAGACATGGGTGCGCAGGCCCCAGCCGTGCCGGTCGGAGATCTCGTCGAGCTGGGCGGCGGCCTGCTCGGCCCAGGGCCACTCGGTGGCCCAGTGCGCGGCGTCGACGAGGGCGAGCGGGCTGTGCTGCCGCGCCTCGGAGACGGGGTGGTGCCGCAGGTCGGCGGTGACGTACGCGTCGACGCCCGCGGCCCGGACCTCGTCGAAGAGGGAGTCGCCGGAGCCGCCGCAGACGGCGACGGTCCGCAGCACCCGCCGCGGGTCGCCGGCGACGCGGACGCCCTGCGCGGTCGCGGGCAGCCGGGCCGCGCAGCGCTCGCCGAACTCGGCGAGGGTCAGCGGCGTGACCGGCTCGCAGATGCGGCCGAGGCCGCGGCGGCCCGTGGGGTCGGTGGGATCCGGCACCAGGGGGCCGATGACCCGCAGGTCGAGGGCGCCGGCGAGGGCGTCGGAGACACCCGGGTCCGCGCGGTCGGCGTTGGTGTGGGCGACGTGCAGCGCGATGTCGTTCTTGATCAGGGTGTGCACGGCGCGGCCCTTGAAAGTGCCGGCCGAGACCGTGGTCGTCCCGCGCAGATAGAGGGGGTGGTGGGTGACGACCAGGTCGGCGCCGAGCTTCACGGCCTCGTCGACGACGTCCTGGACGGGGTCCACGGCGAAGAGGACCCGGCCGACGTGGGCGTCGGGGTCGCCGCAGACCGTACCGACGGCGTCCCACTGCTCGGCCCGCTCCGGGGGCCAGAGGGCGTCGAGGGCGGCGATGACTTCAGACAGTACGGGCACGGGGAAAGGCTACCTGCCCTTCGGGGGCGGAGGGCTTGCGTCCCGTTGGGGGGTCCTTACGGGGGTGGGGTGCGGTCCGTGGGAGGTGCGGCCTGTAGGGGGTGCCGGGGCGGGCGCGACTTCGTCGCGGGGAGGGTGCCCCTGTCCCGCCCTTTCACCGTTTCTTGCGGGGGGCGCCCCCCCGCACCCCCGAGCACGTTTCGCGTGCTGTCCTCAAACGCCGGACGGGCTGGATCGGCGCCCCCTTACTTCACCAGGAAGCCCCGCAGATCGTCCAGCACGCTGTTCGCCGCCGTGACCCCCAGCCCCAGGTACCACGTCTCGTCACTGACGTCGCGGGCCCGCCCCTCCTTGACCGCCTTCAGGTTCTTCCACAGCGGGTTGTCGCGGGCGACGTCGCGCTTGGTGCGGTCGGGGGCGCCGTAGACGCCGGTGAAGATCCAGTCGGCGTCGGCCTGGTCGATCTTCTCGGGGCCTATCTGCACGGCGAGCTCGTCGGCCTGCTGGTTCTTGGGGCGGGGCAGGCCGGCGTCCTTGAGGACGGTGCCGATGAACGACTTCTGCGCGTACAGCCGGGTGAACTGCGGCATGTAGCGGACCATGCTGATGGTCGGCTTCTTCTCGCCGACGTCCTCGCCGAGCTTCTTCGCCTTCGCCTCGTACGCGGCGAGGTTGGCCTTGGCCTTCGCCGTCTCGTCGAGGGCGGCGGCGTTGAGGAGGTAGTTCTCCTTCCAGGTGAAGCCGGGGCGGACGGAGAAGACGGTCGGCGCGATCTTCGACAGGTCCTTGTAGTGCTTCTCCGCGCGGAGCTTGCTGCCAAGGATCAGGTCGGGGTGGAGGTTGTTGATCGCCTCCAGGTTGAGGCCGTTGATGGTGCCGACGCTCTTGGGGTCGCCGGCGTCCTTGCGCAGGTACGACGGGATGCCGTCGCCGCCCTCGGCGGGCGCGTAGCCGACGGGCTTGATGCCCAGCGAGACGACGTTGTCGAGCTCGCCGACGTCCAGGACGACGACCCGCTTCGGCTTGGCCTTGATCTCGGTCTTGCCGAGCGCGTGGGTGACGGTCCGGGGGAACTGCCCGGCGGCGGCGTCGGTGCCCATGTTCCTGGTGAGGTCGGCGGCCTTGCCGAAGTCCTTGCCGCCCTGGGCCACGTCCTTCGACCCGGCGCCGCCGTCCTTCCCCTTGTCGTCCCCGTCCGATCCACAGGCCGTCAGCGAGAGCGCGGCGGCGAGGGCGAGGGCTGCGGCGGCCGTACCGCGGCGGCGGAGGGGCATGAGAGCGCTCCTGGGGCTGTGGGGTGCCGGAGGTACCGGCCTGACGGTTAGGGCACCCTTACCTTAGACGGTCCGGGCGCCGCGCCACCAAGGGGGACGGACCTGCGCAAGAGAGGCGAGACCCCCGCAAGCACACCCACCCCTCCTCCCTCCGGCGAATCGGACAACCTCCACCCTTACGCGTGAAGCCGTCTCACTCGCAGGGTGGGGCCCCCGGCGCGAAAACTACGTTCTGTGCCGGAGGTGACGTTTCTCATGACGGTCTGTGCCCCCCAGAGCACTCCGGAGACCACTCCCCGGCGTGCGCCGATGGACTCCCGACGCCCGGCGTTCACCATCGCGGCCGACGGCTCGTACGCCGCGTGGCTCGCGCTCAGCCGGGCCACGGGCGGCTGGTTCCCGGAGCGCTGGACCCTCGACGGCCCCGAGCCGTACGCGGTCCCGCTGCCCGGCACCCAGCCCGAGGAACCGGACAGTGAGGTGCTGCCGCTCACCGACGGGAGGGTGCTCATCCGGCGCCGGGTGGCCGAGCGGTACGCCCTGTCGCTGCTCTACCCCACCGGCCCCGGCACCGGCGAGCTGCCGCTCGGCGCGATCGAGTGCCCCTACCTGTCGCTGCTGCCGCCCGCGCCGGACGGCCTCTCCGCGTACGCCCTGGTGCACGGCGAGCGGACGACGACGCTGTGGCGCGTGTACGGCTCGCCCGCCGGGCCCGAACTGCTGGCCCGGGTGCCCGGCCGCTGCTCCGGCGGCGCCTGGCTCGACCGGCCGGGCCGGCTGCTCGCCCTCGACCGCGAACTGGACGGGCTCACCAAGGCCGTCGTCGTCGACCTCGGCCGCGGCGGGGAGACCACGCCGCTGCTGCAGATCGCCGAGACGAGCAACGACCGGTTGGTGCTCGCCGACCCCGACAGCGGCCTGCTCCTCGTCCGGTCGGACGCGCCCGGCGAGGAGCGGCTGGGCTGGGGGGTGCTCGGCTCGGCGCGGCCGGTCCGCTTCCCCGAGTGCCTGCGGCAGCCCGGCGCGGCGGTGACGCCGTTCGCCGTCCAGCCGGGGCAGACGCTGACCCCCGAGGCGTGCTCGGTGGCGTTCCGCGTCGACCGCGAGTCGGGCACGTCGGTGGGCGTCTGGCGGCCCGCGGAACGGCAGTTGCGGCAGTTCCCCGGCCCGCTGGGCTGGGTGGCCGGCGCCGGACTGTGGACCGCCGACGGGGAGCTGCGCCTGCCGTACGCGACCCCGCACGTCCCCTGCGGGCTGGCCCGCCTCCGCCTGCCGGACCCGGAGGGGGGAGAAGGAAGCGGGATCGGTGGCTCCCTGGGGGAGATGACGGAGAACGGGGGATCCTCGGCTCCCCGGCCGGTGCCGCTCCAGCAGGCGCCGCTCCGGCAGGCACCGCAGCCGCACGCCCGGGTGCGGTAGGGGCGGGCGCGGCGGCCGGGTGTGGTGGTGGTGCGGGCGCCACGGCGGTGGTGCGACGACGGCGGTGGTGCGGGCGCCACGGCGGTGGTGCGACGACGGCGGTGGTGCGGCGGCCGGGCGTTCGGGGGTGCCGCTCAGGCCGGCCGCTCGGGGGCCGCTCAGGCCGGCCGCTCGGGAGGGGCGCACCCCCGGCCGTAAACGCCAAGCAGGCCGGTAGAGCCCCGGCCGGAAACCGGGGCGCCGCCCAGCGGCGGCCGGGGGAGAAAGGGCGGAGCCGGGGCGGCCCCGGCGGCCGCCCGGGGGGTGGCTCACGCGATCAAGGTCCCGTTAGACTTCGGGGCCGGGGGTTGCGCACGTGGTACCGGCGGAGCACCGCGGTGCGCCGAACGACCGCGCGCGGTACGGGCGTTGACCGAACCCAGGGACGGCACCTACGGGTGCCACCCGAGGGCGGCGTCCATGGGCGCCGGCCGGCGCCGAGCCCCCGACGCGCAGAGTACGCACCCACATCCCACGGAGTGACTCCCGACATGTCCGAAGCCCGAACCGACACGACCGAGGCGCGCCCCCTGGAGGCGTCCGCCCAGGCCGCAGCCGCCGGCTCCGGCAGGCACCGCGGCCCGGCGTCGTCCGACGACGCCGGCGGTCCCGCCCACGGCAAGCACCGGCGCACCGCCGAAGCCGCCTGACGAGCGGGTCCCGGGAGACCAGCGGCTCCCGAGAGCAGCACGGCCCCGGCGGCGGGGCGGGCCCGACCGGCCCGCTCCCCGCCGGGGCCGCGCCGTCTCCGGGCGACGGGAGGCGGGAGACAGGCAGCGGCCCGGTCTCAGACGTGGTCGACGACCGTGTCCGCCAGCACCTCCGCGTCGTCCCGCTCCACGACCGTCACGGACACCTGGACCCGCCCGGGGCCGGGCGTATCGCGCCACATCCGCACCCGCAGCGTCTCCCCCGGGTAGACGACCCCGGCGAAGCGGGTGGCGTACGAGCGGACCCGGTCGACCCGCCCCTCCAGCACCGTGTCCACGACCGCCTTGAGGGTCATCCCGTAGGTGCAGAGCCCGTGCAGGATCGGCCGGTGGAAACCGGCGCGGGCGGCGAACTCCGGGTCGGCGTGCAGGGGGTTCCAGTCCCCCGACAGCCGGTAGAGCAGCGCCTGGTCCTCGCGGACGGCCCGCTCCACCACCAGGTCCGGTGCGCGGCCGGGGAGTCCGAGCCGCGCCGACTCGCCGCGCTCACCGCCGAAGCCGCCCTCCCCGCGGACGTAGATCCGCGCATCGCCGCGCCAGAGCGGCCCGTCCACGTCGTCGACGTCGGTGCGCAGCACGATGACGGCCGCCTTGCCCTTGTCGTACACGGCGGCGACGCGCGAGGTCTGGGTGACGCCGTCGGCGCGGACGGGCAGCGGCCGGTGCAGGGTGATGTGGTGCCCACCGTGGAGCACCCGGGCGAGGTCGACGTCGATGCCGGGCGTGGAGAGCCCGGCCGCGAGGGCCATCCCGCCGCCCGCCACGGTGGCGAAGGAGGGCAGGACGTGCAGCCCGCTCTCCAGGGTGTAGCGGAGCTCGGCGGGGTCGGTGGCGGGGACGCCCGCGCCGATGCCGAGGTGGTAGAGGAGGACGTCCTTGTGATCCCAGGAGAGGGAGACGGTCCGCGGTTCGGCGGCCGTGGCCTTGGCTGCGTCGATGGGCATGGAGAGGGACTCCTTCGCCGGCACGGGACAACGGGGACAGAGGGGGTAACGGGACAGCGGAGCAAGGGAACTGAGAAGGCAACGAGAACACGTTCCACCAACCGGTCCCTTATAACCGCTCCGCCGCGGCAGGGGAAGCTTCCCGCGCCCACCACCCCTGCCCGGCCCACCCCGGGACAAATGTCACCGCCTTCCCCATACATCCGGCATCTGCGCAGGTCACAACGGCACTGCCTAGGATGCGACGTATGAAGCGCATGGGCGAGGAAATCGAACAGATGAAGGCGCCCGGCAGGCGGGCCTTCATCCCGTGGCTCTTCGCCCTCAGCGGCGACACCGTGCACATGCTCCTCGGCGACATGCCGCTGCCCTGGCTCGCCGGACTGGGCGAACTGGCCTTCGCCGGCCTGTACGTGACCGCCGTCTTCGCCGCCCTCGACGAGCACCGGCGCTACACCCGCGTCCCGGTCCTGGCCCTGATCGGGCTGGCCGCGCTCGCGTTCGCCCTCAACATGGGCTACGGCGCCTACTGGCAGATGTGCTTCCCTCTGCTGTCCGTCGCCACCGGCATGGTGCTGCGCCACCGGCAGCGCCTGATGGCCGCCGCCCTGGGCACGCTCGGAGTCACCTGCGGACTGTCCTGGCTGGTCCGGCCCGACGACGACAGCGCGGGCAGCGTCCTCGCCGTCAGCTGGGGGACGGCCCTGGGCGGCCTGGTCGCGGCGGCCGTCCTCAACCTCTTCGAGACCATCGCCGTCCTGCGCGACACCCGCGAGGAACTGGCCCACGCCGCCGTCGAACGCGAGCGCCTGCGCTTCTCCCGCGACCTGCACGACCTCCTCGGGCACACCATGTCCGTGATCGTCGTCAAGGCGGAGGCGGTACGCCGGCTCGGCCCGCGGAACCTGGAGGCCGCGCTCGGCCAGGCCGCCGACATCGAGGCGGTCGGCCGCCAGGCGCTCACCGAGATCCGCGAGGCGGTCACCGGCTACCGCGAGGGCAGCCTCACCACCGAGCTGGACAACGCCCGTTCGCTGCTCGACGCGTCCGGCATCACCGCCGAGATCCGGCAGTCCGGCCCGCCGCTCCCCCCGCAGACCGGGGTGCTGCTGGGCTGGGTGGTGCGCGAGGGCGTCACCAACGTCGTCCGGCACAGCGGCGCCTCGCGCTGCGAGATAGAGGTGCGCGGCAAACCCGACCGGGTACACCTGGAAATCACCGACAACGGCACGGGCGTAGGCTCGGCGGAGCCCTCGGCCACGCCTACGGGCGGCAACGGCCTCAAGGGCCTCACCGAGCGGCTGGCCACCGCCGGCGGCTCCCTGAGCGCCGGGCCCGACGGCCGGCGCGGCTTCCGGCTCGTGGCCGAACTCCCGGTGGACGAGGAGCCGTACGCCAAACCAGGCGACCCGAATGCGAACAGCGACCAGAGCGGCGACAGGCGCGGCGAGAAGGAGCGAGCGGCGTGATCAGGACACTGCTGGCCGAGGACCAGGGGATGATGCGGGGCGCGCTCGCGCTGCTGCTCGGGCTGGAGGACGACATCGAGGTCGTCGCCCAGGTCGGCAACGGCGACGAGATCGTGCCCACCGCCCTCGAAACGCGTCCCGACATCGCCCTCCTCGACATCGAACTGCCCGGCCGCAGCGGCCTCGACGCGGCGGCCGACCTCCGGCAGCGGCTGCCCGAGTGCCGGGTGCTGATACTCACCACCTTCGGGCGGCCCGGCTACCTCCGCCGCGCCATGGAGGCCGGTGCCTCCGGCTTCCTCGTCAAGGACGGCCCCGTCGAGGACCTCGCCGCCGCGATCCGGCGCGTGCTCGCCGGTGAACGCGTCATCGACCCCGCGCTGGCCGCGGCGGCGCTGAGCGCCGGGCCGAACCCGCTGACACAGCGGGAACGGGACGTCCTGACGGCGGCGGTGGACGGCGCGACGGTCGCGGACATCGCGGCGAAGGTGCACTTGTCGCCCGCGACGGTGCGGAACTATCTCTCCGCCGCCATCGGCAAGACGCAGACGCGGAACCGGATGGAGGCGGTGCGGGCCGCTCGGCAGAACGGGTGGTTGTAGGGTGCCCCGGTCCCGCCCCTTCGCCGATTCCTGGGGGCAAGCCCCCAGACCCCCTTGTCCTCAAACGCCGGACGGGCTGACTTTCAGCCCGTCCGGCGTTTGAGGACGAGCGGCGGAGCCGCGAAAAGCGGGGTCTGGGGCGCAGCCCCAGGAATCGGCGAAGGGGCGGGCCTGGGGCACAGCCCGCCGCAGGCGCCCCACCGCTCACCCACCGACCACCGAAGGACGACCGTGCCCCCCAAACCCGAAACCCTGACCGCCTTCGAAGAAGCAAAAGGCTTCATGCCCCTGGACGAGGGCCTCGCCCTCCACCAGGCAGCGCAGACCGCGGCCGCCGAACTCGGCCGCCCCCTCCTCGAAGTGGGCACCTACTGCGGCCGCTCCACCCTCCTCCTCGCCGACGCCGCCCGCGAGGCCGGGACGACGGTCGTGACCGTCGACCACCACCGCGGCAGCGAGGAGCAGCAGCCCGGCTGGGAGTACCACGACACGTCCCTGGTGGACGACGCCCCGGGCGTCGGCCGGATGGACACGCTGCCGACGTTCCGCAGGACGCTGTACCGGGCGGGCCTGGAGGACCACGTGGTCGCGGTCGTGGGCCGCTCGCCGCAGGTGGCCGCGTTGTGGGGGACGCCGCTGGGGCTGGTGTTCATCGACGGCGGGCACACGGACGAGCACGCGACGGCGGACTACGAGGGCTGGGCGCCGCACCTCGCGCAGGGCGGGCTGCTCGTCGTCCACGACGTGTTCCCGGACCCGGCGGACGGCGGCCAGGCCCCGTACCGGGTGTACCTGAGGGCCCTGGAGTCGGGTGGGTTCACGGAGGTGTCCGTGACGGGGTCGATGCGGGTTCTGCGCCGGACGGGCCCCGCGATCTGACGGGCGGCGCTAGCATCGCCCGAGTGTCCTACGGCAGCTCTTCTCGTCACTCCGGCCGCCTCCGGCCCGCCCGGCGCGCCCGCCGCGCCCGTCCGGCCGTCGCGGCCCTGACCGCCCTGCTGCTGGCGGGGGCCGCGGGGTGCGACGACGGTGACGGCCCGGCCGACGGCGCCAAGGCGTCCGCGCCGCCCGGTGGTTCCCCGTCCGCGTCGGCCGGCCGCTCCCCCGCGGCCGTCCCGCCGTCGTCGCCGCCACCGGAGGCGAAGAACGCACCGCCGTCCCCGTCCGACTCCCCGGAACCGCCGAAACCTTCCGCCCCACCCGCGGGCGACGGCGGCGGCGACGGACCGCTCCGCGGAAAGGTCGTCGTCATCGACCCGGGGCACAACATCCACAACCAGCAGCACACGGCGGAGATCGACCGGTCCGTCGACATCGGCACCGGACGCAAGGAGTGCGACACCACCGGCACCTCCACCAACTCCGGTTACGCGGAGGCAACGTTCAGTCTCGACGTCGCCCACCGCATCCGGTCGATCCTCCAGGCGCAGGGCGCGACGGTCACCCTCACCCACGACGGCGACCGGCCGTTCGGCCCCTGCGTCGACGAACGGGCCGCGATCGGCAACAAGGCGCACGCCGACGCCGCGCTCTCGGTGCACGCGGACGGCGCCGCCCCCGGCCAGCGCGGAGTCCACGTGATCCTGCCCGCCAAGGTCAAGGGCGGCCGGGCGGACACCGCCCCGATCGTCGATCCGTCGAAGGAGCTGGGCGAACGCGTCCTCGGCCGGTTCGTCCAGGCGACCGGAAGCATCCCGTCCAACTACATCGGCCACAACACCGGCCTGGACGTCCGGAGCGACCTCGGCGGCCTCAACCTCTCCACCGTGCCGAAGGTGTTCATCGAGTGCGGCAACATGCGCGATCCGCAGGACGCCGCCCAACTCACGGACGACGGCTGGCGCCAGAAGGCGGCGCAGGGGATCGCGGACGGCATCCGGGAGTTCGTCCTGAGCCGGTAGCGAGCCGCCGGCTCGTCAACCGAGCCGTATAACGGCAGGCCACGGCCGTGTCACGAGGTCGAAACGAAGAGGCGCCCTGGACGCCGGGGCGATAGGTTCCCCCGTACGATGGGGGGCCGCGTTCGTCCGCGCCCTCCCGTCTCGCGTCCGGCGACAGCGACGAGACCGACCGATTCTGAAGGCACTGACAAAGGATTTCAGGTGAACTTCCGCTCCCTCACTAGAGGCGACGGCGTGGTGATCGGAGCAGCGGTGTTGCTGTTCATCGCGTCGTTCCTCAGCTTCTACTCCCTTGACTGCAGCGGTCTGGAATGCAGTGCCATCAGGGAAAAGTACGAGTACAACGGCTGGAAGAGCGACCTCTTCCCGGTGCTGCCCGCTATCTTCCTCTCCGGAGTCATCGCCGCCGCGTTGATCGTCGCCGCGCGGTTCCAGCCGGCCGACCGCAAGGTCGGGGGCCTCGCCCTCGACCAGTGGGGCACCGCGTTCACCGTCTTCGCCGCCTGGTCCTCCCTGTGGGCGCTCGGTGGCGGCGGTGAGGGCCGTTCCGCCGGTGTCGGCCTGATCCTCGGTCTGATCGCCAACCTCGTGATGGCCGCGGCCGCCCTCTTCACCCAGCGCGTCCCCGCCCTGAAGGCCCCCCTCCTCGGCGCCCCCACCCCCCAGGTCCAGTCCCCCTACGGCACCGGCGCGCACCCCGGCTACGGCTACCCGGGCCCGGGCGGTCCCGGCGGTCCGGCCGGCGGCTCCTTCGGGGGGCAGCCGTACGGCGCGCCGCAGCCGGCCGACCAGTCCGGTCCGCAGCAGGCGGCCGCGCAGCCGGCCGCCGGTGGTACGGGCGGGGGTCCCGGCGGCGGGTGCGCAGGCTCCGGCCGCGGGCGGTTCGGACTTCGCGCCGTTCTGGTTCGCGGTGCCGGTGAACCGTCCGCTGTTCCCGGAGGACGGCGGCCAGACGCCGATCGCCGAGCTGGCGCCGGGCACCTGGTACCTGGCCGTGGACCAGCGCGGCGCCGCGCTCGTCGCGCAGACGCAGGACGGCCGTCGCGGCGTCCTCCAGGACACCTCGGGCATCCAGCGCGGCTGACGCGCCCGCGCTCCGTCGCACGAGAAGGCCCGCCGGGGAGCCCGGCGGGCCTTCGCCGTTCCCCCGCCACCGCGCTAGCGGTGGTCGGGCTTGGCCGCCTTGAAGAGCCAGGTGTCGAAGAGGTCGCCCAGGTCACGGCCCGCCTTCTTCTCGCAGAGCCGGATGAAATCGTCGGTGCCGGCGTTGCCGTACCGGTGGTCGCGCGCCCAGGTGCGGAGGATGTCGAAGAACGTCGCGTCGCCGACGGTCTCGCGCAGCTTGTGCAGCACCATCGCGCCCCGGCCGTACACGGGCCGGCCGGATATCGTCTCGGCGGTCGGATAGGCGGGCGGGAAGGCCCAGATGTCCTCGCCCTCCTCGCCGCGGCTCTCGGGGTCCCTGCCGTCGTAGTAGTCGTCGAAGATCTGCCGTTCCGTGCGCTTCTTCTGCTGCTGCGCCTCCCACATCCACTCGGTGTACTGGGCGAAGCCCTCGTTGAGCCACATGTCGCGCCAGGTGCGCGGGGTGACGGAGTTGCCGAACCACTGGTGGGCCAGCTCATGGACGATGATCTTGTCCTTCGGCGGCTTCTCGTAGTACGGCTTGGTCTGGGTCTCCAGCGGATAGTGGACGTATGGGTTCCGGTCGATGACCGCGCCGGACGACGCGAAGGGGTACGGGCCGAACAGCTTCTCCTCCCACGCCAGCACCTTGGGCACCATCTCCTTCATATGCCGCCCGGCCGCGTCCTCCCCCGCCGCGTAGGCGATGTACACCGGCACGTCGCCCTTGCCCCCGCCCGCCGGGGCCGTCGTCTCCAGCGTCTTGAACTCGCCGATCGCCACGCTCGCCACATAGCTCGCCATCGGCTCGCCGCTGTGCCAGCGGAAGGTGGTCCAGTCGTCCCCGTGCTCGTCCTTGACCGTCTTCGTGCCCCGCGACTCGCCGTTGGCGACGGCGGTGAAGCCCTTGGGAACGGAGACGGTGAAGTCGTACGCCGCCTTGTCGGACGGGTGGTGGTTGCCCGGGAACCAGGCCATCGAGCCCTCCGGCTCGCCGAGTCCGACCGCTCCGTGGTCCGTCTCGACCCAGCCCTCCGTGGCGCCGTCCCGGTCGCGGATCGTCTTCGGCCGGCCCTCGTAGGCGATCTCCGCGCGGAACTCCCGGTCCCTGGCGAGCGGGTGCGCCAGTTCGATCCTGAGCTTGGTGCCGGAGCGGGAGGTCTTCGCGGGCTTCCCGTCGACCTTGGCGGACGTCACCTTCAGTCCTGTCAGGTCGAGGGTGAACGCGCTCAGTTCCTTCGTCGCGCGGGCGGTGATGACGGCGTTGCCGTCGAGGGCGTTGCCGTCGGGCCGGTAGTCGAGGGTCAGGCCGTAGTGCCGTACGTCGTAGCCGCTGTTGCCGAGGGTGGGGAAGACCGGGTCGCCGACGCCCGTCCCGCCCTCCTCCGGGCCCCCGCCGCCCCCGCCCCCGCCGTCGCAGCCCGTGACGAGCACGAGGACCAGGGCGAGCGGGAGGGCGAGAGCGGCGGGCGGCGTCCGGTACGGCACCGAGCGGGGGGCGGCTTCCGGCGTCCGGTTCATGGGCCCCATGCTGTCATCGGCTCCCGGCCGGCCGCCGGGGCCGGGAACCCCGGCGGGCGGCTATCGGTCAGCCCTTCTGGAGCTCGCCCGCCGACGGCACCTTGTCCGTGACGGGGGCTCCGGCGCTCTTGCCCGCGTCCTTGACCTTGTTGATGACGCTGTCGACGGAGTTCACGTCGCCGTCGGTGGCGTCGCCCTTGCGGAGCTTGGTGCCGAGCCCCTTGAGGGAGTCGATGCCGGCGTTGACGGGGGCCAGGGCCTTGGAGAGCGTCGGGTCGCCCTGGGCATTGCGGGTGGCGGCCTTGAGGCGGTTGTAGGTGAACACCCCGGCCAGGCCCGCCTTGACGAGGGCGCCCGTACGGCCGTCCGCCCCCTTCTTGAACGCGCCGTTGCGGTACGGCTTGATGATCCACTGGTAGGCGGCGCCGGACGCGAGCCCGGCGTTGGCGACGAACCGGGTCTTGGCGAATTTCTGCTTCTCGATCGAGCTCGTCGGACTCGCCTCGCCGGCGGACTTCTTCTCCTTCTTGTCGCCGCCGCAGGCCGAACCGGCCAGCAACAGGCCGCAGACCAGCGGCAGGACGACAACGGTGCGGCGGGCACGGGCACGGTCGGACACGCTTGCCTCCGGGGCCGGCGGGCACGGTACGGGACCAGCGTGGCCCGCGCGGCGGCCCGGCGCATCCGGACCGCATCGTTCGGGCTACCGGGTGCGGACGTACACGTCGGAAACGGGCCAGATCCGGGCGGGGGACCTCAGCTCCTCCCCCGGCCCCCGCCCGTACCGCCTCGGCCCGCGTCCGTAGGTCCTCGGCCCCCGCCCGTACGGCCCGGCCGGCGTCAGCCGCAGCAGTCCGGTTCCAGGCCGCGGGGCAGCCGTTCGCCGCCGAACACCGCCGTCGTCGCCTCGTCGCCGCCCAGCGCGGCCACCGCCAGCAGCAGCGAACCGGCCGTCCAGGTGGTGAGCTCCTCGGGCCACACGGCGTCGTCCTCGAAGACGTAGCCCGTCCAGTACATGCCGTTGTCGGCGCGCAGGTGCTGGATCCAGCGGAGGATCTCCAGGGCCCGGTCCGACTCGCCCATCACCCAGAGGGCGAGGGCGAGTTCGCAGCTCTCGCCGCCGGTCACCCAGGGGTTGGGCAGGACGCAGCGCACGCCCAGGCCGGGGACGACGAAGCGGTCCCAGCCCTCGGCGATGCGCGCCGCGGCCTCCGGGCCGGTGACCGCGCCGCCGAGCACCGGGTAGTACCAGTCCATGGAGTAACGGCTTTTGTCCAGAAACCGCTCCGGGTGCCGGCGTATCGCGTGCGCCAGCAGACCCGTGGCGAGCTCCCAGTCCGGCTGCGGCTCCTCGCGGTGCTCGGCGATGGCGAGGGCGCAGCGCAGTGCCTGGTGGATGGAGGACGAGCCGGTGAGCAGGGCGTCGGTGACGTCGGCGCCACCCCCCTCACCGTCCGCCGCCTCCCGCTTCCAGCCGATCTGGCCGCCCGGCTGCTGGAGGGTGAGGACGAACTCGACGGCGGCGAAGACCGTCGGCCACATGCGGTCGAGGAAGGCGTCGTCGCCGGTGGAGAGGTAGTGGTGCCAGACGCCGACGGCGACGTACGCGACGAAGTTGGTCTCGCGGGCGCGGTCGGTGGGCTCCCGGTGGTCGCCGTCGGCGTACGCGGCGTACCAGGAGCCGTCGGGGTTCTGGTGCTCGGCGAGCCAGCGGTAGGCGGCCTCGGCGCGGCCGTGCTCGCCCGCGGTGTCCAGGGCCATGGCGGCCTCGACGTGGTCCCAGGGGTCGAGGTGGTGGCCGCGGAACCAGGGTATGGCGCCGTCCTCGCGCTGCCCGGCGGCGATGCCGGCGACGGTCGCGTCGAGCTGTTCGGCGGTCAGGACGCCGGGGAGGACGAGGCGTTCGAGCCGGCCGGGGCGGCGGCTGTGGGTGGTCACGCGCGGTCCTCCGCGGACGAGCCGGAGGTTGCGGAGGCGGCGGCCTCGGCGCCCGTCGCGGCGTCGGCCGGCAGGTGCGGCTTGGTCGCGTAGGCGACGAAGCTCTTGCCGATGACCGGGTTGAGGACCTGCTCGGCGAGGCGCGTGGCCGCCGGCTTCTTCATGATGTCCCAGACCAGCAGCTTGTGGTACGCGCGGACGGGCAGCGCCTTGTCGTTGTCGACGCCGAAGGCGCACTTGAGCCACCAGTAGGGGCTGTGCAGACCGTGCGCGTGGTGGGTGCCGTACGGCTTGAGCCCGGCCTCCTCCATCTTGCGCAGCAGTTCGTCGGCCTTGTAGATGCGGATGTGGCCGCCCTCGACCTCGTGGTAGGCGTCGCTGAGCGCCCAGCAGACCTTCTCGGGACCGTAGCGGGGCACGGTCACGGCGATCCGGCCGCCCGGCTTCAGGACGCGGACCATCTCGGCGAGCACGCCCTTGTCGTCGGGGATGTGCTCCATGACCTCGGAGATGATGACGACGTCGAAGCTCTCGTCGGGGAAGGGCAGGGCCAGGGCGTCGCCCTCCATGGCGGTGGCGGTGGCGCCGGCCGGGGCCTCGCCGGCCTCCTTCATGGCGGCGAACCACTTGGCGACCTCGCGGATCTCGTCCGCGTTGCGGTCGAGGGCGACCACCCGGGCGCCGCGCCGGTAGCACTCGAAGGCGTGCCGGCCCGCACCGCAGCCCAGGTCGAGGACGCGGTCGCCGGCGGCGAGCGGGAAGCGGGAGAAATCGACGGTCAGCACGGAGGTCTGCTTTCGTCCGACGGGGCAGGTCAGTGACGGTCGGCGCCCGCCCGGGCGGGCTGCCGCGCGGAAGCGGTGCCGCCCCGTGGGGGCGGCGGTCGGTCGGTTCCCGGGGGGAACCGTCCGGTGTTCCAGGGGCGTTCGGCCCCTGGAGGGCGTTCTGGTCCGGGCCGTTCGGACCCGGGTGGTTGGGATCCTGGGAGCCGATCGAACCGGGGCCGTCCTTCGGCCCCTAGGAGCCGTTCGGACCCTAGGAGCCGTTCGGACCCTAGGAGCCGTTCGAACCCTAGGGGTTCGGGCGTCCCCAAGGGGCCGGTGGTCCCCAGGGGACCGGCATCCCTCAAGGGCGGTCCGCCCCCTGCGGGCCGATTCGCCCCCGAGGGTCCGGCGCCCCGGAGGGGATCCGCCCCGCGGGGGCGCCTGTCCCCCTACGGGATCGTTTCTCCCCACAGGTGCGGCCGTCCCCCTACGGGTGCTGTCCCGCCCCCTACGGGCGGGCGCGGGAAGTCCGTACGGGCAGCGGGCCCGCGCCGCTGCGGGCCCGGGCTCTCGCCGCCGCGGCCCGCTCGATCGAGGCCCGGTAGCGTTCGGCGGTCCCGATGGCCGCCTGCCGCCAGGTGAAGCGGGCGAGCACCCGCTCGCGTCCGGCGGCACCGAGGCGGCGGCGCAGTTCCCCGTCGCCGAGGAGCCGTTTCAGGGCGCCGGCGAGGGCGTCCGCGTCGCCCGGCGGGACGGCGAGGCAGGTCTCGCCGTCGGGGCCGGCGACCTCGGGGATCGCCCCGCCGGTGGTGGCCACCAGCGGCGTCCCGGTGGCCATGGCCTCGGCGGCGGGCAGCGAGAAGCCCTCGTACAGCGACGGCACGCAGGCGACCTGGGCGCCGCGCACCAGGTTCACCAGCTCGGCGTCGCTGATGCCCTTGACGAACTCCACGGCGCCTTCCAGCCCGTACGTCTCGATGGCCCGCGCCACCGGCCCGTCGTCCGCGCGCCGGCCGACGACGACGAGGTGCGCGTCCGGGTTCTCCGTCCGCACCTTCGCCAGCGCCTCGACCAGGTACACCAGGCCCTTGAGCGGGACGTCGGCGCTGGAGGTGGTGACGATCCGGCCCGGGATCACGGGGACCGACGGGTCGGGCGAGAAGAGGTCGGTGTCGGCGCCTATCGGCACCACGTGGACGCGCTCCGGGCGCACCCCGAGGTGGTCGACGATCTCCTGCCGGGACGAGCCGGAGACGGTGACGATCGACGGCAGGCAGCGGGCCACCCGCTCCTGCATGCGGGTGAAGCCGTACCAGCGGCGGACGGAGAGCCGGCGCTTCCAGTCGTCCCCCGCGGCGTCCAGCTCCAGCCGTCGGTCGACGGTGACCGGGTGGTGGACGGTGGTGACCAGCGGGGCGCCGAGGTCGGCGAGCAGGCCGTAGCCGAGCGTCTGGTTGTCGTGGACGACGTCGAAGTCGCCGCGGCGGGCGGCCAGATGGCGCCGGGCGCGCAGCGAGAAGGTGAGCGGCTCGGGGAAGCCGCCGGTCCACATGGTGCCGACCTCCAGCGCGTCGACCCAGTCGCGGTACTCGTCGCGCTTCGGGGTGCGGAAGGGGTCGGGCTGCCGGTAGAGGTCCAGGCTGGGGAGCTCGGTGAGGGTGACGCCCTCGTCCAGGACGGGGTACGGCTGGGCGCCGATCACCTCGACGGAGTGGCCGAGCCGGGCCAGTTCGCGGGAGAGGTGGCGCACGTAGACGCCCTGGCCGCCGCAGAACGGGTTGCCCTTGTACGACAGCAGCGCGATGCGCAGCGGCGCGTCGTCCCCGGCCGGGGACACCGCGGGGAGCGGACGTGACCCGACTGCCTGGGCGGTCTCAGCGGTCACTCGCGGCCCCCATTCTTCCTGCGGTTCAGCGGGAGCGTAACCGCTCCCGATTCTCTAGAACAAGTTTCACTATCCCGGCCGGCTGGGAAACCGGCGGAACGCCCGACAAGTCCAGAACGTACCCGAGCCACCGGCGGGCGGCGATACGGACCGCTCCCACCCGGGCCACAGCGCGCCCCCGACGCACTCTCGCGCGCCCCGGCCGGGTTGGACCCGCCCCCACCGCGCCTCACCCCGTCCGGCCGCGGACCTGGGGCGCGGGCCGGCCGGGCCGCTAATGTGGAACACGTTCCAGTGATTCGCGTCACTGAACCGCGCCCTGCCATCATGCTGGCGACCGCCCCCTGCAGAGGAACGCACCGACGTGGGACAGAAGACCGCAGACCCGAGAGCCGCCTCCGCCCCGGCCGCCCCGCTGACCCAGCGTCAGGAGGCACGGCGGCGCAGCATCCTCGCCGCCACCACCCGGCTGGCGAGCCGCGGCGGCTTCGACGCGGTCCAGATGCGCGAGGTGGCCGAGTCGTCGAACGTCGCCCTGGGCACGCTCTACCGCTACTTCCCCTCCAAGATCCATCTGCTGGTCGCCACCATGCAGGACCAGTTGGAGCAGCTCCACGAGACGCTGCGCAAACGCCCGCCGACGGAGACCGACCCGGCCGCCCGCGTCGCCGGCACCCTGATGCGCGCCTTCCGCGCCATGCAGCGCGAACCGCACCTCGCCGACGCCATGGTCCGCGCCCTGACCTTCGCCGACCGCTCGGTCAGCGCCGAAGTGGACGCGGTCTCCCGGCTGACCACGGCGATCATCGTCGACGCGATGGACCTGCCGGTACCGCCCGGCCCGGAACAGCTGTCGGTGGTCCGGGTGATCGAGCACACCTGGCACTCGGCACTGATCACCTGGCTGTCGGGGCGGGCGTCCATCGCCCAGGTGAAGATCGACATCGAGACGGTGTGCGGCTTGATCGGACGACGCTGAGCGGTACCGGTGCGCGGCGCTGAGCAATACCGGCGGCTCGGCCGCCTTGTGGCCGGCACCGCGCGGCGGCGCCGAGCGGTGCCGACGGGCGCCTTGGACCGGCCCCGCCCCCGATCGGCCCGCAGCCCCGGCCCCCTCCCCCCGCCCGGTTAAAGTGGGCACAAATCGACAAGAGCGCCCACGCCGCCGCCGCGACCCCGAGAGGCACCCCACCCCCATGGCTCCCTCCCCCGCCGCCCGTACCCGCAGGGCCACCCGTCCCCGTAGCGGCGCCCTGGCCCGCAAGGGGGCCGTGGTCCTGGCCGGCGCGGCCGTTCTGAGCGCCGTCGCCGTCCCGGCCGCCCTCGCCGACGCGTCCCCGTCGGCCCCCTCCTCCTCAAGTGCCGCCCCCGGCCTCTACGGCAGTGCCGACCCGAAGTTCGACGGCGTCTTCCGGCAGTCGCTGGCGTTCCTCGCCCAGCACTCCATGGGCGTCACCCCGGCCAGGCCGGCGATCGACTGGCTGGCCGGGCAGCAGTGCGCGGACGGCGGGTTCCCGGGCTTCCGGGCCGACACCGGGAAGCCGTGCGACGCGGCCAAGGACGAGTTCCCCGACCAGACCGCCGCCGCCGTGCAGGCGCTCGCGGCGGTCGGCGGGCGCGGCGAGCAGGTCGAGAAGGGCCTGGCCTGGCTGAAAGGCCACCAGAACGGGGACGGCGGCTGGGGCATGAACCCCGGCGCCGAGAGCAACGCCAACTCCACGGCCGCCGCCGTCGGCGCGTTCGCCGCGGCCGGCCAGGACCCGGCGAAGGTCCGGTCCAAGGACGGCAAGAGCCCCTACGACGCGCTCCTCACCTTCCAGCTCGGCTGCGACGCGCCGGAGGGTGAGCGCGGCGCGTTCGCGTGGGCGCCGCAGAAGGGCAAGCTCAACGCCGACAACTTCGCGTCCGCCGCGGCCACCACGGCCGCCACGGCCGCCCTCGGCAAGGGCTACCTCGTCGAACCGGTCGGCAAGGAGGACAAGCCCGTCCAGCCGCTCGCCTGCTCCGGCGGCGACGAGAAGGCCAAGCCGAAGGACGCGCCCGCCGCCGCCGCGGCCTCCGCCGCGTACCTGGCGAAGAAGCTCGACGCCGGCCGCGGCCACCTGGAGGCGTCCATGCCCGGCGCCCCCAAGGGCCCCGACTACGGCACCACCGCCGACGCGGTCACCGCGCTCGCCGCGGGCGGCCACCGCGAGGCGGCCGGCAAGGCGCTGGACTGGCTGAAGTCGGCCGACAGCAAGACCCTGGCGTGGGCCGAGGGCGACAACCGCAAGGGCGACCCCGGCCGGCTGGCCAAGCTGGTGCTCGCGGCCCGCGCGGCGGGCGCCGACCCGCGCGACTTCGGCGGCACCGACCTCGTACAGAAGCTGAACGCGACCGGCCCGGCCCCGGAGTCCGTCGCGAAGTCCGACGAGAAGAAGAACGACGAGAAGGACTCGTCGTCCGGTAACTGGTGGTTCGTGGCCGTCGCCTTCGTCGCCGCCGTCGGCGTGGGCTTCCTCTTCAGCAACCGCCGGAAGAAGCAGCGGTGACCGCTGTCCCCTCCTTCCGCACCACCGCGGCCCGGCTGCTCGCCGGCCTGCTGGCGGTCCTCGCCGGGGTGACGGCCGCCGCGCCCGCGCACGCGGCCGGCTACCGCTACTGGTCGTTCTGGCAGGCCGACGGCAAGAAGCAGGCCGACGGGAAGGACGGGAGCCACGGCTGGACGTACGCCACCCAGGGCCCGTCCACGGCCCGGCCCGGCGACGGCGACACCGTCGGCTTCCGCTTCGCCGTCAGCGCGGACTCCTCCGACGCGACGAAGCCGCGTACCGCACCGGACTTCGCCGCCGTCTGCGACCGGACGCCCGCCCGGGGCGGCGGCAAGCGGATCGCCGTCGTCCTTGACTTCGGCACGCCCGCCGACGCCCCCGGCGGCGAACGCCCGCCCGCGGCCCGGACCGCCTGCGCGCGGGTCGCGGACGACGCCTCGGCCGCCGACGCGCTCGCGGCCGTCGCCAAGCCGCTGCGCTACAACTCGGCCGCCCTGCTGTGCGGCATCGAGGGCTACCCGCGGACGGGCTGCGGCGAGAAGGCGGACGCCACCGCGCCGAAGTCCGAGAGGCCGAAGTCCGAGAAGCCGAGGGCCGAACCGGCGGATGACGGAGGCGGCCCCTCCGCCGGCCTGATCGGCGGCGTCGCGGCCGTCGTCGCCCTCGGCGCCGCCGGCGTGTGGCAGGCGCGCCGCCGGCGCGCGCGGTGACGCCGGCGCTGCACCCCGGCGCGTGGTGGATCTGGGCGCTGGGGCTGGCCGCCGCCGCGTCCCGGACGACCAACCCGCTGCTGCTGGCGCTGCTGGTGGCCGTCGCCGGGTACGTGGTGGCGGTCCGGCGCACGGACGCGCCCTGGGCGCGGAGTTACGGGGCGTTCCTCAAGCTCGGGCTCGTGGTGATCGGCATCCGGCTGCTGTTCGCGTTCTTCCTCGGCTCCCCGATCCCCGGCACCCACACCGTCGTCGTCCTCCCCGAAGTCCCGCTCCCCGACTGGGCGCGGGGTGTGCGGCTCGGCGGCCGGGTGACGGCCGAGGGTCTGCTGTTCGCCCTGTACGACGCCCTGCGGCTGGCCGCCCTGCTGGTCTGCGTGGGCGCCGCCAACGCGCTCGCCAACCCGGCGCGGCTGTTGAAGTCCCTGCCGGGGGCGCTGTACGAGGCGGGGGTCGCGGTCGTCGTCGCCATGACGTTCGCGCCGAACCTCGTCGCGGACGTCCAACGGGTGCGCGCCGCGCGGCGGTTGCGCGGCCGGCCGGACCGGGGGTTCGCCGGCCTGCTCCAGGTGGGGCTGCCGGTGCTGGAGGGTGCTCTGGAACGTTCGGTGGCCCTGGCGGCGGCCATGGACGCGCGCGGCTACGGCCGCACCGCGCAGGTCCCGCCCTCCGTCCGGCGCACCACGGCCGTCCTCACCCTGGGCGGCCTGCTGGGTGTGTGCGCCGGCACGTACGGGCTGCTGGCCGACGAGGGCGCCGGGTACGGGACACCCCTGCTGCTCGCCGGCGTCGCCGCCGCCCTGGCCGGACTGCGGCTGGGCGGCCGCCGCTCGGTCCGCACCCGCTACCGCCCGGACCGCTGGGACGCGGCGGCGTGGCTGGTGGCGGGCTCGGGCGCGGCGGTGACGGCCCTGATGGTGTGGGCCGGCACCCGCGCCCCGGAATCCCTCCACCCCCCGGCCGTCCCCCTGACGTCCCCGGCCCTGCCCTTGTGGCCCGCGCTTTCCGTCCTCGTCGGCCTGCTGCCGGCCCTGCCCCTGCCCGGGCGGCGTGGCGGGGAGGGCCGGGAGCGCGCGCCCCGCGACCGGGGCCGGCCCTCACCCGGCCCGGGACCCCGGGCGTCCGGCCCGGGCCACCCGGCCGCCCCGGACGCCGCCCACGGCCCGGCCCGGGACACGGCGGCACCGCCCGCCGGGCGCGGCGGCACGTCCTCGCACCGGGGGGACCACCCGTCTCCGTACGGATACGAGTACGGGTCCGGGTACGGGTCCGGGTACGGCAACCGGCCCGGCGCTGACGGGAATCCGTCCCTCGCCCCGGGCCACCCGTCCGCGAGCCCGGAGGGCCGGCCGGGCTCCGCCCCCGCCCCTGCCACACCGGGGCCGGTGGACCACACACCGGCCTCCGACCGGCACCCGCGCACCCCTGACCGACCGCAGGCGGCCCCGAGCCGTCCGGCGCCGGACGGGGACGGCAACCGGCCCGGCACCGGCGGGGATCCGTCCCCCACCCCGGGCCGCCCGGCCGCCGGCGCGGAGCCGTCCCGGGTACGTCCGGCCGCCGCCCCCGCCACTCCCACGGCCACCCCCACCGCAGCACCCCGAAGGAGCCGCACCCGGTGATCCGCTTCGAGCAGGTGACGGTGACGTACCACGACGCCGCCGCGCCGACCCTCCGGGATCTCGATCTGACCGTTCCCGAAGGGGAGTTGTGCCTGCTGGTCGGGCCGTCCGGGGTCGGGAAGTCGACGCTGCTGGGTGCCGTGAGCGGGCTGGTGCCGCACTTCACCGGCGGGACGCTGCGCGGCCGGGTCACCGTCGACGGACGCGACACCCGGACCCACCGGCCGCGTGAACTCGCCGACGTCGTCGGCACGGTGGGGCAGGACCCGCTCGCGCATTTCGTCACCGACACCGTCGAGGAGGAACTGGCGTACGGCATGGAGTCGTTGGGGCTGCCCGCCGACACCATGCGCCGCCGCGTCGAGGAGACCCTCGACCTGCTCGGCCTCGCCGACCTCCGCGACCGCGCCCTGCGCACCCTCTCCGGCGGCCAGCAGCAGCGCGTCGCCATCGGTTCGGTGCTCACGACGCACCCGCGCGTCCTGGTGCTCGACGAGCCGACGTCCGCGCTCGACCCGGCCGCCGCCGAGGAGGTCCTCGCGGTGCTGCAACGGCTCGTCCACGACCTCGGCACCACCGTGCTGCTGGCCGAGCACCGGCTGGAGCGGGTGGTGCAGTACGCGGACCGGGTGGTGCTGCTGCCCGGGCCCGGTGAGCCGCCCGTCGTCGGCGGGCCGGGCGAGGTGATGGCCGTCTCGTCCGTGCACCCGCCCGTCGTCGCCCTCGGCCGGCTCGCCGGCTGGTCCCCGCCGCCGCTGACCGTGCGCGACGCCCGGCGCGCCGCGGCGCCGCTCCGCGCGCGCCTCGCGGACGTCCCGCCGCCCGCCGCGTCCGCCCCGCCGGCCCCGGCCGCGGCGGACGCGCCCCGCGGTCCCTCCCGTTACTTCCGCCGCTTCCGGCGCGGCGCCCCGGCCGCGCCCCCGGCCGGCACCCCGGCCGCCCAGGTGACCGGCCTGGCCGTCCGGCACGGCCGGGTGGACGCCCTGCGCGGGGTGGACCTCACCGTCCGGCCGGGCGAGACGATCGCCCTCATGGGCCGCAACGGCGCCGGCAAGTCCACGCTGCTGCGCACCCTCGTCGGCATGCACGAGCCGGCCCGCGGCACGGTCGCCGTCGGCGGTGCCGCCCCGCACCGCACCGGCCCGCGCGAGCTGCTGCGGCACGTCGGCCTCGTCCCGCAGGAACCCCGCGACCTGCTCTGCGCCGACACGGTCGGCGCCGAGTGCGCCGCCGCCGACCGCGACGCCTCCGCCACCCCCGGCACCTGCCGCGACCTCGTCTCCGGCCTGCTCCCCGGCGTCCCCGACGACGCCCACCCGCGCGACCTCTCCGAGGGCCAGCGGCTCGCGCTCGCCCTCGCCGTCGTCCTCGCCGCCCGGCCGCCGCTGCTGCTCCTCGACGAGCCGACGCGCGGCCTGGACTACGCGGCGAAGGCCCGCCTGGTCGAGATCCTGCGCGGCCTGGCCGCCGAGGGCCACGCGATCGTCCTGGCCACCCACGACGTGGAACTGGCCGCCGAGCTCGCCCACCGCGTCGTCGTCCTGGCGGAGGGCGAGATCGTCGCCGACGGTCCGACGGCCGACGTCGTCGTCGCCTCCCCGGCCTTCGCACCGCAGGTGGCGAAGGTGCTGGCGCCCCTGCCGTGGCTGACCGTCGCGCAGGTGCGGGACGCTCTGGGGGCGGCGGGGGCGGGGACACGAGCAGGGGCAGAGGCAGGGGCAGCGGCGGGCGCGTCGGGGACGGACGTGCCGGGGAGACCCCCGGCAGGGCCGAACCCGACGGGACCGAACCCGTCGAGGCCGGCCTGGTCCGGGACGAATCCGACGGGACCGGTCCTGCCAGGAACGGACCCGGCAGGGACGGACCCGACAGGGACGGACCCGTCGCGGTCGGATCCGTCGCGGTCGGACCGTACGGAACGGGACGCGCCGGGGAAGGGCCTGTCAAGGTCGGGATCCAAAGGACCGGACGCACCGGCGGCGGACCCGTCAGGGCCCGACCCCACAGGACCGGACCCGTCAGGGCCCGACCCCACAGGACCGGACCCGTCAGGGCCCGACCCCACAGGACCGGGCCCGTCAGGGCCCGACCCCACGGGACCGGGCCCGTCCGGGGTGCCCTCGTGACCGCGCCGGCCCGGCCTCGCGTGACGGCTCAGGCCCGCGCCGTCCGCCTCGGCCGCCGCTCCGCCGTGGCCCTGCTGCTCCTGACCGTCGCGGGCGTCATGGCGTTCGGCTGGCCGCTGCTGGCGGCCCCGGCGTCCGGGCTGGCGCACTCGCGCGACGCGCCCTGGCTGTTCGCGGCGCTGCTGCCACTGCTCCTCGCCGTCGTCGTGGCGACCATCGCCGACACCGGCCTGGACGCCAAGGCCGTCGCCATGCTCGGCGTCCTCGCGGCGGCGGGCGCGGCGCTGCGCCCGCTGGGGGCGGGGACGGCCGGGATCGAGCCGATGTTCTTCCTGATGGTGCTGGCGGGACGGGTGCTGGGGCCGGGCTTCGGGTTCGTCCTCGGGGCGCTGTCGATGTTCGCGTCGGCGCTGCTGACCGGCGGGGTCGGGCCGTGGATGCCGTTCCAGATGCTGGCCATGGGCTGGGTGTCCCTGGGCGCGGGCCTGCTGCCGGGCGCGGACCGGCTGCGGGGCCGCCGCGAGCTGCTGATGCTGGCGGCGTACGGCGCGGTGGCGTCGGTCGGCTACGGCACGGTCATGAACCTCCAGGGCTGGCCGTACATCGCCGGTCTCGGGACGGGCGTCTCCTTCGTCCCGGGCGACCCGCTGGGCGACAACCTGGCCCGCTTCGCCGCGTACTGCCTGACCACGTCCCTGGGCTGGGACCTGCCGCGCGCGGCGGTCACCCTGGCCGCGACGCTCCTCCTCGGCCCGGCGGTACTCAAGGCACTGCGGCGGGCGACTCGCCGGGCCGCGTTCGAGGCACCGGTGGCGTTCGAGGCGCCGGTGACGTCCGGCGGGACGGCGGCATCCGACGGGGTGGCCGCGGCCGACGGGATGGCGGCGGCCGAAGAGCCGGCGCCGGAGAGCGGTCCCGCGCGGGGCCCAGACGGCGGCGCGTAGAACGGACGACGGGCGGGCGACGGGCGGGCAGCGGGCAGGCGGCGGCCGTCGCAGCGGGCGGGCGGGCGCCGCCGTCACGCGGCCACCCCATCGCGCCCCGGCGCCCCCCTCACGCCGTAGCGGCCCCCATCACGCCGTAGCGGCCCCCTCACGCCGTAGCCGCCTCCGCCACCGCCACCGCCTCCTCCGCGGACAGGCCGAGCGGGAACACCAGCTCCGGGCGCTCCCACGCGATCCCCGGCCTCGCGGGCAGCGTGCCCATGGGCACGGCCCCCACCGACCGGTAGAAGCCCTCGGCCGGCGGGTGCGAGACGACCCGCACCCAGGTCAGCCCGGCGGCCCGGGCCCGTTCCTTCATATGGGTCACCAGGGCCCGGCCGACGCCGCGCCCCTGCGCCGCGTCGGCGACGAACATCAGGTCCAGCTCGTGCGGATCGAGGAGCAGCGCGTAGAAGCCCACCAGCCCGCCGGGGCCGGCGGAGGGGTCCTCGGCCTCGGCGACGTAGACCTCGTGCGCGACGACGTAGTCCGGGCCGACCGTGTACCGCTCGACCATCGGCGCGTACCGGCCGCGGTACGCGCGGGAGGACCGCACCAGCCGGGTGAGGGCGCGCGCGTCGGATACCTCGGCCCGCCGTATGCCGTAAGAGATGTTCACGGTACCCGAGTATTACAAACCCGTGAGGGCCCCCACGTGACCCGAGCCACAAACGACCCTCTTTCGTAGCGGACTCCGTCAACTCCACGCACCCGGGCGGCGAGCGCTCCCGCCCGCCTCCGCCCGGGCCTAGTAATCGGCGGTCGTTGCACCGCCCGGGAACCGTCCCGCAGGTTGGTCGAGCCGCCAGGGACCGCACGGTCCGGCGGCGCTGTCCTGCCCCCGACGGAAGGTTCTCCTCCGTGACGTTCTCGACCATCAGCCGCCTCGCCTCCCGCAAGCTGACCGCCGGCGCCGGTGCCGCCGTGGCCCTGGCCGCCGCGGGCGCCGTCCTCGCCTCCGGTCCGGCCCAGGCCGCGACCGCCGCGCCGCAGGCCGCCGCGCAGGAGACCGCCCGGCAGATGATCAAGGATGAGGGCCAGTTCCAGTGCTTCAGCAAGATCGTCGAGCATGAGAGCGGCTGGAACCCCACCGCCACCAACGCCTCCAGCGGTGCCTACGGCCTCGTCCAGGCCCTGCCGGCCTCGAAGATGGCCTCGGCCGGCGCCGACTGGCAGACCAACCCCGCCACGCAGATCAAGTGGGGCCTGGACTACATGAAGGACCGCTACGGCAGCCCCTGCGGCGCCTGGTCCTACTGGCAGGCCCACCAGTCGTACTGACCGGCCCGCCCGGAGACGACTCGCGAACGGCGGCGGCCGCCCTTCCCCGACGGGAACGGGCGGCCGCCGCCGTTTCCGCGTGCGGCGGCCCCGCCCTCACCAGGGCCGCACGGCCCCGACGCCCTTGACCGTGCGCGGCAACACCCACGGGCCATTCCCGGCCCCCGGGCGCGGGAGCGGACGAAAGCGCGGGCGTGGGGACAGCCCCGCGAAGGGACGATGAGTGCCGCCCTCAACGCCGCTGTACCGTCCGTGGGCAGAAGACCACTGGCAGGGGGCGGGATGAGTCAGCTGGCCCGGCCGCAGCCGGTGCCGCTCCCCCCGGTGCCGCGCCCCCGCCGCGACCAGTACCTGAACGGTCTCCTCGTGCCCCCCGTGCAGCGCCCAGTCGAGCGGCGCGAGGCCCCTGCCGCCCTCCTCCCGCAGACCGGGATCGGCACCGTGCGCGAGCAGCACCCGCACGGTCCCGACGTGCCCCCAGCACGCGGCGGCACACAGCGGCGTCCCCTCGGAGCCGGGCCCGGCGCTCTCCGCGTCGGGCCCGGCCCCGGCCTCCAGCAGGAGGCGGACGAGGTCCGTGTGGCCGTCGACGGCGGCGGCGTACAGGGCCGTCATCCCGCCGGCGTCGGCCGCGCCGGGGTCGGCCCCGGCCCGCAGCAGCGCCCTGGCCTCTGCGGTCTCCTCGCACATCACCGCCGCGACGAGCCGCCTGTCCCGCTTCTTCCGCCGTCGTCCGTTCACGCGGGGAAGGGTACGCGGCCGGGCGCCGACGGCCGACGGGGTTTCCGGGGCGACGGCGCGCCCCGGCGGCGGCCCGCCTAGTCACCCGAGAAGAAGAGGTACCCCCGTTCCCTGATCGCCGACTCGGCGGCCCGCTCCACCGCACGGACCGTGTCCGTCCGTGCCTCGGCCGGCAGTTCACGGAGTTCTTTCAGGAACAGCGTGAGCTGGAAGGGGTTGAACATGGTGTCCCCGTGTCTGTCGACCGCGAAGAGCAGGGACCGGCGGTGACCCGACTCGCAGGCCCGCATGAAGGATTCGTCCCGGTCGTCGAGGACCTCGCCGATCCGCTCGTGGAGCTGGTTCTCGATGAAGACGGCCATTCCCATGTTCACGTACCTCCTGGTCGTCGGAGCGGGCAACTAACGGGGCGGAATCGGGTACATGGTGATGACCCCGCCGAACCTGTCCTGGACGAGCATGAACCAGGAGGTCTCCCTCGCCCCGTCATTCGCCGACGTCTCGCCCACCGGCTTACCGAAGTTCACCTCCCGCTCGAAGTTCCCGCGGTCGTTGACATGCGCGGGGAATCCCGCCGCGTGGTCGGCCAGCTCGTCCAAATCGACGCTCTCGTTGAACAGGCCCTTGGTCTCGTCGACCCGCCCGCCACCGTTGAAGTGCTTCGACCGGACGTACCGCTCGCTCTCGTCGGTCAGGCCGGGCGGCATGCAGTCGGCCGACTGGGCGGCCGCGGCCACCCGGTGCCCGGGCGCGAAACCGAACCGCGCCGAGGGAACGACGCAGACGGGCGGCTTCCGGTCGGGGGCCTTCCGGCCCCGCTCGATGAGCTTCCGCAGCCGGTCCGTGGTGCGCTTGCCCCACTGCGCCTTCTCGAAGAACCCGGAGATCCCCGTGGCGACCCGGAAGATCGCCGTGCCGATGGGCTTGATCTTGGCGATGACCGTGAGCCAGCCCGCCGCGTCGACCAGTGCCCACAGGCAGCTCTCGACGTCCCCTTCACCGAAGCAGCGCTTGACGTTGTTGACGCCGAGCACTTCGAGCAGGATCCCGCCGCCGTTCTCCTTGGCCCAGTCGACGACACTCATGGAGGCGGCCTTCTGGGCCCCGCGGTACTCGTCGAGGCAGGTCCGGCCGCAGACGCGGAGGAGCACCGATTCGTCATCGGTCCCCAGGTCGGGACCGCCCCCTCCGGAGACGCCGGTGCTGCCGGTCTCCATCGCCTTCTTGCGGGCCGCCTCCTGGCGAGCCCGCTCCTCCGCCTCGGCCCGGGTGGCCGCCTGGTCCGCCCGGCCGGCCTCGTCCCTGGCGTGCTCGGCGGCCTGCTCGGCCGAGGTGGCGTTGCGGTCCGACTTCGCGGCCGAGTCCCGCGCGGCCGACGCATCGCGTTCGGCCGAGCCGGCCGCCTTCCGGGCGCTGCCCGCGTCCTTCTCGGCCTCGTCGGCGCTGTTCCGGGCCGCGGCGGCCTCCGCCTCGGCCGTACCCGCCGCCGCGTCGGCGAGGTAGGCGTCCTTGTGCGCCTGCTCGTTGGAGCGGTTGGTGTTGGCCTCGGCCCGTTGCGCGGCCTCGGCCGCCGCCTTGGCCCGGGCCGCGTAGCCGCGGGCCTCCGCGACATACCGGGCGGCCCGCGCCGCGTCGTCCGCCGCCGCTGCCGCCGCCTCGGCCGCGGCCTTGGCGTCCCGATTCGCCTTCGCCGCCAGTTCCTTGGCCTCCTTGGCGGCACGCGCCGCCTCGTCCGCCTTCGCCTGCGCGGCGGCGGCCTGCTGCTCGGCGAGCGTCTTGGACGTCTGTCCGACGATCACCGACAGCCCCGCCGAGGCGTCCTTCTCCTGGTACGGGCCGCCGAGCCCGATGGCCACGGCCGCCGGCCGGGCGACCTCGGCCGCCGCGTCCCGGGCGGCCGCCGCGGCCTGCGCGGTGGCGTGGGCGTGTCCGACGGCCTCGGCGCTGGTGGCGTCGGCCTTCCGGGCCTCCGAGCGGGCCGCCTCGGCCTCCTTGCGGGCCGTGTCCGCGGCCTCGGCGGCCTTCTTGGCCTCCTTCTCGGCGTTACGGACGTTCCTCGCCGCCTGTTCGGACGCCTCGATGGCCTCCGCCGCCGCGGCGTGTGCGGTGGCGAGCGCGGACCGGGTGACGGCCGCGTCGGAGGCGGCGGCGTCGGACGCCGCCCGGGCCCGCACGGCCGCGCCGTTGGCCTTGACCGCGTCCGCACGCGCCGCGACCGCCGCGGACGTCGCGTCGTCGGCCGCCCCGCGCGCCTTCGAGGCGGCGTCCGTCGCCGCCGTGGCCTCGGACTTCGCCTCGTTCGCGGCACTGCGCGCCTCGCCGGCCGCCCCGGTTCCCTCGGCCGCCGCGGCGGCCGCTTCCAGGGCCTTGACCCGGGACTCCGCCGCGCTCTTCCGGCGCTCGGCGTCCTCGGCCTGCCGGCGTGCCGTGGACGCCTTCTCCTCGGCGGCCTCCGCGACGCTCGCCTTCTCGTCGACGGTGCGTCCCAGGCCCCGCGCCCGCTCCAACGCCTCCGCCGCCCGCGACTTCTGCTCCTGGGCCCGCTTGTCGGCCTCCGCCGCACGGTTCCGCTGGGCGTCCGCGTCGGCGCGGTACTTCTTGGCGTTGTCCCGCTCGCGCTCGGCGACGGCCCGCTTCTCCGAGGCGTCCTTCGCCGCGTCGCGGGCCGTCGTCTCGGCCTTCTCGGCCGTCGCCTTGGCGGCCTCGGCCTTCTCCATCGCGCCCTTCGCCCCGGCGGCCTGCCGGCCGGCCGAGTCCGCGGCCGCCTTGGCCTGCGCCGCGGCCTCCTGGGCCGCCGCCCGGTGGTACTCGGCCTGGACGGCGTGCGCCTGGGTCTCGGCGAGCGCCGCCAGCGTCTTGCTGTCCTTGACCGTGGCGTTGGTGGCGTGCGAGGCGGTCCGGGCGGACTTCGCCGCCGCCTCCGTGGCGGCGACGGAGGCCCGGGCGACCTGCGCGGCCTGCTGCGCGTACTCCAGCCCCCGGCCGCGCGGCGCGCCGATGGCGTCGGCCGCCTTGGCGGCCTCGTCCTGGGCCGCGGCGACCTTGGCGCCCTCGCCCTTGGCCGCCGTGGCGGCCTGCTCGGCGCGCCTGGCCTCGGCGTCGGCCTGGCTCCTGGCGTCCTTCAGCACGGCGTCGGCCTGCCGGAACACCGAGGCGTCGGGGACCTTCCGGCCGGCCTTGCGCTCGTCGTTCTGGTACCTCTGCCACTGCAGGACGGCGTCCGCCACCCACGCCTGGCCGGACGCCTTGACCATCGCGTCCGTGGCGGTGCGCAGGTGGCGCACGGCGGCGGTCTGCGCGGTGACGACGGCGGTGCGCGCCTTCGCCTGCCCGGCCAGCTCGGCCTGCCACTCCGCGTGGGCGGCGCGGATCACCGGCCCGAGGACGTGGTACGGGTCGAACGGCGTGCGCACGTCGCAGCCGGCCCACCGCGCCTTGACGGCCTCGACCTCCGTGCGGAACTCGACGGTGCCGGTCTCCGGGGTCGCCTTGGGGTAGCCGCCGCGCTCGATGAACGAGCGGATGTCGCCCGGCCCGTGGGTGGCCCCGAGCATCCGGAAGACGTTGCGGTCCTGCTCGTCCGCCGTCTCCGCGACCTTCTGCGCCTGCTCCTTCGCCGCGTCGGTCGCTTCCGGGTGGCGGTAGCGGAAGGGGATGTCGTGGATCAGGTACTGGCGTATCGGTTCGCCGAACTCCGGCGCGTGCCACAGCTTCTCGGGCGCGTGCCAGTACGGGTTCAGCGGCTCCAGCGTGTTCTCCCAGTCCTTGTACCGGGTGTTCCACGCCTCCAGATAGGCCCGCGTCGCCTTCTCGTCCCGCCCCTTGGCGTCGCCCAGCGGGCCGCCGTACGACCAGAGGCCGCCGTCGACGGCCTCGCGCAGCGTGGCCTCGGGGCCGTCGAGGAGGGAGCCGGCGACCGTCTTGGTCTCCACCTCGCCCCAGTTGAGCAACTGACCGGCGAGGCAGCGGTCGTTGCGGGTGTCGTAGCCGAGCCCGGCCGCGTCGTCGGTGCCGCCGTCGGCCCGGACCGCCGGCTTCCGCAGCACCGCCGGCCCGCGGAAGGGCGCCGCCTCGGCGGCCGTGGTGAACGTCAGCGACGCCACGGTGGCGAGTGCGACGCCCTTCAGAACGGCCGGCAGGACGGACGGCAGGACGCGCCGCGTTCCGCCACCCTTCCGGGTTCCGTCTGCTCTCTGTCTGGATCTGTGCATTCCTGCCCTCTCCTGGTCGTGCATCGCACGAGAACGGATCACCGAGCGCCTCCGTCCGGAGGCGGGAGACATGCGCTCCCGCCGGCGCCGGCCGTGGAGTACGCCACGCGCGCCCGGCGGCGCGATCGCGGAACGCCGGGGTACGCCGGGGGACTTCGGGGAACCTCGGGCAACGGACGGGGGCAGCCGCATCGTGGCCTGGACCACGGACCGGCCGGTACCTCCCGACGAGGGGGCCGGACCCCCCGAAGGAGGGGATCAACCCCTCGGAGAACGGGCGGAGTTCGGCAGAACGGATCTTCCGTCGCACTCCGTCCCGGGGCACCTGTGGAGCCTCGGGTTCCACCGCTCCCCGGAGTTACCCTCGGCCCAAGATCCGGGGCATCGGCCCCGGTCGGCGTGTGGGGGGTGGGGAACGGTGGGATATGTCGCACCGATGGGGACACCGAACACGGTGAGGGTGCTGATCGCCGACGACGAGGCGCTGCTGAGCACCGGGATGCGACTGGTCCTGGAGACCGCCCACGGCATCTCCGTGCCGGCCGTGTGCCCGGTCGCGGAGGCGCCGCGGACGGCGGCGGAGTGCCGCCCCGACGTCGTCCTGCTCGGCGTACGGCCGCCCGCGGCCAAGGGGCTCGCCGTACTGCGGCGGCTGCGGGCCCTGGAGGCGCCGCCGCACGTGGCGGTCCTGACGGCGCTCGACAGCGATCACCACATCGCGGAGTCCCTCCGGCTGGGCGCCACCGGGTTCCTGCTCCGGGACACCGCGCCGGAGGAACTGGTCCGCTCGGTCCGGGCCCTGGCCACGGGGGCCGGCTGCCTGTCCGCGCCCCTGGTGCGCCGGCTGTGCCGCCACCACCCGGCGTCCGCCCCGGCCCGGGACGGCGCCCGGGGGCTGTACCGGCTGTCGGTACGGGAGCGGCAGACGCTGGAACTGCTCGGGCAGGGGCTGACCAACGCCGAGATCGGCGAACGGCTGAGCATCAGCACGGCCACCGTCAAGGACTACGTCAAAGCGGTCCTCGGCAAGCTCGGCGTCGCCAACCGGGTCCAGGCCGCCGTCCTCGCGGCCGGCACGGACTCCTCCGCCGGCCGGGACGGGCCGCCAACCCCCTTACCACCGACCCGAATCGGCGTGCACCCGGGCCCTTGTCAGTGCCCGGCGGCGGACTTACTCTCGGGTACACCTTGCGGGACGGCGGGTTCGTCCCCTGCGCGTCCGCCGTGTCGCGCCTGGGCGCGGCGGACGCCTCCTCAGGTCACCTGCAGCACGTAAACCAGGTACACCACAGGTACGCCAAGTGCACCACGCACACCCCTAAACGCACCTCGCACCTCTGCCACCACGCGGACATCGCGGCCGGCACGGGCACGCACGACACTCCGGCAGCGTTGTCGCACCGCCCACGGAGGGGACACGCAGCATGAAGGACGCACAGGGAAGACAGGTGACGGGTCGGGTCAGGTGGCGGAAATTCGCCGTACTGGCCGTCCCCGGGTTCGCGGTCACGGGCGCGCTGGCCGTGGCACTCTCGCAGGGCGCGCTGGCCGCCTCGTTCGCCGTGTCGGGGCAGGAGTTCAAGGTCTCGGCGAAGAGCATGACGGGCGAGGGGTTCGCACAGTACGGCGGGCTGGACTACAACCTGCGCAACGGCGAGGACCACCCCTTCCCCGTGGCCGTGACCGCCTTGAAGAAGGCGAAGATCAACAACCTGTGCCAGTCCGTGGTGACGACCATCCCCATCGTCGGGACCTTCTCGCTGAACATCTCGGCGGGCAACGACCCGAACCACCCGGTGGAGGCCAAGGACCTGGTCCTGGACGTCACCCAGCTCGAAGGCGACGCCGACTTCGACAACATCGAGATCGGCCGCGACGCCTCCACCCTGGACAAGGGCCCGGCCACGGCACAGGGCATGCAGGACCTGTTCGCGCAGCAGGCCGACAAGGTCACCATCAAGGACGTCAAACAGGTCGCGTACGCCACGACCGCCGCCAAGTTCAAACTCTCCGGGCTGAGTCTCAAACTCCACAAGGGCAAGTCGGAGTGCTTCTGACGTGACGTCCGGCACCGAGGCACGCCGTCATCCCTGGCTGGCCTGGCGGACGTGGCGCAAGGGCCGCCCCTTCTGGGGTGGCCTGCTCAGCACCCTCGCGGGGGCCGAGATCTGCGCCATTCCGCTGGGGCCGCTGAAGATCATGCTGGTCCAGGGGATCACCGGCATCCTGTCGATCCTGATGGGACTGGTGATGATCATGATGGGGCTGAGCGCCTGGTTCGCCCCCTCCTACCGGATGTTCGCCGGGATCGTCACCGTCATGTGCGCCGCGGCCGCGCTGGTCCTCTCCAACCTCGGCGGGTTCCTGCTGGGGACCCTGCTCGGGGTCATCGGCGGAAGCATGGTCTTCGCCTGGCAGCCGCACCAGCCACAGCAACCACAGCAACCGCCGCCAGACGGACCGGAGGACGAGCCCGTCGAGCCCTTCGAGCCCGTCGAGCCGCTGCCGGGCGATCCGGCGGCGGCCCCGGCTCCCCCTGCGGTCCCACCCGCCGTACCCGCCCCACCCGCCGCACCCCCACGCGTCCCCCTCCGCAAGGTCCCCCACGCACCGCCCCTCCCACCGAAGGAGCCGCAATGACCGCACCGCTCCCCCGTCCCCGTGCCCGCACCCTGTTCGCCGCCGGGGCCGGCTTATCCCTGGCCGCCGCGCTCGCCCTCACCGGCGCCGGAACCGCCACGGCCGGAACCGCCGCGTCCGGGAAGGCCTCGGCGGCCGACGCCGCCTCCACCACCGTCACCCCCGCAGGCCACTCCTTCACCGCGACGCTCAACGGGAAGGCGACGTTCAAGGCCGGTTCCGTCACCGTCACGTGTACGGTCTCCAGCTCCGCGCCCTCGCCCGGCAGCGCCAACAACCGCATCCCCGACGCCCCGGGCAACCACAACGCGTCCGGCCCGGTGAGCAACGACATCAACCCGCCCTCGTTCACCGGCTGCACGACGAGCATGCCCGGCGTCAGGGCGGCCGTGGAGACCTCCGGCACCTGGACCGTCGCCATGCAGAACGGCGACCCGATCGTCGCCACCCTGGGCATGCCCGCCGCGGGCTTCAAGCTCACCACGACCGGCCTGGCGTCCTGCACCGTCACGGCGGCGCCCACCGGACCGGCGACCCTGCCGGCCGTGTTCACCAACGGCGACGCCGACAACCCGTCGCAGATCACCCTCACCAGCGCCCCGGCGCCGGTGAAGGTCGAGGGCGGCTTCGGCTGCCCGACGGCCGCCAAGACGTCCGCGTTCAGCGCGGTCTACGACGTCACGGACGTCACCGACCCGGCGTCACGCGTCCTCGTCGGCGAGTGACGCCCGCTCCCCGCCGGGACCGGTGACGGCCGGACCCGTCGCGCTCCCCCGCCCGCCGCGCCCCCGTCGGCGGGCGGGGGCCGGCTCCGCGCACGCCTCGGCGATCGCGGCGGTGTCCCAGTAGAAGGGCCGGACGCGGGCGATCCGCCCGTCCCGCACCTCTATCGTCTGGACGATCGGGAACTCCAGCTCCCGCCCGGTCGCGCGGGCCCGGGCGCGGACGCGGCTGTGGACGACGACCGTCTCGCCCTCGACGCCGAGGAACCGCTGGTCGAGGATGTCGAACCGCTCCCAGGCCAGGCTCATCGCCAGGAAGAACCGGGCCATACCGTCGTGCCGGTGCCAGGTCCCGCCGTACGGGAGGGAATCGGCCTGGTGCAGCACCACGTCGTGGTCGAAGTAGCGGGCGAGGAGGTCGAACGAGGCGGCACCGGGGCCGCCGGCGGCGAGGTAGCGGGCCTCGGCCTCGTACATGCCCTTGAGGACGGACAGGGGGTCGGCCGGGGACGCCGGCGCCTGGGCCTGTGCGGCCTGCGCGGCCTCCGCACCGGCCGCAGTCGTCGTGGGTGCCGTCGTCGCGGATGTCGTCGTCATGCCGCCAGCATCGTCCGGCCGGAGCCGGACCGCTGGCGGCCGTCGGACGTCGACCCGCGCCCGGTCGGGAAGGACGAGGGACACCCGCACCCGGGCGGGAAGGACGAGGGACGAGCCCGCCCCTCAGACCCGCGCCGCCGGCGCCGGTTCCGGTGCGTCGCTGCCGCTGCGGGCCGCGGGGATCCGGGCCAGGGCCGTGCGGCCCGGGCCGGTCAGCGCGTACTGGATGCCGAACCCGCTCGCCACCACCAGCGCGCCGCCGCACGCGTCGAGGACGTAGTGGTTGGCCGTGCCGATGATCACCAGGAAGGTCATCATCGGGTAGACCATCCCCAGCGCCTTCATCCACAGCTTCGGCGCCACGACCGCGATCATGACACCGCACCACAGCGACCAGCCGATGTGCAGCGAGGGCATCGCCGCGTACTGGTTGGACAGGTCGGTGAGCGCGCCGAAGTCGGGGTTGGACAGGTCCTGCGGGCCGTTCGCCGTGTCGATGAAGCCGCGGCCCGGCATCAGGCGCGGCGGGGCCAGCGGGTACGCCCAGAAGCCGACCAGCGCAAGCAGCGTGGCCAGGGCCAGGGCCGTGCGCGCCCACCGGTAGGTGGCCGGGCGGCGCACGTACAGGAAAGCCAGCAAGGACAGCGGCACCAGGAAGTGGAAGGTGCCGTAGTAGTAGTTCATGGCGTCCGTGAGCCAGCCGATGCCCGCCACGAAGTGGTTGAAGCCATGCTCGAAGTCGATGTGCAGGAACTCCTCGGCACCGATGATCTGCCGGCCGTGCGACTCCGCGAGGGCCCGTTCGTCGGGGGCGCTGGCGCGGATGTACGAGTAGACGAAGTAGCCCACCCGTATCAGCATCAACTCCAGCAGCAGATTGGGCCGGTTGAGCGGCCGCTTCCAGAACCGCAGCAGCGGCACCCACGCGAACCGGCCCCGCTGCGGCTCGGCGACCGGCGTCGGCGCCGGCCGGTCCCACATCGGCGAGGTGCGGGTGAGGAACGGCACGGCACAGGCGGCGGCGAGCGCGGCGAGCAGCGGCGCGTTGTCGCCGATCGGGACGAGGACGGGGTTGTCCGGGACGATGATCGTGTGGTTCAGCGTCATGACGAGCACGACGAGGACGGGCCACACCAGCCGGTCCGCGCGCCGCTTGCCGACGCGCCCGGCGATGGCCAGCAGGATCCACAGCTGCTGGTGCTGCCAGGCGGTGGGCGAGACCGCGACCGCGACGCACCCGGTGATGGCCGTGGCGAGCAGCGGCTGCCCGTCGCGCGCGTAGTGCGCGGCACGGCGCAGGCCGAGCACGGCGACGGCGACGGCCAGCACGCCGTACAGCGCGATCTCCACCGGCCCGTGCAGGCCGAGGCGGAGCAGCAGGCCGTGCAGCGACTGGTTGGTCAGCCCGTCGGGCTTGTCGCCGAGGCCGGCGCCGGCGATGTGGTGGACCCAGTACGTCCAGGAGTCGTCGGGCGCCACCGCCCACGCCAGGGCGGTGGCGGCGGCGAACGTCGCGCCGCCGGTGACGGCCGCGCGGCGGCGGCCGGTCAGCCACAGCAGCGGGGCGAACAGGAGCACGGCCGGCTGCAGCGCCGCCGCGACGCCGACGAGGACGCCGCTCGCCCGCCCGGCCCCCTGGGCGAACCGCGGTACGCAGCAGGCCAGAAGGACGAGGAGAACGGGGATGATGCTGGTCTGGCCGAGGCTGAAGGTGCTGCGGACCGGCAGCGACAGCACGGTCACGCTCACCGCGACGGGAGCGGCCAGGAGGGCGGTACGGCGGGAGAGCGGCCCGGGGAGCGCGCGGGCGGCGACCAGCGCGACGGCGACGACGAGCAGCAGCGTCGCCAGCGTCCAGCCGATGCCGAGGCTGCGCTCGGCGGCGTTCGTCAGCGGTCTGAGCACCAGGCCGCCGACCGGGGTGCCGGTGAACCGGTCGTCCTCGTAGAACGAACCGCGCGTCCGCAGGACGCCGTGCTCCCCTATCCACGTGGCCAGGTCCGTGAACCGGCGGTCGGGCGGTCTCCGCAGCACCACCGCCGCCTGGCGCACGGCCAGGAACCCGGCGATCAGCCAGAGGGCTCCCAGCGCCACGACGGTCCGCGAACCCGCCCGCCGCGCATCGCCCGCCCCGCTCCGCTCTGCTTCCACCACGCCTTGCCGCTCCTCCGGTCGCCCAGCTCGGTCACCCTCGTCCGGCTCTTTGAGACCTTACTGAGTACTGCGGAACAGCCGCAGGTCGCCCCCAGGTCACCTCAAAGACGCCGAACGTGGCCGGAATGCATCCCCCTAGGGGGCGCTTTGCCCGCAAGGCCGGTCATTCCGGGCGGCGGGACGTCGAGATGGGGTGCGGGAGGGATGGGGGAAGGGTGGGGAGCGCGGGACGACGCCCGCACTCCGGGCCGAGCCTCGCCCGTACGGGTGCACCCTCACGTCGTCCGGACGGTGGTCCCGTCGGGGGTACGGACCGGGGGACAAGGGACCCGGAGTACGGGCCGGAGCGCATCCCGCCCCCGAAAACCCCGAGCGCCGCACACGGCCCGGCTGCCACGCTCCCGTCCATGACGACCACGCGACAGACCCCGGGCAGCACAGGCACAGGCACCGGCACAGGCACCGGCACCGGCACCGGCACAGGTGCGGAGGAAACCCTCACCGTCACGCCCCACCCCGTCGCCTCCCCCGAGGCGGCGCTCGTCCTCCGCGCGTACCTGACCGACGTCGCGGACCGCTGGTACCTGCTGCATCACGGCCGCACCGCCACCCCCGAGGAGATCGAGCGGCACCTCGCCGAGGACCCGAGCGACGACCTCGCCCCGCCCGACGGCGTCTTCCTCCTCGCCCACCTCGGGGACGAACCGGCGGGCTGCGCCGGAGTGCGGCGGCTCGACGCCCGTACCGCCGAGCTCAAGCGGATGTTCGTCCACCCCGCGCGGCGCGGCGACGGCGTGGGGGCCGCGCTGCTCGCCGCCGTGGAGGAGGCCGCGCGCGGCTGGGGCGCGGAACGGGTGGTGCTGGAGACGCGCCGCGACCTGACGGAGGCCCGGGCGCTGTACGCCCGGCACGGCTACACCGCCATCGCGCCCTATGTGCACGGCCCTTACACGGAGGTGTGGCTGGGAAAGGCGCTGAACGGCGCGGACGGCAGGAGCACCCCTCACGGATGCCGGTGATCGGCCAGGTCGTGCCGCCGCTCCCCGTCCTGCGGCTGCTCCGCGTCCGATCCGCACAGTTCGGCGCACAGCTCGTGGACGAGCGCGTCGAGGTCCGTCGGCCGGTCCGGGGTCCACCAGTCGCCGAGCAGCTCCGCGAGCGACTCCTCCCGTACCCGGAACAGCAGGTCGGCCTGGTCCCGGCCCACGTCGGTGAGGTAGATGCGGAGGCCCTCGCGCCGTACCAGCCGGCCCGCTTCGAGCTGCCGGACGGCGTCGGTGACGACGCGCAGCGGGACGTCGACGCGTTCGGCGAGGGCGGCCGGCTCGGCGTATCCGTTCCGCCGGGTGCGCAGCAGCAGCCAGCTCGCGGCGGGGTGCAGGTCGAGCCCGGCGCGTTCGGTGATGCGCTCGTAGATCCGCTTCTGGCCCTCGCGGCTGCCGAGCAGCGACAGGGCGCGGGCGACCTCGTCGTGCGAGGAGCGTTCGACGGGGTTGCTGGAGACGACCTCGCTGTGGTCGGGGGCGGTGACCCCGGCGCGCAGCGGTTCCTCGCGCAGGAACCAGGCGAGGACGAAGGCGGCGATCCCGGCGGGGACGGCGTAGAGGAAGACGTCGGTGATGGAGTCGGAGTACGCGGCGAGGACGCCGCCCTTGGCGGCGGCGGGCAGCCGGTCGACGGCGCGCGGGTCGGCGGTGAGCGTGCCGGGGTTGAGCCCGGGCGGCAGCGGGACGCCGGCGAGGGCGTCGGTGACGCGCGGGGCGAGCTTGTTGCTGAAGATCGTGCCGAAGACGGAGACGCCGAACGACGCGCCGATGGACCGGAAGAAGGTGGCGCCGGAGGTGGCGACGCCGAGGTTCTCGTAGGCGACGGAGTTCTGCACGATGAGCACGAGCACCTGCATCACCAGGCCCAGCCCGAAGCCGAACACGAAGAAGCAGACGCTCATCACGGTGGTGCTGGTGGCCGGCTGGAACTGGTGCAGGAGCAGCAGGCCGACGCACATCACGGCGGTGCCGGCGATCGGGAAGACCTTGTAGCGGCCGGTGCGGCTGACGATCTGTCCGGAGGCGGTGGACGAGATCAGCATGCCGGCGACCATGGGCAGCATGTGGACGCCGGAGAGCGTCGGTGTGACGCCGTGCACGACCTGGAGGAACGTCGGCAGGTAGGTCATCGAGCCGAACATCGCGAAGCCGACGACGAAGCCGATCACCGAGCAGAGGGTGAAGGTGTGGTTCCGGAACAGCCCGAGCGGCAGCACCGGTTCGGCCGCCCGCCGCTCGACGAGGACGAACGGCACCAGCAGCAGCACGCCCAGCACCCCGAGCCCGATGATCTGCCAGGACGACCAGGGGTAACTGACCCCGCCCAGCGAGGTCATCAGTACCAGGCAGGTGGCCACGCCCGCGATGAGGAACGTGCCGAGGTAGTCGATGCGGTGCGGGGTGCGGCGGACGGGGATGTGCAGGACGGCCGCGATGACGGCGAGCGCGACGATGCCCACGGGGACGTTGATGTAGAACACCCAGCGCCAGCTGAGGTGGTCGACGAACAGTCCGCCGAGCAGCGGTCCCAGCACGCTCGTCCCGCCGAAGACCGCCCCGAACAGACCCTGGTAGCGGCCGCGTTCGCGCGGCGGGACGATGTCGCCGACGATCGCCATCGACAGCACCATGAGCCCGCCGCCGCCCAGGCCCTGGACGGCCCGGAAGGCGATCAGCTCCGGCATGTTCCGCGCGATGCCGCACAGCACCGAGCCGACCAGGAAGATCACGATGGCGGTCTGGAAGAGCTTCTTCCGGCCGTACTGGTCGCCGAGCTTGCCCCACAGCGGGGTGGCCGCCGTGGAGGCGAGCATGTAGGCGGTGACCACCCAGGACAGGTGCTCCAGGCCGCCGAGGTCGCTGACAATGGTGGGCAGGGCGGTGGACACGATCGTCTGGTCGAGCGCCGCGAGCAGCATGCCCAGCAGCAGGGCGCCGATCGCGAGCCGGACGGTACGGGCGGGGTGCTCGTCGCCGGGGGCGGGCGCGGCGGGCGCAGCGGACGGCGCGGTGCCCGTAACGTCCGTGGCATCCGGAGCGGCACCCGAGGCGCCCGGTACACCCGGACCGCTTGGGGCTCCCGGTACGCCCGGGCTGCTCGGGGTGCCGGGTACGCCCGGGGTGCCCGGGGTCTCCTGGGACATGGCAGCGCCTCCTCGGGGACGGGGTCCGGGGTCGGACCGGTTTCCGTGGTGCGGACCGGTTCCGGCGCGTCGCCTTCCCATCGTCGTCCGGATGGCCGTCCGGGGCCCGCCGGGATACGCCGTCACAGCCGCCCCGCAGCCCCCTCGCGACCCCGCTGACCTGGGGCGTTGGCGCGAATGGCGGGACTTTTTGTATCTTTGGGAAACAAAGTGGTTCCGCCCGCACTCCCTGACCGGCGGGCGGAACCGCTTGTTCTCTCACGCCCCACCCCGCCGCCCCCGAGGGTTCCTCCTTACTTGGCCGGGCCGCCGCCCTCCTCCTGCTTCAGGAACGCCACCTCCGGGAACTCCGCCGACGGGCCGTCGAGCAGCTTCCCGGGCGCGTTGCGGAGCTGCTTGTCGAAGAAGGCGACGAGGTACGCGCGGGTGAGCGCGTTGGCGCGGTCGCTGGGGAGCGTGCCGAACGCACCCGCCGCGTCCTCCGGGGGCACCCCCTCCGGCAGACCGACCTGATCCGCGAGCCAGTGCATGTCCGTGAAGGTCATATGGCCGCCCTTGCCCACGTCCAGCCAGCGCTTCCAGCCGGTCATGCCCTTCCAGGCGGGGCTCCAGGTGTCCATGGGCCCGCCGAGGTCGCCCGCGCGGGCGGCGCCGAGCAGTAGCACCGGCTTCTTGACGCCGCCGGCGGGCGGCTCGGTGAAGAAGTCGCCGTCCATGTCGGCGGCGGCGGCCACCCGCGCGTCCTGCCCGGCCGCCTCGACGGCGCCCGCGCCGCCGATGGAGTGCCCGGCGACACCGATCCGGGCGCGGTCGATCCGCAGGCCGGGCACGGCCGGGGAGCCGGCGGTAAGCCGGTCGAGGACGAAGCGGAGGTCCTTGGCGCGGTTGCGCACCACCGCCGCGTTGTCGCGCTGCTCCGATCCGCAGACGGCGCACTGCTCGATCCGGCCGCCCGGGAACTCGACGGCGGCCTCGTAGGTGTGGTCCACCCCGGCCACCACGTAGCCGCGGCTCGCCAGTTCCTCGGCGACGGAGGTGAGGGACGCCCGGCTCTGCCCGAACCCCGGCGAGAGCACGACGAGCGGCCGGGCCCCGCCGGCCGCCGGCTCGGCGTCGACGACGGCGTGGGTGCGCACGGTGCTCAGCTTGGCGTTGCCGTACAGCGCCTCGGAGAGCGCCGGCGAGACGTACGGCGCCGTGGAGCCGCGGGCGGACCGCGCCGCCGGGTACCAGACCGAGACCATCAGCTCGCGCTTCCCGGCGGACGGCTTCCAGGGGTCCGTCCGGGCCTCGTCGACGAGACGGAGGGTCCTCTCCCCGATCGCCTGCCGGACGGTGGGGGCGGGCACCTCGGGCGCGGCCCCTCCGGCCCGGGCGGTCCGGACGGCCTGGGCGCCGGTGGCGGCCGGGGCCGCGGCGGCGACGACGGGTATCTGGGAGACGGCGAGCGCGCCGAGCAGGGCCGCGGCGGCGACCGCGCTCGTGCGGCCGCGCCCGTTGCGAGCGGGGTGTTGTACGGAACGACGTGCGGGATTCTTGGACATGTCCGCCACGGTAGAAATCCCCTGGGGCACGGACATCGCCCCGGGGGAGGACGGCGCGGCCCTTACAGGCCGTACCGGCTGACGTCGCGTAAGCCACGCGAACGATGTAAGGGCCACCAATCGGCGGGGGTACGACGGCCGTTCGCGGCCCGCACACGCAGGGGCCACCCCGAAGGGGCGCCTCCGTCCGGCCATCCACTCACTACGCGACGCCTGCGCCGCCGGACCGCAACGGCCTTGACGCACGCCCGCGCCCTCGAACCACAGCGACCCTGACGCACACCCACACCCTCGAACTACAGCAGCCCTGACGCACACCCGCGCCCTCGAACCACAACGGCCCTGACGCACGACCGCACCCTCAGACCGCAACGGCCCTGACGCTCACCCTCACCCTCGAACCACAGCGACCCTGACGCACGACCGCACCCCGGACGCAGGGCGGACACCACACTCACACCCCCGCCGCATGGCACCGCACCGCACCCTCAAGTCCCGGCCGCATAGCACCGGATGGCCACCTTCTGCCCCGGCCCCCACTCCTGTTCGACCGTGGCGAGCAACTGCCAGCCGAGCCGCTCATACAGCGCCGCCGCCGCGACGTCGGTGGCCACCACATCCAGAACCGGATGCGCACCGCGTTCCCGCGCTTCCTCCACGGCCCGCGCCATCAGCAGCGCACCGACCCCGCGGCCGCGCGCCGAAGGAGCGACGAACAGCCGGCCGACCACGGCGGTCGCACCGGCGCCCGCCCCGGCACGAGCGCTCCACAGCCCGGGCGCCACGTCCCCCGCGCCGCTCCGGGACAGACCGACGTGCCCGACGACACGTCCGTCCGCCTCCGCGACCCACGAGGCGACGAGCACCTCCGGCGTCAGCCAAGCCTCGGGAGAATCGGGCCAGTTCACGGGGTAGCCATCGCGCTCATGCGTCTCCGCCAGCGCCCGCACGCAGGCTTGGAGGTCCTGATCCACCCGCCGCCGTACCCGCACGAAGACGTTCGCGCCGGACTCGCTCTCACTCTCCATCGCGGCATGGAAGCACAGCCCGCACCCCACGACCAGCGACTTTCATCCCGCCCCCAAGTGCCCCGCTCCCCCACCCCCACCCGGGCGCCGCCTTCACCCTCCCGGCGGAGCCGGACCCTCCCCCGGGAGGAGCCGCCACTCCCGGCTCGCGGGACAGCATGAACCCATGCCCCTCACCGCGCCCCTCACTCCCCGCCGCACGCCGCCGACCCCGCTCGTCCCGGCCGCTCCGGCGCGTCGCACCACCACCCCGCCAGCGTCCCGTCGTGCCGTACGCGCCGCCCGGGTCGCCGCGCTCTGCGTGCTCCCGTCGAGCCTGTGGCGGGTGGCGCCGGCCGTGGGGATCCCCGTCGGCTACGAGGCGGACGCGCTGCGCGACCGGCTCCAGGTGCCCGGCTGGGGAACCCCCGCGCTCCTGGGGCTGAGCCTGCTGGCCGAGGCGGTCACGCTCCTCACCGTCGGGCTGACGCGCCCGTGGGGCGAACGCGTGCCGCGGTGGGTGCCGGCGTTCGGCGGGCGGGCGGTCCGCCCGGCCGCGGTGACGGCCGTCGCGGGCACCGGCGCCGCGCTGCTGACCCTGATCTTCACGGTGCTGCCGGCCGCGCAGCTCCTCATGGGCGTGGCCGGCGGCGACGCCGACCCGCACGGCCCCTGGCTCCTCCTGATGCGGCTCTGCTACGCCCCCCTGCTCGCCTGGGGTCCGCTCACCGCCGCCGTCGTGGTCGCGTACCACCGCCGCCACCGCACCCACCTGCGAGCGCACGCCTGAGAGCGCACGCCTGAGCGGGCGCGGGCACAGCTGAGGGGCACTCTTGGCGCGCCCCTCCCTCTTTTGTATCGTGGAGGAACAAAGCGGAGCCGCTCGCCCGGGGGCGAGCCCGGCGACGCCCGCCCCACCCCCGCAGGAGCACAGCATGCCCAGGTCCGAGTCCATTGGTGCGATCAAGGCCGTACTCCTCGACATGGACGGCACCATCGTCAACTCCGACGTGGTCGTCGAGCGCTGCTGGCGCCGCTGGGCCGAGGAGCACGGGCTGGACGCGGACGAGGCCCTGAAGGTGGTCCACGGCCGCCAGGGCTGGGCCACCATGGCCGCCCTGCTCCCCGACCGCCCCATGGAGCTCAACCACGAGGACAACCGGCGCATGCTGGAGGCCGAGACCGCCGACATGGACGGCGTGGTCCCGGTCGCCGGCGCCCCCGCGTTCATGAGCGCCCTCGCCGGACTCCCGCACGCCCTCGTCACCTCCGCGGACCGGCCCCTCGCCGAGGCCCGCATGGCCGCCGCCGGGCTGCCGATGCCCGCCGTCCGCGTCACCGCCGAGAACGTCGGCGCCAGCAAGCCCGACCCCGAGGGCTTCCTCAAGGCCGCCGCCGAACTGGGCTTCGCCCCGCACGAGTGCGTCGTCTTCGAGGACTCGGGCGCGGGCATCGCGGCCGGCCGCGCGGCCGGCATGCGCGTGGTCGGCGTGGGCCCCCGCGCGGGGGCCCACGCTCCCGACGCACACGTCCCGGACCTCACCGGGGTCCGCGTGGAGGCCGCGGCGGACGGCGGCCTGACCCTCCACCTCACCGCCGCCGACGACCGCTGACGCACCCGCCGGCCCAACCTGCCCGGCCCGGCCGGTCAGCCTGACCGGCCGGTCAGGCGAACTGGCCGGGCCGGTAGTCCCCGGCGGGCTGCTGGATGATGACGTTCATGCGGTTGAAGGCATTGATGAGGCCGATAAGGAACACCAGGCCGGCGAGCTGCCGCTCGTCGTAGTGCTTGGCGGCGTTCGCCCACACCTCATCGGGGACCCCGCCGGCCGCGTCGGCGATGCGGGTGCCCTGCTCCGCCAGCTCCAGGGCGGCCCGCTCGGCCTCGGTGAAGATTGTGGCCTCCCGCCAGGCCGCGACCAGGTGGAGCCGGGTCGCGGTCTCGCCCGCGTGGGCGGCCTCCTTGACGTGCATGTCGAGGCAGAAGCCGCAGCCGTTGATCTGGCTGGCGCGGATCTTCACCAGCTCCTGCGTCGCGGCCGGCAGCCCCGAGTCCGTCACGACCTTGCCCGCCGCGACGAGGTGCTTGACGACCGTGGCGGCCTGCGGGTCACCGAAGAGGTTCAGACGCGCGTTCATGTGGACTCCCTGGTCACATCGCTGTTTCGCTGTCGCCTTTCAGACGGGGCACCCCGCCGCGGTGTGACGACTCCGCGAGTGACGCGCGTCTCACCGTCCCGGCCGGCCGCCCCGCTGACGCGCCGGACCAGCACCGCGAGAGGAAAGCCGCCGCCGCGTAGACCAGCGAGGGCACGAGTCCGTCGTCCCGCGCGCCGGCGACGAGCGCCCCGGCCGCCGACAGCGCCAGGGCGACCGCCCACGGCACACGGGGGCGCCGCGCGCCGCCCGGTACGCCAACGCCTCGTACGCCACCGCCCCTTACGCCGGCGCCCGGCGCCTCGTCGTCCGGAAGACGGCGAGCAGCAGACGGTTCACGCCGGGGCCGCCCCGGCGTTCCCCGAGCGCCCGATGACGAGCGCCGCCGCCTGCCGCATCCGCCGCGCCTCCCGGCCGAGCGCCTCGGTGCCGTCCTCCGTGAGCCGGTCGTAGCGCCTCGCCCGTCCATCCACGATTCTCCTCGTCACCGGCGGCCACCAGCCCGGCCCGTTCCAGCCGGTCCAGCGCGCCGTACAGCGTGCCGACGGCGATCCGGGGCCGGCCGTCCGTGGCCCGCTCGGCGGCCTTGTCACCTTCTCCGCACGGCACTCGTCATAGGGGCGACGACCGGGATGCGAACGGCCGTCTCACCGACGAGTGAATCGAGAACACGATGCTGACCAATCTCATGTACGCGACGGTCTACGTCACCGACCAGGACCGCGCGCTGGCCTTCTACACCGACGGGCTCGGCCTGGAGAAGCGGATCGACTTCCCCGGGCCCGACGGACGCTTCCTGACCGTCGGCGTTCCCGACAGCCCGGTGCAGATCGTCCTGTGGTCGCACGCGTCGGCCGCGGGACAGCCCGGCGAGAGGGACGGGCACCCCGCGCCCGGCCCGCTGATCCTCGAATCCGACGACCTGCACAAGGACTTCGAGGCCATGCGCCGGCGCGGCGTCGTCTTCGAGGGGGACGCACCCGAGGACTACCCGTTCGGGGTCCGCGTCGAGGCGGTGGACCCGGACGGCAACCGGATCTCGCTCCGTCAGCAGCGGAAGCCGTGACCGACCGCCCGTCCGGCCTCCTGGCCGAGGCGTTCGAGGCCCAGCGCGACCGGCTGCGCGCCGTCGCGTACCGCGTGCTGGGCTCGCACGCCGACGCCGAGGACGTCGTCCAGGAAGCCTGGATGCGCCTCGCCGGCCAGGACGAGGCGGCCATCGGCAACCTGGCCGGCTGGCTGACCACCGTGGTCGGCCGCATCAGCCTGGACCTCCTGAGATCCCGCCGGGCCCGCCCCGAGACCGCCTACGGGCAGGACTTCGCGGACCTCGTGGTGACGCCCGCCGACACCCCCGCGCCGGACGAGCAGGCGACGCTGGCCGACTCGGTCGGCCTCGCCCTGCTCGTCGTGCTCGACTCGCTCTCTCCGAGCGAGCGTCTGGCGTTCGTCCTCCACGACATGTTCGCCGTCCCGTTCCGCGAGATCGGCCACATCCTGGGCAAGTCCGCCGACGCCGCCAAGGTGACCGCCAGCCGCGCCCGCCGCAAGGTCCAGGCCACGGACCGGGCGGCGGGCCCCGGCCGCGAGCACCGCGAGGTCGTCGAGGCGTTCCGCGCCGCCGCCCTCGGCGGCGACTTCGAAGCGCTCCTGCGCATCCTCGACCCGGACGTGAAGCTGACCGTCGACACCCCCGACGGCGTGGTCGTCGTCCTCGGCGCCACCGAGGTCGCCGCCGGCGCCCGCGTCTCCTCCGGCCAGGCCGTCCACCACCGTCCGGTGCTGGTCAACGGTGTTCCAGGCCATATGTCCTGGCGCCCGGACGGCACCCCTCTCTCCGTGATCGCCTTCACCGTCACCGAAGACCGGATCAGCGCCATCCACATCGTCGTCGACCCGGCCAAGCTCGCCACGATCCGCCTGCCCGCCCCGGCCTGAACGGCCCTCACCAGCACGGCCCGACGCCACCGGCCGTCGGCCCCCGGCCGCCGGCAGCGGTGGAGGCGGGCCGGCGCAAGGACGGGCGGGTTCGGTGTCGGCGAGCTGATGTCGCACCGCACCTTCGGCTGAACCCTGCTCCGGTCAGGAGATCAGCACTTTGCTCCCGCCCGTTCCGCCAGCTCCCGCAGCTTGGGCGGGGCCGAGCGTCCGGCGACGAGCATGAGGTCGCGGATCGCGGACCGCGCGGTCTCATGGCCGCGCACCATCTCGGGAGCCAGATGCTCGGCCGCCAGGAAGCACTCCACCGCGTCGGCGACGTGTCTGAGCTGGGCGTGCGCCCTGCCCATGTCGAGGGCCAGCCGCGCCCGCCGCTCGACGGACAGGCCGCTCGCGTCCACCCGCAGCCCGGTGTCCAGCGCTTCGCCCGCGTCGCCCAGCTCCACGGCGACGGCCACCGCCTGGATCTCCACATTCGTCGGGCCGAACTCCAGGTTGAAGTCGTTCCTGTCGCCGCCGAGGCGGCGCGCCACGGACCGGGCGCGTTCCGTCTCCCGGCGGGCGGCCGGGCGGTCGCCGCGCCGGGCGTGGACAAGGGCGAGCACGAGGTGGAACGAGCCCAGCAGCGACAGCTCCTCGGGCACGGACGCCGCCTCGCCACCGGACCCGCCGGCCCCGCCGAGCGCGTCCACGGCGGCCTGCGCGACGTGCTCCGCCTGCTCGTACCGCCGGAGCCGCAGGCAGGCGTGGGCCAGCCGGCAGGTCCCGGCGAAGACGTCGAGGACGCGCCCGGACATCTCCGCTGCCGCGATGGAACGGTCGGCGGCCACCCAGGCGGCGTCCGCCTCGTTCCGCCGGGTGAAGGCCGCGGAGAGCGCCTGGTACGTGCGGGCGAGGAGGCCGTACGCCATGGCCCGTTCGGGCTTCGCGGCGGTGCGTGCCAGCCGTTCGAGGCTGGGCAGCAGCGAGTTCAGTGCCGCACCCAGCTCGGCGTACCGGTCTCCGTGGGCCAGCGACCACACGTGCTCGACGTCCTCCCGGAAGCCGGCGAGCGGAGGGTCGGCACGCGGCGGGTCCTGCGCCGGGCGGGACAGGAGCGCCTCCAGCGCGGGATGCCCGGAGAGCAGGAGCCTGGCCCGGTTCAGGGGGTCGTCCCCCACGGGCCCCTCCGTCGGCTCTGCGACCGGGGGCGCGTCCGGGCGCAATTCGACGACGGACACGCCGAGTCCGTCCGCCAGCCGGTTCAGCACGTCGATCCGGTTGACCGGCTGGATCCCGCGCTCGACCTGCGAGAGCCAGCTTGTGGTGCGGCCGAGGAGGGCCGCCAACTCCTTTTGTGTCAGCCCGCGCCGGGCCCGCAGTTCCGCGACGCGGGTACCGAACGCCCGCCGTTCCCTGTCGCGTTCTTCCGAATTCCCGCGATGCCCGCGGATCTCGCGCCCCACGCCGGTCACCGTTCCGCTCACACCCCGCCGTGTCCGCCGGCGCGTTCTCCGTCGGGGCGTTCTCCGTCGGGGCGTTCTCCGTCGGGGCGTTCTCCGTCGAAGCGCTCCAGAAAGGTGACGTCGGTGCCGAGGACGTATTTCTCGCGCTCGGCGAGGAAGTGCCGCACGTGCGGCTGCCGTTCGTGGTCGTCGAACGCGGCGCGGTCGGCGTACAGCTCGTAGAAGACCCGCACGTGGGGCTCGTCCGGCACGCGATGCGTCGCGTACACCAGAGTCCCGGGTTCATGCCTTCGGATGTACTCGACCGTCCGCGCGACCAGCGCGTCGAAGCCCTCCGCGGCCTCCGCGCCGCGCAAGGTGAACCGGACGACCAAGCCGAAACCGGCAGCCATAAGCGCTCTCCCCTCGTGTCGCACCAAAGAATCGCAGAGGTCCGGGCAGGGCGGTACGGTCGCAGGATTTCTTGACTCGCAGAAACACTACGAGTAGCGTCGCGGTCACACTGCCGGGCCCGTCGGATTCTCCGCAGCACGACCGCCCAATCCGCCTGCCCGCGACGGCACTTCACGGACGCGCGCCGATGGACGCACGCCCATGACGGAATACGCGAAACGGACACGAGAAAAGGCCCCGGCGGATAACCGCTCTCCGGTGCTGGAACCACCGGGCGAGCTCCGCCGAGGCCGACATCTGACCCCTGGAAACAGCAGGAGATTCGATGCGTCCTCAGAATAACGGCCCGCACGCCACGGCGGCCCGGCCTTTCACCACTCGGCACTTCGGGTACACCGGGTCACTCACCTCCGGGGCGGGCCCGCGTCCGCGCACCTCCTCGTCGCGGACGGTCCGCTCATGACCTCGGTTCGGACATCCGTGCCCCCGGTGAACGGCCCCCGCACCCCGCACCGTTCCTGCGGCCACCCACCCTCCGCGTGGACAACGGCGGACGGCATGCGGACCTGCGGCGCGTGCGGGACGCGCAGGGTGGACGACTACCGGGCGCTCGCCCTCGCGCTGGAACTCCCGGCGCCCACGCGGCTGTTCGGGACGACCGCCCGCGGACGGGGCACCATGACGATCACACCGCACAGCCACGGCACCAACCCCGGTAGTCCCAGCAGCCCCACCGACCCCGCCGCCGCCCGCCGCGCGGACCTGCTCAGGCGGGTGCGCGAAGCGAACCGCTGGAGCGCCGAGCGGCGGCCGTGAGGGGCGGGAGCGGCCTTACCCCGCCACCGCTTCGTACAGGCTGAAACCGGCCAGCGCCAGCATGACCAGCGCCGCGATGCGGGTGATCAGCGTCAGGGGCACGTACCGCATCAGGGTCCGGCCGCCCACGATGCCCAGGCCCGCCACGGCCCACAGGCCCAGGACCGCGCCGAGGCCCACCGAGACCGGGTCGTCGTAGCGGGCCGCCAGGTTGGCGGTCATGATCTGGGTGAGGTCGCCGAACTCGGCGGCGAGGATCAGCATGAAGCCGGCGCCGGACACCTTCCAGAAGGACTGGTCGGCGGGCTTCCTGACCTCCTCGCCGTCCTCCTCCTTCTGGAACAGCAGCATCGCCGCGCCGATCAGGAAGGCCGCGCCGACGATCGCCTGGAGCAGGCGGTGCGGGAGCAGGGTGAGCAGGCTGCCCGCGGCGATCGCCAGGGCGACGTGGACGACGAAGGCGGCCGCGACGCCCGCGAAGACGTACGAGGCGCGGTAGCGGGTGCCGAGCATGAGCGAGGCCAGGGCGGTCTTGTCCGGCAGCTCGGCCAGGAAGATCACGCCGAAGACCAGAGCGGTGACGGTGAGGCTGATCACAGGTTTCCTCTTCGGTGGGGCTGCCGCACCGGAAGGGTCCTGCCCTGGGTCCTGGGGGATTCAGGGGTCGCTTCGGCACGGCAGCGTCATGGACACTGCGGCCGAAGGTCTCGCTGGCCCGCACCCTCGCGGGTACGGCCTCCGGGCGCCGGCCGGGCCTGGGGCCCAGCAGTATGTCGACGGTCCGGCGAAGAGCTACTCCCCTTCTGCTCCCCTCAGGGTACGGGACGGGAGTGCCTGCCGTCGTCCCCCGTTTCCGCGGAGGCGGGTGCGACGGGGCCGTGGACGACCGGGCCGGCCGCGTCGGCCGGGTCGAGCACGCGTTCCACTTTCGGTGGCGCGCCAGAAGTCGCACGCTGTCATCAGGGGGGCCGTGCGACCGGTCGCCGGGCGGCCCGGGATCCCGGGCGGCACCGGCGGACCGCCGTGGCGCCCGGCGCACGACGGAAGCGCTCGAAGCGAAAGCGGAAGAAGAACTTGAACTTGCAAGTATCGTTAGGGGTACCTAACCTTTGGACCTCTCGTCGTATCCGTCCCCGCCACGAGGAGCAGTCCCATGCCCCCCACACCCACTCAGGCCGCCCCCCGCCCGGCCCCCGCGTCCCGCGGCTCCGCACCGCTCGTGGAGCGCCTGGACGCGGCCCGGCCGTACGTCCTCTCGCTGTTCCGGATCGTCGTCGGCCTGCTGTTCGCCTGCCACGGCGCGGCCTCGCTCTTCGGCGTCCTCGGCGGCGCGGCCGGCACCCACGGCGGCACCATCGAGGCCGGCACCTGGCCCGGCTGGTACGCGGCCGTCATCCAGCTCGTCTGCGGCGTCCTGGTGATGCTCGGCATCGGCACCCGCGGCGCGGCGCTGATCGCCTCCGGTTCCATGGCGTACGCCTACTTCGACATGCACCAGAAGGTGGCGCTGTGGCCCATCCAGAACGGCGGCGAGGCCGCGGCGATGTTCTGCTGGGCCTTCCTGCTGCTCGTCTTCACGGGCCCGGGCGCCCTCGCCGTCAGCCGGCTGTACTCCCGCCGCTGAGCGCGTAGAACGGGGCCCCGAGCCCCGGGAGACCTCGTCGGGGGGCACGTGATACGTACTACATCGCGCGCCCCCCTTCGCTTGCCTCAGGAGTCCCAGGCGTACTCTGTACGGTTGTGAAGGCCGCTCCTGCCGCTCCCCTGCGACATCGCGGCGGGGGACCGTAACAGGAGATCGGACGTGCTGGATCAGTTGGGGGCGTTGGCCGACACCCCATGGATATACGTGATCGTCGCGCTATCGGTGCTGCTCGACGTCTTCCTGCCGGTGCTGCCGAGCGGAGTCCTCGTGATCACCGCCGCCACCGCGGCGGCGGGCTCCGCCGTGGGCACCCACGGTCACACGGCCCTTCCCGAGATGTTCGCCCTGGTGGCGTGCGCCGCGACGGCCTCGGTCGTCGGCGACCTGGTCGCGTACCGCGTCGCCTGGCGCGGCGGTGACCGCTTCGACCGCGCCATCGCCCGCTCGCGCCGCCTCACGGCCGCCCAGGAACGGCTCGGCACCGCGCTGCTGCGCGGCGGCGGCGCGCTCGTCGTCGTCGCCCGGTTCGCCCCCGCCGGCCGCTCCGTGGTCAGCCTGGGCGCGGGCGTCATGCACCGCAGGGTCCGGGAGTTCCTGCCCTGGTCCGCCCTCGCGGGCGTGACCTGGGCGCTGTACAGCGTGTTCCTGGGGTACTTCGGGGGCCAGTGGCTCGGTGCGACGTGGATCGGCACGGCCGTCTCCGTCCTCGCCCTGTTCCTCGCCGGCTCGGGCGCGGCCTTCCTCGTCCGCCGCCCGCACGAGCCGGAGCCGGCGGCGGCGGAAGCCGGCTGACGGCCGGAGCGCTGCCCGCGGATTTCCGCGCCGGACGGAACGAACGGCCCGGTCCCTCACCAGGGACCGGGCCGTTCGGCGTTCCGCGTGGTCCGTCCGGGCGTTCCTTGAGGTCCGGACCGCCTACGGCTGCCCGTCGACCCGTCGGCCCGTCAGTAGACCTTCTTCAGCGCGTCCTGCTTGGCGAAGGCGGACAGCCCGTTGCGCCACAGCGAGTCCACGCGGCTGCGCTCGTTGGCGTTCGGGTAGCGGTTGGTGCAGGACGGGCCGGGGCCGCCGCCGGACATCAGCTCGCTGCACGGGCCCGAGTAGTGGTCCGGCAGGCCGAGGACGTGCCCGGTCTCGTGGGCGGTGACGCGCACCGAGTCGTACTGCTGGTTCTGCCGGTAGTCGAGGAAGACGTACCCCCGGCCGTGGCCGTCGGTGCTGGCGTACGAGCCGCGCGAGTCGTTGCCCTCGTAGTACCGGAAGTCCGCGTTGGAGCCTGACTGGAGGCGGACGTTCCGGACGGAGCCGTTCCATATCTGTGCGCTCTGCGCTATCTGGTTGGCGAAGCTGGGCGCCTGGCTGGCGTCGTACGTCACCGTGACCGTGCGCAGCCCGGGCGACGCCGCCTGCTTGGCCTTCGCCGACTTCATGACGGCCTCGAAGAACGCCTTGTTGTTTGCCTCTTCCTGGGCCGAGCCGACGTACGACGATCTCGTCATGCCCTGCCCGGCCTGCCCCGACGGGGAGACCTGGGACGACGCTTGAGTGGCCGCGGTCGCCGGGACGGCCGCCGTGGTGGCGGCGACGGCGAGACCGAGGGCCGCCGCGGCGACCAGGGCGGAGCGCCGCGTGGAGCGCTTCAGGGAACGCTGCATGGAGTGGTTCATGTGGGGGACTCCATTTCCTGCGGTCCGCCGCCGCGGACCGTGCGGGTGGGACGCACGGCCGGGTGACGAACCGGTGAAGTGTCTGGTCCCGCAGAGTGTCTGCCGAGCGATCGGCGGCCGGGATGATGCCAATCGGCGATAGCTCCGGCCAATCACCCCGGCCGCTCACGGACCGGCCACCCGCACGCCCGCCCCGCCACGGGCCGCCCCGATCGCGTCGTTCCGCTTCAACCCCAGGCGCAACAACAGCCCCTCCCACACCACCCCTCACGCTCCGCACCACCGCCCTTACACCGACACGCGGTTGACGGGCCGTTCACACACCTGCCCGAGAATGTGCCTGGTGTGGCCAAGGGGGCGCGGTTATGCTCCGGACCGTGGAGCTTGAGGTCAGGCACCTCCGTGCGCTGTGCGCCATAGCCGACACCGGGAGCGTACGGAAGGCCGCATTACAGCTGGGCATGACCCAGCCCTCGCTCACCACCCAGCTCAGGCGCATCGAGGGAGCGATCGGCGGGGTGCTGTTCACCCGTGGGCAGACGGGCAGCCGCCCCACGCCCCTCGGCCATTCCGTGCTGTCCCGCGCCCGCCCGATCGTGGCCGAGATGACCGCCCTCGTGATGGCCGCGCGGGACGCCGCCTCCGGCATGGGCGGCCTCTGCCTGCGCCTCGGCAGCGTAGGCGGCCCGGCCGTTGCCGCGTGGCTGCGCCGCGTCCACCGCCGGCTCCCGGGCACGGACACCACGATCCACATAGAGGTCTCGTCGGCGGCCCTGATCCAGCTGCTCGCCACCAACCAGCTCGACGTCGCCCTCGTCCAGGAGCCGGCCGGTTTCCCGCTGCACCTGCCGCCGGGCCTGGAGCGGCGCGTCGTCGTCGACCGCGAGCCCCGGTTCGTCGCGCTGGCCGCCGGACACCCCGTCGCCGCGCTCGCGTGCGTGGCGCTGCCCGAACTCGCCGACGACTCCTGGATCATCGACCCGACCGCCGACCACGACTGTGCCGCCCTCCGCCGCGCCCTCTCGACGGCCGGCCTCAACCCCCGGCTGCTCCAGGTCCGCGACACCGCCACCGCCGCCGACCTCGTCGCGTCCGGCGAGGCCGTCCGCCTCTGCCAGCCCACCGCCGAGCCGACCGACGGCACGGTCGTCCGCCCGCTCCTCGGGGATCCCCTCACGGCCCGGCTGTCCCTGGTGTCACGGACGGGGGCGCTGTCCATCACCGAGATCGACGCGCTGTACGACGATGTGGCGCACGCCTACGAGGAGTTGGCGCGCGTCAGCGCGGCGTACCGCGCGTGGCGGGAGCGGCGCGGCGAGATCCGGCCGCCGGAGGCGTACGACGCCTCGCAACCCCCTTCCCCCGTACCCCCCACGGATCACCCAGCGCCCGCTGCCCCCGCCGCGCACCCGCCACACGCCGTCCTCCGGGCGCCGGCCGTCCGGTTGTCACCCACCGGTGCACCGCAGGAGCGCCGGCACCTCTCCGCCTGAGGCCGCCCGGGTGAGTCCGGGCGGATTCCCGGATGGGAACGCCCGGCGGCGGGCAGTCCCTGGCTGTCGTGCCCCGACGGCCCCCGAAGCATCCGCGCCCGTCCGGGGTACGGCGGTCACCCCGGCGGGCCGGACCGGGCGGGCGGTGGCAGACGTCCTCACCGCCGCCGCCCGCCCCTTCTCATATCCCCACCGCAGCCACCGCAGCCACCGCCCTCACCCAAGCAACAGCCCCTCCACCCGCTCCATCACCTCAGAGCTCGCGAACGTCAGCCGCCCCACGTGCACCCCGTCCGACCCGTACGCCGGTTCCTTGAGAACGGCGCTCCGCGCGACGTCCAGCGTCCAGGGCTCGCCGTGCACGACGAGCCCGCCGGACGGCGGCATGACGCTCATGCTCCAGCCCGCGCCGAGCAGCCATCTCCCTTAGATCTCCGTCTCGTTGGCGGCGTTGGACGGCAGGTGGCGGGCCGCGAGCTCCCACAGCGAGGCCGCGGCCGGGGACGTGCCCGACACCGGAACGGTGGCCACCACCGCCGTCGACTCGTGCCTGGCGTACGCCAGCACACACCGGGCGTCCGGCCACTGGGCCGTGAAACGCGCCATGATCACCCGGTCCGATCCGGTGATGCGCCTGGCCATGCCGGTTCCCCTCCCCTTTCCGCCGGTGCCCCCGCCGGCCTTTCCTCGTGCAACCAACAGCCGTGGGACGTGCGGGGTCACGGGTACGGCCGAGGTCACCCGTACCCCAGGCGTTCACCCGTATGTCCGCGACGGCGCAGCCGCGAGGTGGTGGTGCCAGGTACACCCCGCTCCGGTGTCCAGGCCCATGGCCCGCCCGAGGCCCCGGTGATGAGATCGGTCCATCGAAACGACGCGAGTGCGAGGAGAACGGATCATGCGGGTGCGCGGACGCGATGGGCGAGCGAACCGTCGGAGCGGCAGGGCCGCCCTGGCCGGCGGCGCGGTCGCCGCGGTGGCGGCCCTGCTGACGGGCCTCACCCCGGCCACCGCGACCCAGGCCTCCCCCAACGGCCGTACGGTGAACGGCGGCACGCTGGACGCGGACGTCCGCGCCCTCCGGTCGGCGGGCGGGGGACGTCCGGGTGCTCGCCGAGGTGGACACCGGCCGGGGCGTGCTGCGGTCGCGCGCGGGCGGCGGTTCGTCACCGACGCCGTGGGACGCCCGCTTCCGGATCGCGAGCACGACGAAGACGTTCACCTCCGTCGTCGTACTCCAACTGGCCGCCGAGGGCAGGCTGTCGCTCGACGACACCGTCGAGAAGTGGCTCCCCGGCGTCGTCAAGGGCCAGGGCAACGACGGTGCGCGGATCACCGTCCGCGATCTGCTTCAGCAGACGAGCGGCCTGTTCGACTACGTCAGGGACCCGGAGCTGGGGCGGGCGCTCAGCGAGGGCTTCGACAAGGTCCGTCACGACACGACGCCCGCGGCGGAGTGGGTGGCCGTCGCCATGCGCCACCGGCCGCTGTTCACGCCGGACCCCGCGCACCCGCGCTGGGCCTACTCCAACACCAACTACCTCCTCGCCGGCATGATCGCCGAGAAGGCGGGCGGCCTGGGCTGGCGCGAGCAGGTCGAGCACCGCGTCATCGCCCCGCTGGGCCTGCGCGACACCTCCGTACCGGGCGCCAACCCGTACCTCCCCGGCCCGCACGCCCGCGTCACCCTCCGCACCCCCGACGGCAGGCTGACGGACGTCACCGACCACAGCATCCAGCACACGGCCGACTCCGGAGTGGTCAGCACCACCGCCGACCTCCGCACCTTCTTCCGCGCCCTGGCCGGCGGCAGACTGCTGCCGCCCGCCCAACTCCGCGAGATGCGGCGGACGGTGGCACGGACCGGCGACACGGACGACCTCGCGCAGTGGCCCGACGGCGGGTACGGGCTGGGCGTGCGCTGGACCCCGCTCTCCTGCGGCGGCGGCTACTGGCACCACGAGGGCGACGGCTTCGGCTCGTACACCCGCACCGGCGTGACCCCGGACGGCCGCCGTTCCGTCGCCGTCTCCATCACCAGCGACGGCAGCACCCCCGGCACCCCCGATCTCGTCCGCCTCAACAAGGCCGCGCGCAAGCTGGCCGACGACGCCCTGTGCGGACGCGCCGGGCGCTGAGCACCCCGGGCTACCCGGCGGCGCCGAGCACCACCGGACGCGAGGCGGGCGCTGAGCACGACCAGTCACGCGCCGGGCGCTGAATCCCACCGGTTACGCACCGGGCGCCGACCACCGCAGGCCACGCACCCAGCGCCGACCACCCCACCCGCTACGCGCCCGGCCGCGCCCCGAACTCCACCCGCCGCAGTACGCCCCCGCCGTCGGCGACCCACCGCGAGACGGAGGCGTTCGGCACCGGCCACGGCCGGGCCGGCGTCTCGCCGCCGAGCACATGGCGCAGCGCGACGACGACGGCGTCGTGCGCCACGAGCAGCACCCGCCGCCCGGGCGGGACGGCGGCGGGGTCGCGCAGCAGGGCGCGGACGCGCGCGGCGACGTCGGGCAGCGACTCGCCGCCGGGCGGCCGGTACGTCCACTCGCCGGCCTGTTCGCGGCGCAGCGCCTCGCCCGGGTCGCGGTCGCGGATCGCGTGCGCGTCGTGCCCCTCGAAGACGCCCATCTCCCGGTCGCGCAGCCGCTCGTCGAGGACCGGCGGGGGCGGCCGGCAGCCGAGCCGTTCGGCCGCGTCCGCCATCGCCTCCCACGTCTGCCGGGCCCTGACGTACGGGGAGACGACGACGGCGTCCGGCACCGTCCCGGCCAGCCACCGGCCGAGCCCGGCGGCCTGTTCCCGGCCGAGCGGGGTCAGCGGTACGAGGGGGTCGGCGCCGGGCGGCAGTACGGCGGGTGTGCCGGTGGCGCGGGCGCGGTCGAAGAGCACGTTGGCCGTGCTCTGGCCGTGCCGGACGGCGATCAGCTCGGCGGGGAGGGCGGGGGCGGGGAAGACGGGTGCGGGGAGGCCGGGTTCTGCCACGGGCGGGCTCCTGGGGAGGGACGGCCGGACGAGCCGGAGGAAGGCGATGATCCGGGGGAAAGACACCGTTCCAGGTCGTACCCACCCACCCCGCCCGAGTCACACCTCACGTTGCACCGGCACCTCACCCCCGCCGATGCTGTGACCATGATCGAACAGCCCACCGTCCGCCTCTTCTCCTACGGCACCCTGCGCCGGCCCGAGGTCCAGCGCTCCCTCTTCGGCCGCGAGCTCACGGGCGTGCCCGACGCCCTGCCCGGCTACCGGCTGGCCACCGTGGAGATCACCGACCCGCACGTCATCGCGCTCAGCGGCTCCGCCCACCATCCGATCCTCCGGCCGACGGGCGACCCCGCCGACACGGTCGAGGGCACGGCACTGCTGATCACGGAGACGGAACTGGCGGCGGCGGACGACTACGAGGTGGACGACTACGCGCGCACCCTGGTACCGCTCGCCTCCGGCGCGGAGGCGTGGGTGTACGCGCCGGCGGCGGCTGCCTCGTAGGAACGGTCCCGGTCCTCACGTTCCGGGCGGCGGACGCACCTGGCCGACGCCACCGGGGGCCTCGGTGGCGCATGTGGCGATCCGCCACAACTGGCCCTGCTGGTTGCTGACGTAGATCTGGCCGTCGGCGGTGTCCAGGGCGAGGCCCTTGCAGAGCTGGAGCCCGGTGGCCACCACGCGCTGCGCTCCGTCGGCGAGCGTGATCTCGTAGAGGCGGCCGGTCTGCCGGGGGTCGACGGCGTAGGCCCTGCCGGCGCCGTCGAGTTCCACGCGTACGGCGTCGGCCCCGGGCAGGTTGGTCAGGACGTGGTGCCTGCCGTCGGCCAGGTCGACCTCCTGCACGTTGCCGGCGGTGTCGCCGACGTACGCCTTGCCCTTCCCGTCCAGTGCCACGCAGTCGATGTTGCCGCCGGCCGCGCCGAGCCCGGTGGCGGCCGGACGGGTGTCCTTGCCGCCCAAGTCCACCTCGGTCAGCTGCCCTTCGGCGTAGTCGGCGACGTACGCCTTGTTCTTCTTCCCGTCCAGTGCCACACCGTACGCGCCGGTGACGCCGGTGAGCGGGGTGAACGAACCGTCGGACAGGTTCACCACGAGCAGCCGCGCACCGGCGTAGTCGGTGACGTAGGCGTGCCCCTTCCCGTCCACCTTCACATCGCCGACGTCCCCAAGATCCTTCGCGATCACGCGCTGGGCGCCGGTGGTGAGGTCCACCGCGGACAGCTTGTGGCCGGCCCGGTCGGTGACGTACGCCGTGTTCCGCGCCGGGTCCACCGCGAGGCCCTCCGACGAACCCAGGTCCGTGGCGACCAGGGCGTACGCCGCCCTGTTGTCGATGAGTTTCGACAGGTCGTCCATCTTCGGCATGTCCTTGTCGCTGATCTCCACCTTCGGCGGGCCGCACGCCTTCATGTTCGACGACGCCGTACGGGACACCGACTGGGGGTCTTCGGAGACCTTGCGCTGGGCCGTGGACACCTCCTTGGCGTTCCGGAAGAGGCCGCCCAGGAACTCCATCGCGGCGAACGCCCCGTGGGCCGTCTGGCGCACCAGCCACGGGTCGCGTTCCTTTTCGAGGTCGCCCGCGTCCTTGGAGACACCGTCGGCTCCGGGAGTGTTCTTCCGGAGCTTCTCGGTGGACTGCTCGGCGGAATCGTGCTGGTCCCCGCCTTTGTCGAAGACGTTTCCGAACGACATGCCCGTCCTCCTGACCGGCTCGGCGCGCACAGAGGCTTCTCTTCCGGGTGTTCTCTCGGTTTCCCTCAGAGAGGCTGCTTCTGGTCCGCCATATTGATCTCCTCGGGCTGGAAGAGCCGATGCTCCCCGACCTTGACGGCGACGACTTCCGCCACCCCCTTCTGCAGGAACCGCTTTCCCGGGTCGGACATGTCGAAGTTGTCGCCCCCGTCGGCGATTTCGCCGAGCGGCCACGCGATGACGTGGCAGTACTCGTTCCCGGTCTGCGGCGGAGTGCATCTGACCGGCACCGGCTGCTCGTAGTACAGGGCGACCAGGCCGCCGAAGGTGACCGGAATGTCGTAGGAGAACCGCCTGATCTGCCGCCGCGTCGTCGCCATGACGTCCACCCGGCTGCCCACCGGGAAGGTCACCGACGACGTGTGCTTCCAGGCGGTGGTCAGCGAACCGCTGACGGAAGCGGTGATGCCGAGCATCAACTGCGCCGACAGTTCCCCGGTGCCCGTCGCGGAGCCCGAGGCCGTCGTCGTGCTCGTCGCCTGGGTCTGGGACTCGTTGTCGACGCCGATGTTGTCCTTGCTGTTCTTCACCGTGGTCTTGGCGGACTTGTTCAGCGCCATGCTCTTCTGCAGTTGCGCCTGCACCGCCGCGGTGGTCTTCGCCCCGAACGTGAGCTGTATCGTCCCCTGGAGCGACCAGCTGATGGTGTTCGAGATCGAGAACTCGACCGTGTCCGTCGCGGTGAACTGCACGGGGTCGGTGGCGTTGACGTACGTCTGCTTGGAGAGCACGTCGGGGGGAGGCTGCTCGATACCGCACTCCTCCTCGATGAGCGGTACGCCCAGGTTGAGGTAAGCGCGCCATCCGCGTTGGCGTGCCGTGTCCTCTCCGGCGGGAAACCCCTCGTAGCGCACGTCGTTCAGGGAGAACCCGACCGGGCAGATCTCCTTGTCCCCGCCCTTGGGTTTCCTCTTCAGCCTGGACAGGTTCCGCTCCAGAATGGAGCGCGCTTTCCGGAGGATTTCGAGCTCCTCCTGGTTCTGCGTCGTCAAGGGATGGCGCATAAACACATCGCCGAGATAAGCGCGCCCCACAGGGTTCTTCTCACTGGGCTCGGCCATCGCCTTCCGGCTCCTCTCGCCGCACGTCTCCCGCCGCGCGGGGACATGGCCGGGGCGAGAGGAGAGCTCTGGGGCGACCGTCGGAGAACGTCGCGTGCCGGCATCGCCGACTCCCAGGCACCGGTTCCAGGGTCACATCCGCGACGGCGGCTGTCGCGCCGGCGGCATCGCACGGGTGATCCGCGACCGCGGGGACATGGCCGGGGCGGGGCGGGCGCAGGGCTCGGGCAGGACAGGGCCGAGCAGGGCCGGGCAGGGCCCGGGTTCAGCGTCCGCGCCGCCACCGCAGCGGACCGGCGGCCAGCCAGTCCGCGCGCATCCGCTCGTACTCGCGGCGCTCGGTGGTGGTGAGCGCGCGTCCCCGGCGCTCCGACAGGAAGGCGCGGATGGCGCGGTTGATCTCCTCGGCGCACGACTGCCGGCGGACGGGCTGGTGGGCGGGCTGGTGAGCGGACTGGTGGACAGCCTGCTGGACGGGCTGTTGGACGGACGGACGGGAGGGGACCAGGGACATGCCGCCAGGCTAAGGGGGGCCACTGACAAACGGCCCATGATCCGGGGAGAGTTCAGGAGAAGCTCATCAAATCCTCATCAAGCGGGGCACGCGGACCGGCACAGCGGCCGTACCGCGCCTGCGGCCGTACCGCTCCCACACGGCCCTGCCCGGCCCACTCGCCTCACCCGCCGCCCGCACCCGCACATACCCGAACGCACCCGCACGCGCCCGCGCCCGAACCCACCCGCACCGGCCGTCACGCCGCCGTGCAGTACCGTCCCCGCCCCCGGGTGGCCGCGAGCCACTCGGTTCGCAGACGGGCGTACTCCTGCCGCTCGTCGCCGGTCAGCGCGCGGCTGCTGCGCGCGGCCAGGAAGCTGCGGATGGCGTGGTTGATCTCCTCGGGGCATGCGGGACCTGCGGTCCGGGTGTGGGACATGCGCCCAGATTACGAACGCACAGGAACCACCGCATCCGAATATCGCCCAGGCGAGCCGCCTCACACCGACGACCATCCCAATCCCCGGCCACCGATCACCGATCACCGATCACCGATCACCGATGGTCGCCACCGCGAACGCCAACCTCCGGTCCACCCAAGGGGCTTTGACGCGGAAGTCGGCCCCCTCCGACCGCATCACCTCCTCGTCCCCGGCCGTCCAGAGCAGCGTCCGGTCGCGGCGCGGCGCGTCACCGCCCTCGGCACCGAAGGAGAGCACCGAGTCGACGACGCCTCCGACGAGGCTGCCGGCGGCGTGGAGGGCCGCGTCCTGCCGGGAGAGGGCGGCCCACTTGTTGCGGCCGGCGATCTCGGGGTGCCCGGGCTGCTCGACACGCCAGGTGTGCCGCAGCAGCCGCCGCGCCGGCGGCACGCGCCGGACGCGCCCGATCTCCCGCCCCGCCGCGTCCCGTACCACGTAGCACCGCTCGTCGTACCGCTCGTCACCGCCGGACCGGTCACCGCCCTCACGCCCGACCGTGCACAGCACGCGCCGCGTCTCCCGGTCCTCGTACAGCACACTGGTGTCCGCGTCGGGGGCGACGATCAGGGCGCACGGCGGGAAGACGCGCCCCGCCCCCTCCCGCCGGGGCACGCGGACGGCCCTGGGCCCGAACACCGTACGGCCGCCCTTCGCGTCCTGCCGTTCCACCCCGCCGACGGTGAACGTGGTGACGTCCCGCCAGTCGAGAACCGGCGGCAGCGGCTCCCCGCCCCGCCCGCCCCGCGTCGTCCTTCCGAAAACCATCCCCCGACCCTAAACGGCCCGCTCCCGGGGCCGGCCGCTCAGTCCCACCGGTTGAACAGCACCGACCCGAGGTTCTCGGGCCGCCAGTAGGCGATCTGCTCCCGCTCGGCGCCGGAGAGGGCGGCCGCGTCGGCCTCCGTGAGCGGCGCCGACAGCCGCGCGGCGCTCAGCAGGGTGAACCCCAGGCCCCCGAGCCCGGAGGCCCACACGGGCGGCTCGCGGAACCCGCCCTGCCCGTCGGCGAAGGCGACCAGCGGATAGTGGGCGTTGAACAGCGCGACATGCCGCCCGGTCCGGTCGTCGGCCGTGGCACGGTGGAAATTGGCCGGGTACGCCGCTGCCGCGAACTCCCCGACGCGCGCTCGCCCCACCCGAGTCACGGCGTACCAGGCGGCCCGGCACTCCCGCGGTTCGACGACGGGCACGGCCGGTTCCCCCCGTCCCCGAAACCCGGTCACCCCCATCGCGACCGTGAACACCGCCTCACCCACCCCTCTCGCCACAGTCCCCCGGGCCGGAACGATACCGGCGCCATCCCCCACTCGAACGAACGATCGAATTCGCATACGATCATGGGCCGTCCCACCCCGAGAGGCCCCCAGGAGACGCCCGTGCCCACCCCCACCCTCCGGCGGCAGCTCGCCGACCGCTTCCTCGACGTCAACGGCGATCACCCGATGACGGCCGCGGACGACGCCTACGTCACCGAGCAGTTCGCCGTCCTGGACGAGCTCTGCGCGGCACACCGCCGGGACGCGGACGAGGTACGCGGACTGATGCTGGCCCGACGCCTGCCCCTCCCCTCGTACCTGCGGTCGGACGGCGCCGAGATGGTGCCGGCGGACCTCTTCGGCCTCGCCGAGGCGGCCGGGGGGCCGGACCGGCTGGAGGCGTGGTTCACCGGCCACTGGGCCGATCCGGCCGAGGGCCGGGCGGAGTGGGACGCCTACCTGAGCGGCCGGTACGTGTGCCTGCACTCCGTGCGCCCGGACACCATCCAGCGCAAGGAGTACTTGACGGCGGCGATCGGCGCCGCCCCCGGGGCCGCCGACGCCGGCAGCGCCCCCTGGTCGGCGCGCCTCCACACCCTGATCGACGAACTCGACGCACTGGAGCCCGCGTTCGCCCCCTACGACCGCCTCCGCTTCGGCGGCCCGACCTCCCGCGACATCTGCATCGACGCGATGCGCGCCCGCTTCCCCCGGCCGGCGGCGGAGGCGGCGGACGCGTAAGACCCCGCGCCCGCACCCGGCACACCGCACCCTCCCGCCCGGTCGATATTCGGTCGCCCCGCAAACCGGCGAACCACCATAATCCGGTGCGGGAGGGGAAGAACCACATGCTCGAGGTGATCGTCTGCGCGCGGTGCGACGCCGTGCTGTCCGCCCCCGTGTCGCGGGTCGCGCTGCCCGCCCACGCCGGCTTCTCGTTCGGTCACGAGCTGCTCCCCGTGCTCATGGAATCCGGTACGTACGCCGTGGACCCCGAACCGTCGGGCCCGCCGTGGCGGCGCTGGGACGAGATCGGACCGGAGGAGGCGGCGGCCCGGGGCGTGTACGCGCCGGTGCACAGCCTGTCGTACGGGCCGTCCGGCACGATCGTCATCGCGCCGGGCGACTCCCGGGGCACCGCCTTCGTCCCCGGACGGGCCGGGGGCTACTGCTGCGGGGTGTCGGGAGCGGACGGGCCCAACCTCGCCTGCGAGCACTGCGGCCAGGAGGTCGCGACGCTCGACGACGACTGCTCGATGTGGCAGGCGGTCTGGTTCCTCGAACACGCCGTCCGCCGACGCCCGTCCGGGACGGCCCGCCGGGCGGCCGACGGGAATCCCCCGTCGGCCGAACGGCCGGGCATACCTCCCGTCGACCCCGACGGATACTGGGACCTCCGCTGGGAGGCAGCGGCCGGCGCCGCGCTGGCCCACCTGCTGGCCGCCTCGGGCGGCAGCCCCGTCACCCTCCCCGACGGCCTCCTCACGGACATGTTCGGCCGCGCCGCCGACGCCCTTCTCCCACCGCCCGCCCCCGGGACCCCCGCGAAGCGGGCTGCCCTGGCCGGACCGGGCCTGCCCGCCCCCGGCCCCGCCGTCGACATCGCCCTGATCCCCCGGCACCCGCGAACAGGAGAGCCCTGCCCGCCGCCCGGCCGTGCGGGCACGCCACCGGCGACCGTCCCCCTGCCCGCCGAGATCTGGACGTATCTGGCCTTCACCGGCGACCGCCGCCTGGTCCAGGCGCCCGGCACCCTCCCCGACGAAGCCCTGCGCGACGACCCCCCGCCCCCGCGCCCCTGGCGCCTCTTCCGCCCGGAGTCGAAGGTCTTCCTCGCCACCCTGGCCCGGCTGCCGGCCGTCCGGCAGCCGTGGCTGCGCGCGATCCACGACCGCGTACGGGAACGGCCGTACGCGTCACCGTTCTAGGTTTCCCGGCGGCGTGCGAGGAGGCGGGAATCGTCCAGGGGCCCTTTCCCGGGCCCGTCACGCCCGCGGCCGGGCTCAGGTGGCCCGGGACGAGCAGTCGGCCACCCCGCCGCGGCGCCGTATCGCGTCCACCCACCGGGCCCGCAGCTCCTCGTACACCCGGCGCTCGGCCGGGGTCAGGGGGCGTTCGCGGTCGGCGAGGAACGCGCGGATGGCGCGGTTGATCTCCTCGGCGGGACACGACGGGCTCGGGGCGGCGGCCATGCTCCCGAGGCTAGCCCGGCCCCGCGTCGGGTGTCCCCGCCTCGCGCGTCCCCGCGTCACAGCAGCCCGGGCTCCGTGTCCGGCCGGCAGATCGGACAGGCCGGCGTCAGGCCGCCCGCGAGCGCGCCGAGCGCCTGCTCCCGGCTGATCGCCCGCCCCTGTTTGCCGGCCATGCCGCAGCCACCGACGTGCACGACGGTCTCCTGCCCGGCACGTCCGCCGCTGATCTCCCAGTCGGGTGTCGGAGGCGGGGGTGGCGGGGTTCGCACGGCTTCGGCTTCGAGCTCGGCGATCCGGCCGCGGACCCGCTTGAGGGTGTGGTCGAGCCACGTCTCCAAGGTCCGGAGACGGGGGAGTTCAGGCGGGAGATCGTACACGTGTGCGATATTAGCGGAAGCGGAACAATCACCTCCGTGACGGTTCGCGCCGTACGAAAGACCTCTGGCCGCAGAAGGGTGTCGCCCGTACGATGCACACCGTGATCAGAGCTGTGGTGTTCGATGTCGGGGAATGTCTCGTAGACGAGACCCGGGAGTACGGGACCTGGGCAGACTGGCTGGGCGTGCCACGGCACACCTTCGCCGCCATGTTCGGAGCCGTGATCGCGCAGGGCAGGGACTACCGAGAGACCTTCCAGGAGTTCCGCCCGGGTTTCGACCTCTACGAGCAGCGTGAAGCCCGTGCCGCTGCCGGACAGCCCGAGCACTTCGACGAGGCGGACCTGTACCCCGACGTCCGGCCCGCGCTCGCGCAGCTCCGGACCGATGGCCTGTGGCTCGGCATCGCCGGAAACCAGACCGTGCGGGCCGGCGGCATCCTGCGCGAGCTGTTCACGAAGGACGTCGATCTCATCGGCACGTCGGACGACTGGGGCGCATCGAAGCCCGACCCGGCGTTCTTCCACCGGGTCGCCGAGGTCGTCCCCTTCGAGCCCTCCGAAACCCTCTACGTCGGTGACCGGGTCGACAACGACCTCCGGCCGGCGATCGCGGCCGGCATGGAGACCGCGCTGATCCACCGCGGGCCGTGGGCGACTATCCAGTGGCGCACCGAGGAAGCGGAGAAGCTGCCGACTTTCCGGGTCGAAAGCCTGTCGGAACTGCCTCCATCTATCGCCGAGTTCAATGCGCGAGGGCGCTGACCGTCGTCTCCCACCCATACAGCCGGTCGTCCAGCTCGCGGACGCACCGGTCGTGCTGCCACCGTGCAAGGGATCGCCGTGCCTCCCGCACCCGATCCATGCCTGTCGCGTACCAGGTGATGGCGAGCTGGTCGAGAGCGAGGGCGGCGTACCTGCACGCGTCCTCGGGGCGTCCAGCGGCGGCTTCGACGCGGGCGAGATCCCCAAGGATCACAGTGCGCTGCTTGTCGCACCGCGACGAGAGGTCTTCGAGCACTTCACGAAGCGTTTCCCGCGCCTGCGGCAAGTGGCTGGCCTTCAGCTGGACGTTGCCCTTGAAAGCGGCCAGCCGGGTCTCGCTGAACCAGTCGAGCCAGGCGGGCGACGGCTGGGGCGACCCGGAGCGGAGCAGGTCTTCAGCGTGCCCGATGAGATGCAGGGCTGTGCTCGGGTGACCGCTCAGTGTCTCGCACTCCGCCTCGACGGCGTCCAGCCAGGCGAGGTACAGGGCCGAGGCTCGGCTCCTCCGAGCGTAGGCGCGGGCCGCCGTCAGCCGCTCGATCGCCTCCTCGCGCCGCCCCGCCCACCCCGGGATGAAGGCGCTGTGCGCGAGGATGGCGCTGCCGAGGAGCGCGTCGTCCGCCTCTCCCGCCGCTTGAAGGGCCCGCAGGAGGGTCTCGCCCGCCTGCTCCGGGCGCCTGAGGTCGAAGAACTCGATCCTTCCGCCGAGGAGGAAGGACTCGGCAAGGGCCGCTGCAATCGCCGCCCGTGTTGCGCCAGTTGACTCGGGTAGCAGTGCGCAGCCGAGGCCCGCGTGGGCGATGACGGCCGGATACAGAGTGGCTGGGGCGACGCTCCAGTACATGCGCCGGTGCGCCTGTACCACGGCCCTGAAGTCGTCTCCGATCGTGGCGGGTTGGATGGCGCCTGTCTGGGTGGGGACGGTCGACAGCCCTCGGCGGGCGGGCGCGGCAGGCGAGGGGCCGGGACCGGAGCGTGCCTCATCAGGCATCCACGGCGGCGTGAATCCGAGATCTTCGAGTCTCTGGCCCAGGAGGTCAACCAGCACGTGCCCGGCGTCAGGGTGCGGCCATGGAGGCGACGCCGATTCCCACCGTCGGATCTGCCGGACTCCTACCGGCACGCCGCGCCTCTGCATGGCGTCGCACAGGGCCTGTTGGGACCGGTAACCGGCAGCGACACGGGCGGCTTTGAGACGGACGTTGCCTACAGGGCGGGACACTCGATCACCTCGGTCGCCATCGTCGCCAACCGGACCTGAAGAGGCTATCCCTACGACATCTGATCACTCAGACGACCGTAGGAAAGTCCTCCCCACGTCCTCAGGAAGACCGCTCAAAGTCCTCGATTCGGCCCCGCGCAGGCGCGACGCTTCCGCCACCAACCCCTGTAGCTGCGAGGAGTCCCCTTCCATGCCCCCCGACCTGCACATCCCACGGCTAGCTCTCCGTCTCGACGCCGTGCGCGTCCCGCACAACATCGGTGTCCAGGTCCTCCGCATCCTGGGCGCTCGCAGTGGGGCGGTCGTCGAGCGCCGGGGACGTGCGCTCTACTGGTTCCTGCCCATCGGATCGGCACCCAGGTGGGACCTGGCCGGCACCCGTGCTCTGTCGGCCAGCGTATGGTGCGACACCGCCCGCCGCCCGGCCTGCATGACCCTGACCGATGCTTCGTGGAGAGTGCACCCCGGGGAAGGCCAGTGGGTCACCTGCACGGAAGCGCTTCGTGCAGCCGTAACGGACGCGCAAGCACGTGATCTTGTCGAGTGGTCCGTCCCATGTCGCCCGTGAGCCGCCGCGACGATCGGCACCTCACGGAGCCCTGTCAGCTCGGGCAGCACAGTAAGTGCCGCGGCGCCACGACGATCCGGCTCATCACCGGCGGGCCCTGCGACGGCGAGGAGTCGCTGCCCTGCACCTGCCCGTGCCACAAGCGGGGGCGGAGGTGAGGGCCGGCGCCGTCTGGATTCTCGCGCACGCCTCTTCGCCGGAGGCGGCCCGCGACCGTTGGGCGGCGGGGAAGCTTGCGGAGATCCGGACGAGGGCCTGGGAGGTCGTCGAGACGAGGTACTGCATCGTTGATGTCGTGCCCGTCGTACTCGCCCTGGGCCGTGCGGGGCGCCTCGGACCGGTCCTTACATACGCCGAGGAGAGCAGGCAGTGGTGGCTGGTCCCGCCGGGCCACGCGTCAGCCTTCGACGGGCTGGAGGGCGTCACCGTCCGGCCGCCGGGGTGGCCCCTACGCTGCCCGCCTCCTGGGGAGTCGCTGTGCGGCCGGGGATGGCTGGAGCCCCCGGACGGCACGGGCCGGCTGACCGCCCCCGTCACCCTGGCCGCCGCCCTGGCTCTGATCCCGGCCTCCCCGGTCCTCCGGGAAGGCGCGCACACATGATCACGACTCAGTCGCATCGACGTCTGAACCGTGCCCAGATCCGCACCGACCTGTGCAAGGCCGTCGACGCCTACGTCCTGATACCCCCGATCCATGAGACCGCCCGGCTCATCGCCCGGCTGACCCGTCACCTCACGGGCCTCATACGGCTGACCGAGCGCCAGGCCGCGGCCTGCGCCCCCGAGAGCGTCGATCGCTGGATGCGGCTGGCTTCGCTGGAGCGCGCCCGCGTGGCGCTGGGCAAGCGGCCCGAACCCGACGCCGAGGGCGCGGCGGATCATGCGCTCACCTTGTACTGGGCCCTCTTCGAACTGATCGACTATCTACGGGATCCGACATGACCATGAAGCGCCGGCCTTGGGCACCTGAACAGCTGGAGTACCTGTCCCGGGCGGAGATTGAGGCCGCCAGCGAGCAGGCGGTCAGGCACTTCTGTCATCCGCGCTTGGATCACGGTGAGCTGATCGAGCGGCTCACGGCCTACCTGATCGCGTTGGTGCGCATGGTGGAGCGCCAGATGGCCTGCCGCCCCAACGACGCCGCGACGGCCCGTGCGCACGCCGTGGAACAGGCCCGCAGGGTCTTGGGCAGGCCCCCGGTCCGCGGATGCAGGGAGGAAGCGCGCCACGTGCACGACCTCTCCGTCCGCGTCGACGCCTTGCTCCGCTGCCTACCGAAGGGCGAGAGGTGTCCGACCCGCTGACGTACGCCGAGCGGCGCGCGGCCGTCGAGTGGCTGGCCTCGCAGAGCTACGACGCTCTCCGCGTCCGCCGGGCATGGGCTCAGCAGCGGTCCGCGCTCGTCCGCGGGTCCGGCCCCCGGTTCGACACGGTCCGGATGCCCGCCCTTCTCGTCCGCCGGGCCGCCGGCGCGCGCGACCGCAAGAGCATCCAGGCCGCCCTGGCAGAGCACGGCATCACCACGGCAGTCCTGGCCGACGGCTGGCCCCGCGTCTACTACGCCCTCATCCCGCCCGGCACCCGCGAGCAGTGCGGGCAGTGGGGCGTTCCCGGCGTCGAGTGCCTGACGCCCACCTGTCGGGTGCCCCTCCCGGCGCCGAGCCGTACGGAGCTGCCGGGCGCGCACTGGGTGCTCCCCGCGCCCGCCGGCCCCGATGCCCTCTGTGACCCGGGCAGCCTCAGGCAGTTCCTCTCCGCCAGCCTTGGAGCCCCCCATGAACACTGTTGAAGCGGCGCCCGCCGCGCGGGCCGCCGCAGTCGTCGTCGGCGCCTACCTGCGGTTCCTCCGCGAGCGCATGGGCCGGACACTCCACGAGGCCGGACGCGCTGTTAGGCGCACCGCCAGCACAATCAGTCGGATCGAGACTCGTGGCGCGCTTGAGGTCACTGGGGCCGACGTCGATGTACTGCTACGGCTCTACGGCCTGCCGGCGACCCGCGTCGAGGCCGTCCACCAGCTCCTCGACGCCCGCGGCGAGATGCTGTACGACCCGGGCGACGGTTGGCACGACCGGCTCGCGGCGGTCGAGCGCATGGCCACAGCCATCAGCACGTACCAGGCGACCGTCATTCCTGCCGCGCTGCGGACCGCCGCCTACGATGCGGCACTGATGGTGATAGGCCGGGACCACTCCGCGCCCCTGCGCCGTCGTTTCCTCAAGGATCCGCCCCAGAGGCGACCTCCGGGGCTCTACACCGCCTTCCTGGACACCTCGGTGCTCCGACGGCCGATGGGAGGCCCGGAGGTCATGGCCGATCAACTCGACCACCTCCTGACGCTTCTTCAGTCGCGGCGGATTGGCCTACGGGTCGTGCCCACGGAGGCGGGCCCGGTCGGCTGGGACACCAACACCAGCCGCCTTCGGATGAGTGGGCTGCACCTGTACGTGACTGAGGGTTGGGGGCGGCCCCGGTACTCCGTGGGCGGTTTCGGGCGGCCGGAGGCGGGCCTGCCGCTGCGGAGGGCGGCACGGTTCGCGTTGGGGGGCGAGGAGACCGTCGAGGTGGTGCGTCAGGCCCGCACCCGGATGGCGATGGCTGTTCGACCCGAGACCCCAGAGCCTGACTCAGCGTCACCGTTCGTTGACAAAAGGTAATCGACCTGTACATGAACGAAGTGGTCCCATGATCGAGTGACCACCCCTGAGCGGCCGGGCGCACCTCGGAGGCGGCACCTTCGGCGCCCGGCACAGCGAGCCCTCTCCCACCCCCGGGAGGGGGCTCGCGTCTTACGGTCGGTGACCTGCGAAGACACCAAGATCATTTGGGAGGTATTGGGGAGGCGACGCCTTGTACTCACCTCGCCTTGAGGACGGGTGAGACCGTTCGCAGAACGGGGGGGGGGACAGCGAAGGCCCAGGACGGAGACTGCTCCGGCCTGGGCCTTCATGCTGTTGACGCTGACAGTGTCGGTGGGCACAGACGGATTTGAACCGCCGACATCCGCTTTGTAAGAGCGGCGCTCTACCGCTGAGCTATGCGCCCGCAATGAAAGGACAGCCTACATGTCCCCGGCGGCCACCCCGCAAACCCGTGGGTTCCGGCCGGATCGCCCGGGACCGCGCCCCGGGGGTTATCCCCACCCCCGATCCGGTGGAGCACGGTATGCCGGGCGGTGGGCGGCGGGCCGTACCGTGACGGGGTCGGGGCGGGGTCCAGGGGGGCCGTCCGAACGTACGGCGCGCACCGCGCGGTGCGACCGGCGCTCAGATCACGCAGGTCACTCAGGTCACGCAGGACACGGAGATCACCATGGTTCGACTCGCCCGACCCGTCCGTCTCGCCCGACCTGACCGTCCCGCTCGGCCCGTCCGTCCCGCTCGGCCCGTCCGTCCCGCTCGGCCCGTCCGTCTCGCTCTGCTGGTCGGCGGGGTGGTGGCCGCCGGGGTGGCGGTCGCCGGGTGCGGGTCGGTGGATCTTTCGGATGTGGAGCCGGAGCAGCAGTCGTTCGCGATCGCGGGCCGGACGCTGACCGTCGACACGGACAACTCCGCGGTCGAACTCGTCCCGGGGGACCGGAAGGACGTCAAGGTCACCCGATGGTTCGACGGGTGGTCGGTGGGCGGGTCCGTGAAGACCACCTGGGCGATGGAGAAGGGCGACGTCCTCAAGCTGCGGCAGCACTGCGACGGGATCAGCGTGCAGTGCAAGGGCAAGCACCGTATCGAGGTGCCGCGTGGGATGCGGGTGGTGGTCAAGGACGAGAACGGCGGGGTCACCTCCCGGGGGATCAAGGGCGACCTGCGGCTCGCGTCGGAGAACGGCGACATCGTCGTGCACGACGCCGACGGTCGGCTGGAACTGGTCTCGGAGAGCGGCGACATCCGCGCCGAGGACGGCATAGCCTCCCGCTCCGTCTCCGCCCGCTCCGAGAACGGGAACATCACCGTCCGGCCGGACCGCGTCCCCGACCGGGTGACCGGCGAGAGCGAGAACGGCGACGTCACCGTGCGGGTGCCCGACGGCTCGTACCGCGTCGACGCGCGCAGTGGCTCCGGACGGACGCGGGTCGGCGTCCCCCGCGACGCGGCGAGCCGGCACGTCGTCGGCGCGCGCAGCGAGAACGGCGACGTCACCGTGCGGACGGCGGAGTGAGCCGCGCGGAGTGACATCGCGGAGTGGACCGTGACCTGAGCGGCCACCGTCCTGTGTGATCGTCCCCAGCGGGTGGGACAATGGCCTCCGGGCCTGGGGCGATCAACGGGAGAGGCAGAGGGCACGTGACGGCTACCTTCGCGCAGTCCGTACGACCGGCCGGTCGGCTTGCCATATCCCAAGGGTCGGAACGGCGGGAAAGGTCGGGACGACCGGAAGGGTCCGGACGGCCGGAAAGGCCCCGGCGGCCCGAAAGGTCCCGACAGGCTGCCGCGTCCGCCCTCCGCGACGCCGTCGCCCTCGTCCTCCTGCCGCTGCCCCTCCTCGCCGCCGCCGTCGCCGTCACCGCCGCGGCGGCCCCGGCCGCGTTCGCCGGCGGCGGGACGCGGCGCTGGGGCTGGGGCCGGGGTGACGCGCAGCGGGCCGAGGCGCAGGCCGCGAAGGACGCGGCGGCCACGGCGTTCTACGAGCTGGACACGGCCCAGCGGGATCTGCGGATCTCCCTGGAGACGATCGCCGCGGTGGACTCCTCGCCCGCCGGCCGGCGCGCCGCCCAGGAGTTCGCGGCGCTGGGCGCCCGCATCGACGAGGTGTCGGGCGCGTACATCACCGCCGTCGACGCCCACGACCTGGACCGCGAGGACCTCGACTCCTCCGCCGCCGCCCGGGCCCGTACCGACCTCAACCGGGCGAAGGACGAGCTCGTCCGCGTCAAGGCAGACCTGGAACGGTTCGCGCAGGGGCTCGGGCCGCTGCTGGCCGCCGCCGAGGCGGAGCTGGCGCGGCTGGCCCCCGCCGTCGAACGGGCCCGGCAGGCGCTGCTCGCGGCGACCGAGGCCCTGGACGCGACGCGCGCCGCCGGGCTGCGGGCCGACGACCTGGCCGCCCGGCTCGCCGCGCTCTCCCCGGAGCTGACCAAGCTCAACCAGGGCGCCGGACAGCACGGCGTGGCGGAGACGATCGGCCGCGCGGAACGGGTCCTGCGCGAGGCCGACGCGATCCGCGAGGCCGCCGCGCAACTGCCGCAGCGCGCCGCCGAGATCGACAAGCGGCTGGTGTCGCTGCGCACCCGGGCCCAGGCGATCGCCACCCGCGCCACACAGGTGGTGCCCGTCCTCAGCGAACTCCGCCGCCGCTACAGCGCCGCCTGCTGGCAGGACCTCCAGCAGGTGCCCGAGGAGGCGCGGCAGGCCGTGGAACAGGCGGAGGCCAAGCTCGCCGAGGCGCGTACGGCCCGCGACGAGCAGCGGTGGCCGGACGCCACCGCCCTGCTGTCGACCGTCCGCGCGCTCCTGACGACGACCGACGCGTCCGTCTCCGCCGCCGGCGACCGGCTGCGGCGGCTGGACGAGGTCTCCGCCGACCGCCAACAGGAGGTCGAACGCACCCGGTTCGCCATCCGGGACGCCCAGCGCCTCGCCATGGCCGGCCGCAGCACCCCGGACCCCCGCCACGCGGCCCCCCTGGACGAGGCCGTGGCCCGTCTGGACCGCGCCGTGGCCGGCCTGGAGGGCCGCCACCCCGACTGGTGGCGCTTCCTGACGGAGACGGAGGCCGTACGGCAGTCGGTCGCGACCGTGGTCCAGACGATCCGCGAGGAACGCGGCGCGGGCCGCTGACCGACGGCGCCGGGCGGTCGGCCGACGGCCGGCGCCCGGACGGGGCTCCCCCGGCCGTCCCCCTCGTTATGCTGCCTGACATGCCTCGCTACGAATACCGCTGCAAAGCCTGTGGTGCCACCTTCGAACTGCGCCGGCCCATGGCGCAGTCGTCCGCGCCGGCCATGTGTCCTCAAGGGCACCTGGACAGCGTGAAGTTGCTGTCGACCGTCGCGGTGACCGGCGCGGCGTCCGCCGGGCCGTCGTCCGGGTCCTCCGCCGAGAGCGGTGGCGGAGGAGGCGGCGGGTGCTGCGGGGGCGGCTGCTGCGGCTGAGTGGCGGGACGCGACCGCAGCCGTACGGAGTGGGGTGCGCGCCCGTGACGGCCCGCGCACCCCGCCCGTCAGTCCCGCTTCTTGCGCGCCAGCGTCAGGCCGTCCGCCACCGTGAGCATGACCGCCTCCATCCGCCGGTCCGCCGCCACATGGTCGTTGAACGCCTTGACGCCCTCGCCCGCCGCCGACGCCGCGGGGGCGACGACCTCGCCGTGGAAGAAGACGTTGTCGGCGACGATCAGGCCGCCGGGGCGCAGCCGGGGGACGATCTCCTCCCAGTAGTCGACGTAGTGCTCCTTGTCCGCGTCCAGGAAGACGAGGTCGAGGTGCGGCTCGGCGGGGAGGGCGCGGACGGATTCCAGGCCGTCGCCCAGGCGCAGTTCGACGCGGTCGGCGACGCCGGCCTTGGCCCATGCCTCGCGGGCGTGGGCCGTCCACTCCTCCGAGATGTCGAGGGCGATCAGTCTGCCGCCGGGGGGCAGCGCCTGGGCCATGGAGAGGGCGGACAGGCCGGTGAAGGTGCCGATCTCCAGGATGTCGCGGGCGCCGGTCAGGCGGACCAGGAAGGCGAGCAGCGGGGCCTGCTCCTCCGCGACCTGGAGGTGCGCGCTGTCGGGCAGCAGCGAGCGGGTGGTCTCGACCAGGGCGCGCTGTACGGGGTCGAGCGGCGGATTGTGGTCGATCATGTACTCGTAGAGCTCGGAAGTGAGCGGACTGCTCTTGGACTCGGTCACGCGAGGCTCCTCGGGTCGCTGACGCCGCGCGGCGATGCGGCGCCCCGGCGGTGGTCACCGGGCCACTGGACCGTCGACGGCACAGGGGGGAAGGGCATCGACGCCGCGCGTCTCCCGCGCACGTTGACGCCTCAACGAACGTTAGTTGCGGCCGCGTTCAGGAAAACAGCCGCTTATCAGACATTCCGTCCCTGCCTCACGGCGCCGCCAGGGGCCGCACCCCCACCGCCTCCGCGAACGCCCGCGCGATCTCCTCCCCCGCCGCGACACCGACCGTCTCCAGGCCCACGACGTGCGGCGCCCCCCACCCCGTCTCGGCCAGCTCGCCGTGGCCCGGGCGCCAGCCGCGGTCGGCGGCGAGCAGCAGGTCGGCGTCGAGCAGGGAGTCGCCGGCGGACAGGACGGACGTGGCGCCGGTGCGGCGGGCGACCTCGGCGACCGCCGCGCTCTTGGTGACGGGCCGCGGGACGGCGTAGATCTTGCGGCCCTGGAGGGAGACGTTCCAGCCGCGCTCGCCCGCCCACTCGGTGAGCTCCTTCACCCACGCGACGGGCAGCCGCTCCCGGTCGACGACCAGGTAGGCGAACAGGTCCTCGGCGGTCCGCTCGCGCAGCAGCCACGCCGGGCCGGCCGTCGCGACCAGGCGCGCCCGCACCTCGTCGAGCGTCGCGCACTCGGCGGCGACGGCCCGCCGCACCCGCTCCCGCCAGCCGGTGTCCGGCTCGCCGTCGACGAGGATCTCGCCGCCGTTGGCGCAGACCGCGAACCGGGGTACGGGCCCGGGCAGCCGGATCCGGCCGTACTGCGCCCGCGTCCGCGTGGTGGCGGGCACGAACGCGCCGGTCCGGGCGAGTCCGTCGAGCAGCGCCGCGGCCGTCTCCGTCACATAGGACAGCGGCTTCCCCTCGTACACCTCGACGCACAGCAGGCGCGGCGCCCGCGCGTCGTCCTCGCCGAGGCGGAGGGCGGCGGCGGAGTAGATGAGCGTGCGGTCGAGGTCGCTGGCGACGAGCGTGTCCACCGTCGGGACCATCGTGGGGACGTTCACAGAGTTCACCTTCACGAGGACCGCACCGCACGCCCGTCGGTTCCCGTCGCACCACGCGTGTACCGCGGGTGGACGAGGCCGACGCAGCTGTACGGCAGCCCCTCGACCTCCTCCACCGGCACCCCGCGCTGGGCGGCCAGCAGCCGGACGTGGTCGAGGTCCGCGCCCGCGCCCCGCTCGGCGAGGATCTTCCAGGGGACGCGGCGCAGCAGGACGCGGGTGGTCTCGCCGACACCGGGCTTGACCAGGTTGACGTCGTGGATGCCGTACTCCTCGCTGATCCGCTCGACCGCCGCCCAGCCCCGCCAGGTCGGCGTCCGGTCGGCGCCGGCGAGCTCCTTGGCGTCGTGGGCGACGCCCTCCTCGACCTCCGCGAACCGGGCGGCGACGGTGTCGAGGAAAGCGCGGGAGACGTCGGCGTCCGCCAGCTCCCGGTAGAACTTGGCGCCGTGGAAGTCGCCCGGTCCGACGAGGTCGGCGCGCAGCACCGTGCGCGAGATCAGGCCGGAGACCGTCGAGTTGAGGCAGGCGGACGGGATGAGGAAGTCGTCCCGGGTACCGTACGTCTCCACGCAGTGGCCGGGGTCGGCGAGGACGGCGAGCCGCGGGTCGAACTCCGTTCCGCGCAGGGCCTGTTCGAGCTCGCGGGTGATCGCGCCCTTGCCCGTCCAGCCGTCGACGAAGACGACGTCGGACGGGTCGTGGTGGTCGGCGAGCCAGCGCAGCGCCGCCGTGTCGATGCCCCGGCCGCGGACGATGGACACGGCGTAGTGCGGCAGGTCCAGGCCGTGCGCGTGCCGCGCCCAGCGGCGCATCAGGACGCCGACGGGGGTGCCTGCGCGGGCCAGCGAGACCAGCACCGGACGCGGCGAACGCTCCGCCAGGACGGTCTCGGTGACCGCGCCCACGGCACGCGCGATCCGGCCGGCGGACGACTCCAGCGCGGCGGCGTACAGCGCCTGGTAGCGCTCGGACGGCTGGTACTCGACGGGCAGCGACTCCGCGTAGTGCGCGCCCCCGCTCTGGATCGCCTCCTCCCGCTCCTCAGTGGGCACTTCGAGGGTGACGGACGAGAGGTCCTGGAGCAGCCAGCCGACGTCCTCCGGCGCGTAGGAGGAGAAGGCGGGGCCGCGCAGGGGCTCCCCGGCGGCGCGGTGGGACGGGATCACGGCCAGCAGGACCTTCCGGGTGTGCGCGCCGAGCCGGTCCAGCAGACCGCCGGGGGCGTGCAGGGCGGGGGTGTCGCCCGTCGAGTCGGTGACGACGACGACCGCGTCGAAGCCGGCGCCGGCGACGTTGTAGGCGTAACGGTCGGCGGAGGGGCTGTCGGAGGGGCCGCCGGCGGACGCGCCGGCCGGTACGTCGTCTACGTCGTGGGCCGGGAAGACGAGGCGGGTGCGGATGGCGTACCCGGGGTCGTCGATGGGGACGACGGGCGACCGGGTCGTGGTGGAGAACAGCACGTCCGCGTCCGCGAGGCGCTCCTCCAGCGCCCCCGCCAGCCGCAGCGGCGCGTACATCAACTCCTCGGTCCCCAGCACGAGAACGCGCCGCGCCTCAGCCCCGCCCTCCGGCAGCGCCTCCGCGATCCGCGCGGCCATGCGCGGCAGCGCCGCCTCCAGCCGGGCCCGGTGCTCGGGGGTGAAGCCGTGCCGCCCTCCGTCGGGCAGACCGGCCGGCCAGCCGAGGTCGATCCGCTCCGGAACGGCCGTACCGCCCCCGGCGGGGGCGGTCTCGCCGCCGTCCCACTCCTCCGCCAGCTCCTGCCCCCGCCGCAGCACCCCTTCCGGCAGCGACACCGTCCCGGACGCGAGGGCGACGACGTCCACCCGCGCGCCGAGCTCCGCCGCGAAGGCGTCGAGCGCGGTGCGCTCCTCCGCCGGGCGGAGGTCGACGAGGGCGACGACGACGTACCGGTCGCGCGGGCGGCGGGTGTGCAGGGCGGCGATGGTGTTGCGGACGGTACGGCCGGTGGAGAGCTCGTCGTCGACGAGGACCAGCGGCCCGTCGCCGGCGAAGAACCGCGGGTCCTCGGGGAGCAGCAGGTGGGACGTGGCGTGGCTGTGCTCCTCCTCGAAGCCGCCGGCGGGGGCGACCCCGGCCACCGTCCGGCGGGTGGAGTGCAGGTAGGGGGCGGTGCCGAGGCCGTCGGCGACCGAGTGGCCGAGGCCGGTGGCGGTCTCGGCGTAGCCGAGGACGACCGCCCCGGCGGCCGCGGCGTCCCCGAGCAGCGCCCGCACCCGGCGGCCGAGGTCCAGGCCCACGCCGTGGACGACGGACGGCCGCTGGGGCACGTGCTTGCCGAGCACGCGCGAGACGAGCAGGTGCGCCCGCTTGGGGTTGCGGCGCAGGGCCAGGCCGAGCAGCCCGGGCAGCTCCGCGTCGCCCTCCAGCCGTACGCCGAGCCGATCGGTCACCCACTGGCCCGACCACATCAGAACGTCACTCCCTCTCGCATCGCGCCTACCGCCGTCGTCGTCGCCGTCGCCGTCGCCGTCGGCACGCTCGCGCCCAGCAGCTCCACGAAACCGACATCCTCTCGTGCCACACCGAACGCCTCGGCCCTCAGCAGAGTCCTTTCTGCCCAGGCGCGGTGCGGCTTCACCTCGTTCATCTTGTTGGTGTAGGCGGACCGCAGCACTCCACCGCCGCCGTCCACGGACCGCAGGATGTCCTGGGCGTCGCTGAACTCCTCGTGGCTGACCACGGAGAGGGCGTGCACCGGGGCGACGTGCGACGGGTGGATGCACGTCTTGCCCTGGAGGCCGTTGGCGCGGTCGAGTTCGATCTCGCGCAGCAGGCCGTCCATGTCGTGCTCGATCAGGGCGGAGCGCAGCGCCTCCGCGGGCCCGGCGAACGGGCTGCGGCGCAGCTGTGGTTTGAACATCCGCTGGTGCTGCCGGAAGTACTCCCACACCGGCCCGGTGACGGTGAAGCCGCTGCCGTCCGCGCGGCCGAGCACGTTGACGACGTCGGCGATCACGGAGGCGACGAGCTGGACGTCGTAGGCGGTCATGTCGGGCGCGCGGCGCAGCCCGTAGGCGGAGCAGAAGTCGGTCACGCCGAGCCGGAGGGCCAGCACCCGGTCGCGGTACTTGGTGACGGCGCGGGCGATCCCGCCCAGCGTCTCGGTCCTGGTCTCCAGGTGCAGCAGCTCGGGGGACTCCAGGACGGGCATGGCGAACAGCCGCTGTCCGTGCGCCGTTTCGGCCTCGGCGAGCGCTTCGAGGAAGGGCAGGCCGCGGTCCTCGGTGAACTTGGGCAGGACGAAGCCGGAGAGCAGCCGCCGGGCGGGGCCGAAGCGGCGCATGAGGTCGGTGATCTGCCCGGGGCGGCGGACGCGGACGAACAGCAGCGGCACCCGGTCCGCGGGCGCGGCGGCCAGCTCGGCGAACTGCCGGACCAGGTTCTCCTCCGCGTCGGCCACCTCACCGTCCGCGATCGAGTCCTCCAGGCACAGGACCATGGACACGACACCCTGTCCGGCCTGCTTGAGGACGTCCCGGGCCAGCGCGGTCCGGGTGGCGGGGCTGTAGAGGGTGGCGCCGAGGGCGACGGCGAGCGTACGGGCCGGGGAGTCGACGCCGAACTCGGCCGGCTCCCGGTGGAACAAACCGTTCCGGACCTCGGGCGCGAGGTGTCCAAAATGCCGCATCTTTCTCCCCGTTGTGCCGCGCCGTCCCGCCGGGCCGTCCAGCCGACGAGCGTGGCCGATTATCGTACGTCCGGGAACGGGTCAAGAGTTCCCCAAATGCCGGAGGAATCTCTTCTCCTCCGCCACACCATCTGCCCCACACCGTCTGCCCCCGTGACTCCCGCGCACCCGCCCCGCGCCCCCGGCGCTCCCCCGGCTCCCCGGCCGCACCCCGGCCGTGCTCCGGCCCGGGCCGGGGCCCGCGTTGTCCGCGGCCCGCGCGGGAGGGCAGGATTGCGGACATGACGCACGCGATGCTGAAGGGATCGAACATCCCGCTGGAGGCCCCGGCCGTACGGGCGGTGCTGCGCTGGACCCCCGGTGCCGGCGTCCCCGACGTGGACGTCTCCGCCCTCCTCCTGGGCGCCGACGACCGCGTGCGTTCGGACGAGGACTTCGTCTTCTACAACCAGCCCCGCCACCCCTCCGGCCTGGTCCGCCACCTGCCCAAGAAGCGGCTGCACGAGGGCCTCACCGACACCGTCGAGGCCGACCTCGCCCCGCTGGACGGCTCGGTACGCCGCGTGGTGATCGCCGCCTCCGCCGACGGCGGGACGTTCGGCCTGGTCAAGGACCTGTGCCTGCTGCTGTACGACGCCTCGGCCGCGACCCCGCCGAACACCGCCCCCGGCGACACCGCCGCCCTCGGCCCCCTCGTCGCCCGCTTCGACGTCCGGCCGGAGACGGGCGACGAGACCGCGATGATCTGCGGCGAGCTCTACCGCCGCGGGGACGGCTGGAAGTTCCGCGCCCTCGGGCAGGGCTATGCGTCGGGGCTGGTCGGGCTGGCCACGGAGTACGGCATCTCCGTCGAGGACGACGAGGAGACCGACGACGCGGCCGACCACGGCCCGGCGGGCTCCGGCGCCGCGAGCGGTACGGGCGACGGGGCCGTCGTCGGCGCCCGGACGCCGGGGTCCCCCGGGATCGCCCCGGCCCCCGCCGCGCACGGCTCCCCGGTCCGCCATCCCGAGCCCATACATCCGGCGCCCGCCCCGGTCACGCCCGCACCGGCACCATCCTCCTCGCCGGCCACACCGCTCGCGCCCGCCGCGGCCGACGCACCCACCACGGCCGTCCCGCGCCCGGCCGCTCCCGGATACGGCTATCCGCCGCCGCCCGGCGTCCCCCCGACCGTCCCGCCCGCCCCCTCGGCCCCGCCTGTCCCGTCGGCGTACGGCTACCCGCAGTACCCGGCCGCCCAGCCGTCCTACGGCTACCCCCAACAGGCCCAGCAGCCACAGCAGCAGCCGTTCCAGGACGCCCAGAACGACTACCCGCTCCCCCCGCCGGCGGCCCCCGACCCGGCGTTCCGGCTGCCGCCCCAGGGGCCGCAGTTCCTGCCGGGCCGCTGACGCCGGCGGCCGGACCGCGGCCGGTACCGCACCCACGGACGGGCGGGCGGCGGCATACGGCCGCCACCCGCCGCCACCCTCACACCCCAGCCCTCACACCTTCGACTTGTACCCCCGCCCCCACTGGAGACCCCACCCGTACAGCCGGTCCAGCTCCGACTGGAACCCGTACACGTACCGCATCTCCCGCCGGACGACGATCTCCTTCTTGTCGTTCTCGATCAGGACGACGGCGCACGACCGGGCCTCCGGCGCGCGCTCGTGGAGCGCGACCTCAAGCCGGGGGCCGTTGCCGGGATACAGCGTCACCGTCGCCTGGGTACGGTCGAACGCCGGGGTCCCGTCATAGATGTAGACGAAGATCAGCAGGCGCTTGATCTCATCCCGGTGGTCCATGTTGATGTAGATGGTCTCCCCCGAGCCGGAGCCGAACCGGTCGTCGCCGCTGAGCTGGACATACGGTGGAGAGTTGATGCTGCCCAGTATGTTGCCGAGCGGCTGCACTACGCCTTTCGCCCCGTCCCACAGCTCGTACATGCAGGCGAGGTCCAGGTCCACACTGACCATCGCCGGGCCCTGCGCCTGCACCATCTCCGGGGTGAACTTGCGGAAAGGGTGCCGCATCCCGCCGTGGGCCGGCTTCTCGTGGATGACCGTGGTGCGCATCTGCCACGACAGGTTGACCCGCATGTTGCCGCTGACCGCGCCGTTCTTGGTCAGCGAGTAGACCGGGCGGCGTTTGGTCAGCTCGACCGCGCCCGACGCGCTGTGCTGGGAGTCGAACTGCCAGGCCGCGCCGCGCCCCCAGTTGCCGAACAGCTTGTCCCGTACCGTCATCTGCTACCCCCACCCCTCGCGGTCCGGTTCCCGCCCCGGAAACCGGTGAGCGGGACGGCCGTGAGGTGATCTCACCGCCGCCCCGCTCAGAGGGTTCCCGCACAGGCGCCGGGGTCACACCCCGGAGGTGACCTCCTGACGGCTGCCGTCGCCGTCCCCGGCCGCGGCCTCCTTGCGGTTGCGCGCCACCGAGGACCAGAACGAGAGGCCGATCAGGGCCACGCCGATGAGGCCGGTGACGACCTCGGGGACGTCGTACTTGATCGTGGCCAGCAGGATCAGCGCGAGCGTGCCGATCGCGTAGTGCGCGCCGTGCTCCAGATAGACGTAGTCGTCCAGGGTCCCCTTGCGGACCAGGAAGACCGTCAGGGAGCGGATGTACATCGCACCGATGCCGAGGCCCAGCGCCATCACGAAGATGTCGTTGGTGATGGCGAAGGCGCCGATGACCCCGTCGAAGGAGAAGGAGGCGTCGATGACCTCCAGGTAGAGGAACATGAAGAACGCGGCCTTGCCGGCCAGCCCGACGACCGAGCCGCCGCTCTTCTTCTCCGCCGGAGCGGACTCCTCCGCCTCTTCCTCCTCGTCCTCCAGGCGCTCCTCGAAGAAGCCCGAGATGCCGCCCACGACCAGGTACGTCACCAGACCGCCGACCCCGGCCAGCAGCACGGTGGCCGCCTTGTCGATCGTGCCATCACCGCCGTGCACGGGGACGGAGGTGGCCACGGTGGTGGCCGCGATGATCAGTACCACCAGGGAGACGATGACCGACAGGCCCTCGACCTTGCCCAGCTTGGCGAGGAACCGCTCCACCGGGCCCAGCCACCGTATGTCCCGGTCCTCGAAGACGAAGTCCAGGAAGATCATCAGCAGGAACATCCCGCCGAACGCGGCGATCGCCGGGTGGGCGCTGGTGACGAGCTGCTCATAGCGGTGGTGGTCGTTGATCGCCACGTCGACGGCCTCGATGGGCCCGAGCTTGGCGGTGATGGCCACGATGACCACCGGGAACACCAGCCGCATGCCGAAGACGGCGATGAGGATGCCCAGGGTCAGGAACATCTTCTGCCAGAAGGCGTTCATCTTCCGGAGGATGCCGGCGTTGATGACCGCGTTGTCGAACGAGAGCGAGATCTCCAGGACGGACAGGATCGCGACGAGCGCCAGCCCTTTCCACCCCCAGAGCACGCCGGCCAAGGCAAAGCCGATCGCCGTGATGGCGAACGACCAACCAAAGGTTTTCAGGAGCACTGGCTACCCAATCCTTCGCTGCGATGCTGTCCGCGCTGTCCGCGGCTTTACTAAACGTTGACCACGCAGTCTAGAGGGCCCGCCCCGCAGCCGGGAGGGCCGACCTCCGGGCGCACGCGGCGCCGCCCGGCGCCACCAGGGCTTCCATGACGACGCCGCGTGCGCCCGCGCCTACCGTGCGTCGTTCACGAGACGTTGACGCCGAAGTCCAGGGCGATCCCCCGCAGACCCGACGCATACCCCTGTCCGACCGCGCGGAACTTCCACTCGCCGCCGTAGCGGTACACCTCGCCGAAGATCATCGCCGTCTCGCTGGAGGCGTCCTCGCTCAGGTCGTAGCGGGCCAGCTCGGAGCCGTCCGCCTGGTTGACCACGCGGATGTAGGCGTTGCTGACCTGGCCGAAGTTCTGGCCGCGGAGGTCGGCCTCGTGGATGGAGACCGGGAACACGATCTTGTCGCAGGCCGCCGGGACCTTGGCGAGGTCGACCAGGATGGTCTCGTCGTCGCCGTCCCCCTCGCCGGTGAGGTTGTCACCGGTGTGCTCGACCGAACCCTCGGGGCTCTTCAGGTTGTTGTAGAAGACGAAGTACTCGTCACCGAGCACCCTCCCGGAGGCGCACAGCAGGGCGCTGGCGTCCAGGTCGAAGTCCGCGCCGGTGGTGGTGCGGGCGTCCCAGCCCAGACCGACCACGATGGCCGTCAGGTTCGGCGCGTGCTTGGAGAGGGAGACATTGCCTCCCTTGGCGAGCGTGACACCCATGGTCCTGTTCCTCCCCGAGTTGTACGTAGGTCGCCGCGCACGTCCGGCGCCGTACTCCCGGACTGCCCAGTACGGGCTGCCCGAACACGGGAGTACGGCGCCGGAGGTGAGCCGCCGCGGCCGCTTGGGCGGCCGGGCCGTCGGTCAGACGTTCACTCCGAAGTCCTGCGCGATGCCGCGCAGGCCCGAGGCGTAACCCTGGCCGATGGCACGGAACTTCCACTCCGCACCGTTGCGGTACAGCTCACCGAAGACCATGGCGGTCTCGGTCGAGGCGTCCTCGCTCAGGTCGTAGCGGGCCAGCTCGGTGTTGTCGGCCTGGTTGACGACGCGGATGTACGCGTTCCGCACCTGGCCGAAGCTCTGCTGGCGGCTCTCGGCGTCGTAGATGGACACCGGGAACACGATCTTGTGCACATCGGCGGGGACGCCGGCCAGGTTGACCTTGATGACCTCGTCGTCGCCCTCGCCCTCACCGGTGAGGTTGTCACCGGTGTGCTCGACCGAACCGTCGGGGCTCTTCAGGTTGTTGAAGAACACGAAGTTCTGGTCGTTCGCGACCTTGCCCTGGTCGTTGGTGAGCAGCGCACTGGCGTCCAGGTCGAAATCCGTACCGGTGGTGGTACGGGCGTCCCAGCCGAGACCGACGATGACCGCGGTCAGGTTCGGGGCTGCCTTGGTCAGCGAGACGTTGCCGCCCTTGCTGAGACTGACTCCCACGAGTCCTCCATTGGTTCGAGGGGCCTGGCCGGCCGGCCCTGCCCCCGGTTGTGCGATGGCATCCGGTGAACGTACGGATCCTAGTGACCGGTTCCCACCGATTACAGGGTCTTGCGCGGCTCTCGCGTCAGAGCGCGGCCAGTTCCCGGGTGTACTCGTTCAGGTCGCGCGCGTCGGGCAGCCCGTTGACGATCGTCCAGCGGACGACGCCCTGCTTGTCGATGATGAAGGTGCCGCGCACCGCGCAGCCCTTCTCCTCGTCGAAGACACCGTAGGCGCGGCTGACCTCGCCGTGCGGCCAGAAGTCGGAGAGCAGCGGGTAGTCGAGCTTCTCCTGCTCGGCGAAGACGCGCAGCGAGAACGGCGCGTCGTTGGAGACGGCCAGCAGCTGGACGTCGTCGTTGACGAACGTCGGCAGCTCGTCGCGGAGGGCGCAGAGCTCGCCGGTGCAGACGCCGGTGAAGGCGAACGGGTAGAAGAGCAGGACGACGTTCTTCTCGCCCCGGAAGTCGGAGAGGCGGACGGTCTCGCCGTGCTGGTTCTTCAGCGCGAAGTCCGGGGCCTCGGTGCCGACGTCGATCGCCATGGTCGCATCCCTCTCTCGGCGGGCCGGCCCCGGGCCCGCGGGTGTGCGGCCCCGGCCGCCGGCGCGGGTAGGCGGCCAGTCTGTCACTGCCGTCCCAGGGGAACGCACGGCGCCCCCGGCAGCGGGGCTGCCGGGGGCGCGGTGGGGCTGCGAGAGCGGCCGGGGCTCAGCGCTTGGGGGACACCAGGCGCGTGCCGGTCCAGTCCTTGCCCACGCTGATGCTCTTGCTCTGGGAGAGGCCGGCGGTCTGGGCGGCCTCCGAGATGTCGCTCGGCTCGATGTAGCCGTCACGGCCGGTCTTGGGCGTCAGCAGCCAGGTCACGCCGCCGTCCTCCAGCAGACCGATGGCATCCACCAGCGCGTCCGTGAGGTCTCCGTCCTCATCCCGGAACCACAGCAGGACGACGTCGGCCACGTCGTCGTAGTCCTCGTCCACGAGGTCCTGGCCGATGAGGGACTCGATACCTTCACGGAGATCGTGGTCGACGTCGTCGTCGTAACCGATCTCCTGGACCACCTGTCCGGGCTCGAAACCCAGCCTTGCGGCGGGGTTGGTCCGCTCCTCCGCGTGGTCCGCGGTCGCGCTCACGGATTGCCTCCTGTCATCTTTCGAGAAACTGTCGTGCCTCCCGCGTACGCGAGGCATTGGGCGTAGTCCACACGTGCCGGACGGATCGCGCAAGTACCCGCCCAGCGATCCCTCCCAAACGTTGACGTCTCGTGGCAACTCCCATCATGAGGCAGTAGCCGGGAGTGATTCACGCCACAGCGTTCCGCCGGGTTTGCGAAGTTACTCCCTGGGATTGCGGCGGTCGGGGCCGAACGGCCGTACGCGAGGGACCCCCATAGGGGGCGTATGGTTGCGATTTGGCCGCCGCATGGCGGCCACCTCCGACGCTTCGTCTACCGAGTGGTGGTTACCGCCCAGTAGAGATGACGTTTCCGTCGCCGCGGTCCACGATGGGAGCCGGCGCGACATAAGCGAAGACAGTATGTGACCGCGTGCACCGCAACGATGCGTGCAGAGCACGACACACCCGAACAGCGAAGGAACAGCGTGGCTTCCGGATCCGATCGCAACCCGATCATCATTGGCGGTCTTCCCAGCCAGGTCCCGGACTTCGATCCCGAAGAGACCCAGGAGTGGCTCGACTCGCTCGACGCGGCCGTCGACGAGCGGGGCCGGGAACGAGCCCGCTACCTCATGCTTCGCCTGATCGAACGGGCGCGCGAGAAGCGCGTGGCCGTGCCCGAGATGCGCAGCACGGACTACGTCAACACCATCGCGACCAAGGACGAGCCGTTCTTCCCCGGCAACGAGGAGATCGAGCGCAAGGTCCTCAACGCCACCCGGTGGAACGCGGCCGTCATGGTCTCCCGCGCCCAGCGCCCGGGCATCGGCGTCGGCGGTCACATCGCGACGTTCGCCTCCTCCGCCTCCCTGTACGACGTGGGCTTCAACCACTTCTTCCGGGGCAAGGACGAGGGCGACGGCGGCGACCAGATCTTCTTCCAGGGCCACGCCTCGCCGGGTGTCTACGCCCGCGCCTTCCTGCTGGACCGACTGTCCGAGCAGCAGCTCGACGCCTTCCGCCAGGAGAAGTCGAAGGCCCCCTACGGCCTGTCGTCGTACCCGCACCCGCGCCTGATGCCGGACTTCTGGGAGTTCCCGACCGTCTCCATGGGCCTCGGCCCGCTGGGCGCGATCTACCAGGCCCGGATGAACCGCTACATGGAGTCGCGCGGCATCGCCGACACCTCCAAGTCGCACGTCTGGGCGTTCCTGGGCGACGGCGAGATGGACGAGCCGGAGTCGCTCGGCCAGCTGTCCCTGGCCGCGCGTGAGGGCCTGGACAACCTGACCTTCGTCGTCAACTGCAACCTGCAGCGCCTCGACGGCCCGGTGCGCGGCAACGGCAAGATCATGCAGGAGCTGGAGTCGCAGTTCCGCGGCGCCGGCTGGAACGTGATCAAGCTGGTGTGGGACCGCTCCTGGGACCCGCTGCTGGCCCAGGACCGCGACGGCATCCTGGTCAACAAGCTGAACAGCACGCCCGACGGCCAGTTCCAGACGTACGCCACCGAGACCGGCGCGTACATCCGCGAGCACTTCTTCGGCGACGACCACCGTCTCCGCAAGATGGTCGAGGGCATGACCGACGACCAGATCCTGCACCTGGGCCGCGGCGGTCACGACCACAAGAAGATCTACGCGGCGTACGCGGCGGCCAAGGCCCACAAGGGCCAGCCGACCGTGATCCTCGCGCAGACGGTCAAGGGCTGGACGCTCGGCCCGAACTTCGAGGGCCGCAACGCGACCCACCAGATGAAGAAGCTCACGGTCGAGGACCTCAAGCGCTTCCGGGACCGCCTCCACATCCCGATCGCCGACAAGGAGCTGGAGTCCGGCCTGCCGCCGTACTACCACCCGGGTCGCGACTCGGAGGAGATCCAGTACATGCACGACCGCCGCAAGGCGCTCGGCGGCTACGTGCCCACCCGTGTGGTCCGCGCCAAGCCGCTGAACCTGCCCGGCGACAAGGCGTACGCGCCGATCAAGAAGGGCTCCGGCCAGCAGGCGATCGCCACCACCATGGCCTTCGTCCGCCTGCTCAAGGACCTGATGCGGGACAAGGAGATCGGCAAGCGCTTCGTGCCGATCGCCCCGGACGAGTACCGCACCTTCGGCATGGACTCGCTGTTCCCGTCGGCGAAGATCTACAACCCGCTGGGCCAGCAGTACGAGGCCGTGGACCGCGAGCTGCTGCTCGCGTACAAGGAGTCCCCGACCGGCCAGATGCTGCACGACGGCATCTCCGAGGCGGGCTGCACCGCGTCGCTGATCGCGGCCGGTTCCGCGTACGCCACGCACGGCGAGCCGCTGATCCCGATCTACGTCTTCTACTCGATGTTCGGGTTCCAGCGCACCGGTGACCAGTTCTGGCAGATGGCCGACCAGCTCGCGCGCGGTTTCGTCCTGGGCGCGACCGCCGGCCGGACCACCCTGACGGGTGAGGGCCTCCAGCACGCGGACGGCCACTCGCACCTGCTGGCCTCCACCAACCCGGCCGTCGTCGCGTACGACCCGGCGTTCGGCTACGAGATCGCGCACATCGTGCAGGACGGTCTCCGCCGGATGTACGGCGAGAACGCGGAGGACATCTTCTACTACCTCACGGTCTACAACGAGCCGATCCAGCACCCGGCCGAGCCGGAGAACGTGGACGCCGAGGGCATCCTCAAGGGTCTGTACCGCTACAAGGCGGCCGAGGCCGGTGCCATCCCGGCGCAGATCCTCGCCTCCGGTGTGGCCGTGCCGTGGGCGATCGAGGCCCAGAAGATCCTCGCCGAGGAGTGGAACGTCAAGGCGGACGTCTGGTCGGCGACCTCCTGGAACGAGCTGCGCCGCGACGCCATCGCGGTGGAGGAGCACAACCTGCTCCACCCGGAGGAGGAGCAGCGCGTCCCGTACGTGACGAAGAAGCTCTCCGGCGCCGAGGGTCCGAAGGTGGCCGTGTCCGACTGGATGCGTGCCGTTCCCGACCAGATCGCGCGCTGGGTGCCCGGCACGTACCAGTCGCTGGGTGCCGACGGCTTCGGTTTCGCGGACACCCGTGGCGCGGCCCGTCGCTTCTTCCACATCGACGCGCAGTCGATCGTCCTGGGCGTGCTCACCGAGCTCGCCAAGGAGGGCAAGATCGACCGTTCGGCGCTGAAGCAGGCGATCGACCGCTACCAGCTGCTCGACGTGGCGGCGGCCGACCCGGGCGCCGCGGGCGGCGACGCGTAAGGGTCGTCCCTTAGAGCACACAAGGGGCCCCGGCCGGTGAGAACCGGCCGGGGCCCCTTCGCTCGTTCGGGCTATTCGTGAGCGTCAGATGTGCGCGGCGCCCTGGGCGGCCTCGGCGTTCTCGCCGCGCCGGGTGAGCAGGGCGAGCAGGGCGGCGACGACGGAGACGCAGCCGGCGACGAGGAACGAGGTGTTCATCCCGGAGACGAAGGTCTCGTGCGCGGCTCCGGCGATCTTCCCGGCGATCTCCGGCGGGGTGCCCTTGGGCACCGGCGGGACGCCGACCTCGACCACGGCGGAGGCCGCGTCCTTCTGCTCCTTCGACAGTGGCGGCAGCCCGGCGCCGGCCCACTTCTCCGGCAGTTCGTGCCCGACGCGCGAGGCCATGACGGCGCCGAGGACGGCCGTGCCGAGGGTGCCGCCGACCTGCATGGACCCCTGCTGGAGGCCGCCGGCCAGGCCCGCGTGCTCCAGGGGCGCGTTGCCGACGATGACCTCGGTGGCGCCGACCATGACCGGGGCCAGGCCGATGCCGAAGAGGGCGAACCAGACGGACATCAGGCCGGTGCCGGAGTCCACCTTCAGGGCGGACATGCCGAAGCAGGCGACGGCGGTGCAGACCATGCCGACGAACAGCGGGATCCGCGGGCCGATGCGGCCGATCAGCGCGCCGGCCACCGGGGAGCACACGATCAGCATCCCGGTGAGCGGCAGCAGGTGCAGGCCGGCGTTGACGGGCGTCATCCCGTGCACGTTCTGCAGGTAGAAGGTGACGTAGAACAGGGCACCCATGAAGGAGAAGGCCATCAGGACGATGAGGGCCGCGCCGGCGGAGAGCGGCACGGACCGGAAGAGCTTCATCGGCAGCAGGGGTTCGCGCACCCGGTTCTGCCAGAGGACGAAGGCGACGAAGCCCACCAGCGCCGCCCCCAGGAAGATCAGGGTCTTGGCGTCGCCCCACTGCCACGTGGGCGCCTTGATAAGGGCCCAGACGAGGCAGAACATCGCGCCGGAGAGCAGCGCGATGCCGAGGAGGTCGAAGGAGCGGGGGGCGTTCTCGGCCCGGTGGTCCTTGAGGATGAGCAGCCCGAGGACCAGCGCCAGCACGCCGATGGGCACGTTGATGAAGAAGACGGACTGCCAGTTCACGTGCTCGACCAGCAGCCCGCCGACGATCGGGCCGCCCGCGGTGGACGCGCCGATGACCATGCCCCAGAGGCCGATCGCCATGTTGAGCTTCTCGGGCGGGAAGGTCGCCCGCAGCATGCCCAGCGCGGCCGGCATCAGCAGCGCGCCGCAGAGGCCCTGGAGCACCCGGAAGCCGACGACCATCGACACGCTTCCCGAGAGGGCGATGAGTCCCGAGGCGGCGGCGAATCCGGTGGTACCGATGAGGAAGATCAGGCGGTGCCCGAAGCGGTCGCCCAGCTTGCCGGCCGTGATCAGCGCGACCGCGAGGGCGAGGAGGTAGGCGTTGGTGATCCATTGGACGTCGGCGAGCGAAGCGTCCAGGTCCTTCTGGATGGCCGGGTTGGCGATGGCGACGATCGTGCCGTCGAGCGCGACCATCATCACGCCCATCGCGACCGTCACAAGAGTCAGCCAGGGATGTCCCCGCAGTCCACTCCGGGGCCCGAGGTCCGGCGGCGTCGCGTCCGCGACGGTGGTCTGAGACGTCATACACCGAGATTATGGCAGGCCCTGACAATTGACAAACGACGCCATGAGTCGTTATCTGACAACTTGTCCAGAGCACTATTCTGACCAGCGGAAACACCGAGCAGAGGCAGGGACCCATGCAGGCGATCGACGGCGTGGTGGAGCGTGAGGCACTCCCCGGACTGCGGGAACGCAAGAAGCAGCGGACACGGAACGCCCTGACACGGCACGCCCTGGAGCTGTTCGCCCGCAAGGGGTACGACGGCACCACCGTCGACGAGATCGCCGAGGCCGCCGACGTCTCCCAGCGCACCTTCTTCCGCTACTTCGCCAACAAGGAGGAGGTCGCGCTCGCCCTCCAGGAGATCGAGGAGGCCGTCGCGCTCGACGCCCTGAAGAACCGCCCGCAGGAGGAGCCGCCGCTCACCGCGATGTGCCAGGCGGCCATGGCCACCTGGGACGCGATGGGCCCCGCCATCGAGGACGTCGTCCCGCTCGAACTGCACCTGACCACCCAGCGCATGATCGAGTCGACCCCGCAGCTGCTGGCCGCCCGGCTGCGCCGCCTCGGCCACTTCGAGGACCGGCTGGCGGCCGAGATCGCCCGCCGCGAGGGCGTCGACCTGGCCGCCGATCCCCGGCCGCGGGTCCTGGTCGCCGCGTGCAGCGGGGTGCTGCGGGCCGCGTCGCGGGTGTGGGGCGAGAAGGAGGACGGCGAGCTCGACGATCTGCTCCGCCTGGTCACGGACTACCTCGGCCTGCTCGGCCCGGCCCTGACGGACGCCTGGCGGCCCCCGGCGGAGAGCGGCCCGGCCCCCAGGTGACCCCCGAGGCGCCGCCCGGCGCCAGAGCGGGGTGAGGCAACGCACGTATGTCCAACGCCACTCGCGATCAAACGTGATCCGCGTCACTGTCTTGGCGAACGCGCCGCCCGGTCTCCTAGGGTGGTCCGCGGTGACTTCCTTCCCGGAGCTCGGCTCTCCCTCCTCGCCGTGGACGAACACGGCCACGGTCTGGCGCGCGCTGCTCGCGCTCACCGTGGTCTTCGTCATGCTCGCCACGACCGGCTGGACCGCCGTCCGCGGCCGCGGCGCGGCGGCCGACCCGCGCCGCGCGGCGCTGACCGCGTGGCTGCACGGCAGCGTCGCCGGGCACCCGCTCCCGTCCCCCTACGCGGACCCGGGCGTGCTCGGACGCTTCTTCGCCACCCTCTCCGGCACCGACCGCACCCGGCTCGCCGACCGCTACCCCCTCGTCGTCGGCAACCTCAACGGCGCCCCGCTGTCCCTCCGGTACCGCGCCAACCGGACGGCGCTCGTCCAGGCCCGGACAGTCGAGGAGCGCCGCACCCGCGACAACGGCCTCACCCCGGCCGGCCGCTACGAGGCCAAGCGGCGCATGCACCGCTTCGACTCGCTGCTCTCCCACGACCGGCAGATCCTCGCCTTCGACCCGGGCGGCAGCGGACGCGTCGCGGAGGTCCTCGGTGACCTCGGACGCGCCGAGCGCGTCTCCGTCGTAGTGCCCGGTGTCGATACGAACGTCCTCACGTTCGAGAAGAGCGGACGTCCGTACGCCGCCCCCGTCGGGATGGCCGACGCCCTCTACACCACCGAGCGCAGCATCCGCCCCGCCGCCCGTACCGCCGTCATCGCCTGGGCCGACTACACCTCCCCCGCCGGCGTGGGGGTGGACGCGGCCACCGGCAAGCTCGCCGCCGAAGGCGCGCTGCGGCTCCGCTCCCTGGTGCGCGGACTGCCCGGCGGCTCCTCCGTCTCCCTCTTCTGCCACAGCTACGGCTCGGTGGTGTGCGGCGTCGCCGCCCGCGAACTCGACCCCCGGGTCACCGACATCGCCGTCGCCGGCAGCCCCGGCATGCGCGCCCGGCACGTCTCCGACCTGCACACCAGCGCCCGGATATGGGCCATGCGCGACGCCGACGACTGGATCAGGGACGTCCCGCACCTGGAGGTCGGCGGCCTCGGCCACGGCGCCGACCCGGTGTCCTCGGCCTTCGGCGCCCGCCTGCTCTCCGCCGCCGACGCCGACGGCCACGCCGGCTACTTCGCCCCCGGCACCGTCAGCCTCGCCAACTTCGCCCGCCTCGGCACCGGCGACACCAGCGGAATCCGCTGCTCCCCGTCCGACACCGACTGCGCCGCCGGCACCACCGTCCCCCGCTGACGCATGACGCGCGTAGCTCCGGAGGGGGGACGCGCGGGCGGGCGCCGCATACGATGACCCGCATGGGTGATGTGCTGGCCGGTTTCCACACCGTCTGGGAGTTCGACACCGACTCCGTGCTCATCCGCTTCGAACGGGGGATCCGGACACCGAAGCTGCTCCAGGCGCTCGGTGAACGGCGCATCCCCTACGAGGCGCTCGCGGCGGTCGAACACATGCCGGGCAGACGCGGCACGGTGGTGCTGCGCGCCGTGCCCCGGCCCGGCGCCGATCCGCTGATGGACGCCGCCGACGGCCAGCTCAAGGAGGGCACCGACCCGTACCGGCTGGTCCTGCCCGCCGAGCGGGCCACCCTCGCCGAGTACTACGCCGAGGAGATACGCACCGCGCTCGGCCCCGACGCGGCCGAACCCGCGGAACACCCCCTCGTCACCGCCCCCGAGCCGCCGCGCTCCTTCAAGGCGTACGACGGCCGGGCCACCTTCGACGGCCGGACCGTCGCCTTCCGCTGGTTCTGGTCCGGCGCCACCTCCGCCAAGTGGAAGGCCGGCGACCAGCGCTTCGCCGTAGGCGAACTCGCCGACGTCCAATGGCGCTCCCCCGACCTCATGGGCGGCCACCTCCGCCTCGTCCTCCGCGACCCCGAACGGCCCGCGCCCGGGCAGGCGGACCAGGACCCGGCGTCGGTGGTGTTCGGGATGGGGTACGGGCCGGTGCACGAGTCGTTGCCGTTCGCGGCGGCGGTTCTCCAGTCGGTGCGCGCGTCCTCTCCCGTGCCGGTGGCGCCGTCTCCGTCTCCGGCCCCCGCCGCGCGGCCGGATCCCGGCGCGATCGCGGACCGGATCCGGCACCTTGGGGATCTGCATTCGGCGGGGTTGCTGACGGATGACGAATTCAGCGCGAAGAAGGCGGAGTTGCTGGCGGAGCTTTAGGGAGCCCTCCGGGCGGGTGGTGCCCCGGTCCCGCCCCTTCACCGTTTCTGCGGGAGGTCCCGCACCCCGATATCGCGGCTTCGCCGCGAGGTCCTCAAACGCCGGACGGGCTGAGTGGTGCGCCCGGGCGCACTATCCAGCCCGTCCGGCGTTTGAGGACAACCGCGCGGAGCGCGGTTTGGGGGGTCCGGGGGCTTGCCTCCGGGAATCGGCGAAGGTGGGGGTCCCCCCTCTGGGGGAGGGACCGGGGCACAGCCCGCCGCAGGCGCCCCACCCGCCTCCCCTTACCCTGAGCGAGCCATGCCCAAAGCCTCACTCCGCCACCGCCTCCCCCACGCCTTCACAGCCCTCCTCACCGCGATCCTCCTCCCGGTCACGGCCACGATCCTCCCGAACGACTACGGCGTGCACCCCGGCCTCGCCCTGATCTACGCCGTACTCGAAACGGGCCCCCTCCTCCTCTCCGTCCGCAAACCCCTCCTCGCCTGGACGATCACGCTCACCACAGGCACCGCCTGCGCCCTCACCATCCCCCCGGGGGCCTCGCCGCACGGCGTCTGGCCCTGGCCCCCCACCCTCCTCATCGCCTTCCTCCCGATGCTGTTCTTCCTGGGCCTGCGGGCCCGCGCCCGCACGATGCTGGCGGTCTGGGCCGTCTACACGGCCCTGAGCTACGGCTTCGACGCGGCCGACCCGCGGCGCAGCAACGGCAGCTGGCTGATCGTGTCGCTGCTCGGCGGCACCCTGCTGCTGCTCGGCGCGGCGTTGCAGAGGAGCAAGCGGGCCGAGCGCGCCCTCGACGAGCAGGCGACGATCAGCGAGGCCGAGCGGGCCCGCCGCACGCTGCTGGAGGAGCGCGCGCGGATCGCCCGCGAGCTGCACGACGTCGTCGCCCACCACATGTCGGTGATCACCGTGCAGGCGGACAGCGCGCCGTACCGCATCGCGGGCCTGCCGCCGGAGGCCACCGAGGAGTTCGGCACGATCGCCGCGACCGCGCGCGAGTCGCTGAGCGAGATGCGCCGGCTGCTGGGCGTGCTGCGCAGCGAGGACGCCGGACAGGGCGGCGGGGAGCGGACCCCGCAGCCCGGGGTGGACCGGATCGGGCAGCTGGTCGAGGCGACGGTACGGGCCGGTCAGCCGGTCGAGCTCACGCTCGACAGGGAAGCGGCACCGGAGGCGCTCCCCCAGGCCGTGGACCTGTCCGCGTACCGCATCGTCCAGGAGGCCCTGGCCAACGCCGTGCGGCACGCGCCGGGCGCCGTCACCCGCGTCTCGGTCGCGGCGGACGCCGACGGGCTGACCGTCCTCGTCGTCAACGCCCCCGCCGGCCGCCCGCACGTCCCGCTGGAGACCACCGGCACCGGCCACGGCCTGGTGGGCATGCGCGAGCGTGTCCGCCTGGTCGGCGGCACCCTCGACACCGGTCCCCTGCCGGACGGCGGCTTCCGGGTGGCGGCCCGACTGCCGTACGCGGCGGAGGCCCTGGACCCCGTCACCGAACCGACAGCGCCGACAGACAAGGAACCCCCGGCCGCATGACCATCAAGGTGATCATCGTCGACGACCAGGCGATGGTGCGGGCGGGCTTCGCCGCCCTGCTCGCCGCCCAGCCCGACATCGACGTCGTCGGGGACGCCCCCGACGGCGTCCGGGGCGTGGAGCTGAGCCGCACCGTCCACCCGGACGTGGTGCTGATGGACGTCCGCATGCCGGAGATGGACGGCCTGGAGGCGGCCCGCCGCCTCCTCGATCCCCCGGCCGGCGTCGTCCACCGCCCCAAGGTGCTGATGCTGACCACCTTCGACGTGGACGACTACGTCTACGAGGCGCTGCGCGCCGGCGCCTCCGGCTTCCTCCTCAAGGACGCCCCGCCGGCCGACCTCATCTCGGCGGTCCGCGTGGTGGCGGCCGGCGAGGCGCTGCTCGCGCCGTCGGTGACGCGCCGCCTCATCGCGGACTTCGCCCGGCAGCGGCCCGCCCCGCGCCGGGACCGCTCACTGCGGCTGAAGGGCCTGACGCCGCGTGAGACGGAGGTGCTGGAGCTGATCGCCCGCGGGCTGTCCAACCAGGAGATCGCCGGCTCGCTGGTGCTGGCGGAGCAGACGGTGAAGACGCACATCGGGCGGGTGCTGGCCAAGCTGGGGCTGCGCGACCGGGCCCAGGCGGTGATCTTCGCCTATGAGTCGGGCCTGGTGAAGCCGGGGGCGGCGTAGCGCTCCTCGTTGGCCCGCCGGGCCTCCGCGTACCGGTCGATCTTGTGGTCGAGGACGTCGAGCGTGCTCCTGAGCTCGGCCATCCGCCGCCGGACGTCCGCGCGGTGCGCGCTCAGCAGCCGTTCGCGCTCGGCGACCGTCGCCTCGCCCTCGCGGACGAGTTCGGCGTAACGGACCATGTCCGCCACCGGCATCCCGGTCAGCCGCAGCTTGCCGACCAGGTCGAGCCAGTCGAGGTCGCGGTCGGTGTAGCGGCGCTGGCCGGTGTGGGAGCGGTCGACGTGCGGCATCAGGCCGATCCGCTCGTACCAGCGCAGGGTGTGGGCGGACAGTCCGGTGTACGCGGCCACCTCGCCGATCGTGTACCGGCCGCGGCCGGCGCCCCGGACGCGGCGCCCGGTCTCGACCGGTCCTCCCGCCGGTGCGGTATCCATGACGGTCATACGGTGTCTCCCCCTCGTGTCCCGGCGGTCCCTTCCGGCACCCTGTTCACTCCTGGGCAACGCCGAAGCGGTGCGCCGCACTCCGCACCCCCGGATCCTTGACGGAATCTTGGACCGGCGGAGCGGGTTAGGCTCGTCCCATGGAGAGCCTGCAGAGCCTGCGGAAGATCGAGAACTGGCCGGTGCCGACCGCCGCGGCGGCCGTCGTACGGGCCGACGGGACGGTGGCCGGGACGCACGGACCGACCGCGCACCGCTTCGCCCTGGCCTCGGTCACCAAACCGCTCGCCGCCTACGCCGCGCTCATCGCCGTCGAGGAGGGCGCGGTCGAACTCGACGAGCCCGCCGGGCCGGCCGGCTCCACGGTCCGTCACCTCCTCGCCCACACCTCAGGACTGGCCTTCGACGAGCACCGCCCGGCGGCCGAGCCCGGCACCCGGCGGCTCTACTCCAACGCCGGCTTCGAGGTCCTCGGCGACCACATCGCCAAGGCGACGGACATCCCGTTCGCCGAGTACCTCCGCCAGGCGGTCCTGGAACCCCTCGGCATGACCGCCACCGGCCTCCCCGGCTCCCCCGCCAAGGACGGCGTCTCGACGGTGGACGACCTCGTCCGCTTCGCCGCGGAGTTGCAGGCACCGCGGCTGCTCTCGCGCGAAACGCTGGCCGAGGCGACGACGGTCGTCTTCCCCGGCGTCACCGGCGTACTGCCCGGGTACGGCCACCAGCGGCCCAACGACTGGGGGTTGGGCTTCGAGTTGCGGGACGGCAAGTCGCCGCACTGGACGGGCTCGCTCAACTCGCCTCGTACGTACGGCCACTTCGGGCAGTCCGGGACGTTCCTGTGGGTCGACCCGGAGGCGGGGGCGGCATGCGTCGCCTTGACGGACCGGGACTTCGGGGCGTGGGCGGTGGAGGTGTGGCCGGCGCTTTCGGACTCCGTCCTGGCCGAGTTGGGCGGGAAGTAGCCGTTTCTTGCAGGGGCTGCGCCCCCGCAACCGCGCTCCGCGCGGTTGTCCTCAAACGCCGGACGGGCTGGAGTGCGCGCCCGGGCGCGATATCCAGCCCGTTGGGGGTCCCCCCTCTGGGGGAGTTTGAGGACAAAGCGGCGAAGCCGCTTTTCAGGGGGTCCGGGGCTCTCCCCGGGAATCGGCGAAGGGGCGGGTCAGGGGCACCCACACCAAAACCTCAGCCCCACCCCCCACCACAAACACATCCAACCCCGAAGCACCCCGCACCCGAGCCGAGTCCCCCGCCATCAGCTCCTCCTCCCCCAGCCCCACAACCCCCCGCACCACATGCGCATAGAGCCACTCCGCCGCAGGCAGGACGCACCGCTCACCGGCTCGGGGCCGCAGGACGTGCAGCGCCGCCCCCGCGTTCGGGACCGCGAGCACAACCCCGTCGCGCACGGAACGCGCCACCTCGTACGCCGGCGCCCCACCGCCCTCGACCGGATCGAGCCACATCTGAACGAACCGCAGCGGCACCCCGGAAGCATTGCGTTCCACATGCCGAACCCCCGCCCCCGCACTCAACCACTGCACGTCACCAGGACGGACCGTCACGACATGCCCGGCCGAGTCCTCGTGCGTCAGCTCCCCCTCCACCACCCACGTGACGATCTCCACATCCCGGTGCGGATGCTCGTCGAACCCCGCACCCGGCGCGAGCGACTCCTCGTTGCAGGCGATCAGCGGGCCGAAGCGCACGTTGTCGGGGTCGTAGAAACCGGAGAAGGAGAACGCGTGCCGCGTCACGATGCCGGCCTCCGCGTCCCCTCCGCGATACCGTTCCGCCGCCCGCCACAGCTCGATCATCGGGCTACGGTAGCCCGGCCGCCCCGTGGCGCACCCGAATAGGGCAGGCTTGTCCCCGTGCCTGAATCCGCCGCTCACCCACCGCATCCGCACAGCGCCACCCTGCGCAACCTGGAGAAGTCGTCCGGGACCCTGGCCGCCGCCGCCATCGCCAGGATGGACGCGCAGCTTCCGTGGTACCGGGCGATGCCGCCGGAGAACCGTTCGTGGATCGGGCTGGTGGCCCAGGCCGGTATCGCGGCCTTCACGGAGTGGTTCCGGCATCCGGAGACCCCGCAGGCGATCAGTACGGACGTCTTCGGGACCGCGCCCCGGGAGCTGACCCGGGCGATCACTTTGCGCCAGACCGTGGAGATGGTCCGGACGACGATCGAGGTCATGGAGTCGGCGATCGACGAGGTCGCCGCGCCGGGTGACGAGTCGGCGCTGCGGGAGGCGCTGCTCGTCTACGCCCGGGAGATCGCCTTCGCCACCGCTCAGGTGTACGCGCAGGCCGCCGAGGCGCGGGGCGCCTGGGACGCGCGGCTGGAGTCGCTGGTGGTCAACGCCGTGCTGTCGGGCGAGGCGGACGAGGGGGTGCTGTCCCGGGCCGCGGCGCTGGGCTGGAACTCGCCGGCGCATGTGGCGGTGGTGCTGGGGACGGCGCCGAACGGCGACAGCGAGCTGACCGTGGAGGCCATCCGGCGGGCGTCCCGGCACGCCAAGCTCCAGGTGCTGACGGGGGTGCTGGGCACCCGCCTGGTGGTGATCGCGGGGGGCAGCGACAACCCGTTGCAGGCGGCGAAGGCGCTGATCGGGCCGTTCGCCGCCGGGCCGGTGGTGGCCGGTCCCGTCGTCCCCGACCTGCTGGCGGCGACCCGCTCCGCGCAGGCCGCCGCCGCGGGCCTGAAGGCGTGCGCGGCCTGGCCGGACGCCCCCCGGCCGGTGCTCGCCGACGATCTCCTGCCGGAGCGGGCGATGGCCGGTGATCCTGTGGCGCGGGTGCAGTTGGTGGAGGAGATCTACAGACCGCTGGAGGAGGCGGGTTCGGCGCTGCTGGAGACGCTGAGCGTCTACCTGGAGCAGGCGAGCAGTCTGGAGGGCGCGGCGCGGATGCTGTTCGTCCACCCAAACACCGTGCGGTACCGGCTCCGACGTGTGACGGACGTCACCGGATGGTCACCCTCCGATGTGCGCTCGGCCTTCACCCTCCGCATCGCGCTGATCCTGGGGCGTCTGGCCGACACCGAGTGACAGCCGTAGGCTTTTGTGGAACGCAGACAATTCCCCTGACGGTTCTTCGTCCCTGTCCCCACGGGTGACCGAACCCGTCCACGAGAGAGAGTGTGAGGGTGCTCGTACTCGTCGCTCCCGGCCAGGGCGCTCAGACGCCCGGCTTCCTGACCCCCTGGCTCGACCTTCCCGGTGTCGCCGACCGCCTGCGGGGCTGGTCGGAGGCCATCGACCTGGACCTCGTCCACTACGGCACGGACGCCGGTGAGGAAGAGATCCGTGACACCGCCGTCGCCCAGCCGCTGCTGGTCGCCGCCGCGCTGGTGTCCGCGGGTCAGCTCTTCCCCTCCGGCGACGACGTCGCCCGGCTGGTGGGCGCCACCGCCGGGCACAGCGTCGGCGAGCTCGCCGCGGCCGCCCTGGCGGGCGTGCTGTCCGAGCGGGACGCGCTGCTGCTCGTCCGCAAGCGGGGCCTGGCGATGGCCGAGGCCGCCGCCGTCACCGAGACGGGCATGTCGGCGCTGCTGGGCGGGGAGGCCGACGTCGTCCTCCCGCATCTGGAGAAGCTCGGCCTGACCCCGGCGAACGTCAACGGCGCCGGTCAGATCGTCGCCGCCGGTACCATGGAACAGCTGGCGGCGCTCGCCGCGGACAAGCCCGAGGGCACCCGCCGCGTCGTGCCGCTGAAGGTCGCGGGCGCCTTCCACACCGAGCACATGGCCCCGGCGGTCTCCGTCCTGGAGGCCGCGGCCCGCGAGCTGGAGCCGGCCGGCCCGCGCACCCGCTACGTCTCCAACCGCGACGGAGCGGTGGTGACGGACGGCGCCGAGGTCGTGGCGCGCCTGGTCGGCCAGGTGGCCAACCCGGTCCGCTGGGACCTGTGCATGGAGACCTTCAAGGAGCTGGGCGTCACGGCGATCATCGAAGCGGCCCCCGGCGGCACCCTGACGGGCATCGCCAAGCGCGCCCTGCCGGGTGTGAAGACGCTGGCCCTCAAGACGCCGGCCGACCTGGACGCCGCCCGCGAGCTGATCGCCGAACACGGCAACAGCACGGCCGATTCCTCGGCCGCGTAAGGAGCCCCGGACATGACTGCCAAGATCAAGCCCTCCAAGGGCGCGCCGTACGCGCGCATCATGGGCGTCGGCGGCTACCGCCCGGTGCGCGTGGTGCCCAACGAGGAGATCCTCAAGCGCATCGACTCGTCGGACGAGTGGATCCGTTCCCGCTCCGGGATCGCCACCCGGCACTGGGCCGGCCCCGAGGAGACGGTGGCCACCATGTCGGTGGAGGCCGCGGGCAAGGCCATCGCCGCCGCCGGGATCGCCCCGGAGCAGATCGGTGCCGTGCTGGTCTCGACGGTGTCGCACTTCAAGCAGACCCCGGCCATCGCCACCGAGATCGCCCACCGCATCGGCGCCGGCAAGCCGGCCGCCTTCGACATCTCCGCCGGCTGCGCGGGCTTCGGCTACGGCCTGACCATGGCCAAGGCCCTGGTCACGGACGGCTCGGCCGAGTACGTGCTGGTCATCGGCGTCGAGCGGCTGTCGGACCTGACGGATCTCGACGACCGTTCCACCGCGTTCCTGTTCGGCGACGGCGCCGGTGCCGTGGTCGTGGGTCCCGCGCAGGAGCCGGCCATCGGCCCGACGGTGTGGGGCTCGGAGGGCGACAAGGCGGAGACCATCCGGCAGAACCTGCCGTGGGACGTCTACCGCGAGAGCTCCGAGGTCCGTACTGAGGTCCGCTTCCCGGCCATCACGCAGGAGGGCCAGGCGGTGTTCCGCTGGGCCGTCTTCGAGATGGCGAAGATCGCCCAGCAGGCGCTGGACGAGGCCGGCATCACCGCCGACGACCTGGACGTCTTCATTCCGCACCAGGCGAACATGCGGATCATCGACTCGATGGTCAAAACGCTGAAGCTGCCGGAGAATGTCGTGGTCGCCCGGGACGTGGAGACTACCGGGAACACCTCGGCGGCCTCCATTCCGCTGGCCATGGAGCGCCTCCTGGCCACCGGAGCGGCGAAGAGCGGCGACACCGCGCTGCTCATCGGCTTCGGGGCGGGTCTCGTGTTCGCCGCGACGGTCGTTACCCTCCCCTAGGCGAGATCCACCCGGAACGGCACCAGCCGACCACGGTGCGGGAGCTCTCCACAGCAGTTCCCTGAGCAGTTTTTCCAGAACCACCGCACAATTAAAAGGAGCGCCACCATGGCCGCCACGCAGGAAGAGATCCTCAAGGGCCTCGCCGAGATCGTCAACGAGATCGCGGGCATCCCGGTCGAGGACGTCAAGCTGGACAAGTCCTTCACCGACGACCTGGACGTCGACTCGCTCTCCATGGTCGAGGTCGTCGTCGCCGCCGAGGAGCGCTTCGAGGTGAAGATCCCGGACGAGGACGTCAAGAACCTCAAGACGGTCGGTGACGCGGCCGACTACATCCTGAAGCACCAGGCCTGATCCCGCGTTCGTCGCCACCCCGGCGGGTGGCGTTTCCAGCACCTCTATTCGTGGAGACAGAATTCCTGTGAACTCGACCAATCGCACCGTGGTCGTCACCGGTATCGGCGCAACCACACCGCTGGGTGGCGACAGCGCGTCTACCTGGGAAGGGCTGCTCGCCGGTCGCTCCGGCGTGAAGCCCCTGGAGGGCGAGCGGTTCGCCGACCTCCCGGTCCGGATCGCCGCCACGGCGGCGGTCGACCCGTCCGAGGTCCTGCCCCGCCCCCTCACCCGCAAGCTCGACCGGTCGGCGCAGTTCGCGCTGATCGCGGCCCGTGAGGCCTGGGCCGACGCGGGCTACACCGCCCGGGCCGGCGAGGACGCGGCCATCGCCCCCGAGCGGCTGGGCGCGGTCATCGCCTCCGGCATCGGCGGCGTGCAGACCCTGCTCGACCAGTACGACGTGCTCAAGGAGAAGGGCGCCCGCCGCGTCTCCCCGCACACCGTGCCGATGCTGATGCCCAACAGCCCGTCCGCCAACGTCGGCCTGGAGGTGAACGCCCAGGCGGGCGTGCACACCCCGGTCAGCGCCTGCGCGTCCGGCGCCGAGGCCATCGGCTACGCCGTGGAGATGATCCGCACCGGCCGTGCCGACGTGGTCGTCGCGGGCGGCACCGAGGCGGCCATCCACCCGCTGCCCGTCGCGGCCTTCGCCAGCATGATGGCGATGTCCAAGAACAACGAGGAGCCGGAGAAGGCCTCCCGCCCGTACGACAAGGCCCGTGACGGCTTCGTCCTGGGCGAGGGCGCCGGCGTCATCGTCCTGGAGTCCGCCGAGCACGCGGCCCGCCGCGGCGCCCGCGTCTACTGCGAGCTGCTGGGCCAGGGCCTGTCCGCGGACAGCCACCACATCGCCCAGCCCGAGCCGACCGGCCGGGGCATCGCCGCGGCGCTGCAGGGCCTGCTGGAGTCCAGCGACCTCAAGCCGTCCGAGGTGACGCACCTCAACGCGCACGCCACCTCGACCCCGCAGGGCGACCTCGCGGAGATCAAGGCGCTGCGCAAGGTCCTGGGCGACGACCTCGACCACGTCGCGGTCTCCGCCACCAAGTCGATGACCGGCCACCTGCTGGGCGGCGCCGGCGGCATCGAGACGGTCGCGACCGTCCTGGCCCTGTACCACCGCACGGCCCCGCCGACCATCAACATCGACGAGCTGGACGACGAGATCGACGCGGACATCGTCCGCGACAAGCCCCGCAAGCTGCCCGAGGGCACCATCGCGGCGATCAACAACTCGTTCGGCTTCGGCGGCCACAACGTGGTGCTGGCGCTGCGGACGGTCTGACGCCCGCCCGACGCACGAGGGCCCGCCCGGTCGATGAGACGACCGGGCGGGCCTTCGGCGTTCACCCCTCCCGCGGCTCCTCGAAGCTCGCGAAGTACGACGCCGCCATGTCCTCGTCGCCGTGCCCCTGTTCGACGGCCCGCCGGAAGCGCTCCGCGCCGGCCGCCGCGACGTCGAGCCGTACGCCGGCCCGCTCCCCGGCGGCCACGATGAGGCGGGCGTCCTTCTCGGCGGTGGCGGTCGCGAAGCTCGGCGGGGTGAGACCGCCGTCGAGCAGCAGGGCGGACTTGGCCCGCAGATAGCCCATGTCCAGCGGGCCGCCCTCGACGGCCGCCAGGAAGTCCCGGGCGTCCACGCCCAGCCCCGCGGCGAGCGCCAGTGCCTCGGCGGTGCCGTGCGTGACGGTCAGCACCCAGCTGTTGAGCACCAGCTTGAGCCGGGAGGCGCTGCCCGCGGCGCCGTCCTCGCCCGTCCACAGCGTCCGTGTGCCCACGGCGTCCAGGACGGGGGCGAGCGCGGGGCGGACGGCGGTGGGTCCGGCGGCGAGGACGGTGAGCTCGCCCTTCTCGGCCGGCGCCCGGGTGCCCAGGACCGGGGCGTCGACGAGGACGACGCCGTGCTCGTCGGCGAAGGCCGCGAACGCGTCGAGGACGTCGAGGCCGGCGGTGGTCGACTGGAGCCACACCGCGCCCGGCCGCAGCCCGGGGGCGGCCCGGCGCATGACGCCCAGGACGGCCGCGCCGTCGTACAGCATGGTGAGGACGGTGTCGGCGTCGCGGACGGCGTCGGCGGGTGTCGCGGCGATCCGGACCCCGTCGGCGGTGAGCGGTGCGGCCTTGGCCGGGTCGCGGTTCCAGGCCCGGACGTCGAGTCCGGCGCGGGCGAGGTTGCGGGCCATGGCGGCGCCCATGATGCCGGTGCCGAGGACGGCGACGGGAGCGGTGCGGGGGGTGGTGTCGGTCATGCCGTGACCGTACGGGCTGGAGTGCGCTCGAAGGCAAGCGCGCCGCTCAGACCACCTGGTGCAGCCAGCGCACCGGAGCGCCCTCGCCCGCGTGCCGGAAGGGTTCCAGTTCGTCGTCCCAGGGCTTGCCGAGGAGGGTCGCGACCTCGGTGGCCAGGTCGGTCTCGCCGCGCTGGGCGCGGTGGAGGGCGGCGCGGAGGCGGTCCTCGGGGACCAGGATGTCGCCGTGGACGCCGGTGACCGCGTGGTGGATGCCGAGGTCGGGGGTGGAGCTGTAGCGCTCGCCCTCGGTGCCGGCGGCGGGGTCGGCGGTGACCTCGAAGCGGAGGAGGTGCCAGCCGCGGAGGGCGGAGGCGAGGCGGGAGGCGGTGCCGGGGCGGCCCTGCCAGGAGAATTCGGTGCGCCAGGTGCCGGGGGCGGCGGGCTGCCGGATCCAGTCGAGCGTGACGCGGACGCCGAGCACGCCTTCGACGGCCCATTCGACGTGCGGGCAGAGTGCGCGCGGTGCGGAGTGCACGTAGAGAACGCCACGTGACGTCACCGGGACCTCCAGTGCGGTTCGAGGTTCGCCTTCCCCAGGGGCCTCGCGTCCGTACCGGTCCCGCCCGGGGCGGCACCGGGCGTTCGTCCCTGTGGCCCCTCCCGCACCAGCTCGCGAGGTTACCAACAGTAAACACCATAGGGGGCAATTTTCCGGAAAGGGACAGGATGTGACGTGTTGTGATCCGGCGCAGTGGTGGTGCGGACAGGACCGGTAAGGCCCCGGTCACTCCCGGGAGGAACCCCGCACGCGGTCGGGTTGCCGGCCGGGTGACGTACCGTCGGTGCAGGACACCTGCAACCCGGCCGGAGGGGGAAGACGATGCGCACCAGCACCGACCGCCCGTCGCGCGCCGCCGCCGTGGCACTGACGGCGGTGGCGGCGCTCACCGCGGGGCTGCTCACCGCGGGCTGCGACGACCGGGCCCCCGGCGCGGCCGCGAAGCGCCCGGCGGCGAAGCCGAGAGCGAGCGCCGGGCCCGCCTGGAACACCCGGCCCGACTCCCTGGCCTCCCTGGGCGATTCGATCACCCGGGGCTTCGACGCCTGCCGGCTGCTCAAGGACTGCCCGGAGGTCTCCTGGGCCACCGGCTCCGAGGTGGACAGCCTCGCGGCCCGGCTGCTGCCGTCGCCGGAGACGCGGAGCTGGAACTTCGCGCGCACCGGCGCGCGGATGGCCGACCTCCCCCGCCAGGTCGCCGCGGCCGTCCCGCACCGGCCGCAGCTGGTGACGGTGCTGCTCGGGGCGAACGACGCCTGCCGGGCCGACGTGGCCGAGATGACGCCGGTGAAGGACTTCCGGGCCGACTTCGAGAAGTCGCTCAAGGAGCTCCGCCGGTCGCTGCCGAAGACGCAGGTGTACGTGGCGAGCGTCCCCGACCTCAAACGGCTGTGGTCGGAGGGGAGCAAGAGCCCGCTGGGCAAGCAGGTATGGAAGCTGGGGATCTGCCCGTCGATGCTGCGGGACTCCGAGCTGGTGGACGCCCCCACCCGGGAGCGGCGGGAGAAGGTGGAGCGGCGGGTGAAGGAGTACAACGCCGTCCTGGAGGACGTCTGCCGCCGGGACCTGCTGTGCCGCTACGACGGGGGGTCGGTGCACTCCTACGGCTTCACCGGCGCGGACCTGAGCCACTGGGACTGGTTCCACCCCAGCAAGGAGGGGCAGCGGCGGCTCGCCGAGCTCGCCTACCGGCGGATCACGGCGGGAGGCCGCTGACACCCCGCGGCGGGAGGCCGGGGGCGGAGCCCGTCAGGTGACCCCGCCCCCGCCCATTCCGCACGGTAGCGGAAGATCGCCCTTCGGTGGGCCAACTCGCCCGCCCTGTACGTGCGTTCGACGGTCATTCGGTGCTGTCGCGGTGGGCGCGCAGCCCCACGTCGAGGACGCCCTCCCAGTCCGTCAGCTCCTCGACGAGCGGATGCGCGGGCTTCCGTCCCTCCAGCCCCAGCACCACCTCCGCCTCCCGGCCCTTCCCCTTGCCCTTGCCGTTCTCGCCCTCCCGGGACTCGGAGTGGATGTGCACGTCCGTGACCCGGAACCCCTGGCTGGTGCAGAGCTCCAGGACCCGGCCCAGCACCCCGCGGCGGGTGCGGTAGGAGAGGAGCAGCTCGAACCGCTCGACCGTGGGGACGGCCGCCAGCCGGCGGGTGAGCAGCGGGAAGCCGCGGACGACCAGGAAGTGCACCACCGTCGCGGCGGCGGCGAGCAGCGGCAGGCCGCCGCCGCAGGCCATGCCGACGGCGCAGGTGAGCCAGATGGTCGCGGCGGTGGTGAGGCCGCGGACCGCGTCCCGGCGGACGAAGATCAGGCCACCGCCGATGAAACCGATGCCGGAGACGATCTGCGCGGCGACCCGCGAGCCGTCGAATCCCGTGCCGGCCAGCCCGTTCGCCGGACCGAAACCGTGCAGCGAGACTTCCACGAAGAGGGCGCTGCCCACCCCGACCAGGGTGTGGGTGCGCAACCCCGCGCTCTTCTGCTGGAGTTCGCGCTCCAGGCCGATGAGGGAGGAGAGGAGCAGGGCGAGGCCCAGTTCGGTGAACTGCCGGGCGCCCTGGCCGCCGCCGACGCCGAACAGCGCGGACACCTGGGGGAGACCGAGGGATATGAGGGGGTGTGCTCCGATGAACTCGGCTGTGTGCATGCGTCATTGTGGCGTGAAAGCAGTGTTCCGGGGGCCGGAATCCATCGGCGGAGCGCATGAGATGACCGCCCCTTCCGCGATGCGGACAACGCTGATTGCATACGGCCCCATGAGACCCACCACGCTCGCATCGCGCCTTCCGGGCGCCGCCCTCGTCGCCTCCGCGCTGGCCCTGGCTCCCCTTGCCGGTCCCGCCACCCCGGCGGCGGCCGCCGCCCCCGCGCCCGTACCGTCGTCCACCCAGGAGGAGAGCCGGCTGGACGGCCCAGCACCCCAGGAGATCCTGCGGCGCTCCGGCTTCGACGCGGCCGCCGGCGAGCTCGCCGGGGCGCTGGCGCGCACCCGGACGCCCGGGCAGGCCGAGCGGGCCGCTGCCGACGCCGGGCACCGGCTGTGGCGGAAGGCCGTGGCCCGGGCCCAGGGCCGCGGCCCGGCGGCCGGCGACCTGGCGCGCGACGACGACCGGCCGCTGTACTGGGCCCGGTTGGGCCTGACCCGCGAACTGCGGCGGTGGAAGCCGGCGTTCGCGCTGTCCGACGCCCGGCGGGCGGCCCTGCTGGACGTGCTGGAGCGCGGCTCGCGCGGCCAGGACTCGCTCGACTTCCCGGCCGGGTCCGGGGTCAAGCGGGTGCTGGTCACCGGGTTCGACCCGTTCCAGCTCGACGGCGACATCCGGCGCTCCAACCCGTCGGGCGCGGCGGCGCTCGCCCTGGACGGCACGGTGATCGACACCCCGTCGGGCCCGGCCCGGGTGGAGGCGGCCGTCTTCCCGGTGCGCTGGAAGGACTTCGCGGAAGGCACGGTGGAGCGGACGCTGCTGCCCCACTTCCGTCCGGGGCCGCGCCGTGTGGACCTGTTCACCACCATCAGCCAGGGCCGTCCGGGCCGCTTCGACGTGGAGCGCACCAACGGCGCCTGGCGCGGCGGCAGTACGGACAACGAACGGCTCCAGGGCGGCCCGGGGCTGGTCCCCGTACCGGCCGGGATACCGACCCCGCACCCGCAGCCGCAGTGGACGCGGACCTCACTGCCGTACGCCGCGCTGACCGCGGCGGCCACCGGCCCGTTCCCGGTGCACGACAACACCGAGGTCACCGAGGTCCCGGCGGGCTCGGACACGCCCGTCGTCCGGCCGGACGGGCCGACGCCCGGCTCGGCGGCCCGCGCGGGCGGCGGGGGCGACTACCTGTCCAACGAGATCGCCTACCGGGCGACGCTGCTGCGCGACGCCACGCGGCTCGCGGTGCCCGGCGGCCATCTGCACACGCCGGTGCTGCGGTTCGGCGCGGACAACGGCTCGCCGGACGGCCGCGTCACCGACCCGGAGTTCGAGCGCAACCGGCAGGAGATCACCGCGCAGGTCCGGGCGCTGCTCCGGGTGGCCGCGGAGACGCTCCGGCGGCCATGATGAGCGCATGATCATCGCAAGCGCGCAGTTCACGGCCCGGCCGGGGGACATCGGAGCCAATGTCGGGACCATGGCCGGGCTGGTCCGCGAGGCGGCCGGGAGGGGCGCCGCGCTGGTCGCCTTCCCCGAGCTGGCCGTCACGGGCTACGAGTTGGCGGCGATCACCGCCGCCCCGGACCGGCTCGCCCTGGAGCCGGACGACGCCCGGCTCGGCCCGCTCCGCGAGGCGTGCCGGGAGACCGGCACGGCGGCCGTCGTCAACTGCGCCGGGAGCCCCCGGGAGGCCGGGTCCGGGCCGACGATCAGCACGTTCGTGTACGGGCCCGACGGCGCGCCGCTCGTCCGCTACGACAAGCGGCACGTGACGGAGAAGGAGGCCGCCGCCGGCTTCGCGGCCGGCGCCGAGGACGGCGGCCGGTTCGTCCTGGACGGCGTCCGGATCGGCCTCGCGATCTGCTACGACGTCGACTTCCCGGACATCGCCGCGCGCGCCGCGGCGGACGGCTGCGCGCTGCTGGTGGCCACGTCGCTCTACGGCAGCGACGGCGGCCGGGAGGAGCGGGACCGGCTGTTCCCGGCGCTGGCCCGGGACCACGGGCTGCATGTGCTGCTCGCCAACCACGTGGGCCCGGCGGGCGGTTACGTCGGCTGCGGCGGCAGCGGGGTCTGGGGGCCGGACGGCGTCCGCCTCGCCGCGGCGCCGGAGGGGGCGCCGGGCGTGGCGACGGCGGACGTGCCGCTCTGACGGCGCCGTCCGGCCCTCACGTGAGGTGTCAGCGGACGGAGAGGGTGACCTCGATGTTGCCGCGGGTGGCGTTGGAGTAGGGGCAGACCTGGTGCGCCTTCTCGACGAGGGCGAGGGCGGTGGCCTCGTCCACGTTCGGGATGTGCGCGGACAGGGCCACCTTCAGGCCGAAGCCGCCCTCCGGGGTCTTGCCGATGCCGACCTCGGCGGTGACGGTCGAGCCGGAGATGTCGGCCTTCTCCTGGCGGGCGACGACGCCCAGCGCGCCCTGGAAGCAGGCGCTGAAGCCGGCGGCGAAGAGCTGCTCGGGGTTGGTGCCGGCGCCGCTGCCACCCAGCTCCCTGGGCGGGTTGACGACGACGTCGAGCTTGCCGTCGTCGCTGGCGACACGGCCGTCGCGGCCGTTCTCGGCGGTGGCGACGGCGGTGTAGGCGACGTCGACGGGCTGGATGCTCATGGGGGCTCCTGAGAGGTACGAGGGGGGAAGGGGGCTCAGTCGGCGAGGGAGACGATCATCTTGCCGGTGTTCTCGCCGCGCAGCATGCCGAGGAAGGCGTCGGCGGTGTTCTCGATGCCGTGCACGACGGTCTCGTCGCGCTTGAGGGCGCCGGACCGGATCCAGCCGCCGACCTCCTCGAAGAACTGCGGCCGCAGGTGGGCGTGGTCCATGACGATCATGCCCTGGAGGCGGATCCGGTTCTGGATGAGCAGGCCGAGGTTGCGCGGGCCGGGGGCCGGCTCGGTGGCGTTGTACTGGGAGATGGCGCCGCAGATGGTGGCGCGGCCGTGCAGCCTCAGGGCGCCGATGGCCGCCTCCAGGTGCTCGCCGCCGACGTTGTCGAAGTAGACGTCGATGCCGTCGGGGGCGGCCTTGGCGAGCTGCTCGGCGACCGGGCCGTTCTTGTAGTTGAACGCGGCGTCGAAGCCGTACTCCTCGACGAGGCGGCGGACCTTCTCGTCCGAGCCGGCGCTGCCGATGACCCGGGAGGCGCCCTTCAGCTTGGCGATCTGCCCGACCTGGCTGCCGACGGCGCCGGCCGCGCCGGAGACGAACACGGCGTCGCCCTCCTTGAAGGAGGCGACTTCCAGCAGGCCGGCGTAGGCGGTCATGCCCGGCATGCCGAGCGCGCCGAGGTAGGCGGAGAGCGGTACGTCGCCGGCGTCGGCCTTGACGGCGTACTTGGCGTCGAGGACGGCGTGCTCGCGCCAGCCGAGGTCGTGCAGGACGAGGTCGCCGACGGCGAAGCCCTCGGCGCGGGAGGCGACGACTTCGCCGACCGCGCCGCCGGTCATCGGCTTGTCCAGCGCGAAGGGCTCGACGTACGTCTTGCGGCCGGTCATCCGGCCGCGCATGTACGGGTCCACCGAGAGGTGCAGGTTGCTGACCGCGATCTGGCCCTCGGCGGGCTCGGCGAGCGGGATCTCGCGGAGGTCGAAGTCGGCGGGGGTGGGGGTGCCCTTGGGGTGGGAGACGAGGTGCCAGGCGCGGGTGGTGCCGGGGAGCGGTGCGGACATCGGAAGGACCTCCTGCGTTGTTTCAGGTGCTGAAACAATAGTTGACCTAGATATTTTAGGTGTCAAGTAACTGGGTACTCTTCTTCCATGGCCCCGCCGACATCCCGCCCCGACCCCGTGACGATCGAGGTCGTCGAGCTCATCGCGACCGTCGTCGCGCGCTACCACGAGGAGTACGACGAGGCGGCCGGCCGGCACGCCCTCACCGGCGCCCAGGCCCGGCTCCTCGCCCTGCTGTCCCGGGAACCGCTGCCCATGCGCCGGATCGCCCGGAAACTCAAGTGCGAGCCGTCCAACGTCACCGGCATCGTCGACCGCCTCGCCGCCCGCGGCCTGGTCGAGCGCCGGCCCGACCCGGCCGACCGCCGCGTCAAACTGGCCGCCGTCACCGAGGACGGCCGGGAGACCGCGCGGCAGCTGCGGGAGGAGCTGGGCTTCGCCCGGGAGCCGCTGGCCGGGCTCTCCGCGGACGAGCGGGGGCAGCTGCGCGACCTGCTGCGGCGGGTGGTGGGCGGGATCCCGGACGGGGAGGGGGCGTCCGAACCCCATTGAGGTCCGAACCCCATTGAGGCGGGAACGCCCTCGCCGTCCCCGGACCCACGGCACGATGGACCCCATGGACCCCTCTGATACCGCGCCCTTCACCCCCTTGGAATTCCAGCTCGTCCTCCTGCGCCGGATGGCCGACCACCAGCCCGGCCTGGTCGAGGACGCCCTGCGGGAGCTGGGCACCGGCCGCGCCGCGATGCGGGAGGCCAACCGGCGCTGGCAGGCCATGCTGCGCTCGCCACGGCGGCGGGGGGCCGGCGCCCGCTACCGGTCCGTCCTCGGCCCGCCCGAGGCCGTCGGCGAGCGCCGGATCGGCGACCTCGCCATGGAGGCCGCGTCCTGGCCGGTCCCGCTCTGGCCGGACCTGCGGTTCGAGGTCCTCACCGCGCCCGGCGGCGCGGTCTGGAACGAGTGGCTGGTCCGGGCGCCCGGCGCCCCCTCCCCCGCCCCCCGCACCGTCGAGGAGCTGCGGCCCTGGTCGTGCACGGTGGACGAGGTGGCCCGCGCGTTCGCCCCGGCCCGCCCGATGGAGGGCACGGCGCCGACCCGCTGGCAGCTCGCCTTCACCGCGCCCGACGCCACCGGCGAGCGGCGGGAGCACGTGGCGGAATTCACCTGGGGGCTCCTCCAGCGGCTGGTGCGCTGACGCCGGCCCGCTCGCGCCGGCACCGGCTCCTCGCCGGGCCGGACCCCGCCGCCGCTCCGGCCGGCCGCGCCGTCCCGCCACCGTCCCGCCCCATCGGGCCCCGCCGTCCCGCCGCCTCGAACCCCGGCGTCTCCCCACGTCAGACCCCCGCGTCTCTCCCCGTCTCCTCCTTTCGGACGAGGCGGGCGCGGACGGACCGGCCTTTTACCCGAGGCGGGGTTCCGCCCGGCGTCCGTAGCGTGGGCGCGTCCCCTGCCCCCGTCCCGGACGGACCGACCCCCCATGGCTCCCTCCCACCGCCCCGCCCTGGCCCGGATCCTGCTGGTCCTGGCCGCCCTGGTGCTGCCGGTGGCCCTGCTGACCGGGCTGACCGGCTGCTCCTGGGGCGGGATCGACAACTCCAAGGCCATCGGCACCCCCGCCTCCCCCGACGAGCCGCAGCGGGTGCGGATCCCCTCCCTCGGCGTGGACAGCCCGCTGATCCGCCTCGGCACCGACCCGCACACCGGCCACCCGGTGCGGCAGCCGCCGAAGGACCACAGCGACACCGCGGGCTGGTGCACCGGCAGCGCCCTGCCCGGCCGGCCCGGCACCGCCGTCCTCGTCGGACACCGGGACCACGGCGGCGGCGTCTTCCGCGACCTCGGCACCCTGCGCGAGGGCGCGACGGTCGACGTCGAACGCGGCGACGGAAAGGTGCTGCGCTTCACGGTGACGGCCGTCCGCACCCTGGACGGCGACGCGGCGTTCGCCACCCGGAAGGAGCACCCCGCCGCCGGCTCCACCGGCCCTCCGGAGCGCGCCCTGCGGCTCGTCGCCTGCGCGGGCGACGACCCCGGCGGGCCGCCCGGGCACCGCTTCCTCGTCGTCGACGCGCTCCTGCGATCATGACGGCCCGCCGCCGACCATGAGGGCGTGACGCCCCGGCCCCTGCTCGCCGCGCTGCTCGCGCTCACCGTGGTGGGCGGGGCGCTCGACGCCGTCAGCTATCTGGGCCTCGGCCACGTCTTCACAGCCAACATGACGGGCAACGTCGTCATCCTCGGCTTCTCCGCCGCCGGCGCGGCCGGCTTCTCGGTCCCCGCGTCCTCGCTGGCCCTGGGCGGCTTCCTGTGCGGGGCGCTGCTCGGCGGCCGGTTCGGGACGGCGATGGCGGGCCGCTCCCGGCGGCTGTGGCTGGGCGGGGCGCTGACGGCGGAGGCGCTGCTCACCGGCGGCGCGGCGGTGCTGGCGGCCGGCTTCCCGGGCGGCCTTCCCGGCGGCCTCCCCACCGACGAGGCCCGCCGCTTCGCCATGATCACCGTGCTCGCCGTGGCGATGGGCGTACGGGTCGCGACGGTCCGCGCGCTGGCCGTGCCGGACATGATGACGACCATCCTCACCCGCGTCCTCACCGGCATCGCCGCCGACTCCCGGCTCGCCGGCGGCTCCGACCCCCGGCTCGGCCGGCGGCTGGGCTCGGTGCTGGCCATGGCCCTCGGGGCGCTGGCCGGCGGCTGGCTGCTGATCCACCACGGCCCGGTGTGGCCGCTGGCCCTCGCCGCCGGCGCGGTGGCGCTGCTCGCCGCCGGCTGCCTGGCGGCCGGCGCCGGACGCGCGCCCGGCGCCGGCCCGGACGTCAGGCCAGCTCGGCGGAGAGGGTGATCGTCGTCCCGGCGAGCGCCTGGCTCACCGGGCAGTTCTTCTTGGCGTCCTCGGCCGCGGCGGCGAAGCCCTCCTCGTCCAGGCCGGGCACCTCGCCGCGGACGTAGAGGTGGATGCCGGTGATGCCCTCGCCCGGCTGGAAGGTGACGTCGGCCTTGGTCTCCAGGCGGGTGGGCGGGGTGCCCGCGCCGGTCAGGCCGTGCGAGAGCGCCATGCTGAAGCAGCTGGAGTGTGCGGCGGCGATGAGCTCCTCGGGGCTGGTCTTCCCGTTCGCCTGCTCGGCGCGGGACGGCCAGGAGACCGGCTGCGAGCCGATGCCGGACGAGTCGAAGGTGACGGTGCCGCTGCCGTTGAGCAGCTCGCCCTCCCAGACGGTGTGCGCGGTGCGGGTGGTGGCCATGGCGGTCCTCCAGGGATGTGACGGATGCCGGGGCGCCGGACCCCGGGAACACGGCTGAGCGATCGGACGGTACGGCCGTGACGGTACGGCCGTACGGCCATCGGGGCGATACCCCGTCCGATCATCCGGTTCCGTTCCCCGGCCGCCCGGCTCCGACACGCCCGTCCGGGGCCGGTGTGTTCCAGGCCACCAGGGCGGGCCGGCCGTGCTCGGCGCCGATCCGGCTGACGGTCCCGGTGTCCAGCCGGAACAGCGCGCCCGCCGCCGGCGGCAGGCCGAGCCTGCGGGCCGTCAGCACCCGCAGGAAGTGCGCGTGGGCGACGAGGACCACGTCCCCGTCGTCCCCCTCCAGCCAGGGCGCGATCCGGGCCAGCACCCGGTCGGCGCGGGCCCCCACCTCGGCGGGCGTCTCCCCCGGGTGCCCGTCCGGGCCGGGGACCACGCCGTCGTCGAAGAGAAACCAGTCCGGCCGCTCCTTGTGGATCTCGGCGGTGGTGATCCCCTCGTAGCCGCCGTAGTCCCACTCCCGCAGGTCGGGTTCGATCCGTACGTCCCGCAGCCCGGCCAGTTCCGCAGTGCGCAGCGCGCGGGCGCGCGGGCTGGCCAGGACGTGCGCCACCGGGCGCCCGGCCAGCAGCGGGCGCAGCGCCGCCGCCTGCCGTTCGCCGCGGGCGGTCAGCGGGAGGTCGGTCCAGCTGGTGTGGAGCCCGTCGCGGCTCCACTCGGTCTCGCCGTGCCGGACGAGGAGGAGCTCACTCACCGGCGCCGCGCTCCTGCCGCTCCTTCGCCACCGCGGCGCGCACCTCGTCCATGTCGAGGGCGCGGGCCTGCCGGATGACGTCCTCCAGCGCGGCCTCGGGGAGCGCCCCGGGCTGGGCGTAGACGGCGATGTTGTCGCGGACGACCATCAGGGTGGGGATCGAGGTGATCTGGAAGGCGGCGGCCAGCTCCGGCTGCGCCTCGGTGTCGACCTTGCCGAACAGCAGGTCCTCGTGGCGCCCGGCCACCCGCTCGTAGACGGGGGCGAACTGCCGGCAGGGGCCGCACCAGGCGGCCCAGAAGTCGATCAGGACGAAGCCGTGCTCCGAGACCGTCCCGTCGAAGTTCTCCTTGGTGAGCTCCACGGTGCTGCTCATATGTTCTCCCGCTTCCGTCGGCCGGCCCGGTGGTGGGACCCGTTCCCGGGCCCGGCAGCCCCAACCCCGTACCGGCACGCACTATTCCGCGGCCGGCACCCCCGTTCCGCAGCCACCGGATGGCCTACAGCCGCCTCCGCGGCGAACCGGTGTGACCGTGGTTACATCATCGCCGGAGGTGCTTTTGTATGACCGGCGACAGACCGCAGAGCGGTGGCAGAACCGACGACGAGCAGGTCCCGACACCGACATCCCAGGCATCACGGCGCCTGGTGCTGGCGGCCACCGCCGCCCTGGCGCCGATACTGGCCGGTGCCGGCCCGGCCAGGGCCGCCGCGCCGGGGCGGACGACCCCCGATCCGTGCGGCGGGCGCCACGCGCTGGTGCACCCGGCGACCACCAGCGAGTCCGACTGGGAGGAGGTCGTCGACATCCTCCAGCACCGGGGCCGGCTCGCCAACAACCAGGTCTACCGCATGGGCTTCCTCCGCCACGACCTGAAGGTCACCTCGTACGGCTACTCCCTCACCCCGGCCCTGGGCGTCGGGTCATTCGTCTCCTTCCTCCGCTACGAGGACGGCAAGGTGATGATGATGGGCGACATGGCGGTCACCGAACGCGAGATGCAGCGCGTCATCGACATCCTCGACGCGCACGACATCACCCAGACCGCCATCCACAAGCACCTGCTGACGCACGATCCGGCGGTCTGGTGGATGCACGTCCACGGCATGCACGACGACGCCACCCATCTCGCCGGGGCGCTCCGCTCGGCCCTGCAGGCCACCGGCACCCCGCCCGGCACCGGAGTGCCCGTCAAGAAGCCGCTGGACCTGGACACCTCGGGCATCGACCGGGCGCTCGGCGCGCAGGGCGACACCGAGGGCGAGATCTACAAGATCGTCTTCGCTCGCAACGAGACCGTCATCGACCACGACCGGGTGCTGCCCCGGATGACCGGCTCGACCACCGCGATCTCCTTCCAGCCGGTCGGGAAGCGCAAGGCGATCGTCAACGGCGACTTCGTGATGCTGGCCCACGAGGTGCAGGACGTGGTCAGGGCGCTGCGGCGCGGCGGGATCGACATCGTCTCGATCCACAGCCACATGCTGACGGACGACCCGCGCCTGTTCTTCCTGCACTTCTGGGGCGTCGGCGACGGCGTCCGGCTGGCCCGCGCGCTGCGTGCCGCGGTGGACCGGACGAACGTCTCGGCGGCGGTGGCCCTCGGCTGACGGCACGGGGCACCGGCTGTACGGGAAAGGGCCGCCCCGGAACGGGTGGCGGCCCTGGGGCCCGCGGGACGGCGGGCTGGATCGTTTATTCGAACGGATCGCTCGTGTGGGGCGGGTGGGACTCGAACCCACGACCGACGGATTATGAGTCCGCTGCTCTAACCGGCTGAGCTACCGCCCCGTTCACGGCGCGTCGCGCACATCTGTGCGCGCCGTCTGCCGCAGCATAGCCGCTCATACGATCTGTTGCCCCGGTGGGGGCACATCGTGTGACCAGCCTGACCTTGAGGACTGCGGGCGGGGCGCGATGGTTCCCGCGCGGCGGGAAATCCCGGCATGAAAAAAGGACCCCGTACAGGGGTCCTCTTCCGGATGGCTCCTCCGACTGGACTCGAACCAGTAACCTGCCGGTTAACAGCCGGCTGCTCTGCCAATTGAGCTACAGAGGATCGCGCTCCCCCGACTGGACTCGAACCAGTAACCTGCCGGTTAACAGCCGGCTGCTCTGCCAATTGAGCTACAGGGGATCGTCGCGTGCCCCGAACGCATCTTCGTCCGGTCTCCCGGGCGGCGTGCGCTCGCTGCGAGACATACATTAGCGCAAGCAGGGGGGTGCTCCGCCAATCGGTACTCCCGGAGTGACCTCCGGGCACGCAGGGTAGGCGGCGGGCACAGCCCGGCAGGGGCCCGCGAGGCCGTGGGTTCCACGGGATCCGAGGGAAGGATGGGGTGTGATGCGCTACCGGCTGACGTTCATCGCCGGCGCCGCCGTCGGCTACGTGCTCGGCGCGCGGGCGGGCCGCGAACGGTACGAGGAGCTGCGCAAGGGGGTGCGGCGGATCGCGCAGAACCCGGCCGTGCGGAACACCGCGGAGACGGCCGCGGTGAACGGCAAGGCCCTGGCCGGCCGCGCCCTCGGCAAGGTGGGCGACCGCGTCCCCGGCTCCGTGGCCGACCGGGTCCGCTCGCTGCGCGAGCAGCGGAGCCCCGACGAGGACGAGTGGGGCACCAGCAACACCTGACCGGATGCGGGCGGGCGGCCGCGGTTTGGCATCATCCTCCGCATGGGCATAGTCGCGGGGCTGGACAGTTCGACCGAGAGCACACGGATCGTCGTCTGCGACGCGGACACGGGCGCCGTGCTCCGGCAGGGGTACGCGCCGCACCCCCCGTCCGCCGCCGAGGGTGATCCCCAGGCGTGGCTGATCTCCCTCGGCGAGGCCGCCGCCGGCGGACTGCTGGAGGGCGTCCAGGCCATCGGCGTCTCGGCGCAGCAGCACGGGCTGCTCACCCTGGACGCCGGCGGGGTGCTCGTCCGCCCCGCGCTGCTGGGCAACGACAAGCGGGCGCAGCCCGCCGCCGCCGACCTCACCGACGCGCTGGGCGGCCGGGCCGCCTGGGCGGAGGCCGTGGGCACCGTCCCGCAGTCCGCCATGGCGATCGCCAAGCTCCGCTGGCTGGCCCGGAACGAGCCCGAGTCGGCCACCCGCACCGCCATGCTGCTCCAGCCGCACGAATGGCTGGTGTGGCAGTTGCTGGGCCGCCCGGCGCGCCGGACCACCGACCGCGGGGCCGCCTCGGCCACCGGCTACTGGTCCGCCGCCACCGGCCAGTGGCGCCCCGACCTGGTCGAACTGGCGCTGGGCCACCCCGTCGCGCTCCCCGACGTCCTCGCCCCCGCCGAACCCGCCGGGCACACCCCCGAGGGCCTGCTGATCTCCGCCGGCACCGGCGAGACCATGGCCGCCGCCTTCGGCCTCGGTGTGGGCCCGGGCGACGCGGTGATCTCGCTGGGCGCCTCCGGCTCCGTCTTCGCCGTCCACCACCAGGCGCTGACCGACCCGTCCGGCACCATCACCTCGTTCGCCGACGCCACCGGCATGCAGCTCCCCGTCGTCCACACCCTCAACGCCGTCCGCGTGCTGCGCGGCACCGCCGAGCTGCTGGGCCTGGACCTGGCCGGGCTCTCGGAGCGGGCGCTGCTCTCGTCCTGGGGCTCGTACGGGCTGGTGATGCTGCCGTACCTGGAGGGCGAGCGCACCCCGCACCTGCCGCACACCGCCGGGACGCTGGCCGGGCTGCGGCGGGAGAGCATGAAGCCCGAGCACCTGGCGCGGGCCGCCTTCGAGGGGATGCTGTGCGGCCTCGCGGACGCGCTGGACGTGCTGCGCGGACGCGGCGTCGTGGTGCGCCGGGTGTTCCTGCTGGGCGCGGCGGCCGAACTGCCGGCCGTGCAGGCGCTGGCTCCCGCCCTGTTCGGGGCGCAGGTCGTCGTCCCCCAGCCGGCCGACTACGCGGCCCTGGGCGCGGCCCGGCAGGCCGCCTGGGCGCTGGGGGTGCGGCACGGGATGCTGTCCCCGCAGGAACCGCCGCGCTGGCCGCAGGGTGCCGGGCAGGCGTTCGAACCGGGTGAGGAGCTGGCGTCGGGCCAGGCGGTGCGGCAGCAGTACGCGACGGTGCGCGAGCAGACGCATCCGGGGGCGTTCCAGCAGTAACGCGCGGCAGCGCGTCAGTCGAGGTAGCCGCGCAGCTGGTCGGCGAAGGCGTGGTCGCGGAGCTTGTTGAGGGTCTTGGACTCGATCTGCCGGATCCGCTCGCGGGTGACGCCGAATATCCGGCCGATCTCCTCCAGCGTCCGCGGCCTGCCGTCCACCAGCCCGTAGCGCAGCTGCACCACCTTGCGCTCGCGCTCGCCCAGCGTGGACAGCACGGCCTCCAGGTGCTCGCGCAGCAGCAGGAAGGCGGCGGACTCGACGGGCGACGCGGCGTCCCCGTCCTCGATGAGGTCGCCGAGCGCGACGTCGTCCTCCTCGCCGACGGGCGCGTGCAGCGACACCGGCTCCTGGGCGAGCCGCAGCACCTCGCTGACCCGCTCCTCGGAGAGGTCGAGGTACGCGGCGACCTCCTCCGCCGTCGGCTCGCTGCCGCGCTCCTGGAGCATGCGGCGCTGCACCCGGACCACGCGGTTGATCAGCTCGACGACGTGCACCGGGACGCGGATCGTGCGCGCCTGGTCGGCCAGGGCCCGGGACATGGCCTGGCGGATCCACCACGTCGCGTACGTCGAGAACTTGTAGCCGCGCGCGTAGTCGAACTTCTCGACCGCCCTGATGAGACCGAGGTTGCCCTCCTGGACGAGGTCGAGCATGGTCAGGCCGCGGCCGATGTAGCGCTTGGCGACGGAGACGACCAGGCGCAGATTGGCCTCGATCAGGCGGCGCTTGGCCATCCGGCCCAGGACGACGAGGCGGTCGAGGTCGAGCGCCAGACAGGTGTCGAGGTCGGGGTCGTTCGACAGTTTCTCCTCGGCGAACAGCCCGGCCTCGACCCGGCGGGCCAGCTCCACCTCCTCGGCCGCGGTGAGCAGCGGGATCCGGCCGATCTCGCGGAGGTACTGGCGGAAGAGGTCCGAGGAGGGGCCGTTGCTCTCGGCGGCGCGGCGGTCGCGGTCCCGGTCGCGGTCCCGGTCGCGGTCGTGCTCGCGCTCACGGTCGTGGTCGCGGTCCCGCTCCGCGAGTGGCTCCGGCTCGTCGGCCAGGGTCTCGGGCGGTGGCGGTCCGGGCTGCCGCGGAACGGCCCCTACGGGGTCGGCCAGGGCCTCGGGGAGGGTAGGGGTCCGGGTCTGCACGGGGGCGACCTCCAGGGTGATCGCTGCGTTTGGCAGAGTCTCGGCCGCGGCGGCGGCGCCGCCCACCAGTGTGGGGCACGACGCGGCTCCGCCACGAGGGGCGTGCGGCCACTTTCTGTGGTCGGGGGGTGACGCCCCGGTCCCTCCCCTTCGCCGCTTCCTGGGGCTGCCGCCCCAGACCCCGCTTTCGCGGCTCCGCCGCTCGTCCTCAAACGCCGGACGGGCTGATTCAGCCCGTTGGGGGTACCCCCTCTGGGGGAGTTTGAGGACAACCGCGCGGAGCGCGGTTTCGGGGGCGCGGGGGCTCGCCCCCGCAAGAAACGGTGAAGGTGGGGGTACCCCCTCTGGGGGAGGGACCGGGGCAACCCCCGCCCGTCAGGGCTAAAGCGCGGCAGCGCCCCGCTCCTGCAACGCCTTCCCGTACTGCTGCAGCACCCACAACTCGTTCTGCACCGCAGCGAGATGATCCGGCGCGGACTGCGCACCGAGCCGCACCAGACTCCCCTGCACCTCTCGCACCCGCCGCTCCACAGCCCGCAGCCGCACCTGCACCAGCTGCTGCCCGGCGTAGACCTCGTCCACCGTCTTGGCGTGGATCGCCTCGACGGCGAGCTCGGTGATCATGGAGCGGACGGTGTCGTCGGGGGCCGCGTCCCGGACGCGGGTGAGGTAGTCGCTGTCGGTCAGGGCGAGGGCGACGCCGCCGGCCTGTTCGATCGCGCGGCGGACGACGGCGTAGGGCGGGGCGGTGAACTCGTCCTCGCCGTAGGCGTCGAAGGCGGGGGCGACCAGCTCGGGCCGCTGGAGGGCGAGCTTGAGGAGCTCGCGTTCGGTGCGATGCGCGGGGCTGCGCAGGTTGAGGGCGGGTCCGCGCGGGCCGGCGGGTGCGGCCGGGCCGGCCGGCTGGGCGGGGGCCGCCGCGCGGGGTGCCGTCCGGCCCCGGCCGCCGTCGCCGCGCGCGTCCCGCTCCCGCGCCCACCGCGCGAGCTGTCCCACGCGCATCACGACGAACTGGGTGTCGAGGATCCCCAGCAGCCCGGCCAGCCGCACGGCGTACTGGTGCCGGATGGAGCTGTCCTTGATGTGCGCGACGATCGGGGCGGCCTCCTCCAGGGCCGCCGCCTGGCCCTCGGGGGTGTCCACGTCGTGCCGGGCGACGACGGAGCGGAGGGCGAACTCGAAGAGGGGCGTGCTCTCCTCGATGAGCTGCCGGACCGCGTCGTCGCCCTTGTCGAGCCGGAGGTCGCAGGGGTCCATGCCGCCGGGCGAGACGGCGATGTTGGTGTGCGCGGCGAACTTCTGGTCGTCCTCGAAGGCGCGCAGGGCGGCCCGCTGTCCGGCCGCGTCCCCGTCGAAGGTGAAGATCACCTTGGCGCGGGAGTTGTCCATCAGCAGCCGGCGGAGGATCTTGACGTGCTCGCCGCCGAAGGCGGTGCCGCAGGTGGCGATGGCGGTGGTGACGCCGGCCATATGGCAGGCCATCACGTCGGTGTAGCCCTCGACGACGACCGCGCGGTTGCCCTTGGCGATGTCCTTCTTGGCGAGGTCGATGCCGTAGAGGACGTGGGACTTGCGGTAGATCGGCGTCTCGGGGGTGTTGAGGTACTTGGGGCCGTTGTCGTCGTCGCGGAGCTTGCGGGCGCCGAAGCCGACGACGTCGCCGGTGATGTCGCGGATGGGCCACATCAGCCGGCCGCGGAAGCGGTCGATGGGGCCGCGCCGGCCGTCCTGGGAGAGGCCGGAGAGGGTCAGCTCCTTGTCGGTGAAGCCACGGCCGCGCAGGAACCGGGTGAGGTGGTCCCAGCCGGCCGGGCTGTAGCCGACGCCGAAGTGCCGCGCCGCGGCCTGGTCGAAGCCGCGGCCGGCCAGGAAGGCCCGGCCGATCTCGGCCTCGGCGCCGTCGAGCTGCTCGGCGTAGAACTGCGCCGCGACCTTGTGCGCCTCGACCAGCCGGGTGCGCTCGCCCTGCTGGCGGCCGGGCGTGTAGCCGCCCTCCTCGTAGCGCAGGGTGATGCCGGCCTGGGCGGCGAGCCGCTCGATGGTCTCGGTGAACGACAGGTGGTCGACCTTCATCACGAAGTCGACCGTGTCCCCGCCCTCCTGGCAGCCGAAGCAGTGGTACAGCCCCTTGGACGGGCTGACGTGGAAGGACGGGGACTTCTCGTCGTGGAACGGGCAGAGGCCCTTGAGGTTGCCGCCGCCGGCGTTGCGCAACTGGAGGTATTCGGACACGACGGCGTCGATCGGGACGGCGTCCCGGACCGCCTTCACATCGTCATCGTTGATCCTGCCTGCCACGCGTGAAGTCTACTGGCGGCCGCCGACACGCCCGGCCCGCGGTCCCCGGGATCGGGGGAATCTCAGGGAACCAGCGAGTCCAGCGGCACCCCGGGGTCCGCCAGCGCCTCGGGGTCCGGGTGGGCGCCGGCCCGGATGAGCCGCTGGACGGACTCCGTGACGTCCCACACATTGACGTTCATCCCCGCCAGCACCCGGCCCTCGCGCAGCCAGAAGGCGATGAACTCGCGCTTCCCGACGTCCCCGCGGCACACCACCTGGTCGTAGGAGCCGGGCGGCGCGTAGCCCGAGTACTCCATGCCGATGTCGTACTGGTCGGAGAAGAAGTAGGGGACCCGGTCGTAGACGACCGGCCGGCCCAGCATGGCGCGGGCCGCCGCCGGGCCGCTGTGCAGGGCGTTGGCCCAGTGCTCGACGCGGAGCCGGCCGGTGCCGTCCGGGCGGCCGATCGCGGCGACGTCGCCCGCGGCGAAGACCTCCGGGTCGGAGGTGCGCAGCGAGGCGTCGACGGCGATGCCGCCGCCGTCCTCGCGGTCGACGAGGGCGAGCCCGGCGGCCTCGGCGAGGGCGGTGCGCGGGGCCGCGCCGATGGCGGCGAGGACGCTGTGCGCGGGGTGCTCCTCCCCGTCGTCGGTGCGCACGGCGAGCACCATGCCGTCCTGGCCGGTGATCTCGGTGAGGCGGGCGCCGAAGTGGAAGCGGACGCCGTGCTCGGCGTGCAGGTCGGTGAAGACCTGCCCGAGCTCGGGGCCGAGGACCCGGTGCAGCGGGGTGGGCTCGGGCTCGACGACGGTCACCTCGGCGCCGTAGCCGCGGGCGGCGGCGGCCACCTCCAGGCCGATCCAGCCGGCGCCGGCGATGACGAGGTGGCCGTTGTCCCGGCCGAGGGAGGCGAGGACGCCGCGCAGCCGCTCGGCGTGGGCGAGGCGGCGCAGGTGGTGGACGCCGGCCAGGCCGGTACCGGGGATCTCCAGGCGGCGCGGCTCGGCGCCGGTGGCGAGCAGCAGCCGGTCGTAGTGGACGCGGGTGCCGTCGCCCAGCCGGACCGTGCGGGCGGCGCGGTCGAGGTGGACGGCGGGCAGGCCGAGGTGGAGCTCGACGTCGGCGCGGGCGTACCAGGCGGGTTCGTGGACGAAGACGCTGTCCCGCTCGTCCTTCCCGATCAGGTACCCCTTGGAGAGCGGCGGGCGCTCGTAGGGGTGGTCGCGTTCGTCGCTGATGAGGATCACCCGCCCGGTGAAGCCCTCCGCGCGGAGGGTCTCGGCCGCCTTCGCGCCGGCGAGCCCCCCTCCGACGATGACGAACGTCTGGTTCGCGTCCACCACTTGCTGCCTCCTCGCTCGATATGCCACTTCGAGTCCCCGGTGCGTGCGCCGGAACGGCCAGTGCGAGCGTCCCGCACGCGGCGGGCCGCCGGAAGAGGGCCGCGCCGGGGACCGTCCGCGGCCCGGACCCTCGGATCCCGCCCCGGGGTCAGCCGGCGGACGGCGGACGGCCCCCGGTGAGCCGGGCGTGCAGGGTGCGCGCCGAGGCGTCGGTGAGGGCGGCGATCTGGTCGACGACGGCGCGCAGCCGACCCGCGTCGTCGGCCGCGGCCGTGTACAGGGAGCGGAACTGCGGGTCGAGGCCGTCGGGCGCCCGGGAGACCAGCGCCTCGGCCAGCTCGGCGAGGACGACGCGCTGGTCGGCGCGGAGCTTCTCCTGGTCCTCGCGCTGGATGACGTACCGGTCGGCGACGGCCTTGAGGACGGCGCACTCCAGCCGGGTGCCGTGCGGGACGACGAGGGCGGCGCGGTGGCGGGTGAGCCGGCCGGGGCCCCAGGCCTCCCGGGTGGCGGTCTCCGCGGCGAGGCAGAACCGGCCGATGAGCTGGCTGGTGGCGTCCTTGAGGCGGGCCTGGGCGACGGCCGAACCGTCGTAGCCGTGCGGCCACCACTCCTGGTCGAGCAGCCGGTCCAGGGCCTCGGCCAGCTCCTCGGGGTCCGCGCCGGGGGCGTAGCGGCGGGCGGCGACGGCGAAGATCTCGCGCCGCTCGGGCTCGGCGGCGAGGACGTTGGGGTCGAGGTGGCCGGCGTGCAGCCCGTCCTCGACGTCGTGGACGGAGTAGGCGACGTCGTCGGACCAGTCCATGACCTGGGCCTCGAAGCTCCTGCGATGCGGGGGCGCGCCCTGCCGCAGCCAGTGGAAGACCGGCAGGTCGTCGGGGTAGACGCCGAACTTGGTGGAGGCGGGGTCGGTGGGGTGGCCGGCGCGCGGCCACGGGTACTTGGTGGCGGCGTCGAGCGCGGCGCGGGTCAGGTTGAGGCCGACGCTGGCCGGTTCGCCGGTCTCGGGGTCGGTGGTGAAGCGCTTGGGCTCCAGCCGGGTCAGCAGCCGCAGCGACTGGGCGTTGCCCTCGAACCCGCCGCAGGAGGCGGCGACTTCGTCGAGCGCCCGTTCGCCGTTGTGCCCGAACGGCGGGTGGCCGAGGTCGTGTGCGAGGCAGGCGGTCTCGACGAGGTCGGGGTCGCAGCCGAGGGCGGCGCCGAGCTCCCGGCCGACCTGGGCGCACTCCAGGGAGTGGGTGAGCCGGGTGCGCGGGCTGGCGTCCCAGACCTGCCCGCTGACGCCGGGGGTGACGACCTGTGTCTTCCCGGCGAGCCGGCGCAGCGCGGCGGAGTGCAGGACGCGGGCGCGGTCGCGCTGGAAGGCGGTGCGGCCCGGCCGTTTGTCGGGCTCGCTGACCCAGCGCTCCAGGTCCGGGGCGTCGTAGCCGTCGAGGGCGGGCGCTTCCCCGCGGGCGGTCGCTGCTGAGCCGTTCATACCCCCGACGGTAGTCCCCGGGTCTGACAAGGGCATGGGGTCCCTCGGCCCGTTTCCGCCGGTCCGGGGCCCGTAGGGTCTGCCCCTACCCCGTCCGGCCTGCGCTCTCGTGGAACCGCGGCGGCCCGCGCGGCGTTCCTTACTGTCCGGAGAGGGGGAGGCGAACATGAGTATGAAAAAGTGGCCGCGCCGCTGGCTGCCCGCCACCCGCAAGGGCAGGCGCCGGGCCGTCCAGGCGGTGATGGCGGCCTGTGCGCTGGCCCTGCTGCCCGTCACCTGGGTGCACGCCGCCGCCGACGACCGGCTGCGGCGGGTCGAGGACGTGCCGTCGGCACCGGTGGCCGTCGTCTTCGGCGCGGGCCTGTGGCAGGGCAAGCCGTCCCCGTACCTGGCGCACCGGCTCGACACCGCGATCGACCTGTACCGCGCGGGCAAGGTCCGCGTCCTCCTGGTCACCGGCGACAACGGCCGCCGGGAGTACGACGAGCCGGACGCCATGCGCGCCTACCTCCGCGAGCACGGCGTCCCCGACGACCGCGTGGTCGCCGACTACGCCGGCTTCGACACCTGGGACTCCTGCACCCGTGCCCGCCGCGTCTTCGGGGTGCGCAAGGCGGTGCTGGTCACCCAGGACTTCCACATCCGGCGGGCGGTGGCGCTGTGCGACGCGGCCGGGATCGACGTGTACGGGGTGGGCGTGGACGCGAAGCGCGACCGCACCTGGTACGCGGCGGGCGCCCGGGAGATCCTGGCGGCCGGGAAGGCCGCGGTGGAGGCGGCGGTACGGCCGGGGCCGAGGTTCCTGGGCCCGCGCGAGCCGGGGGTGGACCGGGCGCTGGAGGCGGCGGGGAGGTGATCCGCGGGCGGGGCCGCCACCGGCCGGACTCGCCGTCGCCGGCCGCGCGGTGGGCCGCCGGCCGGCTCCCGTCGCCGCCCGGAAGTCCGGCGGCCTCGCCTCCGGGCCCGCGGCCTGCGCCGCCCCCGGCGCTACCGCTTCGGCTCGCGGCCGTTTATGGCGTCGACGTAGAGCCGGAAGATCTCGTCGTCGTTCAGGGGGCTGTACGACACCTGCGACGAGCGGTCGCCGTCCGGGCCGCCGCCGTTGAGCCCGCCCAGGACGCCGACCAGGTCGCCGGTCCGCGTCCGCTCGTTGAAGTGGACCAGCCAGGGGCTGCCGGAGGTGCCGGAGAAGAAGCCGTCGCACCGCATCTTCAGCTGGTTGTGGTTCTCCAGCCTGCTCGTCAGGGCGGTGCAGCGGATGGCCTCGTCGGCGGGGTCGTCGTCCGCGCTGGGGTAGCCGATGACGGTCACCCGGTTGACGTAGCCGGGGGTGCGGGCCAGCCGGTTGGCGCCGGTGACCCGCTCGATCTGACGGCCCTTCGCGTCGGGCCGGACGGTGGCGAAGGCGAAGTCCAGGTCGGAGCCCTCACCGGTGTCGGTGCGTCTGGGGTCGGTGAAGGTGCGGTCCACCGTCCACACGCCGTACGGCTGCTCCTTGGCGCCCGCCTGATAGTCCGGCACGAACGCGGCGTCCTCGCCGATCGAGCAGTGTCCGGCCGTGACCAGCAGGTTCCCCTTGGGGCTGTGGACGACGCTGGCCGTGCAGTGATGGCTCTTCATGTCCTCGCCGGTGTAGAAGAGGACGCCCACCGAGGGCACTCCGCCGAAGTGCCGCGCGCTGCCCGTGATGCGCTGCGCCTCGCTCCGGGCGTCGGCGTCCGCCGCGTCGTCGGACACCGTCCCGGCGGACGGGGCGGTGGCCTCCGGGCCCCAGAACCGCCGCGCCTGCTCGCTGGTCCAGCTGCGGTCCCTCCCGTGGCCGCCGGCCTGCGGGACGGCCGCCGCCAGTACGACGACATAGAGTCCCGCCAGCGTGGCCCGGCCCCATCGGGCCCGGCTCCACCGGGGAAAACGCACAGGCACCCCCACCACGTTCGGAAGGTCGTTCACAGGCTAACCGCACCGTCCGGCGCGTACGGCCGCCGGACGGTTTTCCGTACCGTCGGACGACCGACGATCCGGTGTATGAACAGCGTACGAATGATCGTCAACCATCCACCACATCCGGTGCGGGAAGTCTCGTCCCGCCCGCCCCGATCACACGAACGGCGTCCGCCCTGCCCGGCCCATCGGTCGTACCCGGCCTACGCGGCTCACCGGTCGTCAGACGGCCTACCCTGCCCACTGGTCGTAACCGAGCTTGGCGAGCAGCCCCAGCACCACCACGACCAGGACCACCCGCACGAACCCGCTCCCCCGCTTCAGGGCCATCCGGGCGCCCACCGTCCCGCCCGCCAGGTTGAAGACCGCCATCGGCAGGGCAACCGACCACAGCACCGCACCCTGGAGCGAGAAGGTCACCAGGGCGCCGATGTTGGTGCAGACGTTGACGATTTTGGCGGTGCCTGAGGCGGCCACCAGGTCCATGCGGAGGATCCCGGCCAACGCGAGGACGAGGAAGGTGCCGGTGCCGGGGCCGATCAGGCCGTCGTAGAAGCCGATGCCCAGTCCGGCCACGAGGATCGCCGTCCACACCCGCCGCCGGCTCACCGGCCCGCCGCCCGCCGCGACGGCGCCGAAGCCCGGCCGCAGCAGGACGAAGGCCAGGACCGCGACCAGGATCACCATGATCAGCGGCCGGAGCAGCGTGCTGTCGATGCCGGAGGCGAACACCGCCCCGGCCAGCGAGCCGCCGAGCGCGGCGAGTCCGGTACGGAAGGCGGTGCGCAGGTCGAGGGGGGCGCGGCGGGCGTACGAGACCGCGGCGGCGGCGGTGCCCCAGATGGCGACGGCCTTGTTGGTGCCGAGCATGTGCGCGGGCGCGGCGTGCGGCAGGCCCACCAGCAGGGCGGGGAGCTGGAGCAGGCCGCCGCCGCCCACGACGGCGTCGATCCAGCCGGCGGTGGCCGCGGCGAGGCAGAGCAGCAGCAGGGTGGTCAGGGATATGTCGTGGGTCACCACGGGATCGTACGGGCGGCCGGTGCGCCAACTCCTGTCCCCGGCCCGCCCGCTGTCCCGATATCGGCCGTGCGCGGGCCGTTGTCGGTGCCGTCCCCTAGGCTGAGCGCGACAGGTGAGGGTCGCCCCTGATGTGCCTGGTGGGGCAGGGCGGAGGAGCACATGACGAACGGCTGGACGCTCGACGACATGCCCGACCAGAAGGGCCGGACGGCCGTCGTGACCGGCGCCAACAGCGGCATCGGGTACGTCACCTCGCGAGAGCTGGCCCGGCGCGGCGCCCGCGTGGTGCTGGCCTGCCGGGACGAGACGCGCGGCAGGGCCGCCGAGGACCTGCTGCGGCAGCAGGTGCCCGGCGCGGACGTCCGCCTGGCCCGGCTCGACCTCGCCGACCTGGCGTCGGTGCGCTCCTTCGCCGCGGAACTGCCCGAGGAACGGCTCGACCTGCTGATCGACAACGCCGGGGTGATGGCCCTGCCGCGGCGGCGCACGGTCGACGGCTTCGAGATGCAGTTCGGCACCAACCACCTGGGGCACTTCGCGCTGACCGGGCTGCTGCTGCCGCGCATGCGGGACGCCGGGTACGGGGCCCGGGTGGTCGTCGTCTCCAGCTTCATGCACGTCCTGGGCACGGTCGACCCGCGCGACCCGCAGCTCGACCGGCGCTACCGCCGGTGGGCCGCCTACGCCCGCTCCAAGAGCGCCAACCTCCTCTTCGTCCACGAGCTCGCCCGCCGCCTCGCCGCCGACGGCTCCCCCCTCGTCGCCGCCGCGGCCCACCCCGGCTACGCGGCGACCGGCCTCCAGACGGCCGCGGTACGACTGGAGGGGCGGCAGCGCACCGAGCGCGTCGTGGCCGGTGCGACGCGGCTGATCGCGCAGTCCGCCGAGCACGGCGCCCTGCCGACGCTGTACGCCGCGACGGCGGAGGATGTCCGGCAGGACGATTTCATCGGCCCTGGCGGCCCGTTGATGCGGGGGGCGCCCACGCGGTCGGCGCGTGCTCCGTGGACGCGGGACGATGTGGCGTCGGCGGGGCTGTGGCGGATGTCGGAGCGGCTGACGGGGGTGCGGTACGGGTGGCCGGCGGGGGTGTGACGCCCCTGGTTCGCCACCGGGTGAGCCCGGCCGAGGGCGGAAACGGAACGTTCTCACTCCAGCCCCGACGCACGCAGGATCCCCCGCACCCCGTCCCCGTCGATCCGGCTCGCCAGAGCCGCGAGCACCGGCGCGCCCTCCCGCAACAGCCCCCGTGCCAACGCCTTCCGGGCTCCCGTCTCCAGCTCGTGCCACAGCAGCGGATTGGTCCGCAGCACCCGCGGGTCGACCTCGACCCGCCCTCCGCCCACGTCGCGGAGGACGAGCCGGGGCGCCACCCCGTCCGACTGCCGTACGCGGGTGAGCAGGTCCGTCCGGACCCGCCGCTCGCGGAGGAGGCCGCGGGAGGCCAGCCAGCCGTCGCCGGCGGTGACGCGCGGCGGCCGCAGGACCGCCACCAGGAGCGTGCCGAGCGCGGCCCAGCTGCAGGCGCGGGGTGCGTCGAGCTCGCCGCGCAGCAGGTCGACAAGGGTGAGGAGGCCGCCGAGCGCCGTTCCCCAGCACCACGCCTCGCGGGCCTCGCGCCGCCAGTGGCGGTCCCGGGCGAGTACGCCGTCGGTGGCCGTGGCGGCGGGGCGCCCGGAGCGGGGCCCGTGTCTGCGCGTCCTTACCGTCGGTCGCCGTCCCATGGCGCGAGGTTAGGGCCGTCCGGCCGGTGATCCCGCGCCCATTGACGCCAAGCTGACGGAAACGTGTCCGAACCTGACGGTCTCCTGATGTCCTCTTGACAGAGCGTCGGTCAACTTCCGTTAAAGAAGCGCCAAGATGGCAACGGAAGGCGCCAAGAGACCGCCAAGGACCAGTGATTTCCGGTCGCCTCCGCCGCAGGCTGGGCCTCCCACGTCACGGAGGTACGAACAGAGATGTCCACGCCGGCCCACACGGAAGAACGGCCCGACGGGACCGGCGAGGAACCGCCGGATACGGAGGCCGGGCGCGAGGGCCTCCGGGAAGAGGAGCACCGGCTCACCGCCCTCCAGGGCCTGGCCGCGCTCTCGCTCGACGCGATGGCCTCCGTCGCGTACGGCCCCGAGTCGATCGTCCTCGTGCTGGCCGCGGCCGGCGCCCACGGACTGGGCTGCACCCTGCCCGTCACCCTCGCCATCGCGACCCTGCTCGCCGTGCTCGTCGCGTCCTACCGGCAGGTCATCGCCGCCTTCCCGGACGGCGGCGGCTCGTACGCGGTGGCCAAGCGCCACCTCGGCCGCCGCACCTCCCTCGTCACCGCCGCCTCACTGGTCCTGGACTACGTGCTGAACGTGGCGGTCTCCGTCACCGCCGGCGTCGCCGCCCTCACCTCCGCCTTCCCCGCCCTCCACGCCCACCGGCTGTGGATCTGCCTGGGTGTCCTGGCGCTGGTCACGGGGGTGAACCTGCGGGGCATCGCGGAGTCGGCGAAGGCGTTCATCGTCCCGACCGCCGTCTTCGTCGGCTCGATCCTCACGATGATCGTCGTCGGGCTGTGCCGTGACGCGCCCGCGAGCACCGAGGCCGCCGCCGGGCACGTGTCCGCGCTGAGCTCCGACGCGACCACGGTCGGCGCCCTGCTGCTGCTCAAGGCGTTCGCCGCCGGCTGCTCCGCCCTCACCGGCGTCGAGGCCGTGGCCAACGCCGTGCCCTCCTTCCGTGCCCCGCGGGCCCGCCGCGCCCAGCGCACGGAGGTGGCGCTCGGCGCGCTGCTGGGCGCGATGCTCATCGGGCTGTCCGTGCTCATCGGCCGCTTCCACCTCCAGCCGGTGGAGGGCGTCACCGTCCTCGCCCAGCTGGCGGACGCCTCGCTCGGCCACAACTGGGCCTTCTACGTCGTGCAGTTCGCGACCGTCGTGCTGCTGGCGCTGGCCGCCAACACCTCCTTCGGCGGGCTGCCCGTCCTGATGAGCCTCCTCGCCCGGGACAACTACCTGCCCCACGTCTTCGCCCTCAAGGCCGACCGCCAGGTGCACCGGCACGGCGTCCTCGCGCTGGCCGCCGTCTCGGCACTGCTGCTGGTCTTCTCCGGCGGCGACGTCAACACGCTGGTGCCGCTGTTCGCGATCGGGGTGTTCGTCGGCTTCACCGTCTGCCAGGTCGGCATGGTCCGGCACTGGCGCCTGGAACGGTCGCCCGGGTGGCGCGGCAAGGCCGTGCTGAACGGTTTCGGGGCGCTGCTCACCGGGGTGTCGGCGGTCGTCGTCACCGCCACGAAGTTCACCGAGGGCGCCTGGCTCATCGTCCTCGCGCTCCCCCTGATAGTGCTGGCCTTCGAGGCGGTCCACCGCGCGTACACCCGGATCGGCGACCGGCTGGCGCTGGGCCGGGTGCCGGAGGCGCCCCGCCGCTGCCACTCCGTCGTCGTCGTGCCCGTCTCGTCCCTCTCGCGCCTCACCAGCAAGGCGCTGACCGCCGCCGTTTCTCTCGGCGACGAGGTCGTCGCCGTGACCGTCGCTCCGCCCGACGCGGAGGGGCGCCGTGCCGTCGAATCGCTGCGGCGCGACTGGGAGTTGTGGAGGCCGGGCGTCGAGCTGGTCGAACTCCCCGCCCCGGACCGGGCGCTGGGGCGCCCTATCGTCGACTACGTTCAGGAAGTCGCCGACCGCCACCCCGACAACCGGGTCATCGTCCTCATCCCGGAGGTGGAACCGGCCCGGCTCTGGCAGCGGTTGCTGCAGAACCAGCGGGGGGCGGTGGTCGCGCACGCGGTGCGGCGGGATACGGACGCGGTGATCTGCCGGCTGCGGTTCCGGGTGGGCTGAGGCCGCCTGCGGCGGGCTGTGCCCCGGTCCCACTCTTTCACCGTTTCCTGGGGCTGCGCCCCAGACCCCCTTGTCCTCAATCGCCGGACGGGCTGATTTCAGCCCGTCCGGCGATTGAGGACAACCGCGCGGAGCGCGGTTTCGGGGGTGCGGGGGCGCAGCCCCCGCAAGAAACGGTGAAAGGGAGGGACCGGGGCACACCCCCCAAGCGGCTACCGCCGCTTCAACCGCCCCCGCACCCCCTTCAACAGCTCCACACGTCCCACCCGCACCACCAACACATCCCGCCCCTCAACAACCTTCGCGTACCACGGCAACCCGATCCGCTGCCACTTCGCCGCCGCCAACCGCCCCTGCGGCGGCACAGGAACGACCCATTCCCCGGCCCCGGCCGAGAGCCGCAGCTCGAAGCGCCACTCCCCCGGCGCGGCGGCGCAGTCGTACCGCACGGAGAAAGCCCCGTCCGCGCCCGGCACCACAGGCACGGACCGCACCGCCCCACTCGCCACCTCGGTGGCCCGCAGCGCCAACGCTCCGTCCGGCCAGCCGGAAAGGGTGCAACGGCCGGTCACGGAAAGGGTGGCCGGGCCCTCCGAGGCCCACGCGGCGCCGTCCACGGCCAGGTGCGGCAGCACACGATGCCGTGTCTCCCCCACATCGAGCGAGAGATTCCGGTACGGCTTGGTGGTGAAGAGGGCAGCCGCCGTCCCCTCCCCCGTCACCACCGTCACCGTCTCGTCGCTGACCGTCTCCGCCCGCCGGCTGCCGAGGCGCGCTTCCTTCCGAACACCCTGGGCGTCAACCGCCAGGGTGAAGTCCCACAGGCCCGGGCCCAGCGGCGCCCCGCCGGCCGCCGTGGCGAGGTCCACGGTCACGTCGAAGCCCGCGTCCGGGTAGCGGAACTGCCCGCCGGTCCCTCCCTCCTCGTCCGCGCCCAGGTCCGGGGTGGGGACGCGCCGCACGGGGAGGCGGTGTTCGACGGCGCTGCCGCGCTTGCGCAGGAGCAGTTCGACGGCGGTCTCGCCGGCTATTCGGTGCACGTAGGCGTGCCCGGCCAGCCGCAGCGTGCCGCCCTCCAGCTCGGCGGTCTCCAGGAAATGGCGGACGCGCAGTTCGGAGGTGATGTCGTAGCAGTCGTCGGGGATGTTGAGCGTGGAGTCGCGGAAGTAGGGGTACTCCGCGTACGCGCGGCCGTCCTCGGTGAGGATGTCGGGGCCCTGGGCGGCGGAGGCGGCGAGCGTGGTGATGCCGTAGCTGGCGGCTCCCCGGTCGAGTTCCCAGCGGACGACGGTGAGGAGCTCGTCGAGGAGGCCCTCCCGGATGAGGTGGCAGCGCAGCCGGACCATGGCGGGCAGCCGGGCAGCCAGGCCCTCGTGGTAGTACGGCTCGATCAGCTCGCCGAGCTCCTTGAGGAGCGCGTCCTGGGTGTCGCGGTAGGGCTCGCGGCAGAGCTGGAGGACGGCGTCGCGCAGTTCGACGGCGAAGTGACGGTGCATCAACACGTCACGGCGGTCGCCCGGTTCGGTGTGCCGGGCGACCAGTTCGGTCATCATCCGGAACAGGTCCATGCGCATCCGGGTGCCGTGCGGCTGCGCGGTGATGTTGTTGCCGTCCTCGCGGGCCACCCAGTACAGGCAGTCGTAGTCGGCGACGACGGAGATCGCGGCGGCCTCCAGGTAGGCGGTCGCGGTGAACGGCTGGTCCTCGCCGATCGACAGGCCGGTCTCGAAGCGCAGCCCGAGCCGGTCGATCAGCTCGCGCCGGAAGAGCTTCATCGGGTTGAGCGTCCAGTAGACGCGGGACGAGAACACGTCGGTCTTCGGCTGGTTCCGGCCGAACATGGACGTGGGCGCGCGGCGGCCGCCCTCCCCGACGATCCGGCCGAGGACGACGTCGGAGCCGTTCTTGTCGGCGGCGGCGACCATGCGCTCCAGGGCCTCCGGCCCGAGGTGGTCGTCGGCGTCCAGGAAGAAGACGTGGCGGCCGGTGGCGCGGTCCAGGCCGAGGTTGCGCGGTCCCGCGGGTCCGCCGGAGTTCGGCTGGTGGATCACGCGCATGCACGGCGCGTCGGCCGCGAGCCGGTCCAGCTCGGCGGCGGTGCCGTCGGTGGAGCCGTCGTCGACGACGATCAGTTCGATCCGGTCGGCCCCCAGGGTCTGGCCGAGCACGGACGTGACACTGCGGGTCACGTACGGCATGGCGTTGTACGCGGCGATGATGACCGTGACGTCCGGGCCGGGCATGGGTGCGCGCTCCGTTCCTGCGGTCGGGGCGTGGCTCCCGGCCGGGTGGGCTGGTCGGTGCCGGCCGGGTCCCCGGCACGGGCCATTTCAGGGTATACGAGGGTGATATCCCGAACGACTGTCCGAAAATCGACCGGCCACGGTGTGTGACCCGGGCGTTCCCGGTGGCTGGAACGATCGACATGCCCGTGCAACACCCCTGTCGTGATCGCGCCGCATCGTTGATCGTTGACCTGTCGGGCCACCAGCCGGGCCCGCACACCGGACAGCCGGCGCACCGGCCCGGCCACCGGCCGGCGGAGCCGCTCGTTGATCTGTCAGGCCACGGAGGGCGGCCGGAACCACCGGCCGTGCACGCACTGCCGAAGCACCCAAGGGGGACAGCACCATGCCGATCACCCGCAGACGACTCCTCGCCGCCGGCGGCGGCCTCGCGCTCGCCGGCGCGACCGCCGCCGCGTGCGGCTCCAACACCGGCCGTGCAGGCGGCGGTTCGGGCGGCGGCCTGTCGCACTGGTACCACCAGTACGGGGAGGCGGGCACCGAGCAGGCGGTCCGGCGCTACGCCGCCGCGTACAAGAAGACCCGGGTCTCCGTCCAGTGGCGGCCGGGCAACTACGACCAGCAGACCGCCGCCGCCCTGCTCTCCGGCTCCGGCCCGGACGTGTTCGAGGTCAACGGCCCGACCCTCGACCAGATCCTCGGCGGGCAGGTCGTCGACCTCACCGATCTGCTCAAGGACGTCAAGGACGACTTCCAGCAGGCCGTCCTGGCGCCCAAGACGCACGGCGGCCGGATCTGGGGCATCCCCCAGACCGTCGACACCCAGCTCCTCTACTACCGCAGGAGCCTGCTCGACAAGGCGGGCGTCCGGCCGCCGCGCTCGCTCGACGAGCTGGTGGACGCCGCCCGCCGGCTCACCGACCGGCGGACCAAGGGCCTCTTCCTCGGCAACGACGGCGGCGCGGGCGTCCTCGGCGCGACCCCGCTGTACGCCGCCGGCCTCTCGCCCGTCACCGCCGACGGCACGGTGGGCTTCGACGACCCGGCCGCCGCCCGTACCCTCGCCAAGATCCGCAGGCTGTACGAGGACAAGTCGCTGCTGCTGGGCGCGCCCGCCGACTGGTCCGATCCGTCCGCCTTCGTCCAGGGCCTCACGGCCATGCAGTGGTCCGGGCTCTGGGCGCTGCCGCAGATCACCAAGGCGCTCGGGGACGACGTGGGGGTGCTGCCGTTCCCCGCCGACGGCCCGGCGGGGAAGCCCGCGGTCCCGGTCGGGGCGTACGCGGCGGCGGTCAGCGCGCGGAGCGGCCGGAAGGAGGAGGCCAAGGAGTACGTCCGCTGGCTATGGGTCGAACAGACCGGCTTCCAGCAGGACTTCGCCCTCTCCTACGGCCTGCACCTCCCGGCCCGGACCTCCCTCGCCCGGAAGGCGGACCGGCTCCGGCAGGGGCCGGCCGCGGAGGCGTCCCGGTTCGCGGCCGAGCACGGCCACGCCGATCCGCTGCTGTGGACGGTCGCGAGCAAGGTGGCCTACCAGGACGCGCTGAGCCGGATCATCAAGGACGGCGCCGATCCGGAGGGGCAGCTGAAGGCGGTGGTGCGGACGACGGAGGCCGAGCTCGCCCGCGTCCGGAAGAGGTCCTGAATGCCGCCGGCCGCCCTCCGGCGCCGCCTCCTGGCGACCGGCCGCCGGCAGCGGAACCGTACCCTCTGGTTCTGGGTCTTCGTCGGCCCCTTCGCCGCCGGGCTCGCCCTGTTCACCTACGTCCCGCTCGGCTGGAGCGTCGTCCTCAGCTTCTTCGACGCGCACAACACGGTCACGCCCCGCGACTTCACCGGCCTCGGCAACTACCGCCGCATCCTGTCCGACCCGGAGTTCCGCTCCTCGCTGACCACCTTCGCCGTCTTCTCCGCGATCATCGTTCCCGCCACGTTCGCGCTCTCCCTCGCCCTGGCGCTGGCGGTCAACCGGCTCCGGTGGGCACAGGCGTTCTTCCGCTCGGTCTTCTTCCTGCCGACCGCCTGCTCGTACGTGGTCGCCGCCCTCGTCTGGAAGATGTCGATCTTCAACGGGGTGCGCTTCGGCTTGGCCAACACCGTGCTCGGCTGGTTCGGCGCCGAGCCCGTCGCCTGGCTGGCGACCACCCATCCGCCCTGGTACTGGCTGGTCATCGGCACGGTACGGCTCTGGCTCCAGACCGGCTTCTACATGATCCTGTTCCTGGCCGGGCTGCAGCGCATCCCCGTCGGGCTGTACGAGGCGGCGGCGCTCGACGGGGCGCGCCCCGGCTGGCAGACGTTCCGGTACATCACGTTCCCCGCGCTGCGCGCCACCTCGGTGGCGGTGGCGCTGCTGCTGGTCATCAACGCGTTCCAGGCGTTCGACGAGTTCTTCAACCTGCTGTCGGACGCGCGCGGCTATCCGCCGTACGCCCGGCCGCCGTTGGTCTACCTGTACTACACCGCGCTCGGCCAGGGGCAGGACCTGGGCCTGGGCAGCGCGGGGGCGGTCGTGCTGGCGCTGGTGATCGCGGTGGTCACGGTCGTCCAGGCGCGCTGGTCCGGCCTCGGCCGGAGGGAGGAGTGACACCATGACCCCGTCGCATGAAAACCGCGAGCAGCGTGCGAACCCCGTGCACAACGCCCTCGTCCGCGCCGGCCGCGCGCTGCGGCTGACGCTGCTGATCGCGCTGGCCGCGCTGTTCCTGGTCCCGTTCTACCTGCTGCTGCGGAACGGGCTCGCGTCGGAGAGCGACATCACCGCCCCCGACTGGACCTTCTTGCCCCGCGCGCCGCACTGGTCGAACGTCCGGGAGCTGTTCGACGACCCGAACGTGCCGATGGCGCACGCGCTGCTCAACTCCACGCTGATCGCGGTCGCCACGACCATCGGCACGCTGGTCCTCGCCTCGCTCGCGGGGTACGGCCTGGCCCGCATCCCGTACCGGCACGCGAACGCCGTCTTCTACGCGATCCTGGGCACCCTGATGGTCCCGGCGGCCGTCACCTTCGTGCCCTCGTTCGTGCTGGTGTCGTCGCTGGGCTGGGTCTCCACCCTGCGCGGCCTGATCGTGCCCACCCTGTTCAGCGCCTTCGCCTGCTTCGTCTTCCGGCAGTACTTCCTGGGCTTCCCACGGGAGTTGGAGGACGCGGCCCAGGTGGACGGGCTGGGGTACTGGCGGACGTACTGGCGCGTCGTCGTCCCCAACTCGCGGCCGGTCTTCGCCGCCGTCGGCACGATCGTCTTCATCGGCGCCTGGAACGCGTTCCTGTGGCCGCTGGTCATCGGCCAGGACCGGGACGCGTGGACGGTCCAGGTGGCGCTGTCGACGCTCAACAACGCGCAGACGGTCCATCTCCACGAGCTGTTCGTGGCGGCGGCCGTCTCGATCGTGCCGCTGCTGGTGGTGTTCCTGTTCCTCCAGCGGTACATCGTGGCGGGAGTGGAGCGCTCGGGAATCGACGACTGAGGGCGCGGCCGGCAGGCCCTGTTCAGACCGCCCAGGGCGACCGTTCCTTGAACGCCGGCCGGTCCCGGTGGGCCTGCGGCCGGTGGCCGCCGCGCAGCAGGGCCGCGCCGAGCGGGGTGAGGGTGTGGAGGACGGCGCTGCCGTGCCGCAGCGTGAGCACCAGGCCGGCCTCGCGCAGGACGCCCGCGTGCTGGCTGGCCGAGGCCGCCGACACCCCGACGCGGCGGGCGAGTTCGCTGGTGGTGCAGCCGCCGCCGATGGAGCCCAGCACCGCCGACCGGGTCTGCCCCACCAGCTTCCCCAGCGAGCGCGGCGCGTCCTGCACCGGGGGCGCGGACTCCGCGCAGTGCCGGGCCGGGTAGACGAGGACCGGCGTCAGGTCCGGGTTCCGCAGGGTGACGGGGTTGCCGCGGCAGAAGAAGGACGGCACCAGCAGCAGGCCCCGGCCGTTCAGGTGCAGGTCGCGGTCGACCGGGTAGTCGCACTCCAGCACCGGCGCGTGCCAGCGCATGGTGGGCGGCAGCGAGGACAGCAGCGCGTCCGCCCCGCCGTCGAGCAGGGCCCGGCCGCGGACGGCGCGGTCGGCCTCGATGCGCGCCTGGATGTGCGCCCAGTACGGCGCGATGGCCGCCTCGTGGTAGTCGTGCAGGGCGGTGATCAGCTTGCCGAACGCCCGGGCGTCGCCCTCGGCCAGCGATCGTATCCAAGCCGGCAGGGTGCGGACCGTGGGCAGCCGGCCCAGCTCGTCGTGGATCCGTTCGGCCGGAGTCGCGCGCAGCGCCTCCACGCCGGTCTCCAGTCCGAGTACGCCTTCGGCCGGTGTCAGGAAGTCCGGGAAATAGCCCCGGGGCGGAACCAGCGGGGCCAGCAACCGAGTTTCACTATTCAACCGAGTGCGGGTTTCGGTGCGCCAATCGCCGTAGATCGACTCGCCTTGTTTGTCCCGCAACCGGTGCAGGCTCAATACGGTTTCCCAGAGCACGTCCGGGTCTCCGGCCAGGCGCAACCGGGCCAGATCGAGTCCAGTGAAATGGACACGCAGCACCAAACCCCCACATGAGACATCCGCCGTCACCCCCCGCCCACTGAGTATGCACACCGATACGTGCTGTTACCACGCCCTTTTGGCCACAGTTGAAAGGACTCGCGGCGAACACCCCGGGAGCGAAATCCTATTCACGCACTCAGGGCCGCCCCAGCTCGTTCCCGTGGGGGGTGGCGAGCGAAAAAGCGGTCGCTGAGTATGCGAGTTGCCGCCCGAGCCGATGCGGGCGGCAACAACTCCCGGTGGGGGAGTAAACGAGGGGCGGCGCTCCCGCACGAGCGCCGCCCCTCCGCCGCGTCACGGGGTCCGGGGCGGGCGCCCGGGACACGTGCTGTCACACGGCGGTTCCGCTCCGGTGATCTCCCGGTGGCCCTCGCGTTACGTCCGGGTTAACCGGCGCCCGGGGGCGACCGCGTACCGGACACGGACGTCCTCCGTCCGCCTCGGGGCAGGAGGCTCCTAGGGACAGGCGGAAGGGGCGGTCCCGTGCGCGGAACCGCCCCTTCCCGGTACCGGAGCCGCCGTCGGTCCGAGGGTCGAGGTCATCCCATCGGCGGCTCCGGAGTTCATCCGGCCGGCGTCACCAGGCCGGTGCATCCGGCCGGCGTCACCGGCTGTCGCTCACCGCCCCGGTCAGGGCGGCGGCGCGGCCGGCCTCCAGACGGGCGACGGGGATGCGGAACGGGGAGCAGGAGACGTAGTCCAGGCCCACCTCGTGGAAGAAGTGCACCGACTCCGGGTCGCCGCCGTGCTCGCCGCAGACGCCGAGCTTGAGGTCGGGGCGGGTGGCCCGGCCGGCCTCGGCCGCGGCGCGCACCAGGGACCCGACGCCGTCCTTGTCGATCGTCTCGAACGGGCTGACGCCGAAGATGCCCTTCTCCAGGTACGCGGTGAAGAAGCTGGCCTCCACGTCGTCCCGGGAGAAGCCCCAGACCGTCTGCGTCAGGTCGTTGGTGCCGAAGGAGAAGAACTCGGCGGCCTCGGCGATCTGGCCGGCCGTCAGGGCGGCGCGGGGCAGCTCGATCATGGTGCCCAGGGTGAGCTTGAGGCTGGTGCCGGTGGCGGCCTCGACGTCGGCGATGACGCGCTCGGCCTCCTCGCGGACGATCTCCAGCTCCTGGACGGTGCCCACCAGCGGGATCATGATCTCGGCGCGCGGGTCGCCCTTGGCGTTCCGCCGCTCGGCCGCGGCCTCGGCGATCGCCCGGACCTGCATGGCGAACAGGCCGGGGATGACGAGCCCGAGGCGGACGCCGCGCAGACCGAGCATCGGGTTCTGCTCGTGCAGCTTGTGGACGGCCTGGAGCAGCCGCAGTTCGTTCTCGTGCGCCTCCTGGCGGGCCTCGGCGAGCGCGACGCGCACCGACAGCTCGGTGATGTCCGGGAGGAACTCGTGCAGCGGCGGGTCGAGCAGCCGGACGGTGACCGGGAGGCCGTCCATGGCCTCGAACAGCTCGACGAAGTCGGCCTTCTGGAGCGGCAGGAGAGCGCCCAGGGCCTCGTCGCGCTCGGTCTCGGTGTCGGCCAGGATCAGCCGCTCGACCAGCTCGCGGCGCTCGCCGAGGAACATGTGCTCGGTGCGGCAGAGGCCGATGCCCTGGGCGCCGAACCGGCGGGCGCGCGCGGCGTCCTCGGCGTTGTCGGCGTTGGCGCGGACGCGGAGCCGGCGCATCCGGTCCGCGTAGGCCATCATCCGGTGCACGGCCTGGACGAGCCCGTCGGCGTCGTCGGCGCCCGCGTGCATCCGGCCCTCGAAGTACTCGACGACCGGCGACGGGACGACGGGGACCTCGCCGAGGTAGACCTTGCCGGACGAGCCGTCGATGGACACGACGTCGCCCTCCTCGATCACCACACCGCCCGGAGCGGTCATCCGCCGCCGCTTGGTGTCGACTTCGAGCTCCTCGGCGCCGCAGACACAGGTCTTGCCCATGCCGCGGGCGACGACGGCGGCGTGCGAGGTCTTGCCGCCGCGCGAGGTCAGGATGCCCTCGGCGGCGATCATGCCGTCGAGGTCGTCGGGGTTGGTCTCGCGGCGGATCAGGATGACCTTCTCGCCCGAACGCGACCACTTGACGGCCGTGTACGAGTCGAAGACCGCCTTGCCGACGGCGGCACCCGGCGAGGCGGCGATGCCGCGGCCGAGGAACTCGGTCTTCGCCTTCTCGTCGAAGCGCGGGAACATGAGCTGTGCGAGCTGGTTGCCCGTCACCCGCTGGAGCGCCTCGGCCTCGCTGATCAGGCCCTGGTCCACGAGCTGCGTCGCGATGCGGAAGGCGGCACCGGCGGTGCGCTTGCCGACGCGGGTCTGGAGCATCCACAGCTTGCCGCGCTCGATCGTGAACTCGATGTCGCACAGGTCGCGGTAGTGCGTCTCCAGCGTCTCCATGATCTGCATCAGCTGGTCGTACGACGTCTTGTCGATGCGCTCCAGCTCGGCGAGCGGCATGGTGTTGCGGATGCCGGCGACGACGTCCTCGCCCTGCGCGTTCTGCAGGTAGTCGCCGTAGACGCCCTGGTGGCCGCTGGCGGGGTCGCGGGTGAAGGCGACGCCGGTGCCGGAGTCCGGGCCGAGGTTGCCGAAGACCATGGAGCAGACGTTGACGGCCGTGCCCAGGTCGCCGGGGATGCGCTCCTGGCGGCGGTAGAGCTTGGCGCGGTCGCCGTTCCAGGAGTCGAAGACCGCCCTTATGGCCAGGTCCATCTGCTCGCGCGGGTCCTGCGGGAACTCCCGGCCGGTGCGCTCGGCGACGATCCCCTTGAACCGCTCGACGAGGGCGCGGAGGTCGTCGGCGTCCAGCTCGACGTCGGTCGAGACGCCCTTCGCCTCCTTGGCCTCCTCCAGCGCCTCCTCGAAGAGGTCGCCGTCGACGCCCAGCACCGTCTTGCCGAACATCTGGATGAGGCGGCGGTACGAGTCCCAGGCGAACCGCTCGTCGCCGGCCTGCGCGGCGAGGCCCGTCACGGACGCGTCGGAGAGCCCGATGTTGAGGACGGTGTCCATCATCCCGGGCATCGAGAACTTGGCGCCTGAGCGGACGGAGACCAGCAGCGGATCGTCGGCCTGCCCGAGCTTCTTGCCCATCCGGGCCTCCAGCGCGTCCAGGTGCGCCGTGACCTCGTCCCGCATCGCCGGCGGCTCCTGGCCCTCGGCCAGGTAGACCTTGCACGCCTCGGTGGTGATGGTGAATCCGGGCGGCACCGGGAGACCGAGGTTGGTCATCTCGGCGAGGTTGGCACCCTTGCCGCCGAGCAGGTCCTTGAGGTCCTTGTTGCCCTCGGTGAAGTCGTAGACGAACTTCTGCTGATCTTCGGATACCGGCACGGAACTCGACTCCTTCACTGGACCTCCCGGGGAAAAGCGCTGCCGCAGTGGGGAGGGTTGCCCTGACGGCGGGGAGCGTACCCAGATCGAAGGCTTCTGAGGAGGTCCACTCCAACGACATGAGGGCGTAACCGGCTGTCTGCCAGCAGATCGAAAGTCGCTTGGGGGGGCCGGGGTTTACAGGCAGCGCATTCACATCTTGAACGCACTTTCACGGTGTGGAGTCGTAATCGCACGGCGCGTCGAGATTTAGGCCGTTCGGCCGACATTTTGTGAAGTCATAGCGGGTGGCACTGAGTGCCATCCTTAGGAAGGTGCACACCTCGATATGGCGCTCATGTGAGCGGGACCCCTATCAGAGGTGGCGAGAATCACGCCGTCGGCCTAACGGCGAAAAACGCCGGACGGGCTGCCAAGTCAGCCCGTCCGGCGTTTGAGGACAGCGCGCGCAGCGCGCTTCGGGGGTCTGGGGGCTTGCCCCCAGGAATCGGCGAAGGTGGGGGTGCCCCCTCTGGGGGAGGGACCGGGGCACAGCCCGCCGCAGGCGCCCCGGCCGGGGAGAGGCGCCCTCACCCACCCGACGTGTCGAGCTCCGCGTCCGCCCCCACCACCGCACAGTCGTACGGATCGTCCAGCCACCCCTCCGGCAGCACCACGCGGTCCCGCCCGGACGTCCGCCCCCGCGGCCCGTTGGCCCCCACCGGCCACGCCTGATCCAGGTCCAGCCCGCTCAGAAGAGCGTCCAGCTCCGCCAGGGACGACGTCACGGCCAGCTGCCTCCGCAGCTCGGACCCGATCGAGAACCCCTTCGTGTACCAGGCGACGTGCTTGCGGAAGTCGATGACGCCGCGCTCCTCGCTCTCCAGCCACTCCCCCAGCAGCTCCGCGTGGCGCAGCATCACCCGCGCCACCTCCCGCAGGGTGGGCGCGGCGGGCTCGCGGGGGCCCTCGGGGTCGAAGGCGGCGACCAGGTCGCCGAACAGCCACGGGCGACCCAGGCAGCCGCGCCCGACCACGACCCCGTCGCAGCCGGTCTCGCGCATCATCCGGACGGCGTCGTCGGCCGACCAGATGTCGCCGTTCCCGAGCACCGGGATCTCCGGGACGGCCTCCTTGAGGCGGGCGATGGACTCCCAGTCGGCGGTGCCGCCGTAGTGCTGGGCGGCGGTGCGGCCGTGCAGGGCGATGGCGGTGACGCCCTCCTCGACGGCGATCCGGCCGGCGTCCAGGTAGGTGATGTGGTCGTCGTCGATGCCCTTGCGCATCTTCATGGTGACGGGCAGCGACCCGGCGTTGCCGACGGCCTCGCGGAGGATGGCGCGCAGCAGGTTCCGCTTGTAGGGGAGGGCGGAGCCGCCGCCCTTGCGGGTGATCTTGGGGACGGGGCAGCCGAAGTTGAGGTCGATGTGGTCGGCCAGGTCCTCTTCCACGATCATGCGGACGGCGCGGCCGGTGTAGACCGGGTCCACGCCGTAGAGCTGGATCGAGCGCGGCTTCTCGCTGCCGTCGAAGTGGATCAGCCGCATGGTCTTGGCGTCCCGTTCGACCAGCGCCCGGGTGGTGATCATTTCGCTGACGAAGAGCCCCTTGCCGCCCGAGAACTCGCGGCACAGCGTGCGGAAGGGCGCGTTGGTGATCCCGGCCATCGGGGCCAGGACCACCGGCGGCTGCACGGTGTGCGGACCGATCTGGAGCTGCGTCATGGAGGGGCTTCCTCGTTCGTGCGGGAGGGGCGGGCTGGGGCTGTATGGGGGCGGTCCCGGCGGTGGGCCGGGGGCGTCCCGCCGCCCCACGGACACCGGGCCTGTGAGACGACCGTCCATTGTCCCTCATCCGGCGGACCGGATCCCGTGGCTCCGGTCACTCCGTTCCGCGCCCTGTGCACGCGGGGTTCAGGGGCTCACGGAGCTCACGAGGCTCACGGAGCTCACCCCTCCTCGGCCCGCACCAGCTCCAGCAGCCGCCGCAGCCGCGCGTGCGTCTCGTCGTCGGCCGGGGTGAAGACGAGCACCCGGGTACCGGGGTGCGGTCCGGTCCAGAGGTTGGTGTGGTCGAGGTTGAGGAGGCCCACCCGGGCCTGCCGGAAGACGCGCTGCCGGTTGGCCGCGGGCGGGACCACCTCGTGCCGCTCCCACACCTCCCGGAACTCGGGCGACGCGTCCCGCAACCGCTTGAGCAGGCATTTCCAGGCCGGCTCGGCGAGGTGGTCGGCCATCGCGGCCCGGAACTTCGCCGCCATGGCCCGCTTGGCGTCCTCCCGGTCGACGGCGTCGGCGTACCAGGTCTCGTTGGTGAAGTGCAGCCAGAGGCAGTTGCGCTCCTCGGGCGGCAGGGCGTCGAGGTCGCAGATCAGCTGTTTGTACGTGCGGTTGTACGCCAGGATGTCGTAGCGCGCGTTCTGTACGCAGGCGGGGAAGGGCTCCAGCTGCTCCAGCATCAGGCGCAGCCCGGCCGGGACGCCGGCGGGCTCGGCGTTGGGAGCCGGGTCCGAGGCGTTGGCGAGGGCGAAGAGGTGGGCGCGCTCGGCGCGGTCGAGCAGCAGCGCGCGGGCGATGGCGTCGAGGACCTGGGCGGAGACCTGGATGTCCCGGCCCTGTTCGAGCCAGGTGTACCAGGTGACGCCCACGGCGGCGCGCAGCGCGACCTCCTCCCGGCGCAGCCCGGGGGTCCGCCGGCGGCGCCCGCGTGGCAGGCCGACCTGCTCGGGGGTGATGCGCTCGCGGCGGCTTCGGAGGAAGGCCGCGAGCTCGGCGCGGCGGGCCTCGTCGTCGATGCCACGGGTCCCGGTCGCGCCGCCCGGCGCGACGAGCGGGACGGCCGTCGGCTCCTGCACCATCGTGGTCATGCCTCCAGCCTGCGGTACGGGCGGCCCGCTGTCAGGGCCGTTGCCGGGTAGTCGTTGTACCAGGATAAAAACTCTCTGGTACCAGGTTGCGAAGTGCGTCATCGTCATCGTGTGAACGAAGCACGCATAGCCGATGAGATACCCGCCCCCTCCTCGACACCTCCTGCCTCCACCTCTTCCGGCACCCCGTCCCCGCCGCACCCCCGCGCGGCGGCGCTGGGCACCGGCGGCCTCGTCACGGTGCTCCTCGGCGCCGCGCTGCCGATGGTGGACTTCTTCATCGTCAACGTCGCCCTGCCCGCCATCGACCGCGATCTGCACGCCGGTCCGGCCGTCCTGGAGATGGTCGTCGGCGGGTACGGCATCGCGTACGCCGTCCTGCTGGTGCTCGGTGGACGGCTGGGCGACATGGTGGGCCGGCGCCGGATGTTCCTCTGGGGAACGGCCGCGTTCGGCGTGACGTCCGTGGCGTGCGGTCTGGCGCCGGACGCCTGGACCCTGGTGGCCGCCCGCGTCGCCCAGGGCGCCGCCTCGGCGCTGCTGCTGCCACAGGCGCTGGCGACGATCCAGGCGGCGACCCACGGCGAGCGGCGTACCCGCGCGATGAGCTTCTACAGCGCCACCGCCGGCGTGTCGAGCGTGGTCGGCCAGATGCTGGGCGGCTTCCTGGTCTCCGCCGACATCGCGGGCTCCGGCTGGCGGCCGATCTTCCTGGTCAACGCGCCGCTCTCGGTGATCGCGCTGCTGATGGCGGCACGGCTGATCCCGGAGACGCGGTCGGACCGGCCGACCAAGGTGGACGGCGCGGGCACGGTCCTTCTGTCGGTGACCCTGGCCTCGCTGCTGGTGCCGCTGACGGAGGGACGCTCGACCGGGTGGCCGGTGTGGGCCTGGGCGCTGCTGATCCTCTTCCCGTTCGCCGCGGCGGCCTTCTGGGCGGTGGAACGGCGGCTGGAGGCCGCCGGACGGACCCCGCTGGTGCCGCCGTCCCTGCTGCGGATCCGCTCGGTCCGCAGCGGCCTCGCGGTGCTGGTGCCGTTCTCGCTGGGCTGGGGCGGCTACATGTTCGTCGTGGCCGTGGTGCTGCAGGACGGGCTGCGGCTCAACCCGACCGAGGCCGGACTCGCCCTGGTGCCGCTGTGCGTCGCCTTCTTCGTGGGCTCCCTGCTCGGCCCCCGGCTGGGCGCCCGCTACGGCCGCCGCGCGGTGACCGCCGGAACGCTGGTGCAGGCCGCCGGCGTGCTGGGGATGGTCCTGACGTTCCACTGGGGCTGGGACGGCCTCGGCGTCTGGGGCCCGATGCCCGCCCTGGCCGTGCAGGGCCTGGGCCAGGGCCTGCTGCTGCCGCCCACCCTGCGGGCGGTGCTGAGCGAGGTGCCGGCGACGCAGGCGGGCGTGGGCAGCGGGGTGATGGTCACCACGCAGCAGTCGTTCATGGCGCTGGGGGTGGCGACGCTCGGGTCGCTGTTCCTGTCGCTGTCCTCCTCGATGGGCATGCGGGACGCGGTGGTGACGACGTTCGGGGTGCAGTTGGTGGCGGTGGCGGCGACGGTGGTGCTGAGCACGCGGCTGCCGAGGGCGGTGAGCTGAGAGGGGGCCGGAGAGGCCGGGAAGACCGGGAGGCCCCGGAGGGACGGGAGGGGCTCGGCGGCGGCGCGCGCACCGCCCGGGTGACACTGGATCGAATGACAGATATTGAAATCCGTCATTCGATGTGCCACTCTGGTGGTGTCGTCCTCCCCCCCTTCCCTCCATGAAGGAGTCCCCGTGCTGTACCGCACCCTCGGCACCACCGGCCCTCAGGTCTCCGCCCTCGGCCTCGGCTGCATGGGCATGTCCGCCCTCTACGGCGAGGCCGACCGGGCCGAGTCGATCGCCACCATCCACGCCGCCCTGGACGCGGGCGTCACCCTGCTCGACACCGGCGACTTCTACGCCATGGGCCACAACGAGATGCTCATCGGCGAGGCGCTGCGCTCCGCCCCGGCCGCCCACCGCGAACGGGCGCTCACCAGCGTCAAGTTCGGCGCGCTGCGCGACCCGGACGGCGGCTGGTCGGGCTACGACGGCCGCCCGGCGGCGGTGCGGAACTTCGCCGCGTACTCGCTGGAGCGGCTGGGCGTCGACCACATCGACGTCTACCGGATCGCCCGCGTCGACCCCGACGTGCCGATCGAGGAGACCGTCGGCGCCATCGCCGAGCTCGTCCAGGCCGGGCACGTCCGCCACATCGGCCTGTCCGAGGTCGGCGCCGACACCCTGCGCCGGGCCGCCGCCGTCGCCCCGATCTCCGACCTCCAGATCGAGTACTCGCTGATCTCGCGCGGCATCGAGGACCGCATCCTCCCCACCGCCCGCGAGCTGGGCATCGGCGTGACCGCCTACGGCGTCCTGTCCCGCGGCCTGATCAGCGGCCACTTCGGCCGCGACCGCCGGCTCGCCGCCGACGACTTCCGCGGGGTGAGCCCCCGCTTCCAGGGCGAGAACCTCCAGCGCAACCTGGACCTGGTCGACGCCCTGCGCAAGGTCGCGGAGCAGCGGGGCGCGACGGTCGCCCAGACGGCCATCGCCTGGGTCCTCGCCCAGGGCACCGACATCGTCCCCCTGGTGGGCGCCCGCACCCGCGAGCGGCTCGGCGAGGCGCTCGGCGCGCTGGACGTCGCCCTGGGCCCCGACGACCTCGCCGCCATCGAGACGGCCATACCGGCGGACGCCGCGGCGGGCGAGCGCTACCCGGCGGACCAGATGGCGCACCTGGACAGCGAGCGGTGAGCGGGGGCGGGGGGCGCTCGCCGGGCGCCGGGGCCGGGTCTCACCGCGGACGACCCTCGGCACCCGACGCCGGCGAGCACCCGGGCCACACCCGCCCGTACCGCCCCTGCCCACCCACTCCTCCACCCGCCCCTCCCCGGTCCCACCGGGACCCGCCCCGCGCGCCCCGGCCCCGCCCCCGGCCGGGTACGGTCGTCCCAGGCGCGTAGGCGCCGGAGGAAAGGACCCGTACCCACATGCCGCCCGAGCCCCTGACCCAAGACCGCATCCTCGAAGCCACCGAGGACGTCCTGCGCCGCTTCGGCCCGGCCAAGGCGACCGTCGTCGACGTCGCCCGCGCGCTCGGCGTCAGCCACGGCAGCGTCTACCGGCACTTCGGCAGCAAGGCCGCCCTCCGGGAGGCCGTCACGGAGCGCTGGCTCGACCAGTCCCACACGGCCCTGTCCGCCATCGCCTCCGCCGACGCCCCCGCCGAACAGCGCCTGCGCGACTGGCTCACCGCCCTCTTCGCCGCCAAGCGCCGCAAGGCGGGCGACGACCCGGAGCTGTTCGCCACGTACATGGTCCTGGTCGGCGAGAACAGCACCACGGTCGAACGGCACGTCGCGACGATGGTCGGCCAGCTCGCCGGCATCCTCCGCGACGGCACCAAGAGCGGTGAGTTCTCTCTCCCCGACCCCGACCGCACCGCCCGCGCCGTATGGGACGCCACCAACCGCTTCCACGACCCGGCCTACGCGCCCGAGTGGTCCCACCCGGACATCGACACGGCCTTCGACACGGTCTGCGGCCTGGTCCTGCACGGGCTGCATGGCTGATACACCGATCCTGACGGCTCCTTGACACCTCGATAACGCGTCCTTGATGGACCGGTGCCGCACGCCTTCCTAGGCTGATCTCCTGCCTCAATTCACCCACCCGGCAGGAGAGTTACACCGTGAGTACGCCCTCGCCCGCCGACGACGACATCGTCCTCGCGCCGGCACGTCCCCGCCCGGCGGACGGCTGGCAACAGGTAGAGAACAAGATCGAGTTCGAGACGCGGCGCGCCGCCGACGGGACCGACTGTGGGATGGCGTTCACGTCCGCCGAACGGCTCGTCGCCTGCCTCGGCCCCGACCAGCCGTGGGTCGCCCTGCCGCTCGGCGCACTGCGCCTCCTGTTGGGCGAGGCGGGCGTACCGCATGTGCTCGTGGATCCGCCGACCGCCCCGGCCTCGGAGGGGTTGTCCTCCTGGGACGAGCGGGAGGCCCTCCATGGCTGACCGGCTCAAGGCCACGGTCGAGCACATCGACGACGCGGGCAGGGGGTTCCACCGGGAGGCCCTGCACCTCGGCGAGTTCAAACACCTCGCCTCCCCGCCGACCCCGGGAGTCGGCGACGCCGCCCTGAGCTCGGCCCTCCTCCGGCTCAGCGAGGCGTTCGGCATCGGCCACGAACTGCTGACGAACCTGGTGACCAAGCACGGCGGCAACCTGCGGGCCGCCGCGAGCGATTACCGGAACCAGGACATCGACACCCGGAAAATCCTCGACGACCTGATGGGCAAGGTGTCGAAGTGATCGACGACGACCTCGCCGGCCTCAAGAAGGTCGCCACGGACTACACGTCGGCGACCGAGAAGTACGACACGACGTCCAAGGTCCTCGACAAGAAGGTGAGCAGCGTCGTCCACGAGGCCGGCTGGACCGGCGACGGCGCGGACGCCTTCCAGACGGTGTGGGGCCATGACAGCACGATCGGCGCGGCACTGGCCGAGGCCATGTCGCAGGTGTCGGACGTCGTCACCGTCCTCTCCGAGGAGTTGGAGAAGGCCAAGGGCGACCTGGGCGACGTCCAGGACACGGCCCGCGCGGCCGGCCTGACCCTCGACAGCCAGGGCGGTGCCACTGGCAAGGCGGACCAGCAGGCGGAACTGGACGCATACCAGAAGGGGCGCGACGCGGCACTGAAGCGGGCGCAGGACGCGCGTCAGCTGGCGACGGCCAGCCTGAACTCCGTACTCGACCAGATGCTTGGCAAGGGCAACCCGAACCAGTACAACGGCGCCGACTACTGCACGCTGTCGGAGGTCCTGCGGGGGCTGTACACGACGCCGGCCGCGCTGACCCAGGAGAGCGCGAAGAAACTGGAGGCGCTCAAGCAGAGCGCCAAGGACCTGAAGCGGGAAGCGCGGAAGCTGCCCAAGGGCGGCGCCGAGTGGAACGAGAAGCTGCAGCAGCGGCGGGCGGCCAGGGCCGCACTCAGCGATCAGCGCCTCCGGGCCGCCTCCGTCGAGGGGTGGCAGAGCAAGGTCAAGGGCAGTGGCGCCGCGCGCGTCACGATCGGTGAGATCGCGGAGAACTACCGGGTGCGGGGAGCCGGGCCGATGGGCAAGTTCGGCGCGGTGAGCACCGGTCTGACCGGCGCCATGGTCGGTCTTCAGATGTACGACGACCACCGGACGCGGGGCTGGTCGTACAAGGAGGCGTTCGCACGGGACGCGACTCCCGCGGCGGTGGGCATGGCCGCCGGCACCTACGCCGAAGGCGTGCTCGTGGGCGCGGCCACCAGCAACCCCGCGGTCGCCGCGGGCGTGGTGGCAGCCGTCGGCATCGGTTACGGTGTGGGCACCTTCGGCTACGAACTGACCCACAACGCCCACTGGGGCAGCAACATCCACAAGTACGGTGTCGTCAGCGGCATCGGCCACAGCTTCGCCGACGCCGGACAGGCGTGGGTGGACAACGACGTGAAGGCGATGTGGCACAAGGGCGAGGACACCGCGAAGGCCGCCTGGCACAAGGGGACGAGCGGCGTGAAGAAAGTCTGGCATGGCATCTTCGGCTAGCAAGCGCCGCCCGGTGCGCCCATCGACCCGGCCGGAGATGCCGGCCTCGACACTGCGGTTCGGCGGCGCCCTGCTCGTCCTGGCCGGACTGGTGCTCGGGACGTTCGCTCTCGGCATCTCCAGCCATGCGTCGGGAGTGTGGGGGACGCGCGGCACCTTCGCCGTCGAGCAGTGTGAGCACAAGGCGACCACCCAGCGCGGCGGTGGGCGCGGCGCGGACACCGTCGAGTGTTCGGGTACCTTCCGCCCGTCGGACGGCGGCTCCCCGAGGACCGACCTCGACATCGACCGCGACTACGAGCCGGGACGCCGCGTCACCGCCTCCTGCGACTTCATCGGCATCTGCTACAAGATCGACCGGGTGAACGCGTGCGGCTGGTTCTCCGGCCTGCTGGCCGCCCTGCTCATGGTCTCCCTTGGTGGGCCGGGAGTCGTCCGCGGCACCGCGTGGCTGACGGAATCGTACGACCGGGGGCGTGCGATCCAATGGCGCCTGGTCAAGGGGCTCTTCTGGGCGACCCTCGGCTTCTTCGCGCTGTTCCTAGTACTACGCAACGCGCTGTGAACGGGTGCTCGAGCTCAAGCGGCCGCACGGACCTGCTGCCGGCAATCCGCCGACCGACCCGGTCGCCTTCTTCCTGGCAAACGCCGGAAACGCCGCCGGATCGGCATCACCATACGGACGCGGCCCCATGACGAAGAGGAAGCGCCCGCGCAGACACGCCTACCCACCTCTACCCCCACGGCCCTTCCCCGGTTACGGCACCACCTGGGTGGACCGCGGCGCGCCCTACTGGCGACGCCGGGCCAAGTGGACGCTGTTCTGGCTGTTCCTGACCCTGCTCACCGGCGCCATGGGAGCCGGCTTCCTGTGGGGGATCGCCGAGGAGAGCCCTCTCGCGCTGGCGATCACCGCGCCCGTCTTCGTCGTCCTCGGCGGTGTCACCGCGCACCTGACCATTCTGGAGATCCGCCGCGCCGACAGGGACGATGTACCGGAAAGCCGGCTCCTGCGGGCAAACGAGGGAACGAAGCGCCTGCTGCTCGCCTTGGCTGTCGTCGCCGCCGTGGCCCTCGCCTTGCTCGGAACCTTCGAAGTGGCGGTCGCTCCCGTCCTCTTCTGTTTCGCCTTCCCCCACCTCATCCGCAGCTTCGGGCGCTACGCCCCCGGCGAGCGGGAACACCGCAGGTGGGCCGGGCTCGACACCTGAGCCCCGCCCGCCGCCACCCTCACCCCACCCCGAGGAACCGCAGAACCGCCAGCACCCGCCGGTGGTCCGCGTCCGCCCTCGGCAGGTCCAGCTTGGCCAGGATGTTGTTGATGTGCTTCGCCACCGCGCTCTCGCTGACGACCAGTTGGGCGGCGATCCCCGCGTTGGAGCGCCCCGACGCCATCAGTTCCAGCACCTCGCGCTCGCGCGGGGTGAGCCGGTCGAGCGGGTCGCTGTGCCGCCGGAGCAGCAGTTGGGAGACGACCTGCGGGTCCAGGGCCGTGCCGCCCGCCGCCACCCGGCGCAGCGCGTCGATGAACTCCTCGACGTCGGCGACCCGCTGTTTGAGCAGGTAGCCGACGCCGCGGGTGTCGCCGGTGAGCAGGTCGGCCGCGTACCGCTCCTCGACGTACTGCGACAGCAGCAGCACGGCGACGTCGGGCCACTGCCGGCGGATGAGGAGCGCCGCCCGGACGCCCTCGTCCGTGAAGCCGGGCGGCATCCGGACGTCGCTGACCACCAGGTCCGGCCGGTGTTCCTCGACCGCCGCGAGCAGCGCCTCCGCGTCGCCGGCCTCGGCGGCCACCTCGAAGCCCGCCGCCTCCAGGACCTTCACCAGCCCCACCCGCAGCAGTACGGAATCCTCGGCGATCACGGCGCGCACGGCAGCTCCACAGTCACAACGGTCGGGCCCCCCACGGGGCTGCTGATCGAGAAGGTGCCGTCCACCGACGCGACCCGCTTGGCCAGCCCCGCCAGACCTGTACCGCCCGACTCGTCCGCCCCGCCCACGCCGTCGTCGGAGACGACCACGAGCAGTATCCCCCCGAACCGTTCGACGGTGACCTCCGCCCGGGACGCCTGCGCGTGCTTGACGACGTTGGCCAGCGCCTCGGAGACGACGAAGTACGCCACGGCCTCGATCGCGGGCGCCGGCCGGGACGCCAGGTCCACCCGGACGCGGACGGGCAGCGGGGCGCGGTCGGCGATCCCGGACAGGGCCGCGTCCAGACCGCGGTCCTCCAGGACCGCCGGGTGCAGGCCCCGGACGAGGTCGCTCAGTTCCTGGATCGCCGCCTTCGCCTCGCGGTGCGCCTCGTCGATGACCTTCCGCGCGTCCTCGGGCAGATCGGTCAGCGTCACCTTCGCCAGCCCCAGGTTGACGGCCATCGACACCAGCCGCTGCTGGGCGCCGTCGTGCAGGTCGCGTTCGATGCGCCGGCGCTCGGCGTCGGCCGCGTCCACGACACCGGCCCTGCTCTCCGTGACCTCGTCGACGCGGCGCGCCAGCAGCTCGGCGGGGGTGGGCCCGAGGCGGCTCAGGGCGGCGCGCGCGTCGAGCCCGGCGAGGGTCTTCAGCAGCCAGACCGCCCCGTACAGCCCGCCCGCGCCGGCAACGGTCACATACACGGCCTGCGTCGAATAGCCGGGGTTGGACAGCCGGAAGTCCAGCGGCAGCGCCCAGACCCAGACGTACACGGTCAGCGCCGCCACGGACACCAGCGCGCCGGCCAGCGCCGCCAGCGCGGCGGCGGTGATCAGCGGACCGATCGCCAGGTGGTACTGCACCTGCCGCCAGAACCGCTCGGAACGGATCCCCGCCTTCCCCTCCGGCCGGGGGATATCCATCCCCAGCCAGCCCCGGAAACGCGCCCGCTGCATCGCCGTCAGCAAGGGCGAGGCCGCCGCGAGCAACGCGAACATGCCGAAGACCGCCGCCAGGACGCTCAGCGCCCGCGTCGGCCCGCCGGACAGCCACGGCACCGCGAGCACCGTCAGCCCCAGGAGATGGATCAGGCCACCGGAGAAGTGGAAGGCGACCGGACCGCCGCTGTTCTCGAAAGGGCGCAGCAGAGGACGCAGCAGAGGGCGCAGGGTGTTCGACATGTGCATGAAAGAACCGTAGGTCCGCAGGTCGGACGGGGGCCATGGCACACACTCCCGTCCCGGGGGTGAAGCCAGTGCCACCCCGGAACGGACAGCGGTACCAGTGACCGGAGGACGCCCCCGCCGCCATCGTGGAACACATCGCCCCGCCGCCCGCCGACCGACCCACGGAGCCCCGATGACCGTCCTCCGCCTCCCCCGTAACGCACCGTCCGGACGCGACACGGCGGACGACCGGGGCTCGGCGGACGGGCCGGGCGCGACGGCCGAGGTCGTCCTCCTGCACCCGCCCACCGCGCCCGCGCCCGCGCCCCGGCCGCGCCCCCGTCTCCTCGGCTACGCCCTGGCCGCCTGTGGTCTCGCCCTCCTCCCCTGGCTGGTCGTCCTCGCCACGAGCCTGCCGGCCGAGACCACGGCCGCGAAGTGGTCGGCGGCCTGGGTCGGGCTGGACGCGCTGGAGGCCCTCGCCCTCATCACGACAGGCGTCCTGGCCGTACGCCGCCACGTCCTCCACACGCTCACGGCCGCGGTGGCCGCCACCCTGCTCGTCGCCGACGCCTGGTTCGACGTGATGACGGCCGCCCCGGGCGCCGACCTGGCCTCGGCCCTGGTCATGGCCGCCGCGGCGGAACTCCCGCTGGCGGCGGTGTGCGCGGTGGCGGCGGCCCGCGGCCACCGAGGCGGCGCCGGCGTGGGCGACGGCGGCGAGGGCGGCGGCGGCGAGGGCGGCGGCGGCGACCGCTAACGTGCGCCCATGACACCGACGGACGACCACCGCATCCTCCCCGCACCCCTCCACGCCCTGGCGAGCATGGAGTTCGGATACGACGCGGAGGGCGACGGCATCGATTTCGAGCTCTACCCCGAGTTCCTGTCCGCCGGGGAGACGACCGCGTGGTTCCGCGCCTGGACGGGCAACGGCGAGGTGACGGGTGACGCGTTCCGCGTCTTCGGCCAGGACGGGTCGGGCGGTCTCACGGCCGCCTGGCTCGTCCGGCCCGCCGCGCCCCTCACCGCCCAGCCGGTCGTGCACCTCGGCTCGGAGGGCGAGATGGGCGTCGTCGCCCGCGACCTGCCGGCCTTCCTCTGGCTCCTGGCCGACGGTTTCGGCCCGTTCGAGGCCGTCGACGCGCTCGAACGCGCCCGTCCCGCCCGCCGCGTACCCGAACTCGCGGCGGTCGCAGCGCGGTTCGCCCCGGACCGGCGGCAGTCGGCGAAGACGGTCATGGACGAGGCGGCGGCACGGGAGTTCCCGGGCTTCGAGGACGGCATCCTGCGACTCTGCGCCTGATCCGCGTGCCACCACAGCGTCACCGCCCGAACTTCTCCCTGGCCGCCTCGGTCACGGGAGTGAAGAAGTTGACGAGGTTGCCGTCGGGGTCGCGGAACAGCAGCGACCGGTTGCCCCAGGGCATCGTGGTGGGCCCGCTGACGACGTCGGAGACGAAGCCGGCCAGGTCCTGGTGCACGCGGTCCACGTCGTCGACGAGGAACTCGGTGATCACACTATGGTTCTCCGCCGGGCGGGCGGAGCCGGGGGCGAACAGCGGGACGGTCCGGGTGCTCGCTATCGCGAGGGTCGCGCCCGCCGTCCTGAGTTCCGCGAAGTCCTCGGTGGCCCACACCGCCCGCGCGCCGGTGGCCCGCTCGTAGAACGCGACGAGACGCGCCACGTCGCCGGTGATGATACGGATCGAGACGAAGTCCACGGCGATCTCCTTCAAAGGGCCGTCAAGGTCCGGCAGGGGCCGTCAAGAACCGCACCGGAAGCATGCACCGCGCAGACTAGGAGCAATAGCGGACAGAACCGGTCCTGTATGCGCATTACGTTGGTGCCCATGTCCCGACCCACCGGCCGCATGCTGACCCTCCTGGAACTCCTGCAGTCGGGCGGCACCCGCACCGTGGCCGAACTCGCCGACCGCCTCGGCGTCGAAGGACGCACCGTCCGGCGATACGTGTCCCAACTGATCGATCTCGGCGTGCCCGTGGAATCGGTACGCGGCCGCCACGGCGGCTACCGCCTCGCCCCCGGATACCGCCTGCCTCCGCTCATGCTCGGCGACGACGAGGCGCTGGCCGTGCTCCTCGGCCTGGTCGCCGGCCGCCGCACAGGGCTGACGACCGCCCAGCGCACGGCGAACGAGACGGCGTCCGCGAAGATCCGGCGGGTACTGCCCCGGCACCTCGCCCGCCGGCTCGACACCCTCCTGGAAACCCTCGACTTCACCGACCGGCCCGGCGAGTTCGACACCCCGGACGCCGGGATCCTGCTCACCCTCGCCGACGCGGTACACCACCGCCGGCCGGTCTCGCTCCGCTACACCGACCGCGACGGGCGGCACGGCGACCGCACGCTGCACGCGTACGGGATCGTCGCCCACGCGGGCCGGTGGTACGTCACGGGTGAGGACCCTGAGGTTGGTGAGGACCGGACCCTCCGGCTCGACCGCGTCGCGGAGGCGCGGACCCTGCCCGGCTCATTCCCGGAGCCCGAGGGGCCCGGCCCGGCGCAGCGGGTCCTGTCGGGGTTCGCCACGGCCGCGTACCGGCACGAGGTGACCGTGCGGATCCACGGAACGGTCGAGCGGATCCGCGCCCGCCTGCCCGCCTCCGTCGCCGTCCTGGACGAGGACGAGGCGGAGGGGGCGGAGAGGGATCACACGGCCGAGCGCTGGCGGCGCGTCGAACTGCGGGTGGAGCGGCTCGACTGGCTGCCCCCGGTCCTCGCCTCGCTCGACCGGCCGTTCGTCATCGAACGCCCCGAAGCGCTGCGCGACCTCGTCGCCGCGCTCGCCGACCGCCTGGCGTCGTACGCGCGCGGAACCTGACGGCTGCGTGCGTCGGGAGCGGCGGGCCGGCCGGTACGCGGCGCAGGAGCCCACCACACCGCGGGAACGGGACCGGCCCGCGCGCCCCGCCCCCGAATGCGCGCCGCGTCCCGTCACTTCACTCCGAGCCTCACTCCCCCTGCGCCCACGCCGCGACCGGCAGCGACAGATACACGCCGACGCCGGACAGCCCACTCACCGACCGGACGCCGGCGCACAGCCGGTCGACCCGCTCCTGCCGGTCGGCGGCCCGGCTCTCGAACCACTTCGACCGCACCTCCACGACGAGGTCCAGCCCGCCACTGTCCAGCGGCCCGAGCGGCCGGAAGCGCAATTCGACGTCGCCGGGCCGCAATGCGCCGTCGTACGGCTCCTCGGGGCACTCCACCGCGAGGGACACCAAGTGCGGGAGCGCGTCCCGCAGTTCACGGAGGGTGTCCTCGGGGACGTGGGGCGCGTAGGTGATCTCCACGAGTGGCATCGGCCCACCCTACGCCGATGACGGCCGCACCCCCCACGTCACGGTCGCCCCACCCCTCTCCGGCCTCCCTCCCGACCGCGCGAGCAGCGCACGCACCTCCACGGCCCCGGCCAGCACCTCGTCCGCGTGCGGCACCGGCAGCAGCCAGAAGTCACCCGGCCCTTCGCGGCGGCCGGGGTGCGGCGCGCGCAGATACCGCAGGTGGTCGTCGATCCCGACGGCCCGCGTCCCCTTCCCGGCGGCCCACGTCCGCGCCGTACCCGCCCGCACCAGAACGCTGTAGACGTCCCGCCGACGGGTCACCACCACGCCGTACGCGATCCCCGCCGCCCGGAACGCCGCCTCGACGACGTCGTCCGTCCGCACCCCGCCGAGGCCGCCCTCGACCGCCTCCGCCGCGAGGTGGATCACGTCGAAGCGCCGCCCGATCTCGATCGCGGGCGTCCGGCCTTCCGCCCAGTCCTCGTGGATCTCGCGCGGCCGCAGGACGCGGGAGACGAGCCACAGTGCGCCGGGGTGGCGCTGCGTGGGGTACGTGAGGGGCAGCGGCGCGTACGTCACCGGGCCACCTCCCCGGCAGCCTTGGACTCGGAATCCGGGTCCACCCGCCAGAACGAGGTCGTCACCGCGCAGTACGTACGGTGCTCCGGGTGCAGCCGCGTGTGCTTCAGCGCCCATACCTCGGCTCCCAGCGGGTCGCCCTCGCCCGCCCGGGACGTCTTCCGGCAGGCCCGGCACTGGAACTCGTACACCGGCTCGACGGGCAGCCCCCGCGCGCCGTCCCGCGCCAGTACGAACGCGGGCGCCACGCTGTCCACTTGCGTCACCGCCGCCTCCCGTGCGGGTGTCGCCGCAGCTCGACGTCGCAGTCGACAACGCGCGAGAAGTCACCGTCCCGCCGCGCGACGATCCGCTGCCGCGCGAGCGCTTCACAGACGTCGCAACCAGGCGCGGGCGCGGGCCCGTCGACGGGTTCCACCGGCACGCCGCCCACGGCGGCATCCGCCAGCGCGGCCCTGCGGGCGCGGTCCCCGGGCGTACGCCGAGGGGCGGGCATCATGCGGCACCCCCCTCGGCGGTGACGAGAAGCCGGTCGAGCTCCAGTCGCATTCCAGCGGCCTCGTCGTGCGTCAGCACGAGCTCGCCGTCCGCTACCGCGACGCCGTTGTCGACAACCCTGAGCGGCAGACCGATCCGCCCGGCCTCGGTGTGACGCAGCGACTTTTCGGGAACGCGCTCGATCCGCACGCCCCGCGTGGGGTTCGCGGTCACGGAACCCGCCCCACGCTTCCCTTCGGTAATCGTCATGTGACAGACCGTAGGACCGGACACGAGGAGCAGCCCGGAAGCTTTTTCCGGGTCGCCACCCCTTCCGGGGTCAGGCCGCCGCCAGCACCCCTACGTGCGCAGCGAGTTCACGCAGCTCGCGCCGGTATGTGGGCCGCTCGCGCTTGAGCAGCGTGCCGATCGCGTCGCGCACCAGAGGGAAGTAGCGGATCTCCTCCGGGCTCGTGTCCTTGATCTTTCGCAGCATGTACAGCGTGGCGTAGTCGTCACCCGTCAGTCGGTTCGCGTGCATCACCTCGACCAGGTACCTGGTCGTGCGCTCCAGCGGCAGCACGCCGCCCGGCTCAGGCACCTCCACGTCGTCGGCCAGCCGCAACGCTTCCGCCGCGTCACCCTCCTCGGCCGCCAGATGCACAGCGTGCATCTTGACGTTCGTCGGTCCGAACGACGTATGCCAGTCGTTGCGGTCCTCTCCGAGGCGTGTCGCGACAGCATCGGCCCCGCGCAGCAAATCCCAGGCCACCGGCGCCTTTCCGTCCCGCACGGCCGCGATCGCAGCCGCGAGGTGAAGCGCTCCGTAAGCAGAGAGGTGCTCCTGGGTGGCCCCGCCCCCGGGGCGTACGTGATCGATAGCCGTCCGCGCCAGTTCCAGGGAGTCCGCTACCTCCCCGCTTGAAGTCAGGATTCCGCACACATTCCACACAGAGGCGGCGATGAGCGCTGGATCCCCGGTGTCATCGGCGATCTGCATCGCGCGATCAGCCGCCGTCAGCGAGAGCTTCCGCTCGCCGACGCGCCGCAAGAAGACCTGGTGGAGGTGCAGCAGCGAAATCAGGGAACGCGCCGCCTGCAACTCATCGTCACCAGTCGTGTTGCGCACTGTCAAGTACGCCTCGGCCAGCAGACCGGGCAACTCCCGTCCAACTGGCTCGTACCGCTGCGTCTGCGTCTCGTACACCTGCCAGGCTTCGGTTACCCGTCGAGCCAGCTCATGCGTGCTCATCGGCTCACCTGGCAGGCCGGAACCCAGGAGCGTGGGGGGGGTGCGCAAAGCCCGGCGAATCGCTGGGACCGTGGGATGCTCCGGCGAAGACGAGAGCGACAGCGAGACCGTAGGACCGGTGAGGTCGGCAAGGTCCCGAATCCCAAGGACGCGCGCGATGTCGAGAAGCACGGACAGCCGGTCCACTGGAATGAGCCCGCGTTCGACCTTTGACACCCAGTCCTCCGAGCGGCCGACGAGCCCACCGAGGGCCGCCTGCGACTTCCCGCTCTTCGTCCTGTAGTGCTTGATCCGCTCCCCGATGCTGAGTTCCGGTACATCGATCATGGATGTTCCCCTTGATGGTGGGCGCTCAACTACCAGCGTAGGCCAGCGGCTTCCGGGGGACCTCGGCGTGCGGCGAAGTTCGCTCGTCAGTGAGCGAGTGCCGATCTGGTTCGGGAGCGACCACGGAAGAGGCTCAAGGACTCGCCCCCTTGGCCGCGCCCCGCACTCCGACCGTGCGGTCGGCAAAGGACGACCCGGACCTGAAAGTCACCACACCGGCCGAGCGCCAGCCGTGGCGCGTGGTCGTGGACACCCACGCCCGGACGCCGCGCGGCGCCCGCGTGCTGGACGACGCCGCGCCGACGCTGATCGCCGTGGCCGACGGCGCGGACGCGTCGCACCTGGAGGGCCGGGCGACCGTCGTCCGGCTGCCGAAGGCGGCGGAGGGCCTGGACATCACGTCCCTGTTGCGCGAACTGTACGAACGCGACGTGCGCGGTGTGTTCCTGGAGGGCGGACCCACCCTCGCCGCCTCGTTCGTGTCGGCGGGGCTGGTCGATCGCGTCATCGCGTACATCGCGCCCGCCCTCCTGGGCCGGGGCAAGAGCGCCCTCCAGGGCGGAACGATCGGCACGATCGGCGACACGCTGCGCTGCGACCTGATCGACGTGGCCCGTTCGGGCCCGGACGTCCGTCTGGTGGCGCGGCCGCGTTAAACGGTGGCCGGGCAGGCGGCCGGTTGCCACGCTGTGGTCATGGAGTTCCGACCCGGTGACGCGTCCGGCCCCGCGTGGCTCGGCGCCCCGATCGACGCCCGTTCGCTGTTCGCTCCCGAACACGCCGCGCTGATGGCCACGCTGCGCGGTCTGGCGCCCGCCGAGTGGGACAGGGAAGCGGTGCCGGGCTGGACTGTGCGCGATCTCGCCGCACATGTGCTGGGCGATTGCTACGGACGTCTGGCCCGCGACCGTGACCACCACGCCAGCGGGCCCGCCCCGGCCCCGGGCGAGACCCTCGAAACGTTCATCCACCGCATCAACCAGGAATGGGTGACGGCCTTCTCCCGGGTCAGTCCCGCCGCGCTCATCGAGACCCTGGACCTGATCGGCGCGCAGACGACACGCTTCTTCGAGAGCGTCGACCTCGACGCACCCTCGCTGGGAGTGTCCTGGGCCGGGATCGACCCGGCGCCGATGTGGCTGGACAGCGCCCGTGACCTCACCGAGTTCTGGACGCACCGCCAGCAGATCCGCCATGCCGTCGGCCTGCCGACCGACCCGGACCCACGGGCGCTGACGATGGTCCTGGACACGTTCATGCGGGCCGTGCCGCACACCCTGCGCACGGTCGACGCGCCGCCCGGCACCCAGGTCCGGGTGGAGGTCGAAGGCCCGGCGGGCGGCGCCTGGACCGCCACAGCCACGGCTACGGCTACGGCCACGGCCCCCGGGACCCGCTGGACGCTGGCCGAACCGGACGCCGGCCGTCCGGCCGCGCGGGTCCGACTCGACGCGGAAACGGCCTGGCGCCTGTGCACCCGGGGCATCCGACCAGGCACGGCCCTGGCCCGCGCCGGCATCGAAGGCGACCGCGCCCTGGCCGAGGCCGCCTGCCGCGTCGTGTCGATCGTCCACTGACGGCTGCCGCCCGCGCCACAGCCCCCGGGCCCGCCGAGGCCACCCGGGAACTCCGGCGCGCGACCACCGCGCCGCCCACCCGTCCCCGCATCCGTCGCGGCACGAACGGGATGCCAGACTCTGCCGATGACCAACGCCAAGGACACAGTCCGCCAGTTCCTCCTCCAGGTGCGATCGGGCCTGCACCCCGACCGGGCCGGCCGCTTCATGGCCGGACTGGTCCGGGCCCACCAGGTCGTCTCGGAGGCGCCGGTGGTCGTGGAGCGCACACCGCGGCAGTACACCGAGCACGTCCAGGAGATGCTCGACGCGTACGGAGCCTTCACGCTGACCGTGGACGAGCTCATCGCCGAAGGCGATCGGGTCTACGCCCGCTGGACGCAGACCGGACGGCACGTCGGGCCGGTCGGCGACCGCGCGCCGACCGGTGCGCGGGTCACGGCGATGACCAGTGCGGTCTACCGGGTCGAGGACGGCCTGATCGTCGAGTACTGGATCCAGATCGACCGGCAGGGCATCACGGCTCAGTTGGAGCGCGCCGCCGCGCGCGCGGAGCACTGACGCTCCCGGCTACCTGCCGGCGGCGGCCGTTCCGTTGCGTTCGGCGTCCGGGCGGGGCTCCGGGGCCCGGTCCGGACCGGTCCGGATCCAGAACCGCAGCTTGCCGGACCGTTCGTCCTCGAAGACGCCGCCGCACGCCTCGATGACCTTGCGGGAGCCGGTGTTGTCCGGGTCGCAGGTGACCAGGACCGGGTCGATGCCCAGGCCCGCGGCGACGGGCAGGACGGCACGCAGCATCGCCGTGGCGTGACCGCGCCGGCGTGCGGAGGGGCGGACGTCGTAGCCGATGTGGCCTCCCCATTCCAGCAGGCGCGGGGTGGCCCGGTGGCGGACGGCGATCCGTCCGAGATAGGTGTCGCCGTCGACGTACCAGAGGGTGGTGGAGGGAACGTGACCCTCGGGACGAGGAGTGTCCTCGTGCGCGTCGGCAAGCACCGAATCCACGTACCCCGCGAAGACTTGGGGGTCCCGCCACCGGGGGTGGTAGCGCAGGATGTCCCTGCCGACCATCGAATCGTCCTCGGGAACCCCTCGTCCCTCGGCTCGCAATTCCTCCATGGCCTCGACGAAAGAGGCGTGAACGCGCACATCGGGTCTGATCAGTTGAGGCATCCGCACAGTGTGCCCGATGCCGGCCCGACGCCACCGTGCCCGATCACTCCACCCCTGTGGATTCCCCCTGCTCGAAGGCGATACGGCAGGCTTCGACCTGACCGGCCACATGCTCCATGAACCAGCACATGATCTCGTAAGGGATCACGTGCCCCTCCGGGCTGAACACGCGGACGGTCGGCTCCAGGTCCGGATCCTCGTCGGGTATCACCCCTACCAGACAGGCGTTCCCGGGAAGGTGCGTCTGCGCGTCGGGACAGTCGGCCCATGCGGCCGGCGCCGGTACGGCCTCGCTCAGTTCCACGCACCACGCGTCGTCCGGCAAGGCGTAGTGGTACTGGATGGCATAGTGACGACCTGCGTGAACTCGAAGCTGCGACATGTCCGCAGGCTGCCACAAGTCCGCACCGGAGTCCCGCGATGATGGGTACGCACAGGCGCGGAAAACCGGCAGGACCCCGGTGACGCGCGCGAATTCGCGTCTGGGATTCTTGGACCGTTCCGGGAATTCGGAGATGCAGGGGGGACGTCATGCGCCTGCGTGCGCTTGGTCTGGTATGCGGTCTGATCGCGGCCGTATCTTTCACGAACACCGGATGCGCTCGTTACTGGGACTGTGGTGACGAGGGCGACCGCCCGGCGGGGCTCACTCGTCAGGACATGGTCGGCACCTATCGCGCCGATCCCTTCGGCACCCTGACGCTGAAGAGCGACGGAACGTTCGAGGTCAGCGACTGGCCGGAGTTCGACTACCCGAACGACCCCAAGCACACGGACTGGGCCGCCGCCGGCACCTGGGCACTCCAGCCGGAACGGAAAACCAGCGGGATGCGCGATGACCTCGAGCTCTCTTTCACCGGAAATCGGTACTGGAACTCCGATTTCTCCAAATGGCAGAGCGATTTCACCTTCGACGTCACGGGAAAACGGCAGAAACCGCGCCTGTACCGCTTCACCACGGACCCGGACGTCTGCGAACTCCACACCCTCCGCCACGACTGACGCGGCCGGGCGGTCCCTCGCGGCGCGAAGCGCCGGACGACCCAAGCGACCCCCTCCCGGAAGCTTCGCGGTCACCGAGCCGAACGAACCCCGGACTGTCAGTGGGGGCCGCTACGGTGTGTAGTGCACGGCTTACTCATCAGGGGAGGCGCATGATGGCAATCATGGTGGACATTCCACGGCGCGAGGCGCTCCAGTCGATACACGGTGGTGGGGACGGGGACGAGCCGAAGGCCGATTTCGAGCAGCTCTGCCGCGATCTGGAGCAGGTCAACGACACCCTGCCCGACGGGTAACGCGTGGAGATCATCGGGGGGGGGAAGATCATCATGTCGCCGTGGCCGCAGGGCCGCTGCCTACGTGCCATGCGGAGCCTGGAGCGCCAGCTCAGGCCGCACGCCCCGGAAGGGCATGAAGTAGGCACCGAACCCTGCCTGTTCCGCTTTCCCGAGCAGGAGAGGGGTTACGGGCCCGGCCTGCACGTGGCCGACGAAGCCCTGGTCGACGTCGAGAGCATCTTCTTGCCGGGCGAGGCCCTGTCCCTGGTCGGCGAAGTGACGTCGTCGTCAACACGGGCGCTCGACCTCACCGACAAGGTGGAGGTCTACGGCCGGGGAGGCGTCCCCGTCTACGTCCTGATCGACATGGCCGTCAAGGCGGTCACCGCGTACCACGACCCCACCCCCGACCGCGGCTACCGGGCCCACACCCAGGTCAAGTTCGGCGACAAGGTACGCATCCCCGCGCCCTTCGACTGCGAGGTGGACACTGCCACTTGGTGAACGCGGGGAGCGTCGAGGGCAGCCGCACGCGCCAAAATCCCGTGACGGGGTCCCGCACCCCGCCTAGGATCGACTGCCATGCTCTCCCGACCCTCCTTCATCGACGACCACACCGTCACCGACGCGGTCACCGCGCACTGGCCGCTGCCCGGCGTGACCGAAGTCGCCTATCTGCCCTGGGGGTTCGGCGCCTACCACTGGCGTGTGACGGCCGCCGACGGTACGGCGCTGTTCGTCACGCTCGACCAGTTGGAGCCGCGCCACACCGCCGAGTCGCTGGAGGCCGCCTACGCGGGGGCCGCCGCGCTGGCCGCGAAGGGGCTGGACGTGGTGTGCGCGCCGCTGCGTGCCCGCGGCGGGTGGTTCACCGTGGGCGTGGGCGGGGGTGCGCTGAGTGTGACGCCGTGGCTGGACGGCCGGTCGCCCGGCGAGGAGGAGGCGGCCCGCCCGGAGCACGTCGGCGAGGTCATCGAGGCGCTCGCCGCACTGCACGGCGCCGTGCCGCCGGAAGGGCTGCGGCCCTGGGCCCCGCGGGTGGCGCCCGGGTTCGCCGAGGACGTGCGGGACCGTACGGCCCGGCCCTGGACGTCGGGGCCGCTGGCGGAGGAGGCCAGGAACGCGATCGCCGCGCGCGGGAGCGCCATCGCACGCTGGACGGACCGCTACCACGAGCTGGCGGACCTCGCCCGTGCCCGCCGCGCCGACTGGGTGCCGACCCACGGCGAGCCGCACAACGACAACCAGGTCGTCACCCCGTCCGGCCTCCGCCTGGTCGACTGGGAGTCGCTGGCCCTCGCCCCGCGCGAGCGGGACTACGCGGACCTGCCCGACGACCGCCGCCCGGACGCCGACCCGGCCATGCTCGAACTCTTCGCCCTCGACTGGCGCCTCTCCGAGATCGACGAGTACGTCCGCTGGTTCGCGGCCCCGCACACCGGCACCGAGGACGACCGCACCGCCCTCGCCGGCCTCCACGAGGAACTCGCGGCGGAGTAGCCGCGGATCCGTCGTACGGTGACCCGATGGGCCTCCTCGACAGACTCAACGGCACCCGGCGCCCCGCCCCGGGGATCACCCCGCGCCCCGCCGCCGACGTCCGCGCCGCGCTGCTGGCCGTCGCCACCGCCGACACCCCGTACGTCGTCCGCGACGGCGCCCCCGAAGGCGTCGACCTGGTGGCGGAGTGGCGCGTCCGGGAACCCGTCGTCGGATCCGGGAGCGGCCACATCGACCGCCGCCTGCGGATCCGGATGAAACTGGTCCCGGCCGACCACGAGGTCCGCGCTCTCGACTTGCTCTGGGAGATCACGCGGTCCGGTCGCCGGGGGCGCCTGGCGACGGAAACCACGCACTCGTGGGGCAACGTGAACACGGTCTCCCGGCAGTGGACCGTCGGGAAGGGTCCCACGGGACGCCTGGAGACGACCGAGACGTTCCGCTTCGACACCTCGATGCTCAAGGACCCCCTCCGCGACGCCGTTCTCGCGGCGGGCTGGACCTGGCGCGGAACGCTCCGCCGCAAGCTCCAGTAGGAACCGGTACGGCACGGGCAGCCCGGAGGCCCCGCCCCCGCGCCGAGGAGCGCGGGGCCGGGGCCTCCGGTATGAAACGAGCTACAGGACGGGCGACGTCAGCAGCCGAGCAGACGGCCGCCCAGGTACGCCTCGATCTGGTCGAGGGAGACGCGCTCCTGCTTCATCGTGTCGCGCTCGCGCACGGTCACCGCGTTGTCGTCGAGGGTGTCGAAGTCGACGGTGACGCAGAACGGCGTGCCGATCTCGTCCTGGCGGCGGTAGCGGCGGCCGATGGCGCCGGCGTCGTCGAACTCGATGTTCCAGTGCTTGCGCAGGTCCGCCGCGAGGCCCTTGGCCTTCGGGGAGAGCTGCGGGTTGCGGGACAGCGGCAGGACGGCGACCTTGACCGGGGCCAGGCGCGGGTCGAGGCGCATCACGACGCGCTTCTCCATGACGCCCTTGGCGTTGGGCGCCTCGTCCTCGACGTACGCGTCGAGCATGAAGGCGAGCATGGCGCGGTTCAGACCGGCCGCCGGCTCGATGACGTACGGGAAGTAGCGCTCGCCGGCCTCCTGGTCGAAGTACGACAGGTCCTGGCCGGAGGCGGCGGAGTGGGCCTTGAGGTCGTAGTCGGTGCGGTTGGCGAGGCCCTCCAGCTCCGAGAACTCGGTGCCGCCGAAGTTGAAGCGGTACTCGATGTCAACGGTGCGCTTGGAGTAGTGCGAGAGCTTCTCGGCGGCGTGCTCGTACCACCGCATGTTCTCCTCGCGCATGCCGAGGCCGGTGTACCAGCTCCAGCGCTGCTCCATCCAGTACTCGTGCCACTGCTCGTCCTCGCCCGGCTTGACGAAGAACTCCATCTCCATCTGCTCGAACTCGCGGGTGCGGAAGATGAAGTTGCCCGGCGTGATCTCGTTGCGGAACGACTTGCCGGTCTGGGCGATGCCGAACGGCGGCTTGCGGCGCGAGGTCTGCTGCACCTGGGCGAAGTTGGTGAAGATGCCCTGGGCGGTCTCGGGGCGCAGGTAGCTCACCGAGCCGCTGTCCTGCGTGGGGCCGAGGTGGGTGGAGAGCAGGCCGGAGAACTGCTTGGGTTCGGTGAAGCCGCCCTTGTTACCGCAGTGCGGGCAGTTGAGGTCGGCGAGGCCGTTCTCGGGGAGCCGGCCGTGCTTGGCCTCGTACGCCTCCTCCAGGTGGTCGGCGCGGAAGCGCTTGTGGCAGGAGGTGCACTCGGTCAGCGGGTCGGTGAAGGTGGCGACGTGACCGGACGCCTCCCACACCTCGCGGGCCAGGATCACCGACGAGTCGAGACCGACCACGTCGTCGCGCGAGGTGACCATGGAACGCCACCACTGGCGCTTGATGTTCTCCTTGAGCTCCACACCGAGCGGCCCGTAGTCCCAGGCGGCACGCTGACCGCCGTAGATCTCACTGCACGGATAGACGAAGCCACGGCGCTTGCTCAGGCTGACGATGGTGTCGATCTTCTCGGCGGCCACGGTGCTCTCTTCATTGCGACGATGAACAGCGAATGCTTCAGGTTACCGGCGCGGCACCCCCTCTCATCAAATCGGTCCCGCCCCGACCGCTCGCCAACCGGCCACCGGCCGGTCCACCCCTCTCCCGGGCCCTTCCATGACCGAGCCCTTGTTGACAATCGTTTCCATTTTCGTTGAAAATGAGTGTCATGAACGACGATCCTCGCCGCCCCGCCTCCCGGTCCCCCCGAATAACCGGGATCGCCGTCGCCCTGGCGGCGGCGCTCGGTCTTGGCACCCTCTCCGCCTGCGCCTCCGACGAGCAGGTGAGAGGCGGAGACGGCAAGCTGGACGTCGTGGCGTCGTTCTACCCGATGGAGTTCCTCGTCCGGCAGATCGGCGGGGACCACGTCCACGTCACCGGCCTCACCAAGCCCGGACAGGAACCGCACGACCTGGAGCTCAAGCCCCGGCAGGTCGCCTCCCTGGAGAAGGCGGACGCCGTCGTCTACCTCAAGGGGCTCCAGCCCGCCGTGGACGAGGCGATCAAGCAGTCCGGCGCGAAGAACGTCGCCGACGCGGCCTCCCTCACCCACCTGGAGACCCACGGTGACGAGGTCGACGGCCACGACCACGCCGATCACGGCGACCATGGGAGCCACGAGGGCACCGCCGACCCCCACATCTGGCTCGACCCCGTGAAGTACGCCGAGGTCGCCGAGGGCGTGAACAAGACCCTCGCCAAGGCCGCCCCGGACCACCGGGAGATCTTCCAGAAGAACACCGACATCCTGGTGTCCCGCCTCAAGGACCTGAACACGAAGTTCGCGGACGGCCTGCGGAACCGCGCCTCCGACACCTTCATCACCACCCACGCCGCCTTCGGCTACCTCGCCGAGCGCTACGGGCTCACCGAGGAGGCCGTCAGCGGCGTCGACCCGGAGGCCGAGCCCAGCGCGGCGCGGATCAAGGACCTGCACAAGCTGGCGAAGGACCACCACGTCAACACGGTCTTCTTCGAGACCATCGCCAGCCCGGCCACCGCGAAGACCATCGCCGGCGACCTCCACCTGCGGACCGACGTCCTCGACCCGCTCGAGGGCATCACGGACCACTCCAAGGGACACGATTACTTCGAGGTCATGGAGTCCAACCTGGCGGCCCTGCGGAAAGCGCTCGGTGCGAAGTGAGCACGCGCACGGAGACCGGCACACAGAGCACGTCGGCGCCCGGCGCGCGCGCACCTGAGGAGGCGGACATGGAACAGACCGGACAGACCGAGCAGCCCGTCATATCCCTGCGCGGGGCGACCGCGTCGCTCGGCGCGCGGCCCGTCCTGCGCGGGGTCGACCTGGAGGTCCGGCGCGGCGAGGTCGTCGCGCTGCTCGGCGCCAACGGCTCCGGGAAGTCCACGGCGGTCCGGGCGATCGTCGGCCAGGTCCCGCTGACCGGCGGCGAGCTGGAGCTGTTCGGCACGCCGAAGCGCCGCTTCCGCGACTGGGCACGGATCGGGTACGTACCGCAGCGCACCACCGCCGCGGCCGGCGTCCCGGCGACCGTGCGCGAGGTGGTCTCCGCCGGGCGGCTGGCGCGGACGAAGCTCGGGTTCAGCCGCCGCGCCGACCGCGACGCCGTCGTGAAGGCGCTGGAGCTGGTCGGCATGGCGGACCGGCTCAAGGACTCGGTGAACGCCCTCTCCGGCGGCCAGCACCAGCGGGTGCTGATCGCCCGCGCGCTCGCCGTCGAACCCGAACTGCTGATCATGGACGAGCCGATGGCCGGCGTGGACCTCGCCAGCCAGGAGGTGCTGGCCAACGCCCTGCGCGAGGAGGTCGCCCGCGGCACCACCGTCCTCCTCGTCCTGCACGAACTCGGGCCGCTGGAGCCCCTCATCGACCGGGCGATCGTCCTCCGCGACGGCTGCGTCGTCCACGACGGGCCGCCGCCCGAGGCCGTGGGCCAGCACGCGCTCCCCGGCCACGACCACGTACACCCGCACGCCGGCCCGGCGGCGGAACCGACTCGGACAGGTTTGCTGAGCTGATGGAGATCCTCGACGCCGCGTTCATGCAGCGCGCACTGCTCGCCGCGCTCCTCGTGGGCATCACCGCCCCCGCGATCGGCATCTACCTCGTCCAGCGCCACCAGGCGCTGATGGGCGACGGCATCGGCCACGTCGCCCTCACCGGCGTGGGCCTGGGCTTCCTGCTCCACGCCAGCCCGGTGTGGGTGGCCGCGACGGTGTGCGTCGTCGGCGCCGTCGTGATGGAGCTGATCCGCTCCTACGGCAAGGCCCGCGGCGACATCGCCCTCGCCATGCTGTTCTACGGCGGCATGGCCGGCGGCGTGATGCTGATCAACCTCTCGGACAACGGCTCCAACGCCAACCTGGTCACCTACCTCTTCGGTTCGCTGACCACGGTCTCGCGGCAGGACATCGTCGCGATCTGCATCCTGGCCGCCTTTGTGATCCTCGCCACACTGGGCCTGCGGCGGCAGCTTTTCGCCATCTGCCAGGACGAGGAGTTCGCCCGCGTCACCGGCCTCCCGGTGCGCCTGCTCAACCTGCTGGTCGCCGTCACGGCCGCGCTGACGGTCACGGTCGCCATGCGGGTGGTCGGGCTGCTGCTGGTCAGCGCCCTGATGGTGATCCCGGTGGCCGCGTCCCAGCAGATCGCCCGCAGCTTCGCGACCACGCTGGCGCTGTCCGTGGGCATCGGGGTGCTGGTGACCCTCTCCGGCACCACGACCTCGTACTACGTGGACGTCCCGCCGGGCGCCACCATCGTGCTGATGACGATCGGCGTCTTCATCGTCCTCACGGCGATCGCCGCGCCACTGGCCGGATCCCGCGCCCGGAAGAAGGCGCTCGACGAGGAGCGGTGCACGCTGACGGAGCCCGGCGCTCCGGGCGCACCGGGCACCCCGGACGACGTACGCGTCTGAGGGCTCCCGGCGCCCCCAAGACCCCGTGCGACGGCGGTCACATCGGCGATCACAACTGCTGCGGCGACAGCGGGGTGCAGGTTAGGCTAACCAAACCTGTACTCCGCAGGACGTCCGGAACGCATGGATCATGGCAAACGACCGGTACGCGGGGCCTGGCACAATTGGCCCGCACGCCGCCGAAATCCGTGCGTGGGTGTGTCAGCCGAGCTTGAGGAGGCAACTGTGGCGACCGCCGGTCCCCCGGTACGCGGCCGAGCCACCAAGCAGCGCGCCGCCGTCGCGGCGGCGCTCGACGAGGTGGACGAGTTCCGCAGCGCTCAGGAACTCCACGACATGCTCAGGCACCGCGGCGCGTCCGTGGGACTGACCACGGTCTACCGCACCCTCCAGTCCCTCGCCGACGCCGGCGAGGTGGACGTCCTGCGCACCAGCGAGGGCGAGGCGGTCTACCGCCGCTGCTCCAGCGGACACCACCACCACCTGGTCTGCCGGATGTGCGGCAAGGCGGTCGAGGTCGAGGGACCGGCCGTGGAGACGTGGGCGGACACCATCGCCGCCGAACACGGCTTCGTGGACGTCGCCCACACGGTGGAGGTCTTCGGCACCTGCGGGGACTGCGCCCGCGCCGCCGGCGCCTGACATACGACGAACGCCCGGCCGGGAAGGCCGGGCGTTCCGTTTGCCCGCCGCCCCGTTCAGGCCGACGCGCCGTCCTCCTCGACGGCGTTGGGGATCGCCCCGCCGAACCGCCGGTCCCGCTGCGCGTACTCCAGGCAGGCGCGCCACAGATCGCGGCGGTCGAAGTCCGGCCAGAGCACGTCCTGGAACACCATCTCCGCGTAGGCGCTCTGCCAGAGCAGGTAGTTGGACGTGCGCTGCTCCCCGGACGGGCGCAGGAACAGGTCCACGTCCGGCATGTCCGGGTAGTAGAGGTACTTCGCGAAGGTCTTCTCGCTGACCTTCGACGGATCGAGCCGGCCGGCCCGGACGTCCTCGGCCAGCGCCTGGGCGGCGTCCGCGATCTCGGCACGCCCGCCGTAGTTCATGCAGAAGTACAGCGTGAGCAGGTCGTTGTCCTTGGTCTGCTCCTGCGCGATCTGGAGCTCCTTGGCCACCGAACGCCACAGCTTGGGCATCCGGCCCACCCAGCGCACCCGGATGCCGAGCGCGTCGAGCTGGTCCCGGGTCTTGCGGATGAAGTCCCGGTTGAAGTTCATCAGGAAGCGCACCTCGTCCGGGGAGCGCCGCCAGTTCTCGGTGGAGAAGGCGTACAGGGAGATGCTCCCGACGCCCATCTCGATCGCGCCCTGAAGGACGTCCAGCACCCGCTCGGCGCCGACCTTGTGCCCCTCGGTGCGCGGCAGCCCGCGCTCCTTGGCCCAGCGGCCGTTGCCGTCCATGACGATCGCGACGTGCTCGGGAACGAGCTCACCGGGGATCTTCGGCGGCCGCGCGCCCGAGGGGTGCGGCTCGGGGGTGCGGTACTCGCGACGGGAACGGCCCAGAAGCCCGCGTCGTGCCATGGCTGCCACTACTCCTATGTACTTCTCTACTTCTCGACGTAGCGGAGCGAACGAAGCCCCCGCTCGAGGTGCCAGTGCAGATATGCGGCGACGAGGCCGCTGCCCTCCCGGACGTGCCGCGCCTCGCACGCGTCCGCCGTGGCCCAGTCCCCCGACAGCAGGGCGGCGAGGAGCCCGATCGCCTCCGAGGAGGGTACGACGCTTCCCGGCACCCGGCAGTCACCGCAGACCACGCCGCCGGCCGCCGTCGAGAAGAACCGGTTGGGGCCCGGCATCCCGCAGCGCGCGCACGCGTCGAAGCTCGGCGCGTACCCGTTGACGGCGAGCGAGCGCAGCAGGAACGCGTCGAGGATCAGATGCGGCGCGTGCTCCCCGGCCGCGAGCGTCCGCAGCCCCCCGACGAGCAGCAGGTACTGCTGGACGGCCGGCTCACCCTCGTGGTCCGTGAACCGCTCGGCCGTCTCCAGCATGGCCGTCCCGGCGGTGTACCGGGCGTAGTCCATGACGATCGGCCCGCCGTACGCCGCGATCGTCTCGCTCTGCGTGCACAGCGGCAGGCTCCGCCCCACCAGCTCGCCGCCGCGGGCGAAGAACTGCACGTCGACGTGCGAGAACGGTTCGAGGCGGGCCCCGAACTTGGACTTCGTCCGGCGCACGCCGCGAGCTACGGCGCGGACGCGGCCGTGGGCGCGGGTGAGGAGGGTGATGATGCGGTCGGCTTCGCCGAGTTTCTGGGTTCTGAGGACGATGCCGTCGTCACGGAACAGGGTCATCGCCCGCCGCCGAGCCTTTGCGCGCGGAGCACGGTGACTGCGTCGCGGGAGAGGGTCATGGGGCCATTGTCCCGCACGCGCGGGACGCTTGCGGCAGGGGCTGCGGCCCCGCACCCCCGAAACCGCGCTCCGCGCGGATGTCCTCAAACGCCGGACGGGCTGACTGGTCAGCCCGTCCGGCGTTTGAGGACAAGGGGGTCTGGGGCGTCAGCCCCAGGAAACGGCGAATGGGGGTGCCCCCTCTGGGGGAGGGACCGGGGCAAACCCCCCGCCGTCTACGACGGCGTCCGCGCCGCCGCCAGCAACCGGTCCGTATCCTCCGGACAGATCATCAACGCCCGCCCCACCGTCGCCAGCACCTCCCGCTCAGCCGGCCGGTAAGGCCCGTCCGCGAGCGCGATCCGGGCCCCCTGCAGCAGGATCGACTCCCGCCCGGCGGGAGCGAGGTGCGGAGCCAGCGGCTCCAGCGCCTCGTGCAGCTCGATGGCGAGTGCGGTGCCGCACGGGTCGAACCCGTCCCGCCCCGACACGGCGGGGCCCGCGGGGAATCTGCCGGGGCCGGGCAGCCGCCCGGTATCGGCGGCCAGCGCCTCGATCAGCGTGACGAGCTGCTCCTCGCTGCAGTCGGCGAAGCCGGCCGCCCGCACCGCGCCCACCGCCGCCCGGCGGACGGTACGCGCCTCCGTGCCGCCCGCCGCGAGCACCGCGAGCGCGACCGTGTGCACGGCGTCCCGCAGCATCGCGGAGAACCGGGTGGTCGTGGGGTGGTCGAGGACGTCCATCGGGTACCGCTCGTGGCACGCCGTGCACTCGACGACCGGCCCCACCGGCCCGCGTGGCAGCATCGGCAGCCCCAGGACGACGAGGCGGCGGCGGCCGGTGCGCCGGTGGTAGTTGCGGTCGCCGCCGCAGCCGGGGCAGAAGAACTCGCCGTCGCCGATGGTGCGCCATACGGTGCGTACGCCCAGCACACACCGGTCGGGGCTCGGTCGGCCTTGCGCGTGCTTCACGGCGCACACCTCCTAACGCCACGGCCTCGTCGCCGCGTTGACGTGATGTTAGCCACATCGTCGACGTGCCGTCAGCACCCCGTGCGCAGACTCGGGCCGCTCGGGGGAGCCCCGGTACCGGACGCGCCCCCGAGCGCACCGGATGCGGTGGTTTCGGAGGCGCGCCGTTGACGATCGGGACGGCGCGCCCGTCATCCGGGCGCGCCAACTCCCGCCTGCGTCAGGGCCGGTACGCGCGGTTCACCGCGGACACGACCGCCTTGATGGAGGCACGGGTGGTGTTGGGGTCGATGCCGATGCCCCACAGCACCTTGCCGTCGATCACGCACTCGATGTACGAGGCGGCCTGGGCGCTGGCGCCCTCGCTCATGGTGTGCTCGGTGTAGTCGAGCAGGCGGGCGTCGATGCCGGTGGCGGCGAGCGCGTCGAAGAAGGCGGAGATCGGGCCGTTGCCCGTACCGGTCAGGACCGTCTCCTCGCCGTCCACGACGGCCTCGACGGTGAGGACGTCGGCGCCTTCCCCGGCCGTGGTGGTCTGGGCGGCGCGCAGTTCGACGCGCCCCCAGGGGTTCTCGTCGGTGGGCAGGTACTCGTCGCGGAAGACGGACCAGATCTCCTGCGGGGTGACCTCGCCGCCGCCCGCGTCGGTCCGGGCCTGGATGATCTTCGAGAACTCGATCTGCATCCGGCGCGGCAGGTCCAGCTTGTGGTCGTTCTTCAGGACGTAGGCGATCCCGCCCTTGCCGGACTGCGAGTTGACGCGGATGACGGCCTCGTACGACCGTCCGACGTCCTTGGGGTCGATGGGCAGGTATGGGACCGCCCACTCGATCTCGTCCACGCTCCGGCCCTCGGCGGCGGCGGTGGCCTCCATCGCCTCGAAGCCCTTCTTGATGGCGTCCTGGTGGGAGCCGGAGAAGGCGGTGTAGACCAGGTCGCCCGCGTAGGGGTGGCGCGGGTGGACCTCCATCTGGTTGCAGTACTCGGCGGTGCGGCGGATGTCGTCGATCCGGGAGAAGTCGATCTCGGGGTCGACGCCCTGGGAGAACAGGTTCATGCCCAGCGTGACCAGGTCGACGTTGCCCGTCCGCTCGCCCTGGCCGAACAGGCAGCCCTCGACGCGGTCGGCGCCGGCCATCACGGCGAGCTCGGCGGCGGCGACGGCGGTGCCGCGGTCGTTGTGCGGGTGGGCGGAGAGGCAGACGAACTCACGGCGGGACAGGTGGCGTCCCATCCACTCGAAGCGGTCGGCGTGGGTGGAGGGGGTCGAACGCTCCACCGTGGCGGGCAGGTTGAGGATGATCTCCCGGCCCTCCTCCGGCTGCCAGACGTCCATGACGCCCTCGCAGACCTCCAGGGCGAAGTCCAGCTCGGTGTCGGTGAAGATCTCCGGGCTGTACTGGTAGCCGAACACGGTCTCGTCGCCGAGGATCTTGTCGGCGTACTCCATGACCAGCCGCGTCCCGTCCACCGCGATCTGCTTCACCTGCTCGCGCGAGCCGCGGAAGACGACGCGGCGGAAGACCGGCGCGGTGGCGTTGTAGAGGTGCACGGTGGCCCGGTGGGCACCGCGCAGCGACTCCACGGTCCGTTCGATCAGTTCCTCGCGGGCCTGGGTGAGGACGGAGATCGTCACGTCCTCGGGGATCGCGCCCTCCTCGATGATCGAGCGGACGAACGCGAAGTCGGTGGCGCCGGAGGACGGGAAGCCGACCTCGATCTCCTTGTAGCCCATGCGGACCAGGAGATCGAACATCTCCCGCTTGCGGGCCGGCGACATGGGGTCGATCAGGGCCTGGTTGCCGTCGCGCAGGTCGGTGGAGAGCCAGCGCGGGGCCTTGGTGATCCGGCGGTCCGGCCAGGTGCGGTCGGGCAGGTCCACGGCCTCGTACCGGCCGTACTTGTGCACCGGCATCCCGGACGGGCGCTGGGTGAGGGTGGCGGCGGTGAGGGGGGTGGGACGGCCCACGGAATCAGGGGCGGCGTCACGGGGGGCGTCAGGGGCGGAATCGGAGGCGGAATCGGGGATCCGGATCGTCCGGGACATCTGCGCAGGTCTCCTCGGGTGCTCCACGTGGGTCCCGGGCTCCGTCACGGCGGAGCCGGGGGGGCCGACGGGGCGAGCGGTGTTCCCAGGGGTACCCGAGGGCTCCCGGGCCGGGCACCGCATCACCGGTCTCCGCGGGGAGGGGGTCGGCCGACGACTACGGACCCTCACCGCGGCAGCTAAGGAGAAGCAGCCCATAACGCATGATGCACGGCACGGTAGCCGAGACCGGCGGGGATGCGACGAGCCGTATCAGCATGCGGGACGCGCGGTCACCTAGCAGCTGCGACCGGCCCTGGCCTGCCCGAAGGCCGCGAAGCACTCTTTTTCATTAATCATGACCTCAGGGAGTGACAAGACGGTGACGCGGTGCCACATTCGGGCCATGAATGGCGACCCCACCGGGACGGCATGCCGCCCCTTCTGCACGATCATTCCTCCCCACGTGCTCGACCGGCTCGCCGAGTCCGAGGACCCGCTGCACCACGAACCCGCCCGCCGCACCCTCGAACACGACGGCGCCCTGCGCACCCGCCGCCGGGTCGTGACCGCCCGCGGCACCGCCGCCCCCACCGGCACCCCGTCCGACACCGCGGAACGCACCCTCTGCGACGCCCACCACACGACGAACCTGCCCGGCACCAAGGTCCGGGGCGAAGGCGGCCCGCCCACCAAGGACGCCACCGTCAACCGCGCCTACGCGGGCCTCGGCGCCACCTTCGACTTCTACCTCAAGGTCTTCGGACGCCACTCCATCGACGACGCCGGGCTGCCGCTGAACGCCTCCGTCCACTACGGCGTGAAGTACGACAACGCCTTCTGGGACGGTGACCAGATGGTCTTCGGCGACGGTGACGGCACGATGTTCCTGGACTTCACCATCCCGCTCGACGTCATCGGCCACGAGCTCACCCACGGCGTCACCCAGTACACCGCCAACCTGGAGTACTACGGGCAGTCCGGCGCGCTCAACGAGTCGATCTCGGACGTCTTCGGCGTGTTGATCAAGCAGTACGCCCTGGGGCAGACCGCGGCCGACGCGGACTGGCTGATCGGCGAAGGGCTCCTCGGCCCGGGCCTCGACGGCGCGCTGCGCTCTATGAAGGCACCCGGCACGGCCTATGACAACCCGGCGATGGGCAAGGACCCCCAGCCCGGCAGCATGGACGACTACGTCCGCACCCCGCGTGACAACGGCGGCGTCCACATCAACTCCGGTATCCCCAACCGGGCCTTCTACCTGCTGGCCACGGCCCTCGGCGGCCACGCGTGGGAGCGCGCCGGCAAGGTCTGGTACGCCACGCTGACCGGTGGCGAGCTCAGTCCCACCGTGGACTTCGCCGGTTTCGCCCGGCAGACCCTGGCGTCCGCCCAGCAGCTGTACGGGGACGGCGAGGTGACGCAGGCGGTCCTCAAGGCGTGGTCCCAGGTGGGCGTCCCCACCTCGTAAGGCGGCCCCCGGCGGGCCACAATGACGCCATGCGGATCGTCATCACACGAACCGGCGGCTTCGCCGGGATCGAGCGCCGGGCCGAACTGGACACCACAGGCCGGCCCGACGCCACCCACCTGGAAGCCCTCGCCCACCGCGCCCTGTCCCCCGGCCGCGACGCCCCCGCCCGCGGCGTCCCCGACGGTTTCCACTACGAGATCACGGTCGACAGCCGCAAGGTCCACCTGGCGGACCCCCATCTCACGGAGGACCAGCGGGAACTGATCCGGACGGTGCTGCGGGAAGGGGCGTGAAACGGACGCGCCGGGCAGGGTTCACAGACCGTTAACCTGTTCGAGCACGATGGCTCGAAACAGGGGGAACAGTCATGGGATGGCCTGATCTCGGCGTGAAGGACGCCAGACCGAGGAGCGTCGCCGCCGAATTCCACACCGCCAGCTCCGAGGGGAAGGGCACCGCGAAGCTCGACGACCCCGTGGCCGCGGCGAAGGCGCACGGCGGCTGGACGGCGTCCGCGGCGAGCGACGACTGCGTCGCCGAGTGGAGCAAGCACCTCCACGAACTCGGCAAGTCGGCCCGCGCCGCGGCGGGCTCCATCACCAAGGCCATGGACGAGTACGCCGGCACGGACCGCTCCATCGAGGCCGGGCTGCGCCAGGGCGCCGCCGCTCTGGAAGGTGCCTGATGGTAACGGTGCCCGACCTCCGTGACGCCAAGCCCGACCTCTGGCGCAAGGCCGCCGACGACGTGCTCCGCGCGGCCAAGCACTGCGAGGAGATCGGCGGCCTGGCCCGGGACCGCGTCGCGTCCACCCTCCGGCAGTGCTGGATCGGCGACGGCGGTGAGGCCGCCCGCAAGACGTTCGTCCAGCACGCCGGCGACTACGAGGCCGCGGCCCTGTCCCTGCGCGCCCTCACCACGGCGTACGACGACCTCGCCGAGGCCATCGAGAACGCCCAGCGCGACCTCACGAGCGCCCTCGACTACGCCCGCGCCAACGACCTGCACGTCGACGAGAGCGGCCGGGTGCAGCTCGCCCACGCCGTCGCGACGGCTCCCGGCGACACCACCTACACCGACCGCATCAGCCACGCCCAGGGCATCATCAACGACGCCCTCACCAAGGCCACCACGGCGGACACCAAGGCCGCCGAGGCGATCCGGGCCGTCAAGGGACTGACCGAGGTCAAGGACCCGGCGATGGTGAAAGAGGCGCTCGTCCCCGGCAGCCCGCTCAACGTCGCACTGCGCCTGGCCAACGGGCCCGGCGGCCTGCACCCGGTGAACGTCGGCGCGGCACAGCTCGCCGCGGTGGACCGGGCGGCCCGCGAGACGGGCATGAGCAAGACCCTGCTGCTGGCCATCCTGTGGCAGGAGCAGCAGTGGTACCAGAACGTCGACAAGGACCCCGGCAGTCCGCTGGGGCGGTTCGGACGGTTCTTCGACTGGTCGCTGGAGGAGACGCTCAAGCCGGACAAGTCGCTCGGCATCACGCACATGAAGCTGAAGACCGCGCGATCGGTGCTGGAGAAGCACGACGAGTCGTTCATCGTCGGCGGCCGGCATCTGCGCGACCTGAGCGACGCCCAGCTGACCAAGTACATCGAGGAGAACCCGAACGAGGACATCCGGCTGAGCGCGTACCTCCTCAAGGACCTCAAGGAGAACCCCTACGGAGCCCGCACCGACAAGCACCTGTTCCTGCTCTACGCGGCCGACACCCCGCAGGTCCGCGAGGCGAACGAGCGGTACGGCGACGACACGGACAGCCGTGGCGGCGCGATCCGCCACCGCGCCTCGAACTGGGACAAGCTCCAGCCGCACCTGACCGACGCACAGCGCTGGGAGTCGTTCACGGACGAGCAACGGGCGCAGGCGCTCAGGCAGTTGGAGAGCCAGACCCCCAAGGGCCATCACGTCGACCTGCACCCGATCTTCGACACCGACGGGGTGACCACGGGCACCGGATCGGGCGCGCCCAAGCCCGGAACACCTTCGCCCGAACCCGGCCCCGCCCCGACCCCGCCGAAGTGACAGCAGCTGTGAACAGGCTCGTCCGCGCCCTGACGGCCGTCGCGACCACCGTCGTTCTCACCTCGTGCGGGGCGGGGAAGGACGACGGCGGTCCGCCGCCGCTGGTCCCCATGCCCGCGAACGTGCCCACCAAGCCCGAGTACAAGGACTCCGACGATGTCGTCCGGGCGCTCGGCGCGACCGGCCTCCCCTGCACGATCCTCCGGCGCGCGAAGACCGACCCACGTTTCGGCACGTCACTGGATTGCAGGGCCAAGATCAACGGCACGGCGGTCGAGAACGAAATCCACGTCTCGAACCCCGACACCTACGAGCGCGACCGCATCGGCGACTCCATCGCCTCCCGCCGCAAAGCGCCCTACAGCCACACCCTCGTCGCCGCCGGCAACTGGTACGTCCGCGTCATGGAGCCCCGCTACGCTCCGCGGATCGCCCAGGCCCTGCACGGCGTCGTCCTGCGCCCGGAGGGCGGCAAGATCCCCGACTACCCGCTGCCGAGCATCCCGGCCGAGCCGCGCTACAAGAACGTGGGCGCCCTGGCGGACGCCCTCGACGCGGCCGTCGGCTGCGCGGACCGGAAGTCCCAGGGGTCGGCAGTGATCGACTGCACCACCGGCAAGCAGTCCGGCGCCCCGAACTGCGCGACCCTGGCGCTGCACGCCACCCCCGCCGACCGGGACCGCACGCTGCGCGAGGCCATCGCGTACAAGGGCGTCCCGGCGACCCTGGTGGCCGCCGGGAACTGGACCGTCAACCTCTGCGACGACGGGCTGGGCGAGCGCGTCGCGCGGGCGCTGCACGGCCGGGTCGTGCGCTACGACGGGGGCTGAGGCCCCCGGCCGGCACCGGCCTGGCTCGTCCCGCCCGGCAGTCTAGAAGCCCAGCTTCCGCAGCTGCTTCGGGTCACGCTGCCAGTCCTTGGCGACCTTGACGTGGAGATCGAGGTAGACGGGCGTGCCGAGCAGGGCCTCGATGTGCTGGCGGGACTTCATGCCGACCTGCTTCAGGCGGGCGCCCTTGGGGCCGATGATGATGCCCTTCTGGCTGGGGCGCTCGATGTAGACGTTGGCGTGGATGTCGAGCAGCGGCTTGTCGGCCGGCCGGTCCTCGCGGGGGATCATCTCCTCGACGACGACGGCGATGGAGTGCGGCAGCTCGTCGCGGACGCCCTCCAGGGCGGCCTCGCGGATCAGCTCGGCGACCATGATCTGCTCGGGCTCGTCGGTGAGGTCGCCCTCGGGGTAGAGCGGCGGGCTCTCGGGGAGCATCGGGACCAGCAGGTCGGCGAGGAGCGAGACCTGCTGGTCGCCCACCGCCGAGACCGGGACGATCTCCGCCCACTCGATGCCCAGCTCCTCGCCCAGCCGCTGGATGGCGATCAGCTGCTCGGCCAGCGCCTTGGAGTCGACGAGGTCGGTCTTGGTGACGATGGCCACCTTGGGCGTCTTCTTGATCCCGGCCAGCTCACCCGCGATGAAGCGGTCACCGGGACCGAGCTTCTGGTCGGCCGGCAGGCAGAAGCCGATCACGTCGACCTCGGCCCAGGTGGTCCGGACGACGTCGTTCAGCCGCTCGCCGAGCAGGGTGCGCGGCTTGTGCAGACCCGGGGTGTCGACCAGCACCAGCTGGGCGTCGGGCCGGTGCACGATGCCGCGCACGGTGTGGCGGGTGGTCTGCGGCCGGTTGGAGGTGATGGCGACCTTCGTCCCCACCAGAGCGTTGGTCAGGGTCGACTTGCCCGCGTTGGGGCGGCCGACGAAGCACGCGAAACCCGCGCGGTGGGGCGCCTGGGAGGGGGATGAAGCTCTGTCCATGGGGTTCATTCTCCCCGATCGCCCGGCGTTCGCCGACCAGCGGGCGCGTGAGGCCGGTGGGCGGGCGCGCGAAGCCGGTCGGCAGGGGCGCGAAGCCGGTCAGCGGGCGCGCGGAGCCGGTCGGCAGGGGCGCGAAGCCGGTCAGCGGGCGCGCGGAGCCGGTCGGCAGGGGCGCGAAGCCGGTCGGCGGGCGCGTGAAGCCGGCCGGCTCCCCGCCGGGAGCCCGTCAGCCCGCCGTCACGACCGCCGACGGGACGCCGTCCGGGCCCGCGAGCAGCACCGGGGTGTCCGGGCCGCCCAGGTCGCGGACGGCCGCGCGGTCGGCGTCCGGGACCGCCGCCGCCTCGGAGACGACCGCCGCCGCCTCCAGCGAGCGGGCCCCACTGGCGACGGCCATGGCCACGGCGGTGGCCAGGGCGCTGAGCCGCAGCGAGTCGAGGGCGACGGTGCCGGCCACGTACGTACGGCCGGTCTCGTCCCGTACCGCCGCGCCCTCCGGCACGGCGTTGCGGGCGCGGGTGGCCCGGGCGAGGGTGATGAGCTTGCGGTCCTCGGGGTCGAGCTCGGTGATCTCCGTCATGGCCCGAGGATAGTGAAGCGGCCGGGCGCGCCCGCCACCGGTCGGGCCGCCGATCGGACCTCCGGTCGGGCCACCCGTCAGCTCGCCGCCGAGACGGAGCGCAGGCCGCCCCGCCGCGCCTCCGGCGAGTTCAGCCAGGCCACCCGCTCGGCGGTGTTCGTGCCCGGCACCGGGTTGTGCATCACGATGGTGAGGTCCGGCCGGGCCGGCACCTGGAGCGCGGTGTTCTCGAAGGACAGCGTGCCGACGACCGGGTGCTCGTACTCCTTGACGAGCTGCCCGGCGGGCTGCACGTCGTTGCGCGCCCACAGTTCCGCGAACTCCGGGCTCTCCGCCGACAGTTCCTCGATGATCAGCGCGAACCCCTCGTCATCCGGGCGCTGCGCGCAGGCGGCGCGGTACTGGGCGACGACGTGCCCGGCGTTCCGCTCCCAGTTCGCCGCGCGTGAGCGGTAGACGGGGTCCGTGAAGAAGGAGATCAGGCAGTTCTGCCGGATTTCGGGGCGGAAGCCCATGACGACGGCGGCCGACTCGTTGTAGGCGACCGTGTTCCAGTAGGGGTCCATGATGTGCGCGGGGTTGGGCAGCCAGCCTTCGATCAGCCGCATCAGGCCGTCGCACAGGTGATCCGGGTCGTCGACGACGGAGTCGGGCAGCGGCGGGTTCAGCCCGGCGAGGACGTACAGGTGGCGGCGCTCGCTCCCGGTCAGCCGGAGGACCCGGGCCACCGCGTCGAGCACCTGCGGGGAGACGGTGATGTCCCGCCCCTGCTCCAGCCACTGGTACCAGGAGGCGCCCACACCCGCGAGGACGGCGACCTCCTCGCGGCGCAGCCCCGGCGTGCGGCGGCGTCCGCCGCCGTCCGGCAGACCGGCCTCCGCCGGGCTCACCCGGGCCCGCCGGCTCATCAGGAAGTCGCGCAGTTCCGGGCGGCGGTTCGCCCCGGCGGCGTGCGTGCGTGTCGTCACGGTCCCCCCTCGTCCGCGTGTCGTACGCGTCTCGTCGCATCCTCGTGTGTCTGGTGGTGCGGCCACCACCATAAGTACCGACTCCCCGGCCTTATTCCGGGAGCCCGAGGGTGGACGCATGCCGCTCGAAACGTCCCCTTCCCCACCCGCCACGTCCGCCCCCGCCGCCGCTTCCCGCCCGGAACCGGCGGGCGCGTCCCGGATGACCACCCGCGCGAAGCTCGTCCTGCTGGTGCTGTGCGCCGCGCAGTTCATGGTCGCGCTCGACTTCTCCATCCTGAACGTGGCGCTGCCCGTCCTCGGCGACGACCTCGGCATGAGCCGGGCGAACCTCCAGTGGGCCGTCACCGCGTTCGCCCTGCCCTCCGGCGGCTTCCTGCTCCTCTTCGGCCGGATCGCCGACCTCTACGGCCGGCGCCGCCTCTTCCTCGCCGGACTGACCCTGTTCACCGCCGCCTCCGTCCTCGCCACCTTCGCCTGGGACCCCGCCTCCTTCCTCGCCGGACGGGCCCTCCAGGGCCTCGGCGCGGCGGTCATCGTCCCGACGGGCATGTCCCTGCTGACCACCACCTTCCGCGAGGGCCCGCAGCGCGAACGCGCCCTCGGCATCAGCAGCACCCTCATGTCCCTGGGCTTCACCATCGGCATGGTGCTCGGCGGCGTCATGACGGACGGCCTCGGCTGGCGCTCCACCATGGGCCTGCTCGGCGTCGCCGGCCTCGCCGTGCTGCTGCTCGCCCCCGGCCTGCTCACCGAGTCCCTCCCCCATAGCCTCAACGGCATGGGAGGTACCCCCATCCCGGACCGCCCCCGGCTCGACCTGCCCGGCGCGGCGACCGTCACCGGCGGACTGCTCGCCCTGATCTACGCCCTGTCCACCGCCGCCGAGGGCGGATTCGGCCGTACGGACGTCATCGCCGCCCTCGTCGCCGGAGTCGTCCTGCTCGCCGCGTTCGCCGTCATCGAGTCCCGGACCGCCGAACCGCTGGTGAACCTGTCCATGCTGCGCCGCCCGACGGTCGCCTTCGGCAACCTCGCCGGCCTGACGACGTTCGCGACGATGACCGCGGCCATCTTCCTCCTCACCCTCTACCTCCAGGACGTCCTGCACCTCTCGGCGTTCCGCACCGGCCTGATCTTCGGCGTCCAGGGCGTGGTCGCGGTGCTCGCCGGCACGGTGGCGTCCAAGGTGATCGCCCGCTTCGGCACCCGCACCACCCTCTTCGCCGGCCTGCTCGGCCAGGCGGCCTGCACCGCGCTGCTCCTCGGCATCGGCCGCTCGTCGGGCGCCTGGCTGACGCTCCTGGCCATCTCCCTCGGCGTCATCGGCCACCTGTGGGCGATCGTCGCCTACGGCGTCACCGCCACCTCCGGCCTCCCGGACGGCGAACAGGGCCTGGCCACCGGCCTGGTGACCAGCTCCCAGCAGATCGGCATCACCATCGGCATCCCCCTCCTCAGCGCCCTCGCCTCGGCATACACCGCCACCCTGCGGACGGACGGCGAGGACGCCGTCGGGGCCACACTGGGCGGGATCAGGCTGGGCCTCGGGGCCGACGCGGCGGTCGTGGCGGCGGTGGCGGTCCTGGTCGCGGTGGGGCTGCGGAGGCGGGGCGCGCAGGGTCAGCCCTGACGGGCGGGCTGTTCAGCCCGTCCGGCGGTTGAGGACGAGCGGCGAAGCCGCGACAAGCGGGGTCCGGGGCGCAGCCCCAGGAAACGGCGAATGGGGGTGCCCCCTCTGGGGGAGGGGCTGGGGCACCCTCACCCCGCGACCAGCCGCTCCACCTTCTCCGCCGTCCCCGTCCCCGGCACGGGGTTGTGCACCGCGATCGTCAGATCCGGCCGCGAAGGAATCCGCAGCGGACTGCTCTCGAAGCACAACCGCCCCACCCCCGGATGATCGATCTCGTACACCAACTGCCCCTCCGGATGCACATCCCCCGCCTCCCACAACCGCGCGAACTCCCCGCTCAGCGCGCACAGCCCGGCGACCGTCCCGGCCACCTCCGCCGCCGCCTCCGACCCCGGCCGCTCGCTCCGGGAGGCACGGAACTGGGCGACGAGGCGGCGGGCGTTCTCCTCCCGCCGGGCGGCCTCCGCCGGCCCGGCCGTGGCCGTCCGGTAGCCCGGGTCGGTGAAGAAGTCGGCCAGCCAGTTGCGGCGCTCGCCCGGGCGGAAGCCCCAGACGAGCGCCGCCGCCGCGTTGTGGGCCACGGTGTTCCAGCAGGGGTCCAGGATGTGCGCGGGCCAGGGCAGCCACCCGTCGATCAGCCGCCGCAGCCCTGGGCAGAGGTCGTCCGGCCGCTGCCCGGACTCCGGCGGCGGCGGGTTCAGCCCGGCCAGGACGTAGAGGTGGCGCCGTTCGACGGACGACAGCCGCAGCACGCGGGCGACGCCGTCGAGGACCTGCGGCGAGACGGTGATGTCCCGCCCCTGCTCCAGCCACTGGTACCAGGTGGTGCCCACCCCGGCGAGAACGGCGACCTCCTCGCGCCGCAGTCCCGGCGTCCGCCGGACGCCCCCGGCCGGCAGGCCCGCCTCCGCCGGGGTCACCCGGGCCCGCCGGGTCATCAGGAATCGGCGCAGTTCGTCACGGCGGTGCGGCCGTCCGCCGTCCGCGCGCGGTGCGGTGGTCACGGGTCCCCCCTCGTTCTGCCACCCCGGCTGGTAGTCCGACTGCCACCATAAACACGCTCTCCCCGGCGGTATTCCGGACGCCCGAGGGTGGCGGCATGCCGTACGACACCTCCGACGCCCTCAGAACCCCTGCCTCCCCGCCCTCCGTCCCCGCCCTCTCCGCCCGGGCCCGGCGGACGCTCCTGGTGCTGTGCACCGCGCAGTTCGTCGTCACGCTCGACTTCTCGATCCTCAACGTGGCGCTGCCCGTCCTCGGCGACGACCTCGGCATGAGCCGGGCGAACCTCCAGTGGGCCGTCACCGCGTTCGCCCTGCCCTCCGGCGGTCTCCTGCTGCTGTCCGGCCGGATCGCCGACCGGTACGGGCGAAGGCGGCTGTTCCTGCTGGGACTGGCCGTGTTCACCGTGGCGTCGGTGCTCGTCACCCTCGCCTGGGACCCCGCCTCGTTCCTGGCCGGCCGGGCCCTCCAGGGCGTCGGCGCGGCCCTGATCGTCCCCACCGGCATGGCCCTGCTGACCACCACCTTCCCCGAAGGACCGCAGCGCGAACGGGCCTTGGGCATCAGCGGCACCCTGCTCTCGCTCGGCTACACCACCGGCATGGTGCTCGGCGGTGTGCTGACGGACGGCCTCGGGTGGCGGTCGACGATGGGCCTGCTCGCGGCGGCGGGGGCCGCGGTCCTGGTGGTGGCTCCGGGCGCGCTGCCCCGGGACGACGCGGAGTCACGGGCCGGCCGGCGCCGCCCGGTCGACCTGCCCGGCGCGCTGACCGTCACCGGCGGGCTGTTCGCCCTCGTCCACGCCCTGTCGACAGCGGCCGAGCACGGGTTCGGCGGCGCCGACGTGATCGCCTCGCTCGCCGTCGCCGCTGTCCTGCTGGGCGCCTTCGTCGCCGTCGAGTCGCGGGTCGCCGACCCGCTGGTTCCGCTGTCGATGCTGCGCCGGCCGACGGTCGCCTGGGGGAACCTGGGCGGCCTGGCGACGGTCTCGACGATGACCGCCCTGATCTTCCTGCTGACCCTGTACCTCCAGGAGGAGCTGGGCCTCTCGCCCTTCCGCACCGGCCTGCTCTTCGGCGTACAGGGCTTGTTCGCCGCCCTCGCCGGACTGACCGCCTCCCGCGTCATCGGCCGCCTCGGCGCCCACCGGACGCTGGTCACCGGACTGCTGCTGCAGACCGTCTGCACCGCGCCGCTGCTCTGGCTGGGCACCGGCCCGACCGCCGCCTGGTGGGCCCTGGCGGCGGCCTCCGCCGGCGTCGTCGGCAACCTGTGGGCCGTCGTCGCCTACGGCGCCACCGCCACGGCCGGCCTCCCACCCGCCGCGCAGGGCCTGGCGACGGGCCTGGTGACCACGGCCCAGCAGCTGGGCACGACGCTCGGGATCCCGCTGCTCAGCGCGGGGGGCGTCGGCGTGGGGACTGCGGACGGCTTTCGGGGTGGACGCGGTGGCAGTGGGTGCCGCGGCGGTGGTGGTGGCGGTGGGGCTACGGAGGCCTGCCAAAATCAGCCCGTCCGGCGTTTGAGGACGAGCGGCGAAGCCGCGAAAAGGGGGTCTGGGGGCTTGCCCCCAGGAATCGGCGAAGGGGTGGGGCCGCGGCACAGCCCGCCGCAGGCGCGCTCCGCGCGCACCCTCACCCCGGCCCCTCCCCCCGCAACCGCACCTCCTCCTCCAGCCGCTCCAGACTCCGGTCCAGCGCCTCCTCCACCACCCCGTCGTCCGGCCGCTGCGAGCCCTGATGGAAGGAGAGGTGCACGGTGACCTGGCTGGAGCCGCTGCCGTTACCCTCGACCTGGAGCCAGCCGCTGTAGCGGCCGTCCTCGCGGGTCCCCCACTCCAGCCGCATCTGTTCCTTGCGCGCGCGGACGAGGGCGTCGGCGTCCTCGCCTGTCCGGTCCTCGTGGACGGTGACGGCGGGCGGGTCCTCGGGGTGGACGTGCAGGTCGCGGGGGAGCCAGCTGTCGAGCCGGTTGAGGTCGCAGACCTGGTCGAAGACCATCTCGGGCTGCGCGGGCAGGGTGCGGGTGCGTTCGAACTCGCTCATGGTGGGCGGGTAACCGGCCCCGCCCCCATCCATGCGGCGGGGCGGCCCGGATTCCCCCGGACGGCCCGCGCGGCGGCGGGGCGCCGCCGCTACTCCGCCCGCACCGGCTCCACCAGCACCGTCACGATCCGGTTCCGCCGCCCCGCCGGCGCCTCGGCGGTCAGCCGCAGCGCCGTCACCGACGGGTCGGCGCCATGTTCGGGAAGGGGCACGTCGGCCGTCGCACCCGCGATCGGCACCCGTCCCAGCGCCTTGGCGAGCAGCCCGCCGACCGTCTCCACGTCCTCGTCGTCCAGCGCCTCGATCCCGTACAGCTCGCCGAGGTCGCCGATGTCGAGCCGGGCCGTGACCCGGTGGCGGCCGTCGCCCAGCTCCTCCACGGGCGGCAGCTCCCGGTCGTACTCGTCGGTGATCTCGCCGACGATCTCCTCCAGGATGTCCTCGATGGTGACGATGCCGGCCGTGCCGCCGTACTCGTCGACGACGACCGCGCAGTGGTTGCGCTGCTGCTGCATCTCGCGCAGCAGGTCGCCGGCGTTCTTGGTGTCGGGCACGAAGACGGCCGGCCGCATGGCCGTGGAGACCGGCTCGGACTCGGCCTCACGGTTGATGTGCGTCCGCCGCACCAGGTCCTTCAGGTACACCACGCCGACGACGTCGTCCTCGTTCTCGCCCGTCACCGGTATGCGGGAGAAGCCGGAGCGCAGCGCCAGGGTGAGCGCCTGCCGGATGGTCTTGCCGCGTTCTATGACGACGAGGTCGGTGCGCGGCACCATCACCTCGCGGACCAGGGTGTCGCCGAGCTCGAAGACGGAGTGGACCATGCGCCGCTCGTCGTCCTCGATCAGCGACTCCTTCTCGGCCAGGTCGACCATCGCCCGCAGCTCCGCCTCGGAGGCGAACGGGCCCATGCGGAAGCCGCGGCCCGGGGTGAGGGCGTTGCCGATGAGGATCAGCAGCCGGGGCACCGGGCCCATGATCCGGGCCAGCGGCAGCAGGACGTACGCCGCGGCGGTCGCGGTGTTCAGCGGGTGCTGGCGGCCGATGGTGCGCGGCGAGACGCCGACGGCCACGTAGGAGACGAGGACCATCACCGCGACGGCGACGGTCAGCGCCTCCCAGGTGGCGTCGAACTCACGGAGGCAGACGTATGTGGTGAGCACCCCGGCCGCCATCTCGCAGGCGACCCGCACCAGCAGCGCCACGTTGAGGTAGCGGGTGGGGTCGGAGGCGACGGCCATCAGCTTCGCGCTGCCGCGGCGCCCCGCCCGTACCGCCTCCTCGGCCCGGAACCGCGTGGTCCGGGCGAGGCCGGCCTCCGCGCAGGCGGCGAGCCAGGCGACGACGAGCAGGAGGACCGCCGCGGCGATCAGCTGGCCGGTCACGTGATCGTCGGAGCCGGGGAGGGCCCTTCGATCCCGCGCTCGGCGCGCCAGCCGTCGATGATCGCCGCCTGGAGGCCGAACATCTCGGCCTTCTCGTCGGGTTCCTCGTGGTCGTAGCCGAGGAGGTGGAGCACCCCGTGCACGGTGAGGAGCTGGAGCTCCTCGTCCATCGAGTGCCGGGTGGGGGCCGCCTCGCCCTGCTGCTTGGCGACCTCCGGGCAGAGCACGATGTCACCGAGGAGCCCCTGCGGGGGCTCGTCGTCGTCCTTGGCCGGCGGACGGAGCTCGTCCATCGGGAAGGACATGACATCGGTCGGCCCGGGCAGGTCCATCCACTGGATGTGGAGCTGCTCCATGGCCTCGGTGTCGACGACGATGACCGAGAGCTCGGAGAGCGGGTGGATGCGCATCCGGGCGAGGGCGTAGCGGGCGACGTCGAGGATCGCCTTCTCGTCGACCTCGGTGCCGGATTCGTTGTTGACGTCGATCGCCATGGTGCTCAGCTTTTTACTTTCCCTCGCCGCGGCTGTCGTACTTCTCGTACGCGTCCACGATACGGCCGACCAGCTTGTGCCGGACGACGTCATTGCTGGTGAGGCGCGAGAAGTGGACGTCCTCGACACCCTCCAGGATCTGCTGCACCTGCCGCAGGCCGCTCTTGGTGCCGCCGGGCAGGTCGACCTGGGTGACGTCACCCGTGATCACGATCTTGGAGTCGAAGCCGAGCCGGGTGAGGAACATCTTCATCTGCTCGGGGCTGGTGTTCTGTGCCTCGTCGAGGATGATGAACGCGTCATTCAGGGTGCGACCACGCATATATGCGAGCGGCGCGACCTCGATCGTGCCCGCCGCCATCAGCCGGGGGATGGAGTCGGGGTCGATCATGTCGTGCAGCGCGTCGTAGAGCGGGCGCAGGTACGGGTCGATCTTCTCGTAGAGGGTGCCGGGGAGGAAGCCCAGGCGTTCGCCGGCCTCGACGGCGGGGCGGGTGAGGATGATGCGGTTGACCTGCTTGGACTGGAGGGCCTGCACGGCCTTGGCCATGGCCAGGTAGGTCTTGCCGGTGCCCGCGGGGCCGATGCCGAAGACGACGGTGTGCTTGTCGATCGCGTCCACGTACCGCTTCTGGTTGAGCGTCTTGGGACGGATGGTGCGGCCGCGGTTGGAGAGGATGTTCTGGGTGAGCACCTCGGCGGGCGTCTCGGGCTGGGACTCGGCGTCCCGCAGCATGGCGATCGAGCGTTCCACCGCGTCCTCCGTCATCGGCGCACCGGTCCGGAGCACCAGCATCATCTCGTCGAACAAGCGCTGGACGAGGGCCACTTCCCGCTGGTCCCCCGTCGCGCTGACCTCATTGCCCCGTACGTGGATGTCCGTCGACGGGAACGCGTTCTCGATCACGCGCAGGAGGCTGTCGCCGGAGCCCAGAACGGTCACCATGGGGTGCTTGGCGGGGACCGTGAAGCGGGCTTGTGCCTGCGCTCGTGTGGGTGTCTGAGTCATGGGCCGGCACTGTGGCCTGCTCATCCCTCTTTCCGTGTGCGTGCGTCCGGCGGCGGGCGCTCTCGCGTCCGTCCGCCCCGTACGGTCCAGGGTACGCCGGTGGCCGGACGGGCCCGAGGGGTTTTCGGCACCCCTCCCCGGCCCGGCCTCACGCCCCCCGGAAGCCCAGGGTGGGCTGCGCGCGGCGGAGCGGCCAGGGGCGGGCGGCGCCCGGCAGCAGGCCGTCGAGGAAGGCGTAGCGGCGCAGGGTGTCGCGGGACTGGTCGTCGTAGGCGCGGACGTGCTGCCACCAGGCGGCGACCTCCCGCCAGCCGGGAGCGGAGAGCGAACCGCCGAACTCCTGGACGGAGAGGGCGGAGGTCAGGCAGGCGAAGGCGAGGCGGTCGGCGAGCGGCCAGTCGGCGAGGGTGCCGGCGACGAAGCCGGCGACGAACACGTCCCCGGCGCCGGTGGGGTCGAGGGCCTCGACGACGATCGCGGGGACCTCGGCGGTCTCGCCGGTGCGCCCGTCGGCGGCGTAGGCGCCCTTCTCGCCCATGGTGACGACGGCCAGCGGGACCCGGTCGGCGAGGGCGCGGGCGGCGGCCCGGGGGCAGTCGGTGCGGGTGTAGCGCATGGCCTCCTCGGCGTTGGGGAGGAACGCCTCGCAGTGCTCCAGGTCGGCGAGGTCGGACGGGTCCCAGCGGCCGGTGTCGTCCCAGCCGACGTCGGCGAAGACGCGGCTGCCGGAGCGGGCGGCGTTGGCGAGCCACTCCTCCCGGCGGCCGGGGACGAGCAGGGCGACGGCGGCCTTGGCCGGGACCGGGCGGACGGGGGCGGGCGGCTCGGGCGGCGGGGCCTCGTGGCCGTGCGAGACCATGGTCCGCTCGCCCTCGTAGGCCATGGAGACGGTCACCGGGGAGTGCCAGCCGGGGACCGTCCGGGAGGGGCCGAGGTCGATGCCCTCGCCGCGCGAGAGCGCCTCCCAGCAGTACTCGCCGTACATGTCGTCGCCGAAGGCGGCGGCGAGGGTGGTGCGCAGGCCCAGCCGGGCCAGGGCGGTGGCCATGTTGGCGATGCCGCCGGGGCTGGAGCCCATGCCGCGCGCCCAGGACTCGGTGCCGCGCACGGGGGCGGAGTCGAGTCCGGTGAAGATGATGTCGAGGAACACGGTGCCGGTCAGGTAGACGTCGAACTCCGGTCCGCCCTCCGCCCGTACGCCCGCGAGGGGGTCGAGCACCGGGGCGTGGCCGCCGAGGGACGCCAGGGACCCGCCCGGGGCCTGCGTCCGGTCCGGCCGGCGCCGGGCACCGCCCTCGGCAGGGTCCGCAGAGGCACGGTCCGCAGAGATCGTCATGCTTTCGCTGCTCCTCTCAGGGGGTGCGGTCCGGACAGTGTGCCCGATGCTGCGGTACGTTCCGGCCATGAGGCTGACGATTCTCGGCGGTGGCGGCTTCCGGGTGCCGTTGGTGCACCGGGCCCTTCTTGACGACGCGCGGCGCGACGCGCCCGGCCGCGTCACCGAACTGGTGCTCTTCGACACGGACTCGATGCGGGCCAGGGTGATCAGATCCGTCCTGTCCGCCCAGGCGGAGGGGGTGCCGGGCGCCCCTTCCGTCCGGGTGGCCGACGACCTCGACGACGCCCTGCGCGGCACGGACTTCGTCTTCTCCGCGATCCGCGTGGGCGGGACGGCGGGACGGGTGCGGGACGAGCGGATCGCCCTGGACGAAGGGGTGTTGGGGCAGGAGACGGTCGGCGCGGGCGGTGTGCTGTACGGGCTGCGCACGGTCCCGGTGGCCCTGGACATCGCGCAGCGGGTGGCCGAACTGGCCCCGGACGCGTGGGTCATCAACTTCACCAACCCGGCGGGCATGGTGACGGAGGCGATGTCCGCCGTCCTGGGTGACCGCGTCATCGGCATCTGCGACTCACCCGTGGGGCTGGTACGCCGCGCGGCGCGGGCGGCGGGCGCCGATCCGGACCGGGTGGAGTACGACTACGTGGGGCTCAACCACCTCGGCTGGCTGCGCCGGTTGACGCTGGACGGCCGTGGCCTGCTGCCGGGCCTGCTGGGCGACGAGGAGGCGCTGGCCTCGTTCGAGGAGGGGAAGCTGTTCGGTGCCGAGTGGCTCCGGGCGCTGGAGGCGCTGCCCAACGAGTACCTCCAGTACTACTACTTCCGCCGGGAGACGCTGCGGGCGACGAGCGACGCGGAGCACACGCGCGGCGAGTATCTCGACCGCCAGCAGGGCGACTTCTTCTCCCGGGCGGCGGGCGCGCCGGAGCGGGCGTACGAGCTGTGGGAGCGCGCCCGGCTGGAGCGCGAGGAGACGTACGGCGCGGCGAGCCGGGCGGCGAGCGGGGGCTGGCAGCGGGACTCCTGCGATCTGGACGGCGGCGGTTACGAGCGGGTGGCGCTGGCGCTGATGCGGGCCGTGGCCCGGGACGAGCGGGCGCGGCTGATCCTCAACGTCCGCAATATGGGCACCGTTCCGGAGATCGACCGCGAGGCGATCATCGAGACGGTGTGCGAGGTGGGCGCCAAGGGCGCGCGGCCGCTGCCGTGCGACCCGCTGCGGGCGGACCAGCTCGGGCTGATGCTCCAGCTCAAGGCGGTGGAGCGGGCGGTGATCGAGGCGGCGGTGAGCCGGGACCGGGACGCCGCGCTCCGGGCGCTGGCGCTGCATCCGCTGGTGGACTCGCCGGCGGTGGCGGCGCGGATCCTGGAGCGGGCGGGGGCACCCGCACGGGCGTGAGGGGGCGCGGACCGGCGCGTGCGGGGTCCGGTGAGCCTCTTCCGGTGATCTTTCGGCGAGCTTTGGGCGAAGGGTGATCCATCCGACATTGACCGGGTGTGGAGTGGGGCCCTAGCTTCGCGCTGCACCCGCTCACATGTTCATCAGGAGTTCACACGTGTCGCCCTCGCTGAAGTCTTCCCCCCGGCGCGTCCGCATGGCCGTCGCCGGTGCCGCCGCCGTCGCCGTCGGCGCCGGTCTGTTCGCTTCCGGCGCGGCGACCGCGGACCGCTCGGTGCCCCGCTCGGACAAGGAGATCCCGAACCTCACCCTCGTCCAGGAGAAGATCAAGGCGTACTACGGCGACACCGTCGACAAGAAGGGCGAGCACTACGCCTCGCCCAAGAGCGCCTACGCCAAGCAGGTCGCCGAGATCGAGAAGAAGGCCAAGGCCCACCTCGAGGGCGTCGTGCGGAACGCGCCGAAGAAGGGCGCCAAGCCGGCCATCGTCCTGGACGTGGACGACACCACGCTGCTGACCTACAACTACGAGCTGAAGCAGGGCTTCCACTTCACGCCCGAGTCGCAGGACGCGTACCTGAAGTCGACCGACATGACCGCCGTCTTCGGCATGCCGAAGCTGGTCAACTGGGCGCAGTCGAAGGGCATCACGGTCTTCTTCGTGACCGGCCGCGGCGAGCACCAGCGCGCGTGGAGCGTGCGCAACCTGAAGAACGCCGGGTACAAGCCGGCCGCCGACCGGGCGCACTTCTTCCTGAAGGACAAGAAGAACCCGCCGTCCTACCTGAAGTGCGGCGCGAACTGCACCACGGTCGAGTACAAGTCCGGCACCCGCAAGCACATCGAGGCCCAGGGCTACCGGATCGTCGCCAACTTCGGCGACCAGTACAGCGACCTGCAGGGCGGCGCCTCGGGCCGCGCGTTCAAGCTCCCGAACCCGATGTACTACCTGCCGTAAGGCACCTCGTTCACCGTTCCCGCTTGGGAACGGGAACGCGCGTGAGGTCCCGGGCGACGGTGAGCTCCCCGTCGAAGCCCGCCGCCCGGGCCTGCCGTTCGAAGACCTCCGGGTCCGCGTACCGCTGCGAGAAGTGCGTCAGCACCAGGTGCCGTACCCCGCTCTCGGCCGCCACCCGGGCCGCCTGACCGGCCGTCAGGTGCCCGTGGTCGGCCGCCAGGGCCGCGTCCTCGTCCGTGAACGTGGACTCGATGACGAGCATGTCGCAGCCCTCCGCCAGGGCGTACACCCCGTCGCACAGCCGGGTGTCCATCACGAACGCGAACCGCTGGCCGCGCCGCGGCTCGCTGACGTCCGCCAGCGTCACCCCGCCGAGGACGCCGTCCTTCTGCAGCCGGCCCACGTCCGGGCCGGTGATGCCGTGCTCGGCCAGCAGCGCGGGCAGCATCCGCCGCCCGTCCGGCTCCACGACCCGGTATCCGTAGGACTCGACGGGGTGGGAGAGCCGGCGCGCCTCCAGCGCGTACGACGGCGTCTCGGCCAGCACCCGGCCCTTGCCCGACACCGGCTCCTGGGCCAGCTCCACGGTCTCCCGGTAGGCGGTCGCGTAGCGCAGCCGCTCGAAGAAGCGGCGGCCGCTCGCCGGGTAGTGGGCGGTGACCGGGTGGGGCACCTGGTCCAGGTTGATCCGCTGGATCACACCGGCGAGGCCGAGCGAGTGGTCACCGTGGAAGTGCGTGACGCAGATCCGGTTGAGGTCGTGGGCGGCCACCCCGGCGCGCACCATCTGGCGCTGCGTGCCCTCCCCCGGGTCGAAGAGCAGGCCCTCGCCGTCCCAGAGCAGGACGTAGCCGTTGTGGTTGCGGTGCCGGGTGGGCACCTGGCTGGCGGTGCCGAGGACGACGAGTTCACGTACGGACATGGTGGAGGCTCCTGTTGTGCTGTGGCTCTAGCCGGGCGGCCAGTTGAGCCCACGGCCCCCGAGCACGTGCGCGTGCGCGTGGAACACGGTCTGCCCGGCGCCGGTCCCGGTGTTGAAGACGATCCGGTACCCCGAGCCGTCCACGCCCTCCCCGGCGGCCACCTCGCCCGCCTCCCGCAGTATGTCCGCGGCGATCAGCGGCTCGGCGGCGGCGAGCGACGCGGCGTCCGGGTAGTGCGCCTTGGGGATCACCAGGACGTGCGTGGGCGCCTGGGGGTTGATGTCCCGGAACGCCACGGTCGTCTCGGTCTCCCGGACGACCGTCGCGGGCACCTCCTTAGCGATGATCTTGCAGAACAGGCAGTCGGCCTGCGGTTCTCCCGCCATCGTGCACTCCCTCCGGGGCGTCGGCTGATCGTGATCGGATCGTACCGGGCGGGACCGGCGACCACCGGAGCCGCCCACCGTCAGCCCACGAGGGCGGCGGCCGCCTCCCGCGCCTCCGCGAGCCATGCCTCGCGCTCCGCCGCCGTGGAGTCGGAGACCGTCCGGAAGACCCTCCGCCGTACGTCGGTGACACCGACGTAGGGCAGTACGCAAGCGGCCCAGACCCGCTGAGCGGATCGCCGAACTCCTCCCGCTCCCGGGCCTCCGGGGTGTCGGACGTATTGAGCACCAGCGCCCGGCCGGCCCGGAGCAGCCCCTCGGGCTCGCCGTCCGCGTGCTCCAGCTTGTAGGCGACGCCGGGCGCGAGCACCCGCTGCACCCAGCCTGCCAGCACCGCCGGCGGCATCCCCCACCAGTTGGGGTGGACGAACACCAGCGCGTCCGCCCTGGCGAGCTCCTCCCGGTACCGGGCCACGAGCACGTCGTCCGCCGCCCCGGCCCCCGCCACCGTGCCCGTCTCGTCGGCCCGCAGAACCGGATCGAATCCCTCCGCACAGAGGTCGTGCGCGAGGACCTCGCACCCGCGAGCACGCAGCTCGTCCGTCACAGCGCCGAAGAGGACGTGATTGAAGCTGCCGGGACGGGGATGGGCGAGGAGAGCGACGACGCGCACGGAGAATCCCTTCAGAGGTGCGGCACTCTCACACCGCATGGTCATGGGCGAAAGAGCCGTGACGAAGCCCGTCAACCGGTCGGCCAGGCGAGGTGGACCGGCAGGTCCTCGGCACGTGCGGCCCGGAGTCGGCACCACGTGGCCGCACGGGAGCAACTCGGAGGCGGGCCGTACGAAGTACTCAGGCGAGCGGCTGTACGGCGCTCTCCCGGCTCATGGAGATCATCTTGGCAGAGCGCCTCGATGGATCACAGGGGCCGTCGGATCACAGCGCGATGGGCCGGTAGGCCAGCGCCGCGTCGACGACCTGTTCGGCGGAGAGCTCGGGCCGTTGGTGGTACATCAGGTCGATGACGGCGGGATGGAGCACGCTGCGCTCGAACTCTGCGACCAAGGCGTCGTGTTCCGCTTCGGAGGCTCCCTCGCCGTCCATGATCCGGCGTACCAGCCGGACGAGTCCGTCCCGTTCCATGGCGGTCATCTCCTACCTCCTCGGCCCGTCGCCGTCCCGGCCTCGATCGGGGACGGACGTGAAGCCCACGACCGGCCCGTACGCCGGCCACCGCCCCGCGGTGGTGTGGTACGCGAGGAAGTCGACGTGATCGGGGGTCCCGACCCGTCGGTGATCCAGCGCCGATCCCGGAATGGCCGTCCGGCGCGTACCGACCGGCCGTCGCCCCGGCCCGCCCGTCGGGCCTCAGCTCCACCGCCCCGTCCGCCCCAGCAGCAGCGCCGTCGCCGCCGTGCCCGCCGTGGAGGTGCGGAGGACGCTGGGGCCGAGGCGGTAGGGGTGGGCGCCGGCGGCTTCGAAGGCCGCCAGTTCCTCGGGGGAGACGCCGCCCTCGGGGCCGACGACGAGGACGATGTCGCCGGTCTCCGGGAGGCCGGCGGTGGCGAGGGGGGTGCTGCCCTCCTCGTGGAGGACGGCGGCGAAGGCGGCGTCGGCGAGGAGGGCGGCGACCTGGCGGGTCGTCATCAGGTCGGCGACGTCCGGGAAGCGGAGGCGGCGGGACTGCTTGCCGGCCTCTCTCGCCGTCGCGCGCCACTTGCCGAGGGACTTCAGGCCGCGGTCGCCCTTCCACTGGGTGACGCAGCGGGAGGCGGCCCAGGGGACGACCGCGTCGACGCCGGTCTCCGTCATGGTCTCGACGGCGAGTTCGCCGCGGTCGCCCTTGGGGAGGGCCTGGACGACGGTGATCCGCGGCTGGGGCAGCGGCTCGGAGCGGACGGAGGTGACGGCGACATCGAGGTGGTCCTTGCCGCTGACGGCGGCCACCGTGCCGTGCGCGCCCGTGCCCCGGCCGTCCGTCAGCACGATGTCCTCGCCGACGCGCAGCCGGCGGACGGAGACGGCGTGCCGGCCCTCGGGGCCGTCGAGGGGGAAGACGGTGCCGGGGAAGACGCCCGTGAGGGAGTCCTCCTCGACCAGGAAGACCGGCGCTGTCATGAGTCGCTCCCTCGCGATGGTGCTGTCAAGGACGCGCGGGCCGCGTCGAGTTCGGTGGCCAGGACCTCGACGAGGCGGGCCGCCGGGAGGTCGCGGGCCAGGCGGTGGCCCTGGCCCGCCCACAGGTTGACGGCCTGCGGGTCGCCCGCCGCGGCGGCGGCCTTGCGCAGGCCGGCCGTCAGGTAGTGGACCTGGGGGTAGGCGGCGGGGGCGTAGGGGCCGTGCTCCCGGATGAATCGGTTCACCAGGCCGCGGGCCGGGCGCCCGGAGAAGGCGCGGGTCAGTTCGGTGCCGGTGAACAGCGGGTCGGTCAGCGCCCGTTTGTGCAGCTCGCTCGCGCCGGACTCGGGGCAGGCGAGGAACGCCGTGCCGAGCTGCGCGGCACAGGCGCCCGCGGCGAGCACGGCCGCTATCTGGGCGCCGCGCATCAGCCCGCCGGCGGCGAACAGCGGCAGCGGGACCGCCTCGCGGACCTCGGTGAGCAGGGCGAGCAGCCCGGCACCGGCCCCGGCGCCGTCCAGCCGGGGATCGTCGTGGTGGGTGCCCTGGTGTCCGCCGGCCTCGACGCCCTGGACGCAGAGCGCGGCGGCGCCCGCCTCCCACGCGGCCCGCGCCTCGGCGACGGAGGTGACGGTCACCGCCGTCACCGTGCCGGCCGCGGCGAGCGCCGCGAGGTCCTCGGCGGACGGGCAGCCGAAGGTGAACGAGACGACCGGAACCGGATCATCCAGGAGGATGGCGAGCTTGGCCTCGTAACCGTCGTCGGTGGCCTGGTCCCAGTCGCCCAGGGGCGCGTCGTACCAGGTGGCCTCGCCCGCGAGTTGCTCGGCGTAGACCTCGACGGCCGCGGGGTCCGCGGCGGGCGGCTGCGGCATGAACAGGTTGACGCCGAAGGGCCGGGACGTACGGGCGCGGAGCTGCTTGATCTCCTCGTACATCGCGGCCGGCGTCTTGTAGCCGGCGGCGAGGAAACCGAGGCCGCCGGCCTCGGAGACGGCCGCGGCGAGCGGCGGGCAGGAGCCGCCGCCCGCCATCGGGGCCTGCACGATCGGGTGCCGGAACAGGCCGGTCAGCGCGGTGTCCCCAACGGGTTCCCCTACGGATTCCCCAACGGATTCAAAGGCCATGACCACATCGTGTCACGCCCCTGGGACCGCGCCGAACGGAACCCGGGCCGCGCCGGAAACGAGCCCGGGCCGTATCCCGACGAACCGGGTCGGCGCCGGCCCGGCCCCGGGCACTTCTCCGGATCCGGCCCGTCCGCTAGCGCCCGTTGAACGCGTCCTTGAGCCGCGAGAACAGCCCCTGCTGCCCCGGCTTGAACTCGCCCGTCGGCCGCTCCTCGCCACGGATCTTGGCGAGCTGCCGGAGCAGCTCCTCCTGCTGCGCGTCGAGCTTGCCGGGCGTCGTCACCTCGACGTGCACGATGAGGTCGCCGCGCCCGCCGCCGCGCAGGTGCGTGACGCCGCGCTGGTGCAGCGGGATCGCCTGGCCGGACTGGGTGCCGGGCCGGATGTCGATCTCCTCCAGGCCGTCCAGCGTCTCCAGCGGCACCTTGGTGCCCAGCGCCGCCGCGGTCATCGGGATGGTGACCGTGCAGTGCAGGTCGTCACCGCGCCGCTGGAAGACCGGGTGCGGCTTCTCGTGGATCTCGACGTAGAGGTCGCCGGCCGGGCCGCCGCCGGGGCCGACCTCGCCCTCGCCCGCGAGCTGGATGCGGGTGCCGTTGTCGACACCGGCGGGGATCTTGACCGTCAGCGTGCGGCGGGACCGGACGCGGCCGTCGCCGGCGCACTCCGGGCACGGCGTCGGCACGACCGTGCCGAAGCCCTGGCACTGCGGGCACGGACGGGAGGTCATGACCTGGCCCAGGAACGAGCGGGTGACCTGCGAGACCTCACCGCGGCCGCGGCACATGTCACAAGTCTGCGCGGACGTGCCGGGGGCAGCGCCCTCGCCGCTGCACGTGGTGCAGACGACGGCCGTGTCGACCTGGATCTCCTTGGTCGTGCCGAACGTCGCCTCGTCCAGGTCGACTTCCAGCCGGATCATCGCGTCCTGGCCCCGGCGGGTGCGCGAGCGCGGGCCGCGCTGCGACGCCTGGCCGAAGAAGGCGTCCATGATGTCGGAGAAGTTGCCGAACCCGGCACCGAAGCCGCCGGCGCCACCGCCGCCGCCCGAGGACGAGAGCGGGTCGCCGCCGAGGTCGTAGACCTGCTTCTTCTGCGGGTCCGAGAGCACCTCGTAAGCGGCGTTGATCTCCTTGAACCGCTCCTGCGTCTTCGGGTCCGGGTTGACGTCCGGGTGCAGCTCGCGGGCGAGGCGGCGGAAGGCCTTCTTGATCTCGTCCTGCGAGGCATCGCGCCGTACGCCCAGGACCGCGTAGTAGTCCGTGGCCACTTACGACTCCGCCAGGATCTGTCCGACGTAACGTGCCACTGCGCGTACCGCTCCCATCGTTCCGGGGTAATCCATGCGGGTCGGTCCGACCACGCCGAGTTTGGCGACGGCTTCGTCGCCCGAACCGTAGCCGACGGCGACGACGGATGTGGAGTTCAGGCCCTCGTGGGCGTTCTCATGACCGATGCGCACGGTCATGCCCGAGTCCGTGGCCTCGCCGAGCAGCTTGAGGAGGACGACCTGCTCCTCCAACGCCTCCAGCACGGGCCGGATCGTCAGCGGGAAGTCATGCCCGAAACGGGTGAGATTGGCGGTGCCGCCGATCATCAGCCGCTCCTCGGTCTCCTCGACCAGGGTCTCCAGGAGAACGGCCAGGACCGTCGAAACGGTTCCGCGATCGTCCTGCTCGAAGGAGTCGGGGAGATCCTGCACCAGCTGCGGCACATCCGTGAACCGCCGGCCCACGACGCGGCTGTTGAGCCGCGCCCGCAGATCCGCCAGCGCCACCTCGCCGACCGGCGCCGGGCAGTCGACCATCCGCTGCTCGACCCGCCCGGTGTCCGTGATCAGCACCAGCATCACCCGCGCGGGGGCGAGCGGCAGCAGCTCCACGTGCCGGACGGTCGACCGGGTCAGCGACGGGTACTGCACGACCGCCACCTGCCGGGTGAGCTGCGCCAGCAGCCGCACCGTGCGGGCCACCACGTCGTCCAGGTCGACCGCGCCGTCCAGGAAGTTCTGGATCGCGCGCCGCTCTGCGGAGGACAGCGGCTTGACGCCCGCCAGCCGGTCGACGAAGAGGCGGTAGCCCTTGTCGGTCGGGATCCGGCCGGCGCTGGTGTGGGGCTGGGCGATGAACCCCTCCTCCTCCAGCACCGCCATGTCGTTGCGCACCGTCGCCGGGGACACGCCGAGGTGGTGACGCTCGGTGAGGGCCTTGGAGCCGACGGGCTCCTCGGTGCCCACGTAGTCCTGGACGATGGCACGCAGGACCTTGAGCCTGCGTTCGCTCAGCATCCGCGCACACCTCCAGTCCAGCGGTCCAGCCGTCTCGCGGGGTCTTCCCCGGGTCTTACCCGGGTCTCGTGCCTGGCACTCAAAGGTCACGAGTGCCAAACCCCACACGTCAGTGTACGGCGGTCCACCACGGCCACGGCAAGGCAGTCGCGCTCCGTATCCGATCCGCCGTCCGATCCGCGTCCGATCCGTGTGCGCCGCCGGACGGGTCACCGTACCGCGCGCGCGTTAGGTTCCCGGCATGGGAAACCACGGAGGAACGGACCAGGAGCAGCACAGGGGGGCGCGCTGGGAACGGCTCGCGCCGGGGGTGGCCCGGCGCAGGCTGCCGCGCTGGGACGCGACGACGGGGGCGGTCGTCGGGGCGGCGGGCGTCCTGGTCGTGGACACGGGGGCGACGCTCCGTGAGGGCGCGGAGATCGAGCGGGAGGTGCGGGAGCTCTTCGGGCGGCCCGTGACGCACATCGCACTCACGCATGGCCACTTCGACCACGTCTTCGGCACCGCCGCGTTCGCGGGCGCGGCGGTGTACGGGGCGGCGGGGCTCGCCGATCAGCTCGCCCCCGGGGAACTGCGGGAGGACGCGGTCCGGTACGGGATGGACGCGCGCGACGCCGCCGAGGCCGCGGCCCGGCTGGTGGCCCCGGCCCACGAGGTCGCCGACCGTTCGGAGCTCGACCTGGGCGGCGGGCGGCGGGTCCGGCTCGTCGCCCTCGGAGCCGCCCACAGCGGCCACGACCTGGCCGTCCTGGTGCCGGGCGACGGCGGGGCCCCGGACGTCGTCTTCTGCGGCGACCTGGTCGAGGAGTCCGGCGAACCGCAGGCCGGCCCCGACGCCACACCGGCCGCCTGGCCGGCCGCGCTGGACCGGCTGCTGGCCCTCGGAGGCGACGACGCGGTGTACGTCCCGGGGCACGGCGCGGCGGTCGACGCCCGGTTTGTCCGTGAGCAACGCAACGCGCTGGCACGGCGCTTCGGCGTGTCGTAGGCCGGAAGGGCGGGTTTTTCCTATCGTCTGCGCGTGCGCAGCAGACAGTACGACCCCGACCTGACGCCTCCCTGGAAGCGGAACGTCCCCGTCCCGGAGGTGCCGGCCGAACCGGACCTGGTGGTGGAGGAGGTCACGACCGGCTTCTGCGGGGCGGTCGTCCGCTGCGAGAAGACCGCGCAGGGGCCGACCGTGACCCTGGAGGACCGCTTCGGCAAGCACCGCGTCTTCCCGCTGGAACCGCGCGGCTTCCTGCTGGAGGGCCGCGTCGTCACTCTCGTCCGTCCGACAGCCCCTCGCACCCCTAAGGCGCCGGCCCGTACGGCCTCCGGCTCGATCGCCGTCCCCGGCGCCCGGGCGCGCGTGGCGCGGGCCGGACGGATCTACGTCGAGGGGCGGCACGACGCCGAACTGGTGGAACGCGTCTGGGGCGACGACCTGCGCATCGAGGGCGTCGTCGTCGAGTACCTGGAGGGCGTCGACGACCTCCCGTCCATCGTCCGCGACTTCGCCCCCGGACCCGACGCGCGGCTGGGCGTCCTGGTGGACCACCTGGTGCCGGGATCGAAGGAGTCGCGCATCGCGGCGGAGGTCACGGGCGAGCACGTGCTCGTCGTCGGGCACCCGTACGTGGACGTGTGGGAGGCGGTGAAGCCGTCGTCCGTGGGGATCGCGGCGTGGCCGTCCGTGCCGCGGGGGCAGGACTGGAAGACGGGGATGTGCCGGGCGCTGGGCTGGCCGGCGAACACGGGGGCGGCGTGGCAGCGGATCCTGGCGGGGGTGCGGTCGTACAAGGACCTGGAGCCGGAGTTGCTGGGGAGAGTCGAGGAATTGATCGATTTTGTGACGGCCGGGGTTTAGCAGGGGTCACCGGGCAGCGTGCGGAAGCCGGACGTGTCCAGGGAGACGCCCATCAGGTCGAGCGGCACGGGCTCGCCGAACTTGCTGGTGCGTTCTGTCCGGTAGTCGGCTTCCTCACCGACGCCGAAAGGCTCGGTCAGCAGGACGCACTTGGCGGCGAACGGATCGATGATCAGGTAGGCGGGGACACGGCCGGCCGCGTACATCGAGCGCTTCTCGTGATAGTCGCGGAGGGCGCTGGTCTTGGAGACGACCTCCACGAGCAGAGTGGCGGCCGCGGCGGGGACCAGTCGGCCAGGGCCCTCGAACGCTCCTCGCTCGATCACCAGCAGATCCGGCTGCGGTTCGCTGTTCTCACCGGGGATGGCGATGTCCTGGGTCGTCTTCCGCTGCCATCGGTCGCCGGGAACCTGGTCCCGGACGAGCTCGACGATGTCGTTGTGAACCCAGTCTGGCCCCGCCATCATCACGATGTCCCCCCGCAACAACTCGATCTTGTACCCCTCGAAGACCTCGGGGTGCTCGTCAATGAGCGCGATCAGTCGTTCGTCCACAGCCATCATCTCCGTGGTCCTCCGCATCGCCGCTCCTGGTTTCGGCGACAGCCCTAGGGAGAGGCTAGGCGCAGACGGGGGCGATACGCGTCAGTTCACCCGATCAGGTAATCAGTCCACCAGGTCCCGCACCACCGCGTCCGCCAGCAGCCGCCCCCGCAGCGTGAGCACGGCGCGCCCGGCCTCGTACGGCGCGCGCTGGAGCAGGCCGTCCGCCAGGGCCTTCTCCGCCGCCGCGAGCCCCGCCGGCTTCAGGAGGGACAGCGGGCAGCCGTCCACCAGGCGCAGTTCCAGCAGGATGCGCTCGACGCGCCGGTCCTCCTCGGCCAGGATCTCGCGGCCCGCCCCCGGGGAGCGCCCCTCGGCCAGGGCCTGCGCGTAGGCGCCCGGGTGCTTGACGTTCCACCACCGCACCCCGCCGACGTGCGAGTGGGCGCCGGGCCCCGCGCCCCACCAGTCCGCGCCGCGCCAGTACAGCTCGTTGTGGCGGCAGCGGCCGGCGTCCGTGGTGGCCCAGTTGGAGACCTCGTACCAGTCGTAACCGGCGGCCGTAAGGCGCTCCTCGGCGATCAGGTAGCGGTCGGCGTGGACGTCGTCGTCGGTCATGGGGACCTCGCCGCGGCGGATGCGGCGGGCGAGCTGGGTGCCCTCCTCGACGATCAGGGCGTAGGCCGAGACGTGGTCGGGGCCGGCGGCGACGGCGGCGTCCAGCGAGGCGCGCCAGTCGTCGTCGGTCTCGCCGGGGGTGCCGTAGATCAGGTCGAGATTGACGTGGTCGAAGCCGGCGGCGCGGGCCTCGGCGACGCACGCTTCGGGGCGGCCGGGGGTGTGCGTGCGGTCGAGGATCTTCAGGACGTGCTGCCGGGCGCTCTGCATGCCGAAGGAGACCCGGTTGAAGCCGGCGGCCCGCAGTTCCTCCAGGTAGCGGGGGTCGACGGACTCCGGGTTGGCCTCGGTGGTGACCTCGGCGCCGGGGGCGAGCCCGAACTCGTCGCGGATCGCGGCGAGCATCCGGCCCAGGTCGGCGGCGGGCAGCAGGGTGGGCGTGCCGCCGCCGACGAAGACCGTCTCGACCGGGCGCGGGTCGTCGCCGAGCACCTTGCGCGCCAGCCGGATCTCCTCGGCGACGGTGTCGGCGTAGTTGTCGCGGGAGGCCAGGGCGCCGCCGGAGCCGCGCAGCTCGCTCGCGGTGTAGGTGTTGAAGTCGCAGTACCCGCAGCGGGTGGCGCAGTAGGGGACGTGCAGGTAGAAGCCGAGGGGCCGCCGGCCCGCGTCGGCGAGGGCGTGCGGGGGCAGCGCCCCGTCGTCGGGCACGGGCTCGCCGTCGGGCAGTACGGAAGGCATGGGTCCATTGTCCGGCATGACCGCCGGACGCCGGACCGTCCCCGAGCCGCCGGCCGCCGGGCGCGGGCGAGCGCCCCCGGTCAGCGCTCGCGCGTGCCCTCGTACATCTCCTCGATCAGGTCCTTGTACGCCCGCTCCACGACGGGCCGCTTGAGCTTGAGGCTGGGGGTGAGCTCCCCGTGCTCCACGTCCAGGTCGCGCGGCAGCAGCCGGAACTTCTTGATCGTCTGCCAGCGCTGGAGGCCCTCGTTGAGCCGCCGGACGTACTCCCCGACCATCTCCTCGGTCTGCGGCGCGGCGACCACCTCGGCGTAGGTGCGGCCGCCGAGCCCGTGGCCGGCCGCCCACTTGAGCAGGGAGGGCTCGTCGAGGGCGATGAGGGCGGTGCAGTAGTTCCGGTCGGCGCCGTGGACGAGGATGTTGGAGACGAACGGGCAGATGCCCTTGAAGCGGCCCTCGACCTCGGCGGGGGCGACGTACTTGCCGCCCGACGTCTTGATCAGGTCCTTCTTGCGGTCGGTGATGCGCAGGAAGCCGTCGGGCGACAGTTCGCCGATGTCGCCGGTGTGGAACCAGCCGTCCGGTTCGAGGACTTCCGCCGTGCGGTCGGGCAGGCCGTGGTAGCCCTCCATGATCCCGGGGCCGCGCAGCAGGACCTCGCCGTCGTCCGCTATGCGGACCTCGGTGCCGGGGAGCGGCTTGCCGACGGTGCCGGTGCGGTACGCCTCGCCGGGGTTGACGAAGTTGGCGGCGCTGGTCTCGGTGAGGCCGTAGCCCTCCAGGATGTGGATGCCGGCGCCGGAGAAGAAGAGGCCGATGTCGGGGGCGAGGGCGGATGCGCCGGAGATGCAGGCGCGCAGCCGGCCGCCGAACGCCTCCCGGATCTTGGCGTAGACGAGGACGTCGGCGGCCTTGTGGCGGGCGGCGAGCGCGAAGGGGACGGAACGGCTGCCGGTGCGGCGGTAGTTGTCCTGCGAGACTCTGGCGTACTCGCGGGACACCTCGGCGGCCCACTGGAAGATCTTGTACTTGGCCCCGCCGCCTTCCCGGGCCTTGGCGACCACGCCGTTGTAGACCTTCTCGAAGACGCGGGGCACGGCCGCCATATAGGTCGGCCGGACGACCGGCAGGTTCTCGACGATCTTGTCCGCGCGGCCGTCGACGGCGGTGACGTGGCCGATGCCGATGTGCCCGGCCGTGAGCACCTTGCCGAAGACGTGGGCGAGCGGGAGCCAGAGGTACTGGACGTCGTCGGAGCGGACCAGGCCGGTGGCCTCGATGGCCCGGGCCATGTACGACCAGCTGTCCTGGCGGAGGCGGACGCCCTTGGGGCGGCCGGTGGTGCCGGAGGTGTAGATGAGGGTGGCGAGTTGCTCGGAGCGGATCGCGGCGACCCGGTCGCGGACCAGGTCCGGGGTCTCCTTCAGGCGGGCCGCGCCGCGTCGTTCCAGCTCGGTGAGGGAGAGCACCCAGCCGTCCGGGTCCCCTTCGGCGGGTACCGCGTCCGCTTCGTCGATCACCACGACGTGCGCCAGGCCGGGGAGGGCGGCGCGCTGCTCGCGGGCCTTGGCGAGCTGGGCGGCGTCCTCCGCGATGAGCACCTTGCTCTCGGAGTCGGCGAGCATGAACGCCGACTCCTCGGCGTTGGTGCTGGGGTAGAGCGGGGTGGTGGCGGCGCCGGAGCAGAGGATGCCCAGGTCGGCGAGGATCCACTCGACGCGGGTGTTGGAGGCGAGGGCGACGCGCTCCTCGGGGGCGACGCCGAGTCCGATCAGCCCGGCGGAGATCGCGAACACCCGCTCGGCGGCCTGCTTCCAGGTGAGCGAGGCCCAGGCGGACGGGCCGCGGCCCGAGGGGGGCGGCACGGGATACCGGTAAGCCTCGGCGTCGGGAGTGGCGGCGACGCGTTCGAGGAAGAGCGTCGCCACGGAGGGCGGCCGGTTCTCGAGCAAAGTCCTGGTGTCGGTCACGGCATCCTCCGGGGCCCGCCTCGTTGCTGGGTGACTCGCGAGTAACCTTCAAGCAGTGATCAGACTAGAGGCGCCGGGGCCGTCATGTAAGAGGCCCAGAAAGCCTTGTTGAACCTGTGACCGAAAGTGATTGGTGGCGCGTACACGTACCGCGCGGGATGCCGCTCGGGGCGACGGGAGCACCCCGTGGACCCCATGGGCCCACGAAAACGCCCGCTCCCTCGCGGGGAGCGGGCGTCCGTGCGCCGCCGGGGCGCGGCGAGGGCGGGACCGGCTACTTCTTGCCCTTCTCGCCACTCTCGTCCGAGGAGAGCACCGCGATGAAGGCCTCCTGCGGAACTTCCACGCTGCCGACCATCTTCATTCGCTTCTTGCCCTCCTTCTGCTTCTCCAGGAGCTTCCGCTTACGGGAGATGTCACCGCCGTAGCACTTCGCGAGAACGTCCTTGCGAATGGCGCGGACGGTCTCACGGGCGATGACGCGGGCGCCGATCGCGGCCTGGATCGGCACCTCGAAGTTCTGCCGCGGGATGAGCTCGCGGAGCTTGGCGACGAGCCGGACGCCGTAGGCGTAGGCCTTGTCCTTGTGGGTGATCGCGGAGAAGGCGTCGACCTTGTCGCCGTGCAGCAGGATGTCGACCTTGACCAGGTCGGAGACCTGCTCGCCGGTGGGCTCGTAGTCCAGCGAGGCGTAACCGCGGGTCTTGGACTTGAGCTGGTCGAAGAAGTCGAAGACGACCTCGGCGAGGGGCAGCGTGTAGCGGATCTCGACGCGGTCCTCGGAGAGGTAGTCCATGCCCAGCAGGACGCCGCGGCGAGTCTGGCAGAGCTCCATGATCGCGCCGATGAACTCGCTGGGCGCCAGAATGGTGGCCCGGACGACCGGCTCGTGCACCTCGGAGATCTTGCCGGTCGGGAACTCGCTCGGGTTGGTCACCTCGTGCTCGGTGCCGTCCTCCATGAGGACGTTGTAGACCACGTTCGGCGCGGTGGCGATCAGGTCGAGACCGAACTCGCGCTCCAGGCGCTCGCGGATGACCTCCAGGTGGAGCAGGCCCAGGAAGCCGACGCGGAAGCCGAAGCCCAGCGCGGCGGACGTCTCCGGCTCGTACACCAGCGCGGCGTCGTTGAGCTGGAGCTTGTCGAGAGCCTCACGCAGCTCCGGGTAGTCCGAGCCGTCCAGCGGGTAGAGGCCGGAGAAGACCATCGGCTTGGGGTCCTTGTACCCGCCCAGCGCCTGGGTGGCCCCGTTCTGGAACTGGGTGATGGTGTCGCCGACCTTCGACTGGCGGACGTCCTTCACACCCGTGATCAGGTAGCCCACCTCGCCGACGGACAGGCCGTCCGCGGGCAGCATCTCCGGGGAGTTGGTGCCGATCTCCAGCAGCTCGTGCTGGGCGCCGGTCGACATCATCCGGATCCGCTCGCGCTTGCGCAGCGTGCCGTCGACGACCTTCACGTACGTCACGACGCCGCGGTAGGCGTCGTAGACCGAGTCGAAGATCATCGCGCGGGCCGGGGCGTCCTTGACGCCGACCGGGGCCGGGACGTCGCGGACGACGCGGTCCAGCAGCTCGGGCACGCCGACACCGGTCTTCGCGGAGACCTTGAGGACGTCAGACGGGTCGCAGCCGACGAGGTTGGCCAGCTCGGCGGCGAACTTCTCGGGCTGCGCGGCCGGCAGGTCGATCTTGTTGAGGACCGGGATGATCGTGAGGTCGTTCTCCATCGCCAGGTACAGGTTGGCGAGGGTCTGGGCCTCGATGCCCTGGGCGGCGTCCACCAGGAGGATGCAGCCCTCGCACGCGGCGAGGGAGCGGGAGACCTCGTAGGTGAAGTCGACGTGGCCCGGGGTGTCGATCATGTTGAGGATGTGCGTCGTCTTCGACTCGTCCTCGGAGGGCGCCCAGGGGAGACGGACCGCCTGCGACTTGATCGTGATGCCGCGCTCGCGCTCGATGTCCATCCGGTCGAGGTACTGCGCGCGCATCTGCCGCGAGTCGACCACGCCGGTCAGCTGAAGCATCCGGTCGGCGAGCGTCGACTTGCCATGGTCGATGTGCGCGATGATGCAGAAGTTACGGATCAGAGCCGGGTCGGTACGGCTCGGCTCGGGCACGTTGGTAGGGGTCGCGGGCACGCAGGATCCATTCGGTGACTTCGGCGTTTGCACGCCAGTCTCGGCGGGAGTCGGGTATACGACCCCTCCATGCTCCCATGAGCGGCGGCCGCCGTCCGGTTTGGGACGGCCCGGGGCGGGCTGGTAGCCTGGTCCACTGTGCTTCGCGACCCTCTCACGCGCGGAGCGCACTCTCGAAATCCAACGAACCTGAAAAGGCTCTTTCGTGGCGAACATCAAGTCCCAGATCAAGCGGAACAAGACCAACGAGAAGGCGCGCCTGCGCAACAAGGCCGTCAAGTCCTCGGTCAAGACCGCTGTCCGCGCGGCCCGCGAGGCCATCGTCGCCGGTGACGCCGCCAAGGCCACCGCCGCCGTCGCCCTGGCCGGCAAGAAGCTCGACAAGGCCGCCAGCAAGGGTGTCCTGCACAAGAACGCCGCCGCCAACAAGAAGTCGGCGCTGGCCAAGCAGGTTGCCGCCCTTAAGGGCTGAAGCCTCTCCGGGGCGTGAGCCCCGGCCCCTGCCGGTACCGGAACCAGCGGCCCCTCTACCGCTCCGGAACGGCACCCCGCCGCGCTCGGTCGTTCGCCACGCGGGCGCGGCAAGAGCCTGACGGCTCACCCGAACGAAACCGAGGGCCCCGGGCCCGTCCTTCCCCAGGACGGACCGGGGCCTTCGGCGTATCCGACGACCGGGGGCTTCGGCGTACTCGGCGACCGGGGCCTTCGGCATGCCCGGGGTTCGGGAGGAACCCGGGATACGCGGCGGCACTGCGGGCACGCCGCGCGCTCAGGAGCGGCTGCGGGGTACGCGGCGCCCCGGGCTGCCGCGCGCTCAGGAGCGGCTGCGGGCCGCCCGGGCCACCGCGACCACGGCCTTCTCCAGGGCGTACTCCGGATCGTCGCCCCCGCCCTTGACCCCGGCGTCCGCCTCGGCGACGGCGCGCAGCGCGGCCGCGACGCCGTCCGCCGACCAGCCGCGCATCTGCTGGCGCACCCGGTCGATCTTCCAGGGCGGCATGCCGAGCTCACGGGCCAGGTCGCCCGGGCGGGCGCCGCGCGGTGCCGAGGCGAGCTTGCCGATCGAACGCACGCCCTGGGCGAGGGCGCTGGTGATCAGCACCGGCGCGACGCCGGTGGACATGGCCCAGCGCAGCGCCTCCAGGGCCTCGGCGGCCCGGCCCTCCACGGCCCGGTCGGCGACGGTGAAGCTCGACGCCTCGGCCCGGCCGGTGTAGTAGCGGGCGACGACCGCCTCGTCGATCGTCCCCTCGACGTCCGCGACGAGCTGTGCGCAGGCGCTGGCCAGCTCGCGCAGGTCGCTGCCGATGGCATCGACGAGCGCCTGGCACGCCTCCGGCGTCACGGACCGGCGCGTGGACCGGAACTCCTGGCGGACGAACGCCAGCCGGTCGGCCGGCTTGGTCATCTTGGGGCAGGCGACCTCCCGGGCCCCCGCCTTCCGGGCGGCGTCCAGCAGCCCCTTGCCCTTCGCACCGCCGGCGTGCAGCAGAACGAGGGTGATCTCCTCGGCCGGGGCGCCCAGGTAGCCCTTGACGTCCTTGATCGTGTCCGCCGAGAGATCCTGGGCGTTGCGCACGATCACGACCTTGCGCTCCGCGAACAGCGACGGGCTGGTCAGCTCGGCCAGGGTGCCGGGCTGGAGCGCGTCCGGCGCCAGGTCGCGGACGTCGGTGTCCGCGTCGGCGGCACGGGCCGCGGCCACCACCTCCTGCACGGCGCGGTCGAGGAGAAGCTCTTCCTGCCCCACGGCGAGCGTGACGGGGGCGAGCAGATCGTCGTTCGCGGCTTTGCCCGCGGTGTTCCTGGCCATCGGACCCAGCATCCCACGCGGGTCGGACACTCCGTCCCGCGCGGGCCGGACGCTCCCCTCCACGGTGGTGCGGGCATACCGCACAATGATCGGGTGAGCAGCGTTCCCCCTTCCTCTTCCTCCGTCGACCGCCCTTCCCGCTTCCTGCTGGTGCTCCCGGACCGGGAGGCCGCCGAGGAGGCGGCCGAGCGGGCCGCGGCCGAACACCCCCTGGACGGGACGCCGCAGATCGTCCGCGAGGCGCTGGCCGGAGAGGACGACGCGGAGGACGCGCAGTGGCTGGTCGTCCTGGAGGACCCGGACGGCGTGCTGGACCCCGCCGCGCTGCGCGCCCTCGCCGAGGAGTACGAGGGCTGGATCGAGACGGACTGAACCGTCCGCTCCCCCGTTCCGTTCCCCGTACCGTCCCTCTTTCCGGAGGCCGCGCCGCCGGGCCCGGGCCGCCCAGGACGGCGTCGGCCGCGCCCGTCACCGCCACCGGACCGTCACGGTCGGTCCGCAGCACCACCGCGCCCTCCGCGCGCAGGGCGGTGAGCGTCCGCGGCGCGGGATGCCCGTAGGAGTTGCCCGTCCCCACCGAGACGACGGCCAGCCGGGGCCGCGCCCGGTGCAGCAGCTCGGCGTCCTGGTGAGCCGAGCCGTGGTGGGCGACCTTCAGGACGTCCACCGGCGGCAGCTCCGGATACCGCTCCAGGAGGGCGTGCTGCGCGGGCGGTTCGAGGTCGCCGAGGAGCAGGAGGGTCAGCTCCCGGGCGCGGACGAGAAGGGTGACGCTGGCGTCGTTGGGGCCGCCCTCCGCCTCGGCCGCCTCCCCCGGGCCCGGCGGCCACAGCACCTCCCAGGACAGCGGACCGAGCCGACCGCGTTCACCGGGTGCCGCGGCGACGACCGGGACACCCGCGCGGCGCGCCTCGCGGTGGACGAACGCGGCCTGCCCGGGCGGTTCTTCGAACGGGGTGCCCTCGATCGTCCCCACCGTCCGGCCGCGCAGGACGCCGGGCAGTCCGTCCACGTGATCGGCGTGGTAGTGCGTCAGCAGCAGGAGCGGCACGGTCCGGACGCCCAGCGCGCGGAGACAGCGGTCGACGGCCCGGGGCTCGGGTCCGGCGTCCACGACGACGGCCGCTCCGTCACCCGCTGCGAGCGCCAGGGCGTCGCCCTGTCCCACGTCGCAGGCCGCGAACCGCCAGCCGGGCGGCGGCCAGCCGGTGACGATCCGGGTCAGGGGAGCCGGCCGGATGATCGCCAGGGCGAGGAGGAGTGCGCAGACCGCGCCGAACCATCGCCGTCGGCGCCGACGACGGGGCAGGCGCGGCTCGGATTGCCGCTCGGGGCGCCGGGCGGCTCGGTGGACCGCGTACCCGGCGGCCACGACGGCCGCGGCCATCAGCGCCGCCCCCGACCAGCCGCCCGGCCAGGCGAGCTCCGCGCCGGGGAGCGCCGCGCCGGTCCGCGCCACGGCCGCCGTCCAGGCCGCGGGCCGGCCCGCGAGCCAGGCGAGGCCGTGCGCCACGGGAGCGGCGAACGGTGCGGTGACCAGGGTCGCGAAGCCCAGGATCGTGGCCGGGGCGACCGCGAGCTCCGCGAGCAGGTTGCAGGGAATGCCGACCAGGCTCACCCGGGACGACAGCAGCACGATCACCGGCGCGCAGGCGGCCTGCGCCGCCGCGGTCGCCGCCAGGGCCTCCGCGAGTCGGGCCGGCACACCACGCCGGCGCAGCGCCGCGCTCCAGCGCGGGGCCATCGTCAGCAGGGCGCCGGTGGCCAGGACGGACAGCAGGAACCCGTAACTCCGCGCCAGCCAGGGGTCATAGAGCACCAGCGCCAGGATGGCCGCCGCCAGGGCGGGCAGCAGGGTGCGGCGGCGGCCCGTGGCGAGGGCGAGCAGGGCGACCAGGCCGCAGGCCGCGGCCCGGAGCACGCTCGGCTCCGGCCGGCACACCACGACGAACCCCAGCACCAGCAGCCCGCCCACGACCGCCGTCCCCCGCAGAGGGATGCCCAGCCGCCCGGCCAGGCCCCGGCGTTCGGCCCGCGCCGCCAGATGCGCGGGGCCGATCAGCAGGGTGAGCAGGATGGTCAGGTTGCTTCCGGAGACGGCGAGGAGGTGAGTCAGGTCCGTGGCGTGGAACGCCTCGTCGAGATCGGGCGGGATGCGGGACGTGTCCCCGACCACCAGGCCCGGCAACAGGGCCCGCGCGTCCGGCGCCAGTCCGTCGGTGGCCTCGCGCAGGCCCGCGCGGAGCCGTGCGGCGGTCTGCTGGAGCCCGGTCGGTTGCCCGATCACCCGCGGCGGTCCGTGCCGGACGCGGACGACGGCCGCGATCCTGTCGCCGTCGTACGTGGGCGGCGCCAGCCGGCCGGTCACCCGGAGCCGGGTGGACGGCAGGATGCCCAGCCAGTCGGGCCGGACGAGGAGCAGGACGGGCGTCCGGACCTTGGTCGCGGTCGCCGTCCCCCGCCGGGTGACCACGACCCGGGTCGCCTCCCCCTCCACGGTGACGGCCGGGGCGGCCCGCACCGCCCCGCGGACCCGCGGCCGGACCGCCCGGGGGTCCTTGATCACCGTGACATCGAGCGTCGCCTCCGCGTACTCCGCCGCCAGCCCCGGCACCGGCCCCCGCCGGCCGTCCGCTGCCCGCAGCGCGCCGACCACGGCGCCGGCGGCACCGCACAGCAGCACGGCGGCGGTGGCCGCGGCGAGGGCCGAAGCCCAGCGGCGCGTGGCGCGGAGCGGCCGGGCGGGTCGGGAAAGCCGGAGGCGACGCGCTGTGCCGTCAGGCCGGGCTGGTCCGTCGGAGGGCGGCTTAGGGTCGGGGTACCTGTTTCCACCGGGGTGCGCGGGCCCTTGCGCACGCGCCGGGCCGGCGGCAGGCGTCGCCCGCGCCCGGTGAGCGGGCGCGGGTCGGTCGGGGCGTGTCGGCCGCTGCGCCGCGTCGTGCGACGGCGAACCCTCGTCGGGCCGCGCGGATGCGGCGGGTGCGTCCGGGTGTCTCCGTCCGCCGTGGCTCGCCGGTCCGTCGGAGTGCTCGGGGCTGGCGGCGTACGCGTTGCCGCCCGGGTGTGCGGTCTCGTCTCGACGGGACAGTCCATCGGTGTCGGGCAGTGCCCGGGGAGCGGTTGCGGGAACCGACCAGCGGGTGGGGTGAGGTGGAGGGGCGGGGTGCGTCGGGCGGGCGGTGGGAGTTCGAAGTGGTGCGGTCCGTTTACGGCACCTGACGGCGATGCCGGCCGACACGGCGGAGAGGAACAGGGCCACCGTGCACAGCGCGGTGACCGTCGTCGCGTCCGCCGTCAGTGCGGCGGCGGCTCCGGCCCAGGCGGCGAGCGCCGGCACCATCAGGCGGAGGTCGGCGGGGATCGCGGGCGGAGGCTCGGGCCGGGCCGGCGGGGTGTCCGGCGGGTCGGTCGCGGGCGGTGGCAGTGTCCTCCTCATGGTTGCACCAAGGGGCGCAGGTCGGCGAAGCGGCGGGCCCCGATGCCGTTGACCTGGCGGAGGTCGGTGACCGAGCGGAAACCGCCGTGTTGAGTGCGGTAGTCGACGATGTGCTGCGCCAGGACCGGGCCCACGCCCGGCAACGCGTCCAGTTGCTCCACCGTCGCCGCGTTGAGGCTGAGCGGGCCGTTGGCTCCTGTTGCGGGTGTGGTGCCCGTCGCCGGCCTGAGGCCGCCGCCCGGGCCCGCATCGTTCGTGCGGGCCGGTGTGTTGGGTAGGGGTGGGCCGGCGCCCGGGGGTACTCCGACCACGATCTGCTCGCCGTCCGCGAGCACCCGCGCCCGGTTGAGTCCGGTCATGTCGACGCCGGGGCTCGCGCCGCCCGCCGCGTCCAGGGCGTCGACGACGCGGGAGCCGGCCGGCAGTCGTTGGATGCCGGGGCGGCGTACCTTGCCGGAGACGTCCACCACCACTCCCCCGGTGCTCGGGCCCGGCGTGCCGGCCGGTGGGACCGGTACGGCGGCCACCGGTGCGGGCGGGGGTGCGCCCGGTCGGGCGCGTACCGATGGCAGGGGTGCCGCCACGGGGGTTTCGCGGGTCGGGGCCGGGACGGTCCGCGGTCGGCCCGTCCAGAAGTGGAAGGCCGCGAAGAGGCCCGCGGCGGCCAGGACGATCGCGAGGGCGGCGAGGGTTCTCGGCTCGATGCCGCATCGGAGTTGGACCCAGAGGGGCAGTCTCTCCTGGAATGCGAGGCGCCAGCGGGTGGGGCGTGGGAGGGGCTCGGGGCTTCCCACCGTCGTTCGGGGGGCGGGGGAGGCGGGGCGGCTCGCTCCTGCACGCGGACCGCCCGCGCGGGGCCGTTCCGTCGTCCCGGCGTGTGTCCCTCGTCCCGGTCCGGCTCCGGCTCGGCAGCCGCCTCGGACTCGGCGAGAGGGGCGGCTTGGTGGACGGTCGCGGGTGGGTGGGGGTGCGGTTTTCTTGGGTGTGGCGCTTTCCTTCGGTGCGGCAGTTTCTTTTGGTCCCGCGGCTCCCATCAGTGCGGAGGCGCGGTCGCGGAGGGTCGTGTCGGGTGTGGGGGTGGTTGCGTCGAGTGCTGCTGTCGTCGTCATGGGAGTTGACGGTAGGAGTGCGACGCAGGAGTGGGTGATCTTGGTCAAATCCAGTGGATGGGTGCGGAGTTGTGGATAACTTCGTCACCCGATCGAGGGGGGTGAGTGGTTGTGAGCCAGGGGGTTGCGCGGTGAGTGGTGGGGGTGCCCCAGCCCCGCCCTTTCACCGTTTCTCCGGGGGCTCCGCCCCCGCGCCCCCAACTCTGCGCCCGCACTCTCCTCCGGGTTCCGACCCGGGCCCCGCCCCGCAGCCACGATCCACTTCGGAAGCTCCGCCTCCCGCCCTGCGCCCGCGGGCTCCTCCTGAGCCCCGCCCGCGCACCCCCCAGCCCTACGCCCCCGGGCCCTGCCCACCGCTCCGGCCTTGGACGCCGGGCGCAGCCGGGGAGACTGCCCCGCCCCTACCGCGCCGACACCACCACCCCCAGCAGCCCCGGCCCCGTATGCGCCCCGATCACCGCGCCCACCTCGCTCACGTGCAACTCGCCCAGGTTCGGGACCCGTTCGCGGAGGTGGTCCGCCAGGTGGGTCGCGCGGTCAGGGGCGGCCAGGTGGTGGACGGCGATGTCGACGGGGGTGGAGCCGGCGCGGGTGAGGGCGATTTCCTCCAGGCGGGCCACGGCCCGGGAGGCGGTGCGGACCTTTTCGCGCAGGTCGATGCGGCCGTCGACGAGTTGGAGCAAGGGCTTGACCGCCAGCGCCGAGCCCAGCAGGGCCTGGGCGGCGCCGATGCGGCCTCCCCTGCGCAGGTAGTCGAGGGTGTCGACGTAGAAGAAGGCGGCCGTGCCCGCCGCGCGCTTCTCCGCGGCGGCCACCGCCTCGTCGAGCGTGCCGCCGGCCGAGGCCGTATCGGCGGCGGCCAGGGCGCAGAAGCCGAGGGCCATCGCCACCATGCCCGTGTCGACGACCCGGACGGGGACCGGCGCCTCGCGGGCCGCGAGCAGCGCGGCGTCGTACGTGCCGGAGAACTCGGCGGACAGGTGGAGGGAGACCACGCCCTCCGCTCCGGATTCGGCCGCCGCGCGGTAGGCGGCGGCGAAGACCTCGGGGGCGGGCCGGGACGTCGTCACCGGCCGGCGTTTCCGCAGGGCGTGGGCGACCGAGCGGGCGGAGACCTCGGTGCCCTCCTCCAGGGCCGTGTCGCCCAGCACCACCGTCAGCGGCACGGACGTGATGCCGTGCCGCCGCATCGCCTGTTGGGGCAGGTAGGCCGTGGAATCGGTGACGATCGCGACATGGCGGGACATGAACCGGAGGTTACCCGCACGGCGGCGGGACAAGCAGCCCGGGCCGAGATGGTGATCGCTTCGGATCGCGGGGGCCGCCCTCGGGGCGGCCCCCGGTCAGCTCGTGCCCTCGGGGTGTCCGTTCTTCTGCCATTTCTCCCAAGGGCGGGCGTCCTTCCGCCACATGTCCTGTCCCGCTATCGCGGGCCGCGCCGACTCCGGTTCCGGTGAAGATTCCGGTGCATGTTCCGGTGCAGGTTCCGCTTTCCGCTTCGGCTCAGGGGTCGACGTGGCACCCTCCGCGTCCACCGGCGTCCAGTGCCGCAGCGCCCCCGCCTCCATCCGGATCTGCTCGCTGAGGTCCGCCAGGTCGTCGTCCGAGAACCGGCGGGCGCGGTCCTGGGCGGCCCAGCGCAGCGAGTCCGCCGCCTGCCGGATGCGGTCCGTGCGTTCGCGCATCTCGGGGAGGGCGGCGTCCACCCGCTCGCGGCTGGGCTCGGTCTCCAGCCGCCGGAGGTCGTCGTCCAGCTCGTGGCCGTGGGCGCTCAGGCGCTCGAAGAAGGCGAGGGACTCGGAGAGCGACGGGTCCTCGGGGGCGCGCAGCCGCAGGGCCTCCTGCGTGGCCCGCATCGTCGTCCGCAGGGACAGCCGCAGCTGGGCCACCTCGCCCGCGGCGCCCGGCACGGTGTACTGCCGGGCCTTGAGCCGGGTGTCCTCCACCGTGCGCCGGGCCTGGGTCACCGTGCGGTCCACGCCGCGCTTGACGGCCTTCACGGTCCGGACGGTCGCGACCACGGCGAGCGCGACGAGGACCGCGAAGATCAGGGCGATGATCACGGCCGCGGCTTCCATGGGCGCTCCTCGACGGGCTCTCGGCCGGACCGGCGGGCCGGTCGGTTCACGGGTTCTTGAGGCACCTCTCCACGGTAAACGGCACGGGCAGGCCGTGGGTTCCATCGGAACCCCCAACCTGCCCGTAGGGGAAACCCCCGAGTCCCGGACGTCACACCGGGAGCACCGGGGGAACCAGGAGCACCGGGAGCACCAGGGGTGCCACCGACGCCCCTGACGCCCCTGGCGTCACCGACGTCACCGACGTCACCGACGTCACCGACGTCACGCCGGAACGATGTTCACCAGCTTCGGCGCCCGCACGATCACCTTGCGGACCCCCGCCCCGCCCAGCGCCGCGATCACCGCGGGCTCGGCCAGCGCCACCCGCTCCAGCTCCTCCTCGGAGATCGACGGGGCGACCTCCAGCCGCGCCTTGACCTTGCCCTTGATCTGGACGACGCAGGTCACGGCCTCGTCGACCAGGTACGCCGGGTCGGCCACCGGGAAGTCCTGGTGCACCACCGAACCGTCGTGGCCCAGCCGGCGCCACAGCTCCTCCGCGATGTGCGGGGCCAGCGGCGCCATCAGCAGCACCAGCCGCTCCGCGACCGAGCGCGGCACCTCGGTCAGCTTGGTGACGTGGTTGTTCAGCTCGGTGATCTTGGCGATGGCGGTGTTGAAGCGCAGGTTGGCCATGTCCTGGCCGACACCGTCGATCGTCTTGTGCAGGATCCGCAGCGTCGCCTCGTCCGGCTCGGCGTCGACGACGGTGACCTCGCCGGTGTTCTCGTCGACGACGTTCCGCCACAGGCGCTGCAGCAGCCGGTACTGGCCGACGACGGCGCGGGTGTCCCAGGGGCGGGAGACGTCCAGGGGGCCCATCGCCATCTCGTACAGGCGCAGGGTGTCGGCGCCGTACTCGGAGCAGATCTCGTCCGGCGTCACGGCGTTCTTCAGGGACTTGCCCATCTTGCCCAGCAGCCGGGAGACCTTCTCGCCCTGGTACCAGTAGGCGCCGTCGCGCTCCTCGACCTCGGCGGCCGGCACGGCGATGCCGCGGGCGTCGCGGTAGACGTACGCCTGGATCATGCCCTGGTTGTACAGCTTGTGGAACGGCTCGGCCGAGGAGACGTGCCCCAGGTCGAACAGCACCTTGGACCAGAACCGCGCGTACAGCAGGTGCAGTACGGCGTGCTCGGCGCCGCCGACGTACAGGTCGACGCCGCCGTGCGGCTTGTCCTCGCGCGGGCCCATCCAGTAGCGCTCGGCCTCGGGCGAGACCAGCCGCTCGTCGTTGTGCGGGTCCAGGTAGCGCAGCTCGTACCAGCAGGAACCGGCCCAGTTGGGCATGGTGTTGGTCTCGCGGCGGTAGGACTTCACCCCGTCGCCCAGGTCCAGCTCGACGTTGACCCAGTCCGCGTTGCGGGACAGCGGGGTCTCCGGCTCGGTGTCCGCGTCGTTCGGCTCGAAGGTGCGCGGCGCGTAGTCCTCGACCTCGGGCAGCTCCAGCGGCAGCATCGACTCGGGCAGCGCGTGGGCGACGCCGTCCTCGTCGTAGACGATCGGGAAGGGCTCGCCCCAGTAGCGCTGACGGCTGAACAGCCAGTCGCGCAGCCGGAAGTTGACGGTCCCCTCGCCGATGCCCCGCTCGGTCAGCCAGGCGGCCATGCGGGCCTTGGCCTCGGGCACGACCAGCCCGTCCAGGGAGATCTCGGGGCCGGCCGAGTTGATGATCTCGGCTTCCTTGGAGTCGAAGGAGTCCGCCCACTCCGCCGGGTCGGTGCCCCGGTCGTCCGACGGCTTGACGACGCAGCGCATCGGCAGGTCGAAGGCGCGGGCGAAGGCGAAGTCGCGGCTGTCGTGCGCGGGGACGGCCATGATGGCGCCGGTGCCGTAGCCCATCAGGACGTAGTCGGCGACGAAGACGGGGATCCGGTCGCCGGTCGCCGGGTTGACGGCGTACGCGCCGGTGAAGACGCCGGTCTTCTCCTTGGCGTCGGCCTGCCGCTCGACGTCCGACTTGGCGGCGGCCTCCTTGCGATACGCGGCGACGGCCTCGGCCGGGGTGGCGTGCCCGCCGGTCCAGTCCTCGTGGGTGCCCTCGGGCCAGCTCGCCGGGACGACGGAGTCCTCGGTGACCAGCGGGTGCTCGGGCGCCAGCACCAGGTAGGTGGCGCCGAACAGGGTGTCGTGGCGGGTGGTGAAGACGGTGGCCTTCGCCCCCGGCCGGCCGTCGATCGCGAAGTCGACGTGCGCGCCCTCGCTGCGGCCGATCCAGTTGCGCTGCTGCAGCTTGATGGCCTCGGGCCAGTCCAGCGCGTCCAGGTCGTCCAGCAGCCGGTCGCCGTAGGCGGTGATGCGCATGTTCCACTGGCGCAGCTTGGACTTGAAGACCGGGAAGTTGCCGCGCTCGGAACGGCCGTCGGCGGTGACCTCCTCGTTGGCCAGCACGGTGCCCAGGCCCGGGCACCAGTTGACCGGCGCGTCGGAGGCGTACGCCAGGCGGTACTCGCCCAGGACATCGGCGCGCTCGACGGCGCTCAGCTCACTCCACGAGCGCCCATCGGCCAGTGCGCGCTCCCCGTTCTCGAACTGCGCCACCAGCTCGGCGATCGGCCGGGCCTTCTTCGCGTCCTCGTCGAACCACGAGTTGAAGATCTGCAGGAAGATCCACTGCGTCCACTTGTAGTACTCGGGGTCGATCGTCGCGAACGACCGCCGCTTGTCGTGGCCCAGCCCCAGGCGGCGCAGCTGCGCCTTCATGTTCTCCATGTTGGCCTCGGTGGACACCCGGGGGTGGGTGCCGGTCTGCACCGCGTACTGCTCGGCGGGCAGGCCGAAGGCGTCGAAGCCCAGGGTGTGCAGGACGTTGTGGCCGGTCATCCGGTGGTACCGGGCGGTGACGTCCGTGGCGATGTAGCCCAGCGGGTGGCCGACGTGCAGGCCCGCGCCCGAGGGGTACGGGAACATGTCCATGATGAACTTGCGCGGCCGGGCCACGACCTCGGGGTCGCCGGCCAGCTCGCCGTCCGGGTTGGGCGCCTCGTACGTCCCGTTCGCGTCCCAGAAGTCCTGCCAGCGTGCCTCGATGTCGGCGGCCAGCGCGGCCGTGTAGCGGTGCGGGGCAGCCACCTCGGCGGCGGTAGTGGTCTCGCTCATCGTCCTCAAAGCTCCATCGATCGTCGTCTCTGCCTGCGGTCGCGTCGCGGTCCCCGGATCCCCTACGGGTCCGGAAACGAAAAATCCCCTCGCACAGGAGGGGACGCCGCGCCGATGCCGACCTGACCGGTCGGGATTGATCAGCGCGGCTCGCTAAGCAGGAGGCGTACGGCACGCATGGGGCCAGGTTACCGCAGGGGCCCTGGGCCCCGCACCGAGCCCGGGGGCCGGTGCGGCGGGCCCAGGCGGCCTTGGCGGGCCGTGGCGGGCCTGAGCGGCCCTTGGCGGGCCTGAGCGGCCCTCGCACGGGCCGGACACCGCCCCCGCGAGGGCGACGGCGTCCGGCCCCGCACTCAGCGCCGGTGTCCGGGCACGTACGACGTGACGTAGTCACGTCCCGGCGAGCCGACGCCGGTCACGTCGTCGTAGCCGACGGTCGCCGAGAGCGAGCCGTCGTCGCCCAGGCTGCGCAGGGACACCGTGCTGCCGCCCTTGGCGTCGACGCCGTTGTTGAAGTCGACGCGGACGTTGCCGATGCCCTGGCCCTTGCCGAGCGGGTGGTCGGTGACGTCGTGGTACGCGGCGGTGCCGTAGCGGTCGTAGATGCCGGGGTTGGCGAAGCCGATCGGCACGCCGTGCCGGGCCTGCTGGGCCAGCGCCTGCACGCCGGCGATCACCGGGGCGGCGAGCGAGGTGCCGCCGATGCGGTACTCGCCGTACTTCACGGACTTGTCCGGGAAGGTCTGCGTCTGGCCGACCAGGAAGCCGGTGGTGGAGTCGGCGACCGCCGCGATGTCCGGTCCGACGCGCATCGGCTTGGCCGCGCCGTCGGCCTTGGCGAGCGCGTCGGGGACCACGCCGCGCTGGTAGTACGGCTGCTCGAAGATCTTGCTGGTGCCGCCGCCGGCCCCGCCGGTGAACTCGCCCGGGAAGCCGCTCCAGGTGCGCCCGTCCTTCGACAGCGGCGCCTTGTGGGTGCCCCAGCCGGTCTCCCACAGGTAGCTGTCGCCCTTGCCGACGGCCAGCGAGGTGCCGCCGACGGAGGTCACCCACGGCGAGTTGGCCGGGGTGTCGACCGTCTTCTCGCCGTGCTTGTGGCTGTTGTCGCCGTCGTCGCCGGAGGAGAAGTAGAAGCCGATGCCCTCCACGGCGCCCTGCTGGAAGACGTGGTCGTAGGCGGTGGCGATGTCCGGCGTCTCGTGGGTCTCGATGTCGCTCCAGGAGTTGGAGACGATGTCGGCCAGCCGGTTGTCGACGATCTTGTGCAGGGAGTCGATCAGGTCGTCGTCCTGGCAGGAGGCCCCGGCCACGTAGACGATGTCCGACTCGGGGGCCACCGCGTGCACGGCCTCGATGTCGAGGGTCTCCTCGCCGTACCAGCCGGCCGCGTCGCACTCCTCGGGCGAGCCGTGCTTCCAGTCGGCGGGCAGCACCTGCGAGAACTGGCCCTTGCGGTACGCCTTGTCGCCGTTGCGCTTCGCGTACTGCTCGATGTCCTTGGCGATCGTCGGCGAGGCGTACGCGTCGGTGATCGCGACCGTGACGCCCTTGCCGGTGAAGTTCCTGGCGCCGTACGCGGCCCGCAGCTGCTTGCCGGTGTAGCCCTTGATCGCGTACGGGGCGTGGCCGCCGTAGGCCGACGGGAGGCTCTTGTTCACGTTCGAGCCGTAGTACGTCGAGAACGGACCGGAGTTGACGAACGCGGCGCTCGGTCCGGGCAGCGACTCGTCCCGGTGGGCGCGCCGCGGGGCGTCGTTGAGGCCGACGACGGTGAGGACCGCGCCGTGCAGGGAGGCGGGGACGGAGGCGGTCGAGGACGGCGCGTGGTACGTCCGGCCGTCCTTGACGTAGTCGTGCAGCCGGGTGCCGAACGCCTTCTGCACCGCCGCGGCGTCACCGGTGACGGTGACGTAGTGCTCGTTGGTGCCGGTCACCTTGAGGCCCGCGGACTTCAGCCATCCGGTGACCTCGGCTATCTGCCCCTTGGTCGGGCCGAAACGATCCTTCGCCTGGCCTGCCGTCAGGTACTTGCCGTAGGAGGCGGACCGGGGGTCGGAGACGGCCCGGGCGTACGCGGCGAGCCCCTTGGCGTCCCGGCCGGCGAGGTAGACGCGGGCGGTGACGGCCTTCTTCGCCGAGGTGGTGCCCCGGTCGGCGGCGGCCGTGGCCCACCCGGGCTTGGTGCCGGCCAGCGACTGCCGGGCGGGCGGTCCGCTGTCGGCGCCGGCGGTGGGCGCGCCGAGCGCCAGCACTCCGGTCACCAAGGGCAGCGCGGCGGCCAGGGCCAGGCCCGCGCGGGCTCCGGAGTGACGAGAACGGCGAGATCTCATAAAACCCCCTGCGATGCGATGAGTCGCGTGTGGTCATGCGTGACGGCCGCGTCGGAAGCGGCGCGCACACGGCACGTCACTCTTTCGGCGAACGGTTCATGCAGGGGACATGTGTTCGCCAACAAGCGGGCAAGGAAGGGTCATGAACATGCAAGAAGCGGCGAGCCCCGGAAAGAGGGACCACACCAAGGGGATCGCACAACGAAAAGCGGGCCGCCCTTTCGGACGACCCGCTCATCTTCTGTGGAGCTAAGGAGAATTGAACTCCTGACCTCCTGCATGCCATGCAGGCGCTCTACCAACTGAGCTATAGCCCCTTGTTCTCTTGTCCGCCGCCCGGGCTTTCCCGCCGTTTCCGGCCGGTTCCCCCTGGCGACATCGACTACATTACACGGACCCCCCTGCCATCTGCCAAATCGGTGGTTCCCCTGACCGGTTTCGCCCGATTTGCCCGAGGGTTCGGGGCCCTCACGCGGTCGCGAACGAGTAGAACCGCTTCAGCGCGCAGTGCTCGTCGAGCAGCCGCCCGTAGATCGGCTCCCCCTCGAGCTCGCGGTAGGTCTCGATGGGGTCGCCTTTTATGATCAGCGCCCGTGCGCACTCGACGCACCAGTACTGGTAGTCGGCGTTGATCGGTTCCATCTCGCGAACGATGGGCGTCCCGCTGCCGCACCAGTCGCATTTCCGGCTGTGTGCACCCATTCACTCAGCTCCAGCTGTGGCCGCAGGCCGTGCAGACGTACGAAACACCGCCGTTGTCGCCGAGCACCTGGGCCACCTGGGCGGATCCACAAGCCGGGCATTGAAGGGCGGTCGCTCCGGGAGATCCGGGAATCCCGGAAAACCCGGAAAACCCGGAAGCTCCGGGAAGGGCGGGCACTCCGGGAAGGGCGTCGGTCGTCGCGAACACGCACCCCGGCATGTCAGCTTCCCTCCCCTTCACCCCGTCCGCGCCCGGCCGTCCGATTCTGCCACGGGACGGGCGCCAGGTCAGCGCCGCCGGCGCAGCAGGGCCGTCCCCACCGCGGCAACCGCCGTGCCCGCCAGCGCCAGCGAGGTGACCCACACCCCGTGCGCCGAGGAGGCCGCCGTCCCTCCGCCGGCCTCGGCGAGGTAGACGGCACCGTAGACGGCCACCCCGGTGAGCAGGCCGAGCTGGCTGGTGGTGGTGAGCAGTCCGCTGGCGTCCGCGGCGTGCTCCGGCCGCACCCCGGCCAGCGTACGGCCGAGCGTCGGGCTGAAGGCCAGGCCGAGCCCGCCACCGCCGCCGAGCAGCACCAGGTACAGCCACAGGCCGCCGTCGCCGCCGTCCCGCAGGACCAGCCCGGTGCCCGCGAAGGAGACCGCCGCCAGCAGCAGCCCGGCCGTGGGCAGGGCGCCGTGCCAACGCTCGGGGAGCCTGCGCCAGTTGAGGCCGACGCCGCCGAAGGCCACCGCCGTGGGCAGGAAGGTCAGCCCGGTGCGCAGCGGCCCGAAGCCGAGCCCGCTCTGCAGGTGCAGGGAGAGCGACAGGAGGACGCCGGCGTTCATCGCCATGGTGAGCCCGAGCCGCGCCACCGCCTGCGGCACGCCCGGCGCCCGCAGCACCACGGGGGCGATCAGCGGCGCCCCGCCGCGGCGGGCCAGCCGCGCCTCGTACCCGGCGAAGGCCGCCGCGAGCACGGCGCAGAGCGCGAACGACAGCCAGGTCCACAGCGGCCAGTCCTGCTCCTCGCCCAGCACCATCGGCACCGTGAAGCACATGACGGCCGCCGCGAGGAGCACCAGGCCCGGCAGGTCGAGCCCCCGCGCGCGCTCCCCGGCGCGCGGCTCGTCGCGGGGCATCAGCCGGACGCCCAGGAGGAGGAGCAGCAGCCCGATCGGCACGTTGACCAGGAAGACCGGCCGCCAGCTCCAGCCGAACAGGTCCGCGCCGATCAGCAGGCCGCCGACGATCATCCCGATCGCGGCGCCGGAGGCGATCACGGCCGAGAAGAGGCCGAGCGCCCGGGCCCGCGCGGGGCCGTCGTAGGTGCGCTGGATCAGGCTCAGCACCTGCGGCAGCATCACGGCCGCGCCGGCGCCCTGGACGAACCGGAAGGCGATCAGCGCCCCGGTGCCGTCGGCCAGTCCGCAGAGCAGCGAGGCCAGGGTGAACAGGGCGAGCCCGGCGAGGAAGACCCGCCGGTGGCCGTGGCGGGCACCGAGCCGGGCGCCGGTGATCAGCAGCACCGCGTAGCTGATCGTGTAGCCGGCCACGATCAGTTGCAGCCCGGAACCGGACGCGTGCAGTTCGCTCCGGATGGTCGCGGTGGCGACGTTGACCACAAACGAGTCGAGGATCGCCATGAACTGGCCGAGCAGCACGATCAGCAGCAGCCAGCCGGGCCGCACGGGCCTTCCGGGCCTACGGACACCGGCGCCGTTGTCAGTGGGGTCCGCTTCACTGGAACCCGGCACTTCACCGGGGCCGGGAACGGACGTCGTTCGGGGGGACGGAATCGTGGACATGCCCTACAGGCTGTGTTCGGACGGGTACGGGTGGCGAGAGCCCGCCACACTTATTACCAGCGGCACCTGGCGGCATTCGCGCGCCGCGATGACCATGGGGGACGTGACGACGATGGCAACGCTGAACGGACGCAGGCGAACGGAGCTGGCCGCCTTCCTGCGCGGTCGGCGGGCCAGGGTGAGACCGACCGACGTGGGCATCCCCGAGGGCCTGCGCCGGCGCACCCCCGGCCTCCGGCGCGAGGAGGTGGCGCAGCTCTCCGGGGTCGGCATCACCTGGTACACCTGGCTGGAACAGGGCCGCCCCATCAACGCCAGCGTGCAGGTGCTGGACGCCATCGCCCGGACGCTGCGCCTGGACGAGAACGAGCGCGAGCACCTCTACCAGCTGGCCGAAGTCCCGTACGCGCCACGGCGGGTGGCCGACGCGGACGCGGTCGGCCCGGCGGTGCAGGCGGTCGTGGACGCCCTCGGCCCGAACCCGGCCGTCGTCTACAACGCCCGCTACGACGTGCTGGCCACCAACGCGTCCTACCGCGCCCTCTTCCCGCTGGTGTACCTGACGGCCGACTGGAAGGCCAACGTCCTCTGGCAGCTGTTCACCCGGCCCGAGTGCTGCAGCCCGGTCGTCGACCGGGAGACGGAACTGCCGCTGCTGGTGGCCACGTTCCGCGGGGCGTACGGGCGGCACGTCGGCGAGCCGGCGTGGGAGGAGTTCCTGCGCCTGCTCATCACGTCCAGCGAGGAGTTCCGCCGGCTGTGGGAGGCCGGGGACGTCATCCCGCCGGGCCGCCGCACCAAGGTCATGCGGCACGCGTCGGTGGGCGAGCTCCGGCTGGTCTCCACCTCGCTCGCGCTGGCCGAGGCGCCCGAGACGCGCGTGGTGGTCTACACCCCGGAGGACGCGGAGACCGCCCGCCTCCTGGCCACGCTGGCCGCCCTGGAGGACCCGCTGGTGGGCTGCCCGGAGCACGGCATGCGGCTGTCGGAGATACGGGGCCGGCTGGCGGAGAAGGAGCCGCAGCGGGTCTCCTGACCCCCGGTGCCGTCGCGGTGCGGCCGGCGAGCCGTGCCGCGACGGCGACCGCCCCGGCCGAAGTGAGGGTGGCAAAGCGAAGATCCCGCCCGGTCGTGCGACCGGACGGGATCCCTTTCCTGTGGAGCTAAGGAGAATTGAACTCCTGACCTCCTGCATGCCATGCAGGCGCTCTACCAACTGAGCTATAGCCCCGCTGTTCTCGGCTCCCCCGGAGGTTTCCCCCGCGTTCCCCGCGAACAAGAAGAACTTTAGCCTGCCACCTGCCCGAATGGGAAATCGGGCCCGGTGGCGGGCCCACCCCCCGGAACGAGGGGTTCCGGGAGGGCTCAGTCGTCGTCGCCGAGGACCGGCTCCGGCAGGGTGCCCGCGTTGTGTTCCAGCAGCCGCCAGCCGCGCGCGCCCTCGCCGAGGACGGACCAGCAGCAGTTACTGAGGCCGCCCAGCGCCTCCCAGGAGCGGGAGTCCAGCCCGAGCAGCCGCCCGATGGTGGTGCGGATGGTGCCGCCGTGGCTGACGACGACGAGCGTGCCGCCGTCCGGCAGCCGGTCGGCATGGTCCAGGACGACGGGGGCCGCCCGCTCGGCGACCTCGGTCTCCAGCTCGCCGCCGCCCCGCCGCACGGGCTCCCCGCGCTTCCAGGCCGCGTACTGCTCGCCGTACCGCTCGCTGATCTCCTCGTGCGTGAGGCCCTGCCAGGCCCCTGCGTACGTCTCGCGCAGCCCGGGGTGGTGGGTGATCTCCAGGCCGGTGAGGGCCGCCAGCTCGGCGGCGGTGCAGGCGGCGCGCCGGAGGTCGGAGGCGACGACGGCGTCGGGCTTCATCGCCGCCAGCAGCCGGGCCGCCCGGCGCGCCTGGGCGACGCCGGTCTCCGTCAGCTCGATGTCCGTAGTGCCCTGGAAGCGGCGTTCCACGTTCCAGGCCGTCTGGCCGTGCCGCCACAGGACGATGCGGCGGCCCCGGCCGCCTCCCCTGCTGCCGTTCAGCTCAGCTCACCGTCCAGCCCGTCGGCGGCCTCCTGGGCACGGGCGTGCTCCGCGGCCTTGCCACGGGTGGCCACCGCGTCGGCGGGCAGCTCCATCTCGGGGCAGTCCTTCCACAGCCGCTCCAGGGCGTAGAAGACGCGCTCCTCGCTGTGCTGGACGTGCACGACGATGTCCAGGTAGTCCAGGAGCACCCAGCGCGCGTCACGGTCGCCCTCGCGCCGGACCGGCTTGGCGCCCAGCTCCTTGAGCAGCCGCTCCTCGATCTCGTCGACGATCGACTTGACCTGGCGGTCGTTGGGGGCCGAGGCCAGCAGGAAGGCGTCGGTGATCGACAGCACGTCGCTGACGTCGTACGCGACGATGTCATGCGCGAGCTTGTCGGCGGCAGCCTGGGCGGCGGCCTGAATGAGCTGTGCGGAGCGGTCCGTGGCGGTCACTGGCCATGCTTTCGGTAGAGAGCGGGTACGCCCTCAAGGGTCTCACGACCCGCCGCGGCCCCTCCCGGGCTTTTCCGGCGCTCTCCGCACCGGGCACGGCGCCGCTCAGCCCTGATAATTCCTGCCGAGCACCACGGTCACGTCCGCGTTGGCCGCGACGTCCGACGCCTGTCCCTTCCGTACCGCGCCGGCCGGCAGCCCCAGCGTCTTGGCGACCTCCTTGGCGTCCGCCGCCCGCTTGTCGTCCGCGTAGTACACGGTGGAGGCGCCCGCCGCGGCGGCCGTGCCCGCGTCGAGGTAGGTGTAGCCGCCGTTGACGAGGGCGACCCGGGCCGCGCCCGCGCCGGCCGCGCCGCCTGTGGCGTTCTTCACGCTGACCCGGGGCGTGCTGCCGGCGCCCGCGCTGCCCACCGCGCCGCCGAGCACCTCCTTCACCACACCGTCCGCCTCCTCCCCGCCGAGGGTGCCGTCCTGCCGCACGGGCAGCACGGTGGTGCGGTACGCGCCCGCCTTGGCGCGGGCCGCGAGCTGGGCCAGGGAGGCGCCGAGCTGCGGGACGGACAACGACGGGTCGGGGATCTGCGCCAGCGTCTCGACCGTGGTGGTCGCGGCCTTGGGGTCGGTGGACATCTTCTTCAGGACGGCCTGCATGACCTGCCCGAACCGGCTGAGCTGCCGGTCGGGGGCCTCGCCCGGCGCCCGGTGGGTGGCGTAGGCGACGGCCGCCTGGCCGTTGAGGCTCTGCCCGGCGCCCCGGCGCACCAGCGGGTCGTCCCCCGGCTTGGCCCCGGGGACGTCGGTGTCCGCGTCCACTGTCACCCCGCCGACCAGCTGAACGAGGTTCTCCAGGTACGGGGTGTCCAGCCGCCAGCTGCCCTTGATCTGCGAACCGAGCAGGGTGTTGAGGGCGTCGCGGGTGCCCCCGGTGCCCGCCTCCCGCACGGACTTGCCGAGGGTCGTGGACCCGCCGCCCTCCTTGGCGACGGCGAGCGCGTTGGGCAGCAGGACGGCGGTGGCCTTCTTCGTCGTCGCGTTGTCGACGAGCAGGGCCGTCGAGCTGCCGCCGCCCTTGGTCTGCCGCAGGTGCACGACGATGACGTCGCGCTTCTGCCCGGTGCCCGCCGCGGCACCCCCGTCCCCGCCGTCGTCGCCCGCCAGGAAGAGGTAGCCGAGCACTCCGCCGAGGACCAGCACGAACGCCACGGCGAGCGCGACGTAGCGGTTGCGGCCCCGGCGCTTGCGCTCGTCCCGGCGCTCGGTGCGGCTCTCGCTGAACTTCAGCCAGTCGATGACGTCCTCGGCGTCCTCGTCCGGCGCCTCGACGAAGGAGAACTGCTCGGTGCGGTAGGCCGGGCCCTCCGCCGGGCCGTCGTCGGGAGCCTGCCGCGGCTCGGGGACGGCGCCGGCCGGCGCCGCGCCCTCCGTGCCGCCGGGGGCCTCCGCGCGGCCGGCGCGGTCCGCCTGCCGGGGGATCCACTCCTGCGGGTGCTCGTCGTCGACGGCGGGGGCCTGGGTCTGATGCTGATGCTGATGCTGATGCTGCTGTACTTGAACGTGGCCTTGGGGCTGGGCGTATCCCTGCTGCTGCTGGAACGCGGGGTACTCCTGCGCCTGCTGGTACCCGCCCTGGCCACCGCCGCCGACGCCCTGACCCCCGACGCTCTGTCCCCCGACGCCCTGGCCCCCGACGGCGTACGGGTCGTAGCCGCCGTACCCCTGTCCGTACCCCTGCCCGTAGTCCTGACCGCTCCCCTGCTGCTGCGCCGAGGCGTCGAACCCGGCGAGCGGCCTGCCGTAGGCGTCGTACGCCATCCGCGGATCGTCCGGACGGTGGACCGGGCCGCCGTAGGCGTCGTAGCCGTACACCTGCGGCTGCTGTCCGTACGGATCCCGGGCGTGGGGGTCATGCCCGTGGGGATCGTGCGCGTACGGGTCCTGGCGGTCGTTCAACGGTGCCCCTCGGTGGCGCTGGAGCCGGTTCGGCCGGATGTCAGCCGTCGTGACGGTACAGCTTGCGCTTGGCGATGTAGCGCACGACACCGTCCGGCACCAGGTACCAGACGGGCTCGCCCTCGGCCACGCGCGCGCGGCAGTCGGACGAGGAGATCGCGAGGGCCGGGACCTCGACGAACGAGACCCGGTCGTCCGGCAGCCCCGGGTTGGCCAGTATGTGCCCGGGGCGGGTGACGCCGATGAAGTGGGCGAGGGAGAACAGCTCGTCCGTGTTGTGCCAGGTGAGGATCTGCGCGAGCGCGTCCGCGCCGGTGATGAAGAACAGGTCCGCGTCGTCGTTGAGGGCGCGCAGGTCCCGGAGCGTGTCGACGGTGTACGTCGGTCCCCCGCGGTCGATGTCGATCCTGCTGACCGAGAACTGCGGGTTGGACGCCGTGGCGATGACCGTCATCAGGTAGCGGTCCTCGGCCGGGGACACCGCCTTGTGGCTCTTCTGCCAGGGGTGGCCGGTCGGGACGAACACCACCTCGTCCAGGTGGAACTGCGAGGCGACCTCACTCGCGGCGACCAGATGGCCGTGGTGGACCGGATCGAACGTCCCGCCCATGACGCCGAGCCGCCGCTTCGCGGGCTCTGTCTGCTCTTCCATGCGTGCAGACCCTACTGGGCACGGCGGAACACCGGCCCTGCGGGGAGGTGCGCCCCGGCCGGTCAGCGGTCCCGGTTGAAGCGGGTGGTCACGTAGAGCAGGAGCAGCAGGATGAAGAGCGCGGCGCCGCCGGTGACGTAGGGGCTGAGGCTCTCGTGGGTGTCGACGTGCTCGCTCTCGGAAGCGAGCGTGACCAGGGCCGAGTGGGCTGAGGTGAGGGACATCGTCGGCAGGACCTCTCCGGAGGCGATCGGTTGGAGACTTCCGCCACATCGTATGCGGAGGCGGTCGCCACGCTCACGCCGACTCCGCCCGCCGGGCCGTCAGCCCTTCTTGCGGTACCCGCGGAGCAGCAGCCAGGCCGTGAGCGGCACGCCGATCAGGGCGACGATGACGACCGTGCGCAGCACCGGCCCCGGCCCCTGGTCGTGGGCGGAGACGGCCAGCGTCCCGGTGAACGCCGGGGACGCCGCGAGGTGGGTGAAACCCTGGAGAGCGGACATGCCTCCACGGTAGCCCTGTCAGTGGCAGCGCCTAGGGTGGGGTCCGTCAGCCGGGGGACGGGCCACGAACGAGCCCAGTTGAGGGGGTCGCCATGAGTGACAGCAACGCCGCGAACGGCTCCGGCCGCGCGGAGGGGGACACGGAAGGACGGGTTCCGGGCCGCGACCGGAGGCGCTTCCCGGACATCTCGTCCCGGGCGTACGAGCACCCCGCGGACCGCTCCGCCCTGGTCGCCCTGCGCAAGCTCAGCGGTTTCGACACCGTGTTCAAGGCCCTCAGCGGCCTGCTGCCGGAGCGCAGCCTGCGGCTGCTGTTCCTGTCCGACTCGGTGCGGGTGAGCGACCAGCAGTTCCCGCACCTGCACACGATGCTCCTGGACGCCTGCTACATCCTGGACCTGCCCAAGGTCCCGCCCATGTACGTCACCCAGGACCCGCAGCCCAACGCCATGTGCGTCGGCCTCGACGAGCCGGTCATCGTGGTGACGACGGGCCTGGTCGAGCTGCTGGACGAGGAGGAGATGCGGGCGGTCGTGGGCCACGAGGTGGGCCACGCCCTGTCGGGCCACTCGGTCTACCGCACGATCCTGCTGTTCCTGACCAACTTCGCGCTGAAGGTGGCCTGGATCCCGCTGGGCGGCATAGCGATCACGGCGATCGTGACGGCGCTGCGCGAGTGGTTCCGCAAGTCGGAGCTGTCGGCGGACCGGGCCGGGCTGCTGGTGGGGCAGGACCTCCGGGCGTCGCTGCGGGGCCTGATGAAGCTGGCGGGCGGCAACCACCTGCACGAGATGAACGTGGACGCCTTCCTCGCCCAGGCCGCCGAGTACGAGGCGGGCGGCGATCTGCGGGACTCCGTTCTGAAGATCATGAACGTGCTGCCGCGCAGCCACCCGTTCGCCACTGTGCGGGCGGCCGAGCTCAAGCGCTGGGCGGAGAGCCGGGACTTCCAGCGGCTGATGGACGGCCACTACCCGCGGCGCGCGGAGGACAAGGACGCCTCCATAACGGACTCCTTCCGCGAGTCGGCCAACCACTACGCGGAGTCCGTGCGGTCGAGCAAGGACCCGCTGATGGGGCTGGTCAGGGACATCGCGGGCGGGGCCAACGACCTGGGCAGCCGGCTCCGGGACACCTTCACCGGGCGTTCCGGCGGCGGCCCGAAGGACACGCCGCGGGACCCGGCGGACGCTCCGCGCGACGAGCCCCGGGACGAGCCGCGCGACGGCGGGGGCAAGGGCTGACGGGAGCGGGAGGGAGACGGCGCGGTCAGCGTCCCGGCGGGGCCGGCCCGCCCGCCGGGGCCAGGGGTCCCGGCGCCAGCACGCCGCACAGCCCGACGGACGGCCGGCCCGTCGCGTAGGGGTCGGTGAGCGGCTGCCGGCTGTTGTCCGCGGTGCGGCCGGCCAGGATGGGCCGCAGGTACGCCGCGTCGTCCGCGCCGCAGGACTCCGGCCCCGCCTCGACCGTGCTCCGCAGCACCTGCACGTGGTGGTCCTGGAGGTCGTCGCGATCGAAGCGGAAGCGGACGATCCGGCGGACGGTGAACAGCGAGGTGTCCGCGGCCGCCGCCTCCGCCGTCCCCGCCTTCGCCGGTCCCGTGCCCGCCGGACGGACGGCGTAGACGAAGGTGTGGTCGGCGGAGACCTCCAGCGCGGCCGGGGAGACCTCGGTGAGGGAGAAGGCGCCCTCGACCCGGACGGGGGCGTCGTCCACGGCCACCTGGGCGGGGTCGAAGCGCACCACCCAGCCGGTGATCGCGTGCTGCCCGTCGGCCGCGGGCCGCTCGAAGCTGCGGTCGTACTGCTCCACCTGCGAGGGGGCGAGCAGCACGCGCACGGCCCGGCCGTCACCGCCGCCGAGCAGCTCCCGGTCCAGCGCGGACCGGACCGTGTACTCCTTGGCGGTGGCGAGGGCGGCCATCACCAGCCCCTCGGAGAAGTTCTGGGTGCGCCGCACGTCCGGCAGCGTCACGCCCTCCGCGCCCTCCCCGAACCGCTGGGCCGGGCTGCCGGCGAAGAGCCGCGCCGCGGGCCCGCCAGGCACCGTCCCGCGCGGGGCCAGCGGTATCACGGTGGTCTGCAGCGGCTCGGCGGACGGCGGCCTGGGCTCCTTGTAGGGGTGGCGCAGCCCCATGTAGACGGCCGTGCCGAAGGCCAGCGCGATCAGCAGGACGAGGAGCAGCAGCTGGCGGGAGGCGCCGAGCCGGGCCCAGACGTGCCGGGTGCGCACGGCGGGGGCGTGGTCGCCGAGCCGCTCCCGGGCCGAGGACTCCTGGAGGCGGGCAGCCCGGACGAACGATTCGTCGAAGACGACCGACCGGTACTCTTCGTCACCACCTCCCGGGGCACCCTCGGGCGTCCCCTCAGGCGGGTCTCCAGGCCCTTCCATACCTCAAGGGTAGGTCGCCGGGCCCGTCCGTAAACGCGCTGGTACACGACAACTTGCCGCGAGGGCCCGCGGAATCGCCGCCCGGTGCCACGGCTTCCGGGCGGGTGCCGTCACCGCAGGTCACCCCCGCCATGATCACGGAGGGTGACGAACGGGCGCGGGGAGAGGTCATCCGTGCCGCACCCCCGGGGCCGATGCCGCCGCCGGGGCCGTAGCCGCCGCCGGTGACGCCGCCGAGGCGACCGGAGCCCTGGGGTCCGCCGCGGCGTCCGGCCGGCCCGCGTGCGGCAGGGCCTCCTGCCGCTGCGGAGGCGCGTCCACCCCGGTGGTGGCGGGCGGCGGCGCGGGATCGCGGCGGTCGCCGGAGGACGCCCCGCGGTAGACGGCCGCGAACGCCAGGGCCACCGCGCCGATGCCCAGCAGCACACAGAGCAGCCAGGCCACCGGCCGGTACCAGCGCGGGCGCCCCCGGTAGGGCCGCCGACGGGCGCCGTAGCGGCCGTAGGGCCCGTAGGCGTCGTCCGGATCCAGGTCGTGGGTGAGCGTCCGCCAGCCGCCCGGCCCGCCCGTGCGGCGGCGGGTCCGCCCGTCGGCACGCCGCTCGTAGGCGTCGTAGCCCTCGTACCCGTCGTCCTCGCCCGGTCCGCCGCCCGAGCGGGCCCGGGCGGCGAGCACGCGCTCGGCCGCGCTGGGCTCGTGCACCACGGCGGCCCGCACGAACTCCTCGTCGAAGACCACCGCGGCGAACTCGTCCTCGCCTCCGCGGCGGTGGCTGTCGGGCTCCTCGCCGTCCGGGAACGGCTTGCCCCCCACGTCGTCCGGCACGCCCCCAGCGTAGACCCGGAACGGTCAATCCGCGCGGGCGGTACGGGAATTAGGGCCGCCACGGAGCCGCCACGGAGCCGCCGCCGGACCTCCGGGGAGCCGCCGCGGAGCCGGCCACGGACCGCGCGGCCACCGCCTCGTACCGCCCCGCCGCAGGTCAGCCCCGGCAGCCCGGTCACCCCCGGCAGCTCAGCCCGGTCAGCCCCGGATGTGCCCGTCGCCCGTGACGATGTACTTGGTCGAGGTGAGCTCCGGCAGCCCCATCGGCCCCCGCGCGTGCAGCTTCTGCGTGGAGATCCCGATCTCGGCGCCGAAACCGAACTGCCCGCCGTCGGTGAACCGCGTCGACGCGTTCACCGCGACCGTCGTGGAATCCACCAGCTGGGTGAACCGGCGGGCCGCCTGCTGCGAGGTGGTGACGATCGCCTCCGTGTGTCCGGAGGACCACTGCCGGATGTGCCGCACGGCGTCGTCCAGCGAGTCCACCACCGCGGCCGCGATGTCGTAGGAGAGGTACTCGGTCGCCCAGTCCTCCTCCGTGGCGGGCACCACGGTCGCCTTCGTCCCGCCGGCCAGCGCCCGCACCCGCTCGTCGGCGTGCACGGTCACCCCGGCCTCCGCCAGGGCGTCCAGCGCGGCCGGGAGCAGGCGCTCGGCGATGTCCCGGTGGACGAGGAGGGTCTCGGCGGCGTTGCACACGCTGACGCGGTGCGCCTTGGAGTTGACGAGCACCCGGACCGCCGTGCCGAGATCGGCGTCGGCGTCCACGTACACGTGGCAGTTGCCGGTGCCCGTCTCGATCACCGGGACCGTGGACTCCTCGACGACGGTCCGGATCAGCGAGGCGCCGCCGCGCGGGATCAGCACGTCGACCAGGCCGCGGGCGCGCATCAGCTCCTTCACGGACTCCCGGCTCTCCCCCGGCACCAGCTGCACGGCGTCCGCGGGCAGCCCGGCGCCCGCCACCGCGTCGCGGACGACGGCCACCAGCGCGGTGTTCGACGCGTACGCCGAGGAGGAGCCGCGCAGCAGGACCGCGTTGCCGGACTTCAGGCAGAGCGCGGCCGCGTCCACCGTCACGTTCGGCCGGGCCTCGTAGACGATCCCGACGACGCCGAGCGGCACCCGGACCTGCCGCAGGTCGATGCCGTTGGGCAGGGTGGAGCCACGCACCACCTCGCCGACCGGGTCGGGCAGCCCGGCCACGCTGCGCACGTCCGCCGCGATGGCCAGGACCCGCTCGGGGGTGAGCGTCAGCCGGTCGACGACGCCCTCGGCGGTGCCGGCGGCGCGCGCCCGCGCGACGTCCTCGGCGTTGGCGGCGACGATGTCGGCGGTCCGGGCCTCCAGGGCGTCCGCGACGGCGAGCAGCGCCGCGTCCTTGGCCGCGCGTGGCAGCGGCGCGAGCTCGGCGGCGGCGGTACGGGCGCGGACCGCGGCACGGAGCACGGGGGACTCGGGGAGAGTGCCGGAGGGACTGGACGGGAGGGTGTCGCTGCTCATGGGGACGCAGCTTAGTTGCGGCCCGGCCGGCGCGCGCCGGCCGTTCACACCTCGGACGGGCGGGCGGGACGCGGCAGGGTCGCCCGCCCGTCGGAACGGGCTCCGTCAGAACGGGTGCACCCCCACCGGCGCGGCCGGCAGCGGACCGCAGCCCTCCGCCACCCGCTGGTGGTACGTCTCCCGGTCGATGACCTCCAGACCCACGATCTCCCAGGGCGGCAGCCGGGCCGTCGAGCGGTGCTCGCCCCAGAGCCGCAGGGCGACGGCCGCCGCGTCGTGCAGGTCGCGGGCCTCCTCCCAGTACCGGATCTCGGCGTGGTCGTTGGCGTAGCGGCTGGTCAGCAGGAAGGGGTGGTCGTGCGCGAGCTGCTCCAGCGCCCGCCGCACCTCGCCGAGCGGCGCCTCCGCCCCGGAGACACTGAGGGTGACGTGCCACAGCCGGGAGCCGCCCGCGCCGGACCCGTCCGGGCGGTCCGTGCCGGTGTCCTCCCCCGTGCCGTACGTCCCGACGCTGGTCAGGACGGGCTGTTCCTCCCCCGCGGCGCGCGGAATGCGGGAGACCGATCCCCCACCTCGGGGCGGGGCCCCTGGGCGCCCTCGTCTCACCGGCGGCCTCCCTGTTCTGGCCGGCCCCGTGCGCGTCTGCGGCGGAGCCGTGTCGTGCTGGTTCTCCCGCGTACCCGGATTCCCGCCCGGGGCACCGCCCGCCCGCGGCGGCCCCGGCCGGAACGCACCCGGCTCTTAAGAGTTGACCAGCCCGGGGACGGCCGCGGGGTGGTTTTCCGGAAAGGCCGGAGGAAAGGCTGGACTTACCTCGGGACGGGCCTCGGCGCACGCCCGGATGCCGTACCTTTTCCCTCCCCGAGTCCCCGCCGCCTCCGCCCCCCTTGGTCAGGGGTGGAGAACGACCAGATCGTCCCGGTGCACGACCTCGCGCTCGTACTCGGGCCCGAGCTCGCGGGCCAGGTCCCGGGTGGAGCGGCCGAGCAGCTGCGGGATCTCCCCCGCGTCGTAGGCCACCAGCCCGCGGGCCACCGCGCGGCCCGCGCCGTCCCGCAGCTCGACCGGGTCGCCCGCGCTGAACTCGCCCTCGACGGCCGCGATGCCCGCCGGCAGCAGCGAGCCGGTGCCCCGGACCACCGCGCGCACCGCGCCGTCGTCCAGCGTGAGGGCGCCGCGCGGGGTGGAGGCGTGCGCCAGCCACAGCAGCCGGTCGGCGGAGCGGCGGCCGGTGCGGTGGAAGAGGGTGCCGGTGGGCCGGCCGAGGAGGGCGTCGGCGGCGCGGCTGGCGGAGGTGAGGACGACCGGGATGCCCGCGGCGGCGGCGATCCGGGCGGCCTCGACCTTGGTCACCATGCCGCCGGTGCCGACGCCCGCCTTGCCGGCGCTGCCGATGGAGACGCCTTCCAGGTCCTGCGGCCCGCTGACCTCGGCGATCCGCGAGGTGCCCGGGGTGCTGGGGTCGCCGTCGTAGAGGCCGTCCACGTCGGAGAGGAGGACGAGCAGGTCGGCGCGGACGAGGTGGGCGACGAGGGCGGCGAGCCGGTCGTTGTCGCCGAACCGGATCTCGTCCGTGGCCACCGTGTCGTTCTCGTTGACGACCGGGACCGCGCCCATGGCCAGCAGCTGGTCCAGGGTCCGGCGGGCGTTGCGGTAGTGCGCGCGGCGGCTGGTGTCGTCGGTGGTCAGCAGCACCTGCCCGACGCGGCGGCCGTAGCGGGCGAAGGACGCGGTGTAGCGGGCGACCAGCAGGCCCTGGCCGACGCTGGCGGCGGCCTGCTGGCGGGCCAGGTCCTTCGGCCGCCGGTCGAGGCCCAGCGGCGCGAGGCCGGCGGCGATGGCGCCGGACGAGACGAGGACGATCTCCTTGCCCGCCGTGTCGCCGAGCACCCGGGCCAGGACGTCGACGAGGGCGTCAACCCGGTCGGCGTCCAGTCCCCCGCCCGCGGTGGTGAGAGAGGACGAGCCCACCTTGACCACGATCCTGCGGGCGCCGGTGACCTCCGGCCGGATCCCTCCGTCCGCTCCGGTCGCCGTTTCCTCCGCCGTCCCTGCCCGCACCGTGCTCCGCACCTCTGCTCTCGCCCGCCGGTCCTGCCGTCTTCCGCTGGAAACGGCCAATCTACCGCCTGACGATTGTGGTCGTTCGACCCTATTTTGTGGCGGTTGCCGTGACCGAAGATTGCTCCTGGCCCAGCGGCCGTCATACGGTCGGTTGCGGCCGTTGTCCAGACCGTTGTCCCATGACGTGTCCGACCCGGTCCATCCCGATCCCTCAGTTCTCCTGCCAGGAGCCCGCCCAGTGCCTGCCGGAACAGTCCCCCGCCGAGCCGTACAGGCCGCGGCGCTACTCGCGATGCTGGTGTCGTTCGTACTCCAGCTCGTGGGCGCGCTGCTGCCCAACGTGCCGCTCTTGATCGCCACCTCGGCGGCGGGCCTCGCGCTCGATCTCTATCTGCAGCACCGCGACCCCGGTCTGCTCGCCCTGCTCGGCAAGGTCCGGTTCGACGTCATGGTGCGGCAGCTGCTGCGCGACATGGTGATCATGCTGGGGCTGCTGCGGCTGCACGACGACGGCTCGCTGCGCGACTACGCGCCGGTCTTCGTCGGCGTCGTCCTCTTCTACGCGGCCCACCTCGGCTGCCAGGCCGTCGCGATCCTGGTCCGCCGCTCGCGCACCCTGCCGTTCGTGACGCGCAACATCGACGCGTCCGGTCTGCACCTGACCGCCGCCCCGCCGCGCATCCTGGCCCGCCAGCACGGCCGCCGCCTGGTCCGCTTCGCCGTCCCGGCGACGGTGGGCCTGCTGGTCACCGTGGGCACCGGCAAGGCCGCGGGGGCCATGGCCGGCGTCGGCCTGGCCCTCGTCCTCGCCGTCGGCGGGCTGCTGTACCTGGCGAGCTGGCTGCGCCCGGCCAAGCGGATCGCCACCGACGAGCAGGCCATAGAGTGGCTCGACCGCTGGCTGGCCGACTACCGGCCGACCGTCGGCATGTACTTCTCCGGCGGCACCAGCTCCGCCTACCAGGCGAACATGTGGCTCTCCACGCTCGCCCAGCTCGACGGCAAGCCGATCATCGTGCTGCGCGAGCGCTTCATGGTGAAGAAGATCGACGCCACGGACATCCCGATCGTCTGCATCCCCAAGGTCCACCACCTGATGGCCCTGGAGCAGTCGACCCTCAAGGTGCTGCTGCACCCGTCGAACTCCGGCAAGACCTCGCAGGTCCTGCGGATGCCGTCGATCAAGCACGCCTTCATCAACCACGGCGAGAGCGACAAGCTCTCCAGCTGCAACCCGTACTCCAAGGCGTACGACGAGATCTGGGTCGCCGGCCCGGCCGCGCGCGAGCGCTACCAGCTCGCCGACATCGGCGTCGACGACCGGGACGTCGTCGAGGTCGGCCGTCCGCAGCTGGCGCCGATCCAGCCGTACGCGGGCGCCCCGACCCGCCCGTTCACCACCGTGCTGTACGCCCCCACCTGGGAGGGCTGGGACGGCAACCCGGGCAACACCTCGGTCATGCTGGCCGGCGAGAACATCGTCCGCGAGCTGCTCGCCGACCCCGCCGTCCGGCTGCTCTACAAGCCGCACCCGATGACCGGCTCCGTCGACCCCCGCGCGGGCGAGGCGAACCGCCGCATCAAGGACATGATCCGCGAGGCCAACGAGCGCCGCGAGGGCCCGCGCCCCGGCCCGGAGGCCGCCGCCCAGCTGGAGCGGATGACCGCCGAACTCCAGGCGCTCACCACCAGCACCTTCCGCCCCAGCGTGGACGAGGCGGAGCGGATGCTCGTCCAGACCGCCCCCGAGCCGGGCCGGTCCGCGGCGGTCGAGGCCGCCACGGCCGCCTGGGAGGCCGCGTACTGGGCCTCGCTGCCCGAGTGGGAGCACCAGATCGTCACCGGCCCGCGGCCGGCCCTGTTCAGCTGCTTCAACCAGGCCGACGTGCTGATCAGCGACGTCTCCAGCGTCGTCTCGGACTACCTGATCAGCGAGAAGCCGTACGCGGTGGCCAACACCAGCGGCATGAGCGAGGAGGAGTTCCTCGCGAACTTCCCGACCGTCACCGCGGCCACGATCCTGACGCCCGACGGCTCCGGCGTCCGCGCCCTGCTCGCCGCCGTCCGCGACCCGCGCCTGGACCGCCTCGCCGAGGCCCGCGCCCAGCTCAAGGTCCAGCTGCTCGGCCCGTCCGACCCGCCGTCCCTGGTCCGCTTCAACCAGGCGGCCCTGGACCTGGCCCACGCGGCCGACGAGCGCGCGGCGCGGGTCGCCGCGCGGGCGGCGTCGGAGATTCCGGGCCAGCGCGAGGGCGCCGGCGCCCTTCTCCCGGGCGAGGAGCCGTCCCCGGCCGCCGGGGGCGGGGGCGACTGGTTCAGCCCCGCACAGGGGCGCTGACGCGGTTCTCACGTGCGTGAGGGCGGGACTGGGGGTTGCCCCGGTCCCGCCCTTTCTCCGTTTCTTGCGGGGGCAAGCCCCCGCACCCCCGAAACCGCGCTCCGCGCGGTTGTCCTCAAACGCCGGACGGGCTGATTTCAGCCCGTCCGGCGTTTGAGGACGAGCGGCGAAGCCGCGAAAGGGGGTCTGGGAGCTCGCCCCCAGGAAACGGCGAAGGGGCGGGCCAGGGGCACAAACCCCCGACCCGCCCCGCAGGGCGCCGCACCGTTACGCGAACGGATCGAACCCCTGATACTCCTGCTCCGCCTCGTCCCGCTCGGCCTGCTTGTCCCGCCGCCGCTGCGCCGCAGGCCGCGGCGCCTCCAGCCGATGGTCCTCGCCACGACGACCGAGCATCTCCGCGCCGGCGGCCATCGTCGGCTCCCAGTCGAAGACGACCGCGTTCTCCTCGGAGCCGATGGCGACGCCGTCGCCCGCGCGGGCACCGGCCTTCATCAGCTCCTCCTCGACGCCGAGGCGGTTGAGGCGGTCGGCCAGGTAGCCGACGGCCTCGTCGTTGTTGAAGTCGGTCTGCCGCACCCACCGCTCGGGCTTCTCGCCGCGCACGCGGTAGATGCCGTCGTCCTCCAGGGTGACGGTGAAGCCGGCGTCGTCCACGGCCTTCGGCCGGATGACGATGCGGGTCGCCTCCTCCTTGGGCTTGGCGGCGCGTGCCTCGGCGACGATGCCGGCGAGCGCGAAGGACAGCTCCTTGAGGCCCTGCCGGGAGACGGCCGACACCTCGAAGACGCGCAGACCGCGGGCCTCCAGGTCGGGACGGATCATGTCGGCGAGGTCCTGGCCGTCGGGGATGTCGACCTTGTTGAGGACGACGATCCGCGGCCGGTTCTCCAGCCCGCCGTACTCCTTGAGCTCCGCCTCGATGACGTCGAGGTCGCTCAGCGGGTCGCGCTCGGACTCCAGCGTCGCCGTGTCCAGCACGTGCACCAGCACCGAGCAGCGCTCGACGTGCCGCAGGAACTCCAGGCCCAGCCCCTTGCCCTGGCTGGCGCCGGGGATCAGGCCGGGGACGTCGGCGATGGTGTAGACGGTCGAGCCGGCCGTCACGACGCCGAGGTTCGGGACGAGCGTGGTGAACGGGTAGTCGGCGATCTTCGGCTTCGCGGCGGAGAGCACCGAGATCAGCGAGGACTTGCCGGCGCTCGGGTAGCCGACGAGCGCCACGTCGGCGACGGTCTTCAGCTCCAGGACGATGTCCTGGACGTCGCCGGGCTCGCCGAGCAGCGCGAAGCCGGGCGCCTTGCGGCGGGCCGAGGCGAGCGCCGCGTTGCCGAGGCCGCCGCGGCCGCCCTGGGCGGCGATGAAGGTGGTGCCCTGGCCGACGAGGTCCGCGAGGACGTTGCCGCGCCGGTCGAGCACGACGGTGCCGTCCGGCACCGCCAGGACCAGGTCCTGGCCGTCCTTGCCGGAGCGGTTGCCGCCCTCGCCGGGCTTGCCGTTGGTGGCCTTGCGGTGCGGGCTGTGGTGGTAGTCCAGCAGCGTGGTGACGGACTGGTCGACGACCAGGATCACGTCGCCGCCGCGGCCGCCGTTGCCGCCGTCCGGGCCGCCGAGCGGCTTGAATTTCTCACGGTGCACGGAGGCGCAGCCATGGCCTCCGTTACCCGCGGCGACATGCAGCTCGACGCGGTCCACGAAGGTGGTCATAGCGGGTTGCCTCCGATACGTAGGTGGGGGTTTGTCTGTTGTAACGCAGCGAGGGCGGACCCGCTTCCCCGCAGGGGAAGGGAGGTCCGCCCTCGCTGTATCGCTCTACGGAAACCGTGATCGGAAGATCAGGCGACCGGAACGATGTTGACGACCTTGCGGCCACGGTGGGTGCCGAACTGCACCGCACCGGCGTTCAGCGCGAACAGCGTGTCGTCGCCACCGCGACCGACACCGGCACCCGGGTGGAAGTGGGTGCCACGCTGGCGGACCAGGATCTCACCGGCGCTGACGACCTGACCGCCGAAGCGCTTCACGCCGAGCCGCTGAGCATTGGAGTCGCGACCGTTCCGGGTGGACGATGCGCCCTTCTTGTGTGCCATGTCTCCTCAGTCCCTTACTTCGCGGCCGTCGGGATGCCGGTGATCTTCAGCGCGGTGTACTGCTGGCGGTGACCAATCCGCTTGCGGTAACCGGTCTTGTTCTTGTACTTCAGGATGTCGATCTTGGCACCCTTGTGGTGGTCCACGATCTCGGCCTGAACCTTGATGCCCGCCAGGACCCACGGGTCGCTGGTGACGGACTCGCCGTCGACGACGAGCAGCGTCGAGAGCTCGACCGCGTCGCCCACCTTGCCGTCGGAAATCTTGTCAACCTCGACGATGTCGCCGACAGCAACCTTGTGCTGACGACCACCGCTACGCACGACTGCGTACACGCGGATCTCACTCTCGCTAGTAATCGGGACCTCTGATGCCAGCCGCTCAGACGGGCGGAGCCCGTGCTCTCCGAGTGGATGAGCGGCCTCTCCCGGCGAGGCCGGGAGGGATTTGCTCAGGGGTAGGCGTACAGACGCCGAAAGGCAAGGTTACGGGGCCCCAGGCAAGGGGTCAAACCGGGCCTGCACTCAGCCCGTCCGGCGCTTGAGGACGAGCGGCGAAGCCGCGATCACGGGGGTCTGGGGGCGGAGCCCTCAGGAAACGGCGAAGGGGCGGGACAGGGGCACACCCCCATCCCGCCCCTCCAGGGCGGACCCTTACTCCTCCGAAGCCACGGCCTTCTTGGCCGGCGCCTTCTTCGCAGCCGTCTTCTTCGTGGCCGCCTTCTTGGTCGTGGCCGCCTTCTTGGCGGTCGTCGACTTGGCAGCCGTCTTCTTGGCCACGGCCTTCTTGGCGGTGGTCGTCTTCTTCGCGGCCGCCTTCTTGGTGGTGGCCTTCTTGGCGGCCGTCTTACGGGCCGTCTTCTTGGCCGGAGCCGCCTCGGACTCCGAAGGCTCCTCCACCACCGTCTCGGCCGCCTCCGGCGTCTCCGGCGTCACCAGAGCCTCGCCGGTCTCGGCCACCGCGGTCGCCTGCACGGCCTCCGGAGCGGTCTCGACCGCCGCGGGAGCGGTGACGACGACCACGGCCGCCTCCTCGGCGCCCGCGGGCGGCCCCGCCGGAGCGGTGACCTTCCGGGTCGCGCGACGGCGCGGACGGGCGGGCGCAGCCGGAGCGGGCTCCGGCTCGACGACGGGCTCCGCGACGGGCTCGACGACCGTCTCGGCCACCGGCTCGACGACGGCCTCGGCAGCGGCCTCCACGACCGGCTCGACGACGGCTTCCGCCGCCGGCTCGACCGCCTCCGCCTCCGCCCGCTCAGCCTCGGCCCGCTCCATGCGCTCGGCCCGCTCAGCCCGCTCGGCCCGCTTCGGCGCACCCGCCGGCGCGGACGCCTTCCGGGTCGCCCGGCGGCGGCCACGGCCGCCACGGGTCGCCGCGGCGGCCTCCGCCTCGGCCGGGCTGGAGAACCACTCGTCCTCGTCCCCGCCGACCGACGGCACCAGCTCCGCCTCGGTCACCGGCGCCGGCTCCAACTCGGGAGCCGAAGGCTCCTCCAGGGTCTCCTCGGCGGACTCGGCGGACTCGACGGACTCCGTGACCTCCGCGGTTCCGGCGCCACCCTTGCCGCCGCCCCGCTTCTTGCCGCGCTTGCCGCCGCCCCCACCGCCGCCGACCGACGTCGGCTGGTCCATGTGGACGATGACACCCCGGCCGTTGCAGTGGACGCACGACTCGGAGAAGGACTCCAGCAGCCCCTGCCCGACCCGCTTGCGGGTCATCTGCACCAGACCCAGCGAGGTCACCTCGGCGACCTGGTGCTTCGTCCGGTCCCGGCCCAGGCACTCCAGCAGGCGCCGCAGCACCAGGTCCCGGTTGGACTCCAGCACCATGTCGATGAAGTCGATCACGATGATGCCGCCGAGGTCGCGCAGCCGCAGCTGGCGCACGATCTCCTCGGCCGCCTCCAGGTTGTTCCTGGTGACCGTCTCCTCCAGGTTGCCGCCCTGGCCGGTGAACTTGCCGGTGTTGACGTCGACGACGACCATCGCCTCGGTCCGGTCGATGACGAGCGAACCGCCGCTCGGCAGCCAGACCTTGCGGTCCAGCGCCTTCATCAGCTGCTCGTCGATCCGATACGTGGCGAAGACGTCGACGTCCGACGTCCACTTCTGCAGCCGGTCCACCAGGTCGGGCGCGACGTGCGAGACGTACCCGTGGATGGTCTCCCAAGCGCCCTCGCCGCTCACGATGACCTTGGAGAAGTCCTCGTTGAAGATGTCGCGGACCACCCGGACGGTCATGTCCGGCTCGCCGTACAGCAGGCTCGGCGAGCTGGTGGAGATCATCTTGGACTTCTTCTGGATGTCCTCCCACTGCGCCTGCAGCCGCTCGACGTCACGGCGCAGCTCGTCCTCGCTCGCGCCCTCGGCCGCGGTGCGCACGATCACGCCGGCGTCCTCGGGGACGATCTTCTTGAGGATCTGCTTCAGGCGCGCCCGCTCGGTGTCGGGCAGCTTCCGGCTGATGCCGGTCATCGAGCCCTCGGGCACGTAGACCAGGTAGCGGCCGGGCAGCGAGACCTGGCTGGTCAGGCGGGCGCCCTTGTGGCCGATCGGGTCCTTGGTGACCTGGACGAGCACGGACTGGCCGGACTTCAGCGCGGACTCGATGCGGCGCGGGCCGTTGCCCATGCCGAGCGCGTCGAAGTTGACCTCACCGGCGTAGAGGACGGCGTTGCGGCCCTTGCCGATGTCGACGAACGCGGCCTCCATCGACGGCAGCACGTTCTGGACCTTGCCCAGGTAGACGTTGCCGACGTAGCTGGTGGCCTGCTCCTTGTTGACGAAGTGCTCGACGAGGACGTTGTCCTCCAGCACGCCGATCTGCGTCCGGTCGCCGTTCTGGCGGACGACCATCACGCGCTCGACGGCCTCGCGGCGCGCCAGGAACTCGGCCTCGGTGATGATCGGCACCCGGCGGCGGCCCTGCTCGCGCCCCTCGCGGCGGCGCTGCTTCTTGGCCTCCATACGGGTCGAGCCCTTGATGGACTGGACCTCGTCGAAACCGGTGCCGCCCTCCTTGAGGCGGTCGCGCGGCTCGCGGACCTTGACGACGGTCCGCTCCGGGTCGTCGACGGCCTGTCCGTCCTCCATCGCCTCGCCGGACCGGCGACGGCGACGGCGACGACGGCGGCTGCCCGCGGTCGAACCGCCGGACTCGGCGCCGGACTCCTCGGCCTCGGCACCCTCGTCGTCGGCCTGCTCGGCCTCCTCGGCCTCTTCCGGCTCCTCGCCCTCGGTCTCGCCCTCGGCCTCGGCGTCCGCGGCCTCACCGCGGCGACGGCGACGGCCGCCCCGACGGCGACGGCGCGAGGGGCGCTCGCCCTGCTCCTCGTCCTCGGCGGCACCCTCGGCGGTCTCCGCCTCCTCGGCCTCCTCGGCCTCGGGCTCACCGGCGGTCACGACGGTCTCGGCCGCCTCGACGGGCTCCGCGGGCTCGCCCCGACGGCGGCGACGGCGACGGCCGGACGTGGCCGGCTCGGCCTCCTCCGCGGCGGGCTCCACGACCGTCCGCTCCTCGGCCGCGTACGCGGCGGCGGCGGACTCCGGCGTCTGGAACATCGGCTCGGTGAACACCGGCGCCTGGAACACGGCGGTCGGCGGGCGCACCGCCCGGCGGCGCGTACGGCCCGGGGCGGCCTCCTCGACGGGCGCGGCGGCCTCGGTGGCGGCCTGCTGCTCGGCCTCGGCGCTCACGGCCCGGCGGCGCGTACGGCGGGACCGCGGCTCCTCCTCGGCGACGGCCGGCTCGGCGGCGGGCGCCTCCGCGCCCTCGACAGCACCGGCCCGACGGCGGGTGCGGCGGGCGCGCGGCTCCTCGGCCACGGGCTCGGCGGCGGGCGCCTCCGCCGGCTCCGGCGCGGCCTCGGCGGCGGCGCTGCCGGCCGCGCGGGTCGCCCGGCGACGGGTCCGGGCCGGACGCACCGGCTCGACGGGCGCCTCGACGACCGCCTCGGCCTCCGCGTCCTCTTCCGGCTCCTCGGCCTCTTCCGGCTCTTCCGGCTCCTCGACCTCGTCCTCGACCGGAACGACAGGCGCGGCCACCGGACGGACAGCACGCCGACGCGTACGCGCCGGGGCGGCGGGCGCGGCCTCCTCGACCGGCTCGACGTGCTCCACGGGCTCGACGGCCTCGGCGGCGGGCGCGGCGGCCGGATCGGCGATCACAGCGGCCTCGGTCTCGGCAGCGGCACGCGGCGGACCCGCGGGAGCGCCGGCCCGGCGGACCGCGCGACGACGCGGACGGGCCGGGGTCTCGGTCTCCGCCTCCACGGCGGGCGCGGCCTCGGGCTCGGCGGCCGGCTCGGCCGGGGCGGACGCCTCACCGGTGCCCACGACGGGGCTCGTGACCTTGCGCGTCGCCCGGCGGCGCGGACGCGCCGGGGTGGCCGGCGCCTCGGACGACTGGGCCGGCTCGGCGGCGGGCTCGGCGGCGCTCGTGTCGTCGGCGGGCTGCGGGGCGACGGCCTCGGCCGGTCCGCCGGCCTTGCGGACGGCACGGCGACGCGGACGCGCCGGCGTGGCGGGCGCCTCGGCAGCGGCCTCGACGGTGTTCTCAGGGGTCTCAGGGGTCTCGGCCTTCTCAGCCGTGGCCGCGGCGCGGGTCGCACGGCGGCGCGAGCGCGCCGGAGCGGCGGGCTCGGCGGCCGGCTCCGGGGCGACGGAAGCGGCCCCGGACGCCTCGGACGCGCCGTCGGCGGCGTCGGTCACCGGCGGGCCGGCCGGGCGGGAGGCCACCCGGCGACGGCGGCGCGGAGGCAGCGTGTCGCTGGGGCTCCCGGTCGCGCCGCCGGTGGCCGGCGACGCGCTGGTGGTGTCGTTCCCGGGCGCGTCGTGCGCGTTCCCGGATTCCATGGGCTCAGTGGGTTCGAGCATGCGGGCGGTTCTCCCGTCACGCTCCCGGGCGCCGCGCCGGATTCCGGCCCGCCGGCCCGCGTGATGTGCGCGGTACCGCCGTCCGGGGCGCGGTCGCCGCACGGGAGCTGTCGTCTCGCTCGCCGGGTCCGATCTGCGGCACCGGCGAAAGTCTCCTGGTCAATGCGCCGTACCGGACCGGGGAGGCTCCCTGGTGCACCGGCGGCGCGCGACGCGTCCTTACGCTGGTCCGCCCACTGCCGTCGCCGCGCCGGCGGCCGGTGATGAAGCGGCCGTGGCAGCGTCGCGATCGGGCGCGAGCGGATCGGTCACCGTTCCGGTCTCATCGTCGAGCGGCCCCTGCGCCAGCCTGGTCACCGCGGCGGGGACCGGCGGCGCCAGGTCGGCCGTGGCGCGGAGCCCGGACAGGACGTCGTCGGGTCGAACGGCGGGTGTCGAATGCCGAACAACCAGCCGCAGTATCGCACAGGCACCGGTACCGGGCCTATCGGCCGGAGCGGCCGCGGCCTCGAGCCGGCACACGGCACCCCGCGCGTCGAAGGTGCGCATCCCGTTCTTGGTGCGGCGCGCGACCTCCACGGTCTCCGCCGCGAGGAACGCCGCCACGGCCCGCTCGGCGTCGGCGACCTCCACCCCGTCCAGCCGCAGCTCCCAGAGGGAGCCCTCCAGCCGGTCGGCGAAGGAGGACGTCCGCGCCTCCACCGCGTCGACGATGTCGAGCCCGGCGGGCAGCGACTCGTCGAGCAGCTCCCGCAGCAGCGCGGGGTCGCGCGCCTCGGCGAGCTGGATCTCCAGGTACTCGGCCTCACTGCCCGTGCCAGTGGGGGCGGCATTGGCGTACGACACCTTGGGGTGCGGCGTGAAGCCGGCCGAATACGCCATGGGCACCTCGGCCCGGCGCAGCGCCCGCTCGAAGGCGCGCTGGAAGTCACGGTGGCTGGTGAACCGGAGGCGGCCGCGCTTGGTGTAGCGGAGGCGGATGCGCTGCACCGCGGGTGCGGGCGGCGGGCCTTCGGGCTGTCGCTTGCCCAGTGGTCTGATCCTTCGTGAGAGCGGTCGTACTGCTACCTAGAGTACGTGCAACAGGGACCCCGCAAACCCGGCAGGGCCCCTTCTCGGACTCACGTCCTATTCGACAACGCCCAAACGGGACGTCTCCCCGCACCTCGCTCGTTGACGCCGTCGGCCCCGCCCGAGGTGGACGGGGCCGGCGGTACTACTTGTTGACGACCGAGAGCGGCAGCAGTTTCTTGCCCGTGGGGCCGATCTGGATGTCGAGGTCCAGCTGAGGACACACGCCACAGTCGAAGCACGGCGTCCAGCGGCAGTCGTCGACCTCGGTCTCGTCGAGGGCGTCCTGCCAGTCCTCCCAGAGCCAGTCCTTGTCGAGGCCGGAGTCCAGGTGGTCCCAGGGGAGGACCTCCTCGTAGGTGCGCTCGCGGGTGGTGTACCAGTCGACGTCGACGCCCTGCGGCGGCAGCGTCTCCTCGGCGCACTTCATCCACTGGTCGTAGCTGAAGTGCTCGCGCCAGCCGTCGAAGCGACCGCCGGACTCGTAGACCGCGCGGATGACCGCGCCGACGCGGCGGTCGCCGCGCGAGAGGAGGCCCTCGACGATGCCGGGCTTGCCGTCGTGGTAGCGGAAGCCGATCGAGCGGCCGTACTTCTTGTCACCGCGGATCTTGTCGCGCAGCTTCTCCAGCCGGGCGTCGGTCTCCTCGGCGGAGAGCTGCGGCGCCCACTGGAACGGGGTGTGCGGCTTGGGCACGAAGCCGCCGATGGACACCGTGCAGCGGATGTCGTTGGAGCCGGAGACCTCGCGGCCCTTGGCGATGACGTTGACCGCCATGTCGCCGATCTGGAGGACGTCCTCGTCGGTCTCGGTCGGCAGGCCGCACATGAAGTACAGCTTCACCTGGCGCCAGCCGTTGCCGTACGCGGTGGCGACGGTCCGGATCAGGTCCTCTTCCGAGACCATCTTGTTGATGACCTTGCGCATGCGCTCGGAGCCGCCCTCGGGGGCGAAGGTCAGACCGGAGCGGCGGCCGTTGCGGGTCAGCTCGTTCGCGAGGTCGACGTTGAACGCGTCCACGCGGGTCGAGGGCAGCGAGAGGCCGATCTTGTCCTCTTCGTAGCGGTCGGCGAGGCCCTTGGCGATGTCACCGATCTCGGTGTGGTCGGCGGAGGACAGCGACAGCAGGCCGACCTCCTCGAAGCCGGTCGCCTTGAGGCCCTTCTCGACCATCTCGCCGATGCCCGTGATGGAGCGCTCGCGCACCGGGCGGGTGATCATGCCCGCCTGGCAGAAGCGGCAGCCGCGGGTGCAGCCGCGGAAGATCTCGACGGACATCCGCTCGTGCACGGTCTCCGCCAGCGGGACCAGCGGCTGCTTGGGGTACGGCCACTCGTCGAGGTCCATGACGGTGTGCTTGGACACGCGCCACGGCACGCCGGAGCGGTTGGGGACGACGCGGGCGATCCGGCCGTCCGCCAGGTACTCGACGTCGTAGAACCGCGGGACGTACACGCCGCCGGTCTTCGCCAGGCGGAACAGCACCTCGTCGCGCCCGCCCGGCCGGCCCTCCGCCTTCCAGGCGCGGACGATCTCCGTCATCTCCAGGACGGCCTGCTCGCCGTCGCCGATGACCGCGCAGTCGATGAAGTCGGCGATCGGCTCCGGGTTGAACGCCGCGTGCCCGCCCGCGACGACGATCGGGTCGTCCACCGTGCGCTCGGCCGCGTCCAGCGGGATGCCCGCCAGGTCCAGCGCGGTGAGCATGTTGGTGTAGCCGAGCTCGGTGGAGAAGCTGAGGCCGAAGAGGTCGAACTCCTTGACCGGGCGGTGGGCGTCCACCGTGAACTGCGGCACGCCGTGCTCGCGCATCAGCGCTTCCAGGTCCGGCCAGACGCTGTACGTGCGCTCGGCGAGCACGCCCTCGCGCTCGTTGAGGACCTCGTACAGGATCATGACGCCCTGGTTGGGCAGGCCGACCTCGTAGGCGTCGGGGTACATGAGCGCCCAGCGGACGTCACACTCGTCCCAGTTCTTGACGGTGGAGTTGAGCTCTCCGCCGACGTACTGGATGGGCTTCTGGACGTGCGGGAGAAGCGCTTCCAGGCGCGGGAAGACCGACTCGACAGGCATCACGATGTCTCTCATGAGCGGGCAGGGGTGACCCTCAAGAGTAACGTGCCCGACGGCATGGCGGTCCAGATCGGTCGTCACGCTCCGTGGCCGGGGCTCACAGTCCCGGCTCCGCCACGCGCTCCCACACCCCCGCCAGCGCCCGTTCCCCCTCCGCCGCCCGCGCCTCCTCGCGCCCGTACAACAGCCCGTAGGTGAACGTCGCCTCCCCCGCCACCGCCGCCTGGGCGCTGATCAGGCGCAGCGCGTCGCGGGTGAGGACGCTGTCCTGGTGGTCACCGAGGACGGTCTGGACGGCCTTGAGCCGCTTGGCGAGGCGCTTGGCGTCCTTGCCGAGCGCCGGGGCCGCCGCCTCGGCCGCGTAGCGGGCGCGTTTGGCGGCCTTGCGGGCCTCGTGGAGGGCCGCGTCGCGGGCCGGTCCCGGGTCGGTGGCGAGGGCGTGCGCGATCCGGGCCGCGAGCCGCTCGTGGTCCCGGCGCACCGCCTTGACCAGCGCCTTCTCCGAGGCGTCGACGGCGGACGGGCGCAGCGGCGGGTCGGTGACGAGGGCGTCGAGCCGGTCCAGCAGGGCCAGGTGGCGCTCGCTGTCGAGGGCGGCGGTGACCCGGCGGCGGGTCTCGGCGCGGCTGCGGTTGGACCAGATGCGCAGCCGGGCGCGGACCGGGCCGCGGACGAGGGGGCGCGGGAGGTCGTCGAGGTGGTGCCGGAGCCGTTCCACGACCACCTCGCGGTCGCGGTCCGCGCCCAACTCGACGGCCAGCCAGCGGAGTTCGGCGCCCAGGAGGTCGGTGGCCCGGGGGTCGAGGAGCCTGCCGTAGGTGCGGAGGGCGCTGCGCAGCCGCCGGGTGGCGACGCGCATCTGGTGGACGGCGTCCTCGGTGCCGAGGCGGGCGGCGGGGTCGAGGGCGACGACGGCCTCGGCCTGCTCGCGGAGGTGGGCGAGGACGACGCGGGCGGCGTCGCCCGTGGCGGGGGCGGGCGGCGGGGGCTCCGGGGTGGTCTCTCCCGCGAGGGCCCGCGCGAGTTTGCTGCCGGCGCGCGACGGACGCAACCCGGCCTCGCGCAGCCGAGGTTCGATGACGTCGAGGAGGCCGGGGTCGGCGCCGGGGGCGAGTTCCACCTCGACCTCGGTCCAGGCGGCCATCGCCCCGGGGCCCTCCCCGGCGGGCCGCCCGGCGGTGACGGAGTCGGTGCTCACGTCGGCGAGGAGGGTGCCGTGCGCGTCGAGGAGGTGCCGGACGTCGCGGCGCGAGACGACGCGGGCCAGCGGGACGAGCGGGGCGCCCCGGGTGCGGGCGCGGACGAGGGCGGTGAGGCGGCGCGGGATCCCGTCCGTGAGCGGGGCGCGCACCTCGTCGCGCACCCCGGGGGCGACGGGCAGCTTGAGGTGCCATCCGGCATCGCCTCCGGTGCGGCGGCGCAGGGTGATGCCGGCGGCGAGGAGGCGGCGGTCGGCGGTGTCGTAGTAGACGGCGTCGAGGACGTCCGTCCCGCGGTCGACGACGCGGGCGACGGGCCCTGCCCCGCCGAGGTCGGGCAGCCGCACCGGGGACGTCGCGTCACCGGTCTCGTACTTCCGCTCGATCTCCCGCGCGATCGTGCCCCGGACCCGGTCCATGCCGTCGAATCTAGTCGCCGGACGCGCCCGGCGGCAGGGCCGGTCTCGGACACGGCCGGACCGCGGGCCGATGTCGCCCCCGACCGCCGCCTCGCCTGCCGCCACCCGCCACCCGGCACCCGCCGGCCGCGTGTCCGGGACTGCCGCCGCCCGTCGTCACCGCCCAGCGGCTCCGGACGCCGCCCAACCGCACGGCGCCCGCGTCAGGCCGACGCCAGCGGCCGTTGCACCTTGATCGACTGGAGGAGTCCGACGGCGATCCAGGCGGCGAACATCGACGAGCCGCCGTACGAGACGAAGGGCAGCGGCAGTCCCGTCACGGGCATGATCCCCAGGGTCATGCCGATGTTCTCGAAGGACTGGAAGGCGAACCAGGCGATGATCCCCGCCGCCACCACCGTCCCGTACAGCTCGGTCGTCTCACGGGCGATGCGGCAGGCGCGCCAGAGGATCACGCCGATCAGGACGATGATCGTGCCCGCCCCGACGAAGCCCAGCTCCTCGCCCGCGACGGTGAAGATGAAGTCCGTCTGCTGCTCGGGGACGAACTGCCCGGTGGTCTGGGAGCCGTGGAAGAGGCCGGAGCCGGTCAGTCCGCCGGAGCCGATGGCGATCCGCGCCTGCTTGGTGTTGTAGCCGACGCCCGCGGGGTCGAAGGCGGGGTTGGCGAACGCGGCGAAGCGGTTGATCTGGTACTCGTCCAGTATCCCGAGCTGCCAGATCAGCACACAGCCCAGCACGCCCGCGCCCAGCAGCCCGGCGATCCAGCGGTTGGAGGCGCCGGAGGCCAGCAGGACGGCGAGCACGATGACGACGAGGACCATCACCGAGCCCAGGTCCGGCATCAGCAGGATGACGAGGATGGGCACGGCGGCGATGCCTAGCGCCTGGAGGACGGTGCGGTGGTCGGGGTGCGGCCGGTCGCCGGCGTCCACGGCCTGGGCCAGCAGCATGGCCATGCCCAGGGTGATGGTGATCTTCGTGAACTCGGAGGGCTGAATGGAGAAGCCGCCGCCGAGCTGGATCCACGACCGGGCGCCGTTGATCGTCGCGCCCAGCGGGGTGAGCACGGAGAGGCAGCCGAGCACGGAGACCACGTAGAGCACCGGGACCGCGCCGCGCAGCGTCCGGTGGCCGGCCCAGACGGCGCCGGCCGCGAGGGCGAGCCCTATGCCGATGTTGAGGAGGTTGCGCAACAGGAAGTAGTAGGGGTCGCCATGGGTGAGCTCGGTGCGGCCGCGGGTGGCGGAGTAGACGAGCAGGGTGCTGAAACCGGACAGGGCCAGCGCGGCGAGCAGCATCACCCAGTCGAGGCGGCGGACCACGGAGTCGCGGTCGGTGAGCCGGGCCCAGGCCGAGCGCTGCGGGGCGAAGCGGCGGATGCGGAAGCCGTCGGCGCTCATACCGCTCATGTCGCTCACTCTTCCTGCTTCTCTTCCTTGCGGGCGGGCTCGGACGGCGGCGGGTCGATGTGCGCGGCGACGATGCTGCCGTCCTTGTCGATCTTCGGCAGGCCGGCCTCGGGCCGCGGCAGGAGCGCCTTCTTGGCGTCGACCTTCCCCTGTTCGTCCACCCCGTACAGGGCGTTGTAGATCTTGCGGACGGCCGGTCCGGAGGCGCCGGAGCCGGTGCCGCCCTGGGAGATCGTCATGACGATGGTGAAGTCCTTGGTGTACGTGGCGAACCAGGACGTCGTCTGCTTGCCGGCGACCTCGGCGGTGCCGGTCTTGGCATGCATCGGGATCTCCTTCTGCGGCCAGCCCTGGAAGCGCCAGGCGGCGCTGCCCTGGGTGGCGACGCCGGCCAGCGCGGCGTCGAGCTGGTCGCGGGTCTTCCCGTCGAAGGGCAGCTTCCCGTGCGCCTTCGGCCGGATCTCGCGGATCCGCTTGCCGTCGGGGCTGACGATCGCCTTGCCGACGGTGGGGTCGTGGAGGGTGCCGCCGTTGCTGATGGCCGCGTAGATGGTGGCCATCTGGATGGGGGTGACGAGGGTGTCGCCCTGCCCGATGGAGTAGTTGACGGAGTCACCGGCGCGCATGCGGGCGAACGACTCGCAGTTCTCCTTGGCGATCTCGGCCGCGTAGTCGCCCTTCCCCGCCCCCTGGCCCTGTTTGCACCAGGTGTCCTTGTTGGCCTCCCAGTACCGCTTCTTCCAGTCGCGGTCCGGGACCCGGCCGCGGACCTCGTTGGGCAGGTCGATGCCGGTGGGCTTGCCGAGACCGAAGTCGTGGGCGGTCCGGTAGAACCAGTCCTTGGGGTGCTTGGGGTTGTTGCCGCCGTCCTTCTGCCACTGCCGGTAGGCCAGGTCGTAGAAGACGGTGTCGCAGGAGACCTCCAGGGCCCGGCCGAGGTCGATCGGGCCGTACCCCTTGGACTCGAAGTTCTTGAAGACCTGGTGACCGATGTTGTACGAGCTCGAACAGTTGTATTTGTCGGTGAAGGAGTACCCCGCGTTGACGGCCGCCGTGGCGGAGATGACCTTGAACACCGAGCCGGGGGCCGCCTGCCCCTGGATGGCCCGGTTGAGCAGCGGATAGTCGGAGTCCTTGCCGGTCAGCGCCTGGTAGTCCCTGGCGGAGATGCCGCCCACCCAGGCGTTGGGGTCGTAGGTCGGGTTGGAGGCCATGGCCACCACCCGGCCGGTCTTGGACTCCATGACGACGACGGCGCCCGCGTCGGCCTTGTAGGTGGTACCGGTGTTGCGGTCCATCTCCTGCCGGGCGTCCTTCATCGCCTGGTCCAACTCCCGTTCCGCTATGGCCTGCACACGGGCGTCGATGCTGGTGACGACGTTGGAGCCGGGCTCGGCCCGGTCGCTCCTGGCCTTGCCGATGACCCGGCCGAGGTTGTCGACCTCGTACCGGGTGACGCCGGCCCGGCCGCGCAGCTCGGAGTCGTACTGCCGCTCCAGCCCGTTCCGGCCGATCTCGTCGGAGCGCATCAGCGGGGTGCGGGAGTCCTTGGCCTGGGTGATCTCGTCGTCGGTGACGGGCGACAGATAACCCAGCACCTGGGCGGTGTTGGAGCCGCCGGGGCCGGGGTAGCGGCGGACGGCCATCGGCTCGGCGGTGATGCCGGGGAAGTCCTCGGCGCGCTCACGGATCTGCAGGGCCTGCTGGGTGGTGGCCTCGTCGGTGATGGGGATCGGCTGGTAGGGCGAGCCGGCCCAGCAGGGCTTGGGCGTCTTGGCGTCGCACAGCCGCACCTTGGCCGCCACGTCCTCCGGCTTCAGCCCGAGCACCCCGGCGAGCCGGGTGAGGACACCCTTGCCCTTGTCCCTCATCTTCATCAGGTCGGTGCGGTCGGCCGAGACGACCAGCCGCGTCTGGTTGTCGGCGAGCGGGATGCCGCGCGCGTCCAGGATCGAGCCGCGGGTGGCGGGGACGATGACCTGCTGGATGTGGTTGCTGGCCGCCTCGGCGGTGTATTCGTCGCCGTTGCGGATCTGCAGGTACCAGAGGCGTCCGCCCAGCGTCAGCAGGAGCGAGACGACGAGGATCTGGATGACGACCAGCCGGATGGTGATCCGGGAGGTCCGGCCGGTCTCGGGGATGTTGCTCACCGGGCGGCTCCTCGGGATCGGTCCGGCCGGCGGCGCGCGAACGGATCGGCTGTCACAGGTGCTTGCCGCCCTTCCACTTGCTCCGCGACCCCCGCGCCCCCCGTGACAGCCGCGTTCCGCGGACCTGAAGGCCGCCCAGCCCCTTGCCGCGCCCGCGTCCGCCCAGGCCGGACATGCGGCCGTACGCGCCCTCGCCGGCCGCGACGGCGGTGGCGCCCTCGCCGGTGAGCGGGTCGTTCTCGGCCCGCCGGGCCAGCGCCATGATCAGCGGCACGGTGAAGGGCGCCAGCAGCAGGTCGTAGAGGGCGGCGGTGAGCAGCAGCCCGGTGAGGCCGACGTGCCGGGCGGCGGTGTCCCCGACCAGGGCGCCGACGCCCGCGTAGAGCAGGGTGGAGACGACGGCCGCGCCGAGGACGACGAGCAGCGGCACGGTGGCCGAGCGCAGCCGCCCGGTCTCCGGCCGGGCGAGGCCGACCAGGTAGCCGACGACGCACAGCACCAGCGCGTAGCGGCCGGTCGCGTGGTCGGCGGGCGGGGCGAGGTCGGCGAGCAGGCCCGCGCCGAAGCCGACCAGGGCACCGCCGGTGTGCCCGTAGACCAGGCCGAGGGCGACGACGACGAGGAGCAGCAGGTCGGGGACGGCGCCGGGCAGATGGAGCCGGGCGAAGACGCTCACCTGGAGGACGAGGGCCACCACCACCAGCGCGGTCGAGAGCAGGATCCGGTTCAGGCGCATGGGCATGGGGTCAGTCCCTGGGTTCGGCGCTCGGCGTCGGGGTGGCCGTGACGGTCACCGTGGGCGTGGGCTTGGAGGCCTCGGGCTTGGGCGGCAGCACGCTGTCGCGCGGGTCGGCCTTGGGCGGTTCGACGACGACGCCGACCAGGTCGAGCTTGCTGAACCCGACGAAGGGCCGCACCTGGAGGGTGCGGGTGAGCCGGCCCCCGGAGGGCTCGACGCGGACGACCTCGCCGACGGGGACGCCGGGCACGAACGGCTTGTCCTTGCTGGACCCGAAGGTGACCAGGCGGTCGCCGGGGCGGACGGCGGCCTTGCCGTTGAGCAGCTCCACGCGCAGGCTGCTGTCCCCCTGACCGCCCGCGAAACCGATCTCGCCACTCTTCTCCAGCCGGGTGCCGACGGTGAACTTGGGGTCGGTGACGAGGAGGACGGTCGAGGTGGACGGGCCGACGGTGGTGACGCGGCCGACGAGCCCGTCCCCGTTGAGGACGGTCATGTCGCGCTTGACGCCGTCGTTGCTGCCGAGGTCGATGGTGACGGTCCAGGAGAAGCCCTGGGCCGCTCCTATGGCGATGACCTGGGCGCCCTTGATGCCGTACTGTCCGCGCCCGGCGGTGCCGAGCATCTTGTCGAGCTCGCGGACCCGGGCGTTGTTGCGGTCGTCGCTGCCGAGCCGCTGCTTGAGGGCGGTGTTCTCGCGCTCCAGCCGGGTGATCCGGTCGCTGCGGCCGCCCGAGTCACGGACGGCGGCGACCGCGTCGGCGACCGGGTCGACGATCCCGGCGACGCCCTTCTCCACCGGCCCGAAGGCGGTGGCGGCGGCGCGCCGGGCGCCGTCGAGCGGGGACCGGTCGCCGCCCCGGATGTCGACCGTGATCAGCGCGAACGCGACGGCGATCAGCAGTACCAACAGCAGCCGGCTCTCTCGTGTGTCCCTCACGTGCGGCGGCATGCCCTTCTCGTCGGGTCTCCTGTGACCGGCGGGCCGGGCGGACGCCGGTCACCGGCAGCAGCGTTCTGCCTGTATATCAGGTTGTTTCCGCCGGGCGGCGGTGCCGGGGGCGGGTCACCTGCGGGGCTGTGCGTCCAGCACCTGCTGGAGGGCCTCGAACTCCTCCACGCACTTGCCGGAGCCGAGCGCGACGGAGTCCAGCGGGTCCTCGGCGATGTGGATCGGCATGCCGGTCTCGCGGCGCAGCCGCTCGTCCAGGCCGCGCAGCAGGGCGCCGCCGCCGGTGAGCACGATGCCGCGGTCCATGACATCGCCGGAGAGCTCGGGCGGGCACTTGTCGAGGGTGGTCTTCACCGCGTCGACGATGGAGTTGACCGGTTCCTCGATGGCCTTGCGGACCTCGGCGGCGGAGATGACGACGGTCTTGGGCAGACCGCTGACCAGGTCCCGGCCGCGGATCTCGGTGTGCTCGTCCTGCTCCAGGTCGTAGGCCGACCCGATAGTGATCTTGATCTGCTCGGCGGTGCGCTCGCCCAGCAGGAGGCTGTACTCCTTCTTGATGTGCTGGATGATCGCGTTGTCCAGCTCGTCGCCCGCGACCCGGATCGACTGCGCGGTGACGATGCCGCCGAGGGAGATCACCGCGACCTCGGTGGTGCCGCCGCCGATGTCGACGACCATGTTGCCGGTGGCCTCGTGGACCGGGAGGCCCGAGCCGATCGCGGCGGCCATGGGCTCCTCGATGATGTGCACCTGCCGGGCGCCGGCCTGGGTGCTGGCCTCGATCACCGCGCGCCGCTCGACGCCGGTGATGCCGGAGGGGACGCAGACGACCACGCGCGGGCGGGCCATCCAGCGGCGCTTGTGGATTTTGAGGATGAAGTAGCGGAGCATCCGCTCGGTGATCTCGAAGTCGGCGATGACGCCGTCCTTCAGGGGGCGGACCGCCACGATGTTGCCGGGCGTGCGCCCGATCATCTTCTTCGCCTCGGCGCCGACCGCCAGGATGCCGCCCGTGTTCGTATTGATGGCGACGACGGACGGTTCGTTGAGGACGATCCCGCGGCCTCTGACGTACACCAGCGTGTTGGCAGTCCCGAGGTCGACAGCCATGTCACGGCCGATGAACGACATGTTGTTCCCCATGAGGATACGTCTGGCCTTCCCAGCTTGAGCGATTGCTTACGTGAGGTCGGCAGGTGGTGCGCTGCGGGGCGCGGAAGCTCTCATCGTAGTCTCGCCGACGGAAAGCGACGCGACAGCTGCTCCGCCATTGTCGGCGGAACGCGAGCCCTCCCCGGTAATGGTGACGTCGTGTCGGAGTGAGAGGTTCCCCCGATCGCCACGCATATGTCAGAGGGCGACCGAAAAGAAATCGGTCGCCCCTGATCAGAATGGGAGCCGGCCTGATCCGGTATCAGCCGTGGTCGGGAAAGAAAATCTTGATTTCCCGCTCGGCGGACTCCACCGAGTCCGAGGCATGGATGAGGTTCTCGCGCGTGATGGTGCCGAAGTCACCACGGATGGAACCCGGGGCGGCCGAAATCGGGTCGGTCGGTCCCGCCAGCGCCCGGACGCCCTCGATGACGCGCTCGCCCTCGACGACCATGGCGACGACCGGACCGGAGGACATAAAGCCCATCAGCGGCTCGTAGAAGTCACGGCCGACGTGCTCGGCGTAGTGCTGTTCGAGGACGGCACGGTCCAGGGTGCGCAGCTCCAGCGCGCTGATCGTCCAGTTCGCCTTCCGCTCGATGCGGGCGATGATCTCGCCCACGAGCTTGCGGGCGACCGCGTCGGGCTTGAGGAGGACGAGGGTGCGCTGGCTCATACTGCGGCTCCTTGCGAAGATCGTGTGTGTGGGGCCAGAGGGTACAGGGGTGCGGGGGCCCGCCGTCACCCGGTACGGGCCGGCCGCCCCGCGGTGACGCGTACCGCTACGACGCCTCGGCCTCCGCCGCGAACCGCGCCTTCGCCGCGTCGATCTTCCGGCCGAAGTGCACCGACGCCCACCACAGGGCGCCGAAGACCAGCCCCAGGGCGAACATCAGCGGCACCACGAAGCCGCTCGCGACCAGCCCGACCTGGAGCAGCCAGCCGAGCTGCACCCCGCCGGGACGGGTGATCATCCCGCACAGCACCACGCTGAGCAGCATCGCCGTCCCGCTGACCGCCCAGACCGTCCCGGTGGACAGGTCCTCGTCCTTCATGGCCACCAGCCCGGCGAAGCCGATGATGAAGAATTCACCGATCAGGGTGCTCGCGCACAGCGTCCGCATGGTCAGTCCCTCCCGAGCAGCAGCAGGCGGGCGTCGCCCACCGTGAAGACCGAGCCGGTCACCAGTACGCCGGCGCCGGCGTACTCGCCCTCCTCCTCGGCGAGCGTGATCGCCGCCTCCAGGGCGTCGTCCAGCCGCGGCTCCACCTGGACCCGCTCCTCGCCGAAGACCTCGACGGCGAGCGCGGCCAGCTCGTCGACGTCCATCGAGCGGTCGGTGGAGTTGCGGGTGACGACGATCTCGGCGAAGACCGGCTCGAACGCCTCCAGCACCCCACGCACGTCCTTGTCGGCGCTGGTGCCCACGACGCCGATCAGCCTGCTGAAGCCGAACGCCTCGGTGACCGTCTCGGCCGCGGCCCGGGCGCCCGCCGGGTTGTGGGCGGCGTCCAGGACGACCGTGGGGCTGCGGCGGACGACCTCCATCCGGCCCGGCGAGGTGACGGAGGCGAAGGCGCGGCGGACCACGTCGAGGTCCAGGGTGCGGGCGTGCTGAGAGCCGATGCCGAAGAACGCCTCGACCGCCGCCAGCGCCACGGCGGCGTTGTGCGCCTGGTGGGCGCCGTACAGCGGGAGGAAGACCTCGGGGTACTCGCCGCCGAGGCCGCGCAGGGTGAGGAGCTGGCCGCCGACCGCGACCTCGCGGGCGACGACGCCGAACTCCATGCCCTCGCGGGCGACCGTGGCGTCCACCTCGACGGCGCGCTTGAGCAGCGCCTGGGCGGCGTCCACCGGCTGCTGGGCGAGGACGACGGTGGCGTCCTGCTTGATGATCCCGGCCTTCTCCAGGGCGATCTCCCCGGGCGTCGAGCCGAGGCGGTCGGTGTGGTCGAGGCTTATCGGCGTGACCACGGCGACCGTGCCGTCCACGACGTTGGTCGCGTCCCAGGTGCCGCCCATGCCGACCTCGACCACCGCGACGTCCACCGGGGCGTCGGCGAAGGCGGCGAAGGCCATGCCGGTGAGCACCTCGAAGAAGGAGAGGCGGAATTCCTCGCGCTCGTCGACCATCCGCACATAGGGCTCGATGTCCCGGTACGTCTCGACGAACCGCTCGGCGCTGATCGGCGCGCCGTCCAGGCTGATCCGCTCCAGGTAGGTCTGCACGTGCGGGCTGGTGTAGCGGCCGGTGCGCAGGTCGAAGGCGCTCAGCAGGGCCTCGATCATGCGGGCGGTGCTGGTCTTGCCGTTGGTGCCGGTGATGTGGATGGACGGGTACGCGTGCTGGGGCTGGCCCAGGACGTCCATCAGCTTCCGGATGCGCTCCAGCGACGGATCGAGCTTGGTCTCGCCCCAGCGGCCCGCGAGCTCGGCCTCCACCTCGCGCAGCGCCCGCTCGACCTCGGGGTCGGCGGGGCGCGCGGGGATGCCGTCGCCCTGCGGCGGGCCGGCCTGGGCGCGCAGGGTGCGGCTGCCGGCCTCGATCACCGCCAGGTCGGGGTCTCGGGTGGTCTCGGCGTCGACGATCTCCTCGAAACGGTCGGCACCGTCGGGTCCGCCGGATCTCTTCTCGCCGAGGTCGTCGTGGTCGTCGTTCTGGGGGCGCTCGCTCACGCCGCCCAGTCTACGGAGCCGGGACGGTGCGCCGGGGCAGGGGCCGGGGGGCGGGCGGCGCTGCGGGAGCGTTATGTTCCGCTTTGCCCTACGGTTTTAGTGCGGATTTCGTTGGATTGCGGAGGGATTCGCCGGGGACGTCCGTGGGAGCGGGTGAGAAACATGGCCTCCGAGGACCGTGATCTGCTCCAGGCCGTCCTGGAGGCCCTGCCCGCCGGCGCCCTGCTGCAGAGCCCCGCCGACGAGATCCTCGCCGTCAACCGCCGCTTCGCCCGCATGTTCGATCTCGAAGGGCGGGTCGACCTCTCCCGCGGCGCCCCGATGCGCCCGGTCGTCCCCCTCGTCCGCGCCCACTTCGCCCCCGGCTACACCGGCACCGGCAGCCCCGGCGAGATCCTGGCCCGCCGGCCCGTCCACCGGGAAGCCGAGATCCCGCTCGCCGACGGGCGCATCGTCCGCCGCGAGGTGGAGCCCCTGCGTCACGGCGGCACCTACCTCGGCGCCCTCTGGTTCTTCACCGACATCACCGACCGCAAACGCCGCGAACACGATCTCGAACGGGACAACGTCGCCCTGACCGAGCTGGCCCGGCAGCGCAACGCCTTCACCGCCGCCGCCTCCCACGAGCTCCGCACCCCGCTCACCACCGTCATCAGCTTCGGCGAGCTCCTCGTCGACCCGGCGTTCGGCCCCCTCACCGACCAGCAGCGGGCCTTCGCGGACGCCATCCGCCGCAACGGCGAACGAATGCAGCGGGTCATCGCCGACCTGCTGTTCACCACCCGGATGCGGGCCACCGGGCCGGAGCTGGAGTTCGGCTGGGTGGACGTGCCGGACATGCTGCGCGACGCCGTCCTGGAGTCCCTCTGCGTCCCGTCGGGCGGCCCGGGACCGGTCTTCACCACCCTGCACTGCACCCCCGGACCCCCGCTGCGCGGCGACCGCCACCGCCTCCGGCACGTCCTCGGGAACCTGCTGGAGAACGCCGCCAAGTTCACCCCGCCCGACGGCCGGATCACCGTCACCGCCGCGCCGCACGGCGACCACTGGGAGATCGAGGTCGCCGACACCGGCATCGGCATACCCGAGGCCGCCCGCGAGGAGATCTTCACCGGCTTCGTCCGCGCCGCCAACGCCCGCTCCGGCGGCTACCCCGGCACCGGCCTCGGCCTGGCCATCGGCCGCACCCTCGTCGAACTGCACGGCGGCACGCTCACCGCGGGCGGTACGGAGGGCGAGGGCGCGGTCTTCCGCGTCGTCCTCCCGGTCGCGGGCCCGCCGGGCGTGATCGAGGAGGACGTACCGTGACCCGCATCCTCGTCGTCGAGGACGACCCCGACCTCGCCCTCGCCCTGCGCGTCCTGCTCGAACGCGCCGGCCACACCGTGATCCCCGCCGACGACGGCCGCGAGGCACTACGGCTCCTCTTCGCCGAACGGCCCGCCCTGGTGATCCTCGACATCGGGCTGCCCGAGCTCGACGGCTGGGAGGTCCTGGAACGCACCCGCGACCTCAGCGACCTCCCCGTCCTCCTGCTCACCGCACGCGGCGCCGAAACCGACCGCGTACGCGGCCTGCGCTCCGGCGCCGACGACTACCTCCCCAAGCCCTTCGGCAACGAGGAGCTCCTCGCCCGCGTCGAGGCCCTGCTCCGCCGCGCCGCCCCCGCCCGCTGGGCCGGCGAGTCCTTCGACGACGGCCTCCGCCTCGTCCCCGAACGCCGCTCCGCCGTCTGGCAGGGCCAGGAGGCCCGCCTCAGCGACATCGAGTACCGCCTCCTCCAGATCCTCGTCCGCAACCGCGGCCGCGTCATCACCACCGAGCAGCTCCTCGACCGCGTCTGGGACGACCACGCGGCCACGGGCCGCGAACGCGTGAAGTTCGCCGTCCTGCGGTTGCGGCGCAAGCTGCGGCAGGCGGCGGGGGACGAGGCGGCGGATCCGGTGGAGGCCGTGCGGGGGCTGGGGTACCGGTACCGGACGTAGGGCGGGGGGTGCGCCCCGGTCCCGCCCCTTCGCCGCTTCCTGGGGCTGCGCCCCAGACCCCCTTGTCGCGGCTCCGCCGCTCGTCCTCAAACGCCGGACGGGCTGGAATCAGCCCGTCCGGCGTTTGAGGACAGCGCCCGCAGGGCGCTTCGGGGGTGCGGGGGCGCAGCCCCTGCAAGAAACGGTGAAAGGGCGGGGCCGGGGCAACCTCCCGGGACGAAAGTCCCGACCTGAACCCGCAACCGTCGAGCAACCGGAGCTCATCCGGGGGCGCAACCGACCCACCCCAATCTCGAGGCTGCCCTCGTCACCGCAGCCTCAGGAGAGCCCGTGCCCGCGCCCCTCCCCCGCCGCAGCATCGCCATAGTCCTCGGCACCCGCCCCGAACTCATCAAGCTCACGGACCTGGCCCGTCTCCTCGGCCCCGCCGCCCACCTCATCCACACCGGCCAGCACTACGACGAGAACCTCTCCGGCCGCTTCCTGACCGAGCTGGGGCTCCCCGAGCCCACCCTCCTCACCGGCGTCGGCGGCAAGCCCCGCGCCGTGCAGATCTCCGCGGCCCTGGAGCAGCTCGACGAGCTGTTCACCGCCGAGCCGCCGCTCGCCGTCGTCGTCCAGGGCGACACCAACGCCGCCCTGGCCGGCGCGCTGGCCGCGAACGCCCGGGGCATCCCGCTGGTGCATGTCGAGGCCGGCCTGCGCAGCCACGACCGGAACATGCCCGAGGAGCACAACCGCGTCCTCATCGACCGCATCGCGGACGTGCTCTGCGCGGCCACCGAGGACAACCGGGCCCACCTCCTCGCCGAGGGCCTGGAGGACGCCCGGATCGCGGTCACCGGCAACACCGTCGTCGAGGCCGTCCGCAACCAGCTCCCGGCCGCCGACGAGCGCGCCGCCCTCCTGCGCGCGCACGGCCTGACCGCCGACGGCTACGTGCTCGCCACCGTGCACCGCCCGGAGAACACCGACGACCCCGCCGCCCTGCGCGCGGTCCTCACCGAGCTCGCCGCGCTGGTCACGGACGACCGCCCGGTCCTGCTGCCGCTGCACCCGCGCACCCGCGCCCGGATCGAGGCGGCCGGCCTCTCCGGCCTGCTCGCGCCGCTGACGGTGACCGCGCCGCTCGGTTACTCCGAGTTCCTGGCGCTGGCCCGGCACGCGGCGCTGCTGGTGTCCGACTCCGGCGGCATTCAGGAGGAGTGCACGGTCCTCGGCCGCCCGCTGGTGGTCGTCCGGCGCTCCACGGAGCGGCCGGAGGCGATGACCGACTTCGCGGAACTGGTCGTTCCGGGCCCGGCGATCGGCGCGGCCGCGCGCCGGCGGCTCGCGGAGGGCCCCGAGGGGTTGGCCCGGCTCGCCGCGCTGCCCAGCCCGTTCGGCGACGGCCTCGCCTCGGAGCGGATCACGGCCCTGCTGGCCGGGATCGCCACGCCGGTGCGCCTGGCGGCGTAAGCGCACGCCCCCACCGCCGCCGCCCGCTCCCCCGCCCCACCAGGACTCCGCGTGTTCCAGAACCCCTTCTTCCTCATATTCCCCTTCTTCCTCCTCGCCTGCTTCCTCCTCTACTGGGCCGGCGCCCGCCACGCCTACACCCGCCGCCCGCTCGCCGAGCACGGTGACCCGAACGCCTTCGACTGGCACTTCTTCGTCCCCTGCCGGGACGAGGAGGCCGTCGTCGCGACGACCGTCGGCCGGCTGCGCGCCGACCATCCCCGCGCGCACGTCTGGGTCATCGACGACGACAGCGACGACCGCACCGGCGCGATCGTCGCCGAGCTCGCCGAGCGCGACCGCCGCGTCCACCTCGTGCGCCGGCACCGCCCGGAGGCCCGGCAGGGCAAGGGCGCGGCGCTCAACGCCGCGTACGACGAGCTGAACCAGTTCCTCTCCCGGGACACCGACCGCGAGCGGATCGTCGTCTGCGTCGTCGACGCCGACGGACAGCTGGACCCGAACGCCCTGAACGTCGTCAGCGGCCCGCAGGGCTTCGGCGACCCCGAGACCGGCGGCGTCCAGGTCAGCGTCCGGATGCGGAACACCGAGGACGAGCGCCCGCTGCCCGGCCGCGGCCGGGTGCGGAACGCCTTCGCGCGCCTGCTGGTGCGCATGCAGGACATGGAGTTCTCCGTCTCCAACGCCGGGATGCAGCTGCTCCGGGCCCGCACCGGCTCCGTCGGCCTCGGCGGCAACGGCCAGTTCACCCGGCTCGCCTCGCTCGACCGGATAGCCGCGGCCGAGCGGCGGCCCTGGAAGCGCGGCGCCCTGCTGGAGGACTACGAGCTGGGCCTGCACATGATCCTCACCGGTGACCGGATCAACCACCTCGCCGACACCTGGGTCTCCCAGGAAGGGCTGCCGCACGGCCGCCGGTTCCTCACCCAGCGCACCCGCTGGGCGCAGGGCAACCTCCAGTGCGTCCGCTACGCGCCGCGCATCATCTCCTCGCGGCACTACGGCGGCCGGGGCATCCTGGAGACCCTCTACACCTTCCTCCAGCCGGTCGCCCACCTGGTGACGCTCGCGCTGTGCGCGCTGATGTTCGCGCTGCTGGGCCTGACCGCGGCCGAGGACGGCCCCGGCGCGGCGTTCGGCGGGATGCTGGCGCTGTGGCCGCTGGTCCTCGCGCTGGCCGTCGTCTCCGTGCTGCCGTTCGTGCTGTGGGGACCGGTCTACCGCCGCGACCGCGCCGACGACCGCTCGCTGCTCACCGCCCTGCTGTGGGGCCTGGCTCTGTGGCTGTACGCCTACCACCTCTTCCCGGCGTCGGCCCGCGGCTTCGTCCGGATGCTGCGCGGCCGCAACGGCTGGGCCAAGACCCGCCGCAACGCGGAGGCGACGGACTCGGGCCCGGTGGCCATCGAGGCCTGACACCCCCGCTCCCTGTTCCGTCGCTCACATCCGCCCCGGACCCGGAACCTCCGGGTCCCGTCCGCCCTCTGACCGCCGGTGACACTTGTGCCCGGCGCCGACGGCGGCCGGGTGACGGAACGGGAGCATGGTGCGGATACCGGAACTCAGCACGCGGACACACTTGTTGCTGCTCACCGCGTGGGCCGCGCTCTGGTTCGTGGTCGTGGAACCGAGCGGCGGTTTCTCCTGGCACTACCTGCGCACAGGCGGCGAACTGATCTACGACGGCTCGTCGGGCGACGGCGGCCTCAACCTCTACGCCCGCCACCCCGAGCTCCAGATGGGGCCCATCAGCTTCCTGGTGGCCGGGCTGTTCAACCCCTTCCCCGCCGAGGTCGGGCAGGTCCTCGCCGAGGCGTTCATGTCGGTGCTCGGCCTGGTCGTCCTGGTGCTCACCGGGCGCAGCGCCGCCCGGCACTTCCTGGGCACCGGCACCAACCACCAGCGGCTGCGGCGGCGCGTCCTCATCGCCGGACTGGCCTTCATCCCGATGTGGATCGAGGTCTCGGTCCGCTTCGCCCATCTCGACGACGTCCTGGCGCTGTTCTTCACCGCCCTGGCCGTCCGCTCCATGACGCGCTGCGACGCGGCGGCCACCGGCATCTGGATGGCCCTCGCCCTGGACTCCAAGCCCACCGCGCTGGCCTTCCTCCCACTGCTGCTCGCCCTCCCGAAGGAACGCTGGCTGCGGGCCGGGCTCTGGTGCGCCGGCCTGGTCGCCGTCGCCTGGGTGCCGTTCTTCCTCGTCGACGCACAGTCCTTCGCCGCCGCCGAGTTCACCATCCCCAACAACCCGGCGTCCGCGCTGCGCTGGCTCGGCGCCAACGACCCCGAAACCCCGAGCTGGGCCCGCCCGGCCCAGGCCGCCCTCGGCCTCTTCCTCGGCACCGTCGCCGTCTGGCGCGGCCGCTGGGCGGCGGTCGTCCTCCTGGGCGCCAACGCGCGCATCGTCCTCGACCCGAGCGTCTACACGTACTACACGGCGTCCGTGCTGCTCGGCACGCTGCTGTGGGACGTGTGCGGGCAGCGGCGGCTGGTGCCGCTGTGGAGCTGGCTGGCGTTGGTGGCGCTGTACGGGAGCGTGTTCGTCGTCCACGACGATGCGGCGCGGGGCTTGATCCGGCTGGCGTTCGTCGTCGTCTCGACGGCGTACGTCCTGTTCGCACCGGTGCGTGACCGGCGGCGCCGCTCGCCCGATCGCGCCGAGCTGCACGACGAGCCCGTCGAGGGGCCGTGGGGGCCGATGTGGGATCCGGGGCGGTCGCGACCGTGGTCGCGGTGAGGTGCCCCGGACCCGCCCTTTCTCCCCCAGCTACCGCTGGGAGGTGCCCCCAGTTTCCTGCGGGGGCCAGCCCCCGCACCCCCGAAACCGCGCTCCGCGCGGTTGTCCTCAAACGCCGGACGGGCTGAATCGTGCGCCCGGGCGCACGATTCAGCCCGTTGGGGGTACCCCCTCTGGGGGAGTTTGAGGACGAGCGGCGAAGCCGCGACAAGCGGGGGGTCTGGGGGCGCAGCCCCCAGGAAACGGCGAATGGGGGTGCCCCCTCTGGGGGGAGGGACAGGGGCAACCCCCATCCCGCCCCGGCCGGGGGGGCGAACCCCCAACGCTTACGCGCCCGGCAGCGCGTCCAGCTGAGCCCCGATCCGCTCGATGTCAGCCTCAGCCTTCGCAAGCCGCGTACGAATCTTCTCGACGGCCGCTTCGGCCGCCTTCGCCAGGAACGCCTCGTTCCCAAGCTTGGCCGTCGCCTGAGACTTCTCCTTCTCCGCCGCCGCCAACGCCTTGGCAAGCCGCTTCCGCTCCGCCTCGACGTCGATCGTCCCGGACAGGTCCAGGGAGACCGTCGCCCCGCCGATGGTGAGGTTCGCGGTCGCCTGGAACCCCTCACCCTCCGGCTGCAGACGCAGCAGCTGCCGGATCGCACCCTCGTGCGCGGCAAGGGCGGTACCGGACAGGCCGAGCCGCGCCGGCACCCGCTGCCCCGGCTGGAGCCCCTGGTCGGCGCGGAAGCGCCGGACCTCGGTGATCACCTGCTGGAGGTTCTCGATCTCCGCCTCGGCCGCCGCGTCCCGGAACCCGCTGTCCGTCGGCCAGTCGGCGACGACGAGCGACTCCTTGCCGGTGAGTGTCGTCCACAGCGCCTCGGTGACGAAGGGGACGATCGGGTGGAGCAGCTTGAGGGTGACGTCCAGGACCTCGCCGAGGACGCGCGCCGACACCTTCGCCTGCTCGCCGCCGCCCATGAACGTGGTCTTGGACAGCTCGACGTACCAGTCGAAGACCTCGTCCCACGCGAAGTGGTAGAGGGTGTCCGACACCTTGGCGAACTGGTAGTCCTCGTAGTACGCGTCCACCTCGGCGACGGTCGCGTTCAGCCGGGAGAGGATCCACCGGTCGGTGGCCGACAGCTCCTCGCCCGCGGGGAGTTCGCCCTCGACCGTCGCGCCGTTCATCAGCGCGAACCGCGTCGCGTTCCAGATCTTGTTGGCGAAGTTGCGGGACGCCTGGACCCAGTCCTCGCCGATCGGCACGTCGGTACCGGGGTTGGCGCCCTTGGCCAGGGTGAAACGGACGGCGTCGGAGCCGTACGCGTCCATCCAGTCCAGCGGATCGACCACGTTCCCGAAGGACTTGGACATCTTCTTGCCGCGCTCGTCGCGGACCAGGCCGGTGAGGGCGATGGTGTGGAACGGCGCGACGCCGTCCATCGCGTAGAGGCCGAACATCATCATCCGGGCGACCCAGAAGAAGATGATGTCGTGGCCGGTGAGCAGGACGTCGGTGGCGTAGAACTTCGCCAGGTCCGGCGTCTTCTCCGGCCAGCCGAGCGTGGAGAACGGCCAGAGGCCGGAGGAGAACCAGGTGTCGAGGACGTCGGTGTCCTGGTGCCAGCCCTCGCCGGACGGCGGCTCCTCGTCCGGGCCGACGCAGACGACCTGGCCCTCGGGGCCGTACCAGACCGGGATGCGGTGGCCCCACCACAGCTGGCGCGAGATGCACCAGTCGTGCATGTTGTCGACCCAGTCGAAGTAGCGCTTCGACATGTCCTCCGGGTGGATCTTCACCCGGCCGTCGCGGACGGCGTCGCCGGCGGCCTGCGCCAGCGGGCCGACCTTGACCCACCACTGCATCGACAGCCGCGGCTCGACGGTCGTGCGGCACCGGGAGCAGTGGCCGACGGAGTGGACGTACGGGCGCTTCTCGGCGACGATCCGGCCCTGCTCGCGCAGCGCGCCGACGATCGCCGAGCGCGCCTCGAAGCGGTCCAGGCCGAGGAACGGGCCGTGCACGGTGATGACGCCGTGCTCGTCCATGACCGTCATCGACGGCAGACCGTGACGCTGGCCGATGGCGAAGTCGTTGGGGTCGTGCGCCGGGGTCACCTTGACGGCGCCGGTGCCGAACTCCGGGTCGACGTGCGTGTCCGCGACGACGGGGATCGTGCGGTCCGTCAGCGGCAGCTTGATCTGCTTGCCGACGAGGTGCGCGTACCGCTCGTCCTCCGGGTGGACGGCGACGGCCGTGTCACCCAGCATCGTCTCGGCGCGGGTGGTGGCGACGACCAGCGACTCCTCGCCCTCGCCGTACCGGATGGAGACGAGCTCGCCGTCGTCCTCCTGGTACTCCACCTCGATGTCCGAGATGGCCGTGAGGCAGCGGGGGCACCAGTTGATGATGCGCTCGGCGCGGTAGATCAGCTCGTCGTCGTAGAGCTTCTTGAAGATCGTCTGGACGGCCTTGGACAGGCCCTCGTCCATGGTGAAGCGCTCGCGCGACCAGTCGACGCCGTCGCCGAGCCGGCGCATCTGGCCGAGGATCTTCCCGCCGTACTCCTCCTTCCACTGCCAGACGCGCTCGGTGAACGCCTCCCGGCCGAGGTCGTGGCGGGACTTGCCCTCCTCGGCGAGCTGCTGCTCGACCTTGTTCTGCGTGGCGATGCCGGCGTGGTCCATGCCCGGCAGCCACAGCGCCTCGTAACCCTGCATCCGCTTGCGGCGGGTGAGGGCGTCCATCAGCGTGTGCTGGAAGGCGTGGCCCAGGTGGAGCGAGCCGGTGACGTTGGGCGGGGGGATGACGATCGTGTACGGCTTCTTGTCGCTCGTCGCGTCGGCCGTGAAGTAGCCCCGCTCTACCCAGCGCTCGTACAGCGGCCCCTCTACTTCGGCCGGCGCGTACTGGGTCGGCAGTTCGGGGACGCTGTCGTGTTGCTGCTGAGTGTTCTCGGTCACGGGGGAAATTCTACGGGGCCCGGGCGGTCCGCCACGAACCCGTTTGCCCCTGACATGACCCGGAACCGGACCCTGAGAGGCGTCGGGGGAAACTGACGCAAACGCCGCACCCGTCCCACGCGGCACAGGAGACCTCTCGGTCCCGCGAAAACCACCGAAGAACGGCACGCACGATGATCACGCCCCTCCCGGCCCCTCCTCCCCCGCCCCAGCAGCCCCCGCGCCGCGGCGGAAAGCGCCGGACAACCCGCCTGGCCGGCGCCGCCGCCCTCCTGATCGCGGGGGCGGCCGTAGGCGGCGTCCTCTGGTTCCGGGACGGCGACGGCGACGACGGCGCGAAGCCGTACACCGTCGCCCTGCCCGACCGCCTCCTCGACGGCGCGTACAAGAAGGAGGCCGCCCGGCCCGGCGACGCCGACGGGACCGAGGACCTGACCGACGACGCGCAGGCCAAGAAACTGGGCATCGCCCACGGCAAGGGCTTCACGGGCGGCTACGTCAACGACAAAAAGCAGAAGCTGAACGTCTACGGGGTGAACGGCGACATCGCCGACCCGCGCAAGACGCTGGACGCGCTGGTGGCCATGGCGGACGAGGGCGCCGCGAAGCACCCGTCCGGAGCGGTCGGCGGCACGCCCCGCACGGTCACCCCGTGGACCGAGTTCCACCCCTCGGGCGCCGACGGCGTGATCATGAAGTGCACGACCTCGAAAAGCGCGAGCGGAACGGGCGCCGTCTCCGTCAGGCTGGGGATCAGCCAGTGCTTCTGGGCCGACCACAGCGCCATGGGCGGCGTCCAGCACATGGTGATGGCCTTCGACGGCCTGCCGCCCAACGGCCGGGACACCCCGGGCGCCACCGGCGAGGTGATGTCGGCCGAGGAGCTGTCCGAGGCGACGGTTAAAGTGCGGGACGAAGCGCGCAGCGAGAAGTGAAGCGGTGACCGCGGGGAGCGGTCGCGACGGGGGGAGAACGCGATGAGTCGCATCCGGTTGCCCGGATCCGGGCGCCCATGCTCGTGTGCCGCGGCCGGCCCCACACCCCCGGCCGCCGCTCCCGGCTGTGCCGAAACCGTTGCCGACCCGAGGTAAAGCCGGGATAAGGCATCGGAAAGGATGACGCGGAACGCCGCCCCCTTCCCCCCACACACGTCGAGAGAGACACCCACACACCATGAGCTTCAACCAGCCGGGCCCCTACGGCCAGCCCCCACAGCAGCCGCACCCCCCGCAGGGCCCCAACCTCTACGGCCAGGGCGGCGCCCCCGGCCAGCCCGGATACGGCTACCCCCCGCCGCCCCAGGCCGGCCCGTACGGCGCGCCCCCGCCGGCGCAGCCCGGGCCCTACGGCGCGCCCCCGCCCCAGCCGGGCCCCTACGGCCAGCCGCCCCAGGCCCCCTACGGCCAGCAGCCCGGCATGCCCGGCCCGTACCCGCCGCCGATCCCCCCGCAGGGTGGCGGCAAGGGCAAGACGATCGCCATCGTCCTCGGCATCGTCCTGGTGATCGGCGCCCTCGCGGGCGGCGGTTACATGCTCCTGGGCAAGGGCGGCGGAGGCGACGACGTGAAGCCGTACACGATCGTCCTGCCGGAGAAGCTGCTGGACGGCAAGTTCACCAAGAACACGACGACGGGCACCGAGAAGTCCGAGGACCTCGCCAACGACGCCGAGACCAAGAAGCACGGCATCGAGAACGGCAAGGGAGTCCGGGCGCTCTACGAAAACCCGGAGAAGCAGAAGCTCTCCGTCGTCAGCGTCTACGGCAGCCTCGGCGACCCCGGGCGGACGGTCGACGCCATGGTCGCGGACGTGGAAGAGAAGCAGAAGAAGAACGAGCAGACTCCCCTCGGCCGGACGGCGAAGGTGGAAACGATTACGCCGTGGAGCGAGTTCAGCCCGAGCGGTTTCGACGGCAAGGTCATGAAGTGCCGGCAGCAGAAGGCGACCGTGACCATGAGCACGATCACCAGTGAGAACAACGTGAGCACGTGCATCTGGGGCGACTCCAGCGCCGTGGGCGTCGTGCAGCACAGCATCGCGACGAGCAGTTCGCCGTACGCGACGTCCAACGCCACCGGCACGGTGATGCCCGCCAAGGAACTGGCCGAGGCCACCGCCAAGATCCGCAACGAGGTCCGCAAGGACAAGTAGCAAGCGCCGTAAGGCGATCGGTCCCGAAGGGAAAGACATGAGCTCAGACCAGCCCAACCCGTACGGGCAGCAGCCCCCGCCCAACCCCTATGGGCAGGGTGCCGGTGCGCCGGGCGGGCAGCCGGGCTACGGCTACCCTCCGGGACCACCGCCTTACCAGCAGCCGAACCCGTACGGGCAGCCCCCGCAGCAGCCCCCGGTGAGCCCCTATGGGCAGCCGCCGCAGGCCGGCTCCTACGGCCCGTACGGGCAGCAGCCCGGGATGCCGCCCGGCCCGTACGGCCCGTACCCGCCGCCCATATCCCCGCAGCGCTCCGGCAAGGGCAAGGCGATCGCGATCACCGTCGGCGTGCTGGCCGTCGTGGGCGCGCTCACCGGCGGCCTGGTGCTCTTCAGCAAGAGTGGTGGCGGCGGTTCCGTGCCCGACGACGGGAAGCGGTACACGCTGACGGCTCCCGCCACGGTGCTCGGGGACTATAAGAAGGACCCCAGCGAGACCACCAAGGGCTTCGGGCCCAACGGCAAGGAGAAAGCCGAGGCGTTGGGCGTCGTCGACGCGGAGAACACGGGCGCCGGCTACGAGTCCGGTGAAGGCTTCTCCCAGAAGTACCTCTTCTTCAACGGCGTCTACGGGAAGATCAAGAACCCGGACAGGACCCTCGACCGGCTCTTCGACCTGATGGGCGAGTCCCTCAAGAGGGACTCCAAGGGCGACAAGGGCGAGCTCGTGGGCAGCCCGGAGCAGGTCACCCCGCAGGGGCTCGGGAACGCCGTGATGAAGTGCCAGTACGTGAAGACCGCCGGCACCGGCGACTCCTCCGGCGGGGCGCCCGCCAACTTCAAGGCCCCGCTGTGTGCCTGGGCCGATCACAGCACCACCGCCATCGTCATGCACGTCGACGTGGCGTCCGCCATGGGCGGCGGCAGCGCGACGCTCCAGCAGGCGGCCGAGCAGGCCGTGAAGTTCCGCAACGAGGTCCGCGTCGAGGCGGGCGCATGACGCAGCCGAGCCCCTACGGCCCGCAGCCCGGCATGGCCTCCCCTCCGCCCCCACCCCCGCCCCTGCCGCCGCAGGGCGGACGGGGCAAGGGCAAGACCCTGGCTCTGGCCGCCGGCGCCCTGGTGCTGGCCGGCGCGGCCGTCGGCGGCTTCCTCTACTTCGGCGGCGAGGAAGGCGACACCCGGCACTACCGGCTCACCGCCCCGGAGACCGTGCTCGACACGTACCGGAAGGCGGAGGACCAGCCGGACGAAGTCGCCGGCGACGACAACCGCGAGGAGAACCGGGCGCTGGGAATCGAGGATTCCCGGGAGATCACCGCCTTCTACGCCGACGGCAACGGTCCGGAGCAGCGGCGTCTCGTCTACCACGGCGCCTGGGGCCGCATCGGCGACCCGAGCGGAACCCTCGACCGCCTGTTCCGGAAGTTCGCCCGGGAACCCATGGGCGGGGTCGACGGCACCTTCGTCGGGTCCCCGCAGGATTTCCACCCGAAGGCGCTCGACGACGCGGTGATGAAGTGCCAGAAGGTACGGATCAAGCGCAACGGCGGACTGCTCGGCAAGCCCGTCGAGACGGAACTGCCCTTCTGCATGTGGGCCGATCACAGCACGATCGGCTTCATGTTCACCCTGGATCCCACGACGGCCGGCAGCCGGCCGGTCTCTCTGGACAAGGCCGCCGAGGACACCGCCCGCCTCCGGAAGGAGGTCCGGACCGAGGCAGGCACCTGAGCCGGATATCGAAGGCAGGCCACGCCCCTGACCAGGTACGTTGACGGAACTCGCACCACCGTCAGGAGCTCGTCATGTCCGCAGTGCCCCCAGAGGCGTCCCCCCGCCCCCGCGTCCTCTACGTCACCGACCTCGCCTACGAGGCCAAGGGGCGCCGGTACTGCGACGAGGACATCTTCCTCACCTCCCGGCTCCGCGCGTGGTTCGACATCGCGCTCTGCCACCCGCTGGACGCCGTCGCGCTGATGGACGGCTTCGACCTCGTCGTCATCCGCAACAGCGGCCCCGTGCTCAACTACCAGGCCGCGTACGACCACTTCCGCGCCGAGGCCGCCCGCCGGGGCACCCGCGTGCACAACAGGCTCACCGGCAAGGGCGACATGGCGGGCAAGCGGTACCTGCTCGACCTCACCGTCGCCGGCTACCCCGTCATACCGACCGTCGACCGGCTCGGGGACCTCGACCGCCTCCCGGTCGTCGACGAGTACGTGGTCAAGCCCAAGCAGGGCGCGGACTCGATCGGCCTGGAGTTCCTGTCCCGCGAGCGGCTCGCGGACGGCCTCGCGGACGGCGAGGTGCTCGTCCAGCCGCGGATCCGCTTCGCGTACGAGGTGTCGTTCTACTTCGTCGACGACGCCTTCCAGTACGCCCTGTACGCCCCCGACCCGGCCCGCCGCTGGGACCTGGAGCCCTACGAGGCCACCGAGGCCGACCTCGCGTTCGCCCACCGCTTCGTCGAGTGGAATGGCACCGACCACGGCATCCAGCGCGTCGACGCCTGCCGTACGCCGGAGGGCGGGCTGCTCCTCGTCGAGCTGGAGGACCTCAACCCGTACCTCTCCCTGGACTTGGTGCCGGCCGCCACCCGCGACGCGTTCGTCGACGCCCTGGCCGCCTCCCTGCGCAGGGCTGCTCTCTGACGACACAGCGGAGCACGCACGACAAGGCGCCCGGCCGCCGGTTCGAGGAACCGGCGGCCGGGCGCCCGCGCAGAACCCGTGGGCGCTACGCGCTCTTCTCGTGCCGCTCCCCCGAGCCCGGCTCGTTGCCCCGAGTGCGCGGCACCAGGGTGGGGTTGACGTTGGACTGCACGACGTCCGCCGTGATGACGACCCGGGCGACGTCCTTGCGGGACGGCACCTCGTACATCACCGACTGGAGGACCTCCTCCATGATGGCCCGCAGCCCCCGGGCGCCGGTGCCGCGCAGGATCGCCTGGTCGGCGATGGCCTCCAGCGCCGGGCGGTCGAAGTCCAGCTCCACGCCGTCGAGTTCGAAGAGGCGCTGGTACTGCTTGACCAGGGCGTTGCGCGGCTCGACGAGGATTTTCAGCAGGGCCGCGCGGTCCAGGTTGTGGACGCTGGTGATCACCGGCAGCCGGCCGATGAACTCCGGGATCATGCCGAACTTGACCAGGTCCTCCGGCATGACCTCCTGGAACTGGTCGCTCGCCTCGATCTCGCGCTTGGAGCGGATCGTCGCGCCGAAGCCGATGCCCTTGGCACCCGCCCGCGACTCGATGATCTTCTCCAGGCCGGAGAACGCGCCGCCCACGATGAACAGCACGTTCGTCGTGTCGATCTGGATGAACTCCTGGTGCGGGTGCTTCCGGCCGCCCTGCGGGGGCACGGACGCCGTGGTGCCCTCCAGGATCTTCAGCAGGGCCTGCTGCACACCCTCGCCGGAGACGTCTCGAGTGATCGACGGATTTTCGCTCTTTCGGGCGACCTTGTCGATCTCGTCGATGTAGATGATGCCGGTCTCGGCCTTCTTGACGTCGTAGTCGGCGGCCTGGATCAGCTTCAGCAGGATGTTCTCGACGTCCTCGCCCACGTAGCCCGCCTCGGTCAGCGCCGTGGCGTCCGCGATGGCGAACGGGACGTTCAGCATGCGGGCGAGCGTCTGCGCCAGCAGCGTCTTGCCGGACCCGGTGGGGCCGAGCAGCAGGATGTTTGACTTGGACAGCTCGATGGCGTCGTCACGGTCGCGCCCGCCGGCCTCGCCGGCCTGGACGCGCTTGTAGTGGTTGTAGACGGCCACCGAGAGGGCCTTCTTGGCGGCCTCCTGGCCGACGACGTACCCCTCGAGGAACTCGTAGATCTCCCGGGGCTTGGGCAGTTCCTCCCAGCGCACCTCGGAGGTCTCCGCGAGCTCTTCCTCGATGATCTCGTTGCAGAGGTCGATGCACTCGTCGCAGATGTACACACCAGGACCCGCGATGAGCTTCTTCACCTGCTTCTGGCTCTTCCCGCAGAACGAGCACTTGAGCAGGTCGCCGCCGTCACCGATGCGTGCCACGAGGTGCTTCCCCTTCGCCTGGGATCCGCCTTGCTCTGCGAACCCGAGTGCTTGCCTATCGACGGTACCTTGCCGGGCCCCCCGTGCGGGCCCCCCTCGCACCTACTCGGCCAAGGGGGGGTACCGGCGGCACGGTGTCCGGGAGGTCCGGGAGCGCGCCCCCGGCCGGTTCCCGGACCGTCACGTCATGAACGTCAGACCGCGACGGACGACTTGCGCGTCGAGACGATCTGGTCCACGAGACCGTACGCCAGCGCGTCCTCGGCCGTGAGGATCTTGTCGCGCTCGATGTCGTCGCGGATCTTCTCGATCGGCGTGGTGGAGTGCTTGGCCAGCATCTCCTCCAGCTGCGTCCGCATGCGCATGATCTCGTTCGCCGCGATCTCCAGGTCGGAGAGCTGCTCACGGCCCGTCTGGCTGGACGGCTGGTGGATCAGGACACGGGCGTTGGGCAGCGCCATGCGCTTGCCCGGGGTGCCGGCGGCCAGCAGGATCGCCGCGGCGGAGGCCGCCTGGCCCATGCAGACCGTCTGGATGTCCGGCTTCACGAACTGCATCGTGTCGTAGATGGCGGTCAGCGCGGTGAACGAGCCGCCGGGCGAGTTGATGTAGATCGAGATGTCCCGGTCGGGGTCCATCGACTCCAGGCACAGCAGCTGCGCCATCACGTCGTTGGCGGAGGCGTCGTCGATCTGCACGCCGAGGAAGATCACGCGCTCCTCGAAGAGCTTCGCGTACGGGTCGTACTCGCGGACGCCCTGCGAGGTGCGCTCGACGAAGCGGGGGACGACGTAACGACTCTCGGCGGGCAGGCCGGAGAACTGCGCCTGCGGGCCCGTGTAGAGGCCGCTGCCGGGGAAGTTGTTCATGCGGGTGTTCACCATCCTGATGGCGGTCGTTGGCTGGGATTCGACGGTCGGGCGGTACTCCCGGGGGCCGACCCCCGGGCTCCGGGGCTCAGGCCCCGGTGCCGCCGCCGCCCGGAACGCCGGAGGCGTGCGTGATGATCTCGTCGATGATCCCGTACGCCTTCGCCTCCTCCGCGCTGAACCAGCGGTCGCGGTCGCCGTCACGGATGATCGTTTCGACGGTCTGACCGGTGTGGTGGGCGGTGATCTCCGCCATGCGCTTCTTGGTGCGGAGCAGCTGCTCGGCCTGGATCTTGATGTCCGAGGCGGTACCGCCGAGACCCGCGGAGCCCTGGTGCATCAGGATGTCGGTGTTGGGCAGCGCGAAGCGCTTGCCCGGGGTGCCACCGGTCAGCAGGAACTGGCCCATCGAGGCCGCGAGGCCCATGCCGATGGTCACCACGTCGTTCGGGATGTACTGCATGGTGTCGTAGACCGCCATGCCGGCCGTCACCGAGCCGCCGGGGCTGTTGATGTAGAGGTAGATGTCCTTGTCGGGGTCGGCGGCAAGGAGCAGCAGCTGAGCCGTGATCTTGTTGGCGATGTCGTCGTCGACCTGCTGGCCCAGGAAGATGATCCGCTCGTCGAGCAGTCGGCTGTAGACCTGGTCGCCGAGGCCACCACCGATGGAAGGACCGCCGGCGGCGGAAGGCATCAGATTCGTCACGTGATCCACCTGCTCGTCTCTGACGGCAACGGGCCGTCTCCGCGTCTTCTCTCGGGGCCGGGGGGCCTCCGGGCCGGTACGGTCCGGCGCGCTCGAAGTCTCCCCTGCCCTCGTATCTACGGACCCTAACGCGCTGGTCGGCGGGCGCCATCCCGCATGAGGAACTGTTCGCTCTGAGCGCATGTTCCGGGCGGTACGGCCCTGTGGGGGGCCGGCCGGTACGCCCTCTGTGGGCCGCCGCCCGCGGCGCCCGGGGTGCCGGGCGCGCCCCCGCGCGCACGCGGTCCGGCGGCCGGAGCCGGGACGGGCCCGGACACGGCCCCCGCCGGGCGGCGGCGGGGTCGTGTCCGGGCCCGTCCCGGAGGCCGTCCCCGCGACCGCCGCGCCCGGGGGCACGGCGGTCGCGGAGCGCGGCCGGTGGGCGTTCGGGGGCTCAGCCCTCGTTCTTCGCCTCGGCGCCCTCGGTGGCCTCGGCCTCGTCCTCGCCGTCCTCCAGGTCGACGACCTCGCCGTTGGAGTCCTTGACCGTGGCGGCCTCGACGACGGTCGCGAGGGCCTTGCCGCGGGCGACCTCACCGACGAGCATCGGGACCTGGCCCTGCTCGACGACGGCCTGGGCGAACTGGTCGGGGCTCATGCCGGAGGACTGGGCACGGCGCATCAGGTGCTCGGTGAGCTCGTCCTGGCCGACCGACAGCTTCTCCTTGTTGACGATCTCGTCGAGGACGAACTGGGTGCGGATGCCCTTCTCGGCCTGCTCCTTGAGCTCGGCGTCGAACTCCTCGGCGGTCTTGCCCTGGATCTCCAGGTACTTCTCCAGGGTGAGACCCATCTGGCCCAGCTGGTGGTGCTCCAGGTTGTGCTTCCGGGTGTTGATCTCGTCCTCGAGCAGCTTCTCCGGCATCGGGACCTCGACCAGCTTCAGGAGCTCCTCGAGCACCTTCTCCTGGGCCTGGGTGGCCTGGTCGAACTTCTTCATCCGGGCGAGACGCTCACGGCTGTCGGCCTTGAGCTCCTCCAGCGTGTCGAACTCGCTCGCGAGCTGGGCGAACTCGTCGTCCAGGGCGGGCAGTTCGCGGGACTTCACCGCGGTGACGTCGACCTTGACCTCGGCCTCCTTGCCCTCGGCGCTGCCGCCCTTGAGCTCGGAGGTGAAGGTGGCGGTGCCGCCGGCCTCCAGGCCGGTGACGGCCTCGTCGATGCCGTCGAGCAGCTGGCCGGAGCCGATGGTGTAGTCGACGCCCTTGGCGACGCCGTCCTCCAGCACCTCGCCGTCGACCTTGGCCTCCAGGTCGAGGGTGACGATGTCGCCCTCGGCGGCGGCGCGCTCGACCGGGGAGGTGGTGGCGAAGCGCTCGCGGAGCTGCTCGACCGACTTCTCCACGTCCTCGTCGGTGACCTCGACGGCGTCGACGGTGACCTCGATGCCGGAGTAGTCCGGGATCTCTAGGGCGGGACGGATGTCGACCTCGGCGGTGAAGGTCAGCAGCTCGCCGTCCTTCAGCTCCGTGATGTCCACCTCGGGCTGACCCAGCGGGTTCAGCTCACCCTCGTTGACGGCCTCGGTGTAGAACTTCGGGAGGGCGTCGTTGACGGCCTCCTCCAGCACCGCACCGCGGCCGAAACGCTGGTCGATGACCCGGGCCGGGATCTTGCCCTTCCGGAAGCCAGGCACCGAGACCTGCTGGTTGATCTTCTTGTACGCCGCGTCGAGGCTGGGCTTGAGCTCCTCGAAGGGCACCTCGACAGTGAGCCGAACCCGGGTCGGGTTCAGGGTCTCCACGGCGCTCTTCACGGTTCGGTCTCCTTGGGGCTGACTTCGGGTTTTTCTGCCGAGGTTCTGCTGAGCCTCAGCCGATCGCGCCCGGTAGTAGAGACACAGACGCGCAACCTGCATAGTAACCGCACGCTGGATGAGCCCCACAAGGCGATCTTGCTGGTCGGGGTGGCCGGATTCGAACCGACGACCTTCCGCTCCCAAAGCGGACGCGCTACCAAGCTGCGCCACACCCCGTCGGTGCGACACGTAGGGTACATGCCCGCGGGAGCGGCGGCCGACCTTTGACCGCGCCGTGACCACGCGGATGCCCGGCCATGACCATGGCGGTGACCACGGGGGTTGCCTGTGGGGCAAACGGGGTGGAGGTGGCTCGGGCGTACCTCCGCGGGCCCCTGGAGGCGGGCCTGGCACCGGGGTGTGCGGCGAGGGGCCCGGACCCGCTACGATGCACGTCAGTGCCGCACCCCCCGTGGGGTGGAAGCGGCACGCGCGGGCGTAGCTCAATGGTAGAGCCCCAGTCTTCCAAACTGGCTACGCGGGTTCGATTCCCGTCGCCCGCTCGCACGACGCCCCCGGCCACCGGCCGGGGGCGTTTCTCGTGCGCCGCGCCGCCCTGCGGAGAATCCGCTCCGGAGGGCGGCGGGTCAGAGCTTGATGTTGCTGATCGTCTGGGCGAGCGAGTTGAGGAACCGGTGGATCGACGGGGCCATGCCCGACGACGCCAGGAAGAAGCCGAAGAGGGCCGCGACGGTGGCCGCCCCGGCTTTGATCTTCCCGCCGCGGATCATCATCACCAGGATGATCGCCAAGAGCAGCACCGCAGACACCGATATGGCCACAACTGATCACACCCTCGGTCGAAGAACCTGGCCCGGCCCCCGGAGCTCCACCTCGTCGGGCTCCACCGCACCATCGTGCCATCAACTCGCGCTCCGTGGAGGTGATGTGACGATTCATCGACGATTTGACCGGCTCCGTCAGGGGTCGATTTCCGGCCGCGGTGGCCGGACACCGGGGAAAGCGCCCCTCGGGATGCCCTCGGACGCCAACCGGAATCATTGCCCCCGCTTTGCCGGACCCCGCTAGTGTGCGTCGAATGTCCCGTACCGCCACGTCCCCGGCGCGTACCGCGGCCCCCGCTCCCGGCCCGCCCCAGGCCGGTCCCGCCGCCGTACCGCGCGACCCGTTCTTCGACAACGCGAAGTACCTGGCCATCGTGCTCGTCGTGCTCGGCCACGCCTGGGAACCGCTCACCCACAGCAGCCGGGCCGCGACGGCGCTCTACCTCACCGTCTACGCCTTCCACATGCCGGCGTTCATCCTGATCTCCGGCTACTTCTCGCGGGGCTTCGACCTGAGCCCGGCCAAGGTCAAGCGTCTGATCACCAGCGTCCTGGTGCCGTACCTGATCTTCCAGCTCGCCTTCGTGGAGTTCCAGCACCTGGCCGAGGACGGCACCGACCCGGAGCCGTTCACCCTGCTGGAGCCCTGGTACCTCAACTGGTTCCTGGCCGCGCTCTTCCTCTGGCGGCTGACGACGCCGGTGTGGCGGGCGGTGCGCTGGCCCGTTCCGCTCTCCTTCGCCGTCGCCATCACGGCGATGCTGTCCCCGGAGGTGGGGAGCGAGTTCGACGTGATGCGGGTGATGCAGTTCCTGCCGTTCTTCGTGATCGGCCTGCAGCTGAAGCCCGCCCATTTCGAGCTGGTGCGGCGGCGCTGGGTGCGGATCGCGGCGGTGCCGCTGTTCGCCTGCGCGGTGGCCACGGCGTACCTGCTGGCCCCGCGGCTGGACACCGGCTGGTTCTACCACAACTCCACCATCCGGGACCTGCGTGAACCCGCCTGGACGGCGCCCGTGATGACCTTCGCGCTGTTCCTGTGCGCCGCCGCGCTGACCGTGGGCTTCCTGGCCTGGGTGCCGCGCCGGCGGACCTGGTTCACGGCGCTCGGGACCGGGACGATGTACGGCTTCCTGCTGCACGGCTTTGTGATCAAGCTGTCGCGCTGGTGGGAGTGGTACGACCTGTACGACTGGATCCGGCGGCCGGCGGGCGAGGTCCTGGTGTCGGTCCTCGCCGTCGCCCTGGTCACCGTGTTGTGCACGTCTCCGGTGCGACGGATGTTCCGTCCGGTGATCGAACCGCGGATGGACTGGGCCTTCCGCGTGCCGCCCCGGCCCGCCATCGTGGCGGCCACCGCCACGGCCCCGGGCGCCGCTACAGATGCAGCACGACCTGCGCCGCCAGCGCCACCCACCATCCCACCGGCACGATCAGGCCGATCGCTCCAGGGCGGCTGAACAGCGGCGCCCCCGGGTCGGGCTGCGGTCCATGGTTGCCGGGGACCGGGGGCGCCAGCTTCTTGAGCTTCGCGTGCACGCTCAGGTTCCAGAGCAGGGTCAGCGGCGTGAAGATGATCAGGGAGAACGGGCTCCACCACTGCCAGCAGGTCTTCGCGGTCATCTCGCGGAGCAGCGCGGTGCCGCAGGTCCGGCAGAACAGGCCCTTCTGCGAGAAGAACCGCATCATGAAGACGAGGCCCTGGTGGCGGCGGATGGTCATCTGAGCGGCCGGGAACCCGCCGCATATCTGACAGCTGCCGTGCGCGCCCGGCATCGGATACGGCTGCTGCTGCGGCGCGGTGCCGTAGGGAGCGGGACCGGGCTGCTGCGGGGCGGCCGAGTACGGGCCGGGGCCGGGCTGATGCGGCGGAGCGGCGTACGGGCCGGAGCCCGGTTGCGGCGGGGCCGCGTAGGGGCCCGCGTTCCCGTACGGGTTCCCTTGCGGGGCGGCGGTCCCGTAAGGGTGTCCCTGCGGAGCGGCGGTCCCATACGGGCCGGCCTGCGGCGCGGCTCCGTACGGACTGCCTTGCGGCGCGGCCCCGTACGGGTTCCCCTGCGGCGCGGCGGGCGGGGTCTGGTGGGGGCCGGGCTGCTGCTGGGCGTACGGGTTGCTCTGCGGTTGCGGCGGAGGTGCGGCACCCTGCGGCTGCTGCGGGTACCCGTAGGGCGCCTGCGGCTGTTGAGGCGGCTGAGGCGTGGTCATGAGAATCCCCCGTGGAACATCGAGAACACGATGAGCGCGATGAGCGCGATGAGCGTGGTGCCCGTGGTGCCCGTGGTGAGCTGAGCGCCACCACCGCGGCGGCGCGACGTGACGCGGCGGCGCATACCGGCGGCCCCACGGCGGCGCGCACATCCGCCGCCGTGCGCGGCGGACGGACATGTCTATCAACGCGCGCGCGGAAACCGCAACGCCGGGCCGGCGCAATGCCGCATGGCCCGTGGCGCCGCGCCCGGAGAAACCGACGAGGAACGAAACGCGGGGAATTCGCGCGGCCGGAAAAACGGTCGAGCGGCAGCCGTATGCGAGAAGCGCGCCCGGAATTCGGCCCGCCCGGGGCGGTCGCGGCGCTCAGTCGCGCCGGTCGCGGCAGATCAGCAGCAGCGCCCGGTCGTCGTTGACGTCCTTGGCCACGGCCTCGATCAAGTGCCAGGCGGCGCCCGCGAATCCGGTGGTGACGTACCGGTCGGCCTCGCCGGTCAGCCGGTCCATGCCCTCGGTCAGCTCGCGTTCGGCGGTCTCCACCAGGCCGTCGGTGAACAGCATCAGGACGTCGCCGGGGCGCAGCCGCCCCTTGACGGAGTCGAACTCGGCGCCGTCGTAGACGCCGAGCAGCGGCCCCTCCGCGGCCTTCTCCTCCCAGCGGCCGGTCCCGGCGCTGAGCTGGAGCGCGGGCACGTGCCCGGCGGAGAAGAGTTCGTAGTCGCCGCTGTCCAGGTCGAGGACGAGGTGGACGGAGGTGGCGAAGCCCTCGTCCCAGTCCTGCCGGAGGAGGTAGCCGTTGGCGGCGGGGAGGAAGGCGTGCGGGGGCAGCGAGCCGAGCAGTCCGCCGAAGGCGCCGGAGAGCAGCAGCGCGCGGGAGGCGGCGTCCATGCCCTTGCCGGAGACGTCCGTGAGGACGACTTCGAGCGTCCGGCCGCCGTTGGTGCGCGCGGCGACGACGAAGTCGCCGGAGAACGACTGTCCGCCGGCGGGCCGCAGGGCCATCTCGCGGTGCCAGCCGCGGGGCAGTCCGGGCAGTTTGCTCTGGACGCGGATGCGTTCGCGGAGGTCGAAGAGCATCGTTCCGCCGCGCCGCCAGGGGACGCCGACGCGGCTGCGGAACTGGGCGATGAGCAGGCCGAGGAAGCCGACGGCGGCGACGACGAGGATGGTGCCGGGGGTGACGCGGTCGGCGCCGTACGCGGCGGGGTCGAGGACCGCCGACTCGACGATGAGGGCGGTCGCGGCCGCCGCGTAGAGGCCGAGGAGGCTGGCGGGGCGGAGCAGCAGTCCGCCGGCGACGATGGGCAGCACCAGAGCGGCGGGGGCGCACCATTCGGGCTGGGCGATGGTGCCGATGGCGAGGGCGGGGACGGAGAAGAGGAGGGTGCTGAGGGCGACCCAGTCGGAACCGTCGCCGCGGAAGTAGTCGACCCCGGCCTTGCGCACGCTCGTACGGGCCCGGTGCAGTGCTTTGCGCATCCGGGCCGTCGGGGTCTCCGCACCGCCAGTCATTGCTTCGGGACCTTATCCACCCATTCGGCGGCGCGTCGATTCACGCCGCGCCGACACGGCTGCCCGCGGGGCACCTGGGGTGCAACCCTATGCGAAAGACGCTCACCTGAGCGGTTATACGGCTCCTCGCATGGCTGTACAGCGGGGAATCCGGTCGTACGACCGGAGCGCACCGGCCCGGCCGCACTCCCCCCTTGATTCAGCTCCGCTGGCAGCCCGGACACCAGAAGAGGTTGCGGGCGGCGAGCCCGGCCGTACGGACCTCTTCCCCGCAGACGTGGCACGGCTGTCCGGCGCGCCGGTAGACGTAGACCTCGCCGCCGTGGTCGTCCACCCGTGGCGGCCGGCCCATGGCCTCGGGGGTGTGGTCGGGCCGTACGGTGTCGATTCTGTTGTGGCGCACGCCCTCGCGCATCAGCGCCACCAGGTCGTGCCAGATGGCGTCCCATTCCGATCGGGTGAGATCGCGGCCCGTCCGGTAGGGGTCGATTCCATGACGGAAGAGGACCTCCGCCCGGTAGACGTTGCCCACCCCGGCGACCACCTTCTGGTCCATCAGCAGGGCGGCGACGCTCGTCCTGCTGCGCGATATCCGCCGCCAGGCCGGCTCGGGGTCCTCGTCCTCCCGGAGCGGGTCGGGCCCCAGCCGGTCGTGTATCGCCTGCTTCTCGCCGTCCGTCAGCAGGGCGCAGGCGGTCGGGCCGCGCAGGTCGGCGTACGCGTCGGGGCCGGCGAGCCGCAGCCGGACGGTGTCCGTGGGCGGGGGCGTGGGGGCGGTGCCGAGCGTGTACTTGCCGAAGAGGCCGAGGTGGACGTGGATCCAGCCGGTGGGCCCGAAGCCGAGGAAGAGGTGCTTGCCGTGCGCCTCCGCCTCCTCCAGCACCCGGCCGTCGACGAGCGCGGCGCCGTCTGAGAACTTGCCCTGCGGGCTCGTCGCCCGGACCGGGCGGCCGGCGAACAGGGCGCGGTGGTCCGCCGCCAGGCGGTGGATCGTGTGCCCCTCGGGCATGGCGTGCGTCCTCCCGGACGGTGTGAGCGGTACGGGCGGTGTGAGCGGTACGACCGGCGTGAACCGGTACGGGCGGTACGGATGGCCGGTGGAACCGCGAGGGGCCCGCCGCACGGCTGCGGCGGGCCCGAGGACGTCCAGAGGACCCCGTAACGTGCGGGGCCGCGCTCCGTCCTGCTTGGTCAGTCCTGCTGCGGGTGGTGCGCCGGGATGGCGGGCAGCTCGCCCGTCGTCTCGTAGCGGCTGAGCATCTCGATGCGGCGGGTGTGACGCTCCTCACCCGAGTACGGCGTGGCGAGGAACACCTCGACGAACTTCGTCGCCTCCTCCTCGGAGTGCATCCGGGCGCCCACCGCGATCACGTTCGCGTTGTTGTGCTCCCGGCCCAGCGCGGCCGTCTGCTCGCTCCAGGCCAGTGCGGCGCGGACGCCCTTGACCTTGTTCGCGGCGATCTGCTCGCCGTTGCCGGAGCCGCCGATCACGATGCCGAGGCTGCCCTCGTCCGCGGCGGTCCGCTCGGCGGCCCGCAGGCAGAACGGCGGGTAGTCGTCCTGGGCGTCGTAGAGGTGGGGGCCGCAGTCGACGGGCTCGTGGCCGTGGGCCGTGAGCCACTCGACGAGGTGGGTCTTGAGTTCGTAACCGGCATGGTCGGAGCCGAGGTACACGCGCATGCGTCCGAGTGTGGCACGTCCCGGCGCGTGGCCGCGCCAGTGGCCTTGATCGGTACACGGGGTGAACACAACGATACGGATTCGGGTCTTCCGAAATACACCTTCGAAAAGTTCTAATGCGGGGGCTCGCAACCCGAGAACCAAAGGAAACTGCCCATGAGCGCGATACCGCCGACCATGACGAAGGCGTCACCCGGCGATCCCGCGGACGCCGCGCCGGCGACGGGGGACGGCCTCAAGGCCGGCCTCAAGAACCGCCACCTTTCCATGATCGCCATTGGTGGGGTCATCGGCGCCGGACTCTTCGTGGGTTCCGGGTCCGGTATCGCCGCCGCCGGCCCCGGCATTCTGATCTCGTACGCCCTCGTGGGCGCGATGGTCGTCCTCGTCATGCGGATGCTCGGCGAAATGGCCGCCGCGAATCCGACCTCCGGCTCGTTCTCCGCCTACGCGGACCGCGGCCTCGGCCGCTGGGCCGGTTTCACCATCGGCTGGCTCTACTGGTTCTTCTGGGTCGTCGTGCTGGCGGTCGAGGCCACGGCGGGTGCCGCGATCCTCAACAGCTGGGTGCCCAGCGTGCCCAAGTGGGCCTGGGCGCTGATCGTCATGGTCGTGCTCACCGCCACCAACCTGGCCTCGGTCAGCTCGTACGGCGAGTTCGAGTTCTGGTTCGCGGGCATCAAGGTCGTCGCCATCGCAGCGTTCGTGATCATCGGCGGGCTCGCGGTCTTCGGTGTGCTGCCCGGTTCGAAGAACGACGGTGCGGGCCTGGCCCATCTCACCGACGCGGGCGGTTTCCTGCCGCACGGTCCCGGCGCGATCCTCACCGGCGTGCTGATGGTCGTCTTCTCCTTCATGGGCAGCGAGATCGTCACCCTCGCCGCCGGCGAGTCCGAGAACCCGCAGAAGGCCGTCCGGCAGGCGACCAACAGCGTCATCTGGCGGATCGCCGTCTTCTACCTCGGCTCGATCTTCGTCGTCGTCACGCTGCTGCCCTGGAACTCCAAGGCGATCGCCAAGGACGGCAGTTACGTCGCGGCGCTGAACTCGATCGGCATCCCGCACGCCGGCCAGGTCATGAACGTCATCGTCCTGACCGCCGTCCTCTCCTGCCTCAACTCGGGCCTCTACACCGCCTCCCGCATGGCCTTCTCGCTCGGCCAGCGCGGCGACGCGCCGAAGGCGTTCGCCCGCGTCAACGGCCGGGGCGTACCGCAGGCGGCGATCCTGGGATCGGTCGTCTTCGGCTTCCTCTCGGTCTTCTTCAACTACATGTGGCCCGACACGGTCTTCAAGTTCCTGCTCAACTCGTCGGGCGCGGTGGCCCTGTTCGTGTGGCTGGTCATCTGCTTCACGCAGCTGAAGATGCGCGGCATCATCCTGCGCGAGATGCCGGAGAAGCTGGTCGTGCGGATGTGGCTGTTCCCGTACCTGACGTGGGCCACGATCGGCATGATCCTCTTCGTGCTCGGCTACATGGTCTACGACGGCGGCGACAACCGCGAGCAGGTCGCCCTGTCCGTCCTGGTGGCCGTGGTGGTCCTGGCCATCGGCCTGGTCCTGGACCGGCGCCGGCGGGCGGTGAAGTAGCCTCCGGCGGACCTCGGCGTCGAACGGCGGTGGGCCCCACCCTTGGGAGGGTGCGGGCCCACCGCCGTTCCCGTTCACCCGACGGTCGGTTCGTGGCATCCGGCGTCCGAGAGCGGTCACGCCGGGTCCGGTCACGGACTTCCCGGCCGGAAGGGGCGGACGCCGTCCTACCGTGTGGCCCGGATCCGTACGGGAAAGGGCGCACAGATGGCCGTCGGCGAGCACGTCCGGGACGACCGCCCCCGGCAGAGCTCCGGCCGGCACCGGCCGCAGGTCCCGGGCGTGCCCGGGAAGCTGAGGGACGTCGCGGCGTTCATCCGGGAGAAGACCGGCCTCCGAGTGGAGGTCGTCCGCGGCAACGTGCTGGCCACGACGCCTCGTTCCCGGGCGGATGCCCAGCTCATGAGCGAGCTGCACGAGGCCCTGAACCGGTGCCGCTCCGACGGGGTGGGGTCCTTCCAGAACGCGTCGATCGGCCTCGCCGGCGACCTCGACGACTTCGTCACGCCCCTCATGGTGGTCTGCGACCTGTCGGTAATGGATTCCGACGAGTGGCTGCTGTCCGGTGAAGAGGTGGAGCTGGCCATCGAGGTGGCGTCCTCACCCCGCGACCCGAGGGTCGGAGTCGCGGACAGGATCGCCTGGTACGCCGAGGCCAAGGTGCCCTTGGTGCTCTGTCTGCGGCCGGTGGAGCGGGAGTGGGAGCTGCACGCCCGTCCCTCGGCCGAGGGATACCGCGCCCTCACCCAGGGGCGCTACGGCGAGCCCGTCCCCCTCCCCGAGCATCTGGGCGGCGACCTGCCGACAGAGCGCCTGCCGCGCTGCACGCGCTGACGCGTACGGGCGCGGGCCCGCACCCCCTGCGAGAGGGGTGCGGGCCCGCGCCCGTACGGAAAGCGGAACCTCAGCCCCGCCGGCCCAGCAGCTTCCAGGCCGTGGGCAGCGCCCCCATCGCCAGCGCCGCCTTGAGCGCGTCGCCGATGAGGAACGGGGTCAGGCCCGCCGCCACCGCGTCGCCGAGCGGCATGTGGAGGGCGAGGGCCAGGTACGGGACGCCGACGGCGTAGATGATCGCGGTGCCGAGGGCCATGGTGCCCGCGGTGCGCAGGACGGAGCGGTCGGCGCCGCGGCGGGCGAGGGCGCCGACGACGGTGGCGGCCAGCAGCATGCCGAGGACGTAGCCGAACGAGGGGAAGGCGGCGCCGGACTTGCCCTCGGCGAACCAGGGCATGCCGGCGATGCCGGCGAGCGCGTAGAGGGCCAGCGAGAGGAAGCCGCGGCGGGCGCCGAGGGACGTACCGACGAGGAGGGCCGCGAAGGTCTGGCCGGAGACCGGGACGGGCGAGCCCGGGACCGGCACGGTGAGCTGGGCGGCGAGGCCGGTGAGGGCGGCGCCGCCGACGACGAGGGCGACGTCCCGGGCCCGGGAGGAGGACGCGGGCAGGAGATCGGCGAGGACCGTACCGGTCCGGGGGACTGAAACTGCGGCGCTGGCCATCGGTACTCCGCTGGAGGAAGGGTCGGATACGGGATCAAGCGGCTCGGGACTCGTATGAGAACCGAGGACTTACGGGGCTCATACACAGAACACCGCGACGTTAGCCCAGCTCTCTCGAATCGGCATGAGGCAGCCGTCACAAAGGCCCTCCACCCGCTTTGGAAGGTTCCCGAAGTCGGCGACGGACCGAGTGATGCTCGTCACCGAAAGGGCCGCTCGGCTTGGTTCACGCCGCCGCACCGGGAGAATGGTGAGACTTGCGCGCACTTTTCACGTGTCGCATGCTTTGCGCCCCCGCCGACCCGTGGGCGGCGCGGGCACCGCCGAGACGTCGCGCCACCGCATCCCGCGCGCCCCGGGCGCGCGCCGCACGAACCGAGAGTACGAGCCCCATGCACGACGCACCCCCCGCCGAGCCGCTCGCCGGTGAGAGAGAGCCGCTGTCCGCGGGGCTCAAGCAGCGGCACCTGACGATGCTGGGGCTGGGCGGCGTGATCGGCGCCGGCCTGTTCGTCGGCTCGGGCGCCGGGATCTCCGTCGCGGGCCCCGGGATCATCATTTCCTACCTGCTGGCGGGCGCCCTCGCCATGCTGGTGATGCGGATGCTGGGCGAGCTGTCGTCGGCGATGCCCGCGTCCGGTTCGTTCTCGGTGCACGCGGAGCGGGCGCTCGGCCGCTGGGCCGGGTTCACGGTGGGCTGGCTCTACTGGTTCCTGCTGGTGATCGTGCTGGCCGTGGAGGCGACGGCCGCCGCGCAGATCGCGCACGGCTGGGTGCCGGGGATGCCGCAGTGGGCCTGGGTGCTGGTGTTCATGGTGGTGTTCACCACCGCCAACCTCACGGCCGTGAAGAACTTCGGTGAGTTCGAGTTCTGGTTCGCCGCCCTGAAGATCGGCGCGATCCTCCTCTTCCTCGGCCTCAGCCTACTGGCGATCTTCGGGCTGCTCCCGGACACCGACCCCGTGGGCCTCTCCAACCTCACCGGCCAGGGCGGTTTCCTGCCCAACGGCTGGAGCGGGGTGATCTCCGGCGTGCTCGCGGTGGCCTTCGCCTTCGGCGGCCTGGAGGTCGTCACGATCGCCGCCGCCGAGTCCGAGGACCCGGAGCGCGCGGTGGGCCGCGCGGTGCGCAGCGCCGTCTGGCGCATCCTCTTCTTCTATGTGGGCTCGATGCTCGTCATCGTCACCCTGCTCCCCTGGTCGTCGCTGAAGCCCGGGCAGAGCCCCTACGTGGCGGTGCTGGACCGCATCGGGGTGCCGGCGTCCGGCCAGATCATGCAGATCGTGATCTTCGTGGCGCTGCTGTCGGCGCTCAACGCCAACCTCTACGGCTCGTCCCGCATGGTGTTCTCGCTCGCCGAGCGCGGCGAGGCCCCGCGCTCCCTGCTGACGGTCTCGCGCGGCGGGGTGCCGCGCCGGGCGGTGTTCGCCTCCGTGGCGTTCGGCTTCGCGTCCGTCGTCCTCAATCTCGAGTGGCCGGATTCGATCTTCCGCTATCTGCTCAACTCGGTCGGCGCGGTGCTCCTCTTCGTCTGGGGCCTGATCGCCGCCTCGCAGCTGCGGCTGCGCCGCCGCATCGAACGGGAGATGCCCGAGCGGCTGACGTTGCGGATGTGGTGCTTTCCCTATCTGACCTGGGCCGCCCTGGCCGGGATGGCCGCGGTGCTGGTGCTGATGCTCACCGACGACGCCGCCCGTCCGCAGTTGCTGTGGTCGGCGGCGGCCACCGGCGCGGTGCTCGCCGTCGCCTGGATCCGGGAGTTCCGGATCCGCCGTCGCGACCGGGCTTAGCGCGTAAAGATATTGATTCTGGCGATATATCAGGTGCGGAGAGTAATCCTCGCGTCTAAATATCGGACATCCGTGTGACAAGTGTTGTCCTGAGCGAACATCACCCCCACACTGAGGCAACTTTTCCGGGTTGTTGCCTGTTGTAACAACCCTTTCATCACTCATTCCACGGGGACAGACACGACCATGACTCGGACAGATGCGACCCCCGCGCCCGAGCGCGAGGTCACCGATGCGGCGCCGGGCCACGGCGCCGCCCTGTCGCACGGCCTCAAGCAGCGCCATCTCTCGATGATCGCCCTGGGCGGCGTGATCGGCGCCGGCCTCTTCGTCGGCTCGGGCACCGGCATCGCCGCCGCGGGCCCCGGCATCGTCCTCGCCTATGCGGTGTCCGGGCTCCTGGTGATGCTCGTGATGCGCATGCTGGGCGAGATGGCCGCGGCCAGCCCCGCGTCGGGCACCTTCTCGGTGCACGCGGAGAAGGCCATCGGCCCGTGGGCCGGCTTCACCGCCGGCTGGATGTTCTGGATCGAGCTCTGCGTGGGCATCGCCGTCGAGGCGATCGGCGCCGCCGCGATCATGGTCAAGTGGTTCCCGTCCACGGACTCCTGGATGTGGGTCCTGCTGTTCATGGCCGTCTTCTGCGGCACGAACCTGGCGGCCGTCGGCAACTTCGGCGAGTTCGAGTTCTGGTTCGCCACCCTCAAGGTGGCGGCGATCGGCGCCTTCCTGGTCCTGGGCGTGCTGGCGATCTGCGGCCTGCTGCCGGGCACCGACGCGCCGGGCACCGACAACCTCACCGGCCACGGTGGCTTCCTCCCCAACGGCACCGACGGCCTCGTCGCCGGCCTGCTCGCCTCCGTCTTCGCGTACGGCGGCCTAGAGACGGTGACCATCGCCGCGGCCGAGTCCGAGCAGCCGGTCAAGGGCGTCGCCAAGGCGGTGCGCACCGCGATGTGGCGGATCGCCCTCTTCTACGTGGGCTCCATGCTCGTCGTCGTCACCCTGATCCCGTGGACCGACAAGTCCGTCCTGGAGGGCCCCTACGTGGCGGTCCTGAAGTACCTGGACGTCCCCGCCGCCGGTGAGATCATGAACGTGATCGTGCTGATCGCGCTGCTCTCCGCGATGAACGCCAACATCTACGGCGCGTCCCGGATGGCGCACTCGCTCGTCGAGCGCGGCGAGGGCCCCCGCTTCCTCGGCAAGGTCTCCTCCGGCGTCCCCCGGCGGACCGTGGTCGCCTCCTCCGCCTTCGGCTTCTTCGCGGTGCTGCTCAGCTACTGGTGGCCGGACACCGTCTTCAAGTGGCTGCTCTACATGACGGGCGCCGCCGTCCTCGTGGTGTGGGGCTTCATCGCCGTCACCCAGCTGATGATGCGGCACCGGCTGCAGCAGGAGCAGCCGGGGAGGCTCGTGGTGCGGATGTGGTGGTTCCCGTACCTGACCATCGCCGCGCTCCTCGGCATCGTCTGCACCCTCGGCCTGATGCTGCGCGAGAAGGACACCGCCCAGCAGCTCTACGCCACGGCCGCCCTCACCGTCGCCCTCGCCCTCACCGGCTACCTGCGGCAGCGCGCCACGGCGCGGCGGCGGAGCTGACGGCCCGTCCATCTCCAGCAACCCCGAGGCGGGGTCGGTCCTGAGCTCCAGGACCGACCCCGCCTCGGTCTTTTGACGGAGAAGGCCCCTTGACCCATGGTCCGAAGGGAAAGAAGACGCACTTGCTGATAGCGTCTACCTGCAAGTTAATTGCAATAAGCAGTCGGAGGGCTCGGCATGGCCATCTACACACTTCCTGAACTTCCGTACGACTACGCGGCGCTCCAGCCGGTGATCGACGCGAAGATCATCGAGCTGCACCACGACAAGCACCACGCGGCGTACGTCAAGGGTGCCAACGACACGCTGGAGCAGCTCGCCGAGGCCCGGGACAAGGACCAGTGGGGCGCGGTCAACGGCCTGGAGAAGAACCTCGCGTTCCACCTCTCCGGCCACATCCTGCACAGCATCTACTGGCAGAACATGACCGGCGACGGCGGCGGCGAGCCCCTGGAGAAGGACGGCGTCGGCGAGCTGGCCGACGCCATCGCCGAGTCCTTCGGCTCCTTCGCCAAGTTCAAGGCGCAGCTGTCCAAGGCGTCGGCCACCACCCAGGGCTCCGGCTGGGGCGTCCTCGCCTACGAGCCGCTCAGCGGCAAGCTGATCGTCGAGCAGGTCTACGACCACCAGGGCAACGTGGGCCAGGGCTCCACCCCGATCCTGGTCTTCGACGCCTGGGAGCACGCCTTCTACCTGCAGTACAAGAACCAGAAGGTGGACTTCATCGAGGCCATGTGGCAGGTCGTCAACTGGCAGGACGTGGCGAAGCGTTACGCCGCCGCTAAGGAGCGCGTCAACGCGCTGCTGCTCGCCCCCTGAGCCCGAGCCCCATCCGGGCCCGAGCCTCTTCGCAGGAGGCCCCCCGAACGGCCTGCTCGTGATCGTCTTCTCACCCGTGTCACGCGGCAGGCACGGGAAGGCCCCGCGCGGTCGATGCGCGCGGGGCCTTCCTCCATGCTCTCATCCCCGGGCGCCTCTACGGGCCCATGCAGGGATCAGCCGTGCCCGAACGCCTCGCCCGTCACCGTGAACTCCCGGGCCAGGCCCGTCTCGTGGAGGCGGGCGAACGGCGCGAACGGAACGCCGAGTTCCGACTTTCCCCGGTCGAAGTTCCACGCCTTGTGCACCGCGAAGCGGTAGTCGACGGCCGCCTCACCCGCCGCGTCCACCCGTACCGTGCCCGTCAGCCGGAACTCGACGCAGCGCAGGGCCAGCCACCAGTCGGGGTGTGTCCGACGGGTGATCAGCAGGTCGCGCCAGCCGCTGTCCGCCGGGTACGCGGCGGGCGTCCGCTCGCCCAACGGCCACGGGTCTTCCCCCGACCACCGTTCGCCCCCGGCCCACCGGTCGAGCGCCTCCGCGCGCCAGCGGGCAAGCTGCTCGTCGACCGCGGCCCGGACGGGCGGCAGGGCAAGCAGCTCGTCGGCGTCGATCCGGCGGACGCCGCCCGTACCGCGCACGTAGTGCCGCAGCATGCCCGCCGCCCGGCGCAGCCGCAGCGCGGACCACAGGGCCGCCAGCGCCCGGCAGGCGCCCAGCGTGAGCAGGTCGTACGGGCGTACGGGCAGCTCGGCGAAGGCGGCGTTGCGGCAGGGCGGCTCGGCTTCGGCCCAGCCGCCGTCGCGGCCCAGCGGCCGGGAGAGGTCGGTCTGGCCCATGGTTCGGACCCTAAGGGAGGGGAGGGACGGGCGCGCGCCGACCGGGTTCGGTCGGGGGACCGCCCCTCCGGGAGCTCCCGAGGCGGCCCGTGGATCAGTCGAAGATCGGCCCCACCGTCCGCGTCCGCTTGATCTCGAAGAAACCGGGCGTCGAGGCGACCAGCAGGGTGCCGTCCCAGAGCCGCGCCGCCGCCTCGCCCTTGGGGGCGGGGGTGACGACCGGGCCGAAGAAGGCGACCTCCGAGCCGTCCGGGCCGGGTACGGCGATCACCGGGGTGCCGACGTCCTCGCCGACCTTCTCGATGCCGGTCCGGTGCGAGGCGCGCAGCTCGTCGTCGTACGCGTCGGTGTCGGCGGCGTCCGCCAGCGAGGCGGGCAGGCCGGCCTCCTCCAGCGCGGCGACGAGCGTCGCGCGCTCCTGCGGGAGGGCCTGGTTGTGGAAGCGGGTGCCGATCGCGGTGTAGAGGCGGCCGAGCACCTCCTCGCCGTGCTCCTTGGCGGCGGCGACGCACACCCGCACCGGGCCCCAGGCCCGGGTCATCAGCTCGCGGTACTTCTCGTCCACCTCGTCGAGGCGGTGCTCATTGAGCACGGCCAGGCTCATCACGTGCCAGCGCACCTCGACGGGTCTGACCTTCTCGACCTCCAGCATCCAGCGGGACGTCATCCAGGCCCAGGGGCAGAGCGGGTCGAACCAGAAGTCGGCGGTGACCTTCTCGGCCTTGGTCCCGGCCTTGGTCTTGGTCTCGGTCATGCGGGGTCTCCTCGGGTCTTCGCGGGTCTCCACGGGAAGCAGGACGGTCACGGTTGCAACCACGCCGTGCGTGCCATGATTCCTGATGTTCGAAACACGTCGAAGGACTGCTTCGTACGCACGCCGAACACGAGAAGACACAGACGCCGCAGACGAGACGAGGGAGCCCCGCCGTGCCCGGTGAGAACCTGACCCGTGAGGAGGCCCGGCGACGGGCCGCGCTGCTGACCGTGGACGCCTACGAGGTGGCGCTGGACCTGCGGTCCGCGGTGGGTCCGGAGAACCCGGCGGACGGCGGCCCGCGCACCTTCCGGTCGGTCTCCACCATCCGCTTCCGCTGCGCCGAGCCGGGCGCTTCCTCCTTCGCCGACCTCGTCGCCCCCTCGGTCGCCGCCGTGACGCTCAACGGCCGCGCGCTGGACCCCGCCGAGGTCTTCGACGGCACCCGGATCACCCTGGACGGCCTGGCGGCCGAGAACGTCCTGACCGTCGACGCCCACTGCGCCTACAGCCGGACGGGCGAGGGGCTGCACCGCTTCGTCGACCCCGAGGACGGCGAGGTCTACCTCTACACGCATTACGAACCGGCCGACGCCCGCCGGGTGTTCGCCAATTTCGAACAGCCCGACCTCAAGGCCCCCTACACCTTCACCGTGACGGCCCCCGCCGAGTGGACGGTGATCAGCAACGGCGCCCAGGACGGTCCCGTGGAGCCGGCCGACGACACGGCGGCGACCTGGCGCTTCGTCCCCACGAAGCCGATCGGCACCTACATCACGGCGGTCGTCGCGGGCCCGTACCACGTCGTCCGCGACCACTACAACCACAAGCTTCCCGACGGCACCACGCTGGAGATCCCGCTCTCCGTGCTCTGCCGCAAGGGGCTGGCCCCGCACTTCGACGCGGACGAGATCCTCACCGTCACCCGGCAGGGCCTGGACTTCTTCCACGAGCACTTCGACTTCCCGTACCCCTTCGGCAAGTACGACCAGGCGTTCGTCCCGGAGTACAACATCGGCGCGATGGAGAACCCGGGCTGCGTCACCTTCCGCGAGGAGTTCATCTACCGCGGCAAGGTGACGGAGGCGGCGTACGAGCGCCGGGCCAATGTGATCCTGCACGAGATGGCGCACATGTGGTTCGGCGACCTGGTGACCATGGAGTGGTGGGACGACCTGTGGCTCAAGGAGTCGTTCGCCGACTTCATGGGCTCGTTCTCGCAGGTCGAGGCCACCCGCTACACCAGCGCCTGGGTCACCTTCGCCAACCAGCGCAAGGCGTGGGCGTACCGGGCCGACCAGCTGCCCTCCACCCACCCGGTCACGGCGGACATCCACGACCTGGAGGACGCCAAGCTCAACTTCGACGGCATCACCTACGCCAAGGGCGCGTCGGTGCTCAAGCAGCTCGTGGCCTACGCCGGGCGGGACGCCTTCCTGGAGGGCGCGCGCCGCTACTTCAAGCGCCACGCGTACGGCAACACGCGCCTGACCGACCTGCTGTCCGTCCTGGAGGAGACCTCCGGGCGCGACATGACCGCCTGGTCGCGGTCCTGGCTGCAGACCGCGGGCGTCAACTCGCTGACGCCGCAGCTGACGTACGACGCCGCCGACCGCGTCACCGAACTGGCCGTCCTCCAGGAGGCCCCGGCCGGCCACCCCGAGCTGCGTCCGCACCGGGTGGCCGTCGGCCTCTACCGCCGGCAGGCCGGCGAGCTGGTGCGCTACGCGCGCGTCGAGGTCGACGTCACCGGGCCGCGCACGGTCGTCCCCGAGCTGCGGGGCGCGGAGCGGCCCGACCTCGTCCTCGTCAACGACGACGACCTGACGTACTGCAAGATGCGTTTCGACGAGCAGTCGCTCGCCACCCTCCGCGGCCACCTGGGCGAGCTCACCGACCCGCTGGCCCGGGCCCTGTGCTGGTCCGCGCTGTGGAACCTCACCCGCGACGGGCTGATGCCTGCCCGCGACTACCTGGACCTGGTGCTGCGCTTCGCGGGCGCCGAGACCGACATCGGCGTCCTCCAGATGCTCCAGCTCTGCGCCGGCACCGCGCTCACGCACTACGCGGCGCCGGAGTGGCGCGAGCGGGGCGCCGCGGAGCTGGCCCGCGGCGCGCTGAGCGAGCTGCGGCTGGCCGAGCCGGGCAGCGGCCACCAGCTGGCCTGGGCCCGGTTCCTGGCCCGGACCGCCACCACCGAGGCCGACCTCCAGCTGCTGCGCGGGCTGCTCGACGGCACCGCCCGGATCGACGGCCTGGACGTCGACCAGGAGCTGCGCTGGTCCTTCCTGGCCGCCCTGGCCTCGGCGGGCGCGGCCGACAAGGCGATGGTCGACGCCGAACTCGCCCGCGACGACACCGCGTCCGGCCGCCGCCACCACGTCCGCTGCCTGGCCTCGCGCCCGGACCCGGAGGTCAAGGCGGAGGCGTGGGCGACCGTCGTCGAGTCCGACACGCTCTCCAACGCGCTCACCGAGGCCACCCTCGCGGGCTTCGACCAGCCGGGGCAGCGGGAGCTGTTCGCGCCGTACGTCGAGCCGTACTTCGCGGCGCTGGAGCGCGTCTGGCGGGAGCGGTCGATCGAGATCGCCATGGCGATCGTGCGCGGCCTGTTCCCGATGCTCCAGGACGACCGGCGGACCCTGGACCTCACCGACGCCTGGCTCGCGGAGCACGCCGACGCCCCGCCGGCCCTCCGCCGGCTGGTGCTGGAGGCGCGGGACGACCTGGCGCGCGCCCTGAAGGCACAGGAGTGCGACGCGGCGGCATGACCCTTCCCGATCACTTCCGCTCATCGAACTCCCGTGCATCTGCCCGGAGTTGTCCCCACTTGTCGACGAGCCTGTAACAGGGGTTAAGGAGCGGGCGCGGCGCGGGAATGGGCGGGTCATGAGCTACGAGACCCCCCTCTCCCCGCGCCCGCTCCACCACCTCTCCGACGTCCGCCACCGCGTCCTCACCTCACGGCAGCTGCGCGAGCACGGCGTTCCCTCGTCCACGGTCAACGAGCGCTGCCGCCCCGGCGGCCCCTGGCAGCAGCTGCTGCCCGGCGTCTACCTGCTCCACACCGGGCCCGCCACCAGCGAGGAGCGGCTGCACGCCGCCCTGATGTACACCCGGGCCCGCACCCAGGGCATCCCGGCCCAGGAGCCGCGCGGCGCCCAGGCCGGCGCCCCCTACGGGGAGGCGATGATCACCGGCCTGGCGGCGCTGGCCCTCTACCGCTTCACCAGCGCTCCCCCGCTGCTGCGCATCGACCACATCGACGTCCTCGTCCCCGGCACCCGGCGGCTCCGCGAGACCGGCTTCGTCCGTCCCGTGCGCACCCACACCGTCCCCCGGCCCCGGCTGGTGACCGGCGTCCCGGTCGCCCCGGTCGCCCGCGCCGTCACGGACGCCGTCACCCGCCTCACCGACCCCGACCAGATCCGCCGGCTCCTCACCGAGGCCGTCCGCGGCGGCCACTGCGAGGCGGCCCGGCTGGTCCGCGAACTCTCCCGGGCCCGGCTGCTGAACCGCTCGCACATCGTGGACGCCGTCGACGTCCTCCTCGCCGAGGGCCGCTCCCTGGCCGAGGACCGCCTCTACGCCATGGTCACCGACCACGCCCTCCCGGCCCCGCTCTGGAACGTCGAACTCCGCCTCCCCGGCGGCCCGTCCCTCGGCCCGGTCGACGCCTACTGGCCCGACCACGGCGTCGTCGTCGAGATCGACGCCCGCGCCCCCCGCCAGGAACCCGACGCCACCTGGACCCGCCAGGCCCAGAAGCGCCACCACCTCGAACACCTCGGCCTCACCGTCGTCCACCTCACCCCCCGCAAACTCCGCGAATCCCCCGACCAGCAGGCCGCCGTCATCCGCACGGCCCTGGCGACGTCGGTGGAGCGGGGGGCACGGGGGTACGTGGTGGTGCTGCCGCGGTGACGGCTCGTGGCCGGGCCGGGGCGCGCGGCCCGCGCGCCCGGCGGCGTCACCGCTTGAGCAGCAACTCCGTGTTCCGGTCCGTCGCCTCGCCCACCAGGGTGGGGTCGTTGCCCGGGGCGTTGAAGGCGAGTTCGCGGTAGAGGGCGGCGAGGCCCGTCTGGGAGAGGTCGTGGTAGTCGGTGCGGTGGGGGGCCGCGGATTCGATGAGGGTGGTGTAGAGGGAGATCGTGCCGTCGCGGTTGTCGGTGATCTCGATGACGCGGGCGAGCTGCGGGTAGTCGACGTGGGAGGCGGTGGCGATCTCCCAGAAGGTGCCGCGGGGGCGGATGCGGTTGCGGTGGCTGTGGCCGTTGATCCAGGCGAGGACGTTCTTGTGGCGCTGGAGGAGGGCGATCATCTCGTCGCCGCCGTGCCGCTGCTCGTTGGGGCGGGCGGGGTCGGGGACGGTGTTGTTCATGCTCCAGCTAGGGTGGTGGCTGAAGACCAGGGCGTACTCGTCGCGGTGCGCCTTGAGGGTGCGGTCCAGCCAGTCGAGCTGGGCGGTGCCGATGGAGCCCTGGTAGTGGCCGCCGGGGTCGGTGGAGTCGAGGCTGATGCCGACGACCCGGTCGGAGACGCGGAAGCTGTAGTAGAGGTTGCCTGAATCGAGGTTGTCCTTGGTGTAGCCGTGGCCGACCGGGCCGCGGCCGGTGTAGCGGCGGTCCAGGTGCAGGGCGACGTACTGACGCTGGGTCAGGGGCACGCGGCGGGCGTCCGGGGTGACGCTGCGGAGCTCCTTCTTGTGCTTGCGCAGCAGTTCCTCTATGCGCTTGCCCTTGGGGTCGGCGCCGTGCAACTCCCCGTCCATCAGCCACTTCGCCTCGTCGGCGGAGATGGTGTACAGCTTCTTGCCGCCCACGGCGACGTCGCTGATGAACGAGCCGGCGGCCGGGTAGCAACCGCCGGAGAGCAGGTCGTGGTTGCCGAAGGTGGAGTACCAGGGGATGTTCAGGCCGGGGCTGTTGACGCTCCTCATGGCGGCGTTGAGGTAGCCGGGGATGCGCGGGTAGCCGACGGCCTTGTCCTGGTCGCGGAGGGAGCTCTCGGGGTGCCAGTAGAGCTTGAGGCCGCTGTTCTGGACGCCCTCGTAGTGGCGCGGGTCGCCGGTGTTGGGGTTCATCCGGCCGCCGCTGAGGGCGGTGAGGAACCACTCGGCCTCGATCTTGGCGTTCTCGTCGCCGTTGTCGCCGGTGGTGATGACGAAGCGGAGCGGGGTGCCGGTGGCCGGGCCGCGGCGCAGCTTGTTGACGCGTTCGACGAGGGAGGCCACGCCGGGCAGGGTGAGCGCCTCGTGCGGGCGCCAGGCGCCCTCGCCGCCGGCGCGGAAGAACTCGTAGCGCAGCGGGTGTTGGACGTCCGTCAGGTGCAGGTCGGTGAACTGCACGAACGACGCGAGCGTGGTGCGCCGCCGGGTGCGGTCGGCGCGCGCGGGGGCCAGCTCCGTACGGACGACGCGGGGCCAGCCGGGGCCGTCGCCGAGCCGCTTGTACTTTCCGGTGCCGCGCGGGGCGGCGACGGAGGCGAGCGTGGTGCCGGCGCCCGTCGGGGCGGCCGCGGTCTCGGTGCCGGCCGCGCCACCGTCGGGGAGCGCGCCCGGGGTGTGCGGGACGGGCTCGTCGGCGGCGGCTGAACCGGCGGCGCCCAGGGCGAGGCCGGTGCCGACGGCGCCCGCGGCGGCCAGGAACCCGCGGCGGTCGAAGTGCGAGGCTGATCTGCCGGATCTGCTGTGCATGGCGGTCTCCCCGAGTGCGAACGCGAATGCGAGCGGAGGTGCAGGCGGTCTGCGGCTGCTGTCACCGAGGATCGTTGGCAGCGCGCATGACCTGGGCGTGAACAGGACGGCAACGGTCGCCGCCGATCACCTCACATCGATCTTGGCTACTGCAAGCGACATAGAGGACTCGTCCCCTGGAACGCCGGACCTCACTCAGCGTTCACCCGACGGGGAAAGCATCCCCGAAAACCCTATGGCCCCGCCGGTCCCGCTGTACTCCGTTTGCCCTGAATGGCTGAACCGTGGACCCCCGTCCCTCGTCTCTCAGGGGAACCCCCGGCGGACCCCTCGTGAACGGTTCACGGCGTCCGTCCCGCTTCCTCCCACTGTGCGTGCTGGCGGGTTTACGCCATCTTTATTTTCCCTCCCTGGCAACTCTCCCCAAAAGCCCGTCACTTCCATAAAAGTGAGCCCCCATCCGGTTCCGATATCCGGACCTGCCGTCGGCAGCCGTTCACTCACCAGCCAGGGATGTCCATGAACACCCCCACATCTCGCCACGCGTCCCGCGGCGGCGCGAGACGCGCGTCCCGAATAGCCGTCGCCGCCGCCGCGGCGGTGGCACTCGCCGCCACGGGCGCGGCACCCGCCTTCGCCGACGGGCCGCAACCGCCGGCCGCGACGCCGGCCCCGGGCCCGGTCAAGCCGGCCGGCCCCGAGCAGGACAAGCTCGGTTCGCACGGCGCGGACCTGCTCGCCAAGGCCAAGTCCGCGGGCGAGCGGACCGTCACCATGATGATCGCCACCGCCCCCGGCCAGACGGGGCAGATCGCCGGGAAGCTCGACTCCGTCCAGGGCGCCTCGGTGGGCAAGGAGTACGACAAGCTCGGCTACGTCCGGGCGACCGTCCCCACCGCCAAGGCCGACGCCGTGATCGCCGAGGCGCAGAAGCTGTCGTCGGTGCACGGCATCGACCTCAAGCAGGAGATCAAGCTTCCCGACCCGACGCCGCGCGGTGACGCGGTGGCGGGCGCCAAGGGGCCCAAGAGCCGCTCCTACCCGGCGCCCGACAAGCGGACCCCGGCCAAGAACCCGTACCAGCCGGCCTTCGAGACCGGCGCCGTGGACTTCGTCGAGGACCACCCCAAGGCCGACGGCCGGGGCGTCACCATCGGCGTCCTGGACTCCGGAGTGGACCTGGCCCACCCCGCGCTGCAGAAGACCACCACCGGCGAGCGCAAGATCGTCGACTGGGTGACGTCCACCGACCCGCTGGCGGACGACGACGGCACCTGGCTGCCGATGACGCAGGACGTGTCCGGCTCCTCGTTCTCCTTCAACGGCCGCACCTACACCGCCCCCGCGGGCTCCTACCAGGTGGCCCTGTTCCGGGAGAGCGCGACCGCGGGCGGCGACATGAAGGGCGACCTCAACCGGGACGGCGACACCACCGACTCCTGGGCCGTCCTCTACGACAAGGCCAAGGGCACCGTCCGCGTCGACCTCGACGACGACGGCGACTTCCGGAACGACGCCGAGATGAAGCCGTACAAGGACGGCTACCAGGTCGGCTACTTCGGCAAGGACGACCCGAAGACCGCCATCGCCGAGCGCATCCCGTTCGTCGTGCAGGTCCGCAAGGACGTCCCGATGGACCCGAAGGGCGGAAACTGGGCCGGCAAGAAGGCCGACTTCGTCAACATCGGCGTCATCGAGTCGGAGCACGGCACGCACGTCGCGGGCATCACCGCGGCCAACGGCCTGTTCGGCGGGAAGATGAGCGGCGCCGCCCCCGGCGCGAAGATCGTCTCCTCGCGCGCCTGCACCTGGAGCGGCGGCTGCACCAACGTCGCGCTCACCGAGGGCATGATCGACCTGGTCGTCAACCACGGCGTCGACATCGTCAACATGTCGATCGGCGGCCTGCCGGCCCTCAACGACGGCAACAACGCCCGCTCCGAGCTCTACACGCGCCTCATCGACACCTACGGCGTGCAGCTCGTCATCTCCGCGGGCAACAGCGGCCCCGGCGCCAACACCATCGGCGACCCCGGCCTCGCGGACAAGGTCCTCAGCGTCGGCGCCTCCGTCTCCAAGGAGACCTGGGCCGCCAACTACGGGTCCGAGGTCCGGACCAAGTACGCGATGATGCCGTTCTCCTCCCGCGGCCCGCGCGAGGACGGCGGCTTCGCGCCGGTCATCACCGCCCCCGGCGCGTCCATCAACACCACGCCGACCTGGGAGCCGGGCGCGCCCGTCGCCGAGTCCGGCTACGACCTGCCCCCGGGCTACGGCATGCTCCAGGGCACCTCGATGGCCTCCCCGCAGGCCGCGGGCGCCTCGGCGCTGCTGATCTCGGCCGCCAAGCAGAAGGGGATGAAGCTCACCCCCGCCGACCTGCGCACGGCCCTCACCAGCACCGCCAAGCAGATCAAGGGCTTCCAGGCGTACGAGCAGGGCTCCGGCCTGATCGACATCAACGAGGCGTGGAGCGCGCTGCGCCACAAGGCCACCGCGCACGAGTACGCCGTGAAGGCGCCGGTCTCCACGGCCCTCTCCGGCTCCCTGAAGACGCCCGGCTTCGGCACCGGCCTCTACGACCGCGAGGGCGGCCTCAAGGCGGGCCAGTCGAAGACGTACGACGTGACCGTGACCCGCACCTCCGGTCCGGACAAGGACGTCTGGCACGAGCTGAAGTGGCGCAACAACGACGGAACGTTCAAGCTGGCGAGCCGTGACGAGGTCCGGCTGCCGCTGAACAAGCCCGTCACCGTCAAGGTCACGGCGAAGCCGAAGTCGGCGGGCATCCACAGCGCGATCCTCACCGTGGACGACGACCGCACCGAGGGCATCGACAAGCAGATCATGACGACGGTCGTGGTCGCGGATCCGCTGGCCGCCCCGGCCTACCGGGTCGAGAAGCGCGGTACGGCCCAGCGCAACGCCACCACCTCGTACTTCGTGACCGTGCCCAAGGGCGCCAAGACGCTGGAGATCGCGATGAGCGGTCTGGCGAAGGACAGCCAGACCCGGTTCATCGCCATCAACTCCTACGGCGTCCCGGTCGACCCGACCACCACGACCAACTGCTACCCCAACTACAACAACCCGGCCAACGCCTGCCGCCCGGACGTGCGCTCGTACGCCAACCCGCTGCCGGGCGTCTGGGAGATCGAGGTCGAGTCGCGGCGCACCTCGCCGCTGCTGGACAACCCCTACACGGTGACCGCCACCGTGCTGGGCGCCTCCTTCGACCCGGCCGTGCAGAAGGTGAAGGAGGCGAAGGTCGGCACCCCGGCCACCGTCACCTGGAAGGCGACGAACAACTTCGCCCAGCTCGACGGCAAGCTCCAGGGCGGCCGCCTCGGCTCGTCCAAGGTCGCCCGCCAGGAGATCGCCAAGGGCCAGAAGCAGACGTCCAAGGTCACCATCGGTGAGGGCGTCACCCGCTTCGAGGCCGCCATCGGCGGCGCCGCCGACCCCAAGGCCGACCTCGACCTCACCGTCTACAAGGACGGCAAGCCGGTCGGCTCCTCCACCAGTGGCGGCTCCGACGAGCAGGTCGTCCTGACCAAGCCCGCCCCGGGCGAGTACACGGTCGAGGTCACCGGCTACGAGGTGCCCTCCGGCACCACGGCCTACGACTACCGGGACGTCTACTTCGCCCCCTCCCTGGGCGAGGTCAAGGTCCCGGCCGGCCAGTCCGTCAAGCTCGGCAACGGCCAGTCCGCCCAGGTCACGGCCGACGTCGTGGTCGCCGGCGCGGCCCCCGAGGGCCGGACGTTCTCCGGCGAGGTCCAGCTCGTCAACGAGCGCGGGACGGTCGCGGGGACCGGCAGCGTGACGATCGAGAAGGTCGTTTCCTGACCGGTCGGTGACTGATCAGACGGGGCGGGCGTCCGGTTCCGGGCGCCCGCCCTGCTCGATCTTCCGGGCGCCCGCTCCGTTCGGCGCTGGGCAGCGGGTCAGCGCAGGACACGCTTCCCAGCCAGGAGCCCCGCGATGTCCGGGACCGCGAGGACCTGAACGTTCGTGCCGTCAGCCAGCTCGTCGCGGTAGGCGGTGAGGTCGTACGGATCGGATGTGACGACGATCGCCGCGGGGTGCCGGGCCGCGACCACCACGGCCAAGGCGTCCACAGCGTCGGGACGCTTCTGCTCCGGAACCGCCGCGGTGGCCAGCAGCCGTCCCGCGCGCCGGGCATCGTCCTCCGTGTGTCCCGCGATGCAGACGCCGCAGGGTGGAGCCGGCACCGCCCGGACGCCGAAGATCACGCACTCTGGGATCACCCGACTCAGGGGTGTCCAGCGTCCCGGGCGCCACGCCTGAGCCAGGACCGGCAGTGGCACCACCGGCGGATGGCCGCCTTCGGTTTGGAGCCGGTGCAGGAGCCGGGCCGCGGAGTCCTGCCGCTCCAGAGCGATCAGCATTCCCGCGTCGTACACGAAGACGGATGTGCTCACGCAGCTTCCCGCCCGGCGGCGAGCGCCTTGGCCAGGCCGGCCCGAGCCGCGGCGAGCTCCTCAGCGGAGAATTCGGGCTCCGCGCCCTCCGGAGCGGGCATGGCCTCGGTCCGGGCGATCTCGGCGTCGATCGCGGCGAAGCGGCGGGCGACCTCCTCGTCCTCCGCCATTTGACGGCGGACGGCGGCCGTGACGTAAGCCGTCACGTCCAAGCCCATGGCCTTCGCGTGCTCCCTGAGGGCCTCCCTGAGATCGGGGTCCATGCTGATGCTGAATCGCTCCTTGGGCGCCATGTACGTGAGCGTAGCACCGCGTGTTACGGCTGTCCGGGGATTGATACGCCGCCCAATGAATTGGACTTCCGGGCCCCCCACTCCCGCATGATGGAACCGCGCCTACCGGTCCCACCGTCGTCCGGCAGAGACGCATATGTCCTAGACGAGCAATGGGAGCCCCCCTGTGAGAGTCGGAATCGTCGGAGCCACCGGACAGGTCGGCGGAGTCATGCGCAAGATCCTCGCCGAGCGCGACTTCCCGGTGACGGAGCTGCGCCTGTTCGCCTCGGCGCGGTCCGCCGGGTCCACGATCGCCTGGCAGGGCACGGACGTCACCGTCGAGGACGCGGCCACGGCCGACTACACCGGGCTGGACATCGTCCTCTTCTCGGCCGGCGGCGCCACCTCCAAGGCGCTCGCGGAGAAGGTCGCCGGGCAGGGCGCCGTCGTGATCGACAACTCGTCCGCCTGGCGCCGCGACCCCCAGGTGCCGCTCGTCGTCTCCGAGGTCAACCCGCACGCCGTCGCCGACCGGCCCAAGGGCATCATCGCCAACCCGAACTGCACCACCATGGCCGCCATGCCGGCCCTGAAGGTGCTGCACCGCGAGGCCGGGCTGCGCAGCCTCGTCGCCACCACCTACCAGGCCGTCTCCGGCTCCGGCCTGGCCGGCGTCGCCGAGCTCGACGGGCAGCTGCGCAAGGTCGCCGACCACGCCACCGAGCTGACGCACGACGGCGAGGCCGTCGAGTTCCCCGAGCCCGGCGTCTACAAGCGGCCCATCGCCTTCAACGTGCTGCCGATGGCCGGCTCGATCGTGGACGACGGCCTGTTCGAGACCGACGAGGAGCAGAAGCTCCGCCACGAGTCCCGCAAGATCCTGGAGATCCCCGACCTCAAGGTCTCCGGCACCTGCGTCCGCGTCCCGGTCTTCACCGGCCACTCGGTGCAGGTCAACGCCTCCTTCGACGGCCCGCTGAGCGTCGAGCGCGCCTACGGGCTGCTCGCCGACGCCCCGGGCGTCGAGCTGTCCGAGATCCCGACGCCGCTCCAGGCGGCGGGCAAGGACGTCACCTACGTCGGCCGCGTGCGCGTCGACGAGACGGTCGAGCACGGTCTGGCCTTCTTCGTCGTCGGCGACAACCTGCGCAAGGGCGCGGCGCTGAACGCGGTACAGATCGCGGAGCTGGTGGCCGCGGAGCTGCGCGGCTGAGCTGCTTCGGGCGATACGGCGGGGCGGGGTCCTTCGGGCCCCGCCCTTCGCCGTTCCGGGGCCGGGGCGGGGCAGGCGCGGGCCCGGCGGGCTTATTCGGGCCGCGATGTCCGACCCCCGTGGGAGAGTTCCGTTCATGAACCGGATAGCCAGAGGCGAACATCTGACCGTCCCGGCCGAGCCGTTGCACGCCGCGGTCACCTGGACCGCCGTGCCCGCACTCCCCGACGCCGGGGCCCTCACCGTCGCCGCCCTGCTCCTCGACGCGCGCGGAACGCTCCGCGCGGACGCCGACCTCGTCTCCTCCCAGCACGCCGGGCACCCCTCCGGGGCCGTGCACCACCTGGGCACCTCGGAGGGCGAGGCGGGCCTGGTGGCCGAGTGGCTGGTGATCGACCCCGCGCGGATCGAGCCGGACGTGACACGGATCGTCGTGGCCGCCGCCACGAAGGGCCGCGCCCTCGGCCGCGTCCCCGGCCTCGGCCTGGCCGTCACGACGGCCGGGGGCACCCCGGTCGCCCATGTCGCCGTCGAGGACGGGGTGCGGTTCGACGACGCGGACGGGCGGGGCGGGCCGGGCGGCATCGGCGCCTCCGACGAGCTCGGCGGTCCCGGCGGACGGGACGGCCGGGACGGCGTGGACTCCGGGGCGACCGCCGTGGCGACCGCCACCGCGGCCGTCCTCGGCGAGTTCCGCCGGTACGACGACGACGGCGGCGGCAGCGGCTGGCGGTTCGCGGCCGTCCTCCGGGGTTACGCCTCCGGCCTCGGCGGCGTGGTCGAGGCGCACCGCGCGGGGGCGGGGGCGGGGGGCGACGCGACGTACGGGGACGGCGTCGGTCCCGGGGACACCCTCGGGGGTGGTCTCGGGGGTGATGTGGCGTATGCGGCGCACGCGGACGGTGGCCACCGGGCGGGAGCGGAGCCGTACCCCGTGGTGGCCGATCACGCGTTCAACGGGGAGGCGGGGAGCCTCGTGCCGGGTCCGGGGGCCTACGCGCCCGAGGCGGGCGGGCCCTTGCCGGGAGCGGGCGATCTGTCGGCCGGGTCCGGGGACGGTAACGGCGCGGTGGTGCCGGAAGGCTCGGGCGGCCACGCGCTCGGCGCCGCACCGTCAGAGCCGGCGGACGCACGCTCCTACGCCTTCGAGCTGAGCGGTTCGTCGTCCGATGCCGGGGGCGGTACGGGCGCGCAGGCGCCTGCGGGCATGGGCGGGCCCGCGCCCGAAGTCGTACCGCCGCACGAACCGCCGTACCCGGTGGACGCGGGGGCCTACGTACCCGGGACGGGCGGTTCGCCGTCCGGTGCCGCCGGGGCGGACACCCTCGGGTACCGGGGGCACGGCGTCGACGCTTCCGTTCCCGGTGCTCCGGCACGTGTACCGGAGATTCCCGCCTACCCTCCGCACGTGCCCGGTCCGGGGCTTCACTCGGGCGCCGCGGCCGGTCAGGAAGCGCCCGTTCCGAGCGCTCCCGGTGACGTCGTTCCCGGTGGCGTCCCCCTCGGTGATGCCGCCCCGGGTGATACCGCCTCCGCGTACGGGGCCGGCACGGCGGTGCCGCCCGAGCCCGTCTTGAGGCCGCCCGTCCCCGGGAGCGGTCTCGGCTCGCTGCTCGCCGACGCGCCGACCGTCGGCCTCGCCGTCGTCGGTTCGCCCGCGCGGGAGACGGCCGAGACGGCGACGCCGGTGGAGGGGCCGGGCGTGGCGGAGCAGGGCGCGGCGGACCCGGCCGAGGAACGGGCCGTGGTCGGGCGGATCACGAACCGCCCGGTCCCGTCCGAGCCCGGCACCGAGGACTCGGCGTCGGAAGCGTCGGCGCGGGCCCAGGCACCGGCGACCGACTCCCCGTCCGCCGGCCTGCCCTTCACCGCCGGCCCGGCCGACGACACGGCGCTCGGCGGCGCTCCGGGCCACGCCGGCGGGCCTGCCCCCGTTCCGCCCGCGAACGCCGCCCCCGCCTCGAAAGCCACCCCCGCCGTCCCCGTCACCGACGCGACTCCGGCCTCCGAACCCGTCGTCATCACCGACGTCACCCCGGCCTCGGAAGCCGTCCCACTCACGGACGTCACTCCAGCCTCGGAAGCCGTCCCCCTCACCGACGTCACCCCGGCCACCGAGGCCACCCCCCTCGCCGAAGGCCCCCTGACAACCGCCACCCCCGCCTTCATCCCCTGGGAGCAGACCGGCACCGGCGACGAGGACGTCGTCCCCGATGGGCCGCTGCCCGACGGGCCCGTGCTGGTCGAGTTCGCCAGTCCCGGTGGTCCGGCGGCGGTGGAGGTCGTGGAGTCGGTGGAGACGGCCGACGGGGAGCGGCGGACGGCCAGCCCGCTGCTGTCCGGGACGGGCCGATTCCGCGGGCGGGCCGTGTTCACGCCGCGGGCCGGCCGGCCGCCGACCCTGCGGGTGGCGGCGCGGCGGCAGTGGAGCCTGACGTTCCTGCCGCTCGACGAGGCGCGCACCCTGGAGCCGGACGGCACGCTCCAGGGCACCGGCCCGGACGTGCTGCGCTACTCCGGACCCGCCGCCGACCTGCGGGTCAACCACACGGGCGGCCGGGCCGACCGCGGCAGCCTCACGCTCCGCGCCGTCTACCCCGAGGGCGACCCGGCCGACCGGGACGGCGCCGACGTGCTCGCCCAGGGCCGGGGAGCGCTGATCGACGTGACGCCCGTCGCCGGCCCCTGCCTGCTCCTCGTCGATGCCGACGGCCCCTGGTCGCTCGCCGCCCTGCCCTCCGCCGTGCCCGAGCCGGACGCCGCGGACGCCGGCGGGGTGCTCGCCGAGTACGCGGGACAGGGCCGGAACCTGGAGGTCGTCGAGATCACCCACCCGTGCCCCGGCTCGCCGGTGATCCTGGAGTACGACCTGGAGGGCTCCGACTTCTTCGCGGTCACCGAGATCGATCCGTACGGCGACACGCGCGAGCTGATAGCGAAGGACGAGGGGTTCCAGGGCCGCCGCCTCCTCTTCACCGGGCTCACGGAGGGCGAGACGGCCACCCGGCTGGAGCTCGGCGCCCTCACGCGCTGGCGCTTCCGCCTCCTCCCGCTCTCCGCCGCCCGCCCGCTGACCGACGAAGCGCTGTCGGAGGGGGTCACCGGCGCCGGCTGTGACGTCCTCGTCCACCACGGCCCGCCCGCGGCGCTCACCCTGACCTCGGCGGAAGCGGGGCCCGTGCACGTCACCAGCCTGGAGCCCGGCGGACTGGCCCGCGTCCGGGTGACCCGCGCGCACACCCCGCGCCCGGCGCACGGCCCGCTGCGCGCGCGGCCCGGCGCGCCCACGTACGTCCTCGTGACGGCGGCGGGCGACCAGTCCTGGAAGCTGACGCTCCGCCCGCCGGAGGAGATCCGGTCGTTCGCCACCGCGATCGGCGGCCACGGCCATGACGTCGTCCGCTGGACCGGCGCGCCCGGGCCCGTCCGGTTCGACTACGACTTCGACGACGGCGAGCCGCTCCTCGACGAGATCCCCCGGCCGGAGCTGTGGGCGCTCGACGAGCACCTGGCGCCGCTGTACCGGGTGGCCGCCGGGATCGGCGTCCACCACGTCCCGGCGGGCTGCCTCCAGGTCCGCGCGCACCGGGCCTGGCGGCTCACGGCGGGCGGGGCGCACGGCAGTCCACGGCAGGCGCCTGACGCCGCCTCCGTGGAAGGATGGCCGGGAACGTCATGACACGCGTGATGCGAAGGAGATGCCCAGGTGCCAGGCACGAATCTGACCCGCGAAGAGGCCGAGCGGCGGGCCACGCTGCTGACGGTGGAGGCGTACGAGATCGACCTCGACCTCTCCGGCGCGCAGGAGGGCGGGACGTTCCGCTCGGAGACGGTCGTGCGGTTCGACTCCGCCGAGGCCGGCGCCGAGACGTTCATCGACCTGGTGGCCCCGACCGTGCACGAGGTCGTACTCAACGGCGAGGCGCTGGACCCGGCCGTGGTCTTCGCGGACAGCCGGATCACCCTGCCGTCGCTGCACGGCGGGGAGAACGAGCTGCGCGTCGTCGCCGACTGCGCGTACACCAACACGGGTGAGGGCCTGCACCGGTTCGTGGACCCGGTGGACGACCAGGCGTACCTGTACACGCAGTTCGAGGTGCCGGACGCCCGCCGCGTCTTCGCGTCGTTCGAACAGCCGGACCTGAAGGCGACGTTCCGGTTCACCGTGAAGGCCCCCGAGGGCTGGACGGTCATCTCCAACTCGCCCACGCCGGAGGCCCCGGCGGACCGGATCTGGCGCTTCGAGCCGACCCCGCGGATCTCCACGTACATCACCGCGCTGATCGCCGGCCCGTACCACAGCGTGCACAGCACCTACGAGAAGGACGGCCGGACGGTCCCGCTGGGCATCTACTGCCGGCCGTCGCTCGCCGAGTACCTGGACGCGGACGCCATCTTCGACGTCACGCGGCAGGGCTTCGACTGGTTCCAGGAGAAGTTCGACTACCACTACCCCTTCGCCAAGTACGACCAGCTGTTCGTGCCGGAGTTCAACGCCGGCGCGATGGAGAACGCGGGCGCGGTCACCATCCGCGACCAGTACGTCTTCCGGTCGAAGGTGACGGACGCGGCGTACGAGGTGCGGGCCGAGACGATCCTGCACGAGCTGGCCCACATGTGGTTCGGCGACCTCGTCACCATGAAGTGGTGGAACGACCTCTGGCTGAACGAGTCGTTCGCCACCTACACGTCGGTCGCCTGCCAGGCCGCCGCCCCCGGCTCCAAGTGGCCCCACTCCTGGACCACCTTCGCCAACTCCATGAAGACCTGGGCCTACCGGCAGGACCAGCTGCCCTCGACTCACCCGATCATGGCCGAGATCCGCGACCTGGACGACGTCCTCGTCAACTTCGACGGCATCACCTACGCCAAGGGCGCCTCGGTGCTCAAGCAGCTGGTGGCGTACGTCGGCGAGGACAAGTTCTTCCAGGGCGTGCAGGCGTACTTCAAGACCCACGCCTACGGCAACACCCGCCTGTCCGACCTGCTCGGCGCCCTGGAGCTGATGAGCGGCCGTGACCTGAAGACCTGGTCGAAGGCGTGGCTGGAGACGGCCGGCATCAACGTCCTGCGCCCCGAGATCACCGTGGACGGCAACGGCGTCATCACCTCCTTCGCCGTCCGCCAGGAGGCCACCCCGCTGCCCGAGGGCGCGCAGGGCGAGCCGACGCTGCGCCCGCACCGGATCGCGATCGGCGCGTACGACCTCAAGGACGGCAAGCTGGTCCGCACCGAGCGGATCGAGCTGGACGTCGACGGCGAGCTCACCGTGGTCCCGGCCCTCGTCGGGCAGCGGCGCCCGGCCGTCGTCCTGCTCAACGACGACGACCTGTCGTACGCGAAGGTGCGCCTCGACGAGGAGTCGCTGCGCGCCGTCACCGCCCACCTCGGCGACTTCGCCGAGTCGCTGCCGCGCGCCCTGTGCTGGGCCTCCGCCTGGGACATGACCCGCGACGGCGAGATGGCCACCCGCGACTACCTGGAGCTGGTGCTCTCGGGCATCGCCAAGGAGTCGGACATCGGCGTCGTCCAGTCGCTCCAGCGGCAGGTCAAGCTGGCCCTCGACCTGTACGCGGCGCCGGACTGGCGTGAGACCGGGCTCCGGAAGTGGACGGACGCGGCGCTCGAACAGCTCCGCGCGGCCGAGCCCAGCAGCGACCACCAGCTGGCCTGGGCCCGCGCGTTCGCCGCCACCGCCCGCACCGACGAGCACCTGGACTTCCTCGCCGGCCTGCTGGAGGGCACCGAGCTCGTCGCCGGCCTCGCCGTCGACACCGACCTGCGCTGGGACCTGCTCACCCGCCTCGCCGCCACCGGCCGCGCCGACGAGAAGGCCATCGCGGCCGAGCTCGACCGCGACCGCACCTCGGCCGGCGAGCAGCACGCGGCCGCGGCCCGCTCGGCCCGCCCGACCGTGGAGGCCAAGGCGGAGGCGTGGGCGTCGGTCGTCGAGTCCGACCAGCTCACCAACGCCGTCCAGGAAGCCGTGATCAGCGGCTTCGTCGTCGCCGACCAGCGCGAGCTGCTGGCGCCCTACGCGGCGAAGTACTTCTCCGTCGTCAAGGGCATCTGGGAGACCCGCAGCCACGAGGTCGCCCAGCAGATCGCCGTCGGCCTCTACCCCGCGCTCCAGATCTCCCGGGAGACCCTGGACGCGACGGACGCCTGGCTCGCCTCCGCGAACCCGAGCGCGGGCCTGCGCCGGCTCGTCCTGGAGTCCCGCGCGGGCGTCGAGCGGGCCCTGAAGGCCCAGGCGGCGGACGCGGCGGCGGCCGCCTGACCGGCGCGGCCCTAGGGTGCTCGGATGTTCGAAGAAACGGAGACGACCGAGCTCCCCAGGGCCGCCCTCCCCGCCGGGGGCACCACGGCCCTCCTGTACGACGCCGTGCTCGTGCTCGTCCGGAAACGGACGCGCCGCCGCGTCCCGTTCGAGGCCGTCGAGCGCGTCGACGGGCCGGGGCCGGACGGCCACACCCTGCGGATCGAGCTCACCTCGCCCCACGCCGGGGGCGAGGTCATCACACTGCGGAGCGACGACGCGGAGGCCCTCGCGGCCTTCGACACCGCCCTCGCGTCGTCCCTCCCGCCCCGGCTGCCGCACCAGGCGCGGCGGGACGGCCGGCGGCTGACGAGCGTGGAGCGGATCGGCCTCGCGCCGGCGCGCGAGGTGCAGGCGGCGGGGCGGAGCCTGACGCTCCGGATCCTGGCCGCCCTCTACGTGCTCGCCCTCCCCGTCGTCTTCCTGGCCTCGGAAGACCTCGGCCGCTCCCTCGCCTCCTTCGACGCCGTCGGCGACTGGCTCCGCGCGGGCGTGTTCCTGCTGCCGGGCCTGGTACTCGCCCGCCTGACGGCGTCCAACGCATACACCGCCTGCCTCATGCGCCTCCGGAGCGCCACCGCCACCGGCACCCTCACCGACGTCCACCGAGGCGACGACGCCGGCGACCCCGATCAACCGGTCGTGTACCACTACACGTTCACGGACCGGGAGGGGACCGACCACCACCACGAGAGCCACGGCTGGCCCCTGTCCGCGGACGGGCGGACGACCCCGATCCGCTACGACCCTCGGTCGCCGGACCGGAGTTACACCCCCGCCGACCGGATCGGCTTCCCGGCACAAGCCGCCGTAGGAGCCATCGGCCTGGTCCTGCTCGGGCTCGGCCTGTACTTCGCGGCGCCTACCGCGCTTGAGGCAGCGCGGGTGATGCAGGAGGACTGGTGAGGCCCGGCAAGGCACCCCTGGCCTGAGGGCCTCGAACGCCCTACTGTGAGCGCTGTGACGGACGAGTCGGCCATAGCCGTTCCTCCCCCCTTGGTGCTGCGCGGCCGGGGCACCCGTGTGCAACTGGACCGGCAGGGCGTGCTGCTGGACCGCCAGGGCGCCCGCACCACCATCCCGCCGGCCGCCGTCGAGCGCGTACAGGCCGCCGGACTCGGAGGCCGCACCCTGCGGATCGTCCTCACCTCGCCGAGCGGCGACGGCGGCCGGACGTACTCCGTACGGTGCCGCAGCGCGGCGGCGGTACGGGCCTTCGCGGCGGGCTTCGAGGCCGCGCTGCCGCTCCGGGACCGGGAGGCGCGACGGATCGACGGGCGCTCCCTCGTCCACACGGCCCCGGTCCCCATGGCCGGATGGCGGCCGATCTCCCGCACGGCGCGGATCACGTGGGCGTCGGTGGCACTCTACGCGGCGGGGCTCACGTACATCGTCGCGGCCGCACGGGAACCGGCCTTCCTTGTCGTCCTCTGGACGATCGCTCCGATGGCCCTCGCACCATCCCTGATCTGTCTGGAGGCGATCGGTGGTTTCGCCCTCGAATGCTGGGGGCTGTGGGTCCGCGGGGTGACGGTCGTCGCCGACCTGACGGACACCAGGCGCGGAACGCAGGGATCCATTCGCTACACGTACCGGTACCGGGACGCCGATGGCGTCCAGCGCATTCATGCCAGCAACGACGCACCCTGGCCGGCGGATTCCAAGGCCGCGGAGCTCACCTACGACGCGGCGCACCCGAACCGCATCAGAGTCCGGAAATCCAGGCGCCACGCGGTCATGCTGGGCACCTTCGTCTCACTCGGCCTGGCGGTGTTCGGGGGGATGGCCGTTCTCGGCCTCTGCTGCGCCGTGTTCGCTCTGGTCGGCCCGTTGCTGTAGCACCGGCGCGGGCCCGACGGGCGAGCTGCCCCCCGACGGCCCGCAGAACGGTACGCCAAACGCCGGGCGGGCCACGCTGGGCTCGTCCGGCGTTCGCGCCACGACGCGAAGGCGCGCGAGGCGCACCACGAGCGCACCCTCACCGGGCGCGCCCCCCGCAAAGGCTTAGCGCGACGTCCGCGGGTAGTGCGTGTCGTGCGTGCGCACGTTGTCCGAGTTGCGCGCCAGCACCATCGTCAGGCCGGCGATCACGAGGAAGAGCACGATCGGCGCGGCGACGTAGAGGCCGAGCGTGTTGATCACGCTGAGGCCGGGGCCCGGGTCGTCGCCGTCGTCGCGGGTGAGCGCGAACGCGGGGGACGACATCAGCAGCATCAGCAGCGTGCCGGCGGACACGACCCCGGCGCGCTTGGCGTTCATCTTCTTATTGCTCACGGGCTCAAAATATCGGACCCCCGTGGACCGCGCGCGTCCGGGGTGGCCTTCGGGGTCACCGTCCGCGGGCGGGCCGTGAGGGAGCGGATCTCGTCCATCAGGGTGTGCAGCCGGCGCGAGGAGGCCAGGTCCTCCAGGGAGAGCGGCCGGCCGGCGGGGTCGGCGACGGGCAGGCGCCAGTTGGGGTACTCGTCCGAGGTACCGGGGAGGTTCTGCGGGCGGCGGTCGCCGACCGTGTCGGGCAGCCAGACGCCGACCATCCGTGCGGGGGTGCGCAGCAGGAAGCGGTGGACGGCGCGGACGGCCGCCTCCTCGTCGTCCGGCCCCTCGGGCAGCAATCCGAGCCGGCCGAAGAGGGCCAGCCACTCGGCGACGCCCTTGGCGTCCTCGCGCTGCTCGACGGCGAGCGGGCGGCGCAGCAGGCCCAGGCGGTGGCGGAGGGCGACGTGGTCGCCGGTGAGGCGGGCGGCCGTGCTGGGCAGGTCGTGGGTGGTGGCGGTGGCGAGGCAGCCCTCGCGCCAGCGCTCGGGCGGCAGCGGCCCGGCCCGCCGGGCGCCACGCGACCAGTCACGTTCGAACCAGAGGACGGACGTGCCGAGCACCCCGCGCTCGGCGAGCGCCTCGCGGACGCCGGGCTCGACGGTGCCCAGGTCCTCGCCGATGACGGCGGCCCCCGCCCGGTGCGCCTCGACGGCGAGGACGCCGAGCATGGCGTCGGCGTCGTACCGGACGTACGTCCCCTGCCCCGGCTCGCGGCCCTCCGGTACCCACCACAGCCGGAACAGCCCCATGACGTGGTCGATCCGCAGCGCGCCCGCGTGCCGCAGCAGCCCGCGCAGCAGGTCGCGGTAGGGGGCGTAGCCGGTGGCGCGCAGGGCGTCGGGGCGCCAGGGCGGCAGCCCCCAGTCCTGGCCGCGGGAGTTGAACGCGTCGGGGGGCGCGCCGACGGACATCCCGGCGGCGAGCGACTCCTGCTGCGCCCACGCGTCGGAGCCGCCGGGGTGGACGCCCACCGCCAGGTCGTGGACGAGTCCGACGCGCATCCCGGCGTCGCGCGCGGCCCGTTGCGCGGTGGCGAGCTGGCGGTCGGTGAGCCAGGCGAGCCAGCAGTGGAAGTCGACGCGGTCGAGGAGCTCGCCGCGGGCGCGGGCCGTGCGGGCGGAGCGGGGGTCCCTGAGGCCGGCGGGCCAGGAGTGCCAGTCGGGGCCGTGCGCTTCGGCGAGGGCGCACCAGGTGGCGTGGTCGTCGAGCGCCTGGCCCTGCTCGGCGAGGAACTCGCAGTAGGAGGCGCGCCGTCCGGGGCCGAGCGGCACCGCGCGGACGAGTTCGAGGGCGCGCAGTTTCAGGGCGCGGACGGCGTCGTGGTCGATGGGTTCGCCCCGGCGGAGGACGGCCGCGTTCAGCTCGGCCGCCTCGGCGAGCAGCCGCTGGGCCTCCTCGCGGCCGGGCCCGGTGAGCCGGCCGAATTCGGTGATCTCCTCGACGCGCAGGTGCACCGGGTCGGGGAAGCGGCGGGAGGAGGGCCGGTACGGGGACGGGTCGGCGGGCCGGCCGGGGGTGCCGGGGACGGCCGCGTGCAAGGGGTTGACCTGGAGGAAGTCGGTACCGAAGGCCCGGCCCGACCAGGCGGCGAGCTCGGCCAGGTCGCCGAGGTCGCCCATGCCCCAGGAGCGGGCGGACAGCATGGAGTAGAGCTGGACGAGGAAGCCGTGGCAGCGCTCGGGCGGCTGCGGCACCCGCTCGGGCGCGACGATCAGCGGGGCGGCGGCCGACCGCCCGTCGGGCGTCCGGGCGCGCAGCAGGTGGATGCCGAGCGGCAGGGGATCGTCCCAGGTCAGGGACTGCCCGTCGGACGTCTCGACGCGGAGCGCGGTGTCCTCGGGCAGGTCCGGCGGCCGGTGCGGGGCGGGGCCGCGCAGGACGACGGCCGGGGGCAGCAGCCGGTTGCGTCCGGTGCGGGCATGGGCGTCCAGGGCGTCGCGGACGGCCCGCGGAGTGGAGGCGTCGACGCCGAGCGCGGCGAGGACGGCGACGACCGTGTCCTCGGGGACGGGGACGCTCTGCCCGGGGGCGGGTTCGTAGGACGTGGCCACACCGTGCAGCGCGGCGAGGTGCGCACGCTCCGCGCCGGTCTCGGTACGACCCTCGATACGGCCATCGGTACGGCCCTCCGCGCGGTCCATGCCTGCCTCCAGAGGACGGCGGGGACGGCGCCGCACCGGCCGGTGCGGGGTCGCTCGGCGGCCGGCACGGTGCTCCCCGGTGACGGCCGGGACGGTGTCAGCTTACTTACGGCGACGGCGCGCTGACGGGGCTTTGGCACTTTCCGGCCGCCGGCCGGCATCACCGTCGTGCCGCCCCCGCCGCAACCCCCGGGCCGGGCATTACCGGCAGTTCGGTCACCCGCGTTGACACGTTCCGCCCCTGGTGATGGGCTCATCGCTCACATCACCACCACGACGTACGGCAGCGGGGCGAGGAGAAGGCGTGCGGTTCCAGGGCGACGACCCCTCGTGCGGCGATCAGGGCCCCGAGCAGCACGTTCGAGGCGCTTCGGAACGGCCCGCAGACCGGCCCACGTCCAGGCCCGCGAGCCGCCCCGGCCGGGCGCTCGGCACCGGCCGGTTCGGCGGCCCGTACGCCGTCCGGCCGCGCCGCGCCGGGGTGACCGTCCTGGCCGTCGCGCTCCTCGGCGGGCTGCTCGGCAACGCCCCCGTGGCCGCCGCGCCCGCCGGACCCGCCGCCCCGGCGGCGGGCAGCCCGGACGCCGCCGACCCGGAGGGGTCCGACGCGCTGCCGCCGGTCTGGCCGCGCCCGCAGTCGGGCCGCGCCCAGGGCGCGCCGGTGCCGGTGGGCACCGAGGTCACCCTGATGGCCGAGCCGGGCACGGACCCGTACACCCTGACGGCGCTGCGGGAGGTGCTGCGCGGCGCGGGGGCCCGGACGGTCGTGGACGCCCAGCCCGGCGGCACCCCGCCGCCGCGCGGACTGATCGTGTACGCGGGCGGCCGGCAGGCCGAGGACGCGCTGCGCACGCTCGGCGCCCCGGCCGCCGGCGACCTGCCCAAGGGCGGTTACCGGCTGGCGTCCGGGCAGCTCGACGGCCGGCCGGCGGTGGCGCTGGCGGGCGTCGGCGACGACGGCCTGTTCCACGCGGCGCAGACGCTGCGCCAGCTCGTGGTGCGGCGGGACGGCGGGACGGCCTTCGCCGGAGCCGTGATCCGCGACTGGCCGGTGACGGCGGTGCGCGGGATCACCGAGGGGTTCTACGGACAGCCGTGGTCGACGCCGCAGCGCCTCGCACAGCTGGACTTCATGGGCCGGACGAAGCTGAACCGGTACCTGTACGCGCCCGGCGACGACCCGTACCGCCAGGCGAAGTGGCGCGATCCGTACCCCGCCGACCGCCGCGAGGAGTTCCGCGCGCTGGCGGAACGGGCCCGCCGCAACCATGTGACGCTGGGCTGGGCGGTGGCGCCCGGGCAGGCCATGTGCTTCTCGTCGGAGGAGGACGTACGGGCGCTGAAGCGCAAGGTGGACGCCATGTGGGCGCTCGGCGTCCGGGCGTTCCAGCTCCAGTTCCAGGACGTCAGCTACAGCGAGTGGCACTGCGGGGCCGACCGGGACGCCTTCGGCTCGGGGCCGAAGGCCGCGGCGGAGGCGCAGGCGAAGGTGGCGGGGGCGCTGTCCCGGCACCTGGCGGCGAAGGGCGGCGAGGCGGTACCGCTGTCCCTGCTGCCCACCGAGTACTACCAGGACGGCCGGACGGCCTTCCGGCGGGCGCTCGCCGACCGGCTCGACCCGCGCGTCGAGGTGACCTGGACGGGGGTGGGCGTGGTCCCGCGGACCATCACCGGCGGCGAACTGGCCGCCGCCCGCGCCGCGTTCGGCCACCAGCTCGTCACCATGGACAACTATCCGGTGAACGACTTCGCGCAGGACCGTATCTTCCTCGGCCCCTACACCGGGCGGGAACCGGCCGTCGCCGTCGGTTCGGCCGCCCTGCTCGCCAACGCCTCGGCGCAGCCCACCGCGTCCCGCATCCCGCTGTTCACCACCGCCGACTACGCCTGGAACCCGCGCGGCTACCGCCCCGAGGAGTCCTGGAAGGCCGCGGTCGACGACCTCGCGGGCGCCGACCCGAAGACCCGCGAGGCCCTGCGGGCGCTGGCCGGGAACGACGCGTCGTCCGTCCTCGGCGGCGAGGAGTCGGCGTATCTGCGCCCCCTGATGGACGACTTCTGGACGGCGCTCTCCGGCACGGACGCCGACCGGCTGAAGACGGCGGCGGACCGGCTGCGCGCCGCCTTCCGCACCATGGCGGACGCCCCGGGCCGGCTGACGGACGCGCTGGGCACCGAGGTCCGGCCGTGGGTACGGCAGCTGGCGCGGCACGGGGAGGCCGGGCTGCGCGCCGTCGACATGCTCACCGCCCAGGCGCGCGGCGACGGCGCGGACGCCTGGCGCGCGGAACTCGACGTGCTGCGGCTGCGCGATCAGATCACCTCCGAACGGGTGACCGTCGGCGCCGGCGTGCTGACGCCCTTCCTCCAGCAGGCCCTCGCCCGCGCCAACGGCTGGCTCGGCGTCGACCGCCCGCTGCGCACGTCCGGCGCGGCGACCGACGGCGACCCGGCGACGACCGTCCCCGCGCCGGCGGACGGCCCACTGACCGTGAAGCTCCGCGAACCCCACCCGATGACCGCCGTCACCGTGCTCACGGCAGCCGCTCCCGGCGCGCGCGGCACGGTCGAGGCGCACACCCCCGACAAGGGCTGGCAGCCGCTGGGCCCCCTCGCGGCCGGCGGCTGGACGCAGCTGCCCGGCAAGGGCGTCCGGGCCGACGCCCTGCGGCTGGTCTGGTCGGGCCCCACCCGGCCGGCAGCGGTCCACGAGATCACCCCGTGGTTCGCGGACACCGCCGCCACCCACTTCGAGCTCACCCATGCGGAGGCGACGGCCGAGGCGGGCGGGGCGCCCGCGGTCGTCGAGGCGCGTGTGATCAACCAGCGGCCGGGGGCGGTCAAGCAGAAGCTGACCGTCCGTGCGCCCAAGGGCGTCACCGTCAAGGCCCCCGACGAGGTGACGGCCGTCCGCGGCGGCGTGACCACCCTGCGCGTCGAACTCTCCGTCCCGGCCGACGCGCCCTCCCGCGTCTTCACCGTCCCCGTCCGCCTCGGCGACCAGGAGCGCACGGTCACCGTCCGCGCGTACCCCGCCGCCGGCGGCCCCGACCTGGCCCGCACCGGCGAGGCCACCTCCTCCGGCGACGAGGCGTCCGACTTCCCGCCCTTCGCCGCCCTCGACGGCAACCCCAAGACCCGCTGGTCCTCCCCTCCCGCCGACGACGCCTGGTGGCAACTCCAGCTCCCCCGCCCCACCCGCCTCGGCCGCCTCGTGCTCCACTGGCAGGACGAACTCCACGCCACCCGCTACCGCGTCCAGGTCTCCCCCGACGGCCGCACCTGGCGCGACGCGGCCACGGTCACGGACGGCAAGGGCGGCACCGAAACGGTCCGCTGCGACGCCCCGGGGACGCGCTTCGTCCGCGTCCAGGGGGTGAAGCGGGCGGCGGAGTCGGCGGGGTACTCGCTGGTGGACGTGGAGGCGTACGCGGTGCGGAAGGGGTAGGGCACGGGCGCGGAGCCGTCCGGTCCCGCGGGACGCACCGTTTCGCGCGTGAAATGAAACGTCTCACGAAAGAAACGAGCGCCCTACCCTGGACCCATGACGACACGGCAAGAGCTGCACGACTTGATCGACCGCATCGATCCGGACGAGCTGGCCGCGGTCGCCGCCATACTGCACGCGTATGCCCGGCGCGACGCCGCACGAGGAGCGACGGAGCCGCCGTACCCACGCTCCGTCGGCATCCTCTCCGACGCTCCGCCGGACCTCTCGGCGCGTGTGGACGATTATCTCTCGGACGGCTTCGGGCACTGACACAATCCGCCTGTGATCGTCGTGGACACAGGCCCCTTGGTGGCCCTCGCCAGCCCTTCCGACGCCGCGCACGACCGCTGCCGGAACTGGCTCGATTCCCTGCCCACCCGACGCGATCTGCTGGTCCCGGCCACAGTGATCGCCGAGACCTGTTACCTCATCGAACGCTACGGCGGCCCAAGAGCCGAGGCCGTCTTCCTGGACGACCTGGCACTGGGCGCGTACGGGACGGTCACCGGCCTCATGCCGGAGGACCTGGAGCGCATGGCCGACCTCGTCCGCGCCTACGCGGACCTTCCCCTGGGCGGAACAGACGCCTCCGTGATCGCCGTGGCCGAGCGCGTCAAAACGGCGAACGTCGCCACGCTCGACCGCCGGCACTTCACCGTGGTCCGCCCCGCGCACACGGACGCACTCCGCCTCCACCCGTCGTAAGGGGCAGCCGCGCGTACTGCCGCCGCCTCACCCCACCCGCGCCCCGCTGCCGACCCGCCCCGCCTGCTCCCGGCTCGGGCGGCGGTAGCCGCAGTTGCAGACCCAGTCGTCGTAGCGCGAGATGGTGCCGTCGTGGCCCATGTGAATCTCGCGCACCATGGTGCGGTCCATGCAGCGAGTGCACCGCACCCCCTCGCACATGGTCCTGGGGAACCTCTCCTGCTGCGCGGCTTTCTGGTTCATGTCCGCGATGATGCGCCCAAGTTGGACCGATGGCACCGGCATGTGCGACAGCCTCCCCCTAAGTGCGTACTCCCGAACTTGCCTGACGGCGAGGACTGTCCGCGATCACGGTGAACGGATGCCGAATTCCGCCCCCGTCGCGGTTGGGCGCACCCAAAGGGGGACTTCAACACGCGGATTTCCGAACAGCCTGGCGATCCAGCGGGCAGCGGGGCCACTCAGGAGCGTGACGTCCCTGCCGGGGTCCGCGATGGGGCGACGGCGGGCGACGGGTGCCGCTATCGTGGAAGTGCTCGGAGGTTGGTCGCCGGGGCCTAATGGCTGTAGGCCCCGTCGGCCAGGCGCAAGAGAAAGTCCGCCACGGGGGACTGTGCCCCGTGACGGACGGGCTGACGGATGGATCGCCGGGGCCTATTGGGTGTAGGCCCCGTCGATCACCCCTTGCCGATCACAATCAGGATCAGTGTGGTCACGGCGACGAACAGTTCCACCCACGGTGTCACCGCCTTCGCCCCACGCCGCACCCGACGCCAGTCGATCGAGCTCCTCAGCCTTCTATGACGGGCCATGTAGTCCCTCTCCACGGATCGGAACCCCGCCGACTGCGAGGCTCCACGAGGGGACCTCGGACAGAAACGGCACGCGGGCCGACCCCGCCCGAGACCCCTGGATGGAGCCCCGAACGCGGCGAGCGAGCCGACCCGGAGGAAGGCTCACGAATGGCACGTCACGTGGGTGAGCCTAGCGCCAACCGTGGGAGGTTCCAGGCCAGTTGGGACTACAGCCGCACATTCACCCTTCCGTGGCGAGTGCGAACATTTACGTGAGCGACGAGCGGAGCGTCACCGCCCCCGAAGCTCGAAGCTCGGGCCCGTCCGCCCGCTCCCAACTCACGCCGCCACGGCCCACCTGCGGCGATCCGTGGACCGCACTCCCGAGGCCCAAGACCCGAGCTTCGGACCTCGGGACCCGAGCCCTCTTTCCAAGGAATGGGGGGTGGGTTTCATCCCACCCACCCACCCTTCCAACCTCCGCGCCCGCACACGCGGTTCACTTTCCGCGACCGCGTCGCGACGCAGCGCCGCGACCGTGTACCGTGCCCCGCAGACAACAAAACGGCCCCCGCCGGTGCCGCAAACACCGAGCGAGGGCCTGACCATCCAGATCGAATGAGAGTCGATCCCATGGCTGTCGCCAATCCTAGCGCCGACGCGCGCCCGTACGCGCCGCCCAAGCCCCCCGCGCCCCAGCAGCCGCCCATGGCCGGTCCCGGCTACGGCAAGCGATCGGCACCCGATCAAGCACCGCGCTCCGCAGGGGACTTCGCGCACCTCCCCGCCCGCGAGGCGTACATCGCCGCGCACCTCGACCGCCTCCCCGACGGCGCGGCGATGGACCACAAGACGCTCGCCAGGGAACTCCCCTACGGCCAGCAGGCCGTCCGCACGGCGCTGCGCGTCCTCTCCGAGGCGGGCCACCTGCGCGTCTGCCGGGAACGGGTCAGTGCGGAGCGGACGCAGTGGGTCTCGCGGACGTACTTCTCCCGCACGGCGCGGGACGACGCCTGGTGGTCGGCGTTCCTGCGGGGCGACGTGCCGCAGGCCACGCGCGTGGAGGCGGGGACGCTCGCGGGGGCGGTCGCGGGGGCGAAGGCAGCGGCGGGGACCGACGCGGAGGCGGGGGCGGTCGCCACGGCGATGGCGACGGCGGACGAAGCCACGCCCGACGCGGCCCCGGCGCCCCCGTCCCGCCCGTCCCGCCCCTCCCGCCGCTCCCCCGCCCTCGACCTCCTCGCCTCCGTCGGCCACGCCGACCCCCGCATGGCCCTGTCGGCCCGCGAGTGCGCGGCCCTGGAACCGCTGGCGGCGGAGTGGCTGGCGCGCGGCGCGAGCCCGGCGGCGGTCAGGCACGCGCTGGTCAACGCGCTGCCGGACGTCGTCGCCGCGCCGGGTGCGTTCGCCCGCAGGCGGCTGACGGACCGGATGCCCCCGGAGGGCGCCGCGCCCCGCCCGGAGCGGCAGCCCGCACCCCGCCGGATCGTGGAGTGCACGAACTGCCACGTCCCCGGCCCGCCGGAGGCCCTGCCGGGCGGCCTGTGCCGCGTCTGCCACGGGACGGCACCGGCCGCCGGCCCGTCCCCCGAGGCCGAGGACGCCGTCCGCCGCCGGGTCGACGAACTCCGCGCCGTCGTCCGCGACCGCCCCAGGGCCCCCGCCCGCCCGCCGAAGCCCCGCAGCGGGCGTGGCTGACGCCCCGACCGGACGCCGAAGCGCCGGGCCGGGGCCGGTACGGGAAAGACCCGTCCGAGAAAAGGCCCGTACGAGAAAGGCCCGGTCCTCTCAGGCGGAAATGCCGTCGATCCGGGCCATCGCGTCCTCCGCGCCGTATGCCTCCAGGTAAGGCAGCCAGCGCGGATCCCTATGCCCCGTGCCGATGATCCGCCAGGCGAGGCCGGACGGCGGGGCCGGTTGGTGCCGGAGCCGCCAGCCCAGCTCGGCGACGTGCCGGTCGGCCTTGACGTGGTTGCAGCGGCGGCAGGCGGCCACCACGTTCTCCCAGGCGTGCTGCCCGCCCCGGCTGCGCGGGACGACGTGGTCGACGCTGGTTGCGACGCCACCGCAGTAGGCGCAGCGCCCGCCGTCACGGGCGAAGAGGGCCCGGCGGGTGAGCGGGACGGGGCCCCGAAAGGGGACCCGCACGAAGCGCTTGAGCCTGACGACGCTGGGTGCGGGGATGGTGCAGCTGGCGCTGTGCAGGTAGGCGCCCGTGTCCTCGAGGCTGATGGCCTTCTCGTTGAGGACGAGTATGAGCGCGCGGCGGAGCGGTACGACGCCGAGCGGCTCGTACGACGCGTTGAGGACCAGGACATGCGGCACGGGTGCCTCCTTGTACGCCGGCGGCGCGTGGCTCGCGCCGGGACGATCTCCTGCAAGTGTCCCCTGGCCCCTGGCCGGTGCGCCACCATCGGCGGGTAACGGGTCACAGGTGTTTTGGAACACACCTCGGTCAACTGCGCGCAGGACCCGTCCCTTCTCGAACACAACAACGGAAGACCCGCTCTGCCCCGTTAGTGTGGTGATTCTGCCCCTGCCGATGTTCGGCGCCGGGCATGTCCATTACGAAGGGTTCCCGCTGTGTCCTGGTCCGCTGCCCTCGTCGCCGCTGACTCGACGCCCCGTCCCTCGTCCCTCGACGAGGCACAGAAGACCGCCAACGACGCCGCCGGCTGGCTGGAGGCGAACTGGTCCGTCTGGATCAGCAACGGTCTGCGCATCGTCCTGATCCTCACCATCGCGATCGTGCTGCGCTCGCTCGTCCGCCGGGGGATCACCAAGCTCATAGCCCGGATGAACCGCACGGCCCAGGCCGTGGACAACGCCCTGGGCGGCATCCTCGTCAACGCCGAGCGCCGCCGCCAGCGCTCCGAGGCCATCGGGTCGGTGCTGCGCAGCGTCGCCTCGTTCCTGATCATGGGAACGGCGGCGCTGACCGTGCTGTCGGTCCTGAAGATCAATCTGGCGCCGCTGCTGGCGAGCGCGGGTGTGGCCGGTGTGGCCATCGGTTTCGGCGCCCGCAACCTGGTCACGGACTTCCTGTCCGGCGTCTTCATGATCCTTGAGGACCAGTACGGCGTGGGCGACGAGATCGACGCGGGCGTGGCGACGGGCACGGTCGTCGAGGTCGGCCTGCGCGTGACCAAGCTCCGGGGCGCGAACGGCGCCATCTGGTACGTCCGCAACGGCGAGGTCAAGCGGATCGGCAACCTGAGCCAGGGCTGGGCCATGGCCGAGGTCGACGTCACCCTGCGTTACGACGAGGACCTGGACCGCGCCCGCCAGGTGATAGGGGAGGTCGGCGAGGAGATGTCCAAGACCGCCCCCTGGGACGAGAAGCTCTGGGAGCCCGTCGAGGTCATGGGACTCGACTCGGTCTCCCTCGACTCCGTCGTGGTCCGGGTCCAGGCGAAGGCCGCGCCGGGCGAGGCGGCGGCCGTCGCGCGGGAGCTGCGCTGGCGGATCAAGCGGGCGCTGGACGCGGCGGGGATCCGGATGGGGCCGCCGCCGGCGGTGGCGGAGGAGACGGATCCCGCCGACCCCACCGCCGTCGTGGCGCCGCCGTCCGTGCTCGCCAATCCGACGTCGCCGCAGGCGCTGGCCACGGCGCCGATACCGCCGGGGGCGACGTTGGGGAAGTGAGCCCCGGTCCCGCCCCTTTCGCCGATTCCTGGGGCTGCGCCCCAGACCCCCTTTCGCGGCTTCGCCGCTCGTCCTCAAACTCCCCCAGAGGGGGGACCCCCAACGGGCTGGGTGGTGCGCCCGGGCGCGCATTTCAGCCCGTCCGGCGTTTGAGGACAACCGCGCGCAGCGCGGTTTCGGAGGTCCGGGGGCTTGCCCCCGGGAATCGGCGAAGGGGCGGGCCAGGGGCACAGCCCGCCGCAGGCGCACCCCCCTACTCCCCCCTCAGCCCACCCCCCACCTGAGCCGCCACCAACCCCCCGTCGATCACGAGATCCTGCCCGTTCACATACGAAGCCTCCTCCGACGCCAGGAACGCAACCGCGTCGGCAACATCCTCGGCAGCCCCGACCCGCCCCGCGACGACCCGGTCGACAACCGCCGCCTCCTCGGCAGAGGAGACAGCCGCCCGGTACATGTCGGTCTCGATGTATCCGGGGCTCACCGAGTTCACGCGAATACGCCGCGCGGCGAGATCCGCCGCGAACGTCCGCGTCAGGCTGTGCACAGCCGCCTTCGTGGCGGAGTACAGGGACGCGGAAGGCAGCCCGCGGTGCGCGGTCCAGGACGCGTTGATGACGACGGCGCCACCGTCGGCCAGCAGCGGCAGAACCCGCTGCACGGTGAAGTAGACGCCCTTGAGATTGATGCCGACGACACGGTCGAACTCCTCCTCGCTCACCTCGGGCAGGGCGGCGAACGAGGCGACGCCCGCGTTGGCGAAGACCACGTCCAGCCGCCCGTACCGCTCACGGATCGCATCGGCCAACGCGTCCGCGTCGGCGACGCGCGACACGTCACCCCGTACCGCGTGGACGCGCCCGGGACCCCCGAGCTCGCCGACCGCGGCGTCGAGCCGCGCGCCGTCACGGCCGGTGATGATCACCTGAGCGCCCTCGGACAGGAGTCGGCTGGCGACGGCGAGGCCCATGCCGCGGGCACCGCCGGTGATGAGGGCGATCTTGTCGTCGAAACGGAAAGGGCTGTGGGAAGCGCTGCTGGTCATGGACCTCAGCCTGCTGCCCGGCGATCACCTCCGACAGTGCTCGTTCAACATGGGTCCACCACCACCAGCCCGGCGTCCGCCGGGGTACGGAACCCGGCCGCCGCCAGCCGCTCCAGCCGCTCGGCCGTCCCGCTGCCGGGCCGGGGGTTCTGGAGCTCCACGTGCAGACCGGGCTGGTCCGGCAGCGCCAGCGTGGTGGTGTCGAAGACCAGCTCCCCCGCCTCCGGATGCCGCACCGCCTTCAGCGCCTGCGCCGTCGTCCCGACGTCGTGCCGCGCCCACAGCGCGGCGAACTCCGGGCTCGCCGCACACAGCCCGTCGGCTATCCGGTCGAACCCGGGGTCGTCGGGATGCCGCGCCGCGGCGGCACGGAACGCGGCGACCACGCCGGGCGCGACGGCCTCCCAGTGGCTGTGGAGCGCCCGGTAGCGGGCGTTGGTGAAGAACGCGACCAGGCAGTTGCGGTCGGCGTCGGTATAGCCGAACACCGCGCGGGCCGCGTCGTTGACGGCCACGAAGTTCTCGTAGCGGTCCAGCAGCACGGCCGGCCGGGGCGACCAGGCCTCGATCAGCCGCCGGAGCTCGGGCGTGGCCTCGGGGCGGGGGACGCCGGCCGGAGGCGGCGGATTGAGCCCGGTCAGCAGGTACAGGTGCTCGCGCTCCGGCTCGTCCAGCCGCAGGGCCCGGGCTATCGCGTCCAGGACGTCGGCGGAGACGTTGATGGGCCGCCCCTGTTCGAGCCACGTGTACCAGGAGACGCCCACCCCGGCCAGCAGCGCGACCTCCTCGCGCCGCAGCCCGGGCGTACGGCGCCGGGCCGCCGGGGGCAGCCCCACGTCCTCGGGGGCGAGGCGGGCCCGGCGGCTGCGCAGGAAGCCGCGCAGGCGCTCGCGGCGACCGGAGGCGGAAGGCGTGTCGGTGGCCATGCGAGCACCGTAACGGACGGGTCTGACAACGCCCTTCGGAGCGGCGCCCGCCCCTCAGGCCCTCAGGCCCTCAGGCCCTCAGGCCGCGCCGACCTTCCGCAGGAACTCGTCCACGTTCCCGAGCATCCGCGCCACCTGCTCGTCCACGCTCAGCGACTCCTTGTACCGGGGGCCGCTGAACTCCGGCACCTTCTTGCCGCGCACATACAGCGGGCAGGCCAGGTCGGCGCACATATAGGCGCCCACCGTGTTGCCGTCGCGTCCGAAGGCGCCGACCTTGCGGGCGGCGAGCAGGGAGACACCGGATCCGGGGTGGCCGGTCAGGCAGAACGAGCAGATCGTCGTCTTGGCGAGGCTGCGCGGGCCGCCCTGGGGGACCCGCAGGGTGATCCCCTGCGGCTTGCCGTCGCGGACGACGACCAGGTAGCCGCGGTCGGGGGCGCCGGGATCGCGCCAGCCCAGGAAGTCGAGGTCGGCCCAGGGGAGTTCGGCCAGTCCCCGGGGCAGGCTGATCCTGCGCGCCTCACCTTTCGAGCAATTGATGAAAGAGGCTCGTATCTCGTTCTCGCCGAGTGGTTCCATGGGGCGAGAAATTAACAGTGTGCCCGTTGTGACGTCATGCGAATTTCGTTCACCCCGTTCCGCTTCCTGCTCACTCCCTCACCCGTGACGCGAAGAGGTCTGATCCCGTGAAACTCGCAGTGGTCGGCGGAGGCTCGACCTACACCCCCGAACTCGTCGACGGCTTCGCCCGGTTGCGGGCGGCCCTGCCGGTCGACGAGCTCGTGCTGATCGATCCGGCGGCCGACCGCCTGGAGCCGGTCGGCGGCCTGGCCCGCCGGATCTTCGCCCGCCAGGGACATCCCGGCCGGGTGACCTGGACCACCGACCTGGACGCGGGCGTGGACGGCGCCGCGGCCGTCCTGCTGCAACTGCGCGTGGGCGGACAGGCGGCCAGGGCGCGGGACGAGACCTGGCCGCTGGAGTGCGGCTGCGTCGGCCAGGAGACTACCGGCGCCGGGGGCCTGGCCAAGGCGCTGCGGACGGTCCCGGTCGTGCTGGACATCGCCGAACGGGTCCGGCGGCGCAGCCCGGACGCCTGGATCGTGGACTTCACCAACCCCGTCGGCATCGTGACCCGGGCCCTGCTCACCGCCGGCCACCGGGCCGTGGGGCTGTGCAACGTGGCCATCGGCTTCCAGCGGAAGTTCGCGGCCCTGCTCGGCGTCACCCCCCAGGACGTCACCCTCGGCCACGTGGGCCTCAACCACCTCACCTGGGAGCGCGAGGTGCGCGTCGGGGGCGTGGACGTCCTGCCCAAGCTGCTCGCCGAGCACAGCGACGCCATCGCGGCGGACCTGCGCCTCCCACGCGAGCTGCCCGCCCGGCTGGGCGCCGTCCCCTCCTACTACCTGCGCTACTTCTACCGGCACGACGAGGTGGTGGAGGAGCTGCGCACCAAGCCGTCGCGCGCGGAGGAAGTGGCCGCGATGGAGCGCGAGTTGCTGGAGTTGTACCGGGACCCGGCGCTCGACGAGAAGCCGGCGCTGCTGGCGAAGCGCGGGGGCGCCTACTACTCGGAGGCGGCCGTCGCCCTCACCTCGGCGCTGCTCGGGGACACCGGGGAGGTGCAGGTGGTCAACACGCTGAACAACGGCACCCTGCCATTCCTGCCGGACGACGCGGTGATCGAGGTCCCGGCGGCGGTCGACGCGCGCGGCGCGCACCCGCTCCCCGTACGCCCCCTGGAACCCCTCTTCTCCGGCCTGGTCGCGGGTGTCACGGCGTACGAGCACCTGGCCCTGCGCGCGGCCCTGGAGGGCGGCCGGGACCGGGTGTTCCAGGCCCTGCTGGCCCACCCCCTGATCGGCCAGGACGCGACCGCGGACCGGTTGACGGACACCCTGATCGCACACAACCGCCCGCATTTGGCGTGGGCGTGACGGCGGGAGGGGGCGTGACGGCGGGAGGGGGCGCGGCCGCGCGACGGGGCTCCGGCATGGGTACGGGCGGGGGCCCAGCCGGGGCGGGCTCGGGCGCGGCCCCGTACGCACCCGCCCGTACGGATGGCACCGCACGCGGAGGCGCGGACGGAAGCACGGACGGAGGCGCACGCCCGGCCCCAGGCGCGCGCGGCGCCCCAGGCGCCGGCCTGCGCCCCCGTACGGCGCTGGCGGTGGACGCGGGCAACAGCAAGACGGATGTGGCGCTGGTGGACACCGCCGGCCGGATCCTGGGCACGGCCCGCGGCGGCGGTTTCCGGCCGCACGCCGACGGCGTGGAAGCGGCCGTGGGCGAACTCGCCCGCCTGGTGGCCGCGGCGGGGGCGGGGCCCGGCGCATCGCCCGTGGACCACGTCCAGGCGTGCCTCGCCAACGCGGACCTCCCGGTGGAGGAGGAACGGCTGGCGGCGGCGATCGAGCGGTACGGCTGGGGCCGGACGGTCACCGTCGTCAACGACACCTTCGCCCTGCTGCGGGCCGGGCTGCCGGACGGTTCCGCGCCCATGGGCGTGGCCGTGGTGTGCGGGGCGGGCATCAACTGCGCCGGTCTGACGCCCGACGGCCGTACCGCCCGGTTCCCGTCCCTCGGCCGGATCTCGGGCGACTGGGGCGGCGGGGGTCACCTCGCGGGCGAGGCCCTGTGGTGGGCCGCCCGCGCCGCGGACGGCCGGGGCGAGCCCAGCGCCCTCGCGACCGCCCTGCCCGCCCACTTCGGGCTGCCGGGCATGCCGGAGCTGATCGAGGCGCTGCACCTGGGCACCGTCGCGCGGGCGCGGACGCACGAGCTGGCCCCGGTCCTCTTCGCCGTCGCGGCGGCCGGCGACGCCGTCGCCCGGGCGATCGTCGCGCGGCAGGCCGAGGAGGTCGTGGTCATGGCCCGCACCGCGCTGACCAGGCTGGACCTGCTGGGCGAGCGGGTGCCCGTCGTCCTCGGCGGCAGCGTCCTCGCGGCCCGTCACCCTCTCCTCCACGACGACGTGCTCAAAGGGCTGGCCGCCTCCGCCCCCCGGGCCGAGCCGGTGACGGTCACGGCCCCGCCCGTCCTCGGTGCCGCCCTGCTCGCCCTGGACCTGCTGGGGGCGGAGCCGGACGGGTACGCGGCGCTGCGGGCCCGGTGGGCTTGACGCGGGAGGGCGGCGGAGGCCGGAAGTCCGACGGCCGAAGACCCGATCCGCACCGGCACCTCGCCCGCCCCGCCCGGAACCGCCCGGCACCCGCGTCGCGTGAACACCTGCGCGGAGACCGGTCGACCGCGCCCCGCCCGGATCGCGATCCGAACAAGATCGCGAAGTACGTGGTGTCTTTGTCAGTCCCTGCCGCCATACTTCTGGCCAGGTGCCCGTCCCGCCCCGCACCGGGTGGCGGCGGCGCACCGGCGACCAAGGGGGAGGTCTCGTGTCACAACCGCTGAGGACGGCCGCGCCACCGGGGCCGACGCCGGATCCGGGGCAAGGACCGGGGCCGGGGCCGGCCGGGGTCCCGGCCCGCGGCTCGGAGCGCGCCGCCTGGCGTGCGCGGTTCGCCAGGATGCGGACGGCCGCGACGCGCACGGAGCCGGGCAGGCTGCGGGTGATCGGCGCCGCGCTGGCCGCGCTGCTGATCGTCTTCGGTGCGGTCACCGCCTGGCAGGTGACGGACCGGTCCCGGGCGGCCGACGCCGTCGTGGAGCGCAGCGAGCCCCTGAGCGCCGCCGCGGCGGACATCTACGCCTCGCTGGCGGACGCGGACACCACCGCCGCCACCGGTTTCCTCGCGGGCTCCAAGGAGACCCGCGCGGTGCGGCAGCGGTACGAGAAGGACATCGCCACGGCGTCCGAGCTGCTGGTCAAGGCGGCGGCGAACACCGGTGGTTCGCCGGCCGAGCGCGAGCAGATAGCGACGCTGAACGAGCGGCTGCCCGTCTACACGGGCCTGGTCGAGCAGGCCCGTGCCGACAACCGGCAGGGCCTCCCGCTGGGCGGCGCCTACCTGCGCTACGCCAGCGACCGTATGCGCCAGGATCTGCTGCCCGCCGCCCGCCGGCTGTACGAGGCGGAGCGGGACCGGCTGGAGGCGGACTACGCGGACGCCGAGGGACTGCCCTGGGCGGCGATAGCCGTGGGCCTCCTCGCGCTCGGCGCGCTCGCCTGGTTCCAGCGCCGCGCGTACCTGCGGACCAACCGGGTGTTCGACCGCGGACTGCTGGCCGCGACGGCGAGCACGCTGGTGGTGCTGGTGTGGCTGGGGGTGGGCCAGGGCCTGGCCCGGGCGGAGCTGGAGGACTCGTACGACCACGGCGCCAAGTCCCTCCAGGTGATCGGCATGGCCCGGATCAGCGCGCTCCAGGCGCACGGCGCCGAGAGCCTGTCCCTGGTGGCACGCGGCGCCGTCCTCACCGACGACGGCAAGGACGCCTACGAGGAGGGCTACGGGCGGGACATGCGCGACCTCTTCGGCGGCACGGGCGGCACGCCGTCCCCCGGGAGCCTGCTGGGCAGGGCGGCGTCCCTCGCCGACGACGCGGACGGCCGCGCCCCGGTGACGGAGGCGATCGACGGGGTGCGCGACTGGAAGCGGCGGCACGACGCGGCCCGCGCGGCGGACGTCGCCGGCGACTACGACCGCGCGCTGCCGCAGGTGATCGGCGAACGGGACAGTACGGGCGAGTCGTTCGACCGCGTGGACACCGCGCTGCGGAAGGCGCTGGACCGCGAGAAGGACGACTTCCGGCAGGCCGCCGACGACGGGCGCGACGCGCTGACCGGCCTCGCCGTGGGCGCCGGTGTGCTGGCCGTGCTGGGCGCCGCCGCCGTGGTCCTGGGCATCGGCCGCAGGCTCTCGGAGTACCGATGAGCGGGCCGGCGCGGAAGAACGGCGTCGCACGGCGGCAGAACGGCATCGAGCAAAGGAACGGCATCGCGCGGACGGACGGGGGAGGGACCATGCGCGGAAACGGAAGAGCGGCCCCGGCGGCGGGAGCAGGGGCAGCGGCGGCAGCACGGCACCGGACCGCCCGGAAGGTGTTCGGTGCCACCGTCGCCATGCTCGTGACCTGCGCCCTGGCCGCGGTCACGGCCTTGCTCCTCCCCGGCGGCGCGCCGGGACGGAACGGCGGCCGGGGGACGACGGCGGCGGTACGTCCGGCCGCCGCCGCGGCGCCCGCCACCGACTGCACGGACCCGGAGGCCAGCCTGCGCCCGTCCACGTCCGACGGCCCGGCCGTGCGCCGGATCAAGGAGCGCGGCCGGCTGATCGCGGGCGTCGACCAGAACAGCTACCGCTGGGGCTACCGCGACCCGGCCACGGGCAGGCTGGACGGCTTCGACATCGCGTTGGTGCGGGCCATCGCCAAGGCCATCCTGGGCGATCCGGACAAAGTGACGTTCCTGGCCATCCCCACCAATCAGCGCATTCCCGCCCTCAAGTCGGGCAAGGTGGATATCGTCGCGCGTACGATGAGCATCAGCTGCGACAGGATCAAGGAAGTTGCCTTCTCCACGGCCTATTTCCAGGCCGGCCAGCAACTGCTGGTGCCCAAGGGATCGAAGGTCACCGGCCTCGACGACGCCTTGATGACCGGGCGGAAGATCTGCGCCGCCGCCGGCTCCACGGCCGAGGCCGAACTGACGAAGCGGGCGGCGTCGGCGAGCGTGACCACCGTTCCCAACCAACTCGACTGCCTGGTACGGCTCCAGCTCGGCCAGGTCGACGCCATCCTCACGGACAACGCGCTGGGCGCCGGACAGGCGGCGCAGGACCCGTCCGTGGTACTCGTCGGCAAACCGTTCACCACCGAGTACTACGGCGTGGCGATGAACCGCGGAGCGGAGGACCTGGTACGCCGGGTCAACGCGGTGCTGGACGACTACCGTGCCGGCGGCACGTCGAGTCCCTGGATGCAGGCGTACCGGCAGTGGCTGGCCCGCGCCGACCTCGGCATCACGGCGCCCCCGGAGCCCAAGTACCGGGACTGACGGGCGGAAACGCGGCCCCACCCCGGACCCCGGGCACCCGCGCACCCCGCGGGCGGCCCACCGGCACGCATCGGGCGGGCCCTGGCGAGGAAGGCGGGAAGAGAGCGAGGGGAAGGAAGGAGAAAGGCCCCGGGAACACGGGAACGTAGCGGGAGGCCGACCGGCGGACTCCCCGGAACAGCACCGGTACGAAGCGGCGCGGGCCGCGGACAGGAGAGGGGACCGATGGCGGTCGCGGGGCCCACCGGGCCGGTCTTGAGCCGCGAGGAGGTCGACCGCGCGCTGGCGCGGCTCGGCGCGGAGCACGAGGCCGTCGAGTCCTCCCTGCTCGCCCTGCAGGACCACGCCGGCCGCCGGCTGCTGGAGGGCGCCGACCTGTCCGGCGTCACCAGAGCCCGCTGGGCGGTCGCCGAGCAGCTCATCAACCGGCTCTGGACGTCCTTCGACGCCTACACCGACGCCCTCACCCGGGCCCGCGAGCTGCGCTCCCGCCGCCGCTGGCCGCACCAGAGCGAACTGTCGGAGCTGACCGACCTGCTGCGCGGCGCCCGCGTCACCCTGCCGGGCGGCGACCCGTCCGCCGGGCTGACGACGCTCGGCGGCGCGGCCAAGCTCAGCGAGCGGCTGACCCTCGAAGAGCTCGTCGACCGGATGAACGGCTGGTACGCGCAGGCCCTGGACGTGGTCGTGGTCGCCGACGCCGTCTGGTCCGCGCTCCCCGCCCGTATCGACCTGCTCGCCGCCGAGCTGGGCCGCACCCGCTCGCTGGCTCATTCCGTCGGCGTCCGCCCTGGCGAACACCCGTCCGGGGACGACCTGGAGGAGATCACCCGCGAGCTGTCCGCCCTGCGGGCCGAGGTGATATCCGACCCGCTGGCCTTCTGGACGGGCGCCTCCCCCAGCTCCGCGCCGGGCGGCGGCCGCACCGACACCACGCGCTACGACCGCGCCGCCCGCGCCCTGGAGGACGTCCGCCGGGAGATCGAGGCGGTACTGACGGTCCGGCAGGACGCCGAGCAGCGGCTGATGCGGGTGCGCGACGTCCTCTCCCGGGCGGACCGCACCCTGGAGGAGGCCCGGCAGGCCCGCGCGGAGGTGCTGTCCAAGATCGCGGCCTCGGAGGTCCCGGCCGTCTCCGGCCCGCCGACCGCCCTCTACGAGCAGTTGTCCGCCGCCGCCGAGCACCGCAGACGCGCCCGCTGGCACCGGCTCTCGCCGCTCCTGGAGAGCCTGGAGCAGCGTGCCGAGGAGGAGTTGCTGCGGGCCCGCGCCTCGCTGACCGCGGTCACCGCGCCCCTGGCCGTCCGGGCCGAACTGCGCGGCCGGCTGGACGCCTACCGGGCGAAGGCGGGCCGGCACGGCCTGGCGGAGGACCCGTTCCTCGGCGAGCGGTACGACGCCGCCCGCCGCATGCTCTGGAGCGCTCCCTGCGATCTGGTGGCCGCCGAACAGGCCGTCCTGCGCTACCAGCAGGCGGTCTCCGGGGCCCTGGCCCCGCCGGGCAACGGAAGCCCGGGCCACAGCGTCCATGACCACAGGGGGGAAAGATGAGCGGAGACAACGGCACCACGGCCTGCCAGCGGCCGGGCTGCGCGGGCGCCTACGAGGACGTCGGCGGCGGCGAGACCTACTGCGACACCTGCGGCCTCGCGCCGGTCGTCTCGGCCGCGGGGACGCTCTCCTCGCCGGCCACCGGGATCGTCGCCGGCGGAACGGGAGGGCGAGCCTCCGAAAGATCGCGGGGCTCCACGGGCTCCACTCATTCATCCCCTTCCTCCCGTTCTTCCCGCTCCGCCCCCTCCCGCCGCTCCGTGTCGGGCCGCCTGTCCCGCTCCACCCTCGGCAACGGGAGCACGCCCTCCCGTTCGGTGTCCGTCCGCAGTTCGCGCTCCGGAACCGCCGCCTCCGCCCGGAACAAGCTCGGCGCCGGCCTGGTCAGCATGCCGGGCGTGCCGCGCCCGGACCCCCGCGCCGCGGTCCTGGCCAACCCCGAGGTGCCCGAGCGCAAGCGGTTCTGCAGCAAGAGCGACTGCGGCGAGCCGGTGGGCCGCTCCCGCGGCGACCGCCCCGGCCGCACCGAGGGCTTCTGCACCAAGTGCGGCCACCCCTACTCGTTCGTCCCCAAGCTGCGCGCCGGCGACGTCGTACACGGGCAGTACGAGGTGGCGGGCTGCCTGGCCCACGGCGGCCTGGGCTGGATCTACCTGGCCATGGACCGCGCGGTCTCCGACCGCTGGGTCGTCCTCAAGGGCCTGCTGGACACCGGCGACGAGGACGCGCTCGCCGTCGCCCTCGCCGAGCGCCGCTTCCTGGCCGAGATCGAGCACGCCAACATCGTCCGCATCTACAACTTCGTCGAGCACCTCGACCAGCGGACCGGCAGCCTCGACGGCTACATCGTCATGGAGTACGTCGGCGGCAAGTCCCTCAAGGACATCGCCAACGAGCGCCGGCTGCCGGACGGCCGGCGCGACCCGCTGCCCGTGGAACAGGCGTGCGCCTACGGCATCGAGGCGCTGGAGGCGCTCGGCCATCTGCACAGCCGCAATCTGCTCTACTGCGACTTCAAGGTCGACAACGCGATACAGCAGCAGGATCAGCTCAAGCTGATCGACATGGGCGCGGTCCGGCGGATGGACGACGACGAGAGCGCCATCTACGGCACGGTCGGCTACCAGGCGCCCGAGGTCGCGGAGGTCGGCCCGTCCGTCGCCTCCGACCTGTACACGGTGGCCCGCACCCTCGCCGTCCTCACCTTCGACTTCCAGGGCTACACCAACGTCTTCGTCGACAGCCTGCCCGACCCGGACAACATCGAGGTCTTCAGCCGCTACGAGTCGTTCTACCGGCTGCTGGTCCGCGCCACGGACCCCGACCCGGCCCGCCGCTTCTCCTCGGCCGAGGAGATGGCCGACCAGCTCACGGGCGTCCTGCGGGAGGTGGTGTCGCTCCAGACGGGCACCCCGCGGCCCGCCCTGTCCACGCTGTTCGGGCCCGAGCCGCGCGTGGTGGACACCGTCCTCTTCGCGGACGAGGGCGGGGACCCGTCGGCGCTCGGCGCCCGCCCGTCCCGTTCCGTGCTGTCGCGGGCGCCCCGGCAGGCCCCGCCGCCCGTCGCCGCCGCGCCCCCGCCCGAGCCGCCCGCCCTGGCGCCGCTCGACGTGCCGGCCGCCGCGTTCGCCCTGCCCGTCCCGATGGCCGACCCGTCCGACCCCAACGCCGGCTTCCTCGCCGGTCTGCTCTCCGCGCGCCCGGCGGAGATGTACGCGGCCCTCCAGGCGGCCCCCGTCAACTCGCTGGAGCTGCGGCTGCGCCGCTTCCGTGCCCAACTGGAGCTCGGCGAGCTCATGCACGCCGGCAAGGCGATGGCCTCCCTGGAGGCCGAGTACCCCGACGACTGGCGGATCGTCTGGTACCGCGGCCTGCACGCCCTGGTGACCGGCGACAAGGAGACCGCCGCGCTCTCCTTCGACGCCGTCTACGACGCGTTCCCCGGCGAGCCGGCCCCCAAGCTGGCCCTCGGCGTCTGCGCGGAGGTCCTCGGCCAGCTCGACAACGCCGCCGAGTACTACCGTCTGGTGTGGAGCACCGACCCCGGCTTCGTCAGCGCCGCCTTCGGGCTGGCCCGGGTGCGGCTGGCGGCCGGGGACCGCACGGGCGCGGTCGAGGTGCTGGAGTCCGTGCCGGAGGCGTCCATCCACTTCACGGCCGCCCGGGTCGCGGCGGTCCGCGCCCGGCTGCGCCGCCGGTCGCCGCACGAGCACCTGCTCGACGACCTGACGGCCGCCGCCGGGCAGGTCGAGCGGCTCTCCGAGGTCGGCCTGGACCAGGAGCGCCGCGAGCGGCTGGCCACGGAGGTGCTGGGCACCGCCCTGGACTGGGTGCTGACCGGCCGCGCGGGCGCGCCGGTCGCGGACGGCCGGCGGACCGCCCTGCTCGGCGCCGGCACGGACGAACGGAGCCTGCGCTTCGGGCTGGAACGCTCGTACCGCGTGCTCGCACGCCTCGCCCGGGACGGCGGGGAAAGGATCGAACTGGTGGAACGGGCCAACCGCTTCCGCCCCAGGACATGGGTGTGATCGATGTCGCAACTGCCGCAATCCGCACAGCTGACGGCCTGTCCCGTCTGCCATGAGCCGCTGGACCCCGCCGACAACTTCTGCGGCGGCTGCGGCGCGGACCTCTCGGCGGCGGCCCCTGCGGCGGTCCCCCCCGGCGGTACGGCCGGGGACCCCCGGCGGACCGCCCGCTACCGCGAGCCGGACGGCCACCGTCCGGCCCCGCCCGGGACGCCGGCCGTCCCGGGCCAGGCCGGACTCCCGTCGGCCGGCGCGTCCGGCACACCTGGCACACCCGGCACTTCCGGCACATCCCACGCTTCCGGCGCGACAGACCCGACAGGCGCGACAGGCCGCCGGCGCGTCTGCGGGGCCTGCCGGTCCGGCATGATCGACGACGACGGGTACTGCGAGCACTGCGGGCATGCACAGCCGCGCGAACGGGATCACATGGAGCACGAGACGCCGGGCGTCGCCGCGGTCAGCGACCGCGGCCTGCGCCACCACCGCAACGAGGACGCCTTCGCGGTGTCCACCACGACCCAGCCCGACGGCGGCACGGCCGTGCTCGCCGTCGTCTGCGACGGCGTGTCGTCCGCCGCCCGGTCCGACGAGGCGTCGACCGCCGCGAGCGCCGGCGCCCTGGCCTCCCTGGAGGACGCCCTCGCGGCCGGCACCCCGCCGCGGGAGGCCACCCACCGGGCGATCCTGGACGCCGCGCGGGCGGTCGACGCCCTGGCCGCGTCCGGCCACCGGGCCCGCGAGCACCGCCACCACCAGCAGGAGAACGCCCCCGCCTGCACTATCGTCAGCGCCGTCGTCACCGGCGAACTGCTGACCGTCGGCTGGGTCGGCGACAGCCGCGCCTACTGGGTCCCCGACGACCGCACCACCGAGCCGGCCCGGCTCACCGAGGACGACTCCTGGGCCGCCCAGATGGTGGCGGCCGGCCTGCTGTCGGAGGCGGAGGCGTACGCGGACGAGCGCGCCCACGCCATCACCGGCTGGCTGGGCGCGGACGCCTACGAAGTGGAGCCGCACACCGCGGCGTTCCAGCCGGACCGCCCCGGCGTCGTCATCGTCTGCACCGACGGCCTGTGGAACTACGCCGAGACCGCCGAGCGGATGGCCGCCGTCGTCCCCTCCGACGCCCGCGAGCGGCCCCTGGAGACCGCGCGCAGGCTGGTCGGTTACGCCCTTGACGGCGGGGGGCACGACAACGTAACCGTTGCGGTACTGCCGTTCCCCGCCCGCTCCGCGGAGCCGGGGGCGGCCTGACGCCCGAGCGTCAACGGGGGGATCCGCACGCCGGTGCCGGGGGAGGCGCCGCGCGTGTCCGTCCGTCCGTCGGTCGCCATGTGACCAGGTGAGTGCGAAGGAGCGGATCGGATGTCGAACTTGTCCAAGCCGGACGTGCCGCGTTTCTCGGTCGACGTGTACCAGAACGAGTTCCTGCCCGAGGGCGGGCGCGAGGTGAACGCGATCGTCACCGTGACGTCCACCGGAGGGGGCACGTCCGCCGGCGCGTCGGCCGCGTCGGCGCCGGACACCGCCGTGGTGATCATGGTGGACTGCTCCGGCTCGATGGACTACCCGCCGGCCAAGATGCGCAACGCCCGGCAGGCCACGGCCGCGGCGATAGACGTACTGCGCGAGGGCGTCTCCTTCGCGGTGGTGGCCGGCACCCACCAGGCCAAGGAGGTCTACCCCGGGCTCGGCCGGCTGGCGGTCGCCGACGCCACCACCCGCGCCCAGGCGAAGGAGGCGCTGCGCAAGCTCACCCCCGGCGGCGGCACGGCCATCGGCACCTGGCTGCGGCTCGCCGACCGGCTGCTGGCCTCGTCCGACGCCTCCATACGCCACGGCGTCCTGCTCACCGACGGCCGCAACGAGCACGAGGAGCCGGACGCCCTCCGGGCCTCCCTGGACGCCTGTGCCGGACGGTTCACCTGTGACGCGCGGGGCGTGGGAACGGACTGGGAGGTCAAGGAGGTCACCGGCATAGCCTCCGCCCTGCTGGGCAGCGCCGACATCGTCGCCGACCCGTCGGGCCTGGCCGCCGACTTCACCGGGATGATGGAGAACGTCATGGGCAAGGAGCTCGCCGACGTCTCCCTCCGGCTGTGGACCCCGCAGGGCTCCGAGGTGCAGTTCGTCAAGCAAGTGGCGCCCACGGTCCGCGACCTGACGGATCGTCGGACCGAGGCCGGCCCTCGCGCGGGCGACTACCCCACCGGCTCCTGGGGCGACGAGTCCCGCGACTACCACGTGTGCGTCCGGGTCCCCGACGCCGGTGTGGGCCGGGAGATGCTGGCCGCCCGGGCGTCCCTGGTGCGGCCGACGCGCGACGGCTCGGCGGAGGTCCTCGCCCAGGGCCTGGTCCGGGCGGTGTGGACGGACGACCTCGCCGCCTCGACCACGATCAACCCGCAGGTCGCGCACTACACCGGTCAGGCGGAGCTGGCGCAGGCCATCCAACAGGGCCTGGAACTGCGCAAGTCCGGCGACCTGGACGGCGCCACGGCCAAGCTCGGCCGGGCCGTGCAGCTCGCCAGCCGCTCCGGCAACGAGGACACCGCGAAACTGCTGGCCAAGGTGGTGGACGTGGTGGACGCCGTGAACGGTACTGTGCGGCTGAAGGCCAAGGTCTCGGCCGAGGCGGAGAAGACATTGGAGACACGCTCGACCAAAACGGTCCGCGTGAAGAAGTAGCACGCCGGCCGGGCGAACACCGCAAGGTCATGGGAACACCGGAAACGGCGCAAGAGGGGGAACGACCGACATGCCGACCTGCCCGAACGGTCACCAGTCGGTGGCCGACGACTGGTGCGAGGTGTGCGGCCACCGGATGACCGGGGTCTCCGCGCCCACGGGTGCCGTCCCTCCGCCACCACCGCCCACAGCACCCCCTTCCTACACGGGAGGCACGGCCGAGGCCACCATGCAGGCGGAGCTGTGCCCGCAGTGCCGCACTCCGCGCGAGGCCCAGGCACCGTTCTGCGAGGAGTGCGCGTACAACTTCCTGACCGGGACCGCCTCGCCGTACGTGACCCCGCCGCAGCCGCACGGGTTCCAGTCGGCTCCTCCCCCGCCACCGCAGCCCACCCCGCCGCACACCTTCGACTACCACGGCTCCCGCCCGTCGCGGATCAACCGCGCCGCGGAACCGCTGACCCCGCAGCACACGTCGCCGGGGCCGGCCGGTGACGACGACTGGATGCTGCCCCCGCCGGCCCCCGCGCCCGACAACCCGTACGCGTACGAACCGCCGGCGCCGCCGGCCGGCTGGGTCGCGGTGATAGCTCCCGACCGCGAGTACTTCCGGTCGATGATGAACCGCAGCGGCCCCGAGGCGGCCGGCCTCAACCTGCCCGCCTACTCACCCGAGCAGCAGTGCCGCCTCACCGGCCCCCAGATCACCATCGGCCGCCGCCGGCACAGCACGGGAGAATCCCCCGACATCGACCTCTCCCGCCCCCCGGAGGACCCGGGCGTCTCCCACCAGCACGCCGTGCTGGTGGAACAGCCGGACGGCGGCTGGGCCGTGGTCGACCAGGACTCCACCAACGGCACGACGATCAACGGCTCCGAGGAACCGATCCAGCCGTACGTGCCGGTCCCCCTCCACGACGGCGACCGGGTCCACGTCGGCGCCTGGACGACGATCACCGTCCGCCGGGGCTGAGACGTCCGCTTCCGGCCGGGGAGTCCTACGACGGGAGTCCTCGGCCGGGCCGTCTGCGACCATGGAGGGGTGAAAGAGATTCCGCGCGGCACGCTTCAGGAGCAGACCTTCTACGAGCAGGTCGGCGGCGAGGAGACCTTCCGGCGCCTGGCCCACCGCTTCTACGAGGGAGTGGCCGAGGACCCCCTGCTCCGGCCCATGTACCCCGAAGGCGACCTCGGTCCCGCCGAGGAGCGCATGGCCCTCTTCCTCATGCAGTACTGGGGCGGCCCCCGCACCTACAGCGAAAACCGCGGCCACCCCCGCCTCCGCATGCGCCACGCCCCCTTCACGGTGGACCGGGCCGCCCACGACGCCTGGCTGCGCCACATGCGGGACGCGGTGGACAGCCTGGACCTCTCGCAGGCGCACAGGGACGAGATGTGGCGCTACCTGACGTACGCGGCGGCCTCAATGATCAACACCCCCGACTAAGCCCGTCCGGCGCTTGAGGACAGCGCGCGGAGCGCGCTTCGGGGGTGCGGGGGCCGGCCCCCGCAGGAAACGGTGAAAGGGCGGGACTGGGGCACCCTCCCGAACCCGTCACGCAGGCGTGACGGTCAACCCCCCGAGACCGCCCGTCCGCACAGCGACCGACCCATACGGCGTCCGCAACCGCAACCATCCGCCGGCGGCGAAGAGCGTCAACGGCTCGACCGCGGCGCCACCACCTGTCCCGGCGGGCACCCGCACAGGCCGCAGAAACCCAAGAGCCTGAGCCGCGTGCACCACCCGCAACGGCACCCCCGTCTCCCCGAGCGTCCGCGACCAGATCTCCCGCCCGATGCGATCCCGCTCGGCCCGGTTCCGCCGCTGCGCGGGCAGCGCCTCGTCGCGGGCCCGGAACTCGCCGACGGCCGCCGCGACGGTGCCGCGCACCTCCTCGACGGAAGGCAGGCCGGGGACCCGGCGCCAGCCGCCGCGCGGCGGCAGCACACCGGCCCACGGCGGCCCGGTGACGGTCTCGGGAACGGAGACCTCAAGCCCGTCCCCGACCGGGGAACCGGCATCGATCTCATCGGCCAGCCGCCCGGCCGACACGGTCACATCTAGGGCGCCCTCGTCGCCCAGCCGAGCCGTTCGGATGGCGAGCACCTCGAACGACGGCGGGCGCCCGAAGACACCGAGCACCCCGCCGGCCGCCTGCAGCCGCACCGCGGCCGCCCGGTCGTAGTGGATCAGCCGGGCCAGGAAGGCGGCCAGGTCGGCGGCCTCCCGGGCGTCGGCGAACCGCAGCCGCGGCCCCCGCGAGGGGGCCGGAGGCGGAACCGGGGACGCCGTCATACGGCGACGGCCCCCTCGACGGCGTCGGCCGGGTCGGCGGCCGGCTCGTCGTCCCGGAACCCCGCCAGCAGCTCCCGCTCCTCCTCGGAGATCCGCCGCGGCCGCCCGGTCTCCCGGTCGATCGGCACGACGACCGTGGACGCCCGGGCGTACACCCGCTCCTCGTCCTTGATCTCGTAGGAGATGGTCAGCGAGGCGCGGGAGACGTGCGTCACCCAGCTCTCGATGACCACCGGCTCGGGCCGGTGGACGAGCGGCCGCAGGTAGTCGATCTCGTGCCGGGCCACGACGGACCCGTCGGAGAACGAGTGGTTCCCCTTGCCGAACTCCGAGCTGAAGAGGAAGTCGATCCGGGCCTCCTCCAGGTAGCGGAGGAAGACCGCGTTGTTGACATGGCCGAAGGCGTCCATGTCCGACCAACGCAGCGGGCAGGCGTAAATATGGCGCGCCATATCAGCCCCGGGTGAGCTTCTTGTAGGAGGCACGGTGCGGACGCGCGGCGTCCGGGCCGAGCCGCTCGATCTTGTTCTTCTCGTAGGACTCGAAGTTGCCCTCGAACCAGAACCACTTGGAGTCGCCCTCGTACGCCAGGATGTGGGTGGCGACGCGGTCGAGGAACCAGCGGTCGTGGGAGACGACCACGGCCGCGCCGGGGAAGTCCAGCAGCGCGTTCTCGAGCGAGGACAGCGTCTCGACGTCGAGGTCGTTGGTCGGCTCGTCGAGGAGCAGCAGGTTGCCGCCCTGCTTGAGGGTGAGCGCCAGGTTGAGGCGGTTGCGCTCACCGCCGGAGAGCACACCGGCCGGCTTCTGCTGGTCCGGGCCCTTGAAGCCGAACGCGGAGACGTAGGCGCGGGACGGCATCTCGACCTGGCCGACGTTGATGTAGTCCAGCTCGTCGGAGACGACGGCCCACAGCGTCTTCTTGGGGTCGATGTTGGCGCGGCTCTGGTCGACGTAGGAGATCTTGACGGTCTCGCCGACCTTGATGGTGCCGGAGTCCGGCTTCTCCAGGCCCTGGATCATCTTGAACAGGGTCGTCTTGCCGGCGCCGTTCGGGCCGATGACGCCGACGATGCCGTTGCGCGGCAGCGTGAAGGACAGGTCGTCGATGAGGACCTTGTCGCCGAACGCCTTGGAGAGGTTGCTGACCTCGACGACGACGGAGCCCAGACGCGGGCCCGGCGGGATCTGGATCTCCTCGAAGTCCAGCTTCCGCATCTTGTCGGCCTCGGCGGCCATCTCTTCGTAGCGGGCCAGACGCGCCTTGGACTTGGCCTGGCGGCCCTTGGCGTTGGAGCGGACCCACTCCAGCTCTTCCTTGAGCCGCTTCTGACGCTTGGCGTCCTTCTGGCCCTCGACCTTCAGACGGGCGGCCTTGTTCTCCAGGTAGGTGGAGTAGTTGCCCTCGTAGGGGTGGGCGCGGCCGCGGTCGAGCTCCAGGATCCACTCGGCGACGTTGTCGAGGAAGTACCGGTCGTGGGTGATCGCCACAACGGTGCCCGCGTACTTGGCGAGGTGCTGCTCCAGCCAGTTCACCGACTCGGCGTCGAGGTGGTTGGTGGGCTCGTCGAGGAGCAGCAGGTCGGGGGCCTCCAGCAGCAGCTTGCAGAGGGCGACGCGGCGCTTCTCACCACCGGAGAGGTTGGTGACCGGCCAGTCGCCGGGGGGGCAGCCCAGGGCGTCCATGGCCTGCTCCAGCTGGGCGTCCAGGTCCCAGGCGTTGGCGTGGTCCAGCTCCTCCTGGAGCTTACCCATCTCCTCCAGCAGCGCGTCGGAGTAGTCGGTGGCCATCAGCTCGGCGATCTCGTTGAACCGGTCGAGCTTGCCCTTGGTCTCGGCGACGCCGTCCTGGACGTTCTCGAGCACCGTCTTGGACTCGTCGAGCTCCGGCTCCTGCATGAGGATGCCGACGCTGTAGCCGGGCGACAGGAAGGCATCCCCGTTGGAGGGCTGCTCCAGGCCGGCCATGATCTTCAGCACGGTGGACTTACCGGCGCCGTTCGGGCCGACCACACCGATCTTCGCGCCGGGCAGGAAGCTCAGCGTCACGTCATCGAGGATGACCTTGTCGCCGTGCGCCTTGCGCGTCTTGCGCATGGTGTAGATGTACTCAGCCAAGAGAAACCGTCCGGCATTCGAGAAGGGCCAATGTGCGGCTCCGCCGCGTGAGGGCAGACACACCCATCTTGCCGTACCGGCGGCCCGGGGCGAAAACGCGATTCGGCACGGCCGGGGCGGTGCGCCGGCCGCCCACGCCGGGAGGCGCGGCCGGTACCCGTCGGCCACCGTCCCGGCGCCCACCCCCGTGCCCGTCCCGGCGCCCGTCCCCGCGCCCCGCCCGGCGTCACTCGCCCGCGGCCTCCGCGGCGGCGTTCCTGCGGCGCCGCAGGAGGAACACCGTCACCCCGCCGACCGCCACCAGGGCCGCCCCGACGCCCACGGCCGTCGGCGTGGAGCCGCTGCCGCCGGTGTCCGCGAGGTCACGGTCCGCGGCGGCGGCCCCTCCGGAGCCACCGGACCCGCCGCGGCCCGCGCCGCCGCTCCCGGAGCCGCCGCTTCCGGCGCTGCCGCCCGACGTGCCCGGCGTGCCGGACGGAGAGGGCGGCGGGCCGGCGGCCGTCGCGTCCTTCGTCCCCAGGCCGTCCCGGCCGGCGGTGTCACCGGTCCGGCAGTCGAGCACCCCCGAGACGGTCGTGGAGGATCCGTCGGGCCCGTCGACGCTGATCCGGTACGCCTGGTCCTCGGCGACCTTGACCAGGACCGTCTCGGTCGTGTTCGGCTTCACCGTGTGCGGCGCGCCGGCTATCCGGAAGGCGTAGGGCGCGTCGCCCCGGTTGGTGACGGTGATGTCGACGCCGCCCTTGGCGCAGTTCTTCCGGGCGGACACCGCGGGGGCGGCACCCTTGTCCGCCCACGCGGCGACGGCGCCGGCGGTGGCGGTGCTCCGGCTGGAACCGGCCAGGATCATCGTCTGCGTGCGGATCCGGTCGCCGGTGAACACCCGGCCGACCGGCACCTGGGTGTTGGCGGTGGCCGTGACCCCGGCCAGCCCGGGCCGGGCGCCGGCGGGCACCCCGAAGTAAAGCTGTCCGCCGTTGACCAGGGTGGTGACGGGTTTGCCCGCCTTGTCCACGATGCGTATGTTCTGGGCGATCGCCTCCGCGGTGGGCGTGAGAGTGACGCTGTCCGCGGTGGTCCGTACCGTGACCGGGCCGATCCGCCCGCCGGACCGGCCGGACACCGCGAGCTGATCCAGGGAGAGGGACGCCTTCGGCTCCGCCAGGTCCTCGGCGTTCTTGTAGAGGTAGTCGGCGAGCTTCGCGGCCGCGGGGTTGTCGGCCGCGACGTCGGTGCCACCCGAGTAGCGCCAGATGGCGACCTGGGTGCCGGCCGCGGCGAGGCCGGGGTCGAGGGTGCCGGTCCCGGCCTTCTCGGCGAGCGCGGCGAGGTCGTCGACCTGGGGGTAGGAGTTCTGCAGGATCCACCGGATCCGGCCCGCGTTCCGGTTGCGCTGCAGCGAGGACTCGCTCCAGCTCACCTCCCGGTACTTGGCCCCGTTGACGGTCGCCGTCTCGGCGTCGACGCAGTAGGTCTGCACCGTTCCGCCGCCGTCGACCTTCATCTCGTACAGCCCGGCCGTGACGGGGGTCGACGTGCCGCCCTTCTTGACGTGCGCTCCGGACCTGGCGGGCATCTCGCCGCCCAGCACCGCGCTGACGCCCCCCGAGTGCTGCGGCGCCTCCGCCGCCTCCGCCGGCTCGGCCGCGGACGCCGCTCCTGCCGCCGACACCGCACCGGTCAGGGCCAGGGCCCAGGCCAGGACGGCCGCGGCGGAGCGCGCGGGCCACCGCCTCGTTTCAGAGCTCATGGACTTCCTTTCGGGCGCGCGCGAGCCGTCGCAGGGCCTCACGCGACACGCCGGGCAATTCAAAAGCGGCAGCCCCCGTTGGTACGTGTGGGGGATCCTATGAAGCGCCCGTGACACGAACGCCGCACTCGCCTGCCGGGCGGACGATCCGAATCGGAATCGTTATCGGAACCAGGTGTTCAGCCCGGGTTTATCGACAAATCCCCGAGCCGGACGCCGCACTTCACGGCACGCTCGGCACCAACGAGCCGCCGAGCCTTCCCCTGCCCTCACGATCCGACGCCACGTCAGGTGGCCCGACGGCAGATGCCCCGACGGCACGCGACTCGACGGAAGAAGGGTTGCCGCCAGAAGGCCCGCCCACAAGTGACCCGGCGGCCTTCGCGATCCCGGCCGGCACCGCTTCCGTCCCGCCCACGACCGCGCTCATCCGCGCCGCCTCCCCATCCGTGACCGCCTTCCCCATGACGCCCGCCAGGCGCACCGGTTCGACCGGCAGCGGCCGCGCCGGCGACACCCTGCGGAACGCCGAGGTCCCGCGGGCGAGATCGTGCCCGATCGCCACCGCGTCGATGTCCGCGGACGTCCACCGCTTCCCGTCCCGCTCCTGGGTATTGATGCGCAACTTCCCCTGCACGACGACGGGTTCGCCGATCGTCACCGAGGCGACCACGTTGCTCGCCAGCGTGCGCCACGCCCACACCGAGTAGAAGCTCGTGTAGGCGTCGGCCCACTCCTCCCGCCCCCGGTCCCAGCGGCGCACCGTCGCGGCGAGCCGGAAGCGGGCGAGGGCCGCGCCGTTCGCGGCCTCCCGGAAGTCGGGCTGGGTCACCACATTGCCCACGACCGTCACCAGTGTCTCGTTCATCGCGCTGCCTCCCCCGTTTCACGACGTCCGGGAGCCCGCGCGCGGCGCGGCACACCCCCGGCACGGGCGGTGCAGCCGCCCGTGACCTCATCGTGCACGCGACGGGCAAGGCCCGTCGGGGCCTGTGGACAGCGAGCGAGCGCACGGAAGAAACCCGTCACTCACAGGAGCACACAGCCGCCCCTTCACTCCCCTCCCCCTCCCTTCCCTCACCGTCAAGGGACGGCCAACGGGTTTTCCACAGGCAGGGCACGCACCGCACCGCCGCGCCGCCCGGAGCCCCCTCCCCGCATCACCCGTCCTCCACGTCACCCCTCCCCCGCGGCCACCACGTACCGCCCCCGCAACTCCCGGTACCGCAGCAACTCCGCCGCCACCGGCTCCAGCACCCGTTCCCGCCCACAGGCCGCCGCGGCGTTCCGCAGCCGGCGTTCCGTCTCCAGTCCGTACCCCCGGGCCGGCCCCCGGGCGGCCATCCGGCAGCCCCAGGACAGCAGGGGCGCCCCCGCCGCACAGCCCGCCGTCAGCCCGCCGGGCACCCACCAGGGCACCTCCGTGCCGCCGCAGAGCGCGGTCAGCAACCACACCAGTCCACCCAGTTGCAGCAGCACCAGCATCACCTGTGCAGCCGTGGCCAGAGCCCACCACCGCGGTCGCACCAGCCGGGGCGCGCCGCCCCCGCGCGTCCGTCCGGCGCCCGTCCGCCTGCCGCCCGTACGCCGGTCCCCGGTACGCCTGCCGCCGGTGCGCCACCCGCCCGTACCCCGGCCGGAAGCACGCCGTCCGCCCGTCCTCGTACCCTCCGCTGCGCCGGACGAAGCCCCCGCCGCGCGCCGCCCGCCCGTCCACCGGACGCCGGACGCGCCGCGGCGCGCGGCGGGCAGGGAAGCCGCCGCGCCGGCCTCGTCCAGGGCCTCGGGCAGCCCCTCGGCACCGTTGACGGCGGCCTCGCGGACGGCCAGCGCCCACGGTTCCGGCAGCCCGGCGGACGCCTCGTGCACCAGGGTGCGTACCGCCTGCTCGACCAGCGGCCGGGAGGCCGTGCGCCGCTGCGGCGGTGCCACGTCCGCACCACTGCTCGCACCGGTCTCACCCGTCCGCGCCTCCCGGGTCTTCCGGTAGTGCCGCCAGGCGTGGCCCCAGACCGTCCCGCAGGCCCGTTCCGCGCCGCGCAGCCAGGTCCGTTCGGCACGCAGCCCGGACGCGCGGGCACCGACGGCCTCCGCCAGCCGGTCCTCGAAGTCCAGCCGCGCCCCGTCCGTCAGCCCGGGCCGGCCCTCGGCGACGTAGACGGGGCGCAGCCGTGCCGAGGCGCCGTCGACGTCGGCGGTGAGGCGGAGTTCGGCGGCCTTCCTGCGGGTGACGAACTGGCCGAGCACCTCGCGCAGTTCGCCGACGCCCTCGCCGGTCAGCGCGGACAGGGCCAGGACCGCCGCCCCGGGCTCGCCGTGCTCGCCGAGGGCCAGGCCGTCCTCGTCGAGGAGCCGCCGCAGGTCGTCCAGGACCTGGTCCGCGGCGTCCCCGGAGAGCCGGTCGAGCTGGTTGAGGACGACGAAGGTGACCTCCGCGTAGCCGGCCAGCGGGCGGAGGTAGCGCTCGTGCAGCACCGCGTCGGCGTATTTCTCCGGGTCGACCACCCAGATCACCGCGTCCACCAGCTCCAGCAGCCGGTCGACCTGCTCGCGGTGGCCGGCCGCCGCCGAGTCGTGGTCCGGGAGGTCGAGGAGGACGAGTCCGGCGAACCCGGGGTCGCGGGGGCGCGGCGGCTTGCGACGCGCCCCCTCCGGGATCCCGAGCCGGTCCAGGAGCCCCTCCGCGCGGTCGGTCCAGGCGCACGCGACGGGCGCGGAGGTGGTGGGACGGCGCACTCCGGCCTCGGAGAGCTGGGCGCGGGCGAGGGCGTTGAAGAGGGTGGACTTGCCGCTTCCGGTCGATCCGGCGAGGGCCACGACCGTCAGGTCGAGGGGGTGCCGCTGCCGGACGGCGGCCTCCTCCAGCACGCGTCCGGCCTGGTCGAGCGTCCCGCCGTCGAGCCTCGCCCGGGAGAGTCCGACCAGTTCGCGGAGGGCGTCGAGGCGGGTGAGGAGCGTGCCGCCGAGGACGGTGGCGACGCTCGGCACCGGGCGCGCGGGGACCGCCGCGCGCTCCCGCTGTTCCTGGCGCGCCTTGTCCGGTTGCGTACGCTCCGGGCGTGCGCGGCGGGCGATGAGTCCGTCGTCCCAGGAGCGGTCGACGGCGTCGGACGCGGGCGGCCTCCCCGGCCCGCGGCGGCTGTCGGCTGAGTGCACCGCGGTCACCTTTCCTTCTGCAACACGGACAGCGCGGCGATGAGTTCGACCTGGTGGTCGGGGGTGACGTCGAGGGCTTCCAGGGGGGCGGTACGGCGGTCGCGCTCGGCCCCCAGGACGCGATCCACGCATGCGTCGAGGAGCGCGCCACCACGTTCGCGCAACCGGAGCGCGCTCCGGGCGCCGAGCGCCTCGGCGAGCGCCTCGCTCGCGGACTGCGCCCGCCGTCCGCCCAGCAGTGAGGCGGCGAGCAGCGCCGTCACCCGGTCCGCGTCGGGAACCCCACCGCGTTCGGAACCATGGACATGCCGGACCTGCCGTACCTCCCGCGCCCCACGAGCCTCACGCACCTCCTCCTCCGCGTGCTCCTCCAGGCAGCGGCGCCAGTAGCGCACGGCCACCCCGATCCGGGCGGCGGCGCCCTCCGCGTCCCGCGGGGCCAGCGCGGTGACGGCGGCCGGGTCGCCGGCGCAGGCGGTGGCGATCTCCTCGTCGGCGGCGTCGACGGCGCAGGCCAGCAGGGCGATGAAGGCGTTGGTGAGGGCGGTCAGCAGCTCGTCGGAGGTGCTGTCGCGCGGGTGGCCGCGCCAGTGCGTCAGCGCGTCGCCGGCCAGCGCCTCACCGCCGGCCGCGTCCCGCCGGACCCGGTCCGCGGCCCGGCCGTACGCGTCCTCGACCCGCTGGAGCAGCCGCACCGCCGCCGAGTGCTGCCCGGCCGCGGCCCCGGCCAGCCCCGGCAGCCGCGAACCGAGCGACGCCAGCACGCCGTTGGCGGTACGGGCCCGGGCCACCGTCCGCGAGGCGGGATCCTGGGCTCGCTGGATCAGCCAGGCCCGCAGCCCCGCCACGGCCGTGACCGGCAGCAGCCCGCTCCCGCCGGCCACCGACTCGGGCAGCTCGGGAATGGTGAACCGGGGGACGTCCCCCAGCCCCGCCGCCTCCAGCAGCGCCCCGAACTGCCGCGCCACCTCCCCCGTCACCTGGTGCGGCACCCGGTCCACGACGGTGACCAGCGTGACGTCGTACTCCTTCGCCGCCCGCAGCAGATGCCACGGCACCGCGTCCGCGTACCGGGTGGCCGTGGTGACCAGCACCCACACGTCCGCCGCGCAGATCAGCTGCGCGGCGAGCTCCCGGTTGCGCTCCACGAGGGAGTCGATGTCGGGCGCGTCCAGCAGCGCCAGCCCGCGGGGCAGCGCCCGGTCGGTCTCCAGCCGCAGCCCGGGCCGGTCGTCGTCCTCGTCACCCGTAGGGGTCACCTCTACGGGGACGTCCTCCAGCAGCCCGTCCCGCGCGGGCACCCGGACCCTCCGCAACGCGGGCAGCACCCGCGGCCCGGCGAACCAGTGGTGATCGTCCGGATTGCAGACGAGCACCGGCACCCGCGTCGTCGGCCGCAGCACCCCCGCCTCCGTCACCCGCCGCCCCACCAGCGAGTTCACCAGCGTGGACTTCCCCGCCCCGGTGGATCCCCCCACCACCGCGAGCAACGGCGCTTCGGGGGCGCACAACCGGGGCACGAGGTAGTCGTCAAGCTGCGCAAGGAGCTCGGCACGGTTGCGACGGGCGCGAACGGCGCCGGGAAGGGGGAGCGGAAACCGAGCGGCCTCGACGCGGTCCCGCAGTGCGGACAGCGCGTCGATCAGCCGGGGCCGTACGTCCAAGGTCGCCACATGTGCAGAATGCCCAATTCTGAGGTGTTTTTGAAGCGTATAGACCATGCCGCGCGGGGCGTGGCGAGTGAGGCCCGGGCATAACGAGTACACAACACCCGCCGCAGGAGGCGTCAAAAACGGTGCACGATTCGCACTCGCCTGCGATTATCAGGACCGCTTCACCGAACCTCCACATCGTGTCACGGAGGTGAAGCAACCGGGACGAGGTACGCGGAGCCCTATCCTTGTCCCCGGCAAGGTCACGGCACCACCGAGCCCGGGGCTTCAGCCGTCCGCGACACCGCCGTACCACACCGGCCCCCGTAGCTCAGTGGATAGAGCAGGCGCCTTCTAAGCGCTTGGCCGCAGGTTCGAGTCCTGCCGGGGGCGCACGGTCAGACCCTCCCCTTGGGAGGGTCTTTTTGCTGGTCAGTGTGAGGGTGGCTGGGGTGGGGGGCGCTGGCGGTGGTGATCTGTGTCGGAATCGACGCAGACGACGGCCGCGCAGGGGGCCGTCCCGGGCGCATACTGGGGGCAATGACAAAGCCTGCTGCACTCAAGCGTCATCTGCCCACCAGCCCCTTCGCGGCCAAGGTCACGCCGGCTCCCAAGGACTTCGCCGTGGGCGACCAGGTCACGCATGACATGTACGGACTCGGCCGGGTGACCGGCGTCGAGGACGGGATCGCGGTGCTCGTGGATTTCGGCTCTACCGAAGAGCGGATCCTGAGCCCGTACGCCAAAATGACCAAACTCTAGGACCTCTGTGCCGTGTTGCGGCACGCCGGCCCTTCGCCGGGCCGGCAACGCAAAGGGAGACCTCTCATCGACTCGACCTCACTGTTCTCCGCCCCGGAAGGGGCACCCCGCCGCTCGGCCCTCGAACTGCCGCCTCCGACGACGAACCCCTTCCAGGCCCCGGACTTCGGGGAGGACGAGGCCGTTGCGTCCGAGGACCCGGTCGCGAGTACGTCCTTCTGACGTTGCGCCCCTTCTTTAAACAGGAGGGGCATTTTTCTGTCGCCCTGTCGCCCTGTCGCCCTGTCGCCCTGTGGCCCTGTGGCCCTGTGGGGCCGGTAAGGCCCAGCCAGGCCCCGGTCAGGCCCAGTCGGGCCGGTCACTTCGGTAGCTCCTCCGTCTCCGCCAGGACGTCGTTCCGGCTGCCCGTCAGGAAGCGCAGGATCGCCTGGAGTTCCTGCGGCGAGAAGTCGGAAGCGAGGGTGCGGCTGCGGGCGTCGAGGCCCTTGTAGTAGGCGGCGATGCGGCGGAGGCCCTCGGGAGAGGCTTCCACGATCACGCGGCGGCGGTCCTCGGGGTGCGGGCGGCGGTGAACGTAGCCGCCCTTTTCGAGGCGGTCGAGCATGTGGGTGACCGCGCCGGTGGTGCGGCCCAGGCGGGTGCTGAGGGTGCCGGCGGTGGTGGGGCCCTCACGGTCGAGGGTGTGGAGGCAGAGCAGGTCCGTGGGGGCCACGTTCAGCTGCTGGGCGATGCGGTCGTGGAGCCGTCCGAGCGCGCCGGCCAGGTCGGTCATGGCCAGCATGATGTGGTCGGCGAGGGCGTCCGCCGAGCCGCCCGCCCCTCCAGCCGTCGGCTTGACACTCATTGACATCCCCTTTTAGCTTCGTGGATAAGATACTTAGCGATGCAGCTATTCTAGCCCCGAACCGGAGGATTCCGGATGTCCACCGACGCATCCGCTCCACCCGCCCCGCCCGCGCCACCCGCCACCCCCACCGCGTCCGGCCGGGCGCGGACCCTGGCGCTCGTCGTGATCCTGCTGGCGAGCTTCATGGATCTGCTCGACGTCACGATCATGAACGTCGCCCTTCCCTCGCTCCGCGAGGATCTGGGCGCCTCCCCCGCGCAGTCGCAGTGGCTGCTGGCCGGGTACACGCTGGCGTTCGCGCTCGGCATCGTCACCGGGGCGCGCCTCGGTGATCTCTACGGGTACCGGCGGGTGTTCCTCGTCGGTGTCGCCGGGTTCACCCTGGCCTCCGCGCTGTGCGCCGTCGCGCCCGGCGCCGGAGCGCTGGTGGCGACCCGTGTGGTCCAGGGCGTCTTCGCCGCGGCGATGGTGCCGCAGGTGCTGTCGCAGATCCAGCTGATGTACGCGCCCCACGAGCGCGGCGGCGCGATGGCCGCGTTCTCCTCGCTCAACGGCCTCGCCTCCGCCGTCGGCCCGATCCTCGGCGCCGCCCTGCTGGAGGCCGATCCGTTCGGGCAGGGCTGGCGCGCGGTGTTCTGGCTCAACGTCCCGGTGGGCGTCGTGGCGCTCGTCGTCGCCTCCCGGGCGCTGCCCGAAGGCCGTGCCGGGACCCGGCCCCGGCTGGATCCGCTGGGCATGCTCCTCTCCGGCGCCGGGCTCGTCCTGGTGCTGTACCCGCTGATCGCCGGCAGCGAGGAACGGCCGTGGCCCGCCTGGACGTACGTCTGCCTCACGCTCGGCGTGGCCGTCCTCTTCCTCTTCCACCGCCACGAGAAGGGGCTCTCCGCCGCCGGCCGGACGCCGCTCGTCGAGATGTCGCTGTTCCGGCTGCGCCCGGTCGGCGGCGGGCTGCTGCTGCAGTTCCTGTTCTTCCTGCCGGTCATGGGCTTCTTCCTCACCTTCATGCAACTGCTCCAGGCCGGCCTGGAGATGGGCCCGATGGCCGCCGGCGTCGCGATTCTGCCCTGGCCGATCGCCACCGTCCTCGGCGCCGGGCTCGGCGCGGCCGTCCTCCTGCCGAGGTTCGGCCGGGTCACCGTGCAGCTCGGACTCGTCGTCCTCGCCGTCGGCTTCCTGCTCCTCGCCCTCATCGCGCGGTCGGCTGGCCCCGGCGCGACCTGGCTCGACTTCCTGCCCGGCGTCACCGTCGGCGGACTGGGTCTCGGGCTCACCGTCGCGCCGCTGGCCGCGCTCACGCTGGAGGGCATTCCCGGCGAGCACGCCGGGTCCGGATCCGGCCTGTTCAACACCGTCGCGCAGCTCGCCGCCTCCGCCGGTGTCGCCGTCATGGGCACCGTCTTCTTCGCCGTCCGCGACTCCCACCCCGACGGGCGCGCCCACGGCTACGTCCCCGGTTTCACCGCCACCATGGGGGCCGGTCTCGGCCTCATCGCCCTCTGCTTCGCCGTCAGCTTCCTGCTGCCCCGGAGGTCCGCGCCCCGGTCCTGGTGATCCGGTTTCGGACGAAACCTCCCGTCCCGGACTTCCGGTGGGCGGGAGGCTTCGGCATCGGGTCAGATCGGGTCGGGGCGGGCCGGGCCAGACCGGGTCAGCTCGTCGGCGGCAGCAGCGCCGCCCGCTGCTTGAGCGGTTCCCACCAGGCGCGGTTGTTGCGGTACCAGGCGACCGTCTCCGCCAGCGCCTCCTCGAAGTCGCGGACCGGCCGGTACCCCAGCTCGTCGCGGATCTTGCTCCAGTCGAGCGAGTAGCGGCGGTCGTGGGCCTTGCGGTCCTCGACGTGCCGGACGAGCGACGGTTTCGCGCCGACCGCCTCCACCAGCATGTCGGTGAGCTCGCGGTTGGTCAGTTCGGCGCCGCCGCCGATGTGGTAGATCTCGCCGGCCCGGCCGCGGGTGCGGACGAGTTCGATGCCGCGGATGTGGTCGTCGATGTGCAGCCAGTCGCGGACGTTGCGCCCGTCCCCGTAGAGCGGCACCTCCAGGCCGTCCATCAGATTGGTGACGAACAGCGGTATCAGCTTCTCGGGGAAGTGGTGGTGGCCGTAGTTGTTGGAACAGCGGGTGACGCGTACGTCGAGGTCGTGGGTGCGGTGGCAGGCGAGGGCGAACAGGTCGCCGGCCGCCTTGGCCGCCGCGTAAGGGGAGTTGGGGGACAGCGGCGCGTCCTCGGTCCAGGAGCCGTGATCGATGGAGCCGTAGACCTCGTCGGTCGAAATGTGCACGAAGACCCGGACACCGTTGTGCAGCGCCGCGTCGAGGAGTCTCTGTGTGCCCAGCACATTGGTCCGGACGAAGGCGTCCGCCTCCCGTACGGAACGGTCGACGTGGGACTCGGCCGCGAAGTGGACGATCTGGTCGTGCTCGGCGGCCAGCCGGTCGACCAGCTCGGTGTCGCAGATGTCGCCCTGGACGAAACGGAAGCGGTCGGAGTGGCGGACGGCGTCGAGGTTGGCCGGGACGCCGGCGTAGGTGAGCTTGTCGAGGACGGTGAGGTACGGGCGCTCCGGTCCGTCCCCGGCCAGCAGGGTGCGGACGTAGTGGGAACCGATGAACCCGGCGCCGCCGGTGACGAGGATCCTGGGAACGGCGGCGGTCTCCTGCGCGGCGGTGCGCGTCTCCGTGGTGCGCGTCTCAGTGCTCATGGGGACAGCTCTACCGTGCCGTGATCGCCCCTTACCAGGCAGCGGGCGGACGCAGATTCGGGACTGGGGCCTCCGGATCGTGGCGGTGATCTTCCGTTCCATGCGCCCGGAGGGGTGCGCACAGCGGCCGGAAAGGGAAAGCGCGGCGCGCTTGACGAAGCACGGAATTCATGTCCCCGGAATTTCCCACCGGAGCGATTTGACATTGCGGGAAAATGCGCTCTCGGAATACCTCCGCAGAAATTACGGCCGAAAAGGGCGGGATGGCCGGTTTTCGACGGGCCACCGCCCCCGCCCGGGCCCTGGATGGCGCCCCGCCCAGTCGGCACAGGGTGGAGCCGGCCGTAGGCCATTCCGTCCGGCGATCCCGGGAGCACTCATCCGACATACGCGGGAACGCACGGGAAGCGCCCGTCGAATACGGCCTTCACCGGCCTCATGTGAAATTCCCGCATTACCTGGTTATGCTGTCCGCTTCCTGACGTCCGTATTGCCGAACAGATGGGACCGCTGTATGGGCACGCCGGAGTTTCCCGGCCGCTTGCAGGCGACGTTCGTTCCGGATCCCGACGTGCCGGGAAACGGAGCCATAGCCTTCTGGGGCACCCCCGAACCCGCGGTGGAGGCGGCGGCCCTGGGCCTGCCGGCCGGCGCCGCCGACACCACGGGCACCCGGCTCCCCGCTTCCCTCACTCCTCCCACTCTCCCCACGCTTCCCACCCTTCTGCCGCACGGCGGCTCCCTGGTGGACGTGGACGTCCCCGCGCTGCTGGTCCCGGTCGGCGAGGCGGTCGGCGCGCTGGCTGCCCTGACCGCAACCGGAACCGACGCCGACGCCAGCGACGGCGACGGCGACGACGGCGACGGCGACGGCGACGGCGACGACGTGCCGGAAGCCCCCGCCCCCGGCCGCCCCTGGGGCCACTCCGTCCACGCCTGGGCCGTCGCCGCCCGCCTCGCCCTGGAGCACGTCACCGCCGGCCACCTCGTCCCCGTGCTGCGTGAGGCCGGCGAGGGCCAGGTCCGCGCCCACTGGCGGGCCGCGACCGACGGCGACCCACGGCTGGCGGCCCTCGCCGCGGCTCTGCCCGCCGCCGCCCACGCCCTGCGCGTCCCGACGCCGGACGCCGCCTCCCCACCGAAGGCCACTTCCGCACCGGACGCCACCGACACACCCCCCACCCCCACGCGCGTCTGGTCCCCCCTCGCCCTCCTCACCGCCTTCTGCGACGCCGTCGCCGACGCCTGCGCCCGCACCACCGACGCCCCGGCTCTCGCACCCACCACCCCACCCACTTGGGCAGCCACCCTCACCACCACCCCCAACTCCCCCGATATCCCCGCCTCCGCCGCCCCCACCCCCGACCAGCTCGCCGCATGGGCCCTGGCCGGCGACGGCGAGCGGGCCGCCGTCCGGCTCCACCTCCGCCTCGGCACGCCCGCCGGGCCGGACGCGCTCTGGCCGCTGACCTTCCACCTGGAGGCGGTGGACGAACCGGGCACCCTGGTCTCCGCCCACCGCGTCTGGGACGCCGGTTCCGACCCCCTCCCCCTCGGCGGCCGGGTCCTGGACGGCCCGCAGGAGGCGCTGACCGAGGGGCTGGGCCGCGCGGCCCGCGTGTTCCGGCCCCTCGCCGCCTGTCTGGAGGAGAGCCGGCCGACGCGGGTGCTGCTCAACCCCTTCCAGGCGGCCGGGTTGTTCGGCGACACCGCGACCGCCCTGCACACCGCGGGCATCGGGCTCACCGTCCCGGAGGAGTTGGGCGGCAAAGGCGGCAAAGGTGGCGAAGGCGGTGAAGGAGGTGAAGGCGGTGAAGGAGGTGACGACGGCGCGAGCGGCAATGTCCTCGGCCCCCGCCTCCGCGTCGGCACCCGCCGGACGCACCGAAACACGCACCGAAACACGCACGGAAGCACGCACAACAGCACGCCCGGGAACAACGCCGCACCCCGCGCCCGTACCGTCACCTACCGCTGGGAAGCCGTCGTCGGCGACGACGTGGTGACCCCCGACGAGGTCGCCCTCCTCGCCTCCCGCGGCGAGCCCCTCGCCCCCTGGCGGAACACCTGGATCCGGCTCGACCCCGACCGGATCGACCAACTGGCCGGACTCGTCGGCACGTCGGGACGGCTCTCGACCGCCGAGGCGCTGGCCATCGCGCTGTGCGGCCACCACCGCACCGAGGAGTTCGGCGACGTGCCGGCCGTCGCCGACGGCTCGGTCGCCGACCTCGTCGGGCGGCTGCGCGAGGCGGGCGGGCGCACCGAGCCCGACCTCACCGGTGTGCGCGCCGACCTCCGCGACTACCAGCGGCGCGGCGTCGCCTGGCTGCAGTCCCTCACCGACCTGGGCTTCGGCGCGCTGCTCGCCGACGACATGGGCCTGGGCAAGACGCTCCAGACCATCGCGCTGCTCGCCGGCCGCACCGGCGACCGCCCCCGGCTCGTCGTCTGCCCGACGTCCGTCGTGAGCAACTGGGAGCGCGAACTGGCCCGGTTCGCACCGGGCTTGACCGTCATCCGTCATCACGGTGCCCGGCGGGCCACCGGCCCCGACGCCTTCACCCCAGGCGCGGTCGTCGTCACCAGCTACGCCCTGCTGCGGCTGGACGCCGACCTGCTCGCCTCCGCCGACTGGGACCTCGTCGTCCTGGACGAGGCGCAGCAGATCAAGAACCACACCGCGCAGACGGCCCGCGCGGCCCTGCGCCTGGACGCCCGGGCCCGGGTGGCGCTGACCGGTACCCCGGTCGAGAACCGGCTGTCGGAGCTGTGGTCCATCGCGCACTTCGCCAACCCCGGGCTGCTCGGCTCGCACCGGCGGTTCAAGGAGCGGTTCGCCGGGCCGATCGAGCGCGGCGGCGACCGGGAGGCGGCCGAGCGGCTGCGTGCCGTCGTCTCGCCGTTCGTGCTGCGGCGGATGAAGAGCGCGGTGGTGGACGAGCTGCCGGCCAAGATGGAGTCCACGGTCCCCTGCGACCTCACCGCCGAGCAGGCCCGGCTCTACCGGGCCGCCGTCGCGGACGCGCTCGACGGCGACGACGGGCTCGGCACCGGCATCCGGCGGCAGGGCAACGTGCTGCGGCTGCTCACCCACCTCAAGCAGATCTGCAACCACCCGGCCCAGTACCTGGGCGAGGTCCCGGCGTCCGCGAACGCGCTGGCGGGCCGGTCCGGGAAGCTGATGCGGGCGACGGAGATGCTGGGCGAGGCCGTCGCGGTGGGCGACCGGGCCCTCGTCTTCACCCAGTACCGCGTCATGGGCGAGCTGCTGGCCCGCCACCTCGCCACCGAACTCGGCCTGGACGACGTACCGTTCCTGCACGGCGGCACCCCGGCCGAGCGGCGCGACGCGATGGTGGACGCGTTCCAGCACGGCGACGCGGCGTCCCCGCTGCTCGTCATCAGCCTCAAGGCGGGCGGCTTCGGCCTCAACCTCACCCGGGCCTCGCACGTCCTGCACTACGACCGCTGGTGGAACCCCGCCGTCGAGGACCAGGCCACCGACCGCGCCCACCGCATCGGCCAGACGAAGACCGTGCACGTGCACAAACTGGTCACCGCCGACACCTTCGAGGAACGCATCGACGCGCTCCTGGAGAGCAAGCGCTCCCTCGCGGACGCCGTCGTCGGTACGAGTGAGACCTGGCTGGCCGAGCTCGACGACGCCGCCCTGCGCGCCCTCGTCCGCCTCGCCGACTCGGAGGAGTCCACGAGCGCGGGCGACCCGACCCCCTCGGCAGTCACAGGAGAAACGGCATGAGCACCGCCACGCGCCGCGCCACACACACCCACGAAAAGCCCGCCACCCGGGGGAAGCCGGCCGGCCGCGAGAAACCGGCCGCCCCGGGCGGCACCTGGTGGAGCAGGCGCTGGATCCGCGCCCTGGAGTCGCTGGGCGCCACCTACCCCAACCCCCGCCTCCCGCGCGGCCGTACGCTGGCCCGCCAGGGCGCGGTCCAGGGCCTGACGGTCCGCCCGGGCGAGGTCACCGCCCGGGTGGAACTGGCCAAGACGAGTTACGAGGTGACGCTGCGGCTCCCGGTCTTCGGCGACGGCGAGTGGACGGCCGGCGTCCGGGTGCTGGCCGGGCAGCTCCGGCACGCGGCGTCCCTGCTCGAAGGCCGGATGCCCGAGGACATCGACGCCACCTTCGGCAAAGCCGGGCTCGCCCTCTTCCCCCGGCGCGGCGAGCTTTCCTGCCACTGCGACTGCCGGGACAGCGGTGACCCGTGTTCCCACGGTGCCGCCGTCCACTACACCTTCGCCGACGCCCTCCAGGACAACCCCTTCCTACTGCCCGCCCTGCGCGGGCGCGGCCGGGAGAGGCTGCTGACCGAACTGCGGGCCGCCCGGTCCGGCGGCACCGCCGACGCGTCCGCCGCCCCCGAGACCATCGCCGCCGCCGAACTGCCCGCCGACGACTCCTACTTCACCGGCGGCGACCTCACCGCCGTCCCCCTGCACCCCCAGCCGCCCGCCGACCCCGCCCGCAGGCTGCGCCGGCTGGGCCCGCCGCCGGGCCGCTCACCGGCCGACGCCGAGCTGCTGGCCGGCGCGGTGGAACGGGCCGCGGCCCACGCGTGGCGCACGGCGGGAGGGAGCGCCTGAGCGGATGCGAGAACGAAAGCGGAACCTCGGCCTCACTTCTCCTTGAGCTTGAGGTACCGCAGGGCTTCCTTGTACAGCTTGTCGCCGTCCGCCCGCGCCTTGCCCTTCTCCGGCATCGTCACCTCGAAGTACCAGGCGGTGTCCTTCGCCTTGTTGACGATGACGCGGGTGCGGCGGACGGCCTTGGGATCGTTGTCACCGGAGCCGGACTTCCGGTAGACGGTCGTCATCTCCACCGAATCGAGGCCGTCGAAGGAGGGCGCGGAGTCGATCGACGACTTGGCCTCCGTGATCCCGGACAAGTTGCCCTTTTCGAAGTCCGCCTTGCGCTTGGCGGCCTCGCCGCGCGCCGAGTCGACCTGCTTGGTCTTGTCTGACGCGTCGGAGGAGCCGGCGGGCGGGTCGCTCTCGGTGAACAGCGAGATGCGGTAGACCCCGCCGGGGTCGTTGAAGAGCACCCAGTGCTCGTCGGGCTTGATCTCCTTGACGTAGTCCTCCGGCACCGCCAGCGACGCCTTGACGATCTCCGGCTCGTCGACGACCTTCCAGTGCAGCGGCGTCGCCGGCCCGTACCCGAACGGGTTGATGGCGAACAGCGCGACGGCCGCGCCCACCACGACGACCCCGACGCCCAGGGACCACTGCGTCTTCCGCTTGTGGTGCAGCACCGGCGGGATCCACCGGCTGCCGGTCACCGCCGGCGTCGGCGCCGCCGACGCGGGCGCCACGGGCGCCGGGCGCGCGACCTCCTCCAGAGCCGCGCGCACCTCGGACGTCGTCGGCCGGGCGGACGGCTCCTTCCGCAGCAGGCGCATCACGATGTCGGTGAAGACGGCCGGCCCCCGGGTCGGACGCGGCGGTTCCGCGGAGAGGACGGCCTGCATCGTCGCCTGCGTGTTGGAGCGGCGGAACGGGGACATGCCCTCGACGGCCGCGTACAGGACGACGCCCAGCGACCACAGGTCGGACGCGGGCCCGGGCCGCTGTCCCAACGCCCGTTCCGGGGCGACGAACTCGGGTGAGCCGATGAAGCCGCCGGTCTCGGTGAGGCCCTGCTCGCCCTCGATCTGCGCGATGCCGAAGTCGGTGAGCACGACCCGGTCGTGCCGCCCGAGCAGGACGTTGTCCGGCTTGACGTCCCGGTGCAGCACTCCCGCCTCGTGCGCCGCCTCCAGCGCGCCCAGCACGGCGAGGCCGACGCGGGCGGCCTCGCGGGCGTCCAGCGTCCCCTCGTTCAGCCGGCCGCCCAGCGACTGCCCCTTGACCAGCTCCATGACGATCCAGGGTCGGCCGTCCTCCACCACCACGTCGTGCACGGCGACGACGGAGGGGTGCGCGACGCGGGCGGCGGCGCGGGCCTCGCGCTGCATCCGCAGGTGGATGGTCTGCCGCATGGACTCCGGCAGGTGGTCCGGGACGCGCGGCTCCTTGACGGCGACCTCGCGGTCCACGACCTCGTCGTGCGCCCGCCACACCGTTCCCATGCCGCCGTGGCCCAGCCGCGACCGGAGCAGGTACCGCCCGCCCACCCGGCGGCCGGCGCCCGGCTCCCCCACAGCCGTCCCCGGACCCGCGGCCGTCACCGAGCCCCCGGCCGTACCCGGACCCATCGCCGGCCCCGGACCGGCTGCCGCACCCGAATCCATCGCCGACCCCGAACCCGCCGCCATCCCCGGCCCCCCGACCGGTCCCGTCCCGCCGGGGGCCACGTCGGCGGCCGCGCCGGGCGCGACGGCCATCGCGGCCGGGTCCTGTGTCACCGGCGGCGCCGCCGGGTCCGCATACGGGTTCGGCCAGGCCGGGGCCGGCGGCCGCAGGTCGTAACTGGTGGGCTGATGCGCCCTTCCCCCGTCGTTGGTCATGCCCCCATCATCGGCCACGCGCGCCGGGCCCCGTAATCGCCCGTGTATTACCCCCTCGGCGCACCCTCGCCGTCCCGCCTCCGCCCGGGGACCACGCGCCCCTGCCGTCCCGCGCCCCACCCGCCCCTACCGTCCCGAACAGGGGTTCCGTCCGGCCGGACCGCCGTATTAGCGTGAGGGGCCGGGCGCGGGACGCGGGCCTGGAACGACGGAACGGCCGTCACCGGCCGCGTGCCGACGAGCAGTTCACGAGCGCGACGGAACACACGAGTACAACGGACGACGGAACAACGGACCGACAGCACGACGGAACGACGGAACGACGGAACGAAGAAAAAACCGCAAAGGACCCAGCCGTGCCCCACCCGCAAGCCGTGCCTCCCCCGCAACCCGCGCCCCACCCGGCCGGAAGACTGCTCGCCGTCAGCGACCTCCACATCGCCCACTCCGAGAACCGCGCCCTCACCGAGACCCTGCGCCCCACCCACGACGACGACTGGTTGATCGTCGCCGGCGACGTCGCCGAGCGGTACGACGACGTCGAGTGGGCGCTCCGGCTGCTCGCCGGCCGCTTCGCCAAGGTGATCTGGGCGCCCGGCAACCACGAGCTGTGGACCCCGCCCAAGGACCCCTGCGACCTGCGCGGCGAGAAGCGCTACCTGCGCCTGGTGGAGCTCTGCCGCGAACTCGGCGTCGCCACGCCCGAGGACCCCTACCCGGTGTGGGAGGGCGACGGCGGCCCGGTGGCCGTCGCGCCGCTGTTCACCCTCTACGACTACACCTTCCGCGTCCCCGGCGCCGACACCAAGGAGGAGTCGCTGCGCCGGGCCTACGAGGCGGGCGTCGTCTGCACCGACGAGCACTTCCTGCACCCCGACCCGTACGCCACCCGCGACGACTGGTGCCGGGCGCGCGTCGCCTACACCGAGCGCCGGCTGGCGGAGGTCGACCCCGGTATGCGGACGGTGCTCGTCAGCCACTGGCCACTGGTCCGCGAACCCACCCGGATCCTGCGCTACCCGGACTTCGCCCAGTGGTGCGGCACCGAGCTCACCGCCGACTGGCACGTCCGCTTCCGGGCCGCCGCCGCGGTCTACGGGCACCTGCACATCCCGCGCGTGACCCGGTACGACGGGGTCCGCTTCGAGGAGGTGTCGGTCGGCTACCCGCGCGAGTGGCGGCCCCGGCCGCCCCGCGAGCCGCTCCGGCAGATCCTGCCCCAGCCCGTCGACGAGCCGGGAGCCGTCTGGTGATCGCCGCGATCCTGCCCTCCTGGGCCGTCACCGAACACGCCTTCACCGACGCCCCGGACGACCCGGTGAGCCTCCTCTTCCCCGAGGAGGCCGCCCATGTCGCCCGCGCCGTCCCCAAGCGCCTGCACGAGTTCGCCACCGTCCGGGTGTGCGCCCGCGCCGCCCTCGGCCGGCTGGGCCTCCCGCCCGGTCCGCTGCTGCCCGGCAAGCGGGGCGCGCCGGGCTGGCCAGACGGGGTGGTGGGCAGCATGACGCACTGTCAGGGCTTCCGGGGCGCCGCCGTCGCGCGGGCCGCCGACGCCGCGTCGCTCGGGATAGACGCCGAGCCGAACGGACCGCTCCCGGACGGCGTCCTCGACATGGTCTCGCTGCCGTCCGAACGCGAGTGGCTCGCCGACCTGGCGGCCCGCCGGCCGGACGTGCACTGGGAACGGCTGCTGTTCAGCGCCAAGGAGAGCGTCTTCAAGGCGTGGTACCCGCTGACCGGCCTGGAGCTGGACTTCGACGAGGCCGAGCTGGCCGTCGATCCGGACGCCGGGACGTTCACGGCCCGGCTGCTGGTGCCGGGTCCGGTGGTCGGCGGCCACCGGCTGGACGGCTTCGAGGGGCGCTGGGCGGCGGGCGAGGGCCTCGTCGTCACGGCCATCGCCGTCCCGGCGCCGGCCGGTGCCGCGACGGGAGGGACCACAAAGGAAATCGAGGACGACCGGACCACCGTCTCCTGAAAACGGCGTGCTCCTGAAAACGGCGTGGCGCCCGCCGACCGCGTCGGGGGCGCCACGAACGGGCGCCGGCCCGGCGGGCCCTCCGCCGTGCGGAGCGGAGGCCCGGCGCGGACGCGCCCGGTGTCGTCGGGGTGCGGTGCGTCAGTCGTTGACGCAGACGTTGCCGTTGGTCGAGTTGAGCAGCCCGACGATGTCGATGGTGTTACCGCAGAGGTTGATGGGGAGGTGGATCGGGATCTGGATGACGTTGCCCGAGACGACGCCCGGGGAGCCGACGGCCGCCCCCTTGGCGTTCGAGTCGGCGAGGGCGGTGCCGGAGACGCCGGCGAGCGCCGTGCCCACGGTGGCGGTGAGGGCCGCTGCCTTGGCGATTCGTGACATGGGGTGACACCTTCGTTCGGTCTGACAGGGTCGAGCTCACGGCCGCTGACGGCCGGGAGCCCGGATCAACGTCCGATCACCCCGAAGGTTTCGAATCGTGCGGCGGACGGGTGACCGGCCGCCGAACGGCCCCGCCGGGCCCCGGAAGGTGCCATGACGTCCGTGCGACGTCTGTACAGCCGCGCCCCGTACCGCGTACAACGCGTACAAGGGAGGGACGGACGACCGGCGGGAAGGAGCGGGCCATGCGCGGGATCGCGATCGTCGGGGCGGGTCAGGCCGGACTGCATCTGGCGCTGGGGCTGCTGGGGACGGGAGGCGGATCCTCCGGTCACGAGGTGCTGCTCGTGTCCGACCGGACGCCGGACGGGATCCGCGCCGGGCGGGTGCAGTCGACGCAGCAGATGTTCGGCCCGGCCAGGGCGCTGGAGCGGGCGGCCGGGCTGAACCTGTGGGACGCCGAGGCGCCCCCGATCACCGGCGCCCGGCTGACCACCGCCGAACCGCCGGGCACGGTCCTCCGCGCGTTCGGCGGGACGCTGGACGAGCCGGCGCAGTCGGTGGACCTGCGGCTGAAGACCGCCCGCTGGCTGGAGCTGTTCGAGGAGCGCGGCGGACGCGTCGAGTACCGCCCGGTGACCGCCGACGACCTGCCGGGCCTCGCCGCCGCCCACGACCTGACCGTGCTCGCCTCCGGCCGCGGCGATCTCGGGTCCGTCCTCGGCCGCGACCCCCGGCACAGCCCCCACGACCGGCCGCGGCGCGCCCTCGCCGTCGTCTACCTGCACGGCGTCCACCCGCATCCGGAGGAGCCCGGCCGGCTGCGGATGACGTCCGTGCCGGGCGTCGGCGAGCTGTTCGTGTTGCCGGCGCTCACCCTCTCCGGCCCCTGCACGATCCTGATGTGGGAGGCCGTGCCGGACGGCCCGTTCGACCGCTGGCGGGACTCCCCGGGCCCGGCGGAGCTCCTCGCCCGCTCGCTGGAGCTGATGCGGGAGTACGTCCCGTGGGAGTACGAGCTGTGCGCGGACGCCGAGCCGACGGACGCCGGTGCCGCCCTGACCGGCGCGGTCACCCCCGTCGTCCGGCATCCGGTGGCGGAAGTGGCGCCCGGGACGCATGTGTTGGGCATGGCGGACGCCGTGGTGCTCAACGACCCGCTGGCCGGGCAGGGCTGCAACAGCGCGGCCCGCTGCGCCGACCGGTACCTGCGGGCGATCACCGACCGCGGCGACCGGCCGTTCGACCACGCCTGGATGTACGGGGCGTTCGCGTCCTGGTGGGAGCACGCGCGGCACGCCGTCGCCTTCGGCGACCTGCTGCTCGGCCCGCTCCCGGACCACGCGCGGCGCGTCGTGCTCGCGGCGGCGGACCACCCGGAGATCGCCCACCGCTACGTCAACGGCTTCGCCGACCCGGCCGGCTACCGCGACTGGCTGCTGGACGCCGACCGGGCGGACGCGTACCTGACGGCGGTCACGGGCCGGCCGGTGCCGGAGGCGGGTGCCGGGGGTGGGGTCTGACGGAGGGGGGCTGACGGGCGGCGCCTGACGTGCGGAGCCCGGCGGACGGGGTCTGACGGGCGGGGCTCCCGTGCGAGGCCTGCCGTGCGGCGCCCGGCGGGTGGCCGTCCGGCCCGTGCGTTAGCGTGACCGGGTGAGCACGACACCGGCCGCCCCAGGCACCGCCCCGGGCACCACCCCGGCCACCGCCGCCGCACGGCACCGCCCCGGCCAGGGGCCCGTCGTGGCCGCGGTGTCCCTCGGCGGCGGACTGGGCGCGGCGGCCCGCTACGGGGCCGGTCTGCTGTGGCCGACGCCGGACGGCGCCTTCCCCTGGACGACGTTCCTGGTCAACGCGACCGGCTGCGCCCTCATCGGCGTCCTGCTCGCGACCATCGCCGAACGGGGTTCCCCGCACCGGCTGCTGCGCCCCTTCCTCGGCACCGGCGTGCTCGGCGGGTACACGACGTTCTCCACCTACGCCGTCGACGTCCGGCACTTCCTGGCGGACGGCCGGACGGCGACCGGGCTGCTGTACCTGGCCGCGACGCCGCTCGCCGCGCTGGCCGCGGTGTGGGCCGCGTCCGCCGTGACGCGCCGGCTGGTGCGGGGAGGCCGACGGTGATCCCGCGCGGCCCGGCGCTCCGGCTGACGGTGTACCTCGGCGAGTCCGACACCGCGCACGGCCGGCCGCTCGCCTCCGAGCTCGTCCACCGCGCCCACCGGGCCGGGCTGGCGGGCGCCAGCGTGTTCCGGGGCGTCGAGGGCTACGGCGCCTCGTCCCGCGTGCACACCGCGCGGCTGCTGTCGCTGAGCGAGGACCTGCCGGTGGCGGTGGTGATCGTGGACGTGCCGGAGCGGGTACGGGCGTTCCTGCCCGTCGTCGACGAGCTGCTGGACGAGGGGTCCGGCGGGCTCGTCACCCTGGACGAGGTCGAGGTCCACCGGGGGTGAACTGGCTGTTCGTCGTCGCCGGCGCCATGGTCGGCGCTCCGCTGCGCTACCTCGTCGACCGGGCCGTCCAGGCGCGGCACGATTCGGTGTTCCCCTGGGGGACGTTCACGGTCAACGTCGTCGGCTGCCTTGTGCTGGGGGTGGTGACGGCCGTCGCCCCGCAGGACGTCCGGCTGGGGCTGGGCACCGGGCTGTGCGGGGCGCTGACCACGTACTCGACGTTCTCGTACGAGACGCTGCGGCTGGCGGAGGACGGGGCGCGGGGGCTGGCGGTGCTGAACGTGCTGGGGAGCGTGGCGGCGGGGCTGGGGGCGGCGTACGCGGGGGTGTGGCTCGGCGGGGCGGTCTAGCGCGGGCTGTTCTCACGGTTCCCGCTCAGCGCCGCCTGTTCACGATTCCCGCCCGGCGCGGTCTGTCCACGACTCACGCCTCCCCCAAGTGCTCCAGCAGCACCCCCCACAACTCCCGTGCCGCGCGCGGCGGGGGCGCGTCCTTGCGGTGGGCCACCGCGACCGTCCGGCGCATCCGGTCGCCGTCGAACGGGGTGACGCGCAGCCCCGAGCGGGCGGCGACCATGCCGGGGACGACGGCGACGCCGAGGCCGGCGCGGACGAAGCCCAGGACGGCGTCCATCTCGCCGCCCTCCACCGTGAACGACGGCTCGAAACCGGCCGCCCGGCAGGCCCCGATGGTCATCTCGCGCAGGTCGTAGCCCCGCCGGAACATCACCATCGGCAGTCCGCGCAGGTCCTCCACCCGGATCCGGGCCCGGCGGACCGGTGGCGGGGCGGACGGGGAGGAGACGACGACCAGGTCCTCGTGGAGCAGCTCGGTGGTGGTCAGGGCGGGGGCGCCGACGCCCAGCGGGGTGATGATCAGGGCCAGGTCGAGGGCGCCGGCGGCCAGGTCGCGGACCAGGTCGCGGGAGCCGCCCTCGTCGATGAACAGCTCGATCCCCGGATAGCGCGCGTGGTAGGCGCGCAGCACGTCCGGGACCAGGCTGGCGCACAGGCTCGGCGGCGCGCCGAGCCGTACCCGGCCGCGCCGGAGCTGGGCGACCTCCTGGACCTCGCGCCGCGCGGTGTCGGTGTCGGCGAGGATGCGCCGGGCGAGGGGCAGCAGCGCCTCGCCCGCGTCGGTCAGCTTGATGTTGCCGCGCGCCCGGTGGAACAGGTCGGCGCCCAATTCCCGTTCCAGCGCCCGGATCTGCTGGGAGAGCGACGGCTGGGCGACGTGGAGGGTCTCGGCGGCGCGGGTGAAGTGACGTACTTCGGCCACCGTCGCGAAGTAGCGAAGCTGCTGGAGTTGCACGGCGACCAGGATAGATAGGCGCTCTCTATGGAAACCAGGCCCGCCATGTCTTGGACGCATGAATCTTGCCGACCTACTGTCGGCGGCATGGCACTGGCGACCCGGACGGAGCGATCCCCGTCCTCCACCGAGCCCCCCTCCGAGCCCCCTTCCAGGCGCGCCGCCGGGCGGTCCCCGTCCCTCCTGGGCCGCCTGTGGCGCTCGACCGTCGGCAAGAAGGCGGTCATGGCGACCACCGGCCTGATCATGCTGGCGTACCTGGTCGCCCACATGCTGGGCAATCTCAAGGTCTTCTTCGGGCCCGGGGAGCTCAACCACTACGGGCACTGGATCCGCACCATCGGCGAGCCCTTCCTGCACCGCATGTGGTTCCTGTGGCTGACGCGGGTGGTGCTCACGGCGTCCGTGGTGCTGCACGGCGTGGCCGCCTACCAGTTGAGCCGCCGGGACCTGGCCGCCCGTCCGGCGAAGTACGAGCGGAAGCGGGCCCGGGCGAGCTACGCCACCCGCACCATGCGCTGGGGCGGGGTGATCCTCGGTTTGTTCATCGTCTGGCACATCCTCGACCTCACCACCCTCACGGTGAACCCCAACGCCGAGGAGGGGCACCCGTACCAGAACCTGGTGGCGTCCTTCGACCGCTGGTACGTGAGCGCCTTCTACATCGCCGCGATGCTCGCACTCGGCCTGCACATCCGGCACGGATTCTGGAGCGCGGCCCAGACGCTGGGCGCCAACTCCCCGCGCCGGGACCGGGCGTTCAAGGTGATCGCCAACGGGCTGGCCGCCCTGCTGACCCTCGGCTTCCTCGCCGTCCCGATCGGCGTGCTGACAGGAATCGTGAGCTGACATGCCCGACCATGACATCCGGCGGACCGCCGGCGACGACCACGGCGTCCGTTGGACCACCGGTGACGACCGCGTCCGCTGGAGCGTCGGCGACCCGATCGCCGACACCAAGGCCCCCGACGGCCCGATAGCCGAGCGCTGGGACCGCCGCCGGTTCGAGGCCAGGCTCGTCAACCCGGCCAACCGCCGCAAGCAGACCGTCATCGTCGTTGGCACCGGCCTGGCGGGCGGCGCGGCCGGCGCCACCCTCGCCGAACAGGGCTACCACGTCGTCCAGTTCTGCTACCAGGACTCGCCGCGCCGGGCGCACTCCATCGCCGCACAGGGCGGCATCAACGCGGCGAAGAACTACCGCAACGACGGCGACTCCGTCCACCGCCTCTTCTACGACACCGTCAAGGGCGGCGACTTCCGGGCCCGCGAGTCCAACGTGCACCGCCTCGCCCAGGTCTCCGTCGAGATCATCGACCAGTGCGTGGCACAGGGCGTGCCGTTCGCCCGCGAGTACGGAGGGCTGCTCGACACCCGCTCGTTCGGCGGCGTCCAGGTGTCGCGGACGTTCTACGCCCGCGGTCAGACGGGCCAGCAGCTGCTGCTCGGCGCGTACCAGGCGCTGTCCCGGCAGATCGCGGCCGGGAACGTCGAGATGCACGCGCGCACGGAGATGCTCGACCTGATCGTCGTGGACGGGCGGGCACGCGGCATCGTCGCCCGCGACCTGATCACAGGATCCGTCCGGACGTACGTCGCCGACGCCGTGGTGCTGGCGACGGGCGGCTACGGCAACGTCTTCTACCTCTCGACGAACGCCAAGAACTCCAACGCCACGGCCATCTGGCGGGCGCACCGGCGCGGCGCGTACTTCGCCAACCCGTGCTTCACCCAGATCCACCCCACCTGCATCCCGCGCTCCGGCGACCACCAGTCCAAGCTGACGCTGATGAGCGAGTCGCTGCGCAACGACGGCCGCATCTGGGTGCCGAAGTCGCAGGGCGACACGCGCCCACCGGCGGAGATCCCGGAGGACGAGCGCGACTACTACCTGGAGCGGATCTACCCGTCCTTCGGCAACCTCGTCCCGCGCGACATCGCCTCGCGCGCCGCGAAGAACGTCTGCGACGAGGGGCGCGGCGTCGGCCCCGGCGGGCAGGGCGTCTACCTGGACTTCGCCGACGCGATCCGGCGGATGGGCCGGAAGGCGGTGGAGGCGAAGTACGGCAACCTCTTCGAGATGTACGAGCGGATCACCGCCGAGGACCCGTACGAGGTGCCGATGCGCATCTACCCGGCGATCCACTACACGATGGGCGGTCTGTGGGTCGACTACGACCTCCAGACGACCGTTCCGGGCCTGTTCGCGATCGGCGAGGCCAACTTCTCGGACCACGGCGCCAACCGGCTCGGCGCGTCCGCCCTGATGCAGGGCCTGGCCGACGGCTACTTCGTCCTGCCGTCGACGATCAACGACTACCTGGCCCGGCACCCGCACACCCCCGTCCCGGACGACCACCCGGCGGTGACGGAGGCGGTCGGCGAGGCCACCGACCGCCTCACCCGCCTCCTGTCCGTCGACGGCGACCGGACCCCCGACTCGTTCCACCGCGAACTGGGCGAACTGCTGTGGGACGAGTGCGGCATGGCGCGGACGGAGAGCGGCCTCCGCAAGGCGCTCGACCGCATCCCCTCGCTGCGGGAGGAGTTCTGGCACCGGATCAAGGTCCCCGGGACGGGCGAGGAGCTCAACCAGTCGCTGGAGAAGGCGAACCGGATCGTCGACTACCTGGAACTGGCGGAGCTGATGTGCCTGGACGCGCTGCACCGCGCCGAGTCCTGCGGCGGCCACTTCCGCGAGGAGAGCCAGACGCCGGAGGGCGAGGCGGCGCGCAAGGACGAGGAGTTCTCGTACGCGGCGGCCTGGGAGTTCACGGGCACGGGCGGCCCGCCGGTGCTCCACAAGGAAGCCCTGACCTTCGAATACGTCCACCCCACCCAGCGGAGCTACGCGTGAACCTCACCCTGCGCATCTGGCGCCAGCGCGACGCCGGCTCGCCCGGCGCCATGACCACCTACGAGGTCAGGGGCATCAGCGAGGACATGTCCTTCCTGGAGATGCTCGACCACCTCAACGAGGAGCTGATCCTCGCCGGCGACGAGCCCGTCGCCTTCGACCACGACTGCCGCGAGGGCATCTGCGGCGCCTGCGGCATGGTCATCAACGGCCAGGCCCACGGCCCGGAGCGCACCACGACCTGCCAGCTCCACATGCGCCACTTCACCGACGGCGACACCATCGACGTCGAGCCGTGGCGGGCCGCGGCGTTCCCGGTCGTGAAGGACCTGGTCGTCGACCGCTCCGCGTTCGACCGCATCATCGGCGCCGGCGGCTACGTCTCCGTCCCCACCGGCTCCGCCCCCGAGGCCCACGCCACCCCGGTCCCCAAGCCGACCGCCGACCTCGCCTTCGAACACGCCGAGTGCATAGGCTGCGGCGCCTGCGTGGCCGCCTGCCCCAACGGCTCCGCCATGCTCTTCACCTCCGCGAAGGTCGTCCACCTCAACGTCCTCCCCCAGGGCGCCCCGGAGCGGGAGTCCCGCGTCCTCGACATGATCGGCACCATGGACACAGAGGGCTTCGGCGGCTGCACCAACACGGGCGAATGCGCCACGGCCTGCCCCAAGGGCATCCCCCTGACGGCGATCGGGCGCATGAACCGGGAGTACTTGCGGGCTTCGGTGAAGGGGCGGGGCAAGTAGGGGGCAGGGAGCGGGCCGGTGGGCAGAGCACCGTACGGTGCTCTGCCAATGACGTCACGCCGCCTATCGACCCGGATTCCTGCCCTGGCTGGGGCCGAATTGCGGCAGATGGAAGGGACGGGCAGGCGGTGCGGGGGCCTGCGCGGGGCGGGGCACTTGAGGTTGGGGTCCAGGAGCGCGCGCCCCTGGGGAGGTCAGCCGGGCGGCCTTGGTGATGCTGCTCGGCAGGACGGGTGGTGCGGCGCTTACCGGGGCGGGGCCACTGACCAGTAGCTCACCGTAGGGGCCCTGAGCCGTCGCCTTCCGCTGCGCCTGTCCCTGAGCGAGCGGCTTCTGCTGTGCCACGGGAGTGGCCTGCGCGGACGCCTCCACCAGGGCCTTGGCCGCGTGGTCCCAGGAGTACGCCTTGAGTGCCTCGCGGAGCTTCCTGGCGTTCTCGCGTCGCTGGGGGAGGTCGGCCTTGAGTTCGCTGATGGCTTTGGCCCAGTTCCGCTGCCGGTCGTTCGGGTTCTTCGGCTCGGGGACGATACACGGCTGCCCGATCTCGGGCGGGAACTTCGACTTGTCACCCAGGAACTGCGCGACACCGCTCTCCTGATTCACCAGGACCGGCACTCCGTGCCCTGCCGCCTCCGTGGCCACCAGGCCGAAGCCCTCATGCTTGGACGGCATGATGACCGCGTCGGCGCTGACGATGTCGTTCTTGAGCTCGTTTGCGTCCTTCGTGAAGGGCTTGACGGTGACATTGCCTTTTCCGCCCAGCCGTTCTGCGTCCTCCGCTATCTTGTCGAGCTCCTCGGAGTCGGCGCCGCGTACGGTGAGGTGGACGTCGAAACCCCTCTTGCTCAGGAACTTCACTGCGCGCAGCGCATCATCGACACCCTTCAACGAATCGTCTGTCCGGCCCATCACCAAGAGGTTGAGGCGTCCCTCGTGCGGTCCGCGCTGTACCAGCTCCTCGACCCTCACACCGGGTATGAGCTGGTGCGAGTCGGGCACGTGCTGTCCCGCCGAGGACAGTCGCTCGGCTTCCGCCGTCAGCAGTGGGCCGACGCCCACGACCACGTCCGCCCGATCCATCACCTCGCGCTCGATCCGGGAGTCCCGAGCCGCCTTGGCCTGTGCGTGTGCCGGATCACGTGCGTACTTGACCTCGGCGAGCCGCTCCGGGCTCGTGTGCAGGAAGTGCGCGACCTTCGCGTCCGGATACCAGCGGTCACGCAACTCGGCTGCAGCTGGGCCGGAGAAACGAGAGTGCCCGACGATCAGGTCGAACGGCCGTGTCCTCGGGTCGGGGAGACCATGGGTACGGGGGTCGCGGGTGGACTGGAACTCCATCCAGTCACGGTCCTCCACACCCTCCGGTATCGGGGGGGTGGAGACCATGCGCGCACCCCGGTGAGGCTGCGTGTCAGGGTCGGCAGTGAACAGCGTGACGTCGTGCTCTTTCGCGAGTGCCTCGGTGATGTGCTGATTGAACACCGGAATGCCGCCGCCACCCATACCGCTGATGTCGGAAACGACGAGAATGCGGTAGCGCTTGTCTGCCACGTGTGCCGCCCTCTCAGAATCCGGCGTGTGCACGCAGCTCGCGGCCGATCCCCCAGGTGAGGAACTGGCCCAACTCGTAGGCGTTGTAGTGGATGAGCCCCGCGTTCCGCCCCGGCGTCAGGCGTGCCGCGAATTCGTCGAGGATCTCGGCGAAGACCATGGCGCGCGTAGCGGAGATCACCACATTCTGGGTTTCATCGCGATCCGGGTAGTACTGCCGCTGGTAGTCCTCCGGCGTCCATGGGAGGGAGCCCTTGGCGTTCAGCCCACGCCAGTCGGCGGCATCCTTCTCGAAGGGCACCGGCACCGCTTCCCCCGCGGGACCGGTCACGAGCCCCACGACACCGTGCCGCGCCGGATCAATCTGCTGGTACTCCTCGCGCCACGCGGGCGCCGTCTGCCCGGCCAGCATCATCCGAATATCGGCGCCCGCCACGGCCGCTTCCATCTGCACCGAAAAGTCCAGCGTCCCCTTCAGCTCGTCCTGTGACGGCATCGCTTCCGCCGCGTTCCACGCCGCGCGGCGCAGGGCCTCGAAGCGCTCGGGAAGGTCGGGCAGGTCCGAGACCGGACGGGAGACGGAAGCAATCCAAGACGCATTCCCCGGGTGCGGTGTCGGTGTGGCGATGCCCAGGGGCGCACGCAGGGCGTCCGCGGCCTCATGTGCCACGGCGCAAAGGTCCGCTGCACCGGAGCCGATGGTCACCGCCGGCCGCCCCGGAGCCAGCCGGTAGAACAGCTCCGGGAAGATACCGATCATCGCCAAATACGGGGAAGAGGGGATGATCACACAGGATCCGGGCTCCATGTAGTAGTCCGGGTACGGCTCCCTGCGCTCCACGAGGAATCCCGGGTCGGCGTCGAGTCGCTGTTTCCAGTCCAGCACCGCCTCGTCGAAGGTCAGCGGACGGCCTTCCGGAGCGCGTCGGGAGATCAAGTGCCGCGCCGGATCGGAAGCGTCACCCGGTTGGGGCGAACCAAGAGCTGCTTCGGCGTCCAGCAACACCTGCTCCAACGCCTGCCACGCGGCCCGCCGAGCCGCCGGCCATGTCCATTCCGGATCGTCTTCTTGCCGCCAAGAGGGGCCCTGCTGGGCCCACAGCATTCGCGCCGCCGCTGAGTAGACCTGTTCGTAGGCATCCGCCATATTCAATTGTTCCGTCATCTTTACATCCCTTCAATGAACGGCTCTTGATAGGCCGCCAGAACCAATTTGTCCGTCGGTCGTCACGCGGGAAACTGCTCCACCGCAGGAGTTTCCTTCGGCCGGTGCCCGCCGGCCCGGCAGCCGACGAAGGGGCCGTCGGGATCGCGGAGCGTCTGCATCGTCGGTGCCAAGTAATCCCTATGCCACATCGCCGGTCCGGTCAGTCCTCCATTCGGACCCGTGAGTTCCTGCCAGGCGAGCCACAGGGCATGCAACTGGGCGATCGCTTCCGCGTGTTCCCACCATTGCGGGCACCACGGCGAGCGGGACGTGACCTCCCTGCCATACACGGGGAGGAGCAGACCGCTCACCCAATCCACGAGGCCTTCCATCGCCACCCGCTGCTCCTCGCCCTCCAGACAGAGGATGAAGGGTGCGACCGGGTATGCGTTCTCCGTGGCGAACTCGCTCATGCGGGAAACGTCCCTCCATTCGCCCGCGCGGTCATGGCCTTCACCTCGGCCCGGGCGGCCGCCTGGATGCGGTCGGCTCCCGGCTCCTCGTACCAGGGGCGCAGCCGGATGAGGGCAGGCTTCACACCGGTGGCAAGGAGGAGGGCGGTGCCCTTGGGAAGGGCGCGGATCCGGTCCGCCGGCATCACTCGCTGGAGGCGGGTGGAGGTGGAGCGTGAGCGCGTGCCCGCGCTCTTCGAATAGCTCACCGTGGTGACGTCGTGTTCTCCTACGAGCCTGGAGATCTTCTCGATGAAGTCGGCGTCGTCCAGCCCGGCGCCGAGGAGTTTGACCGTTGCGGCGCCCCACAGCGCGTCCATACCGGCCTCGCCCCACACCCGGCTGCCCTGCCGGTAGCTCTGTAGCAGGGTCACGACGTTGATGCCGCGGGAGCCGAGGTGCGAGTAGAGGTCGGGCAGGTCGGAGATCCTGCAGACGTTCGCGGCCTCGTCGAGTACGGCGGTCATAGGGGGATCGAGGCGCCCGCCCATCCGCTCGGCCGCCCGGACCCCGGCACGCAGGACGGAGTCGGCCACCGCTGCGATGACGCCGGCGGCCGAGCCCCCGCCGTCCTTCGACAACAGGTAGAGCGTGTCCTGGCTTAGCGCGTGCGCCTCGGGACGGAACTGAGGGAGGCGGGGGTCGCGGGTCACCCAGGCGGCGATCTCCGGATCCAGGAGACAAGCCACGCACTGGCGGGCGGTCTCGTAGATGCCGTCCCGCGTTTCGACCGCACCCCTGATCGTGCCCTGCAGCTGCTCCGCGAGGGCCACCATGCCGGCGTCGCGCAACAGGTCGACGGGCGTACGATCCGTCGGGTCGGCCAGCCAGGCCAGAACGTCCGTCACCTGGTACTTCCCGCGGTTCGCGGCGTGGAACAGCGCGGTGAGCGTGTTCTGTGCGGCGGAGATCCAGAAGTCCCGCTTGGACGCGTCGTCGTTGACCGCTCCCACGAAGTGGCCGGCCAGCCTGCGGGCCCCTTCGATCGTGGCGGCGTCGGCGAGCATGTCCCACCACATCTCGCGGGGGGTGTGCGCGATGCCCTGCGGATCGAACGTCCAGACCGTGCCGGCGCGCGCCCGCTCGGCCTTGGTGACGCTGTAGACGTCCGCCTTGTTCGACGTGAGCAGCACGGCCCCGCGCGCCCGTAGGACTCGGGGAACGGCGATGCCCGTCGACTTGCCGGCCCGGGGGGCCATCAGGTCGAGTTCGACGTCCTCGAAGGAGGAGCGCAGCTCCGGGCCGTTCGGTTCCAGGTTGCCCAGGAGGTTGCCGGTGTCGTCGGGGTCAAGGCGTTTGAGCCCGGCCAGCGCCGGCCGTAGCTGCCTGGCCCGTTCAGCCGCACCCTTGGGCAACATACCCGCCAGTTCATGCCGGCCCGCCAGACCGGCCGGCTTCTTCCCGCGCTTGCTCAGCACACGCACGGTGCCCCATCCGACACCGGCGAACAGCAGGACCGTCAGGGTCCAGAAGAGCCAGGCGGGCGGGGCCGGCGAGTAGGCCGCGCCGGGGCCCTGGACGATGGCGAGGACGGCCGTGGTGGCCGGGTCGTCGTGCACCCACCTCGGCCGGCCTCGCCCGGACAGCAGCGCTGCCAGAGGTGCTGTGAGCAGAGTGCAGGCCAGCGCCGCGGCGCCGATGAGAATCAGTGCGGGAGCCAGGAGGGAATCAGCGTCCGCTCGGGAGGGGCGCGGGCTGCCGTGGGGTGGCACGGTCAGATCACCATCCGCTCATCGGTCTCGAAGAGTTTGCGCTCGGTGTGGGAGAGCATGAGCTGGACGGCGTGGGAGCCGCCGCCGCGGCCGACCTTCCACAGAGCGCGACCGCGTTGTCCGGCTCCCCAGGAGCCGATGAGGTCGCATTCGGCATCGGTGAGGCCGATGGCTTCGCGGGTCAGGTTCAGCGGTTTGGTGTCCTGGGCGAGTTGGATGCGGGTTTCGCAGGAGGCGATGAGGTCCTTGGCGATGGCGACGGCCTCGCTGCCGGCTGAGCCGACGGCTTCGAAGTCGGACAGGCGGTGGGTGGCCAGCAGCTGGATGGTGCCGGTGGCGCGGGAGAGGCGGAGGTCGGCGTCGATCTTGCGGACCATGGCGGCGCCGCCGGAGCGCATCTGCCGCCACAGCTCGTCCCGGACCACGATCCAGGGACGTTCACCGGGGCGGTCGATGGCGCTCTGGGCCCAGGAGGAGACACAGGTGAGGACCATGGCGACGGTCTCGTCGCCGTACTGTTCCAGGGCGGAGATATCGACGGACTGGATGGGGGCCTGCCAGTCCAGGCCAATGCTGGTCTGCTGGTCGAACAGGCCGCCAAGGTGGCCGGTGATCATGCCGCCGAGGGCGGAGCGAAGGGAGGTCATCTGTTCGCGGGCGAGCTGGACGTCGTCGCCGCGGACGCGCAGTTCGCGGGCCATCGCGTCGGTGGGGTCCTTCAGCCGTTCGTAGACCAGCGGGAGGGTGGGCACGCTGAGGGTGCTCTGGCCGTGGAGTTCGCCGGTGACCTCGCGGACGGCGATGTCCAGGCACTCCTCTTCCTGCGGTTTCAGGGTGCGCTTGAGCTGGAGCTCCAGCAGCGCTTTGAGCAGGGTGAGACGGCGGCGGTGGATCTCTTGGAGCCGAGTCTTCAACTCCGGGCCTCTGATCTTCTCCAGGCCGTGGCCGAGCGGGCCGGCGTCCAGCGGGTTGAGCCGGCCGGTCAGGCCGGGACCGAGGCGAACGGGTTCGACCCCGAGGTGCTCGCACAGGGCCCGGTACTCGCCCTTGACGTCTCCGGCGATCAGGGTGCGGTGGCCGAGGGCCATCAGGCGGAAGCACAACGCCTTGATGTGCGCCGACTTCCCGGACCCGGGGATGCCGGTGATCATCACGTTGGGGTTGGTGCACAGGCCCTCGCGCACCCAGGCGGCCGGATGTGCGGAGAACGCCTGCATGGTCAGGGTGTTCCAGCCCATGTAGACGCCGATCGGCGGCAGAGAGGCGGCGTGCAGGAAGGGGTAGATGCCGCTGGCCCGCTCGGTGTCGGCGCGCACCACCTCGACCTTGGCCAGGGACGCGGCCCGGCCGGCGAACGGTCCGGACCAACCGCGTTTGGGGGCCACGCGCATGGCGGCCGCCGGATCCTCCAGCAGGCGCGAGCGCCGCAGGTCGCGGGCGGAGACCTTGGTCTTCGCCGGGGACGTCTCGGCGGGCGCGTCGAAGAGGTCGGAGATGGTGGCGGCCTTGAGGGAGGTGTCGTCCCTCCTTCGGGAGAACAGCGCCATCAGATGCCCACCCTTCGGTCCGGAAGGCCCTGGCCGAGCGGGAGGGCGGCGACGGCGAACGCGGCGTCCTGCGCGCCCCACACCCGGCGGATCTCCAGGCCGGCGTCGGAGGCGTCGGCCTGGAGCTCGGCGCAGGCGGTCTCCAGCTGGTCGAGGCTGGTCACGGTGACGGCGATCAGACAGGTCAGGCGGACCACACCGTGGCCGGACGCGCGGGCGATGTCCTGGGCGCGGGCGGTCATCGCCTCACGGCGCTCGTCCTCCGACTCCGCCCGGCCGGTCTTCGCGCGCAGCTTGCGGGCGGTGTCGCGCTTGGTCTTCTCGCGGGCGAGTTCCTGCCGGGCCTTGGCCGGGCCGATCGGCTCGTAGACGAGGGAGAGCGAGCGGCGGGCGTTCTGCCGCGGGCGCAGCAGGGGCTGGAGGAAGGTGGCGTAGACCTCGCTGCGGGGGAAGGCGCGGACCTGGTAGGTGACGGTCCAGGCGCCGTCGTGCCGGTACAGGCCCCAGCCGGTCTCGGTCGCGGCCGGTCCGGCGAGTTCGGGGTCGACGCCGCGCTCGGCGCCCGACCAGGCCGGGTCTTCGGCCGCGGTGTTGCGGGCGGCGAGGGCGAGTTGGGCCTCGGGGTCATAGGAGGTGCGGATCGCCTGGGCGACGCCGCGGGGGGTGAGCCACTCCACGACCTGAAGGCCCGCGCTGGAGAGGGAGCCCTGCATCGCGTGGATTTCGCGCACCAGGACGGCGGCTGCGCCGATCTGTCCGCCGCCGGCGCCCTTGATGGCCAGCCTCGCGCGCGAGGAGGAGAGGGTCAGGGCCAGGTAGGTCTCGCGGATCGTCGCGGTCGGGCCGGCGCCTTCCATCAGCTCGCCCAGTGCCTGGACGGCCGCGGGCGGTGCCTCGTCGGCGGTGTGGCGCTCCGTCCACGACCGCAGGGCCGCGCCGTCGTCGGGAAGAGAGCGCTGGTGGACGCTGATCCGGGTGATCGCGCCGCCCTCCTTGCACTGGGAGCGCAGGAAGGCGCCCCAGGCGCGTACGCGGGCGTTCTGCCGGTCGGTGTCGACCAGCGCCAGGCCGGGAAAGGTGACCCGGCAGATGGCGGTGTAGGTGCCGTCGACCGGGTTGTGCATGACGCCGAGGGTGCCCCCCAGGCCGTCGGGGGCTTCCAGCAGGTGCAGGCGCGCCAGCACCCCGGGCAGGTCCATGGGCTGTTCGCCGTCCTTGGTGCGGGGGGCGAAGACGCCGGAGAGGAAGATGTTGCGGTTCGTGGCCACGGCGATCTGGTGCCTTACTGCGAGGACGATCCACTCGTCCGCGCTCAGCCCCAGCACCCGCCCGAAGGCGAGCAGGATCAGCAGCGCGGCGAGGGGGAGGAAGACCAGGGCGGCGCCCCAGCTGTGCTGGTAGAGCGGGATGAGGGCGACCACGCAGGCGCCGGCCACCAGGGTGAAGCCGATGCCGCTGAGGTTGCCCATGAAACCCGAACGCTCGGATTGCCAGCCGCTGAAGGTGTGCGGTGTGGACATCAGGCGTCACCTCCCTGGGCGGGGGCCGTCGCGGTCTGGCTCGGCGGCGGCGTCGACTCCGGCCGCGGCGACGCGGGCGGAGTCGACTGGGCGGTGACGGCCGGCGGCGGGGGTTCGCTCTCGGTCCTGAGCGAACCGGAGGCCGGCGGGGCGGACTCACCGCCACCGCCACCACCGCCGGTGCGCGGGGGTACGACGACGTGGCGGCCGCCGCCCTGGCCTCCCTGGTCGAGCCCGGCGTGCGCCGCCGCACTGGCGAATCCGCTTTCGACGGTGTCCTTGCCGAGCGCGGCGAGCTGGACACCGAGCCCCACAGCGGCGCCGACCTGGGTTCCGACACCGGCGCCGCCGGTGCCCTTCGAGCCCGCCTTGCCGACGCCGCCCTTCCAGAAGCCGCCGCCCTGTCCGCCGGTATTCCCGGACCCGGCGTTCCCGCCGCCGCCCGAGCCGAAGCCGGCGGTCGCCATGTTGTCCCCCTCCAGGGCCCGGGTGTAGCTGCTGCCGCCGCCGACGGTTCCCGGCCCGGCGAGCGCGGGCTGGTTCCCGCCGAACATCGACGACGCGCTCGACCCGAGGGAACTGATCATCCCGGAGGCCATGGCAGCGCCGGCTCCGACGGTGGTGAAGGTGATGAACTTCGCTATCGCCGGCCAGGCGAAGCCGGAGATGATGAAGATGACCAGGCCGACGAGGATGTTCTGAATTCCCGTGCTGTTTCCCATCGCGGAGAAGCCGATGGAGAAGCAGATGACGATCACGGGCTTCATCAGGATCAGCGCGATGAGAGCGTTACGGGCCTTGGGCCACCACTCCTTGGTCGAGTCCTGCATCTGCCCGGCCAGAGCGATCGGCATCATGGTGACCAGCACCATGATCGCCGCCTGGCGGATGAGCATCTCCATCCACAGCATGCCGATGGCCAGGATCGACAGGATGCCGAGCACGATGACCGCGCCGACGGAGTGCGCCACGATGCCGCCGTTGCCGACCAGGGCAGCCCCACCGCCGCCGGCACCCGTGCCACCGACCATGCCGAGGAACAGCTTGCCCAGCTGCACTTCCATGGCCTTCTTCGCGTCTTCGCTGCCGTCCTCGACCGTCATCTCGATCATCGAGGTACTGAAGGTGTCACACCAGCTGAGAGCCGTCTGGGTGCACAGCCAGTAAGTGCCGGTGATAAAGCCCCACTTCGCCAGCCCGGTAATCGCCGTCGCAAGTGGCCCTCCCTGCTGGGAGATACCCACCTTGCCGAACTGAATCAGAAGCAGGAAGGCGGCAACGAGAGCGGAGACCCCCATCATGATCTCAGTCGGCCGCGTGATCCCCGTCTGCTTCAGATTGATCCTCGAAGCATGATCGAAGAACGAGGCGAACTGTTGCAGCAGCCACACCACGGCCTCACCGATGACCGCCGCGACCTCCTTGAGCGCCTTGAACGCCAGCTCGGATATCTTCCCGGCCACCCAGTCGAACGGCGTAGTAGCCTTCGCGAACTTGTAGTCCATTTCCGACTTGCATTTTTCGAATATCTTACCGTCCTTCTCCACGCACTTGGTCATGAAGTCGTTGAGCTTCTTGTACTCGTCCGGCGGGGTGTGCTTCTCCGCACCCGTACGCCACCGCCTCAGCGCAACGAGCTCCTTCTCCTCCTTCTCCTTGTCGGTAGGGTCCGGCTTCTCTTCGACGCCGCAGATGGTGTCCCCCGGGAAGTCCTCCGGGCAGCGCTTCTGGGGGCGACAGCTGTGTTCTTGGCCGGGGTGCTTCTCCTCCCAGAGGTCTGCCGCTTCGAGATCGCAGTACTCTCGCTCTTTATTGACGCCGATTCGGGTGTTCTTCTTCACCAGCCAGTCCGGATACGGATCCGGAGGGCCGGCACTTTTATCCGCTGCCGCTGCGAACGAAACCAAGAAGGCCAGCATCATCATGGCCACACTGAAAGCCGCGCCAAAGCGCGCCAGAAACCTACTCAACGTCGACCAGTCTCCAGTCATCCGCCCACGCGTATCTGCTGTCCGGATCCCACGCCCTTGGGTAGGAGGTCTTCTCGACGTACTGCGGCTCTTCGGTGAGCTTCCAGTCGTCGCCTTCCCACTTGTAGAAGACGTGCGTGGTCTGGTCCTTCAACGGGTCTTCATCATTTGGCTTGCCCGGCAAGGTGGCGTATTGGTCATAGGCCATCCACACTTCGAGGACGTCGCCGTCGTCGGTTACGCTGCGCACCCGCGCAGCTTTCACCTGGGTGGTGAAGGTGACGCCGGCAGGGGTCCCGCCGGAGGGCGGAAGCCCAGCGGCTTCACGTGTCTTGCGCACTTTGGAGACGTACTTGTCGACGCTTTCCTTGGAGTCCCGCGACACAATGGCTTCCATCTGGCGTCGCGCGATCGAGTCGTCGAGGATGTCCAGCTCCTGCTGGTGGCGGACCGCCGCCATCAACCCCCCGATGTGCCCCCGGTGGAAGCCGACGCTGACGCCGTCTTTCACCCCCCGACTTCGGGGGATTCTGAGGTGACGAGATGTGGCAGGAGTCCAGTTACCCGAGCGGCCCATCACAAGCCGCGAAGGCGACGGCGACGGGCTAGTGGGTGCCTTCGCAGCCGAAGGGCTCTCTTTCTGGCTGTTTTCGCCTCCGCCGGTCAGCAGCAGGATGCCGCCGACGAGGAGCGCGACGACGGCGACCCCGATGACCAACAGACGTATGCGGGCCCTGCGGGCGTTCTTTTGGTAGTCCACCGGGGCGCTCACTTGCCCATGTTGTAGAACATCATCACCAGGCCGCTGGTGACGGAGATCCCCAGGCCGGCTATGAGGCTCCACAGGATGGCCTGCTTGCCGCGGGCCGCCAGGCCGGCGCGTTCGGAGTTGTGGCCGATGGCCACGCAGCCCCAGCCGGTGAGTCCTCCGAGCACCGCCAGGGCCAGGCCCAGACCGGCCGTCCATCCGAGGATCTTGCTGGTGGGGTCCTTGAGTTTGTCCGGCACGGTGGGCTGGAAGTCCGGAACAGGTCCGTCGGCAAGGTATGTGACGGCGTGGTGCAGAAGCTGGCTCATGCCGCTCCTTCAAGTGCGGAGGGAACAGGGTCGATTGAGCGGGCAGCGGTGAGGGCTGCCGGAACGGGTGCCGGCGGCAGGGGGTCACCCCAGGCCGTCTTCGCGGCGTCGAGGACCCGCTGAGCCAGCTCGGCGCCGGCCTGGACCGTTCGGGCCTTGAGCCGGCCTATGTTGCGCAGGCCACTGACGCGGATCTGCGGATCCCACGGCACGGTGACGACGGCCGCCACCCGGCCCTGGAGCATGGTGATGGCCGCGCGTACGGATGCGGGCAGGCGGCCGTCGGCGAGGCAGACCAGTGCGACGACCGTGCGCTGGAGCGGAAGACCTTCGGCGAGAGCGGCCTGCACGGCGGTCTGGAGCGCTTGGACGCCGTCACCGTTGGCCGCCGCGCACAGCACGGGAACGGCGAACGGCAGTCCGCACCAGGCCGCCGTGGTTCCCGACCGGCCTTCGCACCGGGCAGTCACGATGTCGTGGGCCACGGCGTGCCCGGTGTCGGCCACTACCGCCTGCCAGCCGCCGATGGCCGCCAGCTGGTACCAGGCCGCGGGGTCGGTGGGCAACGACAGCGGCGGGCAGCTCCAGTCCTGATGGTCGGTAAGCACCTGCCATTCCCCGGCAGGTCCCTGGCAGCGCGAGGCGGCTTCGCGCACCTGACGGCGCGACAGGGGCAGGTCGGGAGGCAGGGCCGGCAGACCTCCGCCGGGAGCGGAGACCCACGTCGGCCAGGGCGAGGACAACCGCGGGACGGTGTCGAGCACGGCCGCGGTGCCCACCGCGGCCAGGGAGCCGGCCAGAAGGCCCGCCACTGCGGACCGGCCACTGCCCCCGACCGCCGACATTACGGGTAAGGCCACACGGACGTGAGTCGGCAGCGGAACGAGAATCGTTTTCCTGCCCAAAGCTCCCCCGGCATTGCAACCGTATTCTCTCGGCCAAACCTTGAGGTGCATTTCTAGCAGGAGTCCTTGGTAGAGCCAAATGCTTTGCTGAACGCAAGCGGCACGTACGGTCACCTGCTGTCAGCCTGCGCGCCTTTTTGTCCAGGTGCGTCGCCTCTATGATTTTTGACGGTTAAATCCCTTAGTTCAGATATGGGATTGTATGCCGCTACCCACGGTACTGGAGTGATTGACGGTGCGACTTGAGGCCGACCATCCTTGGCCTGAGCTTGCGGCGTAACGATCCGGCGAGGAACGGAATCTTCGCGCCACCGAGAACGAGGGGGGAGCTTGAACCTAAAGAAGGTTCTGATATCCGGGATCGCGCTACTGGTCGTCAGCCCGCTTGCCATCGGCCTGGGATTGTTGTTTTTTGTCGCCACTTTTCTCGATGATAACGAGGGGGGAGACTACAACCTTGCCTCCAACACCCTGAAGGTAGGAAAGGGGGGCGTCCCCCCTCAATATGCACCCCTTATCGAGAAAGCCGCGAACGCCTGCGACGCCGGCCTGCCCGCCTCCATTCTCGCCGCCCAGCTCTGGGCCGAAAGCGATTTCAGTCCGAAGGAAGAATCAAAGGCGCACGCTAAGGGGATCGCACAGTTCATCGACAGTACATGGGCAATAGAAGGAGTGGACGGCAACGGCGACGGGGTGAAAAACGTATTCGACCCGGAGGATGCCATCCCCGCCCAGGGGAGAATGATGTGCCGACTCCTCACGGAGTTCAAGAAGCACCCTGAATACAATGGCAGCCCCATCGAGCTGGCGCTGGCTGCATACAACGCGGGACCGGGAGCCGTCTACGACCACAAGGGTGTGCCTGGCCCATCGTTCTCCGGTGGCGAAACGTACCGGTATGTCAGGGACATCATGGCGAATGCGTCGCGGTTCGTCGGCTCGGTGGGAACGAGTGAAAATCCCGCGCAGAAGGCGCGGCAAGCGGTCGAGTGGGCGCTGAAACAGCGCGGTGGCTGGTACCAGCTCGGCGGGGACTGCACCGACCCACTGGGGAGCGATTCGGGTAAGTGGTGCGACTGTTCGTCACTCATGCAGCAGGCGTACAAAAAAGTAGGTGTCGACATACCCCGGACCACCTGGGACCAGGTCAAGATCGGCCACCAGGTCGATATTGATCACCCGGCTCCAGGCGACCTCGTTTTCAATCCTGGATATGACGGTTCGGATGCCTTGCCGGGCCACGTCGGCATGTACATCGGAGATGGAAAGATCGTCGAAGCGCCTCACACCGGCGCTCAGATTCGCGTGGTCTCCTACGACAGTTGGCGCCACTCCACCACCCCGATCACCCGCATCAGCAAGGTGGTCCGCGTCGTAGAAGCCGACACCGCCCCCGGTAACTGGCAGCGGCCTGTGCACAGTTCTATCGGGACCCCGTACCACCAGGCGGGCGGGATGTGGTCCAGCGGCTACCACACCGGCGTGGACTTCGTCGTTCCCTCCGGCACGCCCATCCACGCCATCGGCCCCGGCACGGTCGTCTCCGCCGGGCCGGGCGGGGCGTACGGCAACCAGGTGATCATCAAGCATGAGGACGGCATGTACAGCCAGTACGCCCACATGACCCGGGTCGAGGTGTCCGCCGGTCAGACGGTCCGAGGCGGCCAGGAGATCGGCATATCGGGCGCTACCGGCAACGTCAGCGGCCCCCACCTCCACATGGAGGTCCGCACGGGCCCCGCATACGGCAGCGACGTCGACCCCGTGGCCTATATGCGGCGCAAGGGCATCGACATCTGACCCCATGGCCGACGAGCACGAAGGCGCCCACCAACACGCGAGGACATCATGAACGACGAACACCTTCTCTTCCGGCCCTGGGGAACCGCGACCCACGAGTTCTGGCAGAGCGACCCGCCAGAACAGCTCAGCGGGGCCGGCCGGGAGGAGAGTGCCCCTCTCCCAACCCGGCAGGCACCGAGCTCGGACGTGGCTGAAGCATCCCGGGCCGAGCCCGTCAACAGCCGCCGCGAAGCCGCATCACCGCCTCCGCCTCCCGAGAGCTACCGCGAACGCATCGCGGCCATCGCTGCTGCCTTCGCAAACCCGCAGGACCTGCCCCGTCTACATGCGGCGAGTGTGGAGGCGGAGCGGGTCGACCAGGAGTTCACCGCCATATACGGAGACAAGCACTCCCACACGATTCAGATCCGTGAGCTGCGCGGGTGGGTCGCGCATCTGTTGGGCAGGTCCGAGGATGCCGCCCGTTGGTACCTGCACACTGCCGGCCTCCAGTTCCATGTCCGCGGAGCCGACGACCCTCTGACCCAAACCTCCGCGCGGCGGGCGGTCGAGCACTGGCGGGGGATTCGCGACGCACAGGCCCAGCGGTCCGTCGGAGCGGAGCTGTCCACCCTGCTGGCTGCCGTCATGGGCGAGAGCAGCGAGCCCTACCGCATGGTCCGCTCGGTCCTCGATGACGTGCCCTCGACGCAGAGTTCCTGACCAAGTAGGCCGGGGTCATGGCCGGCGTGCCGGCCAACCCACATGCGGAGGCGTTGCGTTCCTCGCGGAGCGACGGGCCGCGCGCCTCAGAGGATCCGGCCCGGAAGTCCATGGGCGGAGCGGGGGCCTGCGTGCGCGGGTACGGGAAAGAAGGGGCGGTTTACGCGTACCCCGGTTTGCTAGGGCTGCTCGCCCCTTCGGGCGGCGGGCGGGGGCGCTTAGCATGGGGGGATGAGTGAGCTGCTGCCGGTCTCCGGCGATGACGGGTCCGTGCGCGCCTCGCATGCCGAGCGGGACGCGGTCGTGGAGCGGTTGAACGAGGCGGCGGCCGAGGGGCGGCTGGACTTCGCCGAGCTGGACGAGCGGGTGGAGCGGGCGCTCGGCGCGCGGACGCATGGCGAACTCGCCGCGCTCACGGCCGACCTGCCCGTCCTGCCGGGCGCCGACCCCGCCAAGCCGCTGACGCTCAAGGGCGGCTTCCACGGCGCGAAGCGCGAAGGGCACTGGCAAGTGCCCGCGCGGATCGTCGCCCACGGCGGCATGGGCGGCGTCATCCTCGACTTCACCGCGGCCGAGTGCCGGCTGCCGGAGGTCGCGGTGGAGGCGGAGGGCGGCATGGGCGGCGTCGTGCTCATCATCCCCGAGGGCTGGGGCGTGAACACCGACGGCATGGAGGGCGGGGTCAAGGACAAGACCGCGACCACCCCTCGCCTTCCCGGCACCCCGCTGATCCGCGTCAGCGGAACGCCCGGCATGGCGGGCGTCGTCGTCCGCCACCCCAAGCGGCGCGAACTGCGGCGGAGCAAGCGGCGCGCGGAGCTGACGCAGGGCTGACGCAGGGCTGAGGCCGGGCTGAGGCCGGGCTGAGGCCGGGTATGGCGCGCGGAGTCGTTCCGGTTGACCGGACGAGCGGCGATGTGAGCTCTGCGGCGTCTCCGAGCGGCCGCGCGTCTCCTTGGGCCGTGCGTCTCCGAGCCGCCGGCAGGCAAGGCCGGGAACCCGGGCCCTCTCCCGCACGACTCCCTTGAAGTCCACTGATCGTCAAGGGGGTTGGTTCGGATGACTTCGGCAGTACAGCCGACGCGTCGCGGGGTGCTGGGGGCGGCGGGCGCGGGGGCTCTCGCCATGGGGCTCACCGGGGCGGGCGGTTCGGCGGGCGGCTCGGCCGCCGCCGTCTCGTCGTACCGGAGCGGCCGGGGCGACCGGGGGGACCAGGGCAACCGGAGCGACCGCGGCGATGGCCATCCGGTGGACGGCGGCCGCGGCAGAACGGTCGCGATCCTGCTCTACGACGGCTTCACCGCGCTGGACGCGGTCGGCCCCTACGAGATGCTCTGCCGCCTGCCCGGCGTGCGCGTCGTCACCGTCGCCCACCGCCCGGGCCCCGTGCGCACGGACACCGGGCAGCTCGCCCTGACCGCCGAGCGGGCCCTCACGGACGTACGCCGCGCCGACGTCCTCCTCGTTCCCGGCGGCGGCAACCGCGGCACCGTCGCCGCCATGGAGGACCGGGCGGTCCTGAACTGGGTCCGCCTTCTGCACCGCCGTACGACGTGGACCACCTCCGTCTGCACCGGCTCGCTGATCCTCGGCTCCGCCGGGCTGCTGAAGGGGCTGCCCGCGACGACGTACTGGGCCTCCCGCCCGTACCTGGCGAAGCTCGGCGCCGTCTGGACGCCCGGCCGCTTCGTCGAGACGGGCCGGATCATCACGGCGGCCGGCGTCTCGGCCGGCCTCGACATGGGTCTCCACCTCGTCGCCCGCCTCTGCGACGACGCCACCGCCCGGGCGACGCAGCTCGCCGTCGAGTACGACCCGCACCCGCCGTTCGACTCCGGCAGCCCCGAGAAGGCGGACGAGACGACGCGGCGGCTCGCGCTCGAACTGATCGACGACGCGGCGGTCCCGGCGGCCTGAGCGGACCTGCCGTGTCAGAGCGGACCTGACCGGACCTGACTGGGCCTGACCGGGTCACGGACGCCTCAGGGGCAGATGTGGCCCATGGGGCGGCGGCCGATGACGGCGATGCCGTGGACCGGGTCCTTGCCCGCACAGAAGTTGACATCGGGACCGCCGTTGCGGGTGGGAGTGCACGACAGGCCGACCGGAGTATCCGGGTTCTGCAGGTGGACGCCGAGGGGCTGGAGGACGGACGCCACGTCGGCGTCCCGCGCGGTACCGACGCTCCGGCAGCGCATGGGCGTCGTGGAACCGTCGGCCGCGAGCGCCTCCCCGGCGACGACGGCGGGCGGGAACAGGACGAGAGCTGCGGCGGCCGAGAGGCCGGCGAGGCAGCCGGCGGTCATCTTCTTCTTCAGGATCTTCGGGTCCACGGGAGTCCTTCGAGCGGCGGCTGGGGTTGACGCGTTCCTCGTTCAACCGTTGCTCCGCCGATGGGGAAACAACCCGTCTGTGCGCGGGAACCACCCGATGGGGTAAACCCCTCGGCGCCAGTCCCCCGGGACCGCCTCCCCGCATTTTCACCATAGAGCCGGGAGGGGGAGTTGCCGCAAGACCCCGGCCACGCCGCAGAATCGGTCGCCCCGGCCGCGTCCGCCGGCCGGAACGTGTACGAGCGACGGGGGGCATTCGCGATGCGCGTACTGCTGTCGACCATCGGGACGCGGGGCGAGGTGCAGCCGATGGTGGCCCTGGCCACCGCCTTCCGGACGCTCGGCGCGGAGGCGCGCCTGTGCGTGCCGCCGGACTTCGGGGAGTGGGTGGAGGGGCTGGGGTTCCCCGTGGTGCCCATCGGTCCCGCGTTGCGCGGCACCGCGTCCGGGGGCGGTTTCCGGCCCACGCCCGAGCGGCTGCGGGAACTGGCGGAGGGCACGGTCGTCACGCAGTTCGCCACGCTGCCGGAAGCGGCCCGGGGCTGCGACGCCGTCGTGGCGGGCGGGGGACTGCAGATCGCCGCCCGCTCGGTGGCGGAAGCGGCCGGCATCCGCTACGTCCACGTCTCGTACTGCCCGGTGACCCTCCCCTCCCCGCACCACGCCCCTCCCCCACTGGCCCTCCAGGACAGGCCGCTCGCCCCGGACACCGCCGACCGCCACGCCCTCTGGGCCGAGGACGCCGCCCACGTCAACGCCACCTTCCGCGCCGCCCTCAACTCCGGGCGGGCGACGGCGTCCGGCCGTGCGACGGCGTACGGTCTGCCGCCGGTCGATGACGTACGCGGCCACATGCTCGGCGACGAGCCGTGGCTCGCCGCCGATCCGGTGCTGGGGCCGTGGCCCGGCGGGGACGTCCTGGGTACGCCGGGCCCGCCCTGGCAGCCGGGCGCCTGGCTGCTTCCCGACGACACCCCGCTCTCCCCCGCCCTGGAGGACTTCCTCGCCTCCGGCGAACCCCCCGTCCACTTCGGTTTCGGCAGCATCCGCGCCACCCCCGGCCTCCCCGAGGCGATGATCGGCGCGGCCCGCGCGGTCGGCCGGCGGGCGCTCGTCTCGCGCGGCTGGGCCGGGCTGTCCCTCGTGGACGACGCCCCGGACTGCCTCCTCGTCGGCGACGTCAACCAGCGCGCCCTGTTCCCGCGCGTCGCGGCCGTCGTCCACCACGGCGGCGCGGGGACGACCACGGCCGCCGCGTCGTCCGGGGTGCCCCAGGTCGTCGCCCCGCAGATGTACGACCAGCACTACTGGGCCCGCCGCGTCCACGAACTCGGCGTCGGCGCCGCACACCCGGCCACCCCGCCGACCGCCGACTCCCTCACCGCCGCCCTCCGGTACGCCCTCCACCCCGGCACGGCCGCCCGCGCCCGTACCGTCGCCGCCACGATCCGCACGGACGGCGCCCGGCGCGCGGCGGAACGTCTGGTGGCGGGGGTGGGGTGAGGGGGCCGATGGACGCCCGGGGGGACGAGCGGGCGTCCGAGACCAGTGGCCGTCCGGGACCGGGCTCGTTTCCGGCTCGCCCTTCGGCCCGTTACCCCCTTCCCGACCGAAAGCATGACGTAAAGAATCACGGCATGTACGTGACATCCCTCACGAGACCTCCGGCCCCCCTCGCGCGCCGCCTCGGCGCCCTGGTGCTGGCCGGGGTCCTCGCCTGCGCACTGCTCCTCGCTGGTGGCGGCCCCGCGGCCGCCGCCGACCCCGACACCCACCGCCTGGCCACCTGGAACATGCAGGTCGGAAGCGACCGTTGGGGCGGCGTACGGACGCTCTCGCGCTCCTTCGACGTCGTCGCCCTCCAGGAGGTCCCCGCCTCCCCGCCCGGCGGCGCGCGCCTGATCAGCCGGAACGGCAACCTCCATTCGTACCGGTGGGACCTCGGCCGCGGGCAGGTCCGCTACCTGCACGTGCTCATCCAGCCCTCCCGCAACCTGGGCCTCGTCACCTCGTTCTACCCGGACTCCGTCCGCGAACTGAGAGGCGGCTACCGCTCGGCGCTCGCCGCCGTACGCCGCGAGGACCGGACGGTCTTCGCCTCCGTCCACGCCGCGTCCAACGGCGGACGCCCCAACGACGCGGCCGGCCTGATCCGCCGCGTCGCCCGGTACGCCTCAGGCAGCGGCATCGCCAACTGGGTCGTGCTCGGCGACTTCAACCGCTCCCCGCAGGCCGTCGCCCACGACGGCGTCCCGCAGAACACCCGCATCTACAACAGCGGTCAGGCCACGCAGCAGAACGGCAACGAGCTCGACTTCGCCGCCTCCAACATCAACACGCAGAACTGGCACGCCACCGTGAACCCCAACTACGGCAGCGACCACTGGCCGGTCGGCTTCTCCACCCTGCGGGCGTCGGGAAGCCCGCGCGACCTGACGATCCACGCGGACAACAGCGACCGCCTCCTGGACGTCTACAACGGCCGCAACGCCAACGGCAGCCACGTGATCATCTACCACGCCAACGGCGGCGCCAACCAGCGCTGGCGCCTGCTGCCCGTCGGGCGCCCGGGCGACTCCGGGCAGCCGCTGTACCGCCTCCAGAGCGTCAGCAGCGGCAAATGCCTGGACGTCAACCGGGGCCAGCGGAGCCGCAACGGCGACTACCTGAACATCTGGGACTGCCACGGCCCCAACGGCGAACCCGACCCGGGCGGCTACCAGCACGACACCCAGAACTTCACCCTGGAACACCCCGAGTGGCGCTTCCCCAACCTCACCGTGCTGCGCGACAACGGCACCCACCAATTCGTGAACGTCGACCGCAACCGCACCGGTGACGGCACCTGGCTGATCCAGTGGCCGTACCAGCGGAACGGCGACGGCACGCCGGTCATCAACGAGTCGTTCTACCTCCACCCGCGCTTCTGAGCGCGGCCCGCCCCACGGGCAAGGGGGAGGCGCCGGCCACGAGGGAGCGGCCGACGCCTTCTCCGCCTCCTCCGCCGCCGTCCCGCCGGGCGCGCAGCACGCCCGTCCCCGACGCGGACGCCGTCGGCCCGGACACCGCCCGGCCCGGCACCTCGCGCCACAGCGCCGCGTACGCCGTGAACCGCCGCACGCCGCAACGGCAGCAGGTCGCGACCCCGCTCCGCGCCACCACCCACGCCCCGGGCGCGTGCCCGCACCCCTTCGCCACCATCAGTGCACCCACCGGTGATGCCGCCCCATCGCGACGATCCAGCCCTGCGCGGCGACCCGGTCCCCCTGCCGGGAGGCGGCGTAATACGCCTCCCGGATCCGCCGGCACTCGACACAGGGCGCGGGGCGGCGGGACGCCGGGGGCGGGGGCGGCGGGAGGGCGGCTTCGGGCATGGGGGTACCCCTTCCGGAGGTCAATTACCTGGTGTGGTCTCAGGGTTGCGCTCAGCGAGTACGCTCCGGAAGAGGAGCAGCCATAACTCCGCGAGAGTTATGCACAAAGGGGATATACAGGGCATGGCTACAGAAGACGACTCCCTGCCGGACCCGACGTCATCGATGCTGGCCTTCTTCGGATCCGAGCTGAACCGGATCCGGAGGAAGGCGGGGAAATCACAGACCCAGGCGGCCGAAATGGCCCACACGACGCAGGCGATGATCAGCTACGTCGAACGGGCCAAGCGGGTGCCGTCGGAGGCCCTGGCACACGACCTCGACTCGGCGTTCGAGACGGACGGGCACTTCGGGCGGTTGCATCCGCTGGTGATCAAGTTCGCTTATCCGAGCTGGTTCCTGCCGTACGTGGAGATGGAGCGCGAGGCGACCTCGCTGAGCATTTTCAACAACCAACTGATCCATGGACTGTTGCAGACCGAGGAGTACGCCAGGGCGGTGCTGGCCGGAGGGCGGCCGGACAGCCTGGAAGACCTGGTAGCGGCTCGTATGACCCGCCAAGACATCTTCGAAAAGGAGACGCCGCCGCACGCTTGGTTTGTTCTGGACGAATACGCGCTCGCTCGGCCATACCCCGGTCCTGCGGCCATGAAAGAGCAGTTGCAACACTTGTTGACGGTCGGCGAGCGTCCCCGCACCGTCATCCAGATCATCCCCCGAAACGCTCCACCGCATCCTGGCGTGAACGGCTCATTCAACATCCTGAGCTTCGAAACCGGCGCCGACGTCCTGCACGTCGATGGCATCACCCGAGGTCACATGACCGCAGACCCGGCTGAAGTACTCGTTGCCAGCCGTTCGTATGATCTGATCAGGGCGGTTGCGCTCTCGCCACGGGAATCCGCTGACGTGATCCGGACGTATCTGAAGGAGTTGAGCCCGTGATGTATACCCGCAAGTCCGTTGTGAATATGGCGATAGGCACGGATGGCCTCGTAGACACGCCCTGGATCAAGTCCAGTTACAGCGGTACATACGGCGGTGACTGCCTGGAGTGGGCTCCCGCTCACGCCCACACAGGCACCGTCCCCATAAGAGACAGCAAGACCCCTGACAGCCCAGCCCTCCTCCTCCCCGCCCCCGCGTGGACCGCGTTCCTGCGCATGGTCACGACGCCGGGCAACTGACCGACGCGCGGCGAAGACTGCGGCAACTGCGGCGCCGAACAAGCGCTGCCGCGCCGCCACGCGACTGTGTCCGGCTGCCCAGCGTCGCCCGTGAGCGGATCAGGCTGGAACCACTGGTTCACCCACCCCCATGAACTCCGCCTGCTTCAGCAGGGCGTCGTTGAGGCGGGGAGTCGAAGACCCGGTCCGAACGCCCGGCTGAGGAATCGATACGGCCGTTCCCGTAGGAGGGACATCGCGCCGCTCAACTCCTCAAGGGCGACGGCCCCTTCCTGAAGGAACGGCTGCACCCCTGAGGCGTACCCGGCAGATGTGGTGCCCGGGATCCCTCGGTCGGGTGGTTTGGGACCGGCCCTTCGCCATAACGTCGAGCCGACCGGAAGGATCGGTCTGCTGTCGCCGTCGCGAGGGGCATCCGGTCCGGCGGAATCAGCAAGACCAGCGGGATCAAGGGGGAGGGAATCATGATGGGAACGAAGCGGTCTACCGCTCCATGGGGCATGGCACTGGCCCTGGTCGCCGCCATGGCCGCTACCGCGGCACCGGCGGCTGCGCACAACCAGACACCCGACCGTGCTCAACCGGCTCAGCGCCTCACGCTCGCGAACTCGGACAACGGCCGGTCCGTGATCGCGCACTTGGGTGACGGCATCGAAGTCCGGCTCACAGGCTATCGGGCAAGCGGGCTCACCTGGACCTGGAGCACCCCGGCAGCCAGCGACTCCGCCGTACTCCGGCGCACCGCCGGCCGTACGGCACCGAACGGCGACGCGTCAGCGGTCTTCCACGCGGAACATGGCGGGACCGCCACCATCACCGCGCAACGACGTTGCCGCCCCGACGCAGGCCATGTCTGTCCCATGGTGATCACGCCGTGGAAGGTCACGGTCGAAGTGAAGTGACTCACGGGGGGGGCGGCCTCCGCCGACCGTCGGCCCGGCCGTCAGCCCGGCTGTCCGGCTGTCCGGCTGTCCGGCTGTCCGGCTGTCCGGCTGTCCGGCTGTCCGGCTGTCCGGCTGTCCGGCTGTCCGGCTGTCCGGCACGGAACGAAGGCGGCCAACCCACAGGACACGCCCATCAACCTCTCGACGCCGCACGCCCGTTGCCCGTAGCCGACGCGACGCCACCCGGTTCCGCGCCTCACCGCCGGGAAGGCGCCGAGCGAGCCCGGCCGGAGCCGGAGGCCCGACGCCTCCCCCTGACTGGCCTCACTCGACGGACGTCAGGAACCCGACCATCAGGTCCAGCCACTCCTGCGGGCTTTCGAAGAACGGCACGTGGCCGGTGGCGAGTTCGGCGAGGCGGGCGCCGGGGATGCCGTCGGCGAGTTGGCGGTGGTGGAAGGGTGTGACCAGGTTGTCCAGGGTGGTGGATATGACGAGGGTGGGAACGGTGAGGCGCGGGAGGTCGGCGAGGACGTCGACTCGGTCGGCGAGGTCGAGGTGGTCGGGGGTGCCCGGGGGGACGGAGTCCCAGCCGGCCGCCAGCATGGCGTCGACGTCGTCCTGCGAGAACGCGTCCGCCGTGGGTACGGCGAAGCCGGTGAGAGCGCCGAAGGCGGTGATGCCGGCGGGGTCGTCGGTCTTCTCGATCAGGTCGCGCCAGAGGCGGGTGGCGAGGGAGAAGCGGGCGTTGGGACGGGCGAAACCGGCGGTCAGGACGAGGGCGGTGACGCGCTCCGGGTGCCGGGTGGCCGCCCGGACGGCGACGGGGGCGCCCAGCGAGTAGCCGGTGACGGCGAACGTCTCCAGCCCTTCCGCGACGGCGGCTGCGACGAGTTCGTCGGCGAGGCCGTCGAGGGTGAGGGGCGCGTCGGAACGTGGGCTACCGCCCGTACCGGGGTAGTCGGGGCCGACGACGGTGAAGTGCTCGGCGAGACCGTCCATGATCGGGCCGTAGTTGGGCTGGATGCCGCCCCCGGCGCCATGGGCGAGGAGGAGGCCGGGGCCGCTGCCGCGGGTGGTGCGGGCGAGGGTGGGGGTGGGGAGTTCTGGGCGCGACATGACTTCTGCTCTCTGTGTGTGGGTGGTTCAGGACGTGGGGTGCGTTATCGGCTGGGTGAAGGCTGTGAGGGTGGCGGCGGCCGTGACGACGAGCGCGCCGAGCCAAGGGAGGTCGTGAAGGCCCAGGCCGGAGCCGAGGGCCTGGCCGCCGAGTGCTGAGCCGCCGGCCGTGCCGAGGTTGAAGGCCGAGGCGGTGACGGCGGTGATCAGGGTGGGCGCTCCGGGGACGGCGGCGAGGGCGCGTTCCTGGAGCAGCGGGATGAGGGCGGCGGTGACCAGCCCGAGGAGGGGCACGGTCAGCGCGGCGGTCGGGCGGGTGTGGCTGGCCAGGGCGAGGGACGCGAGGACGGCGGCGAGGACGAAGAGGGTGGTGCGGAGGGCGTGTTCGGGGGCGCGGTCGGCGAGCCGGCCGCCCAGGACGTTGCCGAACAGCGCGCCCACGCCGAAGGCGGCGAGGAGGAGAGTGACCGCGTTCGCGGAGAAGCCGCTCACGTCCCCGAGGAGCGGGGAAATATAGGTGTGGACGGTGAAGAGGCCGGCCTGCGCGAGAACGGTGGCCGCCAGGACGCGGGCCGGTCCGCGGCCGAGCAGCGCGCGGACTTCCGCGCGGGGCGCGGGGCGCGTCCCGGGGTCGGCGGGACGGACGAGGGCGGCCACCGCGAGCAGTACGAGCGCGCTGAGAATGGCGATCCCCCAGAACGTCGCCCGCCAGCCGTACCGGCCCCCGATCCAGGTGCCGAGCGGGGCGCCGAGGACGGTGGCGAGGTTCCATCCGGCGGCGACCACGGCGATCGCCCGGCCGCGATGGGCGGTGGTTGTCGTCGAGACGGCGATGACCAGGGCGGTCGCGAAGGCGGTGCTGTGCGTAAGCGCGGTGACCATGCGGGCGGCGGCGAGCGTTCCGAGCCCGCCGGCCAGGGCGGCTGCCGCGTTGCCGGCGATGAACAGGACGAGCAGCCCGAGCAACGCCCGGCGCCGGGGCAGCCGCAGCACGGCGACGGTGACGACCGGCCCGGCCACCGTGACGACCAGGGCGTACCAGGTGACCAGCGAGCCGACGGCGGGAAGCGGCTGACGCAATTCAGCTGCCAGCCCGGGCAGCAGCCCGACCATGACCCACTCGCTGGTCCCTATGAGGAAGACGCAGGCGGTGAGGGTGGCGAGAACGGCGGCGGGGTGGGGGTGGGAGTGAGAGCGGGAGTGGCGGCTGGTGGGGGGCTGGACTGGTGGTGCCGGAGTTGGGTGGTGGGCCGCCCCCGGTGGAGTGCTTGGGGCCATGTCGCGACGCTAAGGTCTGACATCGGTGTGAGAGTCAAGTGCGGGTGGGGGTGGCAGGGGGCGATGTGTCGCCGACTTCATCGAGAACTGCGCGTCGGGCGGTATGACGTTTTTGCCGGATTCCGAGAAGGTGAGTAAAAAGCCTGGCCCGCCGGACTAAAACACCAGGTGGCGCCCTGTGGTCCCCGCGTGCGCGGGGGTGGTCCCGCGAGCCCTTCGGGGTTGCTGCTGGCGCGCTTGTGGTCCCCGCGTGCGCGGGGGTGGTCCCGACGCCGCCTTGGATGACGCGTGGGTGGACGTGTGGTCCCCGCGTGCGCGGGGGTGGTCCCAACGGCATCCGCAAGGTGTGGAATGGCATCGCGTGGTCCCCACGTACGCGGGGGTGGTCCCTTGTACGCGCCAACGGACCGCTGAACGGTGGTGTGGTCCCCGCGTATGCGGGGGTGGTCCCGCGGCGGGCGCGAGCGACACCAAGGTCGTGTCGTGGGCCCCGCATGCGCCGGGCCCGCAAGTCGGCGCCGCCGCCCGCCCCTCGGGCCAACAGGCAGGCAGCGGCGCCGTGAGCGGTCGCGGGCGGCACGTGCCCGCGACCGCACCGCGACCGACTACTTCAGCGCCGCGTCAGCCGTGCTGGAGACGCCGGAAGTGGCGGACTGGGCCGTGGAGTTGGCCGTGTCCTTCAGGGCGGTCACCGGGCCCGGCTCGGGGGTGGAGGGGGCGGAGGCGCCGGGGGGGCGGCGGCTGCTCCTCCGAGGACGACGAGGAGCTGGACGAGCCGCCCTTGGGGTCGTACTTGTAGGTCTCGGTGACCTTGTGCTCCTTGGTGATCTGGCCCGGGGCCGGGGAGACGATCGCCACGGGCAGGGAGCCCAGGCCGTGGCCCTCGTGGTGGCGGCCGTGGTGGTCGTCCGCCATGGCCGTACCGGCCTGGCCCAGCACCATGCCACCGGCCAGCACGGCCAGCGCCACGCCAACCACACGGTTGCGCATCGACATCTTCGGATCTCCTTGGGAGAGGGGGGACGGTGACGCCGCCCCCGAGATGGAAGCGGCGCCGTGTGCACGGCGGGGCACTGCGGTGTTCCCGGGCCGGTCGTGGCCCGTGCCACCGGGGGTCGGCTGAATGGCACGGACCACCGGCCGGGAAGGCCGCCCCTGCCGAGGCAGCAGAGAACTACCGGTGCGATCAGCAGCCCGTCAAAACATCCGACCGGAAAACCGTGCTCGCCCGTCGAACCTCTCGGCGTATGACGAACAGTCTGTCCCCGCCCCCCCGTTGGTGATGCGACTCCCCGCACCCCGTACGTCACCTCAAACGCGTTCCGCGCCCCCTGATGTGGTGGCCCGCACTCGTTCCGCCTGACGGCCGCCACCTGAACGAAGGACGACATCGCGCCACCCGTCCCACTCCCCGTAACAGCAGCGCTCGAACGTCACGGAGTTGACCGGGCCCCGGGTCGCCCCTTCCCTCCCTCCCCGCTCCCACCCCGGCGCCCTGAAGCGCTTCGGGACGCGAGCGGGGAGATGCCCGCCGTGGCGAAACGCCTCACCGCGCCCCGAAGACCTGCGTCCAACGCGGGCCGCCCGGCGCGTTGTTGATGCCGACGCCTATCTCGTCGAACGAGCAGTTGAGTATGTTCGCCCGGTGCCCGGAGCTGTGCATCCAGGTGTCCATCACGGAGGCCGGGGTCTGCTGGCCGTACGCGATGTTCTCGCCGTATGTGCTCCACCGGTAGCCGACGGCGGTGATGCGGTCGCCGGGGCCCTTGCCGTCCGGATTGGTGTGGTCGAAGAAGTTGCGGGCGGCCATGTCATCTGAGTGGCCTTGGGCGGCTTGGGTGAGCAGCGAGTTGAGGCGTACGGGCGAGCAGCCGGCCTTGGCGCGTTCGGCGTTGACGATGGCCGTCACCTGCTGCTGGAGCGAGCCGCCCACGTCCCCCTTGGAGGGGGCGGGGGCCTTGGCGGCCGACCTGGCGGTCGTACGGGCGGAGTCGGACGTCCGCGATCCCTGGCCCTGCGCTCCCGACCCGCTCCCCGAACCGGAGCCGGAGCCAGCATCGGAGTCCGATGAAGATGAGGAGGGAGCGGCGGCGGAACGTTCCTGCGCCGACTTCCCCTCCTCGCCCTTCTTGCCCGCCTTGTCCTTGTCCCCCGCCTTCTCCTCGTCCTTGCCCTTCTTCTCCTTCTTGTCGTCCTTGCCGCCCTTGCCGTCCTTCGTGGCCTTCGCCGAGGCGGAGGGACGGGCGCTCGGGGAGGCATTGGCGGTGGCGGCCCGGTCGCCGAGGGGGACCGCCGCGTCGCCGGTGGTGACGCGGGTGCTCGCCTCGGTGCCGGAGGACGAGTCGGAGAAGAACTCCGTCCCCCCGACGATCGCGCCACCGGCCACGACGGCGAGGGCGGCGGCGCCGATCGCGACCCGCTTGCCCTTCGTGCCGTGCTTCGCCTTCGCCCTGGGGTTGTTCCGCTTCGCGTGGGTCACGCCGTGCTTGCCTTTCGTCGTTTTCACCGGGTTCGCCGGATTGCTGTGGAGCGTGGTGTTCGTGATGTCGTGAGTGGCCTGCGGCGCGTCGGGCCCATGCCCGGCGAGGGGGTGCCCGCCGGCGTCCTGCCCGAGCACGTCCCCGTACCCGCCCGGGTGGACGGCGGCCACCGCCTCCGTCCGCAGCACGGTGGCGCTGCCCCACCAGTCGAGGAGCGCCCCGGCGACGGGGACCAGGCCGAAGCCGACCAGCAGCCCCTCGGCCGGGACGAGCGACGTCCAGGCCCCGCCGCAGGCGCCGCACCCGCGCGCGTGGCGGGCGACGCGTTTGCGCCAGAGGGCGGAGGGGGTGCCGTCCCACGTCGCGACGAGCCCGTCGAGCGCCGGGCAGCGAGGTGAGGCGCCGAGGGCGCGGACGACGCCGCGGGCCGTGTCGAGCCGCTCCTTGATGCGCTGGACGCGGACGGCGGTGTGCTGCGGCGTGAGGCCGAGCGCGGCGGCGACCTCGGCGCGGGTCAGTTCGCCCGCGGCCTCCAGCCACCACAGGGAGAGCACCTCGCGCTCGCCCTCGTCGAGCCAGCGCGTGGCCTCGGCGACCTCCTTGCGCTGGCCTTCCAGGCCGAGCCGCACGATGGTGACGGCGACGAAGTCGGCCGCCGGGTCGGGGACGTCGGCGCCGGTGCCGGGGAGCCCGTCGAGGGGGGTCTCCGGGCGGCGCTCCCGCCAGTGGGTGCGCAGCTGGTTGGTGGTGATCGCCACCAGCCAGGAACGGAAACCGGCCGGGTCGCGCAGCTCCCCCAGCCCGTTGATGACGCGCAGCATCGTCTCCTGCACGACATCGTCGACGTCCGCGTGCCCGTTGAGGGCGCGGCCGACGATGTTGTAGACGAGCGGCAGGCAGGCGGCGACGAGTTCGTCCTGTGCCGCCGTGTCACCGGCCCGCGCGGCCTCGACCAGCGCAGCGTTATCGGTTCCCACGCCTCACGCACCTCTCTCCGTTCGCATCCGACACCTGGGAGACGGAGCGCTCCCGGCCGGATAACAAAAATTGCAAGATTCTTGCATCACAGGGGAGGGGGGTGCGGCGGGCGGGGTCGTCCGGGCGGATCGCGTCAGCGGTGACCGAGGACGTTGACCACCCGGCCGTTGGGGTCGCGGACGAAGAAGCGCCGTACGCCCCACTCCTCGTCCTGCAGGACGTGGACAATCTCGGCGCCGCTGTCCCGCACGGCCGCGTAGGCGGCATCCACGTCGTCCACCTCGATACTCAGATCGGGAGCAACCGGGGCGGTCTTGTCACGGGCCATGAAACTGACCTGCGCCGCCGCCGGGTTGGAGGGGGAGGCGAGTGTCATGATCCAGCCGTGGTTCATGACCTCCTCGAAGCCCAGCAGGCCGTAGAACTCCCGGTTCTCCTGCACGGACTCCGACTGGATGTTGGGCACGACACGACGAACGGCCATCGACGACTCCGGGGGGTGGGGTGGGGCTGCGGGTGGGGGTGGGGCGGGCTGGGCTCTCCGAACCCCCAGAAGTACTACGGCTCGGCCGTCCTCGCACAGGGGGCAGCGGGGAGCAAGAGGCGTCCGGCCCGCCTGGACCTGGGGCGGTCTGTGCGGCATCGAGCTCCTGTGGGTGCGCGGCGACAGCCGCGCGGACGGGTGGGGCAGCAGGATCCTGCGGGCGGCCGAGGCCGAGGCACGGCGGCGGGGCTGCGATCGCGTCGCCGTGTCCTCCTTCACGTTCCAGGCTCCCGGCTTCTACCGGCACCACGGCTACGTCGAGACCGGCCGGACGCTCGGCATCCCGGGGGGACATGCGGACGTGCACTTGTTCAAGCCGCTGACCACAGCGGGTCAGGCCGACCCGTCGTAGGCACAACGGTCACCGCCGCCATGCGGGCCGCGAGGCGAGGCGTTCCCCCGCTCCCCTACCGCCCCTCCCCCACCGGAACCAGGAACTCCCGCAGCATTCCCGGCGTCGCCGCGTTCGCGAACGCCGCCGCCTCCCCGGCCGCCATGTCGCGGATGCGGTACGCCTCCTCGCCGGCCGCGACGGCGGCTGTCGCGGTGACGACGCCGGCGCGGCGGGCGAACGGGGTCCGGGTGAAGGTCCAGGCGAGGACCGCGCCGCGGTCGAGGAGGACCGTGTCACGGGTGAGGCTGCCGGAACGGATGACGAGCCAGCGGCCGCGGAGGGCGTGGCCGAGGGCGCGGTAGGCGTCGTCGGCGAGGGCGCAGGCCACCGGGGTGGAGAGGAGCAGCCAGCCCAGCGCGCAGTACAGGAGCACCGGGGTCAGCAGGGCGCCGAGGACGGCGAGGACGACGGCCGGCGGCAGGACGCACCACAGCAGGACGCGGACGACGCGACGGCGCCGGGCGACCGGCGGGTGGGGGCGCAGGCCGCTGGTGTCCACGAGTTCGCCGAGGACGCCGGCGCAGACGTGTTCGCCCTCGGAGCGGGGGGCGGGCGGGAGGAGGGTGCTGCGTTTGCGGTTCTCCTCGCGGTCGCCGAGTCCGCCGGCGACGGCGCGTACGGTGGCGCCGCCGCCGGTGCGGAGGAGCAGCGGTTCGCGGAGGACGACGCCGCGCAGGCGGGCGCGTTCGATGGAGACGGACCGGGTGGTGAGCAGGCCGTGGCGGACGCGGAGGGTGTCCGCGTCCGTCCGTTCCAGCCGGTACCGCCACCACGTCTCGGCGTAGAGGACGACGGACCCGACCGTGCCGAGGGCGGTGACGGTGAGGATGAGGAGGGGGACGGTGATCCAGAGGGCGCTGTTGCCGAACTCGTCGAACGCCCGCCGGACGAAGCCGATCCGCCACGGTTCGATGCCCATTCCGTCGAGCACCCGCCAGACCGCGCCGGCGGCCGCCAGGACGCCGCCGAAGACCCAGAACGTGAGCGGCGCGTACCGCAGCCAGCGGGGGTCGGCGGTGGACAGGACGGGGTCGTCGGCGTCCATCCGGCCGGCGCGGGCGAGGAGTTCGGCGCGCAGCCGTTCCGCGTCGGCGCGGGACAGGGCGTCCAGCGACACCTGACCGTGCCCGCCGGTGCCGGCACGCAGCACGACGAGGCCGAGGGCGCGCTGGACGGGGTGAGCGGTGAGGTCGACGTTGCGGACGCGGTGCAGGGGGACGGACTTGGTGCGCCGGGTGAGCAGGCCGGTGCGGAGTTCGAGCGCGTCCACGGTGACGCGGTAGTGAGTGCGGAGCCAGGAGAGGGAGCCGAGGGCGGTGAGGGCCGCGAAGACGACCGCGACGACCGCGAGGCTGATCCATACGCGGGCGCCGGGGCGGCCTCCGGTGGCGAGCACGGCGAGGATGAAGGAGCCGAGGGGGGCGCCCAGCCAGGAGCAGTGGGACAGGAGGGTACGGGGGGACGGGCGGTGCCACGTGTCGGTGGTGGCGGGTGAGGAGGGGGGCATGTTGCGGGCGGCGTGGCGGCCTGAGGTGCGGGCGCCGGGGGCGGGTGCGCCTCGGGTGGGTACGCCGGGGGCGGGTACGCCGAGGGTGGGCGTGCGGGTGCCGGGGGTATCGGGGCTGGAGGTATGGGGGGTGGAGGTATCGGGCGCACCAGGCGTTCCCGGCGTGCCGGGGTTGGACGTACCGCCTTCGTACGTGCCGCCGTCGTAACCGCCCTGGTCCTCCTGCCGCCACGGGCCGTGGTCTCCGTTGTGCCTCACGCCGCGTCCTCCCGGACGTAGCGGACGGCATGGCCGACGTGTTCGGCCATCCGCCGGGCGTCGTCCTCCGCCAGGCCGGCGATCTTCACGGCGCCTGCCGTGGAGGCGGTGGTGACGACGACGGTGGCGAGCCCGTAGCGGCGTTGGAGGGGGGCCGACCGACGTGTCGACGGTCTGCACCCGCGACAGCGGTGCGATGCGGCTGCGCTGCCAGAACCAGCCGTTCGCCGTGTAGACGGCGGTCTCGCCGACCTCCCAGGCGTGGATCCGGTAGCGCCAGGCGGGCATGGCGAACTGGTAACCGAGCGCGGGCGCGACGAGCACGACCGCGAGGAGGGGGACGAGCCAGGGCAGGGCGCCGGGGAAGAAGAGCACCGACAGCACGAGGAGCGTCGCCGCCGTCAGGAGCAGCGGACCGCTGACGGTCAGCAGCGCCTGCACCGCCCACCAGCGGCGGGCTCGGGGGTCGACGCGGTGGCGGGGTGACCGGAGGGTGACGGGTGGGCCGTCGCCGGCCGTGCCGGTGGTGTGCATGGAATGCCCCCTGGGACCCGGGACCTTTCCAGGTCAGTCGTTTCAGGTCAGTCGTATTGCGACGTCATCGGTAAGGTATGGCAATACGACCGACTTGTAAAACGGAGGTGACCGTCGCGGTGCCGAAGCGGGTGGATCACGAGGAACGCCGACGCCTGATCGCCGAAGCGCTCTGGCGCATCGCGAGCTCGCGAGGGCTGGAGGGCGCCAGCCTGCGCGACGTCGCCGCCGAGGCGGGCATCTCGCTGGGACAGTTGCAGCACTACTTCTCCGGCAAGGACGAGATGCTCGTCTTCGCGCTGGAGCACATCACTGTTCTGGCGGAGGCGCGGATCCGGGAGCGGATCATGGCGCTGTGGAGACCTGGGGGCGGGGCGGGCTCGGGGGCCGCCGGGCCGGGCTCCGGGGCCGGGGCGGACTCCGGGGCCGCCGCCTCCGACGGGCCCTCCCCCCGGACCATCCTGCGCGAGTGCGCCGCCGAGATGCTGCCCCTGGACGAGGAGACCCGCACCGGCCTCCTCGTCGGCATCGCCTACTTCGTCCGCGCCATCAACGACGAGCGCATCCGGCGCCACGCCAAGGAGGGTCAGCCGAAGCTGCGCGCCTTCTTCGCCGAACAGTTCCGGGAGGCCGTCGAGCGGGGGGAGGCGGTGCCGGGGCTGGATCCGGACATGGAGGCGATGCTGCTAATCGCTTTGACGGACGGGTTGACGAGTTCCGCGTTGATGGAGGTGATCACGCCGGAGGAGGCGATGGGGTTGGTGGACCGGCATTTGGGGCGGTTGTTCGTGCGGTGAGCTTCACTGTGGGTTGCGGTGGTGGTGATGCCCCGGACCCTCCCTTTCACCGTTTCCGCGGGGGTGCCCCGCGCCCCCTTCGCGTACGCGGCCGGGGCCCGCTGCCGGCTCCCGGCCGGTCGGACCGTCCGAGCCGTTCGATCCGTTCCCGGGACAGAATGGTCCGACCGAACCACCCGGGAGTGACGAAGTGCACCGACTCACCTACGGCGACATCGAGTCCGCCGGCCGCCGGATCGCCGGGCACGTCCGCCCGGTCGCCCTGGCACCGACGGATCCCGAGGCGACCGACCCGACCGGACAGCCGTACGAGCTGTGGCTGGCGCTGGAGTTCATGCAGCACACCGGCTCGTTCAAGGCCCGAGGCGCCCTCAACTTCCTCCAGGCGCACCTCGACAACGACTCCCTCCCCGACGCCGGGGTCACCATCGCCTCCGGTGGCAACGCCGGTCTGGCCTGCGCCTGGGCCGCCCGGCGGCAGGGCGTGCGCGCCACGGTCTTCCTGCCCGCCACCGCGCCGGCGGTGAAGGTCGCCAGGCTGCGGGGGTACGGGGCCGAGGTGCGGCTGGTCGGCGACGAGTACGCCGAAGCGGCTTCCGCCTGCGCGGAGTTCGCGGGGACGACCGGGGCGCTCGCCTCGCACGCCTACGACCACCCGCTGATCGCCGCCGGGGCCGGCACCCTGCTGGACGAGATCCACCGCCGGATCCCGGACCTGGACACCGTGGTCGTGGCGGTGGGCGGCGGCGGCCTGTTCGCCGGAGTCGCCACCGCGGCCCGGCGGCACGGCGTCCGCACGGTCGCCGTGGAACCGGAGCACTCCCGCGCCCTCAACGCCGCTCTCGCCGCCGGGCAGCCGGTCGACGTCCCGATCGACTCCGTCGCCGCCGACTCCCTCGGCGCCCGGCGCGCGTCCGCCCTGGCCCTGCGGGTGGCGCAGCAGGGGGACGTGCACTCCGTCCTGGTCCCGGACAGCGAAATCGTGCGCGCCCGGCAGGGATTGTGGGACGAACGCCGCATCGCCGTGGAACACGGCGGGGCAACGGCGCTGGCGGCACTCACGGCTGGAGAGGCGGACTCCGCCTCTTACGGATACCGGCCGCGTGCGGGCGAGAAGGTGTGCGTGGTCCTGTGCGGCGCCAACACGGATCCCGCTACGCTCACTGGTCCGGCGAGTTGACTGTCGGCTGGGGCAGTTGCCCAGCGGGCGGGCCGCCGCAGTGTCCGTGGAAGGCGCGCGGCGGCAGGACAACTGCCGCCGGACGAAGGGGGGGAGCCGATGTCCGGCACATCCGCTTTGCCGGTTCCCGCGAAAGCGGGTAAAAACGCCGCCTCTCACAGATGAAACCGCAGGTCGGCTCCTGCGGTCCCCGCGCATGCGGGGGTGGTCCCATCCGGAAGCCGGTCCGGCCCTGGCCGGTGTAGTGGTCCCCGCGCATGCGGGGGTGGTCCCGCCTGCGTGACCCGTTCGTGCCCGATCCGGTGGTGGTCCCCGCGCATGCGGGGGTGGTCCCGGGCAGCCGGTCGACCCGCAGGCCGCCCAGGAGTGGTCCCCGCGCATGCGGGGGTGGTCCCCCGATCAACCCGGCATGGGCGGCGGCGTAGTGGTGGTCCCCGCGCACGCGGGGGTGGTCCCTCGCGGCGGACGCAGCGCAGGGGAAGGGCGGTGTGGTCCCCGCGCACGCGGGGGTGGCCCCGCGTCGTCCTCATACTCCGTCTTCCGCCTCTTGTGGTCCCCGCGCGCACCGGTGTGGTCCCTGACGGCGCGCTCACGCGAACTCGGCTGGCCTGCGGTCCTCGCGCATGCGTGGGTGGTCCGTCGCGCGCGAGCAGGTATTGGACGTAGTCGAGGCGGTCCCCGCGCACGCGAGGGTGGTCCTGTTTCCAGGTGGCAGACAGTGCCGGCCCGTAAGTGGTCCCCGCCTACGCGGGGGTGGCCCCGCCTCCCGCATGTGCTCCGCGACGCTGTCCTCGTGCTCCCCGCGACGCGGGGGTGATCCCCGCGCCTTGCCCCTCGGCTCGGCCGCCGGCCGGGACGTCGTTGTCCCGGCCGTCCCAGGGGATCCGGCACGACAAGAGTCGTCCCCACCAAACGCCGAAGGGCACCCTCACCCCGCCCTCCGAGCCGCCCGGTTCCTCCCGCCCGGCCCCGGCGACAGCGCAGCCGCGAGCTCGTCCAGGGCGTCCGTCAGAAGCTCAGCTCCCCGCACCGTGACCCCCGTATCGCCCTCCGTCGCCGCCCAAGCCGCCGCCCGTAGCCTCAGCGGCGTCCAGTCCAGCGGCCGGCGTTCACGCAGCGCCTCGACCGCGTCCGGCAGCAGCTCGCGCAGCGTTGCCGCGAAAGCCGCCGCGCCCGGGGACGGTGGAGCGTCCGGCTCCGGCAAGTGGGCTTCCATGAGCATGGTGACGCGGCCCATCGTCGCCAGGGCGGATTCCGCCGCCCGTTCGGCGCTGCGGGAGAGGCCGCGGTGGCGGACGGGTTCCTTCTGGGCGCGTTCGGCGGTGTCCTCCCATTCGCGTCTCGCCGCCCGCGCGTCCAGCAGCGCCTCGCGGACGTGGCGGGGACTGCGGCCGGCCGGTTCCGCGTGGGCGGTGAGGACGGCGAGGGTGTACTCGCCGTTGGCGCGCAGCCATTCGGCGAGGCGGTCGCGGAGGCGGCGGGTCTCCCAGACGGGGAACAGGGCGTACGCCGCCATCGCCAGCAGCCCGCCCAGCAGCGTCAGGGCCACGCGCGCCTGGACGGTCTGCGACCACCCTTCCCCCACCACCCCCAGCAGGAACACCACATACCCGCCGACACACGCCGACGCCACGATGTAACCCGTCCCCGTGAACAGGTACAGCAGGCCGACGCAGATCACCGCCAGCGCCGCGCACACGTACACGCCGGGGTGGAGCAGGGCCGTGACGGCCGCGCCCGCCAGGACGCCCACCACCGTGCCGACGAAGCGGGCCACGCCCCGCGAGTATGTCTGCGCGAAGTCCGGGCGCATGATCATCACGGAGGCCATGGGGGCCCAGTAGCCGTGTCCCCACGGCAGCGCCGTGCCCACCACGTACCCGACGCTCGCCACCGCCGACACGCGGACCGCGTGCCGGCCGATCGGCGACGACCAGCGCGCCTCCCGCCGTACCGCCCGGACGGCGAGCGGGATCAGCCGCTGGACGGTCGGGCGGAGGAGGTGGCGGTACGGCTCCGGCGGGCGGTCCGCGGGCGGGGTGTCCGTCGCGCGGCGCGCCTGCCGGACCGGCTCGTCGCTGCCCTCGACCGCGTCGCCGAGCAGGGCGATCAGCCGGTAGGCGGAACGGCGCGCCGCGCCCGTGAGTATCGGGCCGGACTCCGGCACCCGGAGCACGTCCAGCGCCTCGGGCGGCAGCCGGACGGGGCCGCCCCGGCGGACCGAGCGGGCGACCGCGTCGAGGACGGTCGCGGCGGCGCCCAGCAGGTCGCGGACGCGGTCGCGTTCCGGGCCCTCGGGCGGCGCGCCGACGACCGGGTCGGCGAGCGCCGCCAGCACCGGACGGAGTCGTTCCGCGAGCCCGCGCGGACCGCCGAGCTGGCGCGGGCGGTTGCGGGCCTGACGCGGCGTGACCGCGGCGGCGCTGCGCGCCTCCATCAGCGGCTGCGGATCGAAGTGCGCCACCGGGTCGTGCCGCAGCCGGCGCGCGTAGTCCGCCTCGGCGGCCAGCGCGTCGGCGAGCGCGTCCCGTTGGCGCCCCCACGGTCTGATCGGGAACACCACGATGAGCAGCGCCTGCACCAGGCCGCCGACGGCGATCAGCCCGGCGTGCTCGGCCGCCCCGGCGACGGACGTCGGCAGGGTGACGGTGATCAGCATCACCGCGACCGTCTGCGTGGCCACCAGCCCCGACACCGGCCCGACCGCCCACGCCATCCCCGCCAGCAGCGTCCAGGCGGCCAGCAGCAGGAGGAACAGGACGTGGCTGTAGGCCGCCAGGTAGCCCAGGAACGTGCTGGCGGCCAGCCCGACCGCCACCCCCAGCGCCAGCACCGGCCGCGGCCGCCAGCTGCGCTGGAACGTCGCGAGGCCGGCGGCGAAGGCGCCGAACGCGGAGGAGACGGCGAGGGCGGGGCTGCCGAAGGTGAGCATGAGGGCCATGACGATCGCCACACCCGCCGTGCTGCGGACGGCCAGGAGGGGTTCCGGGGCCGCCCGCTCGATCGTCAGGCCGGCGCGGGCCGTGTCCTTGAGGGCGCTCAACCAGGGCATGATCTTGAGCTTACGTTCCGGCGGAGAATTCGGAAGGGCGGGTTCCGGGGGCGCGTCCGCTCCCACTCGGCAGCCTCAGCTCCCCCCGCCGCCCAGCGCCTCCTCCGGCAGCACCCGCAGGGCCCGCAGCGCGGCGCCCAAGTCGACGACCGCGCGCGGATCCTGGAGCGACCGGCCGGTCAGCTCCTCCAGCCTGCGCAGCCGGTAGCGCACCGTGTTCGGGTGGCAGTACAGCCGGCGCCCGGTCTCCGCCGCCGACCCGCCCGCCGCGAACCACCGTTCCAGCGTGTCGAGGAGCCGCTCGCGCTCGTCCGCCGGCAGGGCCAGCACCTCGTCGAACACCGTCCTCGCGATGTGCCCGGCCTCCGCCGGCGCCGCCGCGACCAGCATCGCGAGCGGATCGTCGTCGAAGTGGACGACCCCGGCCCCGGCCCTGGGCAGCGCGGCCAGCGCCAGCCGCGCGTACCGCAGGGCCTGCGGGGTGTCCCGCAGCGAGTCGTACGGCGGGCTGACGCCCACGCGCGCCTCGCTCCGCGCCAGGATCGCCAGCGCCGCGGACCGGACGTCCGGCGGCAGCACCGACATCACCCCGATCCGCTGCCCCGGCAGCAGCCGCCAGGCGGACGGCACCCGGCCGGCCCGCAGCGTCGCCTCGATCCGGGGCAGCGCCGAACGGCCCGGCGCGGGGACGTCGGCGGCCACGACGATGAACGGCCCGCTGCCCGGCAGCCCCAGCGCGCGGGCCGCCTCCCACATCGTGCTCCGGTCGGTGATCGCGCCCGTCAGCAGCGCCTCCACCAGGGCCGACCGCTCGTGCTCCCGCTGGGCCGCGAGCTCCGCGGCCGTCTCCCGGTACGCCGCGGCCATCGCGTCGGAATACGCGCCAGCCAGCCTCCAGACCTCCGACGACAGAGTCAGCAGCGTGTCACTGGTGATGTCGTGCGCCCGGCGGGCCTCGGCGGCCAGCTCCGCCCACAGCAGCTCGAAGCCGATCCGGAAGGCGTGCAGCGTACCGGCCAGCGGCACGTCCTGGAGGGCCCGTTCCCGTCCGGTCTCCCGCGCCGACGACAGGTCCGCTGGCCCGGCCCGGCCCGCCAGGCACAGCAGCGGAAGCCGGAGGTTCTCCACGCACGACCGGTACAACGGCGCGTCGGGAAGCAGGTGTTCGTCACCGTACGACTCGACCTCGGCCCGCACCCGGCGCGCCAGCAGCCCGCCCAGGGCGGAGACCCGCTCCAGCAGGGCTCGCGCCACCGGGACGATCTCCGCGCTCGGCGCCGGCCGGTCCATCCGCGCAGCGTACTGCGGGGTTCGCTGTGCGCGGGGACAAGGCGGCGGGCCGTGGACTGTCCGGCGTACCAGGCGCGTTCTTCCGCCATCGCCGCGCACAACTGGTGATCAGCGCCTACGAGTCGGGGCTCGTCAGCGCCGCGCGTCGGCCGGCCGGGGCCTGAGGGATCAGCGCGTGCACCAGCTGGACGCGTGAGCGGATGCCCAGCGCCGCGAAGACGTTCCGCAGGTGGTGGTCGACGGTGCGGTGGCTGAGGGCGAGGACGGCGGCGACCTCGCGGTTGGTGAGGCCCTCGGCGACGTGCCGCGCCACCCGCAGCTGCTGCGGCGTCAGCGCGGACAGCGGGCCCGGGGCGACGGCGGCCGCCTCCCCAACCTCAAGAGCCACCTCCCGAACCTCAAGAGCGGCCGCCCGGGCCTCCAGCTGCGCCGCCCGGCGCGTCAGCCCGACGCGCCGGGCGTGACCGGCCGCGGCCGACAGCCGGGCGGCGCGGGCGGCGCCGTCCTCCGCCCGGTCCGCCGCCCGTGCGAGGACGGCTGAGCAGCGCAGGTGCAGTCGCTGTACGGGATCGCGCACGGTTCGTCCCTCCTGGTGCCGACGGGTCCGGGCGGACGGCGGCTCCGCGCCCGGGCAGCGAGGAAGTTACCGGCCGGTCAGCCTCTTCGACAGGGGAGCGGCACGCGCGCCCGGCGACGCGGCCCGCCCGGCCCGGCGGCCCCGGGCGCCGAGGCCCCTGGTGGTGAGGGGGTCGGCGACGCGCCCGTGGACCGCTGTTGTCCGGCCGTCCGGTTCCACGGCGGCACGCTTTGTCCGTGGCGACAACCCGTCGGAACACCGGTGGTTTCACCGATGCGCGGACACCCACCGCGACCGCATGCTCCCCGCAGTCGGACGTCCCGGCCGCCGTCGGCACCCGCCGCTCCGGCGCCGGTCCCACCCTCGGAGGTACGCACATGAAGCGCAGGATCGTCGGCACGTTCGTCGCGGCGGCCACCGCGACGGCCACCGCGGCCGTTTCCCTCGTGGCCGGGGGCACGGCCACGGCCGCCCAGCCGGCCGCGCACCGGGCGCCGGTCGTCTTCGTCCACGGCTACCTGGGGTCGGACCCCGTCTGGGCGCCGGCGAAGGCCGCGTTCCTCGCCAGCGGCTACCGGAGCGACGAGCTCTTCGGCTTCGTCTACGACTACAACACGTCCAACGAGACCAGCGCCCGCGGCCTGGCCGCCTTCGTCGAGAAGGTGAAGAAGGACACCGGGGCGCCGAAGGTCGACATCGTGAACCACTCCATGGGCGGCATGGTCTCCATGTGGTACGTCAAGGAGCTCGGCGGCTCGTCGAGCGTCGGCCACCTCGCCTCGCTCGCCGGCGCCCACCACGGCACGGACGTCGCGGCGCTGTGCACCGTCATGTCGCCGTCCTGCCAGGAGATGAAACCGGGTTCGGCCTTCCTCAAGAGACTGGCCTCCGGCGACGAGACGCCCGGCGACACCCGGTACCGGACCTGGTACTCGCCCTGTGACGGCGTCATCAGCCCGTTCTTCAGCACCCGGCTGAGTGGCGCGGAGAACACGCTGGTCCCCTGCGTCAACCACGTCGCGTTCCTCACGGACGGCGGCGTGCTGTCCCAGGTGGCCGCCTTCACGAAGGGGGAGTGAGACCGCGCGCGGTTCCCCGAGGCCGGCCCCGCACCCCGCGGGTGCGGGCCGGCCTCCGGGAACCTACTTGTGGCTCGGGAACCCCAGGTCCACCCCGCCGTCCTCCGGGTCCGGCCAGCGCGTCGTCACGACCTTGCCCCGCGTATAGAAGTGGACGCCGTCGTTCCCGTAGATGTGGTGGTCCCCGAACAGGGAGTCCTTCCAGCCGCCGAACGAGTGGTAGCCCACCGGCACGGGGATCGGCACGTTCACACCCACCATCCCCGCCTGCACCTCCAGTTGGAAGCGGCGGGCCGCGCCGCCGTCGCGGGTGAAGACGGCGGTGCCGTTGCCCCAGGGGGAGGCGTTGATCAGGGCCACCCCCTCCTCGTACGTCTCCGCGCGCAGCACGCACAGCACCGGGCCGAAGATCTCGTCGCGGTAGGCGTCCGACTCCGGCGACACCTTGTCGAGCAGCGACAGGCCGATCCAGTGGCCCTTCTCGTACCCGTCGACCGTGAAGCCGGTGCCGTCGAGGACGACCTCCGCGCCCTGCGCCGCCGCGCCCGTCACGTACGAGGCGACGCGGTCGCGGTGCTCGGCGGTGATCAGGGGGCCCATCTCGGACGCGGGGTCGGAACCGGGCCCGATCTTGATCTTCTCGGCGCGGTCGCGGATCTTCGCGACCAGCGCGTCGCCCGTGTCGCCGACCGCCACCACCGCCGAGACGGCCATGCAGCGCTCCCCCGCCGAGCCGTACGCGGCCGACACGGCGGCGTCCGCGGCGGCGTCCAGGTCGGCGTCGGGCAGGACGAGCATGTGGTTCTTGGCGCCGCCGAGCGCCTGGACGCGCTTGCCGTGCGCGGACGCGGTGGCGTGGATGTGCCGGGCGATCGGGGTCGAGCCGACGAACGAGACGGCGGCGACGTCCGGGTGCTCCAGCAGCCGCTCCACCGCCACCCGGTCGCCGTTGACGACGTTGAGGACGCCCTCCGGAAGCCCTGCCTCCGCGGCCAGTTCGGCCAGCAGCAGCGCCGCCGACGGGTCCTTCTCGCTCGGCTTGAGCACGAACGTGTTCCCGCACGCGATGGCCAGCGGGAACATCCACATCGGCACCATCGCCGGGAAGTTGAACGGCGTGATGCCCGCCACCACCCCCAGCGGCTGCCGGATCGCGGCGACGTCCACCCGGCTGGACACCTGGGTGGACAGCTCGCCCTTGAGCTGGGTGGTGATGCCGCAGGCCAGCTCGACGATCTCCAGACCGCGCGCGACCTCGCCCAGCGCGTCGGCGTGCACCTTGCCGTGCTCGGCGGTGATCAGCCGGGCCAGGTCCTCGCGGCGCGCGTCGAGCAGCGCGCGGTAGGCGAAGAGGACGGACGTGCGGGTGGCGAGCGAGGACGTCCCCCACGAGGCGTACGCGTCCTTCGCCGCCGCCACCGCGGCGTCCACCTCCTCCGCCGACGCCAGCGCCACCCGGGTGGTCACCTCGCCCGTCGCCGGGTCGGTGACCGGCCCGTACGCGCCCGACGCGCCCTCGACGGCACGGCCGCCGATCCAGTGGCCGACGGTCTTCGTTTCCGACGTCATCTCCACGTCCCCTTCTTCGTCTTCGGGCGTCCCTCAACGGGCTTGGCGAACCCGCCTCACAGATGGCGGCGGCGCCCCGCGGCCCCCCGCTCGTACTCCTCCCGGGCCCGCACGGCGGCCGGGCGGGTCGCGGTGCGGGCGACGGGCACATCCCACCACGCCTGGGCGGGCGGCGCGCCCGGCACACTGTCGGGCGTCGCGGTCTCCACGTGGACACATGTGGGCCGCGTCGCCGCCCGCGCCGCCGCCAGCGCCTCCGGCAGCTCGCCGGCGGTCCGGACGCGGAGGACGTCGAGGCCGAGGGAGGCGGCGTTGGCGGCGAGGTCGACCGGGAGCGGGTCGCCGGTGTACGTGCCGTCGGGCGCCAACCGCCGGTACGCCGTGCCGAACCCCTCGGCGCCCACCGCCTCCGACAGGCCCCCGATCGACGCGTAGCCGTGGTTCTGGAGGATCACCACCTTGATGTCCAGCCCCTCCTGCACCGCCGTCACCAGCTCCGTCGGCATCATCAGGTACGTGCCGTCGCCCACCAGCGCCCACACCGGGCCACGGCCCGCCAGCCGGACGCCGATCGCGGCCGGGATCTCGTAGCCCATGCAGGAGTAGCCGTACTCGACGTGGTAGTCGCCGCCGCGCGAACGCCACAGCTTGTGCAGGTCACCGGGGAGCGAGCCGGCCGCGTTGACGAGCACGTCGGACCCGTCGGCGAGGCGGTCGAGCGCGCCGAGGACCTGCGCCTGCGTGGGGCGGGCGGACGGGTCGGCGTGCGGCGCGAAGGCCCGTTCCACCTCCCGGTCCCAGGCCGCCCGCCCCTCGGCGTACTCCCGCGCGTACGCCTCCGGCACCCGGTAGCCGTCGAGCGCCCCCGCCAGCGCCTCCACGCCCGCCCGCGCGTCGGCCGCCACGGCGAGGCCGGCGAGCTTGTGGGCGTCGGCGGAGGAGAGGTTGAGGTTGACGAAGCGGACGCCGGGGGCGGCGAAGAGGGTGGACGAGGCGGTGGTGAAGTCCGTGTAGCGGGTGCCGACGCCGACGACCACGTCCGCCGTCCGGGCCAGCGCGTCGGCGACGGCCGTCCCCGTGTGCCCGATCCCGCCGACGTCGGTGCGCGTCGCGTGGTGCACGGCGCCCTTGCCCGACTGGGTGAAGGCCATCGGGATGCCGGTGGCCTCGGACAGCGAACGCAGCGCCGCCTCCGCGCCGCTGTGCCGGACCCCGCCGCCGCAGACCAGCAGCGGCCGGCGGGCCGAGCGGACGACGGCCGCCGCCTCCGCCACGGCCGCCGGGTCGGGGGCCGGGCGGCGGACGTGCCAGACGCGGTCGGCGAAGAACTCCTCCGGCCAGTCGTACGCCTCCGCCTGCACGTCCTGCGGCAGGGCGAGGGTCACCGCGCCCGTCTCCACCGGGTCCGCGAGCACCCGCATCGCCTGGAGCGCGGCCGGGACCAGCGCCTCGGGACGCGTGATCCGGTCGAACCAGCGCGACACCGGCCGCAGGCAGTCGTTGACGGACACGTCCCCGGCGCCCGGGTGTTCGAGCTGCTGGAGGACGGGGTCGGCGGGCCGGGTCGCGAACGTGTCGCCGGGGAGCAGGAGGACGGGCAGGTGGTTGACGGTGGCGAGGGCGGCGCCGGTGACGAGGTTGGTGGCGCCCGGGCCGATGGAGGTGGTGACGGCGTGCGTGGACAGCCGGCCGGCGGTCCGGGCGTAGCCGACGGCCGCGTGGACCATGGCCTGTTCGTTGCGCCCCTGATGGAACGGCATGCGCTCGCGGCCGGTCTCCAGCAGCGCCTGCCCGACGCCGGCGACGTTGCCGTGCCCGAAGATGCCCCAGCAGGCGGCGATCAGGCGGCGGCGCTCGCCGTCCCGTTCGGTGTACTGGTGGGCCAGGAACTCCACCAGGGCCTGGGCGACGGTCAGCCGCCGGGTCCCTGAAGTCTTCATCGGGCGTCTCCCGCGGAGTAGAACGGCAGCCGGGGGTCGGCCGGCCGCCGGGACCAGGTGGCGCGGATCCAGGCGTGGTCGGGGTGGTCGCGGATCAGCCACTCCCGGGGGCCGGGGCCCGCCATGACGTTGAGGTAGTACAGGGGGTGGCCGGGCGCGGCGACGGACGGGCCGTGCCAGCCGTCGGGGATCAGCACCGCGTCGCCGGTGCGGACCTCCGCGAGGACATCGGTTCCCCCGGCGCGGGAGGGCGACACCCGCTGGTAGCCGAGCCCGGGTTCGCCGCCGGGGCCCGGGGCGATCTCGAAGTAGTAGATCTCCTCCAGCCGGGACTCCTCCCCCGGCCGGTCCTCGTCGTGCTTGTGCGGCGGGTACGAGGACCAGTTGCCGCTGGGGGTGAGGACCTCGACGGCGATCAGCCGGTCACAGGCGAACACGTCCGCCGCCGCAAAGTTGTTGACCTGCCGCGAACAGCCGCCCGCGCCGCGCAGTTCGACGGGAACGGCCGGGGCGGGCCCGTACCGGGCCGGGAAGCGGTGCTCGCACCGCGCCCCGGCGAGCGCGAACCGCCCGCCGGCGGGCGCCGTGACGGTGACGCGCGCGTCCCGCGGGACGTACGCGAAGTCGGTGACGGCGGTGAACACGCTGTCCCGCCCGTGGAGGGTGAACGTCCCGCCGTCGAGGACGCGGACCGTACAGCCGCCCGCGAGCGGCAGCACGATCCACTCGCTGTCGGCGGTGGCGAAGGCGTGGGTGCCGCCGGGCGGGAGGCTGAGGATCCGCAGCGAGGAGCGGTCCCAGCCGGCGCGGGCGGGGTCGACGTCCAGGGAGTAGGGACCGCGGGCGGCGCTGCCGGCGGGGAGATGGGTCATGGGGGCTGGCTCCTGCGGTCGTCGGGGTGGCGCGGACAGGACGGAGGCGGGGCGGGATCGATTCGGCGTTCTCGGTCTCCGTTCTTCCTTCCCCCCGGCCGCGCGGCGGGACGCGCGTGGGGCGAGGGGCGCGGGGTCCGCGCTGTCGTCGGCCACCGGGCAGCGCACCCGCGCGCCGCGCGCCGTACGCCTCCCGGAGGTCGTGGGACGTGCGCGGGACGCGGGGCGGCCTGCCGCCCGGCGCCGCTGCGGTTCCCTTCTCGGTGTGGCCACCTCGGGGGTGGGTGTCCCCGCCCCGCCCCTTCCCGTTTCTTGCGGGGGCTGCGCCCCCGCACCCCCCGAGCGCGCCTGCGGCGCGCGTCCTCAAACGCCGGACGGGCTGGGTCCTCACCGCACCAACTCCGCCACCCGGTCCACCGCCTTCGCCACATCCCCGTCCGGCGGATAGAGCAACGCCCGTCCCGCCACCATCCCCCGCACCCCGGGCAACCGCAGCACCGCGCCCCACCGTTCGTACGCCCGCTCGGCGTCGTCGGGGCGGGCGCCCGCGTCGCCGCCGAGGAGGACGACGGGGAGGGTGGTGGCCCGCAGCACGTCGGCCATGGCGTCGGCGTCGTCGGTGACGGGGACCTTGAGCCAGGTGTAGGCGGAGGTGGCGCCGAGGCCGGAGGCGATGGTGAGGGAGGTGGTGACGGCCTCGGCGGTGAGGTCGGTGTGGAGCGGGCCGCCGGCGTCGCGGCGGCACAGGAACGGTTCGACGAAGACCGGCAGCCGGTGTGCGGCCATCCCGTCGACGGCCCGGGCGGCGGACTCCAGGGTGCGCAGCGAGCCGGGGTCGTCCGGGTCGATGCGGAGCAGCAGCTTCCCGGCGTCGAAGCCGCGCCGGGCGAGGTCCTCGGCGCTGGGGCCGGTGAAGCGGTCGTCGAGTTCGAAGGAGGCGCCGAAGAGGCCGCCGCGGTTCATGGACCCCATGACGACCTTGCCGTCCAGGGCGCCGAGCAGCAGCAGGTCGTCGAGGATGTCGGAGCTGGCGAGCACGCCGTCCACGCCCGGCCGGGAGAGCGCGACGCAGAGACGTTCCAGCAGGTCGGCGCGGTCGGCCATGGCGAGGCGACGGCCGCCGGCGGACAGGGCGCCGCGGGCGGTGTGGTCGGCGGCGACGACCAGCAGCCGGCCGGACGGCCCGAGCAGCGGGCGGCGCGGGCGGCGCGCGGCGGCCTCGGCGATGGCCTCGGGGTGGCGGCTGCGCACGGTGGTGAGGTCGGAGATGCGCACGGGCGGGGTCACGGCCGTTCGTCCCCTCGCGGCGTGGGGCGGGAAGCTCCGGACCGGTGGGACGCCAGCAACTCCTCCACCTCATCCGGCCGCGGCATCGCCGACGAGCAGGCGAGCCGGGACGCGACGAGGGCTCCGGCGGCATTGGCGAAGCGGAGGACGTCCGTCAGGGGGCGGCCGGCGAGGAGGCCGTGGCAGAGGGCGCCGCCGAACGCGTCGCCCGCGCCGAGGCCGTTGAGGACCTCGACCGGGACGGGCGGCACCTCGGCGCGGGTGCCGTCGCGGTGCAGGGCGAGGACGCCGTCGGGCCCCCGCTTCACTACGGCGAGTTCGACGCCCGCGGCGAGCAACGCCCGTGCGGCGGCCTCGGGTTCGCGTTCGCCGGTGGCGACCTCGCACTCGTCGAGGTTGCCGACGGCGACGGTCGCGTGCCGCAGGGCCGCCGCGTAGTGCGGGCGCGCGGCGGCGGCCGCGGCGGCGCCCGTCCGGCCGCCCGCGCCGGAGGCGCCGCCCTCGCCGCCCCAGAACAGCGGCCGCCAGTCGAGGTCGACGACGGTGTGGCCGCGCCGCTCGCGGGCCGCGAGCGCGGCGAGGGTCGCGGACCGGCTGGGCTCCTCGCACAGGCCCGTGCCGGTGACCCAGAGGATGCGGGCGGCGCGGACCGCCGCCAGGTCCAGTTCCTCGGGCCGGATCTCCAGGTCGGGCGCCTTGGGGCGGCGGTAGAAGTAGAGGGGGAAGTCGTCGGGCGGGAAGATCTCGCAGAAGGTGAGGGGGGTCGGGTAGGCGGGGACGGGCGTCACCCAGCGGTCGTCGACGCCGAAGCCGCGGAGTTCGGTGTGCAGGTAGGCGCCGAAGGGATCGGCGCCGGTACGGCTGATCAGGGCCGTGCGGCGGCCCAGCCGGGCGGCGGCGACGGCGACGTTGGCCGCCGAGCCGCCGAGGAACTTCCCGAAGGCGTCCACCTCCGCCAGCGGAACGCCGGCCCGGAGCGGATAGAGGTCCACGCCGAGCCGGCCCATGGCGATCAGGTCGTAGGCGTGGGGGATCTGCGGTCCGTCCGGCTCGCTCATGGGGTCAGGTGTAACCGCGGCCGCCGAACACTGTCAAGGATTTGTCCTTACATATTGACGTCCTGCGTGGGCGGCTTGACGTGACGTCCGTATGTCCTGTCGAAGCCTTGACACCCTCTCACCGGCCCAGGAAGCTACGGACATCCCCACCGCCCGCTGGGAGGAGAGCCGCATGCTCGACCGGATCCGCGTCGGTTCGGCGCCCGACTCCTGGGGCGTCTGGTTCGCCGACGATCCCGCGCAGGTACCCTGGCACCGCTTCCTGGACGAGGTCGCCGACGCGGGCTACCGCTGGATCGAGCTCGGCCCGTACGGCTACCTCCCCACCGACCCCGCCCGGCTGCGCGACGAGACCGCCCGGCGCGGCCTGAGCGTCTCGGCCGGAACGGTCTTCACCGCCCTGCACCGCGGCCCGGCCGTCTGGGACGCGACATGGGAACAGGTCTCCCGGGTCGCCGCCCTGGCCCGCGACACCGGAGCCCGCCACCTCGTCGTCATCCCGTCCTTCTGGCGCGACGACCGCACCGCCGAACGCCTGGAGGACCCCGAACTGACGCCCCACCAGTGGCGCCTGCTCGCCGCCGGCACGGAACGGCTCGCCCGCGAGGTCCGCGACGCGTACGGGCTGGAGATCGCCGTCCATCCACACGCCGACACGCACATCGACACCGAGGAACACGTCGCCCGCTTCCTCGACGCGACCGACCCGGAGCTGGTGCGGCTATGCCTGGACACCGGGCACTACGCCTACTGCGGCGGCGACAGCGTCCGGCTCATCGAGACGTACGGGGAGCGGATCGGCTACCTCCATCTGAAGCAGGTGGATCCCGACGTGCTCGCCGACGTCGTCGCGCGGGGGACGGCGTTCGGGCCGGCGGTGCGGCAGGGGGTGATGTGCGAGCCCCCTGGCGGGGTGCCGGCGCTTCCGCCCGTCCTGGCGGCGGCTTCCCGGCTCGGCGTCGACCTCTTCGCCATCGTCGAACAGGACATGTATCCGTGCGCGCCGGATGCGCCGCTTCCCATCGCGCGCCGGACGCGAGCCTTCCTGCGCTCGTGCGGCGCGTAGCGCCGCGGTGTCTGAGCCCCGGTCCCTCCCCCAGAGGGGGCACCCCCATTTCACCGTTTCTTGCGGGGGCGAGCCCCCGCACCCCCGGGGACGGGCTGTTCAGCCCGTCCGGCGTTTGAGGACGAGCGGCGAAGCCGCGACAAGCGGGTCTGGGGCGCAGCCCCAGGAAACGGTGAAAGGGAGGGACCGGGGCACCCCACCCACCCACAAGGACCACCGCATGAGAAACCTCCGCATCGCCCTCCTGGGCGCAGGCCGCATCGGCGCCTTCCACGCCGCCACCCTGACCCGCCACCTCGAAGGCGTCACCGACCTCCTCATCGCCGACGCGGATCCGGCCCGCGCCGCCGCCCTCGCCGCGCGGGTCGGCGCGAAGGCCCTCGACTCGCCCGAGGAAGCGTTCGCGGCGGGCGGCGTGGACGCCGTCCTCATCGCCACGGCCACCGCCGCCCACGCCGACCTGATCACCCGAGCCGCCCACGCCGGCCTCCCCGCCTTCTGCGAGAAACCGATCGCCGTCGACCTCCCGGGCACGGTCCGCGCCCTGGCCGAGGCCGAACGGGCGGGCACCCTGCTCCAGATCGGCTTCCAGCGCCGCTTCGACGCCGGTTACCGCGCCGCCCGCGAGGCGCTGCGCGCCGGCCGGCTCGGCCGGGTGCACACGATCCGGGCCGTGACGTCCGACCCGGCCCCGCCGCCGGCGGAGTTCCTGCCCCTCTCCGGCGGCCTGTTCCGCGACTGCATGGTGCACGACTTCGACACCGTCCGGTGGCTGACGGGACGGGAGGTGACGGAGGTGTACGCCCGGGGGTCGGACGCGGGCGCGCCGGCCTTCCGGGAGCACGGTGACGTGGACACCGCCTGCGCGCTGCTCACCCTGGACGACGGCACGCTGGTGTCGGCCACGGCCACCCGCTACAACGGCGCGGGCTACGACGTCCGTACGGAGCTGTGCGGGGACCGCGACCAGTGGGCGGTGGGCCTGGACGCCCGGACGCCGCTCACCTCCGCCGAGCCGGCCGGTCCGGGGGCCCCGGAGCGCCCCTGGCCCGGGTTCCTGGAACGCTTCGAGAGCGCGTACCGCGCCGAGCTGGACGCCTTCGTGCGCGCCGTGCGCGGCGCGCTGGACAGCCCGTGCCCCGGCCGTGAGGGCCTGAACGCCCTGCTGATCGCCGAGGCGTGCGAGCTGTCCCGCCGGGAGAACCGGCCGGTGGGACCGGCCGAGGCGGCCGCGGCGGCCGGGCTCGGCTGACCGTACGGACGCGCGGCCGCCCGAACACCACGTCGCCACCGGGTTACGAGCGTCACGGCCCGGTCAGTCTTCCTCGACAGCCGTTCCACAGCCCTGCCCGCCCGGCTCGCCCGGGCCGCTCCCCGGGCAAGGCTGCGTGATCGAGAACGGCAGCGTCGCGGACCCCCCGACGGAACCCCCTCCGTGGCCGCGGCGCAAGGGAGAGGCGCGAGAGATGACCGACCGTCGACTCTGGTCCTACAAAGAGATCGCCGCACACATCGGGGTGCAGACCGATACGGTGCGGTCCTACCGCAAGCACGGTCTGCTGCCGTCGCCCGACCTCACCGAGGACGGGAAGCCGTACTGGTTCGCCGACACCATCCGGCTGTGGGTCGCCGAACGCCCCGGCAACCGGGCCCGGCGGGCGCGCCGGGGGTGAACCGCCCCGGAGCCCGTCCCAAAGCCTGGCGCCATACCCCGGGGGGGTACGATGGCGGCGCAGTCGCCAACCGGTCCACTTCACCGAGGAGCACAGCATGACGCACGGAACGACCGCCGGGACCACCACCGTCTACCAGGTGACCGGCATGACCTGCGGCCACTGCGAGAGCGCGGTCGGCAGCGAGCTCTCCGCGCTCGACGGGGTGACCTCCGTCAAGGCCGAGGCGTCCGCCGGCCGGGTCACCGTGGTCTCGGAAGGCCCGTTGGACGACGAGGCCGTCCGGGCCGCCGTGGACGAGGCGGGGTACGAGCTGGTCGGCCGCGCCTGATCCACCTTCTTGAGCAGATCACGACAAGGGCCCTGATTTCCGTTCAGGGCCCTTGCCCTTTTCCGCCCCCTTTGCCGCCACCAACACCGCACCAAAACAAGAGACCTAGATCACAGCAATTCCGGGGTAACCATTCCGTGCATGGATTGGTCTAACCAGGCAGTGCTGGATCGTCTTGGGGGACGGGCCGGCCACGCGTGGCCGGGACACGTACCCGGGGAGCTTTGAGCGGCCCTCCCGTCCGTACGTTGTCCCGGCAGATCGCGTCCGAGAGGCGGCGCACCCGGTGCGCCGCGGGAACAGTGAGCGCGCGGCGCGCATTCGGACTCCCGGGCGGATCCCGTGGGGGGAATCCGCTTCGGGACGGAAAGCGCCCCGCTCCGACCCGTGGGGGGATCGGAGCCGGGGCGCTTTTCATTGATGCCATGTACAACTGTCCGCACTGCCATGTACATGTGCTACGTACATCATTTTTATTAGGGGTAACCGCCGGTATCACCTTGACAGGCACCGGCGCGCGATCCGACCCCGGTACGCGAACGGCGCCCCCGCCGTCCCCCGAAGGGGAGGCGAGGGCGCCGTGACGGCTGCCCGGGAACCCGGGGTCAGCGGGCCTCGACGGGCACGAAGTCGCGCTCGACGACGCCGGTGTAGATCTGGCGCGGGCGGCCGATGCGGGAACCCGGCTCCTTGATCATCTCGTGCCACTGGGCGATCCAGCCGGGCAGCCGGCCGAGCGCGAACAGCACGGTGAACATCTCGGTGGGGAAGCCCATCGCCCGGTAGATGAGACCGGTGTAGAAGTCCACGTTGGGGTAGAGGTTGCGCGAGACGAAGTAGTCGTCGCTGAGCGCGTGCTCCTCCAGCTTGAGCGCGATCTCCAGCAGCTCGTCGTCCTTGCCCAGGGCGGAGAGGACGTCGTGCGCCGCGGCCTTGATGATCTTCGCCCGGGGGTCGAAGCTCTTGTAGACGCGGTGCCCGAAGCCCATCAGGCGGACGCCGTCCTCCTTGTTCTTCACCTTGCGGATGAAGGCGTCGACGTCGCCGCCGGAGTTCTTGATGGACTCCAGCATCTCCAGGACGGCCTGGTTGGCGCCGCCGTGCAGGGGGCCCCACAGGGCGTTGATGCCCGCCGAGATCGACGCGAACAGGTTGGCCTGCGAGGAGCCCACCAGGCGCACGGTCGAGGTGGAGCAGTTCTGCTCGTGGTCGGCGTGCAGGATGAGCAGCTTGTCCAGGGCGCTCACCACGACCGGGTCCAGGTCGTACTCGGCGGCCGGCACCGAGAAGGTCATGCGCAGGAAGTTCTCGACGTAGCCGAGGTCGTTACGCGGGTAGACCACGGGGTGGCCGACGGACTTCTTGTACGCGTAGGCCGCGATCGTCGGCAGCTTGGCGAGGAGGCGGATCGTGGAGAGATCGCGCTGCTTCTCGTCGAAGGGGTTGTGGCTGTCCTGGTAGAACGTCGACAGGGCGCTGACCACGGACGACAGCATGGCCATCGGGTGGGCGTCACGCGGGAAGCCGTCGTAGAACCGCTTGACGTCCTCGTGCAGCAGGGTGTGCCGGGTGATCTCGTCCTGGAAGCGCGACTGCTCGTCGGCGGTCGGCAGCTCGCCGTTGATCAGCAGGTACGCCGTCTCGAGGAACGTGCTGCGCTCGGCCAGCTGCTCGATGGGGTAGCCGCGGTAGCGCAGGATGCCCTGCTCGCCGTCCAGGTAGGTGATGGCGGACTTGTAGGCCGCCGTGTTGCCGTAACCGGAGTCCAGGGTCACCAGACCGGTCTGTGCGCGCAGCTTGCCGATGTCGAAGCCCTTGTCACCGACGGTGCTGTCGATCACCGGGTAGCTGTACTCGCCGTCCCCGTAACGCACTACTACAGAGTTGTCGCTCACGTCATCCCTCACCGACGTTGTGCCTCTTCTTCGAGGTGCCCTGACTACCCCTACCTTCCCCCATTTGGACGCGGTCCGTGCACTCGGGGTCGGCCATAGGGCCCAAGAGCGGCACTGAGTGCCGTCCAGCGTGCCATCCTGCCCCCTTCGCCCCGATTGGTAAACCGCTCAGAGACGAACACCACCTCCCACGGCGAGCCGGTGATCGAGCGCGGTGCAGCGCCGGCCCGCCCCGACCGTGCGGACGGCCTGCCCGAGGGCCCGTCGCGAGCCGACCAGGACGACCAGCCGTTTTGCCCGGGTTACCGCCGTATAGAGAAGGTTGCGCTGGAGCATCGTCCAGGCGCTCGTCGTCACCGGGATCACCACCGCCGGGTACTCGCTGCCCTGGGAGCGGTGGATCGTCACGGCGTAGGCGTGGGCGAGTTCGTCAAGTTCCGTGAAGTCGTAGCCGACCTCCTCGTCCTCGTCGGTGCGCACGGTCAGCCGCTGCTCGACCGGGTCGAGACCGGTGACCACGCCGACCGTGCCGTTGAAGACGCCGTTCTCCCCCTTCTCGTAGTTGTTGCGGATCTGCGTCACCTTGTCGCCGACCCGGAAGACGCGGCCGCCGAAGCGGCGCTCCGGCAGGTCGGGGCGGGCGGGGGTGACGGCCTGCTGGAGGAGCGCGTTGAGGGCGGCGGCGCCGGCCGGGCCGCGGTGCATCGGGGCGAGCACCTGGACGTCCCGCCGCGGGTCCAGGCCGAACTTCGCGGGGATGCGGCGGGCGGCCACGTCCACGGTGAGCCGGCCCGTCTCCTCGGTGTCCTCCTCGGCGAAGAGGAAGAAGTCCGCGAGGCCCGTGGTGACGGGCGGGACGCCGGAGTTGATGCGGTGGGCGTTGGTGACCACGCCCGACTGCTGCGCCTGCCGGAAGATGCGGGTGAGGCGGACGGCGGGGACGGGGCTCCCCGGAGCCAGCAGGTCCCGCAGCACCTCCCCCGCGCCCACGGAGGGGAGCTGGTCGACGTCCCCGACCAGCAGCAGATGGGCGCCGGGGGCCACGGCCTTGACCAGCTTGTTGGCCAGCAGCAGATCGAGCATGGACGCCTCGTCGACGACGACCAGGTCGGCGTCGAGCGGCCGGTCCCGGTCGTACGCGGCGTCGCCGCCGGGCTTGAGCTCCAGCAGCCGGTGGACGGTGGACGCCTCGGCTCCGGTGAGCTCCGCCAGCCGCTTGGCGGCCCGGCCGGTGGGCGCCGCCAGGACGACCTTCGCCCGTTTGGCGCGAGCGAGTTCGACGACGGACCGGACGGTGAAGGACTTGCCGCAGCCGGGACCGCCGGTGAGGACCGCGACCTTGCTGGTGAGCGCCAGCCGGACCGCCTCCCGCTGCTCCGGGGCGAGTTCGGCGCCCGTCCGGCCGGCGAGCCAGGTGAGGGCGCGGTCCCAGTCGACGTCGCCGAAGGCGGCCAACCGGTCGTCGTCGGCGCGCAGCAGCCTGGACACCTGCCCGGCGAGGGAGAGTTCGGCCCGGTGGAAGGGGACGAGGTAGACGGCGGTGACCGGCTGTCCGTCCTCAGGACCCGGCACCGTCTCGCGCACCACACCCTCCTCGTCGGCGGCGAGTTCGGCCAGGCACTCGATCACCAGACCGGTGTCCACCTGGAGGAGCTTTACGGCGTCCGCGATCAGCCGCTCCTCAGGGAGGAAGCAGTGCCCCTGGTCGGCGGACTGCGAAAGGGCGTACTGCAGGCCCGCCTTGACGCGTTCGGGGCTGTCGTGCGGGATGCCGACGGACTGGGCGATCCGGTCGGCGGTGAGGAAGCCGATGCCCCACACGTCGGCGGCCAGCCGGTACGGCTCCTTCTGGACGACGGTGATGGAGGCGTCGCCGTACTTCTTGTAAATGCGGACGGCGATGGAGGTGGAGACCTCGACGGTCTGGAGGAAGAGCATCACCTCCTTGATGGCCTTCTGCTCCTCCCAGGCGTCGGCGATCTTCTTCGTCCGCTTGGGGCCCAGGCCCGGGACCTCGATCAGCCGCCCGATCTCCTCCTCGATGATCCGGAGGGTGTCGGTGCCGAAGTGCTGCGTGATGCGGTCGGCGAAGACCGGGCCGATGCCCTTGACCAGGCCGGACCCCAGGTAGCGGCGGATGCCCTGGACGGTGGCGGGGAGCACCGTCGTGTAGTTCTCCACCGTGAACTGGCGGCCGTACTGCGGGTGGGAGCCCCACCGGCCCTCCATCCGCAGCGACTCGCCCACCTGGGCACCGAGGAGCGAGCCGACGACGGTGAGCAGGTCGCCGGCGCCGCGGCCGGTGTCCACCCGGGCGACGGTGTAGCCGTTCTCCTCGTTGGCGTAGGTGATGCGTTCGAGCACCCCTTCGACCACTGCCGGTTGTGCCATGGAGTGACGGTACCGCCGGGGTACGACAACGCCCGTGGGAGGGGAGCCCCGGGCACGATTCGAGGGGCCCGGTCCCTGACCGAGCCCCTCGTTTCCCCCCGGCCGGCTTCCCCTTGATCCCCCCGGATACCTCCCCCGGGAAGCCGGATGCCACATACGACAGCCCTCGGGCCCGGGAGGTTGCGGCCCCTCCGAAGCGTTATCGATCCGTTACCCGAAGTGGCGGGAAGTCCGTTACGCACGGGGAAGCCGGTTCTCTGTGAAACTCGCTTTCTCCACTCTCGCTGTCCCCGGTCTCCCCCTCCCCGACGTCTCCCGGCTCGCCGCCGCGCACGGCTGGGACGGCGTCGAGCTCCGCGCCCACCCCGAGGAGCCCCTCCACCCCGGCAGCGGCCCGGCCGAACGGGCCGCGGCGGTACGGTGGTTCGCAGCGGACGGGGTACAGATCATGGGGGTGGCCGGGTACGCCCGGGTGGCCGGGCCCGGCCCCGACGAGCCGGTGTTCGACGAGCTCGACGCGCTCGTCCGGCTCGCCGCCGACCTCGGGGCACCGTTCGCCCGGGTGTTCCCGGGCGCCGGGGAGCAGCCGGCGGAGGAGGCGGAGGCCACGGCCGCCCGGCGGCTGGCCTGGGTCGCGCCGCTCGCCGCCGACCTGGGCGTCCGGGTGCTGCTGGAGACCCACGACTCGCACCCCCGCGCCCAGGACGCCGTCCGGGTGCTCGGCCCGGTCGGGCACCGGAACGTCGGCGCCCTCTGGGACCTTCTGCACACCTGGCGGAACGGCGAGCCCCCCGCCGCCACCCTGCCCGCCCTCGCCCCGCACCTCGGCTACGTCCAGGTCAAGGACGCCGCCTCGGCGGAGGACACCGCTCCGCTGCCGCTCGGCACGGGCGCGGTGCCGGTCGCCGCGTGCGTGGCGGAACTGGTCGCGGCCGGCTGGGACGGCTGGCTGTGCTGGGAGTACGAGAAGCGGTGGCACCCGGAGGCGCCGGACTTCGCGGGGCTCGCCGGGGCGGGGCGGGAGTACTTGAGCGGTCTGCTGTCCCCCTGACGCCGCGTCAGTCGGCCGCCACCGTCACGGCGATGCCCGCCAGCGCCGTCCCCGTGACGTACCGCTGCACCCGCAGCCAGCGCGGGCGGCGGCCGAGGAACGAGGCGACGGATCCGGCCGTGACGGCGATCAGGCCGTTGACGGTGAGCGCCACGGTGATCTGGGTGAGCCCGATCAGCAGGCTCTGCAGGGGGACGGACCCCCGGTCCGGGTCGACGAACTGCGGCAGCACGGACACGTAGAGGATCGCGATCTTCGGGTTGAGCAGATTGGTGACGAAGCCCATCGCGAAGAGGCGGCGGGCCGGGTCCGGGGGCAGCGGCTTCGGGGCGAACGCCGAGGTGCCGCCCGGCCGCAGGGCCTGCCACGCCAGCCAGGCCAGATAGCAGGCGCCGGCGAGCTTCACCGCCGTGTAGACGGCCGGGACCAGCGCGAAGAGGGCGGCGATCCCGGCGACCGCGGCCAGCAGGTACACGAGGAAGCCCGCCGCGACGCCCAGCAGCGAGATCAGCCCCGCGCGCCGCCCCTGGGTCACCGAACGGGACACCAGATACATCATGTTGGGCCCCGGGGTGAGCACCATGCCCAGGGCCACCAGGGCCATGCCCGTCACCGCGTGCCAGGTGACCACGGAGAACTCCTTTGCGTGTAAGGGGGACAAGGGGTCACCGGGTGGCGCTCGTACGGGCGGCGGCCGGTCCGCCCCCGCCCGTCCGCACCACCCGGCGGAAGGCCGGCCGGCCCGCTCCCGCCAGGGAGGCCACCGCGATCCCGCCGACCAGCAGCACCGCCGCGCACCACCCCAGCGGGCTCACGTCCTCTTCGAGCAGCAGCGCGGCCGACGACATCCCGAAGACCGGCACGAGGAGCGAGAAGGGGGCCACGGCCGAGGCGTCGTAGGTGCGCAGCAGATGGCCCCAGAGGCCGAAGCCGAGCACCGTGCTGATCCAGGCGACGAACAGCAGCGCCCCGACGCCGCTCCAGTCGAGGGAGCGCAGCGCCTCCGCGTCGGCATGCGGGCCCTCCACGGCGAGGGAGAGCAGGAGCAGCGGCAGGACCGGGACGGCGCTCACCCAGACGATGAACCGGAAGGCGTCCGGTGCGGCGGCCTTGCGGGTGAGGATGTTGGAGACGCCCCAGAAGGCCGCCGCGGCGATGACGAGGGCGAAGCCGAGGAACGGCCCGGACAGCCCCTCGTCGACCGCCGCGACCACGATCCCGGCGACCGCCACGGCCAGGCCCACCGCCCGCGTCCCGCGCAGCCGTTCGCCCAGCGCGACGACGGCGAGGAGGGCGGTGAACACCGCCTGCGCCTGGAGGACCAGCGAGGACAGCCCGGCGGGCATCCCGGCGCGCATGCCGACGAACAGCAGCCCGAACTTGCCCACGCCCAGCGTCAGTCCGACCCCGATGATCCAGCGCCACTTCACCGGCGGCCGGCCGACGAGGAAGACCGCGGGCACGGCGGCGGCGAGGAAGCGCAGGGCGCCGAAGAGGAGGGGCGGGAAGTGGTCGAGACCCACGTCGATGACGACGAAGTTGACACCCCACAAGGCGGCGACGAAGACGGCGAGGAGGAGGTGGTGCGGACGCATGCGATCAGCATCACGGGCGCGGACCGTGCAGCACCAGTTCACCTTCCTTCACTATGGGATGGAGCAACGCTTCAACATGGAGCGATGCTTTCGACGTCGGAGGTGGGGAACGTGCTGGACCTGTCCCGGATGCGTGCCCTGCACGCCGTGTCCGTCCACGGCTCGGTGAGCGCGGCGGCGATCGCCCTGGGCTACACCCCGTCCGCCGTGTCCCAGGCGATAGCCAAGCTGGAGCGGGAGACCCGGACGCCCCTGCTGGAGCGGCGCGGCCGGGGCGTGGTGCTCACCGACGCCGCCGTACGGCTCGCGGACACCGCGCGGGAGCTGCTGGCGCTGGTCGAACGGGCGGAGACCGAGCTGGACGAGCGCCGTGGACTGCCCACCGGGCGGCTGGCGGTCGCCGCGTTCCCCACGGCCGCCCGGGACCTGCTGCCGGGCGTCCTCGCGCGGCTGGCGCGGGAGCATCCGACCGTGGAGGCCCGGATGTCGGAGGTCGACCCGCACCTGTCGGTGGGGCTGGTCGCGCAGGGGGCCATCGACCTGGCCGTCGTCCACGACTGGGACATCAACCCGCTGCCCGCGCCGGAGGGCATGGAGCGGGCGACGCTGGGCGAGGACCGGTGCGACGTGATCGTCCCCCGCGGCCACCGGCTGGCCCGACGCGAGGTGATCATCGCGACGGACCTGGTCCACGAACGCTGGATCTGCCAGCCGCCCGGCACCGTCTGCCACGACTGGCTGGTACGGACCCTGCGGGCGACCGGCCACGAGCCGGACCTCGCCCACCAGGTGGCCGAGTTCCAGACCCAGCTGGCCCTGGTCGACGCCGGTCTGGGCATCGCCCTCGTCCCCCGGCTGGGCCGCGGGGCGCTGCCGCCCGGCGTGGTCGCGCTGCGGCTCGACCCCGTGCCCGTACGGCGGTTGTACGCGTACTGGCGGACCGGTGCGGCCCGGCGCCCCGCGATCACCGAGACGGTCCGGCTGCTGCGCGCGGCGGCGGCGGACGCGTAAGCCGGAGCCGGGAGCCGGGAGCCGGGAGCCGGGAGCCGGGCGAAGCGGCGGAAGGCACGGAGCCCGGGAACCAGGAGACCGGCCGGCCCGTCCAAGAGCCGTGCCGCCGGCGAGTCCTCGCGGCGTGGTGCCGGGGCCGTCGCACGCCGCGTCGCCCGGCAGCCCTCCCACCGGCCGCGGCCGCGGCACGCCGCCGCCTGTGCGCGCCCTCCCGAAGCACCGGCGGCGGCACCGCGGTCCTTGGAACGCGACGGCGGGCGCCCCCTTACCGGAAACGCCCGCCGCTTCTCGCACTCTGTCCTTACGGACGCAGCGCGCTCTGCTTCTCGTTCTTCACGCGGTCGAGCTTGGCGTCGAACGGCGCGAGCGGCTTGGCGGCCTTCTCGTCCTTCTGGACGGCCTGGGGCGCCACGCCGGCCCACTTCAGGACCTCGGCCGTGGCCTTGGCCCGCTCGTCGGCCACCAACTGGGCGATGTTCGAACCGTGGTTGCCGCCGGGAGCGTAGAAGCGGTAGTCGTGCCGCGCCTCGGCGCCCTTGCCCAGGCGGAACGGTTCACCGCTCCACGGGTCGTTCTGCCCGTACACGAAGAGCATGTTCCGGCTGTCCTCGCGCACCCAGCGGTCGACGTCCGCCATCGCGCCGGGGCGGAAGGTCATCGGGATGTCCCGGGGGACGTACGAGCGCGGCTGGTTGATGCCGGGGTACCGCAGCACACCCTTGAGGTGCGGGTTCTTCACCGTGGGGGCGCCCAGCTGGGTGCCCGCCTGGTAGTAGTACGGGGTGAAGCGCTCCAGGCCCTGGTCCGTGTAGCCGTCGAAGCCCGAGATGTCGTCGATGAACTTGTACAGCTCGTCGGTGGACGCCTTGGTGGCCGGGACGGAGGCGCAGTCGCTCTGCAGGTGGTACTGCCAGAAGGACCACACCAGGTCCAGGACGACGTTCTCGTACGCCTTGTCGGCGCTGCCGACGACCTTGAACGTCTTGCCGTTCTCCTTCGCCCACTTCTCGTAGCGGGCGACGATCTCGTCCCGGCGGACGAGCGCCTCGCGCTGCACCGAGTTGAGCTGGGTGCGGCAGGCCTTGTCACCGACGTTCTGGAAGAACTTGTCGTACGCCGAGTCTTCCTTGTCGTTCACGTCGTTGGGCGCGACGTAGGCGACCGTGCCGTTCATGTCGTTCGGGTAGAAGCGGCGGAAGTAGGTGGCCGTCATGCCGCCCTTGCTGCCGCCGGTGGCCAGCCAGTTCTTCCCGTAGACCGGCTTCAGCGCCTGGTACAGGCGGTGCTGGTCGCTGGCCGCCTGCCAGATGTCCAGCTTGGACCAGTCGGCGGGCTGCGGCCGGGACGGCGTGAAGAACCGGTACTCCATCGACACCTGGTTGCCGTCCACGATGCGCGTGGGCTCGCTGCGGCTCGGGTTGGTGGAGACGTTGTAGCCGGACGTGAAGAACACGGTCGGCCGGTCGGTGTCCTTGTGCAGCAGGGTGAAGCGCTGCTCGAAGGTCCCCTTGCCGGGGTTCCGGTGGTCCACCGGCTGCCGGTACGTCATCACGAGGTAGCGGTAGCCCTGATAGGGCTTCTCCTCGACGAACTTCATCCCGGGAATCTTCAGGATGCGGTCCTTGATGTCGGCCTGCGGTGCGGTGACGGTGCTCGCCGCCTCCGCCGTGGCGCTGCCGGCGCCGATCGCTCCTATGAGCATCGACGCCGCCAGCAGCGATCTGAGAGCCTTGCGCATGCGCCCTCCCCTGGGTTCGCAAAGGTCGCCGTGAACCTATCCGGGGTGACATGCGTTGCGCCAGACCCTTTGTCCTCGCTGTTCACACAGGTTTGATCTTTCCTTTACGCACGCACGGCCGGTACGGGCCGATCCGGCTCGTCCAGCCACACCTGTTCGACGCCGGCGCCCACGGTCAGCCCGAACCGCTCGAATCCGGGCCGCCCCCGAGCGTCCCACCAGTGGTAGGCCGCGCTCACCTCTGCCCACAGCTTCCGGGGACCCGACTGGTACACCTCGAACTCGCCCTTGCCCGGCTCGTAGTCCACCGTCGCCCACGACGTGACGGCGGTGTCGCGAAGCCACAGCGTGTAGGAACCGTCTCCGTACATCTCCGCCCACGGGAACGCTCCCGGCACCTGAACGCCGATCGCGAACATCACGTGCCAGTCGCCCACGGCGTCCGGAGACAGCGTGGTCGTGGAGCGCACACCGTCCGCCGGCCACTTCCGGCCCCCGAGGTACTCCCGGACGTGCGTCCGCGCGGTGCGCTGGGCGCGGAGCCGCATGAACGCGGACGACCCGACGAACCGGCCGAACGCCGTCCCGTCCCCCGCGACGGTGAGGCGGACCACCGCTTCCCCGCCGTAGGCGGGCCCCCACGGAGCGACGATGACGCCGCCGGGTCTGGTCTGCGTGATCCACGGCGGGGGCAGGCGGCCGACGGAACACGTGGCGATCACCCGGTCGTACGGCGCTCTCTCGGGGAACCCCTCGGCTCCGTCTCCTACGACAGTGAGCGGCTCGTACCCCGCCGCGTGCAGCCGGGCTCGCGCTTCCCGCGCGCTGGTCTCGTCCACCTCCACCGTGACGACGTTCGCGGCGCCGACGCGGTGGCACAGCAGGGCGGCGTTCCAACCGGTTCCGGTGCCGATCTCCAGCACCCGGTGCCCTTCTTCGACGCTCAGCGCGTCGAGCATCGAGAACACCATGGTGGGCATGGAGTTGGAGCTGGAAGGGACCTTGCCCTTGCCGGGCCCGGTGTACGCGCCCTCGTCCCACTGGGTGGTGATCGGCGCGTCCCGGTAAACGGCGGCCCACCAGGCTTCGGGTTCCTCGGCGCGGACCACGCGGTCGCTCTGCCGGTTCATGCCGGCGCGGCCGGGCCAGATGACGTCAGGCACGAACAGGTGCCGGGGTACCGCCTCGAAAGCGGGCAACCAATCGCTCGTCAGCACCCCGGATGCGGTGAGCGCGGAGGCGAGTCCTTCCGGGCCCGCCTCCTTCATGCCATCGGCGCTCACTCAGCTACCGTCCGCCGGGTTCTTGCCGTCGTTGGTGTTGCCGCCCTCGTCGGACCCGCCGCCTCCGTGCTTGTTACCGCTGTCGCTGTCGTCCTGCGGGTTGCCGTCCGCCATCGTCCGCCACCAGGGCATGGCTCCTCCTAGGGTGAGTGGTGCGGCTGGGGAGCATCCCCACGCCGCCGTACGATTGCGCACCCGTCCGGCCGGACGGGAGTCCGCAGGGGGCCTACGCGCTCCAAGGGCCCCAGTGTGCTGCGTACAGGTGCAGCCCACGGGCGGCCGTCACACGTTCGCCCTCGCCGCGATCAACGGAGCGGAGCGCCCGCGTGAACTCGCCCTTCAACCAGTCGCACTCAGGGCATCCGCTGCGGCCCCAGCCGCTCGGCGCGCTGCCCACCGGCGGGACCTCATCACCGCTTCCCGAGGCACCGGTGATGGTCACCATCCGCGTCGCCCCTCCCGGTTCAGCTCGCTCACGCGGGCGCGGAGCTTGTCGGTGGCGGTGGCGCGGCGGTAGCGCGTAGACCGCCAGGCCCGGCCGCCTTCCGGCGGGCGGAGGGTGATCCGGCGGGTGTCCTGATCCCACCCGACGACGACCCCGAACCGGTCGAGCTCGGTGTCGAGGATGAGTTCGAGCGGTTGAGGGATCCAATCGTCAACCACGGTGCACCTCGTCCCCGTGCCGCAGCCCCTCCCGGCGCAGCAGCTCCACACGCTTGCAGTTACCGGCACGCTCGGCGGCGCGCCGCGCCTCGGTGATCCGGGTGCACGCGGCGCACGGCACGCGCGGGTTGGGCACGAGCGCGGGCCGCGCTCCGACCCCGAAGGGCATGTGCGTCATACGTTCGAACCTCCGCAAGTCCTGCTCGTGCGCTCCGATCAACCGACCGAGCCGCCATCGGTGACCGGGCAATGACAGGTTGGACCTGTGTAACGTCGGAAGGCAGGGGTTCGGGGTACCCAGCGGGTACCCAAACACCGCGTGGAGTCCGTCAGTTTGTGGATCACGGAAGTGACGAACGTCGATTCGAAGGCCGGGCGATATGAGCGCGATCATTGAGGTTCCAGGACCGGGAGCGAACGTGCGGGTGCTCCGGGATGAACGTAGCTGGAAGCAGGCGGAATTGGCCCGGCGCGCCGGGCTTTCCCGGCCGCATATCGGGAAGATCGAACGTGGCGAACGGACGCTGACGCAAGGCGTGGCCGCCGCGCTGGCGCGCGCTTTCGGGGTCAGCCTGGAAGTGGTTCTGGGCTCGACGCCGGTGGTCGGTGTCGAGGATTCGCTGAAGGCTCTGACATCGGCGATTCGACGGTTCGACCTTCCGATGGAATCCACGGCGAGCCGGGAACAGCTCAAGGCAGCGCTGGCCGACATGTCCGCGATTCGTGGGAAGGCCGATCTCGGTCAAGTTCTGCTGAAACTCCCGCCACTGGTGGCGGAAGTGACGAACCACGCCCACAAGACGGGTACGCCGGAGGCGTGGGCCATGGTGGCGGACGCTTACTCGTGCGTGTACTGGCTCGCCGCTCGGCACCGCTGGATGACGCTGGCCGACTTGGCGGTCACGAAGCAGAAGATCGCCGCGCAGCAGGCTGATCCGGTCACACTCGCGGTCGCCGCCAGGGACGAGGCCGGCGTCTACCTGAACCACGGGGAATTCGAGGAGGGCCTGGCCGTCGTCGACCGCGCCATCACTCAAGTAGAGCGCGGGAACGCCAACGGCGCCGACCGCTCTTACGCCCTGGGAACCCTGCACCTTCGGGGACTGACGCTGGCCGGACGACTCGGTGACAAACGTACGGCCGACCGCCATATGGAACGCGCCTGGGCTCTCGCCGAAGATTTCGACCGGGACGTCAACCGAGCCGGAGGGCTGCATTTCGGCCCGCAGAACACAGCGGTCCATGCCGTCGCGACATGCAGTGACCTGCGAAGGCACGCCGACGCCATCGCGGTCGCGCAGGATCTCACCAAAAACCCGGCACAACGGCCGCTGAGGCTTCCCGCCACCCGAACCAGCCCCATGTACATGAACACCGCACGCTCCAAGCTGGCGCTCGGTGATCGTGACGGAGCCCTTGAAGACCTGGAGAAGGCTTGGCGCATCGCCCCTCAAATGGCGAAGGTGCACCCCACCAGTCAGGAACTCATCCGCGTACTGACGACACTGCACAAGCGAAGTAATCCGCGACTCGTCAAGCTCGCGCAAAGGGCCGAAATCGAATTCTGAGACCCATCCCACAACCGAAAGGCACCGCATGACGGGCGAGTCGCACACTGACGGGACGGCCGGATTCCTGCTGGAGATGGGCGTGTTGAAGCGGGCCAAAAGGTCCGGGTGGTGGATCGCCGGGGTGAAGGATCCCGAGTCGATCGCGGAGCACTCGTTTCGGACGGGGATCATCGGCTCGGTGCTGGCCATGATGGAGGGTGCCGATCCCGCGCGGGTGGCGCTCATGTGCCTCTTCCATGACACCCAGGAGACACGTGTCGGGGACATCCCGCACATCGGGCGGCGTTACCTGACCGCCGCGTCCAACGAGAACGTGACCGCCGACCAGGTGTCGGCCGCCCATCCCGCCGTAAGAGAAGGCGTGCAGCGCATCGTCAGCGAGTACGAGAACGGGACCGGGCTGGAGGTTCTGTGCGCCCATGACGCCGACAAGTTGGAGTGTCTGATCCAGGCGGTGGAATACCGCGAGCAGGGGTACCAGAACGTGCAGAACTGGATCGACACCAGCCGGGCCAAACTCAAGACGGCGTCGGCGCAATCCCTCGCCGAGGCGGCTCTGCGGATGACGTCGGTGCAGTGGCAGGAGACATATCTCCGTTGACTTCCACGGGGGGTCTTCCCCAGTCCCGCCCCTCCCCACCTGGCCAGGCTGCCATCCGGCGGCAGAAGGAGGTCGAGCGCGTGCCCCGCATCATTTCCCTGGACGCCTTCGGGAAGCTGTTCGAGATCTTCGAGCACACCGCGTGGCGGCTTGAGACGCGGGCGCGGTACGCCTCCGACGAGTCCACTGACACATACGCCCAGTTCCTGAAGGGCGAGCATCCGCGATGGGACCTCACCACTCCCTGGTCGGTCACCATCCGGGAGAAGACCGCGGGCGGGGCGACGGTCGGCCGCGTGCGCGTCGTCGATGACCCGCCGACTCCGGGGCAGCGGTACCTCCTCGCGCACGCCGAGAAGAACATCGCGCTCGGCGAAGCCATCCGACACCTGTGGCGCGCGGACGCCGAGCAACACAGTCTTCCCGCCGAAGACTTCTGGATCTTCGACTCCCGCCTGGTCGCCCTGCTGAACTTCGACGAGGACGACAACCTCGTCGACGTCGAACTGATCACCGAGCCGGCGGAAGTCAACCGGTACTCCCAACTGCGGGACACCGCGTGGCATTACGCGATCGAGCACACGGCGTTCACGGCCCGGCTCGGACTCGCCGAATAGCGTTAGCGTGTACCGGTGAGCACCGACTTCCAGCAGGCCCGAGTAGCTCTCGGAGCGCGGCTCAGGGAACTGCGCACCTCCGTTCCTGACGGCCGGCTCACCGGTACGGCGCTCGCGCAGCGGTTGGGCTGGCCGCACTCCAAGGTGTACAAGCTGGAGAACGGACGCCAGACCGCGACAGCCAAAGACCTCACCGCCTGGGCGGAAGCGACTGGTCAGCCGTCCGTCGCCGACGAGCTCCACTCCCGACTCCGGGAGCTGGAATCACGTCATCGGTCCTGGCGGCGCCAACTGTCGGCGGGCCACCGCGCAGTCCAGGAAGTACACAACGCGGCACAGGCGAATTCGGCCGTCCTGCGTGCCTGGGAATCCTCCTGGATCGTCGGTGTCCTTCAGACGCCCGATTACGCCCGTGCCATCCTGACCCGCTTCAGTGAACTCCACCGGTCGAAGCGCGACGTCGAAGAGGCGGTACGCGCCCGCATGAAGCGGCAGTCGGGGCTCTACGACTCGGACAAGCGCTACCACGTGCTGCTCTGGGAGGCAGTCCTGCACACCCGGATCTGCCCGCCCTCCGTGCTCGCGGGGCAGCTCGACCGGCTCCTGGGGATCGTCGGCCTCGACACGGTCGAACTCGGCGTCGTGCCTTTCGGAGCGGCTCTGAAGGTCCCGCCCGGGGTCGGGTTCTGGATCTACGACGACCGCCAGGTGATCGTGGAGACCTGGGACGCGGAGCTGTGGCTGGACGACACCGAGAGTGTCACCACTCACCTACGCACCTGGTGCGCGCTGCGTGAGTCCGCAGTGTTTGGGCCCGACGCGCAGCGGCTCATCAGTCAGGCGCGGCGCGCTCTGAGCACGTGATCGCCATAGCCGCTCGGCGCCCGTCTGAACACACGGGGAGCCCCAGCCCCGCCCTTTCACCGTTTCTTGCGGGGGCAAGCCCCCGCACCCACGAAACCGCGCTCCGCGCGGTTGTCCTCAAGCGCCGGACGGGCTGATTTCAGCCCGTCCGGCGCTTGAGGACGAGCGGCGAAGCCGCGAAAAGGGGGGGGGGCTGGGGCGCAACCCCAGGAAACGGTGAAAGGGTGGGACCGGGGCACCCCCCTCAGACCCCAGCCAACCGCCGCATAGCGGCGAGGAGTTCCTCCGGCGGCCGGATCGAGAAGTGCTTCGTCTCATGGTCGATCACCGTCAGCGAGGTCAGGGTGCCGTCCCGCCACCAGTACACCCGGGGCGAGAGGCACGTATCGGGGTTGTCCTGGTACGCGCCGAGGCCGAAGGCCGCCAGGTCGTTGACGGCGCTGACGACCGTCCCGTCCACGACGGGGTGGAAGGCGAGGTTGTGCCGGCTCGGCACGGTCACCAGGACGCCCTCGGCGGGCGGCGCCTGGCCGGTCACCTCGCGGACCAGCTCGTCGAGGACGAGGAGCTTGCTCGCGGCGTGCGCCGAACCCGCCCCCACGATGTAGAGGACCGTCCCGTCGGGCCGGTCCAGCCGGTCGTGGCCCATCGGCAGTGCCGCGAGGTTGGCGCGGGCCGTCGCGCGCAGGGTGGCCGGATCGCCGTCCCTCGCCACGCCCTTGTCGTCCAGGAGGACGATCGAGTCCGGGGTGTCGAGGGCGATGCCCTCCACCAGCCCCTCCGCCACCGGACGGAGGTATCCGAAGGCGTGCCGGACCTCGGCGGGGACGTGGGTGTCGGACAGCAGGCGCAGCAACGGCTGATGCGGGTGGTGCGGGTGTGACGTCATGGTGTCAGCCTAGAGGTGGCGCCACGACGTCCCCCGCACCCGTCAGACGGCGCTCAGGCCCCCACCCCGAGCGCCTCCTCCCGGCCCGCGCCGCCCGCGAACGTCCGCCAGAGCTGCGCGTACCGGCCGCCCAGCGCCAGCAGTTCGGTGTGCGTGCCGTCCTCCACCACGCGTCCGCCGTCGAGGACGACCACGCGGTCCGCCCGTGCCGCCGTCGTCAGCCGGTGGGCCACGACGAGCGTCGTGCGCCGGCCCGCCAGCCGGTCCGTCGCCTCGTTCACCAGCGCCTCCGTGGCGAGGTCGAGGGCCGCCGTCGCCTCGTCCAGCAACAGCACGTCCGGATCGACGAGTTCCGCACGCGCCAAAGCGATCAACTGCCGCTGGCCGGCGGAGAGGTTGCGGCCGCGCTCGGCCACCGGATGCAGGTAGCCGCCGTCCAGCGTCGCGATCATCGGGTGCGCCCCCACGGCCCGCGCCGCCGCCTCCACCTCCGCGTCGGACGCGTCCGGCCGGCCGTACGCGATGGCGTCGCGGACGGTGCCGGGGAAGAGGTAGGGCTCCTGCGGGACGACGCCCAGGCGATGGTGGTACGCCACCGGGTCCAGGTCCCGCAGGTCGTGGCCGTCCACCAGGACCGCCCCCGAGGTCGGGTCGTAGTAGCGGGCGACCATCTTCACCAGCGTGGACTTGCCCGCGCCCGTCTCGCCGACGAACGCGACGGTCTGGCCGGCCGGGATGGTCAGGTCGATGCCGCTGAGGGCCTGGGCGCGGCCGCCGGTGTCGGAGTCGTCCGTCCCGTAGCGGAAGTGCACGTCGTCGAAGACGATCTCCCCGCGCAGCTTCCCCACCGGACGCGGATCCTCCGCCGCCGGTGTCGACGTCCGCTCCCGCAGCAGCGCCTGGATCCGGCCCAGCGACACCGTGGCCTGCTGGTAGCCGTCGAAGACCTGCGAGAGCTGCTGCACGGGTGCGAAGAACAGGTCGATGTACAGCAGGTAGGCGACCAGCGCGCCGGTGGTCAGCGTGCCGTCGTCCACCCGGCCCGCACCGACGATCAGCACGGCCGCCGACGCCACCGACGAGAGGAGCTGGACGAAGGGGAAGTAGACCGAGATCAGCCACTGCCCCCGCACCCGCGCCCGCCGGTAGCCGTCGCTCCGCTCGGCGAACCGGTCGGCGCCCGCCTCCTCGCGGCGGTACGCCTGGACGATCCGCAGCCCGGCGACGCTCTCCTGGAGGTCGGCGTTGACCAGGCCGACCCGCTCCCGGGCGAGTTCGTACGCCTTGACGCTCTGCCGCCGGAAGAAGACCGTGCCGACGACGAGCAGCGGCAGCGTCGCGAAGACCACCAGGGCCAGCTGCACGTCGATGACGAGCAGCGCGACGAGGATGCCGAGGAAGGTGAGGACGGAGACGACGGCGGTGACGAGACCGGTCTGGAGGAACGAGGACAGGGCGTCCACGTCCGTCGTCATCCGGGTCATGATCTTGCCGGTGAGCTCTCGCTCGTAGTAGTCGAGACCGAGCCGCTGGAGCTGCGCGAAGATCTTCAACCGGAGCGTATAGAGGACGCGTTCGCCGGTGCGGCCGGTCACCCGGGTCTCGCCGACCTGCGCCGCCCACTGGGCGACGACGACCAGCAGCGCCAGCCCGGAGGCCGCCCACACCGCGCCGAGCGCCATCCGCTCCACGCCCTGGTCGATGCCGTGCCGGATCAGCACCGGCAGCAGCAGCCCGGCGACCGCGTCGACGGCCACCAGCAGCAGGCTCAGCGCGAGCGGCGCGCCGAAGCCGCGCAGCAGCTGCCGCAGCCCGTACGCCTCCTCGGGGCGGGCGGCCCGCTCCTCGTCGATGTCCGGGGTGTCGGTGGCCGGCGGCAGCGCCGCGACCTTGGCGAGGAGTTCGGGGGTGGCGGGCATGCCGGTGAGGGAGCCGTGCGGATCGTCCTCTTCCGCCCGTCCGTCGCGGATCCACAGCGCCGGGGTGACGCCGTCCACGCGGCCGTCCACCGCGTCCTCGACGGTGTCGACGGGCGGTTCCGTGGCGCCCGCCGGGTCCTTGGCGACGCCGCCCAGCTCGTCGGGGTCGGTGAGCAGCCGCCGGTAGAGGGCGCACCGCTCCTGGAGCTCGTCCGCCGTGCCGACGTCCACCAGCCGGCCGCCGTCCAGCACCGCGATGCGGTCGGCGAGGCCGAGGGTGGACGCCCGGTGGGCGATCAGCAGCGTCGTCCGGCCGGCCATGACGCCGCGCAGCGCCTCGTGGATCTCGTGCTCGACGCGGGCGTCGACCGCCGAGGTGGCGTCGTCGAGGAGGAGCAGCCGGGGGTCGGCGAGGATCGCGCGGGCGAGGGCGATGCGCTGCCGCTGGCCGCCGGAGAGGGTCAGGCCCTGCTCGCCGACCTTGGTGTCGTAGCCCTCGGGCAGCGCGGAGATGAAGCCGTCGGCCTGCGCGGCCCGGGCGGCGGCGCGGACCTGCTCGTCGGTGGCGCCGGGGAGGCCGTAGGCGATGTTGTCGCGGACGCTGTCGGAGAACAGAAAGCTGTCCTCCGGCACCAGGCCGATCGCGGCCCGCAGCGAGGCGTGGGTGAGGTCCCGGACGTCGTGCCCGCCGATCCGGACGGCGCCGGACGTCACGTCGTAGAAGCGCGGCAGCAGCAGGGACAGCGTCGACTTGCCGCTGCCGGAGGCGCCGACGACGGCGACGGTCTCGCCCGGTTCGATCCGCAGGGTGACGCCGTCGAGGACGGGCCGCGCGGGGTCGTAGCCGAACGAGACGTCGTCGAACTCGACGGTCGCGGGCGCGTCGGCGGGCAGTTCGTGGGCGTCGGGGCGCTCGTCGATGACGGGCTCGGTGTCGATGAGTTCGAGGACCCGCTCGACGCCGGCGCGGGCCTGCTGCCCGACGGTGAGGATCATCGTCAGCATCCGCACCGGGCCGATGAGCTGGGCGAGGTACGTGGAGAAGGCGACGAACGTGCCGAGGGTGATCTGCCCCCGGGTCGCCAGCCAGCCGCCGAGCGCCAGCATGGCCACCTGGCCGAGCGCGGGGACGGCCTGGAGGGCGGGGGTGTAGCGGGAGTTGAGCCGGACCGTGCGCAGCCGCCCGGCGAACAGCCGGCGGCTGACCTTCCGGAGCTTCCCGGCCTCCTGGGCCTCCTGCCCGAAGCCCTTGACGACCCGGACGCCGCCGACCGCGCCGTCCACCACGCCGGCGACGGCCGCGGCCTGCCCCTGGGCGTACCAGGTGGCGGGGAAGAGCCTGGTGCGGCTGCGGGAGGCGAGGAACCACAGGGCGGGGGCGACGGCGAGGGCGACGACCGTGAGCAGCGGCGACAGGACCGCCATCACGATCAGCGAGATCAGGAAGAGGAGGATGTTGCCGATCATCATCGGCAGCATGAACAGCAGGCCCTGGATCAGCTGGAGGTCGCTGGTGGCCCGGCCGACCACCTGGCCGGTGGAGAGCTCGTCCTGCCGCTTGCCGTCGAGGCGGGCTATGGACGCGTACATCTCGGTGCGCAGGTCGTGCTGGACGTCGAGCGCGAGCCGGCCGCCGTAGTAGCGGCGGACGTAGGTGAGGCCGTAGACGACGACTGCGGCGACGATCAGCAGGGTGGCCCAGGGGGCCAGGGAGCGGTGGTGACCACCGATGACGTCATCGATGATCACCTTGGGTATGAGCGGGACGAGGGCCGTGACGGCCATGCCGCCCAGCGAGGAGCCCAGCGCCAGCAGCACCGCCCGCCGGTAGCGCCAGCAGTACCCGGCGAGCCGCCTGGCCCAGCTCGGCCCGTCCGTCCGTTGCTCCGCCCTCGCCGCCTTCTCCACCTGATCCGCCACCCGGGTCCTCCCGCCTCGTACGCCTTACCGAGAGGCGCAAACGCCGGGAGGGGCGGATTTCATCCCGCCGTTACGAACGGGACCCGTGTCAGGCCTCCCGGGCAGCCGCGATCTGCCGCGACATGATCGTCGTCAGCTCGTACGCCGTGTGGGACGCGGCCACGGCCGTGATCTCGGCGTGGTCGTAGGCGGGGGCCACCTCGACGACGTCCGCGGAGACCAGGTTGCAGGAGGCCAGGCCGCGCAGGATCTCCAGCAGCTCGCGGGAGGTCATGCCGCCGGCCTCGGGGGTGCCGGTGCCGGGGGCGTGCGCCGGGTCGAGGCAGTCGATGTCGATCGAGATGTACAGCGGGCGGTCGCCGATGCGCTGGCGGAGCTGGTCGGCGACCTCGTCGGCGCCGCGGCGGTAGACGTCCGCGGAGGTGACGATGCCGAAGCCCATCTTCTCGTCGTCGGTCAGGTCCTTCTTGCCGTACAGCGGGCCGCGGGTGCCGACGTGGGAGAGGGCGGAGGTGTCGAGGATGCCCTCCTCGACGGCCCGGCGGAACGGGGTGCCGTGGGTGTACTCGGCGCCGAAGTAGGTGTCCCAGGTGTCCAGGTGCGCGTCGAAGTGCAGCAGCGCGACCGGGCCGTGCTTCTTGGCGACCGAGCGCAGCAGCGGCAGCGCGATGGTGTGGTCGCCGCCGAGCGTCATCATGCGGGCGCCGGTGCCGAGGAGGTCGTCGGCCGCGGCCTCGATCGTCTCGACGGCCTCGTTGATGTCGAACGGGTTGGCGGCGATGTCACCGGCGTCCGCGACCTGCGCGAGGGCGAACGGCGACGCGTCCTGCGCCGGGTTGTAGGGGCGCAGCAGCCGGGACGCCTCGCGGATGGCGTTGCCGCCGAAGCGGGCGCCGGGGCGGTAGGAGACGCCGGTGTCGAAGGGCACGCCGACGACGGCGACGTCGGCCGTGCCGACCTCGTCGAGCCGCGGCAGCCGGGCGAACGTCGCCGGCCCGGCGTAGCGCGGGATACGGGACGAGTCGACGGGGCCGCGCGGTTCACGGGGGGCGTCGGTGGTCATGCGGGGAAGCCTCTCGGATCGCTGCCTGGGACGTTCCCGAGGGTAGGCAGGGGCCGGGGTTCCGCACATGTACGGAATTGTGCGTCCGGGCTCCCCTTATGGACACCGCGTCCATCGCGGGCGGGGGGAGACGGGGGATCGGCGGGCGGGAAGAATGCAGCCATGCCGACGCCGCAGACCGTACCCAGCCGAGCCGAGCTGTTCGACCACCTCGTCCGGACGCGCATCGCGGGGGTCGTCGCGACGCCCCGCCGGAACAGCCTCGACCACTACCGCAAGCTCGCGCACGGGGACCGGTCGCACTGGCTGGGCGTGGAGCTCGGCGACCGCTGGAACGACGAGCAGGACGTGCTCGCCGTCATGGCCGAGCGCTGCGGCGTCAGCGACGACCCCGCGCTGCGGTCCGGGCAGGACACCATCGACCCCGAGCTGACGATCACCGCGCTGGAGCGGGCGGCCTCGTTCCTGCGCAAGGCGGCGGAGGCGCGGCAGCGGGTGCTGTTCGCCACCGGCCACCCCGGCGGCCTCTTCGACGTGCACCGCGCGACGGCCGCGGCCCTGCGCGCCGCCGGCTGCGAGATCGTCTCCGTGCCCGGCGTGCCGCGGGCGGACGAGGGCGCGGTGTACCAGGTCGCGGACGTGGCGGTGTTCGAGGGCGGGGCCACGCTGTGGCACACCCACTCCCCCGCCCCCATGGCGGCGGTCCTGAACGCGCTGGCACGCGAGGGCCGCCCGCTGCCCGACCTGGTCGTCGCCGACCACGGGTGGGCGGGGTGCGCGGCGCAGCGCGGCATCGACACGGTCGGCTTCGCGGACTGCAACGACCCGGCGCTGTTCCTCGCGGAGGCGGAGGGGGTGCTGCGGGTGGCGGTGCCGCTCGATGACCACGTCGTCGACCCTCGGTTCTACGAGCCGATGACGGCGTACTTGCTGGACGCGGCGGGGGTGCGGGCGGCGGGGTGAGCTCCCCGGTCCCGCCCCTTCACCGCTTCCTGGGGCTGCGCCCCAGACCCCCTGATCGCGGCTTCGCCGCTCGTCCTCAATCGCCGGACGGGCTGAATTTTCAGCCCGTCCGGCGATTGAGGACAGCGCCCGGAGGGCGCTTCGGGGGTGCGGGGGCTCGCCCCCGCAAAAACGGTGAAATGGGGGTGCCCCCTCTGGGGGAGGGACCGGGGCCAAATCCTCACGGCGGTCAGGCCGTCCGCCCGTTCCAGCCGCGTACGCACAGCCACGACCCCCCGTACAGCGCCCCGAGCTCGAAGGCGCGCCCGGCGAGGCCGAAGGCGAACCGGGAGCCGCCGGTCTGGTCCACGAGCCACTGGTGCCAGAAGAACATCACCAGGACCGTCAGGACGATGACGACGGCCCCCGCGGCCATCAGCAGGATGTTGCGCACGAGTTTTCCCCCTCTTCCGGCCGACGAGCCTACCGAGGGCCGTCGCGACCGGCTGACGCGGCGTCAGTCCGCAGCGACGCGCGGCGTCCGCACCAGCCCCTCCTGGATCACCGACACCGCCAGCTCCCCGCCCTCCGTGAAGATCCGGCCACGGGCCAGCCCGCGGCCGCCCTGGGAGGTGGGGCTCTCCTGGTCGTAGAGCAGCCACTCGTCCGCGCGGAACGGCCGGTGGAACCACATGGCGTGGTCCAGGCTGGCGCCGACGACGTCGCCGACCACCCAGCCGCCGCGGCCGTGGGCGAGCAGGACGGAGTCGAGCAGCGTCATGTCGGAGACGTAGGTGGCCAGGCAGACGTGGAGCAGCGGGTCGTCGGCGAGCTTGCCGTTGGTGCGGAACCACACCTGCGACCGGGGTTCGCGCGGCTCCCCGTAGCGGGCGAACGGCGGGTCGCCGACGTACCGCAGGTCGACGGCGGCCCGGGCCTCCAGCAGCCGCTCGACGACGTCCGGGCCCGCGAACCGGTCGGCGTACCGGGGCAGCAGCTCGGCGGCGGTCGGCAGGGTGAGCGGGTCGGGCGCGGGCGGGGCCGGTTCCTGGTGCTCCAGCCCCTCCTCGTGGAGCTGGAAGGAGGCCGAGAGGTGGAAGATCGGCCGGCCGCGCTGGACGGCCACCACGCGGCGGGTGGTGAAGGAGCGGCCGTCGCGGATGCGGTCCACCGTGTAGACGATGGGCGCGCCGGGGTCTCCCGGCCGCAGGAAGTAGGCGTGCAGGGAGTGCGGGAACCGGTCGTCCGGGACCGTCCGTCCGGCCGCGACCAGCGCCTGGGCGGCGACCTGGCCGCCGAAGACGCGGGGGATCAGGGCGGGCCGACTGGTGCCGCGGAAGATGTCCTCCTCGATCCGTTCGAGGTCGAGGAGGTCGAGGAGGTCCTGCAGCGGGGCCGGGGCCGGGGGTTCGTTCACGTGCGGTGCCGTTCCGTTCTTACAGTGGTCACAGGCCCATCGACTTGGCGACGATGGAACGCATGACCTCGCTGGTGCCGCCGTAGATCCGGCTGACGCGGGTGTCGGCGTACAGCCGCGCGATGGGGTACTCCATCATGTAGCCGTAACCGCCGTGCAGCTGGAGGCACTTGTCGATGACCACGGCGGCGCGTTCGGTGGTGAAGAGCTTGGCGGAGGCGGCGTCGGCGGCGCTCAGCTCGCGCGCGTCGTGCGCGTCCAGCGCCCGGTCGACGACGGCCTGCATGGCGTCGACCTCGGCCTTGCAGTCGGCGAGGACGAACTTGGTGTTCTGGAACGACGCCACCGGCTGCCCGAAGACCGTGCGCTCGGCCACGTACTTCCGCGCGAACTCCACGGCGGCGGCGGACTGCGCGTACGCCGAGAAGGCGATGCCCAGCCGCTCCTGCGGCAGGTTGTGCGCGAGGTAGGAGAACGCCTTGCCCTCCTCGCCGAGCCGGTCGCCGACGGGCACCTTGACGTCGGTGAAGGACAGTTCGGCGGTGTCGGAGGTCTTCAGGCCGAGCTTCTCCAGCTTGCGGCCGACCGCGTAGCCCTCGGAGCGGGCGTCGACGAAGAGGAGCGTGATCCCGCCGCGCCGGTCCTCGGGGGTGGGCGGCGCGGTGCGGGCGCAGACGATCACCCGGTCGGCGAGCACGCCGCCGGTGATGAAGGTCTTGGCGCCGTTGAGGACGTAGTGGCTGCCGTCCGCGGAGAGCTTCGCGGTGGTCTTCATGCCGGCCAGGTCGGAGCCGGTGCCGGGCTCGGTCATGGCGATGGCGGTCATCATGTCGCCGCTGACGAACGGCGGCAGCCAGCGCCGCTTCTGCTCCTCGGTGGCGTATTTCAGCAGGTACGGCAGGACGAGCGCGGTGTGCACGCCGCTGCCGCCGAAGCTGACGGCCGCGCGGGCGCACTCCTCGGTGATGACGGCCTGGTACTTGAAGCTGGTCTCGCCGGCGCCGCCGTACTCCTCGGGGACCTCGATACCGAAGACGCCCAGTTCGCCGAGCTTCTTGTAGAAGTCGCGCGGCGCCTGCCCGGCCTCGCGCCAGTCGTCGTAGTACGGGACGACCTCCGCGGCGATGAAGGCGCGGATGGTCTCCCGGAACGCCTCGTGGTCCTCGTTGAACACCGTCCGACGCACAACTACCCCCTCGGCGGGGCCGGTTCCGCCGCCCCCGGTCGGCTGAGCGCTTGCTCAGCGAAAGCTACCCGGCGGTCTCCGGGACTGTCCAGATCCCGCCGGGGCCGGGCGCACCCGGGAGCTCAGTGGCGCGTGGGACCGCTGAGCGCCGCGAGCGCGCCGTGCGCCAGCCGGCGGAGCAGCGCGGCGGTGGCGTCGCGGCCGGGCAGCCCGCCGGCGCGGCCGAGGTGCGGGGTGGAGTTGAGCAGGCCGAACACCGCGTGCACGGCGGCCCGGGCGTCGTCCTCGGCGACCCCGGGGTGCAGCGCGCGCACGACCTCGACCCACAGCTCCACGTACTGCCGCTGGAGGGAGCGGACCTGCTTGCGGTCGACGTCGCGGAGCTGGCCCAGCTCCCGGTCGTGCAGGATGATCAGCGCCCGGTCGTCCAGGGCGAAGTCGATGTGCCCGTCGATCAGCGAGTCCAGTACGGCGGCGGGCCCGGCGTCCGCCGCCTCGGCCGCGGCCCGGCGCTCCCGCCCGCTCGTCAGGAGCCGGCCGCTGATGCCGACCAGCAGCTCGGCGAGCATCGCGTCCTTCCCGGCGAAGTGGCGGTAGAGCCCGGGGCCGCTGATGCCGACCGCGGCCCCTATCTCGTCCACCCCGACGCCGTGGAAACCGCGCTCGGCGAAGAGGCGGGCGGCCTCGCGGAGGATCTGCTCACGGCGGGTGGGGGCGGGGGCGGCGGCGGACGGCCGGGCGGCGGTCTCCGCCACGGGGGCGGATCCGGCCGCTCCGGCGGCTGCGCGGGCGGGGTTCACGGAGGTCACCGAACAAATTGTAGACAGCGCCGTTAGCGGCCGTTAACCTGAAGAGGATCTGTTAACGGTTATTAACCGCAACGGTTGTTCACCGCACGTGGCACGGGAGCAAGGGAGCTTCGAGTCCATGCAGCAGGCACCGGCGCTGGGCAGCGCCGCAGATCCGGCGTCCGAAGGCTGGCGCGACAACGAGGCCGCACACCGCGAGCTCGTCGCGCGGCTGCGCGAGAAGCTCGCCGCGGCCCGGCTCGGCGGGGGCGAGCGCGCCCGCGCCCGGCACACCGCGCGGGGCAAGCTGCTCCCCCGGGACCGGGTGGACACCCTGCTGGACCCCGGCTCCCCCTTCCTCGAACTGGCCCCGCTGGCCGCCGACGGCATGTATGGCGGGGCGGCCCCCGCCGCCGGGGTGATCGCGGGCATCGGCCGGGTCTCCGGCCGCGAGGTGGTGATCGTCGCCAACGACGCGACGGTCAAGGGCGGCACCTACTACCCGATGACCGTCAAGAAGCACCTCAGGGCCCAGGAGATCGCCCTGGAGAACCGGCTCCCCTGCCTCTACCTGGTGGACTCCGGCGGCGCCTTCCTGCCGATGCAGGACGAGGTCTTCCCGGACCGCGAGCACTTCGGCCGGATCTTCTACAACCAGGCCCGGATGTCCGGCGCCGGCATCCCGCAGATCGCGGCCGTCCTCGGCTCCTGCACGGCCGGCGGCGCCTACGTCCCCGCGATGAGCGACGAGGCCGTGATCGTCCGCGACCAGGGCACGATCTTCCTCGGCGGCCCGCCGCTGGTGAAGGCGGCCACCGGCGAGATCGTCACCGCCGAGGAGCTGGGCGGCGGCGAGGTGCACTCCAAGGTCTCCGGCGTCACCGACCACCTCGCGGAGGACGACGCGCACGCCTTGCGGATCGTCCGCACGATCGTCTCGACGCTCGGCGACCGCGGGCCGCTGCCCTGGCGGGTGGAGCCCGTCGAGGAGCCCGAGGCCGACCCCGCCGGGCTCTACGGCGTCGTCCCCGTCGACTCCCGCACCCCCTACGACGTCCGCGAGGTCATCGCGCGGGTGGTGGACGGCTCGCGGTTCGCCGAGTTCAAGGCCGAGTTCGGGCAGACGCTGGTGACCGGCTTCGCCCGGATCCACGGCCACCCGGTCGGGATCGTCGCCAACAACGGCATCCTCTTCGCCGAATCCGCCCAGAAGGGCGCCCACTTCATCGAGCTCTGCGACCAGCGCGGCATACCCCTGGTCTTCCTCCAGAACATCTCAGGCTTCATGGTCGGCCGGCAGTACGAGGCCGGCGGCATCGCCAAGCACGGCGCCAAGATGGTGACGGCGGTGGCCTGCGCCCGCGTCCCCAAGCTCACGGTCGTCATCGGCGGCTCGTACGGCGCCGGCAACTACTCGATGTGCGGCCGGGCCTACTCGCCCCGCTTCCTGTGGATGTGGCCCAACGCCAAGATCTCCGTCATGGGCGGCGAGCAGGCCGCCTCCGTCCTCGCGACCGTCAAGCGCGACCAGCTGGAGGCGCGCGGCGAGGAGTGGAGCGCGGAGGACGAGGAGGCGTTCAAGGCGCCCGTCCGCGAGCAGTACGAGACCCAGGGCAACGCCTACTACGCGACCGCGCGGCTGTGGGACGACGGCGTCATCGACCCGCTGGAGACCCGCCGGGTCCTCGGCCTCGCCCTCACCGCCTGCGCCAACGCCCCCCTGCCCGAACGCGACCCGAACGCGCCCGGCTACGGCGTCTTCCGGATGTGAGAGGAGACGTGACGATGTCGAAGATGTTCGAGAGTGTCCTGGTCGCCAACCGAGGCGAGATCGCCGTCCGCGTCATCCGCACCCTGCGCGAGCTGGGCATCCGCTCGGTCGCCGTGTACAGCGACGCGGACGCCGACGCCCGGCACGTCCGCGAGGCCGACACGGCCGTCCGCCTCGGCCCGGCGTCCGCCGCGGAGAGCTACCTGTCCGTGGAGCGGCTGCTGGCCGCCGCCGAGCGGTCCGGCGCGCAAGCCGTCCACCCCGGCTACGGCTTCCTCGCCGAGAACGCGGCGTTCGCCCGCGCCTGCGCGGACGCCGGGCTGGTCTTCATCGGCCCGCCGGCCGACGCGATCGACCTCATGGGCGACAAGATCCGCGCCAAGGAGACGGTCCGCGCGGCGGGTGTCCCGGTCGTGCCGGGTTCGACGGGCAGCGGCCTGACCGACGCCGAACTGACCGAGGCGGCGCGGGAGATCGGCATGCCGGTCCTCCTGAAACCGTCCGCCGGTGGCGGTGGCAAGGGCATGCGGCTGGTCCGCGACGAGGCGCTGCTCGCCGAGGAGATCGCGGCGGCCCGGCGCGAGGCGCGCGGCTCGTTCGGCGACGACACGCTGCTGGTGGAGCGGTGGATCGACCGCCCCCGGCACATCGAGATCCAGGTCCTCGCGGACGGCCACGGCAACGTCGTCCACCTCGGCGAGCGCGAGTGCTCGCTCCAGCGCCGCCACCAGAAGATCATCGAGGAGGCGCCGAGCGTCCTGCTCGACGAGGCCACCCGCGCCGCGATGGGCGCCGCCGCCGTCCAGGCGGCCCGCTCCTGCGGCTACACGGGCGCGGGCACGGTCGAGTTCATCGTCCCCGGCGGCGACCCGTCCGCCTACTACTTCATGGAGATGAACACCCGCCTCCAGGTCGAGCACCCGGTGACGGAGCTGGTCACGGGCCTGGACCTGGTGGAGTGGCAGCTCCGCGCGGCGGCGGGCGAGCGCCTGTCCTTCACGCAGGACGACGTGACCCTCACCGGCCACGCCGTCGAGGCCCGCATCTGCGCCGAGGTCCCGGCCCGCGGATTCCTCCCCTCCGCCGGCAGGATCGTCGCCCTCCACGAACCGGAGGGCCCGGGCGTCCGCGTCGACTCCGGCCTGCTGCCGGGCACGGAGGTCGGCACGGACTACGACCCGATGCTCGCCAAGGTCATCGCCTACGGCCCCGACCGCGCCACGGCCCTCCGCCGCCTCCGCGCCGCCCTCGCGGACACGACCATCCTCGGCCTGGAGACCAACACCGGCTTCCTCCGCCGCCTCCTGGCCCACCCGTCGGTGGTCTCGGGCGACCTGGACACGGGCCTGGTCGACCGCGACGGCCCCTCTCTCCTGTCGGACACGGTCCCGGCCGAGGTGTACGCGACGGCGGCCCTGGCCCGGCAGGCGGCCCTGTCCCCCGCCTCCGCCCCCGCTTCGTGGACGGACCCGTTCTCCACCCCGGACGGGTGGCGCCTGGGCGGCACCCCCGCCTGGACACCGCACCACTTCCGCGTCCCCGGACACGACCCGGTCACGGTCCGGGTCCGGACGACGGCGACGGGGACGGAGGTGCTGGTGGACACGCCGGAGGGCGCGGGGGCGCCTGAGGGCGCGGGGGCGCCTGAGGGCGCGGGGGCGCCTGAGGGCGCGGGGGCGTCTGAGGCGGCGGGCGGCGCGGAAGCGCCCGCGCGGCCGGCGCAGCACGGGCGGGCGACGGGCGGCGCCGGAGGCGCCACGGTCGGCGCGGCAGCGGGAGGCGCGACGGCGCCTGTCGGCGCGAGCGGCGCCCAGGCGTCCGGGAGCCCGGCGCCGCCGGAGCCGGGCGGCGTGGCTGCCGCCCCGACGGGCAGCCCGACGGACCGTGCGGCGCACGGGGCCACCGACGCACCCGCTCCGGCGGCGGGCGGCGCCGAAGGCGCCACGGCAGGCGCGGCAGCGGCCGGCGGGCAACGCGCGGGCAACGCGGGCGCTCCGCGCGCCGGCGTGGCCGCCGCAGACGACGCCACTGCGCCCGGCGGCCGTACGGCCGGCGCGGCAGCGACAGGCGCGAGCACGGCCCGCGTGACGGCGCCCGCCGCCGCCCTGCCCGCGCAGCAGGGCGCGGCGACCGGGGGGTCCGGGGGCTTGCCCCCGGTTTCGGGAAGGGGCGGGATTGGGGAACAGCCCGCCGCAGGCGCCCCCCACCGCGCCCGCCTCCTCCCCACCGCCCCCCACCACCTCACCCTCGACCTCGACGGCCGCACCACCCCCTTCGTCATAAGCCCCGACGGAGCCTGGCTGGCCCACCAAGGCGACACCTGGCACGTCCTCGACCACGACCCCGTAGCCGCCGGAGGCGCGAGCGCCGCCGCGCACGCCGGAGCGCTCACCGCGCCCATGCCCGGCACGGTCACCGTCGTGAAGGCGGCCGTCGGGGACACGGTCACCGCCGGCCAGAGCCTGCTCGTCGTGGAGGCGATGAAGATGGAGCACGTCATCGCCGCCCCGCACGACGGCACGGTCACGGAACTGGACGTCACCCCCGGCAGCACGGTCGCCATGGACCAGGTCCTGGCCGTCGTCACCCCGGACCAGCCCGCCGACCGGCCCACCGAACGGCCCGCCGCCCAGGAGGAAGCATGACGGCCGACGGCCTGCCCATGCCCGTACGGGACCCCTCCCTCCCGGACCGTGTCCGGATCCACGAGGTCGGCCCCCGCGACGGCCTGCAGAACGAGAAGGCGATCGTCCCGGTCGAGGTGAAGGCGGACTTCATCCGCCGCCTCGCCGACGCGGGCCTGCGCACGATCGAGGCGACGAGCTTCGTCCGCCCCGAGTGGGTCCCGCAGCTGGCCGACGCCGAGGAGCTCCTGCCCCTCGTCGACGGGATCGGCGTCCGCCTCCCCGTCCTCGTCCCCAACGAGCGCGGCCTCGACCGCGCCCTCGCCCTGGGCGCACGCGAGGTCGCGGTCTTCGCCAGCGCCACCGAGTCGTTCGCCAAGGCCAACCTCAACCGCACGGTCGACGCGTCGCTCGCCATGTTCGAGCCGGTGGTCCGCCGGGCGAAGGACGAGGGCGCGAAGGTCCGCGGCTACCTCTCCATGTGCTTCGGGGACCCCTGGGAAGGCCCCGTCCCGATCGAGCGCGTGGCGGATGTCGGCCGCCGCCTGTACGAGCTGGGCTGCGACGAGCTGAGCCTCGGCGACACGATCGGCGTCGCCACCCCGGGCCAGGTCACGGCCCTCCTCGCGGCGTTCAACGCGGCGGGCGTCCCCACCGACCACCTCGCCGTGCACTTCCACGACACCTACGGCCAGGCCCTGGCCAACACCCTCACGGCGCTGCGCCACGGCGTGACCACCGTGGACGCCTCCGCGGGCGGCCTCGGCGGCTGCCCGTACGCGAAGAGCGCCACCGGCAACCTCGCCACCGAAGACCTCGTCTGGATGCTCCACGGCCTCGGTATCGACACCGGGGTCGACCTCGGCCGGCTCACCGCCACAAGCGTGTGGATGGCCGCCCACCTGGGACGGCCGAGCCCGTCCCGTACCGTCCGCGCCATCTCCCACCAGGAGTCCTGAGCCATGCTGGACCACCGCCTCACCCCCGAGCACGAGGAACTCCGGCGTACCGTCGAGGAGTTCGCCCACGACGTGATCGCCCCGAAGATCGGCGACTTCTACGAGCGCCACGAGTTCCCCTACGAGATCGTCCGCGACATGGGCCGCATGGGCCTCTTCGGCCTCCCCTTCCCCGAGGAGTACGGCGGGATGGGCGGCGACTACCTCGCGCTGGGCATCGCCCTGGAGGAGCTGGCCCGCGTCGACTCGTCCGTGGCGATCACCCTGGAGGCCGGCGTCTCCCTGGGCGCCATGCCGATCTTCCGCTTCGGCACGGAGGAGCAGAAGCGCGAGTGGCTGCCCCGGCTGTGCGCCGGCGAGATCCTGGGCGGCTTCGGGCTGACGGAGCCGGAGTGCGGTTCGGACGCGGGCGGCACCCGCACCACCGCCCGGCTGGACGAGGCCACGGACGAGTGGGTCATCAACGGCACCAAGTGCTTCATCACCAACTCGGGCACCGACATCACCGCCCTGGTCACCGTCACCGCGGTCACCGGCCGCACGCCGGACGGCAAGCCGCTGATCTCCTCGATCATCGTCCCGTCCGGCACCCCCGGCTTCACCGTCGCGGCCCCCTACTCCAAGGTCGGCTGGAACGCCTCGGACACCCGCGAGCTGTCCTTCTCGGACGTCCGGGTGCCGCGCGCGAACCTGCTGGGCGAGGAGGGCCGGGGCTACGCGCAGTTCCTGCGGATACTCGACGAGGGCCGGATCGCGATCTCCGCGCTGGCCACCGGCCTGGCGCAGGGCTGCGTCGACGAGTCGCTGACGTACGCGAGGACCCGGCGGGCGTTCGGCCGGCCGATCGGCGACAACCAGGCGATCCAGTTCAAGATCGCCGACATGGAGATGCGCGCCCACACCGCCCGTCTCGCCTGGCGCGACGCCGCCTCCCGGCTGGTGCACGGCGAGCCGTTCAAGAAGCAGGCGGCGCTGGCCAAGCTCTACTCGTCGGAGATCGCGGTCGACAACGCCCGCGAGGCCACCCAGATCCACGGCGGCTACGGCTTCATGAACGAGTACCCGGTGGCCCGGATGTGGCGGGACGCCAAGATCCTGGAGATCGGCGAGGGCACCAGCGAGGTCCAGCGGATGCTGATCGCCCGGGAGCTGGGCCTCACGGGCTGACGCCGGACGGCAGGGGGCCGGGGGCGGCGCGTACGGCACCCGCCGCCCCGCGCCGGCGTACCGCCCGCGCCCCGGCCCGGCCTGCCCAAACCGCCTCCCGCCTGCGAGAATTCGCCCATGGCAGAGATCTTCCAGAAGGACGGCACGTGGACGTTCGACGGGGACGCGATACGCATCGTCCCGGGCCGGGAGCGCGGGGTCCATCTGGTCCGCCAGACGCTGGGTGAGCTGACCGTGCCGCTGGAGGCCGTGGCGGGCATCGCCTTCGAGCCGGGCCGCAAGGCGGGCCGGCTGCGGCTGCGGCTGCGCGAGGGGGCCGACCCGCTCACCCAGGTGACGCGCGGCCGGATGGCGGACGCCATCGACCCGTACCAGCTCAGGACGGAACCGGACCGGGCCGGCGTCGCCGAGTACTTCGCGGAGGAGGTCCGTACCGCCCTGCTGCTGGAGCAGGTGCCGGACGGCCCGGCGGACCGCTATCTGCTGCCCGGCCCCGCCGTCCCGCTGGCGGTCGGCGCCGGGGACGGAACCGCCTCCTTCGACGGCGAGACGGTCCGGCTGGAGTGGAACTGGGTCACCGACGACGGCAAGGCGTCGGGCGGCCCGCGGGAGCTGGCGCTGGCCGACATCACGGGCGTGGAGTGGCTGCCGAGCATCGGGCTGGAGAACGGCTACCTACGGTTCGCCGTCCGGGGCGCGCCCTCGAAAACGCCCGCCAAGCACGACCCGAACGCCATCGAGCTCTTCGGCTTCAAGAAGGACGGGCTGATGGCCCTGCTGGGCGCCGCCGTCACGGCCCGGCTGCCGCACCCCGCCGCCCCGGTGCACGAGGTCCCGGCGGCACCGCCCGTCACGCCCGCCCCGCTCGACCGGGCCCCGTCCGACGCGCCGCCGGCCGACGATCACGACACCCTGCTCCGCCGGCTGCGGGAGCTGGGCGAGCTGCACCGCTCGGGGATCCTCACGGACGAGGAGTTCACCGCCGCGAAACAGGCGATTCTCCAGCGTTTCTAAGCAAAACGATCAACACTTTGCCACCACTCTTGCCCGAAATCGGGCAGGATTCTTGCGAAACGCTCCGACACCCCTCAGTATCAACGGGTGCTCGAACGCCGTATGTCCCATGACGACCTGGTGGACCACCTGGTGCGCAGCACGCCGCTCCAGCGCGGCGAGGCCGCCCGGGTGGTCCTGGACGTCCTGGCGTACTTCGACGAGACGGCCGAGGAGTTCGTCCGCCGCCGCCACCGCGAACTGCAGTCCGGTGGTCTGGCGAACGCGGAGATCTTCGAGCGGATCGCGGCGGAGCTGCCGCACCGCGCGGTCGCCCCGCCCCCGCTCTCGCTGCGCCAGCTGCGGCGCATCGTCTACGGCTGAGACCGGCTACGGCCGAGGCGGGCCGGGGGCCGGGACACCCGTCCCCGGCGAAGGCGAAACGGCGGCTGCTGCCGCCCGCGGGCATCATTGATCGTTTGTCAGGGAGGGTCATCACCTTATGTGCGGAATCGTCGGTTACATCGGGAAGCGCGACGTCGCCCCGCTGCTGCTCGAAGGGCTGCAGCGACTGGAGTACCGCGGCTACGACTCCGCGGGCATCGCCCTGCACGCGAGCGGCAAGGCCGGCGGCCTGAAGACCGCCAAGGCCAAGGGCCGCGTGCGCGAGCTGGAGGCCCGCCTCCCCAAGCGCTTCAACGGCACCACCGGCATCGCGCACACCCGCTGGGCCACCCACGGCGCCCCCAACGACGTCAACGCGCACCCGCACGTGGACGCCGACGAGAAGGTCGCCGTCGTCCACAACGGCATCATCGACAACGCCTCCGAGCTGCGCGCCAAGCTGACCGCCGACGGCGTGACGTTCCTCTCCGACACCGACACCGAGGTGCTCGCCCACCTGGTCGGCCGCTCGCAGGCCGCCACGCTGGAGGAGAAGGTCCGCGACGCCGTCCGGCACATCGAGGGCACCTATGGCATCGCCGTGCTGCACGCCGACTTCCCGGACCGCATCGTCGTCGCCCGCAACGGCTCGCCGGTCGTCCTCGGCATAGGCGAGAAGGAGATGTTCGTCTCCTCCGACGTCGCCGCGCTGGTCAGCCACACCCGCCAGGTCGTCACCCTGGACGACGGCGAGATGGCCACCCTGAAGGCCGACGACTACCGCACCTACACCACCGAGGGCTCCACCACCTCGTCGCAGCCGACCACCGTGGAGTGGGAGGCCGAGTCGTACGACATGGGCGGCCACGACACGTACATGCACAAGGAGATCCACGAGCAGGCCGACGCCGTGGACCGCGCCCTGCGCGGCCGCATCGACGACCGCTTCTCCACCGTGCACCTCGGCGGCCTCAACCTGGACGCCCGCGACGCCCGCGCCGTGCGCCGGGTGAAGATCCTCGGCTGCGGCACCTCGTACCACGCCGGCCAGATCGGCGCCCAGATGATCGAGGAGCTGGCCCGCATCCCCGCGGACGCCGAGCCGGCCTCCGAGTTCCGCTACCGCAACCCGGTCGTGGACCCCGACACCCTCTACATCGCGGTGTCCCAGTCCGGTGAGACCTACGACGTGCTCGCCGCCGTCCAGGAGCTCAAGCGCAAGGGCGCCCGCGTCCTCGGCCTGGTCAACGTGGTCGGCTCGGCCATCGCCCGGGAGACCGACGGCGGCATCTACGTGCACGCCGGCCCCGAGGTCTGCGTCGTCTCCACCAAGTGCTTCACCAACATGGTGGTCTCCTTCGGCCTGCTCGCCCTGCACCTGGGCCGCACCCGCGACCTGTCGGTCGCCGACGGCAAGCGGATCATCGAGGGCCTGCGCAAGCTGCCCGCGCAGATCGAGGAGATCCTCGGCAACGAGGCGGAGATCGAGAAGCTGGCGGCCGAGTACGCCGACGCCAAGTCGATGATGTTCATCGGCCGCGTCCGGGGCTACCCGGTGGCCCGCGAGGCCTCCCTCAAGCTCAAGGAGGTCTCGTACATCCACGCCGAGGCCTACCCGGCGTCGGAGCTCAAGCACGGCCCGCTGGCCCTGATCGAGCCCGCCATGCCGACCGTCGCGATCGTCCCCGACGACGAGCTGCTGGAGAAGAACCGCGCCGCCCTGGAGGAGATCAAGGCCCGCAGCGGCCGCATCCTCGCCGTCGCGCACCAGGAGCAGGAGAAGGCCGACCACACGATCGTGGTGCCGAAGAACGAGGACGAGCTGGACCCGATCCTCATGGGCATCCCGCTCCAGCTCTTCGCCTACTACACGGCCAAGGCCATGGGCCGCGACATCGACAAGCCGCGCAACCTCGCCAAGTCCGTCACGGTCGAGTAGTCACGCCTGGCGGCTCCGGCCGCCACGCCTGACGGCCTTGCCCGTCACGCCCGACGGCTGTGTCCGGCACGCCTGACGGCCCCTCACTGCCGACGGCGCTCCCCGCGCGTGCCACCGGGCGCGCGGGGAGGACCGCCTCCCCGGTGCCGGCGCCGCCCTCGCGCCGGCGGTGATGCCACCGGTCCCGGGAACCGTCACCTCCCGCCCGGCGGCACGTGCGCTCACCGGACTTGTACCCGGAGGAAGCGGCTTTCGCACACCTGAGCAGGCGCGCGCTTTCGCGATGCGGGGCGCGCGCCGAGCCGCGTCCGCCGGCGGCACCGTCGCTCACCACCCGCATCGGTTACGGGAGTTGGGCATGAAACGGCGGGGGCGTCCCGTCCGTCCCGGACACCCCCGCCGTCCCATACGCCTCAGGGCCTCAGGGCCTCAGGGAATGACCACCACAGGCCGCTGCGCCCGCCGGGCCAGCCGGCCGGCCACCGAGCCGAAGATCCGGCCGACGATCCCATGGGTGGAGCCCACCACGATGGCGTCGGCCGCGTACTCCCGCCCGACCTCCTCCAGCTCGTGGCAGATGTCCCCGCCCCGCTCGACGAGGATCCAGGGCACCTCGGAGAGGTGGTCGGCGCAGGCCAGTTCCAGGCCCAGGACCTCGGTGCGGTGGTCGGGGACGTCCACGAAGACCGGCGGTTCGCAGCCCGCCCAGACGGTCGTCGGCAGCCGGTTGGCCACATGGACGATGATCAGGCCCGAGCCGGAACGCCGGGCCATGCCGATTGCATAAGCAAGCGCCCGTTCGCTCGACGTGGAGCCGTCGAAACCCACCACGACACCGTGCTGGAACGCGGGATCGCAGGAATGACGTGTTTCTTCCACCGCTTCGGGAAGCGCCGTCTGATCGGCGATCCGCTTGCGGTCCGCGGGTTCGGAGAATTCGTGACCGGCCATCGGTGTCTCGGCGAAGGAAGTCCTCTTGCGGAGGGTCGGCGGTGGGCTGCGGTGGACTGAAGGGACATTTCCCGCCGTACGGGACACCGCGCGGGCGCATGGGTGTCAGTACGGCGACAAAAATCCGTCCGGGATTCATCTTTTCAAGGACTTACCCCCCAGGGTACGGCCCCGCCCGCCGGGTGCCCAGAGGCCGGCCCGCCGAACGGGGCCGGAAGACGCCGGCGGCCGCCCGCCTGCGACGGCCGCCCCCGAGGGGCGGACGTCCGGACGACGGGTGCGACACGCGGTGTCCCCTCGACGGGTGTGACGGCTGACGGGTGAGCGTTCCCCGGAGCATGCACGAGGGCCGCCCCCAGCGCAATGCCCCGTGTGTCCCTACCCCTGCCCGTTCGCCGAGTGACCCACACGCCGGACCCGCGTTGTACTACCGCCAGCAGCCGCCACCAGGGAGCCGCTCCGTGCCCGGAACCCGCGACGACGCCCACGCCGCCGAACCCGACCGGGAATCGCCCGATCCGGTGAGCGACGTGGTGCGCTGGGCGGCGTTCAGCTGCGCCCTGGTCCCCCTCGTCCTGCTGATGTGCGGACGGTCCTTCGGCGGGGCGGCCGGCAGCGCCGCCGGCCTCGTGGCCCTCACCTGCGCCTGCCACGCCCTCCTCCGGCGGTCCGAACGGGCCGCCGGCCGCGCCCCGCGGGCCGTCGGCCGGGGTGGCGCGGGCCGCCGGACGGACCGGGGCGAACAGCCCGCCGGAGCACTCGAAGAGGACCTGGAGGAGGCCCTCGGAGGGGCACTCGAACGAGTCGCGCCGCCGGTCTCCCCGCACCGCGGCCGGCACGGCCGCACCGGTACCGGTACGCATCGCGGCGCACGCCATCCGGGCGCCAGTACGTACGTCGACTGATTTTTCGTACGCCCACACCCGTATGTTTTCGGCCAACTTCAGGCCGAGGGCCCTCGCTTGGCCTGACCAGCCCCCAACAGCCGGGCGACCAGCAAGGAAAGGACCGCTGAGGGCGGTTGATCCCTACGGCGTGGGGGCAGAGCCGAGAGGCGTACTTTTCAGCGGGGCCTGCAAGTGCAACGCTTCGTGATCGAACGCTTCGCGCCAAGTTGTCATGTCGACATAGAGCCGGATGGTGAACTGGTCACCGCGACTACATCCGACACAGTAGATTCGATCTTGGCCATGACCGGCGGGGGAACCGTTCAGGACCGAGGGGAAACGTGCAGGACCGAGAGGACTCGACCGCCGAGGGGGGCTTAGCGCCATGAGCCAGGACTCCACGACCGTACCGGAGACCGTGCGCAAGCTCTCCGGACGCCGCCGCCGGGAGATCGTCGCCGTTTTGCTCTTCAGCGGCGGCCCGATCTTCGAAAGCTCCATTCCGCTCTCCGTATTCGGGATCGACCGGCAGGATGCCGGGGTTCCCCGTTATCGCCTGCTCGTCTGCGCGGGCGAAGATGTGCCATTGCGAACGACCGGCGGTCTGGAACTGACCGCGCCGTACGGCCTGGAGGCGCTCTCCAGGGCCGGCACCGTCGTCGTACCGGCCTGGCGGTCCATCACCCAGCCACCGCCACCCGCCGCCCTCGACGCACTGCGCCGCGCCCACGAGGAAGGCGCCCGCATCGTCGGGCTGTGCACCGGGGCCTTCGTACTGGCCGCCGCGGGACTGCTCGACGGCAGACCCGCCACCACCCACTGGATGTACGCGCCGACACTCGCCAAGCGCTACCCCTCGGTCCATGTGGACCCGCGGGAGCTCTTCGTGGACGACGGTGACGTCCTGACCTCCGCGGGCACCGCCGCCGGCATCGACCTGTGCCTGCACATCGTCCGCACCGACCACGGCGCGGACGCCGCCGGGGCGCTCGCCCGACGCCTCGTCGTACCGCCGCGCCGCAGCGGCGGCCAGGAGCGCTATCTCGACCGGTCTTTACCGGAGGAGATCGGCGCCGATCCGCTCGCCGAGGTCGTCGCCTGGGCGCTGGAGCACCTCCACGAACAGTTCGACGTGGAGACCCTGGCCGCCCGCGCCTATATGAGCCGCCGCACCTTCGACCGCAGGTTCCGTTCGCTCACCGGCAGTGCGCCGCTCCAGTGGCTGATCACCCAGCGGGTGCTCCAGGCACAGCGGCTGCTGGAGACGTCCGACTACTCCGTGGACGAGGTCGCCGGACGCTGCGGATTCCGTTCCCCCGTCGCCCTGCGCGGCCACTTCCGGCGGCAGCTGGGGTCCTCCCCCGCGGCCTACCGGGCGGCCTACCGGGCGCGGCGGCCCCAGGGCGGCCCCGACGGCCGGCCGGACCGCCCCGAGCGGCCGGACCGGGACGGGCGGGGTGACCGCTTCGGCTCCCCGGACCCGCTGGAGCCCCGGTCCGGGGAGCCGGCGGTCGTCGGGCTGAGACGGACGGCCCTGGCCGCCGCGCACGCGTCGGCCGGTCCGCTCGGCGGTCCGCCGCACTCCGCCGGGCACGGCGGACACGGCGGGCATCCCGGACACGGGGTGCCCCTGGGGCACGGGCCGGGGAACCCGGGGTTCGGCCATGGACCGGGACACGGTCCGGGCGCCGTCGAACCGGGCAAGCCGGAGTCCGACCTGTACAGCCCGCACCTGCCCGGCCAGCGGGAACGCCCCGTAGGGTGAGTTCCATGAACGATCGCATGGTGTGGATCGACTGCGAGATGACCGGGCTCTCGCTGTCGACCGACGCGCTCATCGAGGTGGCCGCCCTGGTGACCGACTCGGAGCTGAACATCCTCGGCGACGGTGTGGACATCGTCATCCGCCCGCCCGCCGAGGCCCTGACCACCATGCCCGAGGTGGTGCGCCAGATGCACACGGCCTCCGGGCTGCTCGACGAGCTGGACGGCGGGACGACGCTCGAGGAAGCGGAGCGGCAGGTCCTGGCGTACATCCGCGAGTACGTCCCGGAGCCCGGCAAGGCCCCGCTGTGCGGAAACTCGGTCGGCACCGACCGCGGCTTCCTGCTGCGGGACATGCCGGAGCTGGAGAAGCACCTGCACTACCGCATCGTCGACGTCTCGTCGGTGAAGGAGCTGTCCCGGCGCTGGTTCCCCCGTGCCTACTTCGCCAGCCCGAAGAAGGCCGGCAACCACCGGGCCCTCGCCGACATCCGCGAGTCGATCGCCGAGCTCCGCTACTACCGCGAGGCGATCTTCGTGCCGCAGCCCGGTCCGGACTCCGACACGGCGAAGGCGATCGCGGCCAAGCACGTCCTTCCTGTTCAGTCGTAGTACGGCCTTGATCCCCGTGGGGTTTCCACGGGGATTCCGGCGGAGTGACGCAGCTCGCTCCCGGCACGGCGAAAGCCGGGAGCGAGCACCCCTCCGGACCCTGTAGACTTCTTCTCGGCCGGTGGGAAACACGGAAACGAACGCCGGTCGTGGTGGGTATAGCTCAGCTGGTAGAGCACCTGGTTGTGGTCCAGGATGTCGCGGGTTCGAGTCCCGTTACTCACCCTCAGAGCCGAAGGCCCTGATCTGGGAAACCAGGTCAGGGCCTTCGGCGTTTCCAGCCGCGGCCCGTGTGCGGGTCCGCGCGTCCGAATGGCCGTCAGCCCGTGCCGGGCCTCCCGCCGCCCCACCACCACGACACGCCGGAAGCTCTCCCCACGCCTCTTTCACCCCCTAGGTCACGTCACGCAGCGCGTCCTTGACACTACGCCAGGTTGCGGCGAGTCTCGGGGCAGTCCCGGAACCCCCAACGCTCCGGCGCGGTACGCCCCTTGGCGGGCCGCCTCCCGTGGGCCGGTGGGGCGGGCACGGCACCAGGAGGAGGCATGCGCGGCGGCACCCAGGGACGGCGCCCCCGGACCCGACGGGCACGGGCGGCACCGGCGGCACTGGCGGCCGCGCTGCTCCTGGCCGCGGCGCTCACCGGCTGCGCGGCCGACGACGACGGGCGGACCACGCTCTCCGTCGGCACCTTCGGGGTCTTCGGCTACCGGCAGGCCGGGCTGTACGCCGAGTACGAGCGGCTGCACCCGGAGATCCGGATCAAGGAGAACGTGATCGAGCGGAGCGACACCTACTTCCCCCAGTTCCTGACGCACCTGGTGACCGGCAGCGGGCTGGCGGACGTCCAGGCGGTCGAGGTCGGCACCCTGCACGACCTGGCGGCGGGCCAGGGCCGCCGGCTGGAGGACCTGTCCCGGGCGCCGGGCGTACGCCGGGCCGACTGGCTCGGGTGGAAATGGGCCCAGGCCACCGACCCCGACGGCCGCACGGTCGGGCTCGGCACGGACATCGGGCCGATCGCCGTCTGCTACCGCAAGGACCTCTTCCGCCGGGCCGGGCTGCCCACCGACCGGGAGGCCGTCGGCCGGCTGTGGGCCGGCGACTGGCGGAAGTACCTCGACGCCGGCCGCGCCTACCGGAAGCGGGCCCCGGCGGGCACGGTCTTCACCGACTCGGCGGCGGGCGTCTACAACGCCGCCATCCACGGCTATCCGGAGCGCTACTACGACCGCTCCGGCCGCCCGCTGTACACCGGCGGCCCGGCCGTCCGGGCGGCCTGGGACCTGGCGGTGCGGGCGGCCCGCGAGGGGCTGACCGCGCGGCTGCGACAGTTCGAGAAACCCTGGGACCAGGCGTACGCGAACGGCCGCTTCGCCACCGTCGCCTGCCCACCGTGGATGCTCGGCTACATCAAGGAGAAGTCGGGCGACGCGGGCCGGGGCCTGTGGGACGTGGCACCGGCGCCCCGGCCGGCCAGCTGGGGCGGCTCGTTCCTGACCGTGCCGAAGGCCGCCCGGCACCGGGCGCAGGCCGTGGCGCTCGCCGCCTGGCTGACCGCGCCCGCGCAGCAGGCCAGGCTCTTCGCCCGGCAGTCGAGCTTCCCCTCCACCCCCGCCTCGTACGGCATGCCGGAGCTGCGGGACGCGCGGAACCCCTACTTCGGCGGGGCCCCGGTCGCGCGGATCTTCGCCCGGGCCGCCCAGGGGGCGCCCACGCTGGTGATCGGGCCGCACGAGCAGCAGATCGGCACCGCCTTCACCGACGTCGGCATCCCGCAGGTCGAGCAGCAGGGCAGGGACCCGCGGGCGGCCTGGGCGGCGGCCCAGAAGGAGATCCACAACGCGGTGGACGAATGACCTCGGCGCCGCCCACCACCGTCGAGGACCCCGGCGCGGAGCCGGCTCCGGGCCCGTCGCACCCCCCGCCCGCCCCCGGCCGGGACCGCCGCGCCGCCTGGCGCACCCGCCGTCACCGGTGGGACGTGCGCTGGAGCCCGTACGCGTTCGTGGCGCCGTTCTTCCTGTTCTTCTCCGCATTCGGTCTCTTCCCCCTCCTCTGGACCGGCTGGGCCTCACTCCACCGGCTCGAACTCACGGACCTGAGCCGGATGGAGTGGGCCGGGGCGCGCAACTACCTCCGGCTGCTGCACGACGAGTTCTTCTGGAACGCCCTGGGCAACACCTTCACCATCGGCGTGCTCTCGACCGTCCCCCAACTGCTGACGGCCCTCTGTCTGGCGCATCTTCTGCACCAGCGGCTGCGGGCCGCCACCTTCTGGCGCGTCGCCCTCCTCACCCCGTACGCCACGTCGGTCGCCGCGGCCACCCTGGTGTTCGTCCTCCTCTACGGGCGGGACTACGGGCTGATCAACTGGGCGCTGGGGCTGGCGGGCGTCGACCCGGTCGACTGGCAGAACGGCACGTGGACCTCCCGGATCGCCGTCTCCTCGATCGTCGTCTGGCGGTGGACGGGCTACAACGCGCTGATCTACCTGGCCGCCATGCAGGCGATCCCCGACGAGCTGTACGAGTCGGCGGCGCTGGACGGCGCCTCGCGGATCCGGCAGTTCCGGCACGTCACCGTGCCCTCGCTGCGGCCGACGATCCTGTTCACCGTCGTCGTCTCGACGATCGGGGCGACCCAGCTGTTCGGCGAGCCCCTGCTGTTCGGCGGGGCGGCCGGGCAGAAGGGCGGGGCCTCGCACCAGTTCCAGACCCTGGGCCTCTATCTGTACGAGCAGGGGTGGTTCGGCTTCCACCTCGGCCGTGCCTCCGCCGTGGCCTGGGCCATGTTCCTGATCCTGCTGCTGGTCGCCGCCGTGGGCGGGCTGCTCGCCCGCCGGCTGCGCACGGACCGCTGAGGAGCCGCCGTGCCCGTCCCCGCCCCTGCCACCCCCGTCACCCGCGCCACCCGCGCGCCGGCCGGCGGGCGGCCACGCACCGGACCGCTCGGATACACCGTGCTCGTCCTCTTCACCGCGGGCTCGGTGCTGCCCCTGGTGTGGACGGCCGTGGCCGCCTCGCACGACAACACCCGGCTCGCGCACACCCCGCCGCCCCTCTGGTTCGGCGGCAACCTGGCGCACAACCTGGGCATCGCGTGGAGCGACGCCAACCTGGGCCTGGCGTTGCTGAACACGACGCTGGTCGCCGGCTGCGTCGCCCTGGGCACCGTCCTCTTCTGCACCCTCGCCGGCTTCGCCTTCGCCAAGCTGCGGTTCCGGGGGCGGAACGCCCTGCTGGCGGTGGTGGTGGGCACGATGATGGTGCCCCCACAGCTCTCGGTGGTCCCCCTGTTCGCACTCGTCGCGGAGCTGGGCTGGACCGACCGGCTGCAGACGGTCGTCCTGCCCACCCTGGTCAGCGCGTTCGGCGTGTTCTTCATGCGGCAGTACCTCGTGGAGGCGCTGCCCACCGAACTGATCGAGGCCGCCCGGGTCGACGGCGCCGGCAGCCTGCGCGTCGTACGGCACGTCGTCCTCCCCGTCGCCCGGCCCGCGATGGCGGTGCTCGGGATGCTCTCCTTCGTGCAGTCCTGGAACGACTTCTTCTGGCCGGTGATCGCGCTGACCCAGGACAACCCGACCGTCCAGGTGGCCCTCACCGGCCTCGGCCGCGGCTACGTCCCCGACCAAGCCGTCGTGATGGCCGGGGCGCTGCTCGGCACGCTGCCGCTGCTGCTCGTGCTCGCCCTCTTCGGACGGCACATCGTCGGCGGCATCATGCGCGGCGCGGTCAAGGGCTGACGCCCGTGCCGGCTCCGTCATCTCCCCCGTCCCCCTCCGCCCCTTCTTCTCTCTCCTCCGGAGCGTGTTCATGCCCACGACCTTCCCTCCCGGCTTCGTCTGGGGCGCCGCGACCGCCGCGTACCAGGTGGAGGGCGCGGTCCACGAGGACGGCCGCACCCCTTCCATCTGGGACACCTTCAGCCACACGCCCGGCAAGGTGCTGAACGGCGACACCGGCGACACGGCCACCGACCACTACCACCGGTACGCCGAGGACGTCCGCCTGATGGCCCGCCTCGGCCTGGGCGCCTACCGCTTCTCCGTCTCCTGGCCCCGCGTCCAGCCCACCGGCAGCGGGCCCGCCTCACCCAAGGGCCTCGACTTCTACCGCCGGCTCGCCGACGAGCTCCTCGCCCACGGCATCAAGCCCGTCCTGACCCTCTACCACTGGGACCTGCCGCAGGAGCTGGAGACGGCGGGCGGCTGGCCGGCCCGCGAGACCGCCTACCGCTTCGCCGACTACGCCGAGCTCGTCGCACGGGCGCTGGGCGACCGGGTCGAGTGCTGGGCCACCCTCAACGAGCCCTGGTGCAGCGCCTTCCTGGGCTACGCCTCGGGGGTACACGCCCCCGGGCGCACCGACGACGCCGCGGCCCTGCGCGCCGCGCACCACCTCAACCTCGCCCATGGGCTGGGCGCCCAGGCACTGCGCGCCACCCTGCCGCGCCGGGCGCGCGTCGCGGTCGTCCTCAACCCCAACGCCGTCCGGGCCCGCACCACGTCACCCGCCGACCTGGACGCTCAGCGGCGTATCGACGCGCTCTCCACCCGTATCTTCACCGGGCCCATGCTCCACGGCGCGTACCCCGCCGACCTGATCGACGACACGGCCAAGATCACGGACTGGTCGTTCGTCCGCGACGGCGACACCTCCGTCATCAAGCACCCCCTGGACTGGCTGGGCATCAACTACTACACGCCGTCCGTTGTATCAGCCGCCACTGACAACCGCCCCTCACCTGCGCGTTCGCCCTATCCCGGGGCCCAGGGCGTCGCCTTCCACCAGCCTCCGGGACCCCGGACGGCCATGGACTGGACCGTCGATCCGAGCGGCCTGTACGACCTCCTCCTGCGCTTCACCCGCGAAGCCCCCGGCCTCCCCCTCGCCGTCTCCGAGAACGGCGCCGCCTACGACGACAAGCCGGACGGCCGGGGGGCCGTGCACGATCCCGACCGCATCGCCTATCTGCGCGGGCACTTCGACGCGGTGCTGCGGGCGTTGGGGGACGGGGCGGACGTGTGGGGGTTCTTCGTGTGGTCGCTGCTCGACAACTTCGAGTGGGCGTACGGGTACAGCAAGCGGTTTGGGATCGTGTACGTCGATTACGCGACGTTGTCGCGGACGGTGAAGGGGAGTGGGGAGTGGTATCGGGGGGTGATTCGGGGCGGGCGGGTGGGGTGAGTCGCCCCCGTCCCGCCCTTTCGCCGTTTCCTGGGGCTGCGCCCCAGACCCCCTTGTCCTCAAACGCCGGACGGGCTGATTCAGCCCGTCCGGCGTTTGAGGACAGCGCCCGCAGGGCGCTTCAGGGGTGCGGGGCCCTCCCCCGCAAGAAACGGTGAAAGGGCGGGGCTGGGGCACCCTCACCGGAAAACCGACGGCGGAGGCTCCGGCGACGGCTTCGCGTGCGCATCGCGGACCGCCGCCGCCCCGCCGGCGAAGGCGGCGAGATCAGTACCGGCCTCCACCCGCCCCTGCGCCGCATCCGTCGCGCAACGCCGCCCCAACTCCCCCAATGGCAAAGCCACATCCGACGCCACAAGAATCGCGTTACCAAACCGTCGCCCCCGCAACACCGCCGGCTCCGCCACCAAACACACCTCGGGAAACACCGTCCCCACGGTCGCGATCTGCGACTTGACGAAGCCGAGGGAAGGCGGACCGTCCGCCAAGTTCGCCGCGTACAGACCACCCGGCCGCAGCACCCGCCGCACATCGGCCGTGAACTCGACGCTGGTCAGATGCGCTGGCGTCCGCGCCCCGGCGAACACATCCGCGATGATCAGATCCGCCCACCCGTCGGCCACCTTGGCGAGCACCTCGCGCGCGTCACCGGAGCGCACCCGGATCCGCCAGGAGGGATCGAGCGGCAGCTCGCGCCGGACGAAGGCGACCAGCGGCGCGTCGATCTCGACGACCTGCTGGGTGGAGCGCGGCCGGGTCGCGGCGACGTAGCGGGCCAGGGTGAAGGCGCCGCCGCCGAGGTGGAGGGCCTGGACCGGGCGCCCGGGCGGCGCGGCGAGGTCGGCGACGTGGCCGAGCCGCCGCTGGTAGGAGAACTCCAGGCGGGCCGGGTCGTCCGGGTCCACATGGGACTGCGGCGCGCCGTCGATCAGCAGGGTCCTGGCCCGCGGACGGTCGGGGTCCGGTTCGAGCTCCGCGAGGCCGCCCGCCACCTGCTCGGTGACGGGCTCCGCGGCGCGCCCGCGCCCCGCCCGCCGTCCGCTCCGGCCCGTGTCCCCGGCCGCCCGCCTGCCTTTAGCCATCCGTCAAGTATCGCCCGGTTCGTCCGGGCACCCGTACGGGACGGCCGGCCGACGGGTCAGCGGCAGCGGTCGACGGCCTCGATGGTGCGGGCCGCCTCCCCGAGCGCCGCCCGCAGCACGGCCGGGTCGGTGGCCTCGGCGAGCGCCGCCTCGGGGGCCACCAGCCAGCCGCTGCCCGTGACGGGCGGCTCGTGGCGGCCGGTGCGCGCCCCGCGCCCGTACGCCTGGGTGCAGGCGCTGCCGGGGACGTCCCAGGCCGCCGCGGTGCCGGCCGGGACGAGGAATCCGAGGGTGTGGCACTCGCCGTCGTGCAGGACGGGCCCGACCCCGTCGCGGAGGCGGAGGATGTCCACCGCCTCCAGGCCCTGCCGGGCGGGCACCGTGACCAGGTCGCAGGGGACGCCCTCACCCTGCGCCCGGGCCGGGCGCGCGGCCTGGCCGTGTCCGGGGCGCGCCTGGTGAAGGGCCGCCGTCCGCGAGCCGCCGATGTTCACTCCGGCTTCCGCCAAGGGGAACGCCTCCTCCGCACGTTTCGCTGAACCCGTCGCCGCCGTCCCGCGCCCGCCCGCCGGGGCCGCGGCACGGACGGCAGGCACCTGCTCGTACTGTTCAACTCCCTTGAGCCGTCAACGGCTACGGCGCCGTGCCGCCGTAAAGGATGGCAGTTCATGGCGGATCGCGAGTGGGATATCCGTTTTGTAGCCAAAGCGGACGTACGGGATTCCCGGCAGCCGGTACGGTCATCACGCCGTACGGCAGCACCACCGTCCGCCCCGGTCGCCGGAGGGGCGGCACTCGCCAGGAGAGGGTCCGGCCATGGCGTCGCCCCACGCGTCCCCGTCACCTCGCGCACCCCGCCCGAACACCGTCTTCCGCGCGTTGCGCGGACCGCGGTCACCTGCGGAATTCGCGGCGGCGGTGCGGCGTGCGGCCCGGGAGATCGGGGAACAGGTCTCGTGTGACGCGCGGTACATCGGGCGCGTCGAATCCGGCGAGATCCGCTGCCCCAACTACGCCTACGAGCGGGTGTTCCGCCATATGTTCCCCGGTCGTGAGCCGGTGGACATGGGCTTCCTCCCCCGCGAGACCGTACGCGGACGGGGGGCGCGAAACAAGGGCGGTGCGCCGCCCGCTCACATCGAAAGCCCCGCCGACGACGGTGACGCGACGGGTCCCGGCGCACCGGGCCTCCGGGACGCCGGCGCCCCCGGCACCGGCGGTACCAGTGACGAGGAGAGCGACGTGTTGCGTCGCGCGTTCATGACCCATGGCACGGCCGCGGTGGCCGTCGTCTCCCTGAGCGCCGCCGCGGGCGCCCGCCCCCGGCGCCACGCCGGCGAGGCGGAGGCCCTGGCGGTGGAGGAGGCCGTCCGCCGCATCCGGCTGCTCGACGACCGGCACGGCGCCGACGGCCTCTACCGGCGCGCCACCCGGCCGCTGCGGGCGGCGTACGACCTGCTGGACGCGGAGGCCCGGCGGCAGTCGGTGGCCGACCGGCTGCACACCGGCGCCGGTGAACTGGCGATCTCCGTCGGGTGGTTGGCGCACGACTCCGGCCGGTTCGCCGACGCCCGATCGCACTACGCGGAGGCGCTGGCCACCGCGCGGGTCGCCGGGGACGCGGCGCTGGAGGCGCACGCGTTCTGCAACACCGCGTTCCTGGCCCGGGACGCCGGCCGTCCGCGGGAGGCCGTCCGCGCCGCCCAGGCCGCGCAGCACGTGGGCCGGCGGCTGGGCTCGGCCCGGCTGATGTCGCTGCTGGCGCTGCGCGAGGCCGGGGGCTGGGCCCGGCTGGGCGACCGGGCGGCCTGCGCGGGCGCCCTGCTGCGGGCCCGGTCCCTCTTCGGGCAAGGGGCGTGCGAGGCGGATCCCGAGTGGATGACGTTCTTCGGCGAGGCCGAGCTGGAGGGGCTGGAGGCGCAGTGCTGGTCCGCGCTGGGCGACCGGTCCCGCGCGGCGGAGCACGGCGAGCGGGCCGTGGCGCTGGCCGACCCCCACTTCGCCCGCAATATCGCCCTCTATACGGCGCAGCTCGCGGACGACCTGGCGCACTCCGGCTCCCCGGACGCGGCGGCGGCGGCCGGGGAGCGCGTCCTGGACCTGCTCGGCCAGGTCCGGTCCGCCCGCATCCGCGGGATGCTCGACGGCACGTCCCGGACGCTGCGCCGGTTCACGGAGGACCCGGCGGTGGAGTCGTTCCTGGCGCGGCGCGCGGCCTGAGGCACCCTGAGGCGGACCTGACCGGCCCGGCGCGGCTCGGGTGGACCTGACGGCCGGCCCGCGGCAGCCCGAGGCGGCCCCGACAGTCGGCCTGGCTCAGCCCCTGCGGCCCCGCCGGCCGGCCCGGTTCAGCCCAGGTGCCCGGTGTCGTTCCAGCGCTCGATCGCCGGCTCGCCGTAGGCCCAGCCGAGGATCGACAGCGACGTCGGCTCCAGCCGGATGCGCGCCGCGAAGGACGCCTCGAAGCCGAGCCAGCGGGCGGCGATGACGCGCAGGATGTGGCCGTGGGCGAAGACGAGCACGTCCCGGTCGGCGGCGGAGCGCGCCCAGCGGACGACCTCGTCGGCGCGGGCCGCGACCTGGTCGAGGGTCTCGCCGCCGGGGACGCCGTCGCGCCAGATCAGCCAGCCGGGCCGCTGGGCCTTGATCTCGGCGGGGGTCATGCCCTCGTAGGCGCCGTAGTCGAACTCCATCAAGGCGTCCCACGCGGTGGCGCGCTCGCCGAAGCCGGCGAGGTCGCAGGTTTCACTCGCCCGGAGCAACGGACTGGTACGGACCTCGACGCCGGGCAGGCCGTCCCAGGGGGCGCGGTGCAGGCGCTCGCCGAGGAGCTTCGCCCCGCGCCGTCCCTCGTCGAGGAGGGGGATGTCCGTGCGGCCGGTGTGTCTTCCGGACAGCGACCACTCGGTCTGTCCGTGCCGGGCCAGCAGGATGCGCGGTGCCATGGAGCGGGCTCCCTCGGGATCTCGGTGACTTCCCCCACAAAATGGCGGGAGCTGCCACAAAAGTGATGTGCGGTACGGATGCCTTAGACCCGTCGGAACTATCATCACTCACTTGCGCCACAGGCAACCCGAGGCCATATTCGATCGTCTTCCTCCTCATGCGCCGCACCCAGGAACCGAACACCGGATGACCCCGGTGTTTCCGTGGCCCGACGGGGCGGTGTGCGGCGGATGCGGCGTACGCCGTACGGTTGCATGCGCGCTTGTTGGCCGCCTGAACACATGGAGAGCGTCCGGATGTACCGCACCGCACCACTCGGGAAGCGGCCGCGCTGGTGGACCGAACTGCCACTGATCGCCGTCGTCTACGCGCTGTACTCGGCGGGCCGCCTGCTGGTCCGCGGCGATGTGCAGTCGGCGGTCGATCACGGTGTGTCGATACTCGATATCGAGAAGCAGTTTCGAATAAATTTCGAACACCCCCTCAACCGCCTGTTCACGGACCACGCCATCCTCGGCGTGCCCGCGGACTTCGTGTACGCCTCGCTGCACTACGTGGTCACCCCGGCCATCCTGGTGTGGGTCTTCCGGCGCCACTCCGAGCACTACCGCAGCGGCCGGACCTGGCTGATGCTCTCCACCCTCATCGGCCTGGTGGGCTTCACCCTGCTGCCCACCTGCCCGCCCCGCCTCCTCCCGGACGGCTACGGCTTCATCGACACCATGCACCAGTACTCGTCGTACGGATGGTGGGGCGGTGACGCCAGCGCCCCGCGCGGTCTCGGCGGGCTCACCAACCAGTACGCGGCCATGCCGAGCCTGCACGTGGGCTGGGCGCTGTGGTGCGGCGTCATGCTGTGGCGCCACGGGCGCGGCACCTGGGCGAAGGTCCTCGGCGTCGCCTACCCCCTGACCATCACCCTCGTGGTCATGGGCACGGCCAACCACTACTTCCTGGACGCCGTCGCCGGTGCCGCCGTCATGGGCGTCGGCCTGCTGCTGACCCGCCCCGCGCTGCGCCTCGGCGAGCGGCTCCGCGCCCGGGCGCCCCGCGCCCTGCCCTCGCTCGACCCGGCCGGACCTGCGGGAATGCCCGAGAGCCCGGCGATTGTCAGTGCCGGGTGCGAGACTTCGGCTCGTACTGCGCACCCGCGCACGACCGCGTCCGGCATGCCCGCCGGCGGCGGCCGGGCGGGTGCGCCGGAGAGACAGCGCGAGGCGGACGGCAGTGAGCACATCCCTTCGATCCCTTCGGACATCCCCCGGCAGTCCCGCGGCGGAGCCGGCGGCAGCCGGCCCGACGGCGCTCCGGCTGCGGCTCGCTGAGCTGCGCGGGCCGGACGTCCCGCCGCGCCCGCTGGACGCCCGCGCCCTGGCGGCCCTCGCCGCCAACCCCGGCTGCCGCCGCCGCGCCCTGCTCGACGGCGCCGGGGTCGACAAGGCGGCCCTCGCGCGGGCGCTCGGCACACCCGCCGCGTTCGGGCAGTCGCAGTTCGCCATAGCGCGCGGCAATGCCTTCGAGGCCCGGGTGAAGGCCGACGGCGGTACGGAGCTCGTCCGGCTGCTGCACGCCGCGCTGCCCGCCGGAGAGGCGCCGGAGCCCCCGGACGCCGTGGACGCGCCCGACCTCTCCGCCGCCGGCCCCGAGGGCCGCACGGCCCGCACCGCCCTGGCCCTGCGGGAGGCCACCGCCGCCGGCCGGTGGGCGCTCCTCGACCACCCCATGCTGGCGCTCACCGTGGCCGGCACCCCCGCCTACCTGGAGCCGGACGCCGTCGTCGTGCACCCGGACGGCACCTGGACGGTGGTCGAGATCAAGTCCTTCGCCATGATCGACGGCGCGGCCGACGCCGCCAAGGCCGGGGCCGCCGCCCGGCAGGCCGCGGTGTACGCGCTCGCCCTGGAGACGGTGGCCGAGCGGCTTCCCGGGCCGGCCCCCGAGAACGGCCGGGTACGCCACGAAGCGCTGCTGGTCTGCCCCAAGGACTTCTCCAACCTGCCGGCCGCCGCCCTCCTCGACCTCCGCAAGCAGCGCGCCACCACCCACCGCCAGCTCGGCCGGCTCACCCGGGTCGAGGAGATCGCCGCCGCCCTCCCGCCCGGCACCTCCTTCGCCCCGGACCGGCCGGCGGCGGAGCTGACGGCCGCCGTCGAGGCGGTCGACGCCGCGTACGCGCCGGACTGCCTCGCCGCCTGCGAGCTGGCGTTCCACTGCCGCGACCGGGCGCGCGCCGAGGGCGACGTCCGGCACCTGGGGCGGAACGTGCGCTCCGGGCTCGGCGGGCTGACCACGGTCGAGGAGGTCCTCGCGGCGGCCGGGGGCGAGTCGGGCCCGTGCCACGGGTCCGAGGACGATCCCGCCGTCGCCGCCCTCCGCCGCGCCGCCGCCCTGCGCGCCGAGGCCCTGGCCGCCGCCGGGCAGCCGGAAGGACCCGAAGGGACGGCCGGATGTCGCTGATCACCTCCCTCGCCCGCCTGGAGGCGCTGCACGCCGGCCGCGCCCGCCCCCTGGCCACCGTCCGCCACCGGCACCTGTCGGACCGCCCGCTCGTGCTCGTCCCGCTCACCACCGCCGGTGAGACGGGCGCGCCCCTCGGCGCCCTCGTCGGCACCGACCGCGACGCGCCCCACCTGCTGACGGTCCCTCAGCCGCGCGACCGCGCCCTGCGGTTCGCCTTCCTGGCCGAGCTCGCCGAGGCCGTCCTGCCCTACGTCGAGGGGTACGCGGACGACACTGTCACCGAGGAGCGCAAGGAGACCGACCCGGCGACCGGCCGCCGGACGACCGTCGAGGCCGAGCTGTGCGCCGACGCCCCGCAGTTGCTGGTCCCCGGCCCGGCCGCGGCCGAGTACGTCCGGCTGCTCGGCCGGTCCATGCGCTTCCGGCGCACCGCCGAGGAGGACCCGGCGGCCGACTGGCCGGCGCCGCCCCGCGTCCCGCTGCTCGGCCGCTGGCTCACCCACTACGGGGAGCGGGCCCGCCTCCCCGGCAGTGCCCTCCTGCTCCCGATGACCGAGTCGCTCTCCCGGCACTGGGCCACCGGCCAGAGCCACTTGGAGGACCAGCACCTGGGCGCGCTGCTCGCCTGGATCGACCCGCCCGAGGGAAGCACCGGCCCGGAGGCGGCCCGCCGCGCCGAGCTGGCGCGCGACGCCGACGGCCTGCTGCTCCACCCGCCCGCCGGCCCGGCCACCGACCCCGCCTTCGACAACAAGCTGCTGGCCCCCGCCATCGCCCGCTACGACCGGGCCCGGACGGCGGTCCTGGAGACCGGCCGGGGCCACGCCGGGCTGCGGGCCGCCGACACGGTGATCCGCACGCTGCTCCTCTCACAGCTGCGGCCCACCTGGGACGCCGTCTGGCACGGCGTCGACCTGCTGCGCGCCCTCCCCGAGGGCGCCTCGGTCGCCGAGCGCTGGAAGCGCGACCGCTGGTCGTACACCGGGCACCGGGACCGGCTGCGGGCCGGCGAGCCGCCGCAGCCGCGCCGGGACGACGCGGTCACCGCCGCGCGGAAGCTCGCCGCGCGGGAGACCGCGCGGGCCCGGCTGGACGCCCAGGAGGCGCTGGACGATCCGCTGGTCATGGCCGGGCGGCGGCTGGCCGGCGAGGCGTTCGCCGGGGAGGTCACCGAGGTGGTCATGGCCCTCTCGGAGGCGAAGGTGCCGCGCCCGCGGCCGCTGGTCACCGTCCGTACGGACGACGCGCCGCTGCTGGAGGAGGGCGCGCGGGTGCACCGGGTGCTGGCCGACGGCCGGTCGCAGCCCGCCGAGTTCGTGGCCGCCGGCCCGGCCGGGCTGACGGTCCGGCTGACCGGTGGCATGGGCCGCGGCAAGGTCCCCGACGAGGGGACGGTGCCCGCGCCCGGTGACCGGGTCTGCTGGACGCTGTTCGAGCACGCGCCCAGGGGCGGCCCCGAGCTGCCCGAGCCCGAGCGCACGCCCTGGACCCACGGCGGTCCGCCCGGCACGGCGGCGGAGGAGCCCGATCCGGTGACCACGGAGGACCTGCTATGACCCAGGAGCCTGCCGTGACCCAGAAAGCGATCCCGGCCCCCGCCGGGCCAGTGCGGGAGCCCCATGCCTTCGACCCGTCCGCGGCCGCCGCCGCGGCCACGCGAGCCATCCTGCGCGACACGCTGGACGGCCGGCACCGCGGCGTCGTCGTCGACTCGCCGCCCGGCGCCGGCAAGTCCACGCTGGTCGTCCGCGCCGCCCTGGAACTGGCCCGGGCGGGCCGGCCGCTGATGGTCGTCGCGCAGACCAACGCCCAGGTGGACGACCTGGTGCTGCGGCTGGCCGAGGAGGACGCCGACCTGCCGGTCGGCCGGCTGCACAGCAGCGACCCGCGGCCGTACGACCCGGCGCTGGACGGGCTCGACCAGGTCGTCACGTCGACGAAGGCCGCGGACCTCGCCGGTCTCGACGTGGTCGTCTCCACCGCCGCGAAGTGGGCGCACACCAAGGTGACCGAGCCCTGGGGCCAGGCGATCGTCGACGAGGCGTACCAGATGCGCTCGGACGCGCTGCTGGCCGTGGCCGGCCTGTTCGACCGGGCCCTGTTCGTCGGCGACCCGGGCCAGCTCGACCCGTTCAGCGTGGTGGGCGCCGAGGGGACGGCGCAGTGGGCCGGCCTGTCGTACGACCCGTCGGTGAGCGCGGTCAGCACGCTCCTCGCCCACAACCCCGGGCTGCCGCAGCACCGGCTCCCGGTGTCCTGGCGGCTGCCGGCGTCCGCCGCGCGCCTGGTGTCGGACGCGTTCTACCCGTACACCCGCTTCCGCAGCGGCACGGACCACGGCGACCGGCTGATGTCCTTCGGCGTCCGGCAGGACGGGTCGGCGGTGGACCGGGTGCTGGACGAGGCCGCCGCGTCCGGCTGGGGGCTGCTGGAGCTGCCCGAGCGGCACGTGCCGCGCACGGACCCGGAGGCCGTCGAGGCGGTGGCCCTGGTGGTACGCCGGATGCTCGACCGCGGCGCGGCCTTGACCAGCGAGCGCGCCCCCGGTCCCGTCCCGCTCACCGCGGCCCGGATCGCGGTGGGCACCGCCCACCGGGACCAGGCGGCGGCCGTCCGCGCGGCGCTGGGGGAGCACGGGGTGACCGGCGTGACGGTGGACACGGCCAACCGGCTCCAGGGCCGCGAGTTCGACGTCACCGTCGTCCTGCACCCCCTCTCGGGCCGCCCCGACGCCACCGCCTTCCACCTGGAGACCGGCCGCCTCTGCGTCCTGGCCTCACGCCACCGGCACGCCTGCGTCGTGGTGTGCCGCGCGGGCGTGGACCGCCTGCTGGACGAGCACCCGTCGACGGAGCCGGTGCGGCTGGGGGTGGCGGTGAAGTTCCCGGACGGGTGGGAGGCGAATTTCGCGGTGCTCACGCATCTGAACGAACACCGGGTCCGGTGGAAACCCTGACCGCCGCCCCGGCACCCGCCCGCCGGACGGCGTCCGGCACGCCGCCGGAGGCGGTCGAAGATCACAGCCCTGATGGGTGGGAGGCGAATTTCGCGGTCCTGACGCATCTGAGCGAGCACCGGGTCCGCTGGAAACCCTGACCGCCGCCCCCGGCACCCGCCCGCCGGGGGCGGCCGATGACCGCGGCCCGGGACCGCCGGCCCGGGACCGCCGCACCCGCTGCGACAGCGGGCCCCCTTGCGCGCGGCGCGACAATGGATGGCGGCGCAGACGATCCTGGAGGTATGTACATGTGCGAGTGCGAGCCGAAACAGGCTCCCGGTCCGGGCGGTGGCGCGGCTCCCCGCCGCAGGCCCGCGCCGCTGCTCTTCGAGCCGCCTGAGGCCGTCTCGGAGGCCGAGCACTTCTTCGACCTCGAGTCGATCGAGGACCCGCGCGAACTGTTGGCCCGCTCGACGGAGCTGGCCCTGGCCTTCCGCGCGGCGGCCGACCGCGCGATCGAGTTCCAGGCCGTGGCGGCGGCCCAGCTCGCCGACCCCCGGCGGTTCGACCGGCTGCCCACCGCCGTGATCGCGGAGCGCGCCGAGTGGAGCGAGGACTACGCCAAGAAGATGGTGGAGTTCGGCCGTGAGCTGCTGCGCAGCGGCAGAACGGCCGACTGAGCCCGCTCCGGCGGCCCCTCGCCGCGCACCCGGCCCATGACCCGTCTCATGGGCCGTTGGCATATGCGGCGCACAACCTAGCGCACCCCGTCCCGCGCTGTCCCGATTTCAGGGAACTGCCGCCACCCGCCCCCGGCCGCGAGCCGACCATGAGGGCATGGACTCCAGCCCACGCGTTCCGCACCCCGCCCGCCTCCCGCAGCCGGCCGCCGTCTGGGAGCCGGTCCGTCCCGCCGGTGCCGAGTGGCTCGCCTCGGCCAGTCCGCTCCCCCGCAGCGTGCTGGCCCTGTGGGCGGCCGACCCGCGGACCCCGCTGCTGCTGCCGTGCGGGCGGGCCTTCGACGTGATCGGCGTCCCGTCCCTGTTCGGCCGCCGGATGCTGGACCGGCTGTGGTCGGACGGGCCCGGTTCCGGGCCGGTCGCCGCCCAGCAGGGCCGGCTGCTGCTGTTCGCGGCGCCCGGCACGGCCCAGCGGCTGCCGGCGCTGCTGCGCTGGGAGGAGTGGGCCCGGGCCGTCCCGCCGCTGCTGTGCCTGGGCACGGGCGACGCGGTGACGGTCCCCCCGCCGTACCCGCCGGACGGGACGGAACCGGTGCCGCCGGCCTCGCGCTGGGTGGTCGCCCCGGAGGTCCGGCACCCGTGGCTGCCGGGGCCCGACGTCCTGCTCTGGTCCTGCGTCCGTACCGCCCGCGCCGGTCTCAAACATACGGATTTTCTTTCCACCGGATCAGGGTGCTAGAGTCTTCTCTGTCAGCAGGCGCCGCTAGCTCAGTTGGTTAGAGCAGCTGACTCTTAATCAGCGGGTCCGGGGTTCGAGTCCCTGGCGGCGCACAGACAGAGGAAGCCCCTCCACTTCGGTGGAGGGGCTTTTTCGTGCCTTGCCGGGAGTCCCTTGGAACGTCACTCCCGGCTGACCCGGACCGTCCACGCCCCGTCCGCCGCCCGCCCGCGTACCGCCACCCGGATCCCGCCCTCCGGGACGGTCAGGGACTCCCCGACCCCGAGCGGGGCGTCGGCCAGCGGCGGGTAGACGGCCTCCCCCGGGCAGGCCAGGGTGCCGGGATGGCCGTCCACCACCTGCACGGGACCGCCGCCGGACGGCGTCTCGCTGTCCACCCGGTAGACCAGCACGCCCTCGGTGCAGGTGGCGGCGTCGTTGCCGGTCGCGGTCCGGGCCTCGACCACGACGGCGCTGCTGACCCCGGTCCTGGCCACCACCAGCCGGGTCCGGGTGTCCCCCGGCCGCATCGGGGCCTCCAGCGGCTGGACGGTGTGCACGGCGCCGCCGCGGCCGAGGACGCAGTCCACCTGCCGGGCGTCGAGCCAGCCCAGCTTCCACTTGTGCCAGCCGAAGGGGTCGGCGGCCAGCCCGAACTGGCTGCCCATGAGGTCCCAGTCGCCGACGTGGGTGTCCCAGTCGCCCTTGCCCTCGGAGGGCCGGTGATAGAGGTCGGGCAGGTCCAGGACGTGCCCCGTCTCGTGGGCGAGGACGTTCCGGTCGGGCGGGTGGTGCTCGAAGACGGTGACGACCCGGCGCAGCTCGGCGCCGTCGACCTCCAGCGGCCGCTCCAGGTTGACGACCTTGGTGGCGTCGGAGTCCACCCCGGGCGCGTCCGGGTCGGCGACCAGGTAGACCAGCCCGTAGCGGCCGAAGTCCACGGCGCCGCGCGCGGCCGTGATGGCGTCCCTCAGATAGGTGGTGCGCAGCTCGCCGTCCCAGTCACGCTGTATCCGGTACGCGGTGGAGGGCCGGGGCATCCGGAACCACCGGTCCACGGGGTGGGCGCGGACGGAGAACCGGCCGTACGAGGCCCGTTCGAAGAACCGGGAGGTGCCGGGGAAGTGGTCCGCCATGAGCTGGGCGGGGGTGGCGACCGGCCGGGAGTCCGGGAAGGAGAGGAAGACCATGACGGCGTCCAGCCGGCCGAGGGCGCGCGGGTAGGACGGGTTCCGGGTGTCCAGCCCCTCGGAGTGGTGGGCGTCGCTGCGGGGCAGCGCGCAGGGGCCGCCCGGCCCGACGGCCCGGGCGGGGGCCGCCACCAGGGTCGCCGCGATGGCGCACAGGCAGGTCAGCACCGCCCACAGCCGGCGCAGCCCGGACCGCTCCACCCCCCTGGGTGTCTGCGGACGCACCACGTCGACCTCCCGGGACGGAATCGGGACACCTCTCCCACCCTCAGGCGGTTTGTAGGGTTATGCCCTGTTCCGGTCCCCCGGTCGAGTGACTGGGCCGACTTCTGGGTACATCACACTCAGTCACGGACGGTCAATCGAGATGTCATCGAGATGCACGCCCATGCAGCCTCGGCCCCGAGCGGGCATGGACGTACAGAAACGGTCGAATCCAGGGTCGCGGCTCCCCTGATCGAGACCCGGCCGCTGGAACGGGCCCCGCACGAGCCCTATGATCGCCACATTTGCAGCATGGATTGCCCCAACCGGCGGCCGAATGCCGTCAATTCGACCACGCGTACGAGACTCATGAAAGCCGCACCATACGGTGCGGAACGATTGCCACGCGGGAGCGAGCGGTGAGCGGAACCCTCGACGGCCAGGGCGGCGCGCCGGGCGCGGCGGCGCCCGTCGTCACACAACGTCACGTCAACGCGGACGATTTCCGCGCTGCCTTCCGGGCCGCGCACCTCGGGATGGCCGTCGTCGGGGCCGACGGCCTGGTGCGCGTCGCCAACGACGCCCTCGGGGCGCTGCTGGGCACCGACCCCGCCCGGCTGGAAGGCTGTCCCGCGGCCGAGTTCACCGGGCTGCGCGAGGACTCCCGGACCTGGAACGCGTACCGGGACGTGTTGCTCGGCCGCCGGGCCCGGCTCCACTGCACGCGCCGGCTGCGGCGTCCCGGCGGCCGGGCGGTGTGGGCCGAGGTCGCCGTCACCCCGCTGCCGGGCGGCCACGACGCCCTGCTGTCGGTCGCGGACATCAGCGAGCGCCGGGACCTGCGCGCCCGGCTGCGGCACCTGCGGATGCACGACCCGGTGACCCGGCTGCCCAACCGCAGCCTCTTCTTCGAGCGGCTGGCCGCCGCGCTGGCCGCGGCGGAGGAGGACGAGGACGCCCGGATCGGTCTGTGCTACCTGGACCTCGACGGCTTCAAGGCCGTCAACGACACCCTCGGCCACCGCGCCGGCGACCGGCTGCTCTGCGCGGTGGCCCGCCGGCTGCGCGACTGCGCCGCGGAGGGCGGCCATCTGGTCGCCCGGCTGGGCGGCGACGAGTTCGCCCTGCTGGTGGAGGAGTCGGCCGGCACCGAGCAGCTCGTCGCGCTCGCCACCGCCGTACTGGCCGCGCTCCAGCGGCCGTTCGAGGTGGGCGGGCAGCGGCTGTCGGTGTCGGCCAGCATCGGAGTCGTCGAGCGCCCGGCGGCCGGGACGCACGCGACCGAGCTGATGCAGGCCGCGGACACCACGCTGTACTGGGCGAAGGCGGACGGCAAGGCGCGCTGGGCCCTCTTCGACCCGGAGCGCAACGCCCACCGGATGACCCGGCAGGCCCTCTCCAGCACTCTCCGGCCGGCCGTCGACCGGGGTGAGTTCGTCCTCCAGTACCAGCCGCTGGTCGGCCTGGGCGACGGGGTCGTCCGCGGGGTGGAGGCCCTGGTGCGCTGGCACCACCCACAGTTCGGCACGCTCGCGCCGAATCGGTTCATCGGGCTGGCCGAGGAGACCGGCGCGATCGTGCCGCTCGGCCGCTGGGTGCTGGAGACCGCCTGTCGCCAGGCCCGCCGCTGGCAGCTGGAACGGCCGGACGAACCGCTCGTCGTCAGCGTCAATGTGGCGGTCCGTCAGGTCTGGGACTCCGACCTCGTCGCGGACGTCGCCGCGATCCTCGCCGAGACGGGGCTGCCGCCGCGCCTGCTCCAACTGGAGCTCACGGAATCGGCGGTGATGGGCTCGGCGGGACGACCGCTCCAACAACTGCGCCGGCTGAGCGACATGGGCGTCGCCATCGCCATCGACGACTTCGGCACCGGCTACTCCAACCTCTCCTACCTCAGCAGACTCCCGGTCTCCACGCTGAAGCTGGACGGCTCGTTCGTCCACGGCTTCCGCACCGACGAACCGCCGAACCCGGCGGACGAGACGATCGTCGAGGCCCTGGTGCAACTGGCGCACCGGCTGGGGCTGACGGTGACGGCGGAGTGCGTGGAGAACGCGGAGCAGGCGGAACGCCTGGGGCGGATCGGCTGCGACACCGGGCAGGGCTGGTTCTACTCCCGCCCGGTGGGCGCGGACCGGATCTCCGCGCTGCTGGGGGTGGGGGCGCGCGCTGCGGTGTGAGCCGCGCGCGCCCCGAGCCGGGCACGAACGACGGCCGGGCCATGCGCTCGCGTGCGCTGACGCGGTACGCGACCGACGCCGCGCGCCCATCTGCGGCCGGGCACGCCGAACGCGGCGGGCCGCACACGCCGACCCTGCCTGTACCCAGGGCCCTCGGGCGCACCTTCTTGGGCAGGGCGCAAGTGACGGCCGAGCCACACGCCCGCGTGCGCCGACGCGGCACGGACTGCGACACGCCCGTCCCGGCCGGGCACACCGCACGCGGCGGGCCGCACACGCCGGCCCTCCCCACACCCAGGGCGCCCCGGCGCGCCGCGCCTTGTTCGGCGCCCGGCACAACCGGCCACCTTCGGCACAACCGGCCGCCTCCCGGCTCCCCGGCAGACCGGCCGCCCCTCCCCCCGGCTCCCCGGTGCGCCCGGCCGGCCGGGCCGCGCCCGGATGTGACCGGCCGCCCACCCGGCACCCCCGGTGCGACCGGCCGCCCGCCCGGTGGCCCGGTATGCCTGTATGCCCGGCCGGCCGGGCAGGTGCCCGGAGCTGACCGGCCGTGCGCCCAGCGCCCCGGCCGCACGGCGTCGACTCCGCCGGCGACGCCGGTCACTCAGGTCGGGCCGAGTGTGCTGATCACTCCGATCGGGCAGCGTGGGCCGGTCGGGCCGGCCGAGCCGAGCAGGCCGGCCGCATCCCAACGCCCCAGCCCCCTACGCGCCGAAGGCGCCCGGCATCCCGTACGCGTCCGCGATCAGCTCATAGCTGCGCAACCGGGCGTCCGCGCCATGCACATTGGCCGTGATCATCAGCTCGTCGACGCCCGTCCGCCGCACCAGCGCGTCCAGCCCCTCCCGTACCTCGTCCGGGGTGCCGTAGACCACGTTCCGCAGCCAGTCGTCGACGAAGTCCCGCTCCACCTCGCCGAATTCGTACGCCTCGGCCTCCTCGGGAGTCGGCACCAGCCCCGGGCGTCCCCGGCGCAGCCGGAGCATGGACAGCGCCCCGGTGAGCACCTGGCGGCGCGCCTCCTTCGGGTCGTCCGCCGCCAGCGCCTGGACGCCGATCTTGGCGTAGGGGCGGTCGAGGACGGCCGAGGGGCGGAAGGACGCGCGGTAGAGGTCGAGGGCCGGGACGGTGTTGGCCGCCGAGAAGTGGTGGGCGAAGGAGAAGGGCAGCCCCAGCGCCCCGGCGAGCCGGGCGCTGAACCCGGAGGAGCCGAGCAGCCAGACGGACGGCCGGTCGGCCCGCTGTACGCCGCCGGGCACCCGGCCCTGGACGGGTCCGGGCACGGCGTGGATCCGGGCGTAGGGGTGGCCGTCCGGGAAGTCGTCGTCGAGGAAGCGCACCAGCTCCGAGAGCTGCTGCGGGAACTCGTCCGCCCCCTCCGCGAGCCGGTCCGCCCGGCGCAGGGCGGCGGCGGTGGCGCCGTCCGTGCCCGGCGCGCGCCCGAGGCCCAGATCGATCCGCCCCGGCGCGAACGCCTCCAGGGTGCCGAACTGTTCGGCGATCACCAGCGGCGCGTGGTTGGGCAGCATCACCCCTCCGGAACCAAGCCGGATCCGGTCCGTCCGGGCCGCGAGATGGGCGAGGATCACGGCGGGCGAGGAGCTGGCGACGCCGGGCATCGAGTGGTGTTCGGCGACCCAGTAGCGGTGGTAGCCGCGCCGCTCGGTCAGCCGGGCCAGCTCGACGGTGGTCTCCAGCGCCTGCCGCGCCGTACGGCCGGCGCCCACGGTGGCCAGGTCCAGGACGGACAGGGGGACGGGGGCGCGTCCACGAGGGGTCGCCCGGATGATCTCGTCGTGCTCGTCGGCCACGGTGGCCCGCCTCCCTGCTCGCCGTCGCGCGGTGCGCGCTGCTCTGTCGTGGGTCCGGGAGCGCGCCGCGGCCACCCCTGAGAGCGCCGCGGGGACGTCCTGCCACCGGTCCCGCCGGAAGAGAACCGGAGCCGCTCTCCGCTTTATTCCCCCGCCGGATGCCACTTCGGCCGCCCACCCCGACATACCGACGGCATTCCGACGGCATATGCCCCCGACCAGCCCCACAGCCCGGAGCGTTCCGGAGCCTCCCCTTCTCGCGCAACACCCTCTCCGCGCGGCCCGCTTCGCCCTATCGTGAGAAGCGGAAACCCGCGCGACCAGCCAAGGGGAGACCGTGGCGCTCAAGCCCGAGCCGATCACACCGTTCCACTCGGTGCAGCACGCCCTGCGCGTCCTGGAGACGGTCACCAAATACTCCGGCGGCGTGAGCGAGGCCCAGCTCGCCCGGGAGTCCGGCCTGCCCGCCGGGCGCCTCGCCCACCTGCTGGCGATGCTCCGCCGCGAGCGGTACGTGACCCGGGTCGGGGAGGACGCCTACGCCGCGGGCCCCGCGCTCGCCCTGCTGACCACGGGCGGCGACCGCGACGCCGCCCTCGCCGGCCGGCTCCAGCGGGCACTCGCCCGGCTGCGGGACACCGTCGGCGCGGCCGTCTACCTCAGCGGGTACGTCGACGGGGAGGTCCGGATCACCCAGTACGCGGACGGGCCGGGGACGCCCCGCGTGCACGAGTGGGTCGACTTCCGGACCGCCGCCCACGCCAGCGCGCTGGGCAAGTGCCTGCTCACCCAGCTCGACCACGACGACCGGCGCGACCACTTCTCCCGGCACCGGACCGCCCGGCTCACCTCCCGGACGATCACCGACGAGAAGACGCTGCTCACCCGGCTCGCCGCGCAGCCCGCCAGCGTGCCCGTCCTCGATCTGCAGGAGTACGCGGTGGGCACGGTCTGCGCCGCCGTCCCCGTCACGGCGGGCAAGCGGGTCGGCTGCCTCGCCCTCTCGCTGCCGCTCGCCCACGCCCACCGGCTCCGCCAGGCGGCGGACGCGCTCAACCGGCACGCCGCTCCGATGCTGCTCTCCCTGGCCCTCCGATGAGGCCGGAGTGACCGCGAGCGGCGGGTGGTGCGAAGCACCCCTCGGGACCAGGTAGTATTTATCTCGTCAGCAGGCGCCGCTAGCTCAGTTGGTTAGAGCAGCTGACTCTTAATCAGCGGGTCCGGGGTTCGAGTCCCTGGCGGCGCACAGACAGCAGAAGGCCCCTCACTCCGGTGAGGGGCCTTCTGCGTAGCGGAGACCAGCGGACGTCAGGAAGGACGTCACGAACGACGTCGGGAAAGTCGGCGGAAAGGAGCAGCCACGTGCCCCAGCGGCGCCGCCCCTCGGCAGCCGGCCTGATGCTGCTGCTCCTGCTGGCCGTCCTCGGCCCGGCCTCCGCCGGCCCCACCCTCTTCGGTCCGGCCCTCTCCGGCTCGCCCCTCTCCGGCTCGGCCCTTTCCCGTCCGTCCGGCCCGGCACCGGCCGCCGCCACCGCCCGGCCGCTCACCGCGGCGCGGCCGGAGGCGCCGTCCCCGACCGGAGCGGCGGTCGTCTCCGTCCGGAGCGACCAGGACACCGGCGGCGGGAGCTGCCGGCCGCTCGACGTGCCGCAGAAGGGCACGGAGGTCGTCGTCCCGCACGCCCCCACCGACCCCCTGACCGCGTCCGCCACCGCGCGCACGCCGCTCCCGCAGGCCCCGGCACCGCGGGCCCGCGTCCCCCGGGCGCCGCCCGCGTCGCTCGTCGGCAGCGCCGAGCTCCTCCCCGTCCTGCGGATCTAGACCCGCCCGTACGGCCCGCGCCGGGCCGTACTCCGGCATGCCTGGATTCCGTAGAGACCTTGGGAGCTCCGCCCACCATGTCCCCCTCCAGCAAGAACAACGCGCGCTCCGACAAGAAGAACGCGCGCACCCCGAAGAACGGGCAGAAAGCGCCGTCCGCCAAGAAGACCCCGGCCGCCTCCTCCACCACCGGCCGCCGGCTCGCCGCCGTGGGCGCGGGCGCCGCCCTGGTCGTGGCGGTCGTCGCCGCGGGCCTGGCGATCGCCAAGAGTTCCGGCGGCTCCGGCGGCTCGGACGATCGCGCCAAGCCCGCCGCCACCGCCTCCCCCGACCCCCAGCAGCCCCTCTTCGACGAGGCCGAGCGGATGACCAGCCGCCGCGAGAAGGGCGATCCGCTCGCCCTCGGCAAGCCGGACGCGCCCGTGGTGCTGGTGGAGTACGCCGACTACCAGTGTTCGTTCTGCGGCCGTTTCACCCGCGAGAGCCAGCCGGAACTGATCAAGAAGTATGTGGACGAGGGCGTCCTGCGGATCGAGTTCCGCAACTTCCCGATCTTCGGTGATCCCTCGCAGCGCGCCGCCCGCGCCTCCTGGGCGGCCGGCAGGCAGGGCCGCTTCTGGCAGTTCCACGACGAGCTCTACGCCAAGACCCGCAAGGGCGACGCCCTGGCCGAGGACAAGCTCGTCGACATGGCCCGCACCGCCGGGGTCGGCGACCTCGACCGCTTCCGCGCCGACATGAAGAGCGACGCCGCCGAGGAGGCCGTGAAGAAGGACCAGCAGGAGGGCTACCGCCTCGGCGTCAGCAGCACCCCGTCCTTCCTCGTCGGCGGCCGGCCGCTCGCCGGGGCCCAGCCGATGAAGGAGTTCGAGGCGGCCGTCGAACAGGCCCGGCTGGCCAAGGCCGCCAGGACCCCGCAGACCACCGAGGACTCCGGGAAGCCGAAGGGCGGACCGGGCGCATGACCGACATCGGCTACCTCGCCGCGTTCCTCGGCGGCGTCCTCGCCCTGGTCAGCCCGTGCAGCGCCCTGCTGCTGCCCGCGTTCTTCGCCTACTCGCTCGCGAGCCCGGGCCGGCTGCTGGCCCGGACCGGCGTCTTCTACCTCGGGCTCGCCACCACGCTGGTCCCGCTGGGCGCGGCCTCCAGCGCGGCCAGCCGGCTGTTCAACGGCCACCGCGAGGCGCTCGTGACGGCCGGCGGGTGGATCGTCATCGCCCTGGGCGCCGCCCAGATCCTCGGCCTGGGCTTCGCCTCGCGCCGGGCCCAGGCGGCGGCCGGCCGGATCACCCCGCGCACGGCGGCCTCCACCTACCTGCTGGGCTGTGTGTACGGGCTGGCCGGTTTCTGCGCGGGGCCGATCCTCGGTTCGGTCCTGGCCATGACGGCGATGCGCGGCGAGGCGCTCCAGGGGGCGGCCATGCTCGCCGTCTACGCCCTGGGCATGGCCCTTCCGCTGTTCGTCCTCGCCCTGTTCTGGGACCGCTTCCGGCTGGGCACCCGTGGCTGGCTCAGGGGGCGCGAGATCCGGATGGGCCGCCTCCGTCTCCACACCACCTCCCTCCTCTCCGGCCTCTTCTTCATCGCCATCGGCATCCTCTTCCTCCGGTACGACGGGACCACCGGGCTCCCCGGTCTTCTCGACGCCGACCAGGAGGCGAGCCTGGAGGAGACCGCCTCCCGCCTCGGCAACGCCGTTCCGGACCTCGTGGTGCTGGCGGTCGTGGCACTGGTGGTGGCGGGGGTGCTGGCGAGGGTGGCGTTCCGGAAGCGGTGACGGCCGCCCCTGACGGGAACGGCGAGGGCCCCCGACAGGCGCGGCGAGGGCTCAGGGCAGTCGCACCCGCCCGTACAGGTTCGGCTTGTACCGGGCGAATGTCGAGATCCGCACCTTGGTGCCCGGCCGGGCCGCCTCCAGGTACCGGCTGTCGCCGAGGTAGATCGCCACGTGGTGGACGCCGGACGCCCGCCCGTTCCGCGACCAGAACACCAGGTCCCCACGGCGCAGGGACGTACGCGGAATCCGTGCCGTGGCCCGGTACTGATCCGCGGCGATGCGCGGCAGCCGGACGCCCGCCCGGCGGTACGCCACCTGTACCAGCCCGGAGCAGTCCCAGCGGTGCGGGCCCGTGCCACCCAGCGCGTACGCGTCGCCGATGTGCGCCAGCGCGTACACGACGGCCGCTTCCAGCCCCTTGGCCACGGCGGCTGCGCCCATGTCGTCCATGGCGTCCGCGCCGGCGGCCGGTGTCTCGGCCTCCGGTGCGGGCAGCCCGGCCGGTTCGGCGGGTACGGCCGTGTCTCCCGGGCCGCCGGAGTCGGCCCCCGTCCCGTCCGCCTCCGGCAGCACTGCTTCCCCCGCCCCGGGTGCCGCGGGCGTCTCAGGCTCCGCGGGGAGCGCACCGGACTCCTCCTCACCCCCGGCACCGGACGCCTCCTCCGCCACCCCGTCCTCGTCCGCGCCGGTGTCGGCGGCCGTGGACGCCTCCGCCGGGGTCTCCGGCGCGGCGGGAGCGGCGACGGGCGCGGCCACCGGGTCCGGCGGGTCGCCCGGCGCGGCCGCGGCCGTGCCCGAGCCGGCTATGACGGCCGCGCCCACGGCCGCCACGATGGCGCCCCGGACGGCGCAGCGCCGGTGCCCGGCGTCCTCGTCACTCTCCGCAGTACTTCCGCCCGTGCCGGGCGGGGCGGACGTCGTGTCGCGCCGGGGGCGCACACGGCCGTCCGGTATCGGTCCACCGGCTGTCGTCCGCACCGTTCCACCGCCTTCCGCCCTCGGTCCACGGTCGCCCGCGGGCGTGCGATCGATTGCCTCAGGCACCGCTCCGCCAGCTTCTCAACGGTCCGCGTGCCCCGCACCTCACGGCGGTCCACCGGTCCCGCCGGGCCTCCCACCAGCGCGGACCCGGGCGGCGGTCCACTCGGCCCGGGCCCGTACTCCGCCAGGGTGGTCATCGGCACCCCCAGGAGTGAGGTAGAGTTTTCTCTGTCAGCAGGCGCCGCTAGCTCAGTTGGTTAGAGCAGCTGACTCTTAATCAGCGGGTCCGGGGTTCGAGTCCCTGGCGGCGCACAGACAGCCGAGAGGCCCCTCACTCACCGTGAGGGGCCTCTCGGCGTTCCCGCCGTCATCCGTACGGTTCTGCCCCAGGCTTTCGTGTGCTGGCCAAGCGGATGACACCCGGGCACAGTCTCCCAATGGCCAGTGACCATCCGGAGCGGATCAAAAGGCTCATCGTCGACCGCCGGCTGCCGCCGGGGGCGCCGCTGCCCACCGAGCGCGAGCTGACGGAGCTGCTGGGGACGGGGCGCACGGGGGTGCGCGAGGCGCTGAAGGCGCTCCAGGCGATGGGCATCGTGGAGATCCGGCACGGCTTCGGCACCTATGTGGGCCCGATGACCATGGAGCCCGTGGTCGAGGCCCTCGCGTTCCGCACCGTCGCGGGCCACCGGCGCAGCGAGGACAGCCTGCTCCAGCTGCTGGAACTGCGGGAGGCGGTGGAGGCGGGACTGGCCCGGCGGCTTGCGGGGCGGGTGCCCGCGGCCGATCTGGCCGAGCTGGACGCGATCGTCGCCCGGATGGCGGACGAGGCCCTGACCGGTCCGGTCCGCGCGGAGACCGACCGGGCCTTCCACGCCGCCCTCCGCCGGGGGCTGGACAACCCCCTGCTCGACACGGTTCCCGAGGCGTACTGGACCGCCCTCCACCGGGTGCGCTCCGGCCCGCCGTCCGCGCCGGCCGACCCGGGGACGGTCTGCGCCCGGCACCGGGCCATCGTCGCGGCGGTTCGAACAGGTGACGCGGAACGAACGGAAGAGGCCATCCGTGACCATTTCTGCGACATTCGTACACGTCTCCGACTGGACTACCGCTTTGCCCGGTAAACCGCTCGTTTCACCCTTGCGATCATGAAGAGGCGTCAGAGATCCTGAACGGCGGCTGTGATCCCCGTCTCACCGTGCACACAGTGAGCCGGGAGACACCGGAGGGAGCCGGTGTCCAGGCGCCCGCGCCGGCCGAGGGGGGCCGGCCGGGGTTCATGTACCGGCGTACCACGCGGGGTTCCCGCGTGTGGGGGGAATGACTGATGACGTCCACGCCTGCCGACGCGCGGCGGCAGATCCCGTACGATCCGCCCCGCGACCCGTCGGTCACCACCCGGCCGCGCATCCCCGCGCCCCCGGGGCCGGACGACGCGCGGCGCAGACCCGCCCCTCCGCGCTCGGCCCGCCCGCGTGCCCCCAGATCCTTCCATCCCCGCTACGACTACGAGCACTACAGCCGGCTCGCCGGCCCGCTCACCCGCCCGGGGGACGGCCCCTACACCGTCCGCTACCGCAGCCTGCTGGCCGACGAGCCGCACCGGGTCCGGGCCGCGCTCCTGCTGGGCGCGGCCCCCGTCGTCTCCGTCGTCCTCCTCCTCTGGCTGCTCCAGCCCGCCCACTGGGTGCAGCGCGACCACGTCGGACCGCTGATGCGCGTCCTCGACCTGGTCATGCTGGTCTCCATCGGGCTGATCGAGCTCTTCCGGACGCTGAACGTCATCTCCAACGCCCATGCCACGCTGGTCGCCCGCGACCCGATACCCGTCGTCCCCGAGACCGGCACCCGGGTCGCGTTCCTCACCTCGTTCGTGCCCGGCAAGGAGCCGATCGCGATGGTCACCCGCACCCTGGAGGCCGCCGTGCGGGTCCGCCACCGCGGCCCTGTGGACGTCTGGCTCCTGGACGAGGGCGACGACCCCGAGGTCAAGGCGGTCTGCGCCCGGCTGGGGGTGCGCCACTTCACCCGCAAGGGGATCGAGAGGTGGAACCGCCCCAAGGGCCCGCACCGGGCGCGGACCAAGCACGGCAACTACAACGCCTGGCTGGACGCGCACGGCGACGACTACGACTTCTTCGCCTCCGTGGACACCGACCACGTGCCGCTGCCCAACTTCCTGGAGCGCATGCTCGGTTACTTCCGTGACCCCAATGTCGCCTTTGTCGTTGGACCTCAGGTGTACGGGAACTACGACGCGACGGTCACCAAGGCCGCCGAGAGCCAGCAGTTCCTCTTCCATGCCCTCATCCAGCGCGCGGGCAACCGCTACGGCGCCCCCATGTTCGTCGGCACCAACAACGCGGTGCGGATCAGCGCCCTCAAGGGCGTCGGCGGTCTCTACGACTCGATCACCGAGGACATGGCCACCGGCTTCGAGCTCCACCGCCACCGCAATCCGGCCACCGGCCGCCGCTGGCGCTCCGTCTACACGCCCGACGTCCTCGCCGTCGGGGAGGGCCCCAACGCCTGGACGGACTTCTTCACCCAGCAGCTGCGCTGGTCCCGGGGCACCTACGAGACGATCATCAAGCAGTACTGGAAGGGCCCCTTCACCCTCGCGCCCGGCCCTTTCCTCAACTACACGCTCATGGTCATCTACTATCCGATGACCGCGGTCAACTGGATGCTGGGGGCCCTCAGTTGCACCCTCTTCCTGGGCCTGGGCGCGGCCGGCATCCAGATCGACTCACAGGTCTGGATGATGCTCTACAGCGACGCCGCCGCACTCCAGATCGGCCTCTACATCTGGAACCGCCGGCACAACGTCTCCCCTCACGAGCCCGAGGGCTCCGGCGGGGTCGCCGGCATGGTGATGTCCGCTCTCTCCGCGCCCGTCTACGCCCGCTCGCTGCTCGACGCCGTCCTGCGCCGCAAGAGCCGCTTCGTGGTCACCCCCAAGGGTGACTCCGCCAGCCCGGACACCCTCTTCGGCACCTTCCGCATCCACCTCTTCTTCCTACTGATCTTCGGCGGTTCGCTGGTGGCCTCGTTCTTCCTCGGCCACAGCCATGCGGCGATGCGCACCTGGGCGGCCCTGGCCGTCGTCATCACGGTCGCGCCGATCGTCGCCTGGTGGTGGACCGCGCGCCACGGCAAGCAGCCCGAGGGAGCCCAGCCATGAGACTCCGGCACCTGACCGACCGCCGTTCCGGGCCCGTCATCGGCCGCCGCACCCGCCGGACGGCGGTGGGCGCGGCGGTGGCCCTCGTCCTGGCGGGCATGAACGGGCCGGCGATCTGGGGTTACGCCTCGGACCAGTACCACGAGTACAAGATCAACAAGCCGGAGTACAAGGCGGCGAACGGCCACTGGGACGTCGTCGACGTCCCGGACGAGTACCGGATCAACACGATCCACGCGGCCCTGCTCCAGACGGGCAAGGTGCTGCTGGTCGCGGGCTCGGGCAACAACGCCGCCAACTTCGCGGCGAAGACGTTCCGGACGGTCCTGTGGGACCCCGAGAAGAACACCTTCAAGAACATCCCCACCCCCAAGGACCTCTTCTGCGCCGGCCACACCCAGCTGCCGGACGGAAAGCTGCTGGTCGCGGGCGGCACCCAGCGCTACGAGAAGCTGGAGGGCGATGTCACCCGGGCCGGCGGGCTGATGATCGTCCACAACGAGAACCCGGACAAGCCGATGACCTTCCCGGCCGGCACCCGGTTCACCGGCAAGCAGTCCGGCAAGACCTTCGAGTCGAAGGACGCCGTCCTGGTGCCGCGCGCCAAGAAGGAACAGGGCAAGGACGGCAAGGTCAAGGTCACCGTCAGCACCGCCCGGGTCTATGTGGAGGCGCTGGAGCAGGGCCAGGAACACGCCACCGGCCTCACCGACAACTACCGCATCGACGGCCTCACGGGCGAGGACGACCGTAACTTCTACGGCATCGCCAACAAGCTGTCGTTCGACAAGAAGGACTTCCAGGGCATCAAGGACGCCTTCGAGTTCGACCCGGTCGCCGAGCGCTACGTCACCGTCGATCCGATGAACGAGGCCCGCTGGTACCCCACGCTCACCACCCTCCAGGACGGCAAGGTCCTCTCCGTCTCCGGGCTGGACGAGATCGGCCAGGTAGTCCCGGGCAAGAACGAGGTCTACGACCCCAAGACCAAGAAGTGGGCCTACCTCCCGCAGGAGCGGTTCTTCCCCACCTACCCGGCCCTCTTCCTCACCGACAAGGGGAAGATCTTCTACACCGGCTCCAACGCGGGCTACGGCCCGGCCGACAAGGGCCGCGACCCGGGCGTGTGGGACCTGGGGAACAACTCGTTCATCCCGGTCCCCGGCATCAGCGACCCGGACGCCCTGGAGACCTCGATGTCCGTCCTGCTGCCGCCCGCCCAGGACCAGCGGTACATGGTGCTCGGCGGCGGCGGGGTCGGCGAGGACAAGAAGTCGACGGCGAAGACGCGCATCGTCGACCTGCACACCGAGCGCCCCCGCTTCCACGACGGCCCGGACCTCTACGCCAAGGCCCGCTACCCCAGCAGCGTCATCCTGCCGGACGACACGGTCCTCACCACCAACGGCTCGGGCGACTACCGCGGCCGCAGCGCCTCCAACGTCCTCAAGGCCGAGATCTACGATCCCAAGGCCAACGCCTCCCACCGGGTCGCCGACCCGCTGGTCGGCCGCAACTACCACTCCGGCGCGCTGCTGCTGCCCGACGGACGGGTGATGACCTTCGGCTCGGACTCCCTCTTCCGGGACAAGGACAACACCCAACCCGGCGTCTTCCAGCAGCAGATCGACCTCTACACCCCGCCGTACCTCTTCCACAAGGGCGACCGTCCCGAGATCAGGGACACCGACCGGCGGATCGTGAAGCTCGGCGACAAGACCACCTACCGGATCACCTCCGCGCAGGGAGTCGCCAAGGCCCGCCTGATCCGGCCGGGTTCGTTCACCCACGTCACCAACATCGAACAGCGGTCGATCGCACTGGACCTCAAGAAGGAGGGGGCCGACCGTTTCACCGTGACCCTCCCGAAGGACCCGTCCCTGGTGCCGCCCGGGTGGTACATGGTCATGGTGGTGGACGAGAAGGGCACGCCGTCGAAGGCGGTCTGGGTGAAGGTGCCGACGGCGGAGAAGAAGGACGAGAAGAAGGAAAAGGAAGAGGAGAAGGACTGAGCGCCCTTGGGCCAGGAAGCCGTGGCCCGCTCAGGAACGGGCGTTCCGGGCCAGCTCCAGGGCGTAGGTCTCCCACCACTCCCCCGCGTCGGGCCCGCCCTTGCAGGCCCCGTCCGACTCGCCGGGCCGCTTGACCCACAGGTAGGCGTCGACCAGCCGGTCGCCGGTACGGGTGGTGGGCGGTTCGCCGAGCGCCCGCCCGGAGGGGTTGCACCAGGCCTTCTCGTGATCGCCGTCGGAGAGCGGCCCGTTGCCGTTGCGGCTGGTGTCGATGACGAAGTGCTTGTAGCCCACCAGCGCCGAGAGGGTGTGCCCGTACTCCTTGCTGGCCTGCGTGGTCTGGAAGTTGGAGACGTTGAGCGCGAAGCCGTCCGCCCGGTCGATGCCCGCGCGGCGCAGCGGCTCGGCCATCCGGTCGGCCGGGGTGACCCAGCTGGGGTTGCCGGCGTCCAGGTAGACCTTGGTGCGGGGCAGCGCCTTCAGTCTGCGGACGGCCTCCTTGAGCAGCGCGTACCGCTCCTCGTGGAACTGCTGGGGCGTACAGCCGTCCTCCATGTGCGGCAGCGCGTCGGGCTCCAGGATCACGGTGGCGCGGCGGTCGCCGATGCCGCTCGCCGCCCGGTCCAGCCAGGCGCGGTAGGAGTCGCCGTCGGCGGCGCCGCCCTGGGAGTACTGGCCGCAGTCGCGGTGCGGAATGTTGTAGAGGACGAGGAGGGCGTCGCGGTCGGCCTTGGCCGCCGCCTCGGTGAAGCCGCGGGTCTGGCTCTCGGGGTCGTCGACGCCGATCCACTCGGCGACCGGCTGCTGGGCGATCTTCGCGATCAGCCGGGCCTCCTGCTCCTTGCCGGAGCCGAGGAGCCGGGCCGCCTGCCGGGCGGCGTTGCCGTTGGGGTTCACCCAGAACGGGGAGTGGTCCCGGGGAAGCTGGGACGGGGAGGCGGCGGACGGCTGCGGGCCGGGGCCCGTGGCCTCGTCGTCGGAGGAGGAGCAGCCGGTGAGCCCGGCGAGTCCGGCGAGCGCGGCCAGGGCGGCCATCGCGGAGCCGGTACGGGTCAGGGCCGTGTGAGCCGAACAGGCTGGGCGGGTGTGGCCGGTGTGACTGCCGTACATCCACTCCCCCTTGGGTGTACTTCCGGGAGACGTCTGGGGTCCCCTCGGGACAATGAACCGGTCGCCCCCATGCTGGCACAGCGTGCCCACGAGCGTGGGAAGTCATCTCATGACATGACGGCAGATCGCTCTCTCGGAGCACAATTGCCGCTTCTTGTACGGTTCAGGCCCGTCCGCTTCCGGTCAGGTAGGCGGAGACGACCACATTGGCGCTGTACTCGCGGCGGGCGCGATCGTAGTCGCCGCCGCAGGTGATCAGCCGGAGCTCGGCCCGTCCGGGGTCGTGCGGTCCGTAGACCTTGGCGGCGTCGAACCGGTCCTTGGCGAAGACGGTGACGTCCTCGACGGTGAAGTCGGCGGCGGAGCCGTCGACCCGGGTGACGGTGACGGTCTCGCCCCGCTTGAGCTTGCCCAGGTCGGCGAAGACGGCGGGCGCCCGCTCGGTGTCGACGTGCCCGACGAGCACGGCCGCGCCGAGGCTGCCGGGCTGCGGGCCGCCCCGGTACCAGGCGACGGCGTCCGGCCGCTCGTACGGCGGCGGCTCCACCGCCCCCTGCGGCGTGAGGCCGTGGCCCTCGATCGGGGCGCGCAGCCCCATGGCCCGGACGGCCAGCCGCTCCGGCTCGGCGCCGGGCAGCGGGGCGAGGGGCGGCGGCAGTTCCCGGGCGGGCGGCCGGCCGGCGGCGGCCACGTCACCGGTGGCCGGCCAGGAGCCCATGGGCACCTCGGTGGCCTGGCGCCCCCACAGCCACAGGGCGACCAGCAGGGCGGCCCAGGCCAGGCCCGTCAGGAGGCGGCCGTGGCCGCTGGCGCGTGGTTCCGACATGGCACCCGGTCGCTTCCGTTCACCGTCTGCCCGCCTCGGTACGTCGGCGGTACCAGATCAGACCGCCGGCGATCAGGACGCCGACGCCGCCGACCACCAGGCCGGGGGTGCCGGGCGTACCCGAGGCGGCGACGGGGGCGGTGCCGCCGCCTCCGGCCGGGACCGGCGCGACGGGGACGCCGTGGTCGTGCTCCGGAGCGCGCTCCTGGGCGTGCTCCTGGGCGACGAAGCCGTCGTGCCCGTCGTGGCCGCCCACGGCGGGGCCCCGGCCGTCGTGGCCGTCGGCCAGGGAGGCGGCGCCGGCCTCCGGAAGGACGATCAACTGGCCTTCTGCGACGCCGTCCCGCCCGTCGCAGCTGACCCGCACCGGGTAGGTGCCGGCCGTGGTGGTGGAGCGGACCGTGGCGTCGGCGAGGTGCCCGGTGGTGTCGCGGGTGAGCTTGGCGTCGGTCACGAACGCCTCCGAGACGGCCGTGGCGCGTTCGCCGGTGCACCCCGAGACGCGGACGCGTACGTCGGCGCCGGGCTTCGCGGTGAGGGGGACGATGTCGACCGTCGTGGTCCGGGTGGTCACGGGATCATCGAGGGCATGGGCGGGAGCGGCACCGACGGCGACCGCCGCCAGCGCACCACAGAGTGCGGAGCGGACTGAAACCATGATGAACCTCCTGATACCTCAGAAGTTCACCTGCCCGGGAGCGGCCGCGCATCCGCTCCGTGCTCCCGTTACTCCAACCGGTGACGAACCGGATGTCCGTACCGCCCGGACGGCGGGCAGCGATGTCCGCCGTCCGGGGCGGCGTTCATCTCCGTGTGTGCTCGTTTCAGATCAGTTCGGTGAGATCCGCGATCGAGTCGACGACGCGGGACGGCCGGAAGGGATAGCGGTCGATCTCGTCGGGCCGGGTCAGGCCGGTGAGCACCAGGAACGTCTCCATGCCGGCCTCCAGTCCGGCGAGGACGTCGGTGTCCATCCGGTCGCCGATCATCGCGCTGGTCTCCGAGTGGGCGCCGATGACGTTCAGACCGGCCCGCATCATCAGCGGGTTGGGCTTGCCGACGAAGTAGGGCTCGCGGCCGGTCGCCTTGGTGATCAGCGCGGCGACGGAACCGGTGGCGGGCAGGGCGCCCTCGGCGGAGGGGCCGGTCTCGTCAGGGTTGGTGGCGATGAAGCGGGCACCCGCGTTGATCAGCCGGATCGCCTTGGTGAGCGCTTCGAAGGAGTACGTCCGCGTTTCGCCCAGAACGACGTAATCGGGGTCCGCGTCGGTGAG